>CAWGKG010000001.1:0-16816 GCA_963823035.1 uncultured Gemmatimonadales bacterium
GTCTTCAAAACCGTGCAGCCCGGCTGAACCCCGGGTGGGTGGGTTCGATTCCCACACACTCCCGCCAGTCGGCTCGGAGGCCCCGTACGGCTCGCAGGCGTGCGGGGCTTCCGTTAACGTTTCCTGCCATGCCCTCTCACGCCCCAGCACCCCCAGCGTCCTGCGTCGCGCAGGCGATCCGCCGCGTGGCGTGCGTCTTCGCATGGGGGCCCCTCTTCGCCCTGGTGCCGGGCACCGCGGCCGCGCAGGCGCTCCCGACCCCGCCCCCCGCGGTCACGGATTCAACCACGCGCCCACCCAGGCGCGGCGTGTCGCCGAGAGGGGCGTTCCTGCGGGCGGTCGTCATCCCCGGCTGGGGCCATGCCTCGATCGGCGCCTACAACCGCGGCGCGTTCTACGTGACGTTGGAGAGCGCGACGGGATGGGCGCTCGTCAAGGCCCGCAAGCGCGTCCAGGAGGCGAGCCAGCGCGTCGCGTTCCGCGAGAGGGTGGTACGCGCCGAGCTCGCGGCGCAGAACATCATCGATCCCGACACGGTCCAGGCCAGGCTGGACGGCGACGAAACGCTCCTGGACCTGCAGAGCCTCGAGGAGTCACGGCGGCAGCAGCGGGAAGACTGGACCGCCCTGGGGATCTTCTTCCTCTTCCTCTCCGGCGCGGACGCCTACGTCTCGGCGCACCTCCAGCACTTCCCGCAGCCGATCGAGTTCAACGCCCTACCCGTCGGGGGCGGGCGGATGGAGCTCTCGGTCTCGCTCAAGCTCCCCAGGTGACGAGGCGGGGCGCGGCCCCGCCTCCTTCCAGCACGACGTAGGTGTCGTGCTCCACCCAGTCGCCGGCGTTCACGTACCAACGGCCGGGCTCCACCTCGCGCAGGCGCGGCTGGTGCGTGTGGCCGAGCACCACCAGGTCCAGGTCGGGCGACTCCCTCAGCCGGCCCACCGCCCACGCCTCCAGCGCGTCGGCGCGCTCCTTCTCGGCCCGGGTCGGCTCCGACTCGTCGGTGCTCGGTCTGGGAGACGCCCCCCGCGATGCGACCGCCGAGGTCGGGGCCGAGCAGCCCGAAGGCGAAGCGGGTCAGGCGCCCGCGCAGGAGCACCTTCAGCGCACGGTAGCCCAGGTCGCCGCGCCCGAGCCCGTCGCCGTGCGCGAGCAGCGTCTTCAGGCCGCCGAAGTCGCGCACGACCGGGTCCTGCAGGAACTCGAGGCCGATCTCCTCCCGCAGATACCGCCCGCCCCACCAATCGTGGTTGCCGCCCATGAGCGTGATCGGGGTACCCTCGCGCACGACCTCCGCGAGAAGGGACAGCACCCGCTCGTACCCACGGGGGATGCCCGAGCGGTACTCGAACCAGAAGTCGAAGAGATCGCCGTTGATGACGATGCGCCCTGCCTCCGCCGCCGCGTGGCGCAGCCACGCGTAGAAGGCCTCCTCGTGCGCGCGGGTCACCGCGCCGAGGTGGACGTCCGAGGCCAGGTAGACGGGTCGCTCGTTCATGGCGGCGAACGATGCCCGCTCGGGCGGGGCCTCACAAGTGGGGCCGTGCCGTGCCGCGAACGACGGCGCCAGGCGGGGGTATGAGCCGCGACCTCTCCAGCGTAGCTTACCGCCCATGCCCATCCCCGTCCGCGTCCCGATCCTCCTCGCCAGCGCCCTCACCCTCGGCGCTTCGGGCGCGTGCGCACCACGCGGCCCCGGCGTGGTCGCCCCCGCGTCGGACGCGGCGGGACTCGCCGCCCGGCTGGAGAGCGGCACCTCCCTCCAGGAGCCGATCCGCGTGCTCTTCGAGTGGTCGCTCAACGACGCCGGGGTGCGGGTGAAAGGGCGAGGGCGTGGCCCGGATCGAGCCACCCTACAAGGCGCGGCTGGACCTCTTCTACAACGGCGAGACGGTCGTGCGCGCCGCGCTCGTGGACGGGGAGCTGCGGCTGCCCCCGGGGACGCCGGACAACATCCTGCCGCCGCCCGACCTCATGTGGGGCGTGCTGGGCGTCTTCCGGCCCGAGACCGGCACCGAGCTGCTGGGCGCGGACGAGCTGGAGGACGGGTCCGTGCAGCTCCGCTACCGCTACCGCGACGGACGCCTCCTGACGTTCCGCGTGGCGGACGGGAGGGTCCGGTCCATGGAGCTCCTCGACGGCGGGCACGTCGTCCAGCGCGTCGAGCTGGACCTCGGGGAAGGAAGCCGCTATCCGGAGGAGGCGACGTACCGCAACCTGGCCGACTTCCGGGAGCTCAAGCTGACGCGGGACTCGATCGAGCGGGTCGGGCCCTATCCGCCCGAGCATCTGGGATCCCCTGAGGGCGGGAGCCGGACGATGAGCGGACGGCAGGTGGCCGTGCAGGCGCTGACGCTCGTGGCCGCGTTCGTCGCGGGTGGGTGCAACTACTCCTTCCGCGCGGGGAGCTTTCCGCCTCCCCACATCAAGACGATCGCCGTGGCGCCCTTCGACAACGAGACGGCGCGCTTCGAGATCTCCGGAGAGGTCTACGACGAGCTGCTCCGCGAGCTGCCGCGCTCGCTGGGCATCCGCACCGCCGGCGAGGACGTGGCGGACGCCGTCGTGCGCGGCACGATCACCCGCTACGACGTGGTCGCCCCGAACTACCGCGCCGGGGATCCGGGCGAGCCGGCCCAGGTGCTGCAGCGCCAGGTGACCATCACGGCGAGCATCCAGATCGTCGACCTCGTGGAGAACGTCGTGCTCTGGGAGGACCGCAACGTCGTGTCGCAGGGGGAGTTCGTCGAGTCGAGCGAGAGCGAGGACGTGGGCCGCGCCGAGGCCATCAAACTCCTCATCCAGAAGATAGTGGACGGGGCACAGTCCAACTGGTAGATTCGGCCTCCGTTTCGCCCGGGGGCCCCGAAGGCCCACGGAAAAGCGTGGGATCAGCCAGGGAACGCAGTTGCTCCGAGCCATCGGTCTGGGTGCGATTCTGTATGGATTCTGGCTCGTCCTCTCGGGCCACTTCGAGCCGCTCCTCATGGGGTTCGGCGTCGCTTCGTCCGCCCTGGTCGTCTACCTGGCCATGCGCATGGACGTGGCCGACCACGAGGGGCTCCCTCTCCAGCTCGGCGGGCGGGTCTGGTTCTACGTCCCCTGGCTGATGAAGGAGGTGTTCCTCGCCAACCTGCACGTGGCGAAGATCATCCTCGACCCCAAGCTCCCGATCAGCCCGATCATCGTCCACTACCGCGCCAGCCAGAAGACCGACCTGGGGCGCGCCATCTACGCCAACTCGATCACGCTCACGCCGGGCACGATCACCACACGGGTGACCGGCGACGACCTCGAGATCCACTCCCTCACCTGGATCGACGTGGACGGGCGTGAGGAGGACGAGATGGACCGCCGGTGCACGTGGGTGGAGCAGGGGGGCGCGCACTGATGTTCGCGGTCGCCGCCGTGGGAATCCTCGTGGCCATGGGCATGGCGATGGTCCGCGCCCTGCTCGGGCCCACCGTGTACGACCGCGTGCTGGCCGTGAACACCTTCGGGACGAAGACGGTGCTCCTGCTCGCGGTGATCGGCTTCCTGACCGGCCGCCCCGACTGGGTGGACCTCAGCCTGGTGTACGCGCTCATCAACTTCATCGGGACGATCGCCGTGCTGAAGTTCTTCGAGTTCGGCGACCTGGGCCGCCAGCGTCACGTCGACACGGGGGGCGGCGACTGATGCTGCACATGGCGCTCGACGTCCTCTCGTGGGCGAGCATCCTCGCCGGCCTCTTCTTCATCCTGGTCGGCACGCTCGGCGTGCTGCGCATGCCCGACATCTACACGCGCCTGCATGCCGCCGGGATGACGGACACGATGGGCGCCGCCTTCATGATCCTGGGGATGTGCTTCCAGGCCGGCATCCACCTCCTCACGCTCCGCCTCCTCCTCGTGTACGTCTTCCTGCTCTTCACGAGCCCGATCGGGACGCACGCGCTCGCGCGCGCCGCCCTCTCCGGGAAGGTCGAGCCGTACCGCGCACCCTTCCACGAAGGGGATTGAGCGTGGACGCCGTCGTCGACATCTCCGTCCTCGCGCTCCTCGCCGTGACCGCGCTCGCGCTGCTGCGCCTGCGGAACCTCTTCGCGGTCGCGATGCTCTCGGGGATCTACTCCCTCCTGTCCGCCGTGCTGTGGACGATGCTCGACGCGGTCGACGTGGCCTTCACGGAGGCGGCGGTCGGCGCCGGCATCTCGACCGTGCTCCTGCTGGGCTCGCTCGCCCTGGTCGGCCACGAGGAGAAGAAGCCGGCCCACCGCCCGCTCCTCCCCCTCTTCGTCGTGCTCGTCACCGGCGGCGTGCTCATCTACGGCACGCTGGACATGCCGCCCTTCGGCGCACCCGACAACCCGGCGCACCTGCACGTGGCCCCGCGCTACGTGGAGGAATCCGGACACGAGATCGGGGTGCCCAACATCGTGACCTCCGTGCTCGCCTCGTACCGCGGCTACGACACCATGGGCGAGACCACGGTGATCTTCACCGCGGTGGTGGGCGTGCTCCTCCTGCTGGCCCGCGGGCCGCGCCCGCGCCGGCCGTGGACGCCGGGCGAGCGCTCCCACGACGCGGACGACATCGAGCCGGGGGAGGAGCGCCTGCATGGATGACCGGATCATCCTCCGTGTCGGGACCAAGTTCCTGATCCCCTACATCCTGCTGTTCGCGCTCTACGTGCAGTTCCACGGCGACTACGGGCCGGGCGGCGGCTTCCAGGCCGGCGTCATCTTCGCGGCCGCCTTCATCCTGTACGCGCTCGTGTACGGGCTGGGGAAGGTGAAGCAGGTGCTGCCGCCCCGGTGTCGCCTACCTCTGCTCGGCGGTGGGCGTGATGATCTACGCGGGCACCGGCGTGGTCACGATCCTGCGGGGCGGGGGCTTCCTGGACTACAACGTCCTCCTGCACGACCCCCACCACGGCCAGCACTGGGGGATCTTCTCGGTCGAGTTCGGCGTGCTGGTGACGGTGTTCGGCGTGATGGTCTCGATCTTCTACGCCTTCGCCGGCCGCAGGAGCTGACGCCGTGAGACTCCTGGGCCTCTACAACTACTGGATCGTCGTGGGCCTGATGATGATCGGGTTCTACACGATGATCTCGCGCGGCAATCTGGTGAAGAAGCTCGTCGGGCTGAGCGTCTTCCAGACGTCCGTGATGATCCTCTACATCAGCATGGGGAAGATCTTCGGCGGCACCGCGCCCATCCTGCTCGAGGACGGCGAGCACGTGGTCTACACCAACCCCATCCCCTCCGTCCTCATCCTCACCGCGATCGTGGTCGGCGTCGCGACGCTGTCCGTGGGCCTCGCGCTCGTCGTGCGCATCAAGGAGGCGTACGGCACCATCGAGGAAGACGAGATCCACGAGCAGGACGACGTGATGTGATCAGCGAGAACCTGCCCGTCCTCCAGGTCGTGGTGCCGCTGCTGTGCGCACCGATCATCGCGATCGTGCGCCGACCCCGCCTGTCGTGGCTCATCTCCATGCTCGCGGCGTTCTGGTCGTTCGGCGTGGCCGTCACGCTGCTCTCCCGCGTGTTGGCGCACGGCGTCATCGACTACGAGATCGGCGGCTGGCCCGCGCCGTGGGGCATCGCCTACCGCGTCGACACGGTGAACGCGTTCGTCCTGGTGATCGTGTCGACGATCGCCTCGGTGGTGCTCCCCTACGCCAGGGTGAGCGTGGAGCGCGAGGTCGAGGAAGACCGGCTGCCGCTGTTCTACACGGCGCTCACGCTGTGCCTGACCGGGCTCCTCGGCATCACGATCACCGGCGACGTCTTCAACGTCTTCGTCTTCCTGGAGATCTCGTCGCTGTCGGCCTACGCGCTCATCGCCCTCGGCCAGGATCGGCGCGCCCTCACGGCGTCGTACCAGTACCTGATCATGGGGAGCGTCGGCGCGACCTTCATCGTGATCGGCATCGGCCTCATGTACGTGATGACCGGCACGCTGAACATGGCCGACCTGGCGGAGCGCCTGCCGGCCGTGGCGGCCAGCCGCACGATCCCGGTCGCCTTCGCCTTCCTCGCCGTGGGGATCAGCCTCAAGCTCGCGCTCTTCCCGCTGCACCTCTGGCTGCCGAACGCCTACGCGAGCGCACCGTCCACGGTCACCGCCTTCATCGCCTCGACGGCGACGAAGGTGGCCGTGTACATGCTGCTCCGCTTCTTCTTCACGATCTTCGGCGCGTCGTTCTCCTTCGACGTCATGCACCTGGATCGCATCCTGATGCCGCTGGCGATCGTCGCGATCATCTCCATGTCGCTCGAGCGCCATCTACCAGGGCAACGCCAAGCGCCTGCTGGCCTACTCCAGCGTCGCGCAGATCGGCTACATGGTGCTCGGCATCAGCTTCGCGTCGGTGTTCGGCGTCGCGGCCGGCGTGCTGCACCTCTTCAACCACGCGCTCATGAAGGGCGCCCTCTTCATGGCGATGGGCTGCGTCATGTACCGCGTCGGCTCGACGCGCATCGACGCGATGGCCGGCCTCGGCAGGACGATGCCGTTCACCATGGCCGCGTTCGTGGTCGGGGGCCTCAGCCTGATCGGCGTCCCCCTCACGGTCGGCTTCATCAGCAAGTGGTACCTGGTGCAGGCCGCGCTCGAGAAGGGGATGTGGCCGGTGGCCGTCGTCGTCCTCATCGGCTCGCTCCTGGCCGTCGTCTACGTCTGGAAGGTGGTGGAGGTGGCGTACTTCCGTCCGGCGCCCGAGGACCACGGCATCCAGGAGGCGCCGCTCGCCATGCTCATCCCGACGTGGATCCTGGTGGGCGCCAACCTCTGGTTCGGCATCGACGCCAAGCTCACCTCGAGCGTCGCGATCCGTGCCGCGCAGAGCCTGCTGGGGGTGGGCCCGTGAGCGTCGCCGTGCTGGCGGCCGTCGCGGTCTCGCTTCCGTTGGTGGGAGGCTTCTTCGTGCTGGCGCTCGGCAAGTGGCCGAACGCGCGCGAGGCGGCCTCGCTCGTCACGGCCACGTCGCTCTTCCTGGTGGTGTACTCGATGCTCGGCCCGGTGCGCGCCGGAACCGTGGCCGGCCTGACGCTCGTGGAGGTCGATGCCCGGCGTGACCCTCGGCCTCCAGGTCGAGCCGCTCGGGCTCCTCTTCGCGCTGGTGGCGTCCTTCCTCTGGATCGTCACCACCCTGTACGCCATCGGCTACATGCGCGGGCACCACGAGAAGAACCAGACCCGCTTCTACTTCTTCTTCGCGGTGTCGATCGCCGCGGCGATGGGCGCGGCCTTCTCGGCCAACCTCTTCACGCTCTTCGCCTTCTACGAGCTGCTCACCCTTTGCACCTTCCCGCTCGTCACGCACCACGGGACGGAAGAGGCGCGCAAGGCCGGCCGCGTCTACCTGGGCATCCTCCTCACCACGTCGATCGGCTTCCAGCTCCTCGCGATCATCTGGACGTGGCAGATCGCCGGCACGGTCGATTTCCGCCCCGGCGGCATCCTCGCCGGCACGGCGTCGCGTGGCGTGCTCGGCGCGCTCCTCGTGCTCTTCGTCTTCGGGGTGGGAAAGGCCGCCGTGATGCCCTTCCACCGCTGGCTCCCGGCGGCGATGGTGGCGCCCACGCCCGTGTCGGCGCTCCTGCACGCGGTCGCCGTGGTGAAGACCGGCGTGTTCGCGATCTTGAAGATCGTCGTGTACGTGTTCGGCATCGACCTGGTGCGCACGCTGCCCACCACGCCCTGGCTCGCGTGGATCGCGGCGGCGACGATCATCCTGGCTTCACTCGTCGCGTTCACGAAGGACAACCTCAAGGCCAGGCTGGCCTATTCGACCATCAGCCAGCTCTCCTACATCGTGCTGGGGGCGCTGCTCGCGAACCCCTACGGCGTGATCGGGGGCGGCATGCACATCGCCATGCACGCCTTCGGGAAGATCACGCTCTTCTTCGCGGCCGGCGCGGTGCTGGTGGCCGCCCACGAGACGGACATCAGCCGGATGCACGGGCTCGGCCGGACCATGCCCATCACCTTCGGCGCCTTCTTCGTCGGATCGCTGAGCATCATCGGCCTGCCGCCGGCCGGCGGAGCGTGGAGCAAGTGGTTCCTGGGTCTGGGCACGCTCGAGGCGGGGCAGCTCGGGCTGCTCGTGACGCTCATGGTCAGCTCGCTGCTGAGCCTCGTCTACCTCCTGGAGATCCCGATGCGGGCCTTCTTCGGCAAGCCGCCGCCGGACGCGCACCGCCACGAGGGCATCCACGAGGCGCCGTGGCCGTCCGTGGTCGCGATCGTGGTGACGGCGGTGGCCACCGTCGGCCTCTTCCTCCATCCGGAACCGTTCCACGAGCTGATGACCCTGGTGGTGTCCCGATGAGCCACGACGTGCGACACCCGCACCTGCGCGCCGGCGGCGAGCCCGAAGCCCCGCCGCTCGGCCCGCGCGCCCACTGGAAGGAGGGCGAAGAGGCGCCCGGCGCGTGGGACAAGAAGAGCCAACGTGGACCGCCTGCTCCGCGTCCTTTTCGCCGTGAGCGCCGTGCTGGTGGCGCTGGACCTCTTCGTGCACCGGCACACGGAGCACCCGTGGGAGCACGTGATCGCGTTCTATCCCCTGTACGGCTTCGTGGGGATCGTCGTCCTGGTGCTCGTGGCCAAGGTGCTGCGCGCGCTCGTGATGCGGCCGGAGGACTACTACGGGGGCGACCACGATGATCGGTAGCCTCCCGCCGTTCGCCGTCTTCTTCATCGGCGCGCTCCTCGTCGCGGTCACGCGGGGCACGGTGCGCAAGGCCGTGCTCCTGCTCACGCCCGTGGTGGGCGCGCTCCTGCTCCTCCGTCTCGAGCCCGGCACGACGGTGGAGATGGGGCTGCTCGGCTACACGCTGACCCCGCTGCGGGTCGACAAGCTCAGCCTCCTCTTCGGGTGGCTGTTCCACCTGGCGGCGTTCATCGGCAACCTGTACGCCCTGCACCTGGCGAAGGACGAGCACCCCGGCGTCCAGCACACGTCGGCCATGCTGTACGCGGGCAGCGCGCTCGGCGCGGTCTTCGCGGGCGACATGATCACGCTCTTCGTGTTCTGGGAGCTCCTCGCGCTCACCTCCGTGTTCCTGATCTGGGCGTCGGACACCGAGCGCTCCCTGAAGGCGGGCGTGCGCTACCTGGTCGTGAACGTGGTGTCCGGCGTGATCCTCCTGTCCGGCGCGCTCATGCGCGCCTGGGAGACCGGCTCGATCGCCTTCGACCACATCGGGCTCGACGGATCGATCGGGACGTGGCTCATCCTGATCGCCTTCGGCATCAAGGCCGGCTTCCCGCTCCTCCACAACTGGCTGGTGGACGCCTACCCGGAAGGCACCCCGTCCGGCACGGTCTTCCTGAGCGCCTTCACCACCAAGGTGGCGGTGTACGCGCTCGCGCGAGGGTTCGCGGGAACCGAGCTGCTGATCTACGTCGGCGTCGTGATGACGTGCTTCCCGATCTTCTACGCCGTGATCGAGAACGACCTGAGGCGCGTGCTGAGCTACAGCATGATCAACCAGATCGGCTTCATGGTCACCGGCATCGGTCTCGGCACGGCCCTCGCGCTCAACGGCGCAGTCGCGCACGCCTTCGCGGACGTGATCTTCAAGGGCCTCCTGTTCATGAGCATGGGCGCCGTGCTGTACATGACGGGGAGGTCCAAGGGGTCCGACCTGGGCGGGCTGTACAAGAGCATGCCGTTCACGGCCACGTTGTGCATCATCGGCGCGGCATCGATCTCGGCTTTCCCGCTCTTCAGCGCCTTCGTGACGAAGTCGATGATCATGACCGCGGCCCTCGAGGAAGGGCACGTCTGGATCTGGCTCCCGCTCCTCTTCGCCTCCGCGGGCGTGCTCGAGCACGCCGGCATCAAGATCCCGTACTTCGCCTTCTTCGCGCACGATTCGGGGATCCGCACGCAGGAGCCGCCGCGCAACATGCTCGTCGCGATGTCGATCTCGGCGGCGTTGTGCATCGGCATCGGCGTCTATCCACAGGCACTCTATTCGCTTCTCCCGTACGCGGCCGAGTACTGGCCCTACGACGTGACGCACGTCCTCACGCAGACGCAGATCCTCGTCTTCGGCATCCTGGCCGTGGTCGTCCTGATCCGGTCGGGCATCTACCCGCCCGAGCTGCGGGCCATCAACCTCGACGCCGACTGGAGCTACCGCTGGCTCGGCGTCCGCCTGGTCCGCTTCGTGGGCTCGACGGTGGGCGCCGTGGACCGCGGCGTGCGGGGCGCCGTGATGGGGGTGGTGCGGGGCGGCCTCGGTATGGCCGCGCGCGGCCACGGTCCCCAGGGCTTCGTGTCGCGAACCTGGCCGACCGGAAGCATGCTCCTCTGGGTGGCCGTCCTGCTCGGGGTCTCCCTCATCCTCTACCTTTGACGGGGCCCATCCCCGCCCGAACGACGTGATGCTGACCCTGGGCACGACGCCCGATCTGACCCCCGAGGCCCGACGAGTCGGAGGCGTCCTGCACGCGCATGGCGTGGCCGTGGCGCTCTCCGACCCGGGTGCCGGCGCGGACGGGACCGAGGTCCTCCGCCACCTCCGGGCGGGCGACGCCCGAGCCGCGCTGGTCCGCGCCGAGACGATGCTCGAGATCCCGGACGACCTCCGCCTCGTGGCCGTGCTCGCCCGGGACGAGCCCCGCGACGTGGTCGTCCCGTGCGCCGACGACGCGCTCACCCTGGGCACCCTCCCCGCGGGTGCGCGGGTCGGCGTGGCGGACGGCCGGCGATGCAGCTTCCTGCGGTCCTACCGGCCCGACCTGCACGCCGTGCGCCCGTGGAACGGCGAGGGGCCGGTCGGAGCGCTCCGGTCCGGGAGCGTGGACGCGATCATCCTGGGCAACGCGGAGGCGCGGCGGCTCGCGCTGCGCAAGCGCGCGTCCGAGATCCTCGATCCCAAGGCGTGGATACCCGGCCCCGGACAGGGCACCGTCCTCCTGGTGGCGCGCGCCGACGACGCAGGGGCCGACGGTGTGTTCGCGCCCGCGGGCGACGCCGTCGCCCGCGCCGCCTACCTGGCCGAGTCCGCCGTGCTGAGGGCGCAGGGCGTCGGGGCGGACGCGCCGATCGGCGTGATGGCGCTGCCGCACGGGCCGTGGATCCGCGTCTGGGGCATGGTGGCATCCCACGACGGGAGCCGCGTCGTGCGCGGCGACGTGACCGGCAAGGCGGACGATCCCGAGGCGGCGGGTCGCTCGCTCGCCGAGCTGCTTTTCGCACGGGGGGTGGCGTCCGTTCTGCGGGAGGGCGCGTCGTGAGCGCCACGCCTCCCGAGGACAAGATCCTCCGGCGCGAGTCGCTGCTCGAGCGCTACGGCCGGCCCAGGGATCAGAGGATCGTCTTCACGAACGGGTGCTTCGACGTGATCCACCGCGGGCACGTGGCCTACCTCCAGGCGGCCCGAGACCTCGGACACATGCTCATCGTCGGCGTGAACACCGACGCCTCGATGCGCCGCCTGCACAAGGGTCCCGGCCGCCCCCTCGTGGCGGAGGAAGATCGCGCGTACGTGCTCGCCGCGCTCGAGTGCGTGGACGTGGTGACGCTCTTCGACGAGGACACGCCCCGCGAGCTCGTCTCGGCGCTCCTCCCCGACGTGCTGGTGAAGGGCGGAGACTACGACATCGCGGCCGTGGTCGGACGCGAGCAGGTGGAGGCCGCAGGCGGGAAGGTCGTGCTCATTCCCTACCTGGAGGGGTATTCGACCTCGGAGCTGATCCGACGGATGCAGAGGAGCGGATGATGAGCGCGACACGAACCGAGCGAGCGGCCGACGAGCTGCGGCCCATCGCGATGGAGACCGGGGTGGCGCCCTACGCCGAGGGGTCCTGTCTCATCACCTGCGGCAACACGCGCGTCCTGTGCACGGCGTCGGTCACCGAAGGCGTGCCCACCTGGCGCCAGGCGAGCGGCGCCGGGTGGGTGACCGCGGAGTACGCGATGCTCCCGCGCGCCACCCACACGCGCACCCGGCGTGAGCGCGCGGGCGTGGGAGGGAGGACGCAGGAGATCCAGCGGCTCATCGGCCGGTCCCTGCGCTCGGTCACCGACATGGCTTCGATGGGGCCACGCACGGTGACCGTCGATTGTGACGTGCTCCAGGCGGACGGCGGCACGCGTACCGCGTCCATCACGGGCGCGTGCGTCGCGCTCGCGGAGGCCGGGAGGTGGATGCTGTCCGAGGGGCTCGTCGAGCGGACGCCGATGCGGGAGCGGGTGGCTGCGGTGAGCGTGGGCATCGTGGACGGTGAGCCCCGGCTCGACCTCGACTACCGCGAGGATTCGTCCGCCCAGGTCGACATGAACGTGGTCGCGACGGAGCGGGGCGGGCTCGTGGAGGTGCAGGGCACCGCCGAAGGCGATCCGTTCCCCCGACGGGACCTCGATCGCCTGCTCGACCTCGCGCTGTCCGGCATCGAGCGGCTCCTCGCCGCGCAGGCGCGGGCCCTCGCCGGCCGGTGATGGACCTCGTCGTAGCCACGCGCAGCGCGGACAAGATGCGTGAGATCCGGCGCATCCTGGCCGTCGTGCCGGGTGTGCGCGTGCTCGACCTGGACGAGGCGGGCGTGGCCCGGGAGAGCGCGGAGGACGACCTGGAGCCGTACGACACCTTCGAGGAGAACGCACGCTCGAAGGCCGAGTACTTCCACGCGAAGACCGGCCTTCCGACGGTGGCGGACGACTCGGGGCTCGAGGTCGATGCGCTGGGCGGCGCCCCCGGTGTCCGCTCGAAGCGCTTCGCGCCGGGGGAGGGGACCCGGGGGAAGGCGCGCGACGAGGCCAACAACCGCCATCTCCTCGCCCTCCTCGACGGTCTCCCGCCCGAAGAGCGGGGCGCGCGCTACGTGTGCGTGGCGGTGCTGGTCGGGGTCGAGGGCGACCCGGTGGTGTGCCGCGGGGAGGCGGGAGGGCGCATCCTCGAGGCGCCCCGTGGCGACGGCGGCTTCGGCTACGATCCGCTCTTCTTCGACCCCGTGCTCGGTCGCGGCTTCGCGGAGATCACCCGCGAGGCGAAGAATGCCCGCAGCCACCGGGGCGCCGCGTTCCGTGCCCTGGCGGGGCGCCTGGCCACCCGCGGCTGACCCGTGGACGACCGGTACCGCCCCGAGGAGATCGCGCCCACCGCGGACGGCGCGCGCCTCCGCATCCTGTGGGCGGACGGTGTGGCCTCCGAGTACGAGCCGCGCCTTCTGCGCCAGCGCTGCCCCTGCGCGGGCTGCGTGGACGAGATGACGGGGATCCGCACGCTGAGCCCCGAGGCCGTGCCGCCCGGGATCTACCCGGAGGCGATCCACTACGTGGGGCGCTACGCGCTGCAGTTCGTGTGGAGCGACGGCCATGCCACCGGCATCTACACGTTCGAGTACCTGCGCCGGCTCGCGGAGGAGGAATCGGGCGCCTGAGGGGAGGGCGCCGGAGCACGTGAGGCTGGCGGGACCCGAACCGCGCCGCTATGAGTAGAATCGGTGTCTCCGGGGACACCGGGTGGGCGACGTCAACGAGGGGAGGTGGGGTATGGGCAGATGGGAGCGGAGAGAGGATGCGAAGAACCTCACGCTGATCGGGGTAGCCGCGATGGTCGCGGTGTTGGCCACGGGCGGGGTCCTGGTGACGCGCAGCGTTGCGTACCACGACTACGTCCCCCCTCCGCGGCCGTTGCGGGCCGAGCTCGCGACGTACCGTTTCGAGGCGACGGCTCCCCTGAGCGGGAGCGACCGGTTGTACGGGCGGGCCCGGACGGTGGACGGCAGGGAGCTCGAGGGCTTCATCCGCTGGGACCGCAACGAGGGAAGCTGGACCGACGTCCTGGACGCCGACAAGGTGGCCGGAGGACGGGAGACCCAGTCGGGGATCCGCTTCGGTCAGATCCAGCGGATCCAGGTGCAGGGGTCGAGCCGCGCCCTGCTCACCCTTCGCTCGGGTGAGCGGGTGGAGATGGCGGCGCGGGCCACGGACCTGGGTGAAGGGCTGCGCGCCTTCCTCATCGGCGACCCCGGCCAGGGCCAGGCGGAGCTCGCGTGGGACGACCTCGACGTCGTCGAGTTCCTGCCCGTTCCCGACGGCTACCGGCCGGCGGAGGCCCGTCTCTACGGCACCCTCACGACGCGCTCGGGGGAGAGCTTCACCGGCCGCATCGCCTGGGACGTGGACGAGATCTACACCACCGACATCCTGGACGGCGACCGTGACGGACGCCGACTCAAGATCCCGTTCGGCGCCATCGAGCGCATCGAGCGGAGCGGGTCCGGCGCGGCGCACGTCGTGCTGACCTCCGGTGAGGCGATGACGCTCTCCGGCACGAACGACGTCAACGACGACAACGGCGGCATCTCCGTCTCCGACCCGTCGCTCGGGCAGGTGAAGGTGGGCTGGAGGGACTTCGTCGACGTGACGTTCAGCCAGGCGCCGCCGGATGCGGATCGGGTGCGCTTCGACGGCGGCGCGTCCATCGCCGGGACCGTGACGACGGAGGGCGGCGAGAGCCTCACCGGCACCGTCCGGTGGGACAACGACGAGGCGTCCACCTGGGAGATGCTCAACGGGGAGTTCCGGGGCATCGACTTCGAGATCGAGTTCGCGCAGATCGCGCGGATCGAGAAGAGCGGTCGCGGCGCCCTCGTGACGCTGCGGGACGGCCGCACCTTCGAGCTGTCCGACTCCAACGACGTGAACGACGGGAATCGCGGCATCGTGGTGGACACCGGCAACGGCGTCCACAAGGTGCGCTGGGAGGACTTCAGGGAGCTGCGTCTCGATCGCTGACCCGCACGCGACCTCCTACGAGCGCGGGACCGCCCCGCCGGCCTGGCACGGTCGGCGGGGCGTCGCGTAGAGGAGAAGCCATGGACAGAAGGAACTTCCTGCGCGGCGCGGCCGCCGCGACACTGACCGCCCGCGCGATGCCGTTGGGCGCTTCGGCTGCGCGCGGGCAGCGCGTCCGGGGCCGGGATCCCGGCGCCCTCATCATGGACGCCATGGGGGAGCTGCGGCCCGACTACGACGAGGCGCTCATCGGCGAGATGCTGGCCAGCGGCATGGACGCCATCACCGTGACGCTGTGCGACCCCAAGCCCACGGGCGCGGAGGGGCTGGAGCTGGCGCTGGACGGGTTGCTGGAATACGACCGCCTCGTCGCCTCCCATCCGGCGCTCCTCAGGAAGGCCCACGCCGCCGCCGACGTGGAGGAGGCGCGTGCCTCGGGACGGATGGCCGTGTTCTATCTCTTCCAGAACTCCGACCAGTTCGGCGACGACCTGGACCGCGTCGGGATGTTCCATCGCCTGGGCGTACGCTCCTCCCAGGTCACCTACAACGAGCGCAACCGTGCCGGCGTGGGGTGTCGCGCGGGGAACGACGACGGCGGCCTCACCGACTTCGGCCGCGAGCTCGTGGAGCGCATGAACGACGTCCGGATGTTGGTCGACCTCTCCCACGCCAACATGCGCACCATGGCCGACACGATCGCGCACTCCCGCGCTCCGGTGATCGTCTCCCACACCGGATGCGACGCCGTGTATCCCCACGAACGCAATACGACGGACGAGAACCTGCGCGCCCTCGCGGCCAAGGGGGGCGTGGTGGGCATGTGCCAGCTGCGGCCGTTCCTCACGGACAAGAAGAAGGACAACCTCCCCGCCTATTTCGATCACATCGACCACGCCGTGCGGGTGTGCGGCGTGGAGCACGTGTGCATCGGATCGGACCGGGACCACCGTGTCATTGTCATGACCCCGGAGTACGAGGCGGAGCTCCGTCGGGAGGAGGGGAGCCAGGTGGTGGCGTCGGAGCTGCCCTACTTCATCGACGCGCTGAACGGACCGCGGCGCATGGAGGTGGTATGGGACGGCCTCGTGCGCCGCGGCTATTCCGAGGACGACGTGGAGCGGATCATGGGGCTGAACCTGCTCCGGCTGTACCGGGAGGTGTTGGGGTAGGGGGCCCGGGACCGGCGGGGCGGCCCCATTTGGGCCCAGCCTAGGGCGCGATCCGGCGGTCGTCGTCCTCGGCCGGCCGGTAGTCCCGTTCGCCGGTATCGGGATTGTAGTAGACGTCGGTGAGCCGGTACGTGGTGGGATCGAGGAACCGCTCCCCCGTGCGCTGCCAGCGCCCCTCCGGGCTGGTCAGGGAGCGGACGTAGCGCCAGCGCTCGAAGGCGACGCCGGCTGTGAGGGCGCCGGAGCCGATCAGCATCTGAAGCCCGGGTGCGAACTGGCCTGCCACGAGGAGCCCAATGGCCACCACCAGGCCCACGACGCCGCCCGCGAGCAGCAGGTTGCGAAGCATCTCAGCCCGCCCGCTCCACGACGACTGCCGTTCCGTACGCCACGATCTCACTCATCGTCTGCCCGATCTCAGACGAGTCGAAGCGCATCATGATGATGGCGTTGGCGCCCATCGCAGAGGCGTTCGCCACCATCCTGTCCACGGCATGGCGGCGCGCCTCCTCGAGGAGCTCCGTGTACTCCTTGATCTCGCCACCCACCAGCGACCGCAGCCCCGCCATGATGTTGCCGCCGAGGCCGCGGCTGCGCACCACGAGGCCGAAGACCTGACCCTTGGTGTCCGTGATCCTGTGGCCGGTAACGTGCTCCGATGTCACGACGAACATGCTGTGTCTCCTCCCAATCGTCGGCCCGTCCTCGAGCGAGGATCGTCTCGGGACGAATCACGCTAGCCTGCAGACTGGTGGGCGGCAAACGGCCGGGACTTCCGGAGGCCGGGACGGCATCCTACCAGCGGGCAGACCCCGAGACTATGTTACGCGTCGTGCTGAAGGCAGACCTTCGACCATGACACGTACGGGGCGTGGCGCAGTCCGGTAGCGCACCTGCT
>CAWGKG010000002.1:0-15700 GCA_963823035.1 uncultured Gemmatimonadales bacterium
GCGGCCGGACTCGGCCGGGAGTCCGTCCGCCGTGCAGGCGGAGGCGTGCTGCGCAACGAACGCTGGCTCGTCGAAGCACGCGCACGATCATCGGCTCGGCGTTGGCGCCCGCGCTCGGCTTCGTCCCCCGTCCGGACCAGAAGCGGTGGGGCGGTCAGCTCGGCTCACCCCGCGCTTCGAGACGAGCCGGTGGGCGCGCCAGTTCCAGATCTTCCTGCAGGGCAACCACATCACCGGGATGGACGACCGCAAGCAGTCGGACTTCCGGCGAATCCAGTCAGGCTGGGCTTCCAACGGGCGATGTGCTGAACTTCGAGGTGTCTGAGCGCTTCGAGCGGCTGGAGGCGCTGGCGGCCATCCAGGGTCGGACGCTCCCCGCGGGTGACTATACCTTCCGCTTCCTCTCCGGCGGCGCGCGCACGAGCGACAGCCGCACGCTGTCGGGGAACGTGAGCTGGTCGGTCGGTGACTTCTGGTCGGGCACGCGCACGAGCCTCGGCGGTGGCGTCACCTGGAAGTCCGGGCCGCGCCTCACGCTCGGGCTCGGCCTCGACCACAACGACGTCTCCTTCCCCGTGCCCGGCGGTGACTTCACCACGAACGTGCTCAGCCTGGACGTGCTCGCCGCCGCTAGCCGGAAGCTCTTCGCGAACGCGCTCGTCCAGTGGGACGACGTGTCCAACACGCTGCAGGCGAACGTGCGCGTCGACTGGATCCACACGCCCGGCAGCGACCTCTTCGTGGTGGTCGACACGGGCTACCTGACCGGCGCGCTCGACGATCCCCGCGACGTCCGCTGGCAGCGGCGCACCGGCGTGGTGAAGCTCACCTGGCTGAAAGCGTTCTAGTCGATTCCGCGGCGGCCGGGCGAGGCCACCCGCGGTTCAGCGCTCCACCTGCCTCGGGATCACGTAGAAGCTCGGATCGACGGAGAAGTCCGCGGCACCGACGCCGACGTTCGTGTCCTGCCACTTCTGCGTCGGCCGGATCCACGCGTACGCACCGGACTGCAGGGTGACCCGCACCGGCATCGCGAAGCCGTCGACCACCTCCGCCCAGCGGTAGGAGAGCTTGCCGCCCTCGATCCGCCACTCGAGCACGGGGAGCATCGTGGTGCGCAGGTACTCGTCGAAGACCTTCGACAGGTCGACGCCCGACTCCCTCGACATGTACTGCTCGACCTGCGCGCTGGAGACGGTCTGGTGCCAGAACGTCTCGTTCAGGCCGCGCAGGATGTCCCGCCACTTCGCGTCGTCGTCGACGAGCTGGCGGATCGTGTGCAGCATGTTGCCGCCCTTGTAGTACTTGTCGCCCGAGCCCTCGTCGTTCACGCCGTAGGCGCCGACGATCGGGCGGTCGTTCTGCACACGGGCGCGCGTGCCGATCACGTACTCGGCGCCGGCCTCCTTCGAGCCGGTCTGGCACTCGATGTACAGGTTCTCCGCGTAGTTGGCGAAGCTCTCGTGGATCCACATGTCGGCGGCGTCCTTCATGGTGATGTTGTTGCCCCACCACTCGTGCGCGCTCTCGTGCACGATGATGAAGTCCCACGAGAGGCCCTGCCCGGTGCCCGACAGGTCCGTGCCGCGGTAGCCGTTCGCGTAGCCGTTGCCGTACGCGACCGCGCTCTGGTGCTCCATCCCCAGGTGGGGCGCCTCCAGGAGCTTGTAGCCGTCCTCGTACCAGGGGTACGGCCCGAACCAGTGCTCGAAGCACTTCATCATGGTGCGCGCCTGCGTCCACTGGCGGCGCGCGGCGACCTCGTTGGCCGCCAGCGGCCAGAAGTCCATGGTGAGCGTGCCGCGCTCGCCCTCGAACAGCTCCCGCCAGTGCGCGTAGGCTCCGGCGTTCACGGAGATGCTGTAGTTGTTGATGGGAGACGACACGAACCACGTGTACGTCGACGTGCCGTCGTCGTTGGTCGTGGTCGAGCGCAGCCGTCCGTTCGAGACGTCCACCATGGGCGTCGGGACGGTCACGGCGACGCGCTGGCTGTCGGGCTCGTCGCCTCCCCAGTCCTTGTTCGGCCACCACACGCTCGCGCCCAATCCCTGGTTGGCGGTGGACACCCACCGGTTGCCCAGGCTGTCGCGCCGCCAGATGTAGCCTCCGTCCCACGGCGGGCGCATGGCGGCGCGCGGCTTCCCCGCGTAGAAGACGGTGACCGTGTGCGTCTCCCCCGGCTGCTGCCGGCCGGGGAGGCTCACGAAGAAGGCGTTGCCGTCCCGCCGGTAGGTGAGCTTGGCGCCCTGCTGCTTCATGCTGTCGACCCGCATCGGCTCCTGCAGGTCGATCTGCATCTCGCTCCCCGGCTGGAGCACGCGGTACACGATCTCGTTCCACCCCGCGATGGTCGAGTCCGCCGGGCTGACCGCGACCTGCAGGTCGTAGAAGGTCACGTCCCACCACGAGCGCGCCGGACCGTTCGTGCCGCGCAGCGTGTCTGCGTGCGTGAACACCTGCTGCCGCTGGGCGGAAGCCGGCTGCACCGCCGCCGCGGCGAGGGAGGCGACGAGGAGGAGGAAGAGCGTGCGGGGAACGGTGCGGCGACCCATGGAGACTCCGTCGTAGGTGGGGCGGGGCGGCCTGCCCGATCTCAAGCTACGAGGCGGGCCGGGACACGCCAGGGAAGCGCGCGGGTGGCGCCGTGGATCGCACGGGGGCCGGCCGGCCTCGCTCCGGCCGGACCCACCGCGCAGGGGGGACCACCACTCGTGGCTACCGCCGGACGCCTTGCAGCTCGTCGGCGATGTGCGCCGCGTCGTAGACCCGACGCAGCGCCTCGGTGAGCGCCATGGAGTGCACGCTCACGCACCGCGACACCTCGTCCGTGAAGATGAAGCGGTTGGGGAGCATCTCGATGTTGCCGTCGAACACCAGGCCCACGACCTCGCCGGCCCGGTTCACGACCGGACTGCCCGAGTTGCCACCGATGATGTCGGCGGTGGACACGAAGTCGAAGGGGGTGTCCAGGTCGAGTTCGTGCTCGTGCGCCCGCCACCGTGCCGGCACCTCGAAGGGCGGCTTGTCGTCGAACTCGGAGGCGCGGGCGAAGAGCCCGTAGAAGCTCGTCTTGTACGGCGCGATGGTCCCGTTCATCGGGAAGCCCTTCACCACGCCGTCGCTGATGCGCAGCGTGAAGGTGGCGTCGGGCGGCAGGGCCGTGCCGTACGCGGCGAAGATGGCCTGGCCGAGCTTCTCGGACTGGGCCGAGACCACCGCGTTGAGCTGCGCCGCGCGCCGCATGTAGCCGTTCGCGACCGGCTCGAGCTCCCGCACGGCCTGCACCATCGGGTCGGCGCACCCGTCCACGGCGGCGACGCCGCCCTCGACGAGCGAGGCGCGCGCGCCGCGGCGTCCTTCAGCTCGCTCGCGCCCACCAGCGCGGCGGCCGCGGCCTCCGGCGTGCGGCCCTTCAGGAGGGCCCGCACCAGCGTGTCGTCCGCGCCGAGCGCGTCGCGCGCCGCCGTCAGCCAGGAGGCGAGCTGCATGCGCTCCACCTCCGCGTCGATCGGCTGGTCGCGCAGGAGGGCGCGGCGCGCCCGATCCAGCCCCTCGCCCTGGAAGGCGGGAAGCCGCTGCGCCTCCGGGAGCGCGGCCTGGCGCGCGACCCGCACGAGGTTGACCGCATAGCCCATCAGGGTCGAGCCGTTCATCGCGTAGTAGCGCGCCTGCGTCGCGAAGGTGGCCAGCTCGAGCTGCGCGTCCGCGATGGCGTCCCACGGGTTGCCGAAGCGCTCGGCGAGCACGGGGTCCGTCTCGATGCGCGCCCGGAAGTCGTGCTCGAATGCCTCCTTGCGGGCCATGATCGACGCGTCGAGCAGGCCGTCGAGGTAGCCGCGCGTCGCCTTCTTGGAGTTCTCGATCCCGAAGATGGTGTTCTCGTAGCGACGGGCAGCCTCGGCGCTCTTGCCGGAGAGCGCGTACAGCACGTCGAGGCGCCGCTGGTAGTCCGCGAGGCGGGCCGGGTAGTCCACGTCGCGCAGGTACTCCATCTGGGCCAGCGTGAGCAGCCGACCCGTCGAACCCGGGTTGCCGACCACGAAGACGGGCTCGCCGTCCGCGGCGCCCGCCTGGCTCCACGACAGGAAGTGCTCCGGGTGGAACGGCTGGCCGTTCCGATAGACGCGCAGGAAGGAGACGTCCAGGTCATAGCGCGGATACGTGAAGTTGTCGTAGTCGCCGCCGTAGTACGCCGTCTGCGAGCTCCGGCGCCATGACCAGGCGCAGGTCGTCGTAGCGGTGGTACGGTAGAGCGAGTACATCGCGCCGTTGTAGAAGGCCACCACCTGGCAGCGCTCCCCGGAAGCCTCGCACGCGCCGCGCAGCGATTCGATGGCGGCGTCACGCTGGGCCACCTGCTCGGCGTCCGTACGCGCCGTCACGCCCGCGCGCACCTTCGCGGTCACGTCCTCGATGGACACCAACTGGTCCACGTACAGCCCCGGACAGC
Organism: uncultured Gemmatimonadales bacterium; assembly: GCA_963823035.1. Classification (GTDB taxonomy): domain Bacteria; phylum Gemmatimonadota; class Gemmatimonadetes; order Longimicrobiales; family Gaopeijiaceae; genus SZUA-318. The sequence goes on from CAWGKG010000002.1 coordinate 4,454, forward strand.
GCGGCTCCTCCGCTCTCGTCGCGGCCACGAACCCGTCCTGCAGGTAGTCGTGCTCGGGTGTGGAGACCGCGTCGATGCAGGCGCGGGCGCAGTGATGGTTCGTCATCACCAGCCCGTCCTTCGAGACGAAGGAGGAGGAGCAGCCGGGAAGCCGGATCGCGGAGAGCCGCAGGTGGTCGAGCCAGGACTGGCTCGCCTCGAAGTCGTAGCGCGTCTTCCAGTACTCGAGCGGCGGCGCGTCGAACGTCCACATCGTGCCGAACTCCGGCACGGATCCAGGCGCCACGACGGCCGTCTGCTGCGCCCACGCCGACGCCGCCGGCGCCGACAGGAGCAGCAGGAGCACGAGGCGCACATGTGAGTGCTTCATCGGAGGCCCTCCCTGAGAATGCCCTGATCGCTGGACGTCGGGATGGCCGCACCAAGCGAGGCGCGGGCGCCGGATCCGTCGGAGGGGAGGGGCTCCAGGTGCGGAGCAGGGCGCGGGCGCTCCCGGACCGGACTCGATCCGGGCACCACCCGACCCGAGAAAGCTAACCCGGGGGCCCGGGAAGGGGAGGCCCCGGGCCGATCGGCGGCGGGCGGGCATCACCCGACCCCCGGGTTACACCCGGCCGCGCACGACCCGGCGGAAGACCTCGAGCGCGCCCCGGACCCGCTCCGGCGGCGCGCCGATGAGCCGCTCCCAGGCGTCGAGATGCTCTTCACGGCGGCGCAGGAGCATCTCCATGATGCCCTCCACCGCGCGCTGCAGCGCCGGCGCGGCCAGGTTCATCTTCTGCCACATGGCCGCGAGGATCTGGAGGGAGGCGCGGTCCTGCTCGACCAGATCGAACAGCTCGTCGTCGGAGAAGAACGGCCCGACCACGGCGGCGCGCAGACAGATCGTGACCAGCTCCGTCACGTTGTCGTCCATGGCGCGCAACAGCACCTTCTGCGACCGGAGCTGCAGGACCTTCCCCAGGTAGGCCATCAGCGGATGGACGGCGGCGCCGAGGCGGTCCAGCACCACCTCACGGGCCTCCCGGAGGTCGAGGTAGAGCCGGTCGTAGTGCTCGTCCATCAGCCGGACCTTCTCGGAGAGGTCGCGGCTGATCCAGTCGTAGCCGACCAGGTCCTCGAAGAGCGCCACGTCGTACAGGCTGTGGCCCACCTCGCGGGCGATGCGGCGCGGCGTGACCAGCAGCGACTCACCGGAGGTGGTCGTGATGCGGGCGGCCGTGCCGCCGTCCCCCACGAGGTCGACGTCACGGCCCGGGTCGGGAACGAGCGCGACGTTCAGCCCCGGCCGCTTCTCCATCGCGGCGCGGAAGATGACCACGAGCTGTTCCGTGAGCAGGACGTCCAGCAGCATCGACGACATGGCGACAGCCTACCCCGAACCCCCCCCGGAGATCATTGCCCGCCGCGTGCCGCGGGGCGACGTTCCCTCCGTTCGTTCGTGCCTCCGGGCGTAACGGGCCCCATCGCGGCCCAGCCCGGCGGCGCGTGTCGCTCGACCCGCAAACCCATTCAGGAGGGTCGGTCGTGGCCGCCCGCATCCGCTCCGTGGTACGTGTGCCGCGGATCTCCCTGCTTCTCCTCCTCCTCGCCTCCCCGGCGGTCGCCCAGCAGAAGCGGGCGCTCACCTTCACCGACCTCATGCACGTCCGCCAGGTGGAGCGCCCCTCCATCTCCGCGGACGGCCACTGGATCGCCTTCACCGCCCGACCCGACCGCGGGGATCCCGAGGTGATCGTGCGCGCGACGGACGGTGCGCAGCGGTGGTCCGTCGCCCTCGGCAGCGACGCCGTCATCTCCGCCGACGGCGCCTGGGTGGCCTTGCGCGTGAACCCGACGCTCGAGGCGACCGAGACCACGAAGGGTCCGGCCCCGCACCGCGGCATGGCGCTCCTTTCGACCGCCACGGGCGAGGCGACCCGCATCGACGACGTGCAGGCGTTCGCGTTCGCCAGGAGTGGTCGCTGGCTGGCCTACCACCGCTACGCCCCGCAGGCCGACTCGGCGAACGGCGAGCGGCGCGGGGGGTCCGGCGACAGCCGCAAGCCCGGCACGACGCTCGTGCTGCGCGACCTCCGTTCCGGCGCCGAGACGGAGATGGCCGACGTCCGCTCCTTCGCGTTCGACGAGGCCGGCACGCGCCTGGCCTACGCCGCCGCCTCGGCGGACAACGGCCGCGACGGGCTGTACGTGCGCACGCTGGACACCGGTGCGGACGCCACCATCGACGCCCGTCCCTTCGGCCACTACGACGGGCTGACGTGGACGAAGGACGGAGCCTCGCTGGCCTTCGTCCGCGCCGAGGAGAACGAGAAGGGCGAGCCTGGCCACGGGGAGCTCATGGCGTGGAACGGCCGCGAGGCGACGCTCCTCGCCGCCGAGGCCGACGCCCCGCAGGGGTGGTTCATCCCCGCCGGGAGCGACCTGAGCTGGAGCGAGGATGGGGCGCGCCTCTTCTTCGGGTGGCGGCCCGAGCGCCCCGACGAGATCGAGGCGCGCATGGCCGCGACGGGAGGTGCCGAGGAGGGGGACGACGCCGACGTGCCCTTCGACCCGTACGACACCGACGCCATCCTGAAGACCCGGGGCGTGGACGTGTGGCACTGGATGGACCCGGTCATCAACTCGCAGCAGAAGATCCTCTGGAACCGGGAGAAGGAGCGGACGTACCGCGCCGTCCACCACCTGGCGGACGGGCGTACCGTGGCGCTGGCCGACCCGGATCACCCGGACGTGGGCGTGCCCGACAACGCGAAGGTCGCCCTGGGCCGCTCGGACGTGCCCTACCGCCGCGAGGCGACGTGGGACGGTGGCGGCGCCGACTACGACGTGGTCGCGCTCGCGGACGGCACGCGCACGCCGGTGGTGGAGCACCTCGGCGGCCGCGCGACCCTGTCGCCGGGCGGCGGCTACGTGGCCTACTGGAAGGAGGGGAACTGGCACCTGTACGACGTCGCGGCCCGCACCACGCGCAACGTCACCGGGAACCTCGGCGTGTCCTTCGCCGACGAGGACCACGATACCCCGGACGAGCCCGGCACCTACGGCCTCGGCGGGTGGACGGACGGGGATGCGGCGGTGCTCGTCTACGACAAGTTCGACATCTGGGTGGTGCCGACCGACGGGAAGAAGCGCCCGTGGGCGCTGACCGAGGGCGCGGGCCGCCGCGACCGGCGCGAGTTCCGGGTCGTGGACACCGATCCCGAGACCGAGTGGATCGGCCCGAAGGACGAGCTGCTGCTCTCCTCCTACAACGATGTTCGGAAGAACTTCGGATTCTACGCCGCCCGCGTGGACCGGCCGGGCGCGCGCCGTCTGCTCGAGGAGGACAAGCGCTTCGTCTTCCAGGCCAAGGCGGACGACGCCGACCGGATCCTGTACACGCGCGAGGACTACGACGAATTCCCCGACCTGTGGATCGCGAAGTCCGACCTCTCCGACGCGCGCGAGGTAACGGACGTCAACCCGAACCTGGGTGAGTTCGCGTGGGGGACGTCCGAGCTGGTCGAGTGGAACAGCCTCGACGGGACGCCGCTCCAGGGCGTCGTCATCAAGCCCGGCAACTACGAGCCCGGCAAGCGCTATCCGGTCATCGTCTACTACTACGAGCTGTTCAGCCAGCGGCTGCACGAGTTCAACGAGCCGGCCGTGAACCACCGGCCGAGCTTCCCGCTGTACGCCTCGAACGGCTATGTGATCTTCCTGCCGGACGTGCGCTTCGAGGTCGGCCGGCCCGGCCTGTCGGCCACCAAGGCCGTGGTCCCCGGCGTGCAGCACCTCATCGACATCGGGCTGGCCGACCCCGACGCCATCGCGCTGCACGGCCACTCGTGGAGCGGCTACCAGACCGCGTTCGTGGTCACGCAGACCGACATCTTCAAGACGGCGATCACGGGGGCGCCCGTGTCGAACATGACGAGTGCCTACTCCGGGATCCGCTGGGGATCGGGGCTCGCCCGCCAGTTCCAGTACGAGAAGGGGCAGAGCCGCATGAGCGGGAGCCTGTGGGAGGCGCGCGACGAGTACATCGACAACTCCCCCGTCTTCTTCGCCGACCGCATCCACACGCCCATGCTCATCATCCAGGGCGACGAGGACGACGCCGTGCCCTGGTACCAGTCCATCGAGCTCTACCTGGCGCTGCGTCGCCTGGACAAGGAGGCGGTCTTCCTCGAGTACCGAGGGGAGCCGCACCACCCGCAGAAGTACGCCAACAAGCTCGACTGGGCGATCAAGATGAAGGAGTGGCTGGACTACTACCTGAAGGGGGCGCCGCCGGCCAAGTGGATCACGGACGGCGTGCCGTACACAGGGAGGTGAAGGGCCGCGGAAGGGGGCCTGCCCAGGCCGTAGGGGAACGCCCTACGGTTCGTGAGGGAGGCCCCCGCTTCCCGCCTGCGGTCCCGAGCGCTACCCTTCGGAACCCATGTTTCCCCGCCCTAGAGGACGCGACATGACGAGTGCCTGGACACGGCTACCGGCTGCCGCCCTGATCACGATTCTCGCTACCGCCTGCTCCCCGGGCAGCGAGACCGCCGATACCGCGCAACAGCCCGCCCAGGGCCTTCCCGAGGGGCATCCGCCCATCAACGGAGCCAACGGGACCGTGGCCACGGCGAACGGTCCCGGAGGCGTGGTCCTCGAGACGATGGACGGTGGCGGCTACACCTACGTCCGCCTGGGCGCCGCCGACCAGGAGATCTGGGTGGCCGGCCCCGTGACGCCGATCGCGGTGGGTGACACGGTCCAGTTGATGAACCCCATGTCCATGGGCTCGTTCGCCAGCAAGGCGCTCGACCGCACGTTCGACAACCTCTACTTCGCGGACGGCTTCGTGAAGCCGGGCCAGACGCCCCCTTCGTCGGCCGCCCACCCGGGTGCCGAAGGGATGAGTGGGGTGATCCAGGAGACGATGGACGCCGGCGGCTACACCTACGTGCGCATCACGAACAACGGCAAGGACATCTGGCTCGCCGGCCCCCAGACGGTGGTGTCCGAGGGCCAGACGGTCACGTGGAGCGGCGGCATGGTCATGCGCAACTTCACGAGCAACACGCTGAGCCGCACGTTCGACCAGATCTACTTCGTCAACGCGCTGACGGTGGTCGAGGGCGGCTGAGCCGCCCCCGACCCTCGGTCCGCAGGGACTAGCGGATCGCCCGTCCCGGCGTCCACGGCACGCCGGCCTCGTCCATGGCGCGGAAGAACGCCGGCATCCGCTCGCCCACCATCTGGTTCAGGCGGGTCACCTGAGCGTCCAGCGCCTCCGGGACGCGCTCCAGCGCCTCGCGCTCCTGCGCGGTCGGCATCGCGGTCGCCCGTAGCACCCCACCCGCGAAAGCCAGGAGCTGACGGAGGCTGCGCGGGCCGTTGCCGCCACCGCCTCCGAAGCCGCCACCGCCCGCGCCCAGCTTCGTGCGGATGTCGTCCAGGTCGCGCTGCAGCCCCGACGCCGTCCCTCCGAGCGAGGCCGGCGCGTCGACGTTCCCCAGCGCGGTCCGCGCGGCCGCGATCTGGTCACGCAGCTCGTCCGACTGGCGGATCGCCATGGTGAGCTTCGCGTTCAGGTTCATCTGGCGCATGCGCACCTGGTACAGCTCGGCGAGCTGGGCGTCGGTGAGCGTCACGGCCGGGTCCTTCTTCACCGTGAACGGCTGCTCCTGCGTGGCGCCGCCCACCGTCATCCGCGCGGTGTAGCGCCCCGGTACGACCGGCGCGCCCCCGTTGCCACCGCCGAATCCGAAGCCGCCGCCGCCGAACCCTCCCTGGTTGGCCGGACGCTCCACGGGCGGCCCCGAGTACGGCGCGTCCGTGCGGAAGTCCCAGAGCACGTGGTGCAGCCCCGCGGTGGTCGGCGCGGTGAGCGTGCGCACCACCTCGCCCGACGAGGCGACGATCTCGAGCTTCATCGCCGACGCGGACGACCGCAGGAGGTAGGACACGTTCGTGCCGACGGGCGGATTCGCGCCCGCGTAGTCACGCGCGGCGTGCGTCCCGCTCGTGGGCGAGGGGTCCGGCGTGAAGAGAAGGTCCGACTTCACCGGGAAGAGGAAGGGACCGTCCGCGGCCTTCGCCTCGGCGAGGTGCTCCAGCGGGCCCAGGTCGTCGAGCAGCCAGAACCCACGCCCGTGCGAGGCGATCACCAGGGTGTTCTCCCGCTGCTGGATCGCCAGGTCGTCCACGCGCACCGTCGGCATGCCGCCCTGGAGACGGGTCCAGCTGCCGCCCGTGTCCGTCGAGACGTACACGCCCCGCTCCGTGCCCACGAAGAGGAGCGCCGGGTTGCGGGGGTGCTCGACGAAGGAGTGCACGTTCCCGAAGTCCGGCAGATCGTGCGTGATGTTGGCCCACGACTTGCCGCCGTCCGCGCTGCGGACGACGTATGGATGGAAGTCGTTCGAGCGGTGGTTGTCGAAGGTGACGTACATCACCGAGGCGTCGTGCGCCGACAGGCGCACCTTGCTCACGTAGGCCGTGTCCGGCACGCCCGGGAACCGCGTCTGCTTCGTCCACGTGCCACCGTCGTCGGTCGAGATGGCCACCACGCCGTCGTCCGAGCCCGTGATGAGGAGCCCGCGCTGGACCGACGAGAGGTCGACGTCGGAGATCGTGCTGAAGTCGACGACGCCCTCGTGCCGCGCCACCGCGTCCCGCTCCGGGACCTTGCCCATCATCGGCAGGCTGTCCTCGTCGATGTTGCGCGTGAGGTCCTCTCCCAGCCGCGTCCACGTGTCGCCCCGGTCCGCGGAGCGGAAGAGGTGGTTCGCCGCGAAGTAGACCGTGTTGTGGTCCCACGGCGAGATCTTGATCGGCGAGCTCCAGTTGAAGCGGTACTCCGGTTCCCCCTCCGGCGCCTGCGGCTGGATCGGCTTGCGGTCGCCGGTGCGCCGGTCGTAGCGGAGGATGTTGCCCATCTGCGACTCCACGTAGGCGATGTTCGGGTCCGTCGGGTCGATGGCGGCGTAGAAGCCGTCGCCGCCCGCCATCCCGTACCAGTCGGAGTTGTAGATGCCGTCGTTCGAGCGGGTGCGACTCGGGCCGCCCCACGTGCTGTTGTCCTGGAGGCCGCCCGCGATGCCGAAGAACGGCTCGGCGTTGTCGACCGAGACCGCGTAGAACTGCGAGACCGGGAGGTTCGGGCTGAAGTCCCAGGTCTGGCCCGCGTCGCGTGACACGTACAGCCCACCGTCGTTGCCCAGGATCAGGTGGTCCGGGTTCTCCGGGTTGATCCACAGCGCGTGGTGGTCGGAGTGCGGCCCGCGGCCCGTGCGCTCCCAGGTGGCACCGCCGTCGTGCGAGACCTGGAAGCCCACGCCCAGGTGGTAGACCGTGTCCGGGTCCTTCGGATCGACGCGGATCTCACCGAAGTACCAGGGAATGGACTGGATGTCGCTCATCTTCCGCCACGTCGCGCCCGCGTCGTCCGAGCGGTACACGCCGTGCTCCGACCCCTCGATCACGGCATAGACGGTGTTCGGCTGCGACATGGATACGTCGAGCCCGATCCGGCCCATGTCCGACTTCGGGAGCCCCGCCGACAGGCGCGTCCACGTCTCGCCGCCGTCCGTCGACTTCCAGATGCCGCTCCCCGGCCCACCGCCCACGTAGCTGTAGGCGCGCCGCTCACGCTGATGCGTGGCCGCGTACATCACGTCCGGGTGCCACGGGTCCAGCACCAGGTCCGCCGCGCCCGTGTACTGATCCACCGAGAGCGTCTGCTTCCACGTCGCGCCGCCGTCGGTCGTCTTGAAGACGCCGCGCTGGCCGCCCGCGGCCCACATCGGCCCCGCCGCGGCCACCCAGACCACGTCCGGGTTGGTCGGGTGCACGCGGATGCGCCCCACCTGCTGGGAGGTCTCGAGCCCCATGTTCGTCCACGTCTCGCCGCCGTCCACGGACTTGTAGACGCCGTCGCCGTAGGAGACCGAGCGCTGGTTGTTGTCCTCGCCCGTGCCCACCCAGACGATCGACGAGTTGGACGGGGCCACGGCCACCGCGCCGATCGAAGCCACGTCCTCGTGGTCGAAGACCGACGTCCAGCTCATGCCGCCGTTCGTGGTCTTCCACACGCCGCCGCTGGCCGCGCCCACGTAGAAGACCGTGCCCAGCTCACCACCCATCGTCCCCGGTGAGGACGCGACCGCGATGTCCTCGATGCGTCCGCTCATCACGGCGGGTCCGATCGAGCGCACCGTCAGGGTCGCCACCAGCGAGGAGTCGGAGAGGTCGGCCGGGCCCGTGGCCCGCGGCCGGCCGCCGCCGGCCCGTTGCTGAGCGGCGAGCGGGGTCGCCGCGAGGATCAGGGCGGCGGGGAGGAGGACCTTACGGAGAAAAGGGCGCGCCATGGGGGAATCCACCTTGTTGGCGTAGGAGTCGGCTGGGCAGACGACGGGCCCGGGGTGCGGCCTCGATCCCTGTCCCGGGCCGCGTGTCCCGTGCGCAGCCTATCGTCGGGGGGTGGGGGTGGTTCGGCAAGGGTGGGGGGAAGCCGGATCGAGGCTCCGGCGACGATGGCGAGCAGGGGGACCGCGCCCTATCGTCGGGAACGTCGGGCCCTTCTCCGATCGCCACCCGGAGGTCTCCATGATCGTCCAACGCCGCCGCCGCACCGCCGCCCTACCCTCCGTAGCGCTCGCCCTGGCTCTGGCCGCCGCGGCACCCGCGGCCGTGGGGGCCCAGGCCGCCGCCACGGGGGACGTGCTCCAGGCGCGCGACGTCTTCGACATGGAGTTCGTCGTCGACCCGCAGATCTCACCCGACGGGATGCGAGCCGTGTACGTGCGCCAGTTCGCGGATATCATGTCCGACGAGCGCTACGCCAACCTGTGGGCGGTGAACACCGACGGAAGCGGCGCGCGCGCCCTCACCACGGGCAACTTCGGTGACGCATCGCCCCGGTGGTCCCCGGACGGGTCCCGCCTCCTCTTCGTGTCGGACCGCGACGGGTCGGCTCAGATCTGGATCTACTGGATGGACACGGGCCAGCTCACCCGCGTCACCAACGTGCAGCGCTCTCCGCTGAACCCGGCGTGGTCGCCCGACGGCCGCTGGATCGCCTTCACCATGCTCGTGCCGGGCGAGCGCCGGCAGATCGCCCAGTTGCCGGCGCCGCCGCAGGGTGCCGAGTGGCACGCCCCGGCGCGGGTCCTGGACCGCCTCGTCTACCAGTTCAACGGCGTAGGCGAGCTGGAGGCGGGATACGGCCACCTCTTCGTCGTACCCGCCGAGGGCGGCACCGCCCGCCAGATCTCCAGCGGTGAGCACCACTTCGGCGGCGGCGCCGGCCGGGGGTCGGGATCGCCCTCGTGGACCCCCGACGGCAAGGAGATCCTCATCTCCGCCAACCTGCGTCCCGACGCGGAGATCGAGAGCCGCGACACGGAGGTCTATGCCTTCGACGTCGCCACCGGCCGCATGCGCGCCCTCACGGACCGGCGGGGCCCGGACAACGGCCCCGTCGCTTCGCCCGACCGCAAGCTCATCGCCTACACCGGCTTCGACGACCGGCACCAGGGCTACCAGGTCACGCGGCTCTACGTGATGAACCGCGACGGCTCGGGTGCGCGGGTCGTCACCGCCGAGCTGGACCGCGACGCGGGCGACCCCGCGTGGGCTGCCGACGGCTCCGGGCTCTATTTCCAGTACGACGACCAGGGCGACACCAAGGTAGGCTTCGTCCCCCTGCGGGGCGGCGCCGTGCGCACGCTCGCCCAGCACGTGGGCACGGGGGGCTCGTCCTACGCCGGGGGCAGCTATTCCGTCTCCCGCGACGGGCGCATCGCCTTCACGTGGTCCACGCCGATGGTGCCCGGCGACTTGGCCGTGACCGGCCCCGGCGGCGCCGGGAGCCGCGTGGTCACGGCGGTCAACGAGGACCTGCTGGGCCACAAGACGCTGGGCGGGACCGAGGAGTTCTGGTACGAGTCGTCCAAGGACGGCCGCCGCATCCAGGGGTGGATCATCAAGCCCCCGCGCTTCGACCCCGCGCGGAAGTACCCCCTCCTCCTGGAGATCCACGGCGGACCTTTCGCGAACTACGGCGACCGCTTCGACGTGGAGAAGCAGGTGTGGGCCGCCGACGGGTTCGTGGTCCTCTACGTGAACCCGCGCGGGAGCACCAGCTACGGCGAGGAGTTCGGTAACCTCATCCACTACGCCTATCCCGGCGACGACTTCTTCGACCTCGATGCAGGCGTGGACGCGGTCATCGCCAAGGGGTACGTGTCCCCCGACAGCCTTTACGTCACCGGCGGATCGGGGGGCGGGGTGCTCACGGCCTGGATGATCGGCCGCACCGACCGGTTCCGCGCCGCCGTGGTGCAGTACCCGGTCATCGACTGGTACTCGTTCGCGCTCACGTCCGACATCCCCTCCACGGTGAACCGCTACTGGTTCCCGGGGCCGCCCTGGGAGAACCTCGAGCAGTACCACGAGCGCTCGGTGATCTCCCTGGCGGGCAAGGTCAAGACGCCCACCATGATCATCACGGGCGAGGCGGACCACCGCACGCCCATGTCCGAGTCGGAGCAGTACTACCAGGCCCTCAAGATCGCCGGCGTGGAGGCCGTGCTGGTGAAGGTACCCGACGAGCCTCACGGCATCCGTCGCTTCCCCAGCCATCACATGGACAAGATCGCCTTCATCCAGGGGTGGATGGACCGGTACCGGCAAGGGGCGGCGAAGCGTCCCATCAGCGACCGATAGTCACCTCGGAAGTCGGCTGATCCCCTTCATCGGAGGGTGAGGGCGTAGACGGCACTGCACCACGCCACGAAGCTGACGGCCACGCGCACTCTGCTCCACCGTACCCATCGGCGCACCGTTGACGTGACCGCACCGGCGGATAGACCGGCGCCATGGCCCATGAACAGCCGCACGAGGGTGGGCCTGAAGTAGAGAAGAGTCGTCGCGACCACGGCGAGCTCCGCGAGGGCCGCGAACGTTTGCCACGCGCGCTGCGGGGCCGGGATCTGGAATCCAGAGGCCAATGCCAGGATCGCGGACACCGCCACTGCCGAGGTCATGTAGGCCCAGAAGCGGACGCCTGCATCGATCGCCACCCTCCCGTACGGGTTGCCTGCGGCAAGCGTCTCGGGAACACCATTCGCCCAAAGCGGAACGACGATTCTCGCTTCGTACACACCCGCGCCCAGATCGAGACCCAGCACGACGACGAACAGAAAGAGAGGAACAGGAGCCATGAGGTCCTCACATGCACCAGGAGCGATATCGCTGCCCACCTACACG
>CAWGKG010000003.1:0-14520 GCA_963823035.1 uncultured Gemmatimonadales bacterium
CAGGCCAGGGATCTCCCCCGGATCCTCCACCCGCAAGGTGTCGATGCTCTCGGCTCCGTCGTCCGGCTTGATCACCAGGGGAAGGCCGAGATGGCCCAGCGGCGGGATGGGCTCCCCGGGGTCGCTGGCCACCCAACGCGGCGTCGGCACCCCGACCGCGTCGAGGCGCTCCTTGATCTCGCGCTTGCTGGTGGTGACCAGCGCGACGTCGTCGGCGCCCACGGTAGGCACCCCGAGGTCCACCAGGGCACGCGGTAGCGACCACCGCGAAGGCTCGCCGAGCAACCAGTATCCGTTGGGCATGGCGAGATCGGGGCGCGTCGCGTCCACGAGTCCGTCGAGCTCGGCGCGTCGGTCAGCCCGGCCCACCACGACGTCGATGCCCACGGATCCGAGGACGCCCACCACGTCGGAGACGACCTCCTCGTCTCCCCAGGCGCGCGCGATCGGCGGCTGGCGGGTGAGCACGACCAGGACTCTCGGGCGCAGGCGTGCCAAGGGCGGTCGGGGAAGTGGGGGGAATGGAACCGGGCGGCGTGGCCCGGACGTGCGTACTGTTCAAATGTTCTGCCGGAAAAGCCCGAACACCACGGTGACGTCTATCCGGGAGTAGCCTTGAGCCGAGCCATCCGACAGGCGTGCGACCGCATCGACGAGAGGGGCCGACTCCATCCCGACGACGTGCCGGGGGCCCGAGGCGCCGTCGCCGAGCTGCTCCGCTCGGGCCTTCCTCTCGAGGACCCGGAGGACCTGTTCGGCCCGTGGCGCGACCTCCCGCCGGCGGCGCAGGGGGCGCTCCGGCAGGCCGCGGAGGCCGAGCTGCGCGCCCGCATGGGCCTGCACGCCCACGGACGCATCTGGGTCGGCCTGGCCCGTGCGACGCGCGAGATCGACCGCTGGCTGTCCGAGCACCGAGGATCGAAAGCGCTCCGATCGTTCGTGTACGTCTCCGGGACCCGGATCTGGGTCTGGCCCCGCAGGGCCGGCGACCTGGTGCGGCACCGGATACACGTCCGGCATTGGCGCCACGCACGCAGACCGGCCGTTGCGGACCTGTTGGCCGCCGTGGGTCGGGACGCCCAGTGGCTCATGGGCGACTTCGTCGAGGGCGTGCGGGTCGACCCGCGCTGTCGGGGCTTCTTCCACGATCCCTCCCGCAACGTCGCCTACGCGTACCTCCTCGGCGTCGATCTCGCGCTCACGGATCGTGGCGCCGTCTGCTTCGAGTCGAACCTGAACGCGGGTCTCACCCGGCGCGTGCGCGAGCCCCTGTTCGGCCGTGACCCCATCGCCATGGAGCTAGCGGCGTTCGCGGAGATCCACGGCTTCCGACGCGTGCTCTGGATCGGGGGCATCGCGCCCCTCGAACCCTGGCTGTACCGCCAGCTCCGCGACGAGCTCGGGGCGAGGTCCATCGAGCTCCGCGTGCTCGAGGACCCACGCTTCCCGCGCCGCACGGACATCCCACCGGATCTCCCGGCTCCCGGGCGCACCCTCTTTCCGCCCCCCGAGCCGCCACGGGACACCCTCGTGGTGCGGCTGCGCGCGTACAAGCTCGGGTCGGATCGCGTCGTCAGCGAGAAGGACTCCTTCTCCCGTGCCGTCGGGCGAGACCTGGCGGCCGCCGGGGAGACGCGCGTCGTGGTGAACCCACTCCGCGCGGATCCGGGCCGTGTCGCGTTCCCGGCGGACCCGGGGGTCCCCAACCTCGTCTACAAGTACCCCGATGCGAATCTGGGTAGAGGGGTCTTCTTCCTGAGGGCCCGCGACGCCGCGCACGCTCGCGAGCTCGGCCACGAGATCGACCGGCGGACGGGCGAGCGTGGCGGTCTCTTCGAGCCGTGGATCGCATCGAGGGAGGTGCCCGGCCGCTTCGCGGAGGAGTTCCGGTCCATGCTCCTGGTGAGCCCCGTAGGGGTCCATTGGATGGGGGCGTACGGCCGGGTCACCCGCACGCCCATGCCCGACACGCTGGACGAGGGCATCGTGGAGGACCGCGCGCCCTTCATCAGGACCGGGGTCTTCGGAAACGAAAACGTGCCCGTTCGGGACGAGGATCGGGCGCCCCTCCGGGAAGCGTCCCTCGCCCTCGGCGAGAGCATCGCCCGCGTGCTGAGCCGGGGCTTCGCGACCTCGCCTGCCCCGGGGGAGCCGGGTTAGTCAGGGCGACGAAGCCATGCCCCTCAGGACGCGCGCCGCGTGCGGCGGGCCCGGCGCGCGAGCAGGGGCTGGAGGGTCGCGGCCGCGATCGGCTTCAGGATCGGCTTGAAGGGTCGCAGCAGCGCCCTGGCGAGCCTGAAGCGTACGGCGCCCGGTTCCGTCGTGGCCCCCCGCGTCTCGAGCTCCCGCCTCGCCGCACGGACCAGGGCCGGGTCCAGAGCAGGCCGTATGGGCCTCCCCTCGGGGACGGCCTCGAGCAGGTCGGCGAAGGCCGCCGCGAATGCCGTGGCGAAGTGGGCTCGGCGCACCTCACGGAGCGCCTGGAGCTCGGGCGGCGGCGGCGCGACGCCGTGGGCTCGACGCAGCAGCGGCAGGGTGTTGATCTCCCAGCAGACCACGCGGCCGTCCTTCATCGAGTAGTCCATCCGCCCGAACGTGGTGCCGCTCAGCGCGAAGATGTCTGCGAGCTGCGCCGCGTGCGGGTTGTCGAACACGAACCGGTTCTCGGCCTCGATGGTCTCCGGGTTCACGTCCGCGGCGTGCCGCCGCATGACCCAGCCCGATCCACGGTCGAGGGTGCTCGGCACGATCCGGTCGCCGACCACGTAGGCCGCGTACTTGGTGAAGACGCCGTCGACGGACGTGTCCTGGAACTCCACGACGATGAGGTCGTCCGGGCCTCGGCCGTCCATGAGCGCCTTGCCCAGGTCGGATTCGACCTCGCGGAGGGTATGGACAAGCGTCGGGACTCCCCCGTCGGCCTCCCGCGGCCGCACGAAGGCGGGAAAGCGGACGCCCGAGTAGTCCTCCCACGCGCCGTACGCGGTGAATCCGCTGAGCCCGTTGTCGTGCAACGCCCTCAGGAGCTCGTAGCGGCGGAGCGTGTGCAGGGGATGGTTCAGGGGACGTATACCCGTCTCCGCCTCGATCTGCTCGTGGAGCCCGGCGAAGAGACGGGCAGTGTGCGGTCCGAGTCGGTTGATCCCGGTGAAGACATAGAGGCCGTGGGGCAGCTCCTCGGCACCCAGGACGTCCTCGTAGGCGAGCACGCTCGCCTTTCCCTCGAGCCCGGCGCGGGTGATGTAGTCGGCTGCGGTATCCGGGCTTTCCCCGGTGTGAGGAAGTGGATCATGCGTCGGCCCGCAGCGCGACCTGCGCCTCCACCGAAGGCGGGGCACCGACCGGCACGGATCCGGGCAGGCGGCTGTCCCGGGTCAGCACCGTGGCGGCGCTCATGTCCGCCGTGACGTTGAGGAGCGTCATGAAGAAGTCCGGTATCGTCTTCACCGCCTCGACGAGCACGACGGCCTCGATGGGAATGCCGACGGCGAGGTAGAGGGGAAGGGTCTTGAAGCCACCTCCGCCCCGAGGCACGCCCGCGACCCCGAAGCTGAGGAGCGTGGCGACGAGGATGAACGTGGCGACGTCGCCTGCGCCGAGCGGAATGCCGAAGAAGTGGGCGAGCAGCAGGAACTTGAAGAGCGGCGAGATACCCTGGTTGAGCTTGAAGGTGGAGACGCACAGCGGGAGTACGAAGCCCGTGGCGTGATCGGGCAACCTCATGTGCGTCCGTCCGCCCTCGATGAGGGCGGGCAGCGAGGCGAGGGACGACTGCGTCCCCACCGCGACGAGCTGCGCCGGGGCCGCCGAGCGGGCGAACTGCCGGAACGTGGTCCGCCCCAGAGCCACGGTCAGCGGGTAGAGCATCAGCGTGGTGAAGATCAACAGACTGCACAGGACCACGACGTACCAGCCCAGCAGGCTCACCGCCCCCAGCCCCGCCTCCAGCGACAGCCCGAGGATCAGGGCGAAGACCCCCAGGGGGGTCCCCCAGAGGATCCAGCTCACCAGGATCATCGTGGCGTCTGGCGAGCCCCCGGATGAGCCGGGCCAACGGATCGCGCGTCTCGGCGGGCAGGCGTCCGATGGCCAGCCCGCCCAGGATCGTGAACGCGAGGATCTGAAGGATGTCGCCGCGCGCCGCCGCCTCGACGGGGTTCCTGGGAAGCAGGTTCTCGAGCCAGTCGCCGAAGGTGGTGGTTCCCCGGCGGGCGGCCTCGAGGGCCGCCTCGGGGATCGACTCGACGTGGAGCGCGGAGACCACCTCGGGGGACACGTGGTAGTGGGCCAGGATCGGCGGCGCCACCAGCACCGTCATCAGGCCCGCGCCGACGAGCATGGTCACGAACAGCACCACGGCCCTCCCGCCCAGGCGGCCCACCGCTCCCGGCGCTCCCCGGCCGCACGATGGCGGCGAGGAGCTGGGTCACCACGAGGGGGATGACCGTCATCTGGAGCGCGTTCACCCAGACGGTGCCGGCCGGCCGCACCAGGCCCGAAAGCGTCCGGATGAGCTCGACGTCACCCACCTTGCCCAGGAAGCCGAGCAGGAGGCCCAGGGCGAGAGCCGCCAGCGACCAGAGCCCCAGGGACGGGCTGAACCGCCCATGCGGGCTGTCCGAGGGAGGAGTGCTGGGAGTGTTGCCGATCAGCCACAGTTGACACAGGTATGCGACCCGAACGCGGCGGACCGCGCCGTCGCCGCCGAGGGGCAATGCCGGCCTTCGCCTTGTGGTTACTCCACTTCCGGCCCGGGGCCCCGGGGGAGCCTGCAGGTCCAGGCCGGATAGGCTGCACGTTGCAGGCCACCCGGACGGGTCCGCAAGGGGAATGGGGTGACGCGGAGCGCCGCAGACCAGGCGGGCGGGCCCTGGCGCAGCCGATCGGCGGCGGACTTCGACATCCATGTCGTATCGTACGTCATCGGGGCGCGCCGCCTACGACAGAAGACGCATGGGGCGCGCGTCCCGCAGAGGCCATCGTGCAGCAAAGGCGAGGGCCGCCGAGTTGCCACGGACGTCGGCATTGGCCGACGCGTTGGACAGCCCCGAACACGGGAGACACGCATGAGGACGTACGCACCCGCAGCATGGACCGCACTGGCCGCAGGCTTGTTGCTCGCTCCCCTGCCCGCCGTGGGCCAGCTGTCCCACGCCCTGCCCGCGTCGGACGGAGGCGTCGAGCTCGCGGTGGCCAAGCCGTTCTTCGAGAACGGTGACGCCGGCGCGGCCACCGGAGTGCTGCTCGCCCGCGCCGCCATCCCCACGTCCGGAGACTTCTCGCTCTTCGCCGAGTGGGGCGTGAGCCACGGCACCTACGCCGGGAGCTCCGGCAACACCACCACCTCCAACCTGGCCCTGGGCGCAGCCTTCGGAAGCGCGGAGGCCACCTCCGGCAGCGTCATGGTGAGCCTCCCCGTCGCCAGCGAGTCGGGCGACGACGACTTCGCCACCTTCGTGGGTCTGTTCACCGACCCCGACCACCTGGAGCGGTTCCTCCCCGACGTGTGGGCGGCGGAGGCGGCCGTGCGATCCCTGCGCATGCTGGATTCGGGGTCCGCGGTGGGCATCCGCGTCGCCGGAACCGTCATGGGATCGTCACAGGAGGGGGCCGACACCGAGCTCTACACCCGATATTCGGCCTTCGGTCGGGTGCCGGCGGGGAGCGCCCATCTCGGGGCCGAGATCTCGGGCGTGGCGATCCTGTCCGAGGGCGGCCTGGATCTCGGAGAGCGCACGTTCCACCACCTGACCGCGTTCGCGGGGCTGCCCGAGGTCGGGGGGGCGCCGGAGCTCTACGTCCGCATCCCCCTGGATTCGGACTTCAACGACGTGGTGACCGCCGTGGTGGGGGTG
Organism: uncultured Gemmatimonadales bacterium; assembly: GCA_963823035.1. GTDB lineage: Bacteria > Gemmatimonadota > Gemmatimonadetes > Longimicrobiales > Gaopeijiaceae > SZUA-318. The sequence continues at coordinate 5,856 of CAWGKG010000003.1, forward strand.
CGGGTCACGTTCTGAGGACGCGTGTGCGCTCGGCACACCGGCCTCCTGGAGCTGGCCGGAGGCCCCGCCGCGTCGAACGCGGACTACCGGATCCGCGCTGATCGTGCACTTCGACTCCTGGATGAAGTCTGGTGCGTGAACTCGACCACTGAGCGATACGTGCCGGGACTGCTGCGGTTGTCCGACGACACCTCCTGCTCGTCGCCCGGCTCCAGGTACATCCATGTGATGGTCGACCCTTGCGTCCGCGTGATGGAGTCTCCCCGTCGATGCCGCAGGTCTCCGATGAAACGACGTCTGGCCGACCGTGACCATGAAGCTCGTACATGACGGGGTGCATCGTGGTGACGAAATGAGCGGTCGGAGTTGTTCACGTAGGCCCTGTGACATCGAACGTCGTGACTGGTGTGCTGTACGAGCAGTCACCGACGGTGTGGGTCCAGTCGAACGTCACCGTACCGCCGGTGATGATGTAACGGGGGTCGGGGTCCTCGGGGTCCGTCCAGGCGCGAACGTCAGCGTCGGGTCGGCACTGGAGTGGGTGGGCGTGTTCGGTATGCCGGTCCAGCTCGACGTGTGCGCCGTCCAGCATGATCCAGGTGCCCCGACCGCCGCCCAGACGGAAGCGGATGGCCCCGTCGTCCGACTGGCCGGTCGCGATGGGGCCCCGAGGCCCGCGAGCGGCAGTGGGCGGACTGCCCGGCGGCACCGCGGGGGTACCGCTGCCGCCGTCACCATGGACGGTCCGTCGAGGGTCGTCGTACTATGTGCCGGGTAGGCTAGACCCTCCATCCGGTTCCTCATGGCACAGTCCGGCGCCGCCCGCGAGACCGTGACCTCGCTACTCGTTTCGGCAGAAGCCGACAACGAGGACGTGTGGGACCGCCTGCTGCCGCTCGTGTACGAGGAGTTCCGCGTCCTGGCGCGCAGGCAGCTGGCCCGTGCGGGGGCGAACGCCACGCTGGCCACCACCGACCTGGTGCACGAGGCCTACCTCCGTCTCGTCGACGGCACGCGCGTGATGACGCACGGCCGGCGCTACTTCTTCGGCGCCGCCGCCCGGGCGATGAGACAGGTGCTGGTGGACCACGCGCGGCGCCGTCGCCGGGAGAAGCGAGGAGGAGGTCTGCGCCCTCTGTCGCTGGGGGCCGCACGGCTCGTGGCGGAGCCCGACGCAGAACATCTGATCGAACTGGACCGGGCGCTGGGGCAGCTCGCGGACAGCTACCCGCGCGCCGTCCGGGTGGTGGAGTGTCGCTTCTTCGCGGGATTGAGCGTCGAGGAGACGTGCGGCGTCCTCGGGATCGCCCCACGGACCGTCAAGCGCGACTGGGCGCTGGCCCGGGCCTGGCTGCAACGCGAGCTGGAGGGGGGCGAAGCGTGAGCGGCATCCGAAGGCTACCGCCGATCGAGCTGCGTGAGGCGGTCGCCGAGGTCTTCGCAGAAGCACTGGAACGGCCGACCGCCGACCGCGCGGCGTTCCTCGACACGGCCTGCCGCGATCGACCCGAGGTCCGGGTGGAGGTGGAATCCCTGCTGGCGGCACACGGCCGGGCCTCCGGGCTCCTCGATCCGCCCGACCCCGGGTGGGTCGTGGCCGCGCTGGCGGAAGTCGGGCAGCCGGCGGGAACCGGAGAGCGCCTCGGCCCGTACCGCGTCCTCCGCGAGCTCGGCCGCGGGGGGATGGGTGCGGTGTATCTCGCCGAGCGCGTGGACGGACAGTTCGAGCAGCGCGTGGCGCTCAAGCTCGTGCGCGACCGCTCGGGCTCGGAAGACCTGGTCGAACGGTTCCTCCGCGAACGGCGCATCCTGGCTCGCCTCACGCACCCCAACATCGCGCGTCTGCTCGACGGAGGCGTGACGGAGGACGGGCGGCCGTTCCTCGCGATGGAGTACGTGGACGGCACTCCGATCACCACATACTGCGACGAGCGCCGGCTCGATGTCGACGCGCGCCTACGCCTCTTCCTGGACGCCTGCGAGGCCGTGGCCTACGCGCATCGCAGCCTCGTCGTGCACCGCGACCTCAAGCCCGGCAACATCTTCGTGTCGGGCGATGGACGCGTGAAGCTCCTGGACTTCGGCATCGCCAAGCTGTTGGAGCCGGACAGCGAGATGGATGCCGCCACGCTCACCGTCGCCGGCTTCCAACTATTGACGCCGGAGTACGCCGCGCCGGAGCAGGTCCGGGGCGAGCCCGTCACGACGGCCACCGACGTCTACGGGCTCGGCGCGGTCCTGTACGAGCTGCTCTCCGGCTACCGGCCTCATCGCTTCCGGGAGCGGACGTTGGCGGAGGTCGTGCGCGTGCTCTCGGAGACGATGCCGGAGCCGCCCAGCACGACCGCGACGCAGGAGACGGCGGCGAAGGGTACGGATGGGAGCACGGGGAACCGAACGCCTTCCGGAGATCGCTGCGGCCCGCGGAATCACGCCGGACCAGCTACGGCGACGGCTCGCGGGCGACCTCGACGCCATCGTGCTCACTGCCCTCCGGCGCGAGCCGGAGCGGCGCTATCCCTCCGCGGAAGCCGTAGCGGAGGACCTGCGCCGCCACCTCGCGCGTCGACCGGTCGCTGCGCGGCGGGACAGCGCGTTCTACCGCCTGGGTCGCTTCGTGGGGAGAAATCGGGTCGCGGTGGCGGCCAGCGTGGTGGCCGTGGCGGCGCTGGTGGCCGGGCTCGTCGGAACCACGTGGCAGGCACGAGCGGCGTCGCGCCACGCGCTCCGGGCCGACCGGGTCAGCCAGTTCGTCGTCGGTCTGTTCGAGGCCGCCGATCCCGACCAGGCGGAGGGCGATACGATCACCGCACGAGGGCTCCTGGACCGGGGCACGGAGCGGCTGGAGCGCGAGCTCGAAGCGGAGCCCGCGGTACGGGCCGACATGCTCGGGGTGCTCGGCAAGATCTATCAGAGGCTGGGGCTCTACGACCAGGCGCGTCCGTTGCTGGAGGAGGCGAAGCAAGCACGGGAGGGGCTCGTCGGGCCCCGGGACCTGGAGACCGCCGAGAGCACGGCGGATCTGGCGTCGCTCCTCTACGACCAGGGCGAATATGCCGCTGCCGAGGAACTGGCCCGCAGCGCGCTCGAGGTCCGGCGCGAGCTTCTGGGTCCCGGGGATACGCTGGTGGCCGTGAGCCTGGGGAATCTGGCCGCCATCCTCGACGCGGAGGGAGCTCTGGCCGCGGCCGACAGCCTGTACAGGGAGGGCCTGGCCATCAACCGGAGGCGGGGCTCCCGCAACGCCATCGCCGGCAGCCTCAGCGACCTCGGTGTGGCCCTCTGGCGCGAGGGGAGGTACGCGGAGGCCGAGCCCCTCGCCGAGGAAGCGCTCGCGCTGCGGCGTGAGATCCACGGTGGAGACCACACGGAGGTGGCCGTGAGCCTCCTCAACCTCGCCACGATCCTCGCCGACGCCGGGGACTACGAGCGAGCGGAGCCGCTGCTACGCGAGTGCCTGGCCATGCGTCGAAGGCTTCTGGGGGACCGGCACCCGGACGTCGCCCTGACGCTGAACAACCTCGGCGGCCTTCTCCAGGCGGAGGGGCGGTTGGAGGAGTCGGAACAGGTGCACCGCGAGGCGATGGAGATCCGGCGGGCGACATTGGGCGACGATCACCCCGACGTCGCGGCGAGCCTCAACAACCTCGGCGTCGTTCTGTATCTCGAAAAGGACTGGGGTCAGGCCGCCGACGCCTTCGAGCAGGCGCTCGCGATCTGGCGGAAGACGCTGGGCGAGACCCATCCCAGCGTGCTCACCGGTCTCAACAACCTCGGCGCCGCCCGGCGCGAGCAAGGTGATCTCGAGGGCGCGGAGCGTGCCCTTCGCGAGGCGCTGTCGCAGCGACGCAAGGCCCTCGGGGACGCCCACCCCGACGTTGGCCAGAGCTTCAACAACCTCGCCGAGCTCCTCGCGCGCAAGGGCGACTACGAGGAAGCCGAGGCGATGTTCCGCCGGGCGCTCACGACCTGGCGCAGCGCGCTGGGCGTCGACCATCCCACGGTCGCCGTGGGCCTGGTGGGGCTGGGGCGGATGATGCGCGCACGCGGGCGCTGCGCCGAGGCGGAGCCGTTGCTGCGCGAGGCACTGGCGATCCGTGAACGCAAGCTGGACCCGGCCGGCGTCCCGGTCGCCAGCGCGCGTCTCGAGTTGGGAAGCTGCCTCGTCACGTCCGGGCGCTTCGCCGAGGCCGAGCCGCTTCTGCGCGCGAGCTACTCGACCTTCCTGGCAGCCAGGGGCGAGGCTGACGAGGACACGCAGCGAGCGCGGAGGATGCTCGCCCGGGCGACTGCCGCATCGGGAGACCGGGGCGAGATCCGACACTGAGCAGGTCGCGTGTCGAAGGACCGCTCGCCAGCGTCGTGGCCCCTTTCGCATCCGAACGACGCACGGAAGGGCAGGACACGCCCAGCCCTCCCGACGACCTCCACGGCCCGAAGAGGAGCAGGGCGCGAGGACGCGAGTTCCCGTCGACCCGAGAGCGAGGAGGGCAGGATGCGACGACCGTACCTGGGTGGAGGACTCATGGCGAGCGTGGGACTCCTCCTTGCCGCGGGACGGGTGCAGGCCCAGGTCCCGCTCGACATCGTGGCTGGTCCCGCGTTCACGACCGTCTCGACCGACGAGTTCGACACTTCGTCCAGGACGGGATTCTTCGCAGGGATCGGGACCATGTTCCAGGTCGGCGAGACGTTCGCGATCCGGCCCTACGTCACCTACGTGCAGAAGGGTGCCAAGTTCGCGAGCGACGACGGCGAAGACATCTACGGCTACGTCGAGATCCCGGTCTTCCTCTCCACCGCATTCCCACTCTCCGAAACGGTCGACCTCGGGGTCTCCCTCGGACCCCAACTGGCTTTCAACATCAAGTGCAACGAAACGGTTCCAGGAGAGCCGGACTACGACTGCAAGAACTACGATGATTACGGCGGCAGCACGGAGTTCGGGGTCGTCGGCAGCGTGGGACTCCAGTTCCCCGTGGGAACCTCGACCCTGGGTGTCGGAGCCGGCTTCGACCTCGGCCTCAAGGACGTCTTCAAGGACATCCAGGGAGGCTACAAGAACCGGGCTCTCTTCCTCTTCGTCGGCTACGGGCTGTCGCTGGGCGGTATGTAGGAGCTGGAGAACGGCCCCTCGGAGCTGACCGAGAGGCCGAGAGCCCCTTTGGGGGAACAGTGACCCGGGTGGGTCTCGAACCCACGACCTACGGATTAAAAGTCCGTTGCTCTACCAACTGAGCTACCGGGTCTCGGGACGGACGCGGCGCGGCCGCCCGACGCCGTCCCGCGCTCCAAGATAGACGCGCCGCGCGAATCGTGAAGCCCGCGCCGTAGGGCACGGCTTCCAGCTGACAGGTCCAGCCGCACCACCCCCGGCTCTCCCCCGACCGGCTTCCGCTCGAAGCCGAGGATGCGGGCGAGCTTGAGCATCGCGGCGTTGTCGGCCAGCGTATCGGCGATCAGCGCGCCGTGTTCCACGCGCCCGTGCGTAGTCGACGATCCGGCGCGTCAGGTGGACGCCCAGGCCCAGTCCCGCGTAGCTCGCGGGCCACCAGGATGGCGAATTCCGCCACCTCGTTGTCCGGGATCCGCGCTGATCTGCACGATGCCGTGGATCGGTGTCTCCCCGGGAATTCCATGCTCCGTGAGCACCAGCACCATCTCCCGGTCGTAGTCGATCTGCGTGAAGCGCGCCGTGGCCATGTGCGAGAACTTCATGCGCGGCACGAAGAAGCGGTAGCGGACCTCCTCGGGCGTCAGCGCCTCGAACATGCGCTGCAGCGCCGGCTCGTCCTCGGGCAGGACGGGACGGACGAAGAGCTTCCGGCCGTCGGCCAGCTCCACGTCCTCCTCGAGCTGCCTCGGGTAGGGGCGGATGGCCAGACGGGGCGAAGGGCGCGCCGTCCGCCGGGCGCACGCGCACCCGGCCGTCCAGCACGAGCACGCCCTGGCGTCCACCATGAACGGATCCAGCTCGAGCTCCGCAACCTGCGGCAGGTCCACCACGAGCTGCGACACCTTCACCAGCGTGAGCGCCACGGCGTCGCAGGTCGCGGCGGAAGCTCCCCGAGTAACCCTCCAGCATACGATGGATGCGCGTGCGCGACATGAGCGCACGGGCGAGCCGGAGGTTCAGCGGCGGGAACCCGAGCGCCACATCGTCGATCACTTCCGCGTGACCGTTCCGCCCTGCCCGAAGAGCAGCGTCGGCCCGAACTGGGGGTCCTCGCGCATCCCGACCATGAGGTCGGGGACTTCGGGCCTGCCAGCCGCCGGCCCGCCGACCGGGATGCCGTACGCCCTCGAGGACACGCGCGAGCTCGGGCCGCGAGAGCCACTCCCGCCCGTCCGCCAGCGCCCCTTCCAGCACGTCGGAGGCGTCCTCCCGACGGGGGTCGAAATCCTCCGGCAGCGACGGGGGCGTCTCCAGGAGCATGTCCTGTCGCACCCCGTGCTCGACGAGCTGCATGAAGGCGTTGATGGCTCGCTCGGGGGTGTCGTAGGAGGGGACGCCCGCCTCGTGCAGCACGCGGACCGCCTCGGCGGTCGTCGCCGCCCCGACCCAGCTCGCCAGGAGCGTCTTCCCCCTGCGGGCCACCATGACGTTGGCGAGCGAGCGAGCCGCGTCCACGCGGTCCGCCATCGAGGTGGGACAGTTGATGACGAGCACCGCGTCCACGCCGGCGTCTTCCAGGATCACCCTCAGGGCGGCCTCGTAGCGGCCCCCGATGCCCGCCAAGGAACGCCGCCGCGGTACCGCGTAATCACGCCTTGGCGGCGCAGCCAACGAACGCCGCTGTTTTTCAGCCCGGATTATTCACCGTAGGCCGGACCGAGGTCGCAAACCCATGCCGTAGCTGCGCAAACCGATTTGTTCTCAAACACGCTTTGCGACTCGTAGACGGCTGCGATTTACGACCGAAGTTCCGGCGCAGCAACGGTTTGCTTGATACGGCCTACAGATGTCGTGAATAATCCGGGTTAGGGGAAATTCCGACCTGATTCTGGCTTTTTCTCGAGTTGCTATTTCCGCCGCCGCAAGTTCGCGGCAAGGGCTTCGACTTCCTGTTGCAGCAAGCTAACTTGCTCGCGCAAGGGCTTCGTTGGATTCAGCAACCGTCTGACCAGCCGCAGCCGGGGCGACAAGTCCGTCGAGGAGCTGCCCGACGCGACCGAGAAGCGGGGCGCTGCCCCTCGCCGCCTAGTTGCTCTTCTAACGACGGGCCACGTCGTAGCGGACTGGGGCTCGCGTCGAACGGGCGCTGGGGCAGGCGGAGCGTTTTGTGTGACGGAGTTGCCCAGCAAGTGAACGCGTTTGCGGTACAGCCGGTCTCCTTCGTAATAAGACAACTCAATCTCGCGGTCTGTCGGAGCGACGATCCGCTGTTTTCCGCCCGAGGCGAACACGCGGGGATTCAGTCCGGCAAAGCGGCCGATCGCCTTGCGATGGGTGAAGCGGCGGAAGTCGCCGACTTCCGCGATGATTGTGGCGGCGGTGACCAGCGCCACGCCCGGGAAGCTCGTCAAGATTCCATACACCTCCTGGAAAGAATCGCGCTGGACCACCTCGCCGATCACCCGCTCGGCCTCGGCGATCTGTCGCTCGGTGAGGGCCAATTGATCGACGCACTGCCAGAGCATGGCCACGTGCCGGGCCGGGAGTTTTTCTCCTTGGGCCTTGAGGTAACGAATCAGCCCGTCGCTCTCGAGCCGCGCCGGGCCAGGCCGGTTGTTGGCGTTCATGATGCTTTTGACGCGACAGAGCACGCGGGCATGCTGCCGCGAGAAGCCATTGCGGTGCCGCGTCAAGTCGCGCAAGAACTGCACGGAGAGCGGCGGCGCGTACGCGGTCGGCAATCGTCCGGCGGAGAGCAACTCCGCGATGTTGTAGGCATCTTCCCGGTCGGTCTTCAGTCGTCGGCCGGCCAGCGCCCGGGCCTGCGTGGCGTCGGCCAGCACGAGTTCCTCGACGAGCGGCTCCGCGAGCTCCCACAGCCAGCGATAAAAACCGACCGTCTCGATGGCCACGGTGTGAGGCCGCGGCAGTGCGGCGAAGTACTCCGTAATCAGCTTCCGACACTTGCAGGGAATCTTTTGAAACGAGACTTCCCCGCAGCAGCGGCAGAAGACGCAGGCGGTGAGCGTGTCCTTGTGCAAGTCGATGCCGACGCACCAGTGATGATTGAGCGTTCGTTCCATTCTAAGAATCTCCATGTACGGGGCCGCAGGAAACCAAAAACTACGGAGAAGCATACCCGCTTCTCCCGGCCCCTACATGGTTTCACGCTCGTCGAGCTGCTGGTCGTGATCGCGATCATCGGCATGCTGGTGGCGCTGTTGCTGCCGGCGATCCAGGCGGCCCGCGAGGCGGCCGCGGCGGACGCAGTGCGAAAACAATCTCAAGCCAAATTGGCGTGGCGATGTGCGTGCACGTCGACCGCGGCGGCACCTATCCGGTCGGCTGCCTTGGTTGCCGGCCGCGGCTGAACGCGGACGAACCGTCTACGGTGTTGCCATACATCTCTTGGAACGTCCAATTGCTGCCGCAGTTGGAAGAGGAATCGCTCTGGAAGCAATTCGATTTCTCACTTCCGTCGTATCACGCGACGAATCGACCGGTCGCCGCAACCGTGCAGCCGAATTCCTCTGCCCCAGCACGGAGGAA
>CAWGKG010000004.1:0-500080 GCA_963823035.1 uncultured Gemmatimonadales bacterium
CCCAACCGTCGGGGCGTCCGAGCTCGCGGGCCAGGATCTCGGCCACCTCGGGCGCGGCCTCCATGGCGGCGCGCGCATCCAGGAGGAGTGCACGCGAGCGGCGTGCCAGAACGTCGTCGACGGTGCGCGCCATCTCCTCGCGGGCGAACCACACCACCTCGGCCCGGGTCAGGGGCAGGCGAGGATGCACCCCGGCGTCCAGCCCGTCCGTGGTGGCCATCAGCTCCTCGATCTCCGCGGCGTCCGAGCCGTACGGCGCCAGCGGGCCGAACTTCTCCGCGTGCCGGTGGAAGCCGTGGATGTTGAGCTGCCGGGTCAGGCACGGCCGGGCTTCGAGATCGGCCATCGTCTGCGCGATGTCCACCGTGTCCTCGGCCATCTTCCGGTACGTCGTCCACTTGCCGCCGGCGATCGTGATCAGCCCCGAGTCGCTCACGCGCACGGCGTGCTCGCGGCTGATCTCGGCCGTGTCGCCCGCGTCGTCCGCCGCGACGAGCGGCCGAATCCCCGCGAAGACGCTCAGCACGTCGGAGCGCTCGGGGTCCTTCTCCAGGTAGCGGCGGGCGTGCTCGAGGATGAAGTCGACCTCCTCGGGCAGCGGCACGGGCTCGAGGGTGGCCTGCTCCACCGGGGTGTCCGTGGTGCCGATCAGGACGCGCTCGTGCCAGGGGATCGCGAAGAGGACGCGACCGTCGTCCGTGTGCGGTACCATGATGGCCGCCTCCCCGGGGAGGAACGAGCGGTCGAGCACGACGTGCACGCCCTGAGACGGCTGGATGATCGGCTTGGCGTCCGGCTGGTCCAGGCGGCGGACGTCGTCGGCGAAGGGTCCCGTCGCGTTGATGACCGCCCTTCCGCGGACCTCGATCGCCTCCCCGGTCTCCTCGTCGCGGGCCGACACGCCGTCGACGATCCCGTCGGCGCCGCGGGACAGTCCGGTCACCCTGGCATAGGTCACGAGCACCGCGCCCTGCTCGGCCGCGGTCATGGCGAGGTGCACGAGCAGGCGCGCGTCGTCGAACTGGCCGTCGTGATAGACCACCCCACCGATGAGGCCGTCCGTCTCGATGGTGGGGATGCGCGCGATGGTCTCCTCCTGCGACAGGTTCCGCGACTTGCCGAAGCCGTACCGGCCGGCGAGGACGTCGTAGACGCGCATGCCGATGCCGTAGAAGGGCGCTTCCCACCACTTGTAGTTGGGCACCACGAAGGGGAGGTCGTGCACCAGGTGCGGGGCGTTGTTGCGCAGGATGCCCCGCTCCTTGAGCGCTTCCATGACGAGCGGGATGTTCCCCTGCTGCAGGTAGCGGACCCCGCCGTGGATGAGCTTGGTCGACCGGCTCGACGTTCCCTTGCCGAAGTCGCTCTGCTCGAGCAGCACGACGTCGTGGCCCCGGGAGGCCGCGTCCAGCGCGATGCCGACGCCGGTGGCGCCGCCCCCCACGACGATCAGGTCCCAGCCGTCCGGAGACTCGCGGATGCGTCTCAGCGATTCGCTTCGGTCCATGCCGGAAGATAGGCAGGGTGTCCGGCCGGGCGACACCGGGCGGGCTCGGCGCAACGAAACGCTGGACGCGGGGGCGCTCCGGGCGTACATGCTCATGGACGCACAAGGCGGCGCCGCCCGCCCGCGAGACGCACCCGCTTTCTCCGCGAGGACGCCCCGGTGACGCCCTTCGAGCACCTCTCGGTCCTCATCTCGATCATCCTGGGGCTTGGGATCGCCCAGCTCCTGACCAACGTGCACGCGCTTGCGCAGGCGAGCGGCCGCGTACGCGTCTACTGGCTGTCCGTGATCTGGACGATCCTCATCTTCGTCGCCCAGGTGGAGTGGTGGTGGTCGAGCTTCCGCTTCCAGGACCTCCCCCTGGAAACGTGGTCGTTCTTCTATTTCCTCTTTGTCCTGCTGAGCCCGGTGACGCTCTACCTCGCGGCGGCCTTCGTGTTGCCGAGCGTCGGGTCGGAGCAGGGGTGCGACCTGCGCGAGCACTACTACCGGACTCGTGGCTGGTTCTTTCTGATGGCCGCGCTCGGCCCGGCGCTGGACGCGGTGCGCCGCGGGGTGACGGAGGGCAGTGTCACGGACGTCGGCGTGACCAGCAACCTGGTCGCCGCCGCCCTGGTCGGCTCCCTGGCCCTGAGCGAGCGGGAGGCCTACCACGCGGTGATCACGCTGGGCGTAACCGGTCTCTTCCTCTACTTCATCGTGGCGGCGGCGCTCAACCTGGGATAGCGCTCCTACCACGGGCTCCTAGTCGCCGCGCAGGCTCACGGCGGGATCGAGCCGTGTCGCGCGCCGCGCCGGCAGCCAGGTGGCCGCGACCGAGACGGCCGCGAGCAGGACCGCCACCAGGACGTAGGTCCAGGGATCGAGCGGGCTCACCTCGTAGAGGAGGTCGCCCAGGACGCGCGCCGACGCCATCGCGGCCGCGAGCCCGAGGACAAGGCCGGGAACGGTCAGGCGGGCGCCCTGCGCCAGCACCATGCGCAGCACCGAGCCGCGGCTGGCGCCGAGCGCGAGGCGCATGCCGAGCTCGCGCGACCGCTGCGCGACGCCGTACGACATCACGCCGTAGATGCCGATCGCCCCGAGCGCCAGCGCGAGGGCGGCGAACACGCCGAAGAGGGAGAGGGCGAAGCGGCGCGCACCCAGCCGGTCGACGGCGATGTCCTGCAGCGTCCTCACGCCGTCGAGCGGGAGCTGGGGATCGGTCGACCGCACGGCGTCGCGCAGCGCAGGGACGAGGGCCCGCGGGTCACCCGCCGTGCGCACCAACGCGCTCGGGCTGATGTAGTCGTCCGAGGTGCGGCTGTCGCCCACCCACAGGCGCAGGACCGAGGAGAGCGGAAAGTAGAAGGCCGAGGGCGCGGGTCGGTCCGGACTGCCGCCCGCGAGATCGCCGCACACGCCGACCACCACGAGCCCGCTGCCTCCGAAGGAGATCTGGCGGCCGAGTGGGTCTTCGTCCGGGAAGAGCTTGCGCGCCAGCGTCTCGTTGATGACGACCGAGGTGGTGGATCCACGGAACTCGTCCTCGGTCAGCCAGCGCCCGGACACGAGGGGTGCGCCGACGGCGGCGAAGTAGCCGGGCGTGATGAAGCGCATGGAGGTGAAATCCGCGCCACGCGCGTCGTCTCCGAAGACGGTGACTCTGGTGTTGTCTCCTCCCAGGAGCGGCAGCCGGTTGACGAATCCGGCCGCCTGGACGCCCGGCGTGGCCGCGAGGCGCGCCTCGAGTCTGTCGATGAAGGTGCCGATGGTCGCGGCATCGGGGTACGACGCCGCGGGGAGGGACAGGGTGAACGTCAGCACCCGATCGGGCTCGCGCACGCCCAGGTCCACCTTCTGCAGTCGCCACATGCTGTTGCCGAGGAGTCCGGCGCCCGCCACCACCAGCACGGAGAGCGCGACCTCGGCCACCACCAGGACGCGCCCCATCCGGCTGCCGTGTCCGGACGATCCGCGCGCGCCCTCCTTGAGGTGGCTCTGCAGGTCGCTCGGACGGATGCGGGCGAGCGGGACCAGCCCGACGAGCACGCCCACGAGCAGGGTGGTCGCGAGGGTGAAGCCGAGGACGGTGCCGTCCAGGCCGATCCGATCGGCGCGGGCGAGCATGTCGCCGTAGAGCGCCGTGAGGAGATCGACGCCCCAGTACGCCGCCACCACCCCGAGCGCTCCGCCCGCGGCGGCCAGCACGAGCCCCTCGCCCAGGAAGAGGCTCACGAGCCGGGATCGACGCGCCCCCAGGGAGTAGCGCACCGCCAGTTCGCGATGGCGCCGCTCGGCGCGCACCAGGAGGAGGTTGGCCACGTTCACGCACGCGATGAGGAGCACCAGCACGACCGCGCCCCCGAGGAGGACGAGGGAGTGTCGGTTGCGCCCGACGATCATCTCCCGCAGTGGAGTCGCCCAGGTGTACCAGTCCTTGTTCGCCTCCGGATAGGCCGTCACGAGGCCGTCGAAGATGCCCTGTAGCTCCGCGCGCAGGCTCACCACGTCGGCGCCCTCCGCCAGGCGGCCGATGCCGAAGTAGCCGCGACTCCCGCGGCTTGGATCCGAGCCGACGTACTGGAGCGCCATGAGGAGCTGCGGCCGGCCGGGAAAGGAGAAGCTCGCGGGCAGCACCCCCACGATGCGGACCGGTCGGGCGTCTACGGTCGTCGTGGTGCCCACCACGGCGGGGTCGGCGCCGTACCGCGAACGCCAGAGGCCGTCCGTGAGGAGCGCCGCCGGCTCGGCGCCCGCGTCGTCGTCCGCGGGGAGGAGGTCGCGACCCAGGCGGGGTGCGACGCCGAGCACGCCGAGCATCTCCGACGAGGTGAAGAGAATGGGCACCCGAGCCGCTTCCGCGTCCGTGGCGAGGTTGCCGTCCAGCACGCGGTACGCGGCCGCCGACCGCATCCGGTGGGAGCCGGCGCGCAAGTCGAGGAAGTTGGGGATCGACTGGTTGGCGCGCGGACTCCCGAAGCTGGGATGGCCGTCCGAGAGCCACACCAGTCCCTCCGGGTGGTCGTAGGGAAGCGGCGCGAGCAGCGAGCCGTGGATCACGCTGAAGATGGCGGTGTTGGCACCGATGCCGAGCGCCAGCGTGAGCACGGCGACGGCCGTGAAGCCCGGGGCACGCGCCAGCGAGCGCACCGCGAGCCGGAGGTCCCTCGACCACGACTCCATCGACCCCATTCCCCCTCCTCCCCTGTCGAAGGCGCGCCAGCGCACCGCGAAGCCGATCACCTGTCGACGGTACCACCTGCGGGCGGGGCGCACGCCGTCCCGCTCCACGCGCTCCCGGAAGAGCGTCTCGAGGGCCGGATCCACCTCCGCGCGCCGCGAGCCCACCAGCGTGCCCAGGATCCACCGCGCGAGGCGGGGTGGCCGAGGTGCCCCTTCGCGGCCGTTCATGGCCGGCTCAACCTCCGGGCTCGTCCAGCGCCGATTCTACGCCCGCCCATAGGCTGAGGAAGCTCTGCCGCGACTCCCGCATCGCGTCCAACGCCGCGTCCGTGAGGCTGAAGTAGCGGCGCGCGTGTCCGCCTTCGAGCCCTGGCTGCACGAGCCGATCGAGAAGGAGTCCCTTGGCCTTCAGGCGCTGCAGGGCAACGAAGACCGCGGAGGTCGCGACCTCGCGCCCGGTGTGCCGCTCGAGCTCCGCGACGATCTCCACGCTGTACGACTCCGAGCTTCGACGCAGGATCGAGAGGAGCACCTGGTGCTCGAACTGACCGAGGACGGTGGGGGACACGCTCGTCTCCGGAAGGGGTGGCGTTGTCCTGACGACTACGCAGCGAATGTATAGCAACGTCATACGAAGAGGCAACGGCCCCGTGCGAGGCGCTTCCGATCCGACGGATGCGGGCGTATGCTCCTTCCCCGGGGGAGCGCCCCCGGGTCCCCCGATCCCTCCGGGTGCGCCATGACCTTCGACGAGATCCGACGCCTCGCGCTCCAGTTCCCGGGCATGCAGGAGGGCACGTCCTACGGCACGCCGGCATTCCGGATCCGCGGCCGGTTCCTGGGCCGCCTCCACGATAGCGAGCCCGCCTTCGTTCTCCGCATGGACCTGGCGACCCGGGACTTCGTGACGACGAGCCGTCCCGACGTCTTCTACGTCACGGACCACTACCGCGAATACCCTGCGGTACTGGTGCGCTACGAGGCGATCGAGGCCGACGACCTGCACGAGTACATCGAAGACGCATGGCGCCCCCACGCGTCGCGGAACCAGCTGGCCTCGTACGACGCCGTGTCGTGATTCGCCCGGTCCCCCGCCCATGATCGACCTCGCCCGCCGCGCGCTCGGTACGGCGCTCGCTGTCCTCCTCCTGGCCGTCCCCACCTTCGCGGCTGCCCAGGAATGGGACGTGCTGCTCCGCGGCGGTACGGTGATCGACGGCACGGGCTCGCCCCGCTACCGGGCGGACGTGGCCGTGAAAGGCGACCGGATCGTCCGGGTGTCCCGCACCGCGCTCGACCCCGGGCGCGCGCTCAGGGTGATCGACGCCACAGGGAAGGTCGTGAGCCCCGGCTTCGTCGACCTGCACACGCACCTCGACCCGATCCTCCGCCTCCCGGGCGCGGAGAGCCACGTGCGCCAGGGCGTGACCACCGCCCTGGGCGGGCCGGACGGCGGTGGGCCATGGCCGTTCGGGCCCTACCTGGACTCGGTGGAAGCCGTGGGCGTCGGGATGAACGTGGGCTTCCTCGCCGGGCACAACTCGATCCGCGAGGCGGTGATGGGCCTCGAGAACCGCGACCCCACGCCCGCCGAGCTGCGGCGCATGGAGGAGATGGTGGCGCGGTCGATGGACGAGGGGGCGTGGGGGATGTCGACCGGGCTGAAGTACCTCCCCGGAGCGTTCTCCAAGCTCGACGAGCTGGTCGCTCTCTCCCGCGTGGCCGCGGAGCGAGGCGGCATCTATACCTCGCACCTGCGCGAGGAGGGGCTCGGTCTCATCGACGGGGTGGCCGAGGCGATGGAGATCGGCAGGCAGGCGCACATCCCCGTGGTGCTCACGCACCACAAGGTGGTGGGCCACCCGATGTGGGGCGCGTCGGCGCGCACCCTCGCGATGGTGGACTCGGCACGCGCCGCCGGTACCGACGTGATGATCGACCAATACCCCTACACGGCCAGCTACACGGGCATCACCGTGCTCATCCCGTCCTGGGCGATGGAGGGCGGCACGCGGGACTTCCTCGGCCGGATGGCGGATCCCGTCCTGTCCGACAGCATCCTCGCGGGCATCGAGTTCAACATCGTCAACGACCGCGGCGGCAACGACCTGCACCGGGTTCAGTTCGCCCTGGTGGACTGGGATCGGTCGCTCGAAGGAAAGACGCTGTGGGACCTCGCCGAGCGGGAAGGCCTCCAGCCCACGCCGGCCAACGGGGCGCACCTGGTGGTGGAGGTGATCCGGAGGGGTGGCGCGAGCGCCATCTTCCACGCCATGGACGAGGGGGACGTGGAGGCCATCATGCGCCATCCGATGACGATGGTCGCCTCCGACGGGCGCCTGACCCAGCCCGGCGAGGGCCATCCCCATCCGCGCTGGTACGGCACCTTTCCGCGTGTCCTCGGCGTCTACGTCCGGGAAAAGGGCGTCCTGGGCCTCGAGGAGGCCGTGCACAAGATGTCCGGGATGCCCGCCGCACGGATGGGGCTCGCGGAGCGGGGGCGGATCGAGGAGGGGTGGTATGCCGACCTGGTCGTCTTCGATCCCGCCACCGTGAAGGACCAGGCCACGTTCGAGCGCCCGCACCAGTATCCGGTAGGGATCCCCTGGGTGCTGGTGAACGGGCGGGTCACCGTGGAGGAAGGCGTCTTCCGGGACGCGCGAGCCGGGCGGGTGCTCCGCCGGGGCAGGTCTTGAGGGCCGGCGCGGGGGTGCGTCGCGGGAATCTCCCGGCGGCTCTGTAGCATCCCCCTTGCCGGTGCGGGAGAAATCCCCTACAGACAGGTGCGGTTCGGCTGCGCAACTTGTTATGACCCTGGGGGCCATGTCTCCCAGGGCCTAGAACCAGACCCTGCCATGTCACGGACAAAGCCCGAACACCTTCGGAACGGCGGTCTCCCTGCCGGAGATCCCCCGCCGCCGGCGCGCCCCGGGCCCGCGGCAGTCCCCGCCCAGCTCGACGACCTGTTGCGCACGCAGTTCTCGTACAACCATGCCCCCGATCCGATCTATTGGGTCGGCCTGGACGCTTCGTTCCTGTACGTGAACGAAGCCGCGTGCGACGTCACGGGCTATTCGCGCGAAGAGCTCCTTTCCATGAAGGTGTTCGACCTTGATCCGGCGTTCCCGCCGGCGGTCTGGGGCGACCACTGGGAGAAGACGCGCCGCGGCGCTGCGCAGGTGATCGAGACGCAGCACCGGAGGAAGGACGGCACCCGGTACCCGGTCGAGCTCGCGATCACCTTCATGGTGTACGAAGGGCAGGAATACCACTGCGCGTTCGCCCGTGACATCTCCGAGCGCCGGGCGGCCGACGTGGCGTTGCGGGAGAGCGAGGAGCGCCTCCGACTTGCCCTCAACGTGGCCCGCCAGGCGATGTTCGACCTGGACCTGACGACCGGGGAGGCGCGCGTCTCGTCGGAATACGCGACCATGCTCGGCCACGACCCGGGCGGGTTCCACGAGACGACGGAGCAATGGCTCGAGCGGCTCCACCCGGAAGACCGTCCGCGCGTCGAGGCCACCTATCGCGCGTACGTTGCTGGAGAGATTCCCGAGTACGAGGTGGAGTTCCGGCAGCGTACGCGTGACGGGGAATGGAAGTGGATCCTGTCGGTCGGGCGCATCGTCGCGTGGGACGAGGAGGGTCGTCCGGCGCGCATGATCGGGACGCACACCGACATCGCCGAGCGCAAGCTCCGCGAAGACGAACGACAGCGACTGGAAGCGCAGTTCCTCCACGCGCAGAAGCTGGAGACGGTCGGTCTGCTGACGGGAGGCGTGGCGCACGACTTCAACAACATGCTGTGCGTGATCCAGGGGTACGCCGAGCTGATCTCTGGGGGGCTCGCGGCAGACGACCCCATCTCCGAGGACGTGGGCGAGATCCTGCGGGCCGCGGGGCGCGCCCGCGACATCGCGCACCAACTGTTGTCGTTCTCGAGGAAGGAGGTCGCCGATCGAAGGCCGATGAGCCTGAACGCCGTCATCGGCGCGACGCTGAAGTCGCTCGCCCGCCTCCTCGGTGAGGACGTGGAGCTGGTATGGGACCCGCAGATGTCGCTCGACGAGGCGCTCCTCGACCCCTCTCAGGTGGAACAGCTCCTGCTCAACCTGGTGGTGAACGCGCGCGACGCGATGCCGTCTGGGGGGCGTCTCAAGATCGAGACGAGCAACATCTCCTCCCGCCGCGCCCTGGAGCTTCGCCGCATCGGCGTCGAGCCGGGCGAATACGTCTGCCTCAAGGTCACGGACGATGGCGTGGGGATGGACCCGGCCACGCTGGAGCGCGCCTTCGAGCCCTTCTTCACCACGAAGGAGTCGGGGCGAGGCACCGGGCTCGGGCTGGCGACCGTCTACGGCATCGTCGCGAACCACGAGGGCAAGGTGCACCTGGAAAGCGCGCCGGGCCTCGGGACCACGTTCGCGATCTACTTTCCACGCACGGGCGCCGCGTCGGAGGCGCCGGCGGAGCCCTCGGCCCAGGAGAGCGGAAAGGCGAGCGGCACGGTTCTGCTGGTCGAGGACGACGAGATCGTGAGCAAGACGACTCGCCGGATGCTGGAGTCGATCGGCTACCGCGTCCTGGTCGCCCACTCGCCGGACGAGGCGGTGAAGATCTGCCAGGCCGGCTCGCAGGAGATCGACGTGCTCCTCACCGACATCGTCCTTCCCGGGATGAACGGGCGGGACCTGCACGAGGTCGTCCGCGACCTCCTCCCCGGGATCGAGACGCTCTTCATGAGCGGGTACACGGGCGAGGCGATGGACCGGCGCGGCCGCGGGCTCCACAAGCTCGCGCCCTTCCTGCAGAAGCCCTTCACGATGCAGGACCTGAAAGCGAAGCTGGCGGAGGCGCGCGCAGGCGTCCGGCCCGCGTCGGCTTGAGCGAACGCCCCTCTCCCCGGTCTCCGATCAGGCCGTGGCCAGCCGGTCGCCGATTGCAGCCCCCGTGCCGCTGCGCTGGAAGAGCGTCGTGCCTACCCCGGGCACCGTCCGCCACGCTCCCGGTCACGCCCAGCGCCGTCTCGGCCGCGCCCAGGAAGAGGTAGCCGTCGGGCGCGACCACCTGGGCCATGCGCTCCAGCACGTCCCGCTTGCCCGTGGTCGTGGAAGTAGATCAGGACGTTGCGGCAGAAGACGATGTCGAAGGTGCCGAGGTGCCGGAACGGCGTCCATCAGGTTGTGCTCCCGGAAGGTCACCATCCGGCGGATGCGGCGTCCTTCACCTGCCAGTTGCCGGCGTCCTTCTGGTCGAAGTGCTTGATCAGGAGTCTGGATAGGGCAGGCCGCGCTGCACCTCGAAGTGGTTGAACACGCCCTCGCGGGCCCGCTCGACGACCTTGGAGCGAGTAGTCCGTCCCGAGGATCTCGATCGTTCCAACCGGTGAGGGCGGGGCGGTAGTCGGCGAGGAGCATGGCGAGCGAGTATGCCTCCTGCCCCGTGGAGCACGCGGCGCTCCAGATCCGCAGGCGCCGCGGACGCATGGCGGCGCTCCAGGAGCTCCGGCAGGAGCCGCTCCTTCATGAGGTCGAAGGGACGTCCGTCGCGGAAGAAGAGCGACTCGTTCGTGGTCATCGCCTCGCAGACGAGCTTGGTCACGCTCCGGTCGGTCGTGTTCCGCAGGCAGGCCGATCGAGCGCGGCCGAGGTCGCGGAAGCCGAGGCTCCCGGCGACGCGACTCCAGGCGACGCTCGACGAGGTACTCCTTTCCGTCTTCGAGGTGGTGCCCGCTGTTGGCGAGCAGGACCTTCCGCAGGGTCTCGTAGTCGGCTCGCGCGATCATCGGCGGACCCTCGCCTGCTCGTCGAGGAGCGCGGCGATGCGATCCACCGGGAGGATGTGATCCGCGAGGCCCGACTGCGGCGATGGCCGCCCGGCATGCCCCACACAACGCTGGTCGCCTGGTCCTGCACGACGACAAGCCCCTTCTGCTCCGGACACGGCGCGCGCGCCCTCCAGCCCGTCGTGCCCCATCCCGGTGAGCACGACGGCAGGTCATGGCGTCGCCGTAGACACGTTCGCCATCGAGCGGAAGAGGGGGTCGGCCGAGGGTCGGCAGAAGTTCTCGGGCTCGTCCTGGTTGAGGACGAGGACGACCCGATCGCCGCGGGCCTCCACCGACCATGTGGTGGTCGCCGGGTGCCACGTAGGTGTGTCCGGCGAGGACCTCCATGCCCGGAGGCGCCCTCGACGCAGGGGCGATGTCGTCACGCGCTGCAGGCGCTCGGCCAGCATGGTCGTGAAGAGGGGGGGCATGTGCTGGACGACGAGGATCGGGAGGGGGAAGGCGCGAGGGCAGCGCCGACAGGAGCGAGGTGAGGGCGCTGGGCCCGCCCGTGCTGGAGGTGATGCCGATCACCTCGGGCAGGGCGGCCCTCGGGGTCCGCGCCGCCCGCGGCCGGCCAGGCGGCGTTCGGGGTGGGTGCGGCAGGCGGGGGCGGCTCGAGCCGACCGCCGAGCGCACGGATCTTCCGGACGAGTTCGGCCCCGACCCGCTCCAGGGACCTGCGGTCCGAGGCCGAGGGCTTGCCGACGTAGTCCGCGGCGCCGAGCGACAGCGCCGCGATCGTGGCCTTGGCGCCGCTGTGCGTGAGCGACGAGGCCATGACGACGCGGATCTCGGGGCGGGCGGCGAGCAGACAGGGGGAGCGCCTCGAGGCCGTCCATCTCCGGCATCTCGACGTCGAGCACGACGACGTCCACCGGGCGACGGCGCACGACGTCTACGGCGGTGCGGCCGTTGCCGGCCGAGGCCACCACGCGCATGTCGGGCTCGGCGTCGAGGATGCGCGCCCAGAAGCCGCGAGCGATGGCCGAGTCGTCGACCACCAGGATGCGGAGGTTCTGCGACGTCATGCCGGGATCCCGACGGCGGCGAGCTTTTCGCCTCGACTGGATGACCCCTGGAATGAACGTACGGATGAAGGCGAGTCGTCGGCGATCAGGATGGCGTTCACGGTCGTCGCACATGACGGATCGGCGGCAAGCGAGCGAGGGCCCGTGGGCCTCGCGTCGGCACGGCTTCATCGAGGAGTGTAGGCCGCGCCTCTCCGGACATGCTCGACGTCCGAGGAGATCATGTCCGGGACGGCACATGGGCCTCGCAGCGTGGGCGTAGGACCTCCGACAGCCGTCGCCGGCCTACCTCGACGGACGAAGCCCATCGAGCTCGATGATGCGGCGTGATGGCCTTACGGGTGACACGGGCGACATCGTCGCACGATCGAGAATGGTCTTCACGGCGTCATCTCCACGGGACGCTCCTCACCGTAGCGACGGCTAGCTTGCGGGCGCGCGCCAGAATCGGGGCCGACGGCTCCGCAACCGAGCTGTATTACTCGGACAGGCTCCAGCCGCTCAAGTCCCGCCGCGGGTGAGCCGATACTTACCGACGGGCCCGGGCTCCCGGTCGTGATGCGGCCGATTCCTCGAGCGCGGGCGTCTCGCCGGAGCGCCCATGTCCTATTCCGACGTCGCGCAGGTTCTGTTCGAGCGCGGTCCTGAAGCCGTTCTGCTTCTCGACCGCAACGGAGCCGTGCGCGACCTCAATCGGGAAGCGCTCAAACTGCTCGCCGTGGAGCGGGAGCGGATCGTGGGACGGCCCGTCCTCGGTGCGGTGGTCCCGAAGGACCGGGAGCGGGTGAAGGACCTCTTCCTGCGCGTGCTCCGCGGCCAGGAGCGGGAGTGGATCAACAGCTTCCGGCGCGGCGACGGGGTGACCCGCGTGCAGCGCATCCGAGCCGTGCCCGTGCAGCGGGAAGGGATCACGCAGAGCATCGTCATCTTCACGCGCGACGTCACCGAGTCGCGGTCGGGCCGGCCCGAGACGATCCAGCTCCAGACGCTCCTGGAGAACCTCCCGGGACAGTTCGTGGTCGTGCTCGACGCCGTCGGGAAGATCCGATACTCCTCGGGGCTCTCGCGCACGCACTTCAGGAACGACGCGGACGCGCTCGGCCAGAGCTACGAGAGCCTCCTCGAACCCGGTGAGGAGAACGAGCGGCTGTGCGCCCAGATGCGCGCCGAGACCGCGGAAGGACGCGACTGGGCCGGGACGCACTGGCATCGACGGGTGGACGGCAAGTCCTTTCCCACCAGGGTCTTCGCGTCTCCCTACCAGGATCCGTACCGGGGGCGCATCGTGGGCGCGCTCCTGGTCGGGCGGGACGTGGGCGTCGAGCACGACTGGCGCGACCGCGCGCAGCGGGCGCAGCACCTCGCGGAGGTGGGCGAGGTCGTTGCGGGGGCGGCGGACAGGCTCACGGACGCGGTCGCGCGGATCGACACGGCGCTTGGTCACGGGGTGCCGGGGGACGACCCTTGGCCGGGTACTCCGTGCCCGCCGAGCTGGGCCGCGCGCGGCGCCTCGTGACGTCGCTGCGGGAGTTCGCCCAGGACGTGGAGCCGCGGCTGGAGCGCATCGCCCTCCCTGAGGAGGTCGGACGAGCCGTCGAGGAGCTCCGCCCCTGGCTCGACGAGCAAGGCGTCCAGGTCTCGCTGGAGGCGAACGAGCGACTCGGCACCGTGCTGGCGGATCCACGCCAGCTCCGCCGCGTGATCGACATCCTCCTGCGCAACGCCGCCGAATCGCGCGCCGGGGGCTCGGACGCGATCCGCGTGGACATCACCTTCGGCGCGACCGCCCGAACCGCGTACGTCCGGTTGGCGGACACCGGAGCGGGGGTGGGGGGTGACGCCCTGCACAGGATCTTCGAGCCCTTCTTCACCACCCGGGAGGGGCACGCGGGGTTGGGGCTGAGCCTCGTGCGCTCCATCGCCCTCGCCCACGGGGGATCGGTGCGAGCCGAAGCCCGGGAGGACGGCCCCGGCACCGTGGTGACGCTCGAGATCCCGTTCGAGGCCGCCGGCTCGACCCTGCGGTTCCGCCCGGTCGCGATCGAGCTCGGGCGGACGCGCACCGTGCTGGTGGTCGACGACGAGGAGGCGGTTCGGGTCTCGATCCGGAGGTTCCTCGAGAAGGTCGGCTTCGAGGTGCGGGAGGCGTGGAGCGGCCGGAGCGCGCTCGCCCAGATCACGGTCGGGCGGCCGCCGGAGCTGATCCTGACCGACCTGAACATGCTGGACGGCAACGGAGCGTGGTTCCTCGACCAGCTGTCCCGCGACTTCCCGGACCTGCTGCGCCACACGGTGATCGTCACCGGCAATACGGCCCAGGAGGAGATCCGCAGCCTCACACGCGAGACCGGCTGCCCGGTCATGATCAAGCCGCTCGATCTCTCCCAGCTGCTCGACGTTCTCGACGAGGTCGCCGTCCGCGGCTGAAGCGCGGCGCCGCTCAAGTCGGGAGCGCGCCCTGCCGATTCTTCCTTCAGGAGCCGTGCGCCGTCGACTCCTACCTCGGAGTCCCCAGGAATGGACGATCTGCTCAGGGAGTTTCTCACGGAATCCAACGAGAATCTCCTGCGCTTCGAGCAGGAGATCGTCGTGCTCGAGCAGCGCCCGGACGACCGCGACCTGCTCGCGAGCATCTTCCGCTCGATGCACACCATCAAGGGCACGTGCGGCTTCCTGGGCCTCGCGCGCCTGGAGGCCGTGGCCCACGCCGCCGAGAACGTCCTCGGTGCCGCCCGGGACGGCGACCTCGGCTCTCGGACCGGATCACGAGCGACGTGCTGGCGGCGGCGGACGTCATCAAGGAGATCCTGGACGGGCTGGAGGCCGACGAGGCGGAGCCGGCGGGCGACGACGCCGTGCTGATCGAGCGACTCAACGGCTGGCTCGCGGACCGCGACGAGCCCTCCGACGAGGCCCTCGACCTGCTCTTCCAGGCCGCCAAAGCCGAGGCGGCCGAGGCCGTCGCCTCCGAAGAGAAGCCCGACGCGGAAGCGGAGGCGCCCGCGCGCGCGAAGAAGCCGGCCCGCAAGCGCGCCGCCCCGAGCCCACGGCGAAGACGACGGGCAAGAAGGTGCCACCCAGCGAGGCCGAGTCCGTCCAGGCGGAGCGGACCGCGACCGCAGCCGCGGAGGTCGAGCCGCCGTCTGCCTCGCCTTCCAAGGCGCCCAAGGCCGCACCGAAAGCGCGCGGAGCCTCGCAGTCCGGCTCCCTGTCCGACCAGAGCCTGCGCGTGGACGTCGGCGTGCTGGACCGGCTCATGAACCTGGCCGGCGAGCTCGTGCTCACCCGCAACCAGCTCATCCAGCTCACCCAGAAGGAGGAGGACTCGGCGTACCTGACGCCGGTGCAGCAGCTCAACCGGGTCACGACGGACCTGCAGGAGGCGGTGATGAAGACCCGCATGCAGCCGGTGGGCAACGCCTGGGGCAAGCTGCCCCGGCTGGTGCGTGACCTGGCGGGCGCCAGCGGCAAGAAGATCGACCTGACCATGCTGGGCGCGGAGACGGAGCTGGACCGGCAGATCCTGCAGGCGATCCGCGATCCGCTCACGCACATGATGCGCAACTCGGCCGATCACGGCATCGAGGCGCCCGAGGAGCGCGCCGCGGCCGGGAAGCCCGAGCGCGGCGAGATCGTCCTCGAGGCGTTCCACGAGGGCGGCCACATCGTCATCGAGATCCGCGACGACGGGAGGGGGCTGGATGCCGACCGCATCCGGCCAAGGCGGTGGAAGAGGGCTTGTCACGGCGGACGTCGCGGCGGACATGCCCGACCACCGGGTGTTCGAGTTCATCTTCGAGGCCGGCTTCTCCACGGCGGAGCAGGTGACCGCGGTCTCGGGCCGCGGCGTCGGCATGGACGTGGTGAGCCGCAACGTCGAGAAGATCGGCGGCACGATCGAAGTCCACTCGAGGCCGGGTCGGGGCTCGACGTTCCGCATCAAGATCCCGCTCACCCTGGCCATCATGTCGGCCCTCATCGTCGGCGTGCGTGGGCAGTCGTTCGCGATCCCGCAGATCGGCGTGCTCGAGCTCGTGCACATCAACGAGGCGAACCGGCACATGGTGGAGAACGTGAACGGCGCGCTGTTCTACCGGCTGCGCGACCAACTCCTGCCGCTGGTGCGGCTCGACTCGGTGCTGGGCTTCCAGGACGAGCGCGAGGGGCAGGGCAGCATCGTCGTGTGTCAGCTCGGCGCGTCGCGCTTCGGCGTGATCGTGGACGCGATCCACGACACCCACGAGATCGTGGTCAAGCCCGTGGGACGGATGGTGAAGGGCGTGCGGGTCTACGCGGGCACGACGATCCTCGGCGACGGCCGGGTCATCATGATCCTGGACGTCCCGGGCATCGCCCAGGCGGCCGACGTGCTGTCGCGCGGCCAGGAACAGCTTGCCGGCTCCACGCGGACGCCGAGGACGACGGAGCGCACCACCGCGCTCCTGCTCTTCGACGCGGGCGGCGACGCGCCGCGGGCGGTGCCGCTGTCCCAGGTGTCGCGGCTCGAGGAGTTCGCCGTCGCGGACATCGAGCGGGCCGACGGCCGGTGGGTCGTCCAGTACCGGGGCAAGCTGCTACCGCTGATTCCCGCGAGCGACGCGGTGGAGATGCGGGCCGTCGACCCGCGGCCGGTGATCGTCTTCTCCGACGGGCACCAGTCGCTCGGGCTCGCGGTGGAGCGCATCCGGGACATCGTGCAGCACGCGCTGGTGGTCGAGGCCGAGTCGACGACGCCGGGCCTGCTCGGCTCGACGGTGGTGGGCGGACGCACCACCGAGCTCGTGGACATCGACTACTACCTGGCCCAGTGCGCTCGGGGCGCATGTGGGGTGGGCGGCGCCCCGGCCGACGGGAGGCCAGGGCGCTCCGGCCGGCTCGACGCGCGGCGGCCGCAACGGCGTCCCCAGCGGCGGCAACGGCAACGGCAACGGCAACGGCAACGGGAAGAGGGCCACGGGCGGGCGCATGCCCCCCGGCGCCGGATCCTCGTGGTGGACGACTCCCCGTTCTTCCTGGACATGCTGGTGCCGGCCTTCCAGGCCGAAGGGTTCGACGTCACGGCGAGCATCGACGGCCGCGAGGCCCTCGAGCTGCTCCGGGCGGACGACGCCTTCGACGCGATCGTGTCCGACATCGACATGCCCGACGTCGACGGCCTCGAGCTGGCCCGCCGGATCCGCTCCGAGCCGGAGTTCACCCAGCTCCCCCTGATCGCCCTCACCTCGCGGAGCTCCGCGCGCGACCGGGCGCGCGGGATGGAGGCCGGGTTCGACCACTACCTGCTGAAGTTCGACCGCGACCAGGTCCTGTCCGCCGTCCGCGAGGTGATCGCGGGATGCGGCGAGGACGAAGAGATCTACGAGGAGGCCCTTTCATGAGCAGGCGGGAAGCACGGCGAGTCCGAGACCCTGCGGGAGCACGGCTTCGTGACGTTCCGGCTGGATCGCCAGTGGCTCGGGTTGCCCGTGGTGCTCATCCAGGAGGTGCTGTCGGACAGACGATCTGCCCGGTGCCCCTGTCGCCTCCCGAGGTCCAGGGATTCCTCAACCTCCGCGGCCAGATCGTGACGGCGCTCGACCTGCGCGCCGTCCTCGGGCTTCCCCCGGGCGGAGGACGGCTCGTTCATGAACGTCGTCGTGCAGCACGAGGACGAGCTGTACTCGCTGATCGTGGACGAGGTGGGTGACGTGCTCGAGGTGGGCGCCGACGAGGTGCAGCCGCCGCCGCGCACGCTGGACGCCGTCTGGCGCTCCTGCAGCCAGGGCGTCGTACGCATGGAGAGCGGCCTCCTGGTCGTGCTCGACGTACGCGCCGCGCTGAACGGCGGCGCGTCGAAAGCGGCCTAAAGTCGCTGGAGCGTGACGCCGATAATCAAGTTGCAACGCCGAGGAGCGCGGGCGGTCGGGCGGACATCCGCCGGGGGGACCGGATCGGGCGACTCACGATCCCAAAAGGAGAACGAACGATGTCGAGGATTGCCGGATTCATCGCCGCCGCCGTGGTCTGCCTGATGCTCGTCGCCCCAGGGTGCCGCGGCCCAGGCGTACAGCCCCGATCAGCTCTCCGAGATGCCGAAGGTGAAGTCCGCCAGCCAGGCGCAGCAGGCCATCGCGCGTGCCTATCCCGTACAGATGGCGGAAGCCGGCGTGGGCGGCAAGGTGCAGGTCCGCTTCGTGGTGAGGGCCGACGGCTCGGTCGACGCGAGCAGCGTCGAGGTCGTGGCTGCGAGCATGAAGGCGCTCGGTGATGCCGCCGCGGACGCCGTCTGCAAGATCGAGTTCGTGCCGGGCAAGAAGGACGGGGCCGCAGTCGACGCGATCGTCATGATGCCGATCAGCTTCGGCAAGTCCTGACCTGATCGAGCCGCCCTCCCGAACCACGCTACGAGGAAGCCATCATGTCGCTGCGGAACTTCTTCGCGGGCCTGAGGGGCAGGCTGCTCCTGGCGAGCCTGGCCATGGCCGTCATCCCGCTCGGGGCCGCCACCGGGCTGGCCGTCCGGTCGGCGCGACAGGCGATGGAGCGGCGGATCGGCTCCGACCGGGCGCGCGCGGCCGAGCAGATCGCGGGGTCGGTGGACCGGCTGCTGCTGGACCGGATGATCGAGGTCCGCAACGTCGGCGCGAACGCCGAGCTGGTGGCGGCCGCCCTGGGCGTCGGTGATGAGGAGGCCACGCGCGCGTCCTCCCGGGGCTGATCGAGGACGGACACCTCGCGCTGCGGGCGGCTGTCTACGACGCGAGCGGCCAGCTTGTGGGCTTCGTGACCGCCGTGAAGGCGCACGCCCCCGGGCGCGGCCGCGGGAGCCGAGTGGTTCCAGCACGCCCTCCCTGCGGACGCTCCGACCTTCGTGGGCGCGCCGCTCGCGGGCGGACGGTACGCTTGCCGTGCGGCTCGCGGACGGCATCCGGTCGCAGGCCGGCGAGCGCATGGGCGTCGTGGAGGTGCAGCTCGACTGGAGCAAGGTGTCGGACGTGGCGTTCGCCGAGGTGGCGAAGGGCTACCAGCGGACGGAGCCGGCACGCTCGACGTGTTCATCGTGGACGGCGGACGGCCTCGTCATGGCCGACATGGACGAGGCGCTCATCCTGAAGGAGTCGATCGCGGGCACCGACCGCCGACCGCCATCCGGGACGCACCGATCGGGTACCGGATCGAGGAGATCCTCGGTCGGGAGGACCTGGTCGCCTTCGCGCCCGTCCACGGGATCGAGAGCGCGGAGTACGGGCGCTTCCTGGACGGCGAGGCCGGGGTCGTCATCACGCAGGAGGTCAGCGAGGCCTTCGCCGAGGTCACGGCGCTCCGCAACTGGCTGACCGTGGTGGCCATCGTGGCGGCGGCCTGGTCACGCTCGCGCGTTCTACTTCTCGGGGCGCATCGCCCGCCCGATCGTGGAGGCCACCGAGGCGGCCGAGCGGCTGGCCGTCGGCGACACGGACTTCGAGGTCGACATGGGCGGGGGCTCCGACGAGCTGGCGCGCCTGTCGGCGTCGCTCGGGAAGCTCTCGCACTTCATGCGCGAACTGACGGTCTCGGCGGAGAAGGTCGCCGCCGGGGACATGCACATCGAGCTCGAGGCCAAGAGCGAGAAGGACAAGCTGTCCCGCGCCTTCCTGACGGTCGCCGACGTGAACGCCCGTCTCGAGGAGGAACTCACCCGGCTGGCGCAGCACGCCCGCGACGGAAACCTGACCAAGCGCGGCCGCACGGACCGTTTCCAGGGGGCGTACGCCGAGATCGTCGATGGCATCAACGCGATGCTCGACGAGATCCTGGCGCCCATCCAGGAGGGCAACGCGATCATCGCCCGCATCGCGGGCGGCGACTTCCGGACGCAGGCCACCGGGAATACAAGGGCGACCACGCGGTCCTGCACCGGAACCTCGAGGAGACGACGCGGAACCTGCGCGAGACGCTGGCCCGCATCCGCGAGGCTTCGCACACCGTCTCGTCGTCGTCGTCGCAGCTCCGGTCCGCGAGCGACGCGGTGGCCGGCGCGGCGGACTCCACCACCTCGCAGGCCGACGTCGTGAGCGCGGCGTCCGACGAGGCGAACAACAACGTTCAGCTCGTCGCGACCGCCGCCGAGGAGATGACCTCGAGCATCCGGGAGATCTCCGCTCAGCTCCAGCAGGCGCTGCAGGTGACCGCCAAGGCCACGCGGACGCCGAGGAGACGGTGTCGGTCATGGACGAGCTCGGCGTCTCGTCGCAGGAGATCGGCGAGGTGGTGAAGGTCATCACCAACATCGCCGAGCAGACCAACCTCCTGGCGCTCAACGCCACCATCGAGGCGGCGCGGGCCGGCGAGGCGGGCAAGGGCTTCGCCGTGGTGGCCAACGAGGTGAAGCAGCTGGCCTCGCAGACCGCCAAGGCCACCGAGGAGATCGCCGAGAAGATCCGCGGCGTGCAGGACCGCACCACGGGGCGGTGTCGGGCATCCGCAGCATCGCCGAGGTCATCGAGCAGATCAACTCGATCTCGACCAGCATCGCCGGCGCGGTGGAGCAGCAGAACGCCGCCATCGGCGAGATCGCGCGCAGCGCCGCCGAGGCGAGCCGCAGCACCGAGATGGTGTCGCGGAGCATGGGCGAGGTGTCGGGGGCCGCCGTCGGCACCGCGGGCGGCGCCGAGCAGGTGCGCTCCTCGGCCGGCGAGCTGGCGGGCGTGGCCGGGGAGCTCGAGGAGCTGGTGGGGGCCTTCGCCATCTAGAAAGACGATTCGGCCCCCCCCAGGGGCCCAAGGGCCGGTCCGCGGTGCTGCGGGCCGGTCCACTTCGTTTTTCCCCCCGGAGACGCCCCCCGGGGTCGCGCGGCGCCCTTGCTGCCCGCCCTGCCTTCCTCTACCCTGCGCGCGCCCATGAGGCAGGGCCGGAGCCCGCCCCGCCGACCCGAGATCGCGCCAGGGGGGGCGGGCGATGCAGGTCGACACGCTGGACCAGGTGCTGGGCGCTGGACGCGATCGTGGAGCGATGCTGCCGGAGCAGAGCGCCGCCGGCTACTTTGCCGCGCTCTACCGGCAGGTCACGCGCGACGTGCGCGACGCGGTCGCCGAGGGCCATTTCGACGACCCCGCGCGCATGGAGCGGCTCGACGTCGTGTTCGCCGGCGGTACCTGGCGCCGTCGAGGACTCCGGGCGGGGCGGGGCCCACGGCGTCGTGGGAGGTCGCGATGCGGGCCGCCGGCGCGTGGTGGCCGATGGTGCTGCAGCACCTGCTGCTGGGGATGAACGCCCACATCAACCTGGACCTCGGGATCGCGGCGGCCGAGGTGGCCCCGGGCGCGGCGCTGGCCGGGCTGGAGGCGGACTTCGGCCGCATCAACGCGATCCTGGCGGCGCGCGTGGACGGGGTGGAGGAGGCGCTGGCGCGCATCTGGCCGCTGTTGCGCTGGCTGGACGTGGGCGCGGGCGGTGCGGACGAGGCCGTGGTCAACTTCTCCATCCGGCGGGCGCGCGAGTTCGCGTGGAAGGTGGCGCGGCGCCTCGCCGCGCTCGACGCCGCCGCACGGTGGAGATCGAGCGTCTGGACCGGCAGGTCGCGCTCATCGGGAGGCGTGCGGCACCCCGGGTGGTGGATCTCCACCAAGCTGCGCCTGGTCCGGCTCGGGGAGCGCGGCGACGTGCACGCCAAGATCGACATGCTCGGGACGTAGCCTCCCCGGGGAGGCTGACGCGGGGTACCCCGGCCTACCTGAGCTCGATGGGGTGGCGCACGCCCCAGGGCGAGTCGGCGATGATCACCTGGCGACCGTGCCGCGTCACGCAGGTTCAGGGCCAGCGGGCCCTGGAGGTTGGCCGTGGCCGACGCCTCCGGGGTGCGGGGCAGCGTCAGGATCGCGAGGACGAGGAGATCCTCGTGCGACTCGGGGATCAGGAGCCCAGCTCGGGCTCGCCCAGCTCCACGGAGTAGTCCGGCACGAACTGGAAGGGGTCGACCAGGAGGAACGTCAGCGCCTCGAAGTCGGCGGACTGGAGCCAGAACATCCCTCCGCGGCGCGCCGGGACGAGGGCGAAGTCCCGGGCCTCCGGAAAGCCCAGCAGGCCCTGCGCTCGAAGGCGAACATCTGGGTCTCCGGCACAGCCAGCACGCCCAGCAGTGTCGACTCGATCGTGCGTTCGCGCGTATCGGGGGTCACGAGAGCCGTCGCAGTGTTCATCTCAGGTAGTCGGACAGGGTCAGGTCGAGGATCTTCGAGTTGGCCAGCATGGCCGCCTCGAGAGAGTTCTGGCGGTTCACCATCTTGGTCACCGCCTCCGTCATGTCGGCATCCTCGAGTCCCGGACCGGAACGTCTGGAGGTTGACCTCCAGCGACTCCAGGTTGGACACCGTGACGTCGAGCTGGTTCATCCGCGCGCCCAGGTCGCCCGTCAGGTCCTGGACCTCGTCGTAGGCGGAGTCCAGGCGCGTCATGGCGGTCTTGATGCCGGCCGTGTCGTTGGCGTTCAAGGCGTCGGCCAGGGCCTGGAGGGAGTCGACGGCGTCCGTGTCGACGAAGATCTCCTGGGCGGAGTGGTTCGTCTCCAGTAGGCGGTTCGCTCCCACCTCGACCTTGAACGCGCCCTGCGGGGGCTTGGCCGGGTCGAGCGCGCCGGCGACGTACGGGGGGCGTGTCCGCGTACGTGCCGCCGAAGACGTAGCTTCCGGCGAGCTGGGTGTTGGCCAGCCCCTTCACGAAGTCGACGAGCTGCGTCACCTCGGCGGCCGCGACGCCGCGCGTGGACGCGTCGGCCGTGCTGTGGCCTGGGAGACGGCCAGCTCCTTGGCCCGCTGCATGACGTCGGTGAGCTGGGTGAGCGTCGAATCCTCGACGTCGAGGCGGGACTGCGCCGACATCAGGTTGCGCTGGTACTGGTCGAGTGCCCGCAGGCCGCTCGACGGACTGCATCACGCCGGCCATCGCGACGGGGTCGTCGGAGGGCCGCGACACCCGGATGCCCGTGGTCGCCTGATGGCGGGCCTCGTCCAGCGCCCGCATCTGGGCCTGGATGCCCGTCACCGCCTCGCGGGCGACCATGCTGTTCGTGATTCTCAAGATATCTTGCCCCCTCGGGGGTTTCACCGCACCGGCTTCGCGTTGATGGCGCGGAGCGGTGAACGTACGATTACCAGTGTCGGCTCCCCCGCGGACGAACTTGAATTCCGAGTGCCATGGCGACGATCCTGTGCGTGGACGACGAGGCCGCCTCGCTCCTCATCCTGGAGGACGCGATCCAGACGGCCGGCCACCGAACCGTCGGGGTGCGCAACGTCCAGGCGGCCATGAACGTGCTGGGCCGCGGCGGCATCGACCTCGTCGTGTCCGACTACCGCATGCCCGAGGCCACCGGGCTGGAGTTCCTCGGCCAGCTCCAGGAGGAGGGCTCTGGAGGTGCCGCTCATCATGGTCACCGGCTACGGCTCCATCGAGCACGCCGTGGCGGCCATCAAGGCCGGGGCGATCGACTACATCACCAAGCCCATCCGGCCGCAGCAGCTCGAGCTGGCGGTGAACCAGGCGCTGGAGTTCAGCCGCCTGCGGCGGGAGAACGCCCAGCTGAAGGAGGAGGTGACCCAGTTCCGCTCCACCCGGGAGATCATCGGGGAGAGCGACGCGCTGCGCCGGATCCTGGAGACCGTGCAGGTGGTGGCGCCCACCCGGGCGGCCGTCCTCATCCAGGGCGAGTCGGGCACCGGCAAGGAGCTCCTCGCGCGCACGGTCCACAACCTGAGCGACCGCAGGGACGGGCCCTTCATCTCCATCAACTGCGCGGCGCTGCCCGAGAACCTGGTGGAGAGCACGCTGTTCGGGCACGAGAAGGGCGCCTTCACCGGGGCGGTGAAGCAGGTGAAGGGCGCCTTCGAGCGGGCGCACGGCGGCACGCTGCTCCTGGACGAGGTCTCGGAGATGCGGCTCGACCTCCAGGCCAAGCTCCTGCGCGTGCTCCAGGAGCAGGAGTTCGAGCGCGTGGGCGGCACCGCGCCCGGTCAAGGTGGACGTGCGCATCGTGGCCACCACGAACCGCGACCTCGCCGAGCACGTGCAGGCCGGGGGGTTCCGCGAGGACCTCTACTACCGCCTGGCGGTGGTGCCCGTCCAGATCCCGCCGCTGCGGGAGCGGCTCGAGGACATCCCCCTCCTCGTGCAGCACTTCGCCGCCCGCACGCCGCGCGACCTGGGCCGACCCGTGCCCGGCATCACCCCCGAGTGCATCGACGTGCTCCAGGAGCACGCGTGGCCGGGCAACCTGCGCGAGCTGTCGCACGCGGTGGAGCGGGCGGTGATCCTCACGCCGTCCGGGGAGCTCACGCCCGAGTCCTTCGACCGGCGGCGCTTCGGGCTGGCGCCGGCCGCGGTCGGGGGGCCCGAGCATCGGCAGGGGGCCGACGGCGGCCGACGAGGCAGTGGACACGCTCAACCTCTCCGAGATGGAGGCCATCCTGATCGAGCGGGCGCTCGACGCGACGGAGAACAACCGCACCCGCGCCGCCGAGCTCCTCGGCATCAGCGTCCGGACCCTCCGCAACAAGCTGAACAACCCGACTAGCGGCCGTCGCGCCCGGGCGGCCCGCGCCGATCGCCGCCCGCCCTCGCGGCGCCTCCCGGCGGCGCCCCCTCGCCGTCCGCCACCCGGTCCCGCCCCCCGGCAGA
Source organism: uncultured Gemmatimonadales bacterium (assembly GCA_963823035.1). GTDB lineage: Bacteria > Gemmatimonadota > Gemmatimonadetes > Longimicrobiales > Gaopeijiaceae > SZUA-318. Next base: position 24,161 of record CAWGKG010000004.1, read on the forward strand.
AGTCTCCCCTTCCGCCCCGGAAGATCCTTCCGCTTCGTGGTGCCGCCCCGGGCGTGAGCCCGGGACGCCGACGGCGCATCCTCGCGATCGTCTCGACGCACACCAGCTTCATAAGTCCATATACGACAGCGTCTTAGACAAGATGGATTTGGTCGGTGCCGTCGCGGGAAGCCGCCGGCCGGCGCGTCCGGGAAGTGGAACGGCCCTTGCCCAAGGAGTGCCCGACGACATTCGCAGGACGCAACCGGAGGTCGCGGAGATGATCGCCAGGCTCGTTGGAACGGATACGACGGTGGCCCACCTCAAGGAGGAGCTCGGCGCCTCCTCCCGGGCCGTCCGTGGCATCGCCCATCGAGTCGCCAACGCCGGAAACCCCGATTTCGCCCAGGCGCTCGATCAGGCCCAGGCGACCGGCGCCCCTGGTGAAGGTCCCGTGGACCTCGAGAAGGAGATGGTTGCGCTGGCCGACGAGCAGCTCCGCTTCGAAACGACCGCGAGCCTGCTGCAGAAGGCCTACCAGCAGATCCGCTCCAGCATCAGGGAGCGATAGGAGAATCCATGAGTGGAGGGGGCTTTCCCATCGGACCGGCGGCGTGATCCGCCAGCCGATGCGCAGCCTGGGGATCGCGGCAAGCGGTCTCTCGGCGCAGCGCGCTCGCCTGGACGCCATCTCGGCGAACATCGCCAATGCCGAGACGACGCGGGGAGTGGACGGGACCCCGTACCGGCGCAAGGTCGTGCGCCTCCAGGAGGTGGCCTACCAGCCCACGGACGGACGTGGCCGTGCCCGCGGACCCGGACGGGTTCGGCGGCGTGCGCGTCGCCGGCGTGGAGGAAGACACCACCGCGGGGCCTGCGGTCTACGACCCGGGCCACCCGGACGCCGACGAGAACGGCTACGTACGCATGCCCAACGTGGACATCAACACCGAGATCGTGGACCTGATGGAGACGCGGCGCCTGTTCGAGGCCAACGCGAGCGTCTTCCAGGCGATCAAGCAGATGCTCCACCGCTCCACGCAGCTCTGAGGGAGGCCGATCGATGTCCATCCACGGAATCGAGGGACGCGTCTTCCCCTCGGTCATTCCGGGGAGCCCCCGGGCCCGCGACACCGAGGCGTCGCAGGGCACGAGGACCGGAGAGGCGCGCGGGACGCACCCCCGCCCGCGTCCCACGGCTCGCGCCGCCCGGAGCTCGGAGACGGTTCCGGCGGAGGCACCTCCCGGGACCGACCCGGCGCTCTGGAGCGTCCTCTCGTCGGACGAGCGGGCGTTCTTCGCCCGGGCCAGGGCCATGGGCGGCGTCACCTACGGCCCGGGAACGCGTTCCCGCTCCGCGGGCGTTCCCGCCGGCGGCCGCATCGACGTGAGGGTCTGACATGGCGGCGATCGGCGGAATCGGCAGCGGCATCGGCACGGCCGGCGTGGGGCAGGCGCAGAGCCTCCTCCGCGCGCGGCCCGGCGCTCAGGGCGGCGTCTCCTTCGCGGACACGCTCAAGAACGCGCTCGGCGAGGTCTCCTCGGCGCAGTCCGACGCCCAGGACGCGATCGGCGCCTTCCTCCGCGGCGAGCCCGTGGAGATCCACGACGTGATGGCGGCCACCGAGGAGGCCGGCATCGCGCTCGACATGCTCATCGAGGTCCGCAACAAGCTCGCCGATGCGTACCGCACGGTGATGCAGATGCAGTCCTGACGACCCCTCCCGGAAACCATGAACCAGTCCCTGACCCAGTTCGTCGGCCGAGTCGGCGGGAGCCAGCGCCTGCTGGTCGCCCTGGTCGGCCTCGGAGCCTTCGCCGCCGTGTGGGGCTTCGCCCGCTGGGGCGCGTCGCCCAACTGGGTGCCCGTCGCCAACGGCCTTCCCATCGAGCGGATCGGCGAAGCCACGCAGCGCCTGGACGAGGAGGGGATCGCCTACCGCCTCGACCGCGGCGGCAGCGTGGTCTCCGTCGAGGAGCCCTCGGCCGCCCGGGCCCGCGTGGTCCTGGCCGCGGAGGGGCTGGGCGGAAGCACCCGCCGTCCGGGCTTCGAGCTCTTCGACCAGCCGTCCTGGGGCATGACGGACTTCACGCAGCGGGTGAACTACCGGCGCGCCCTCGAAGGCGAGCTGGAGCGCACGATCGGCGCGATGCGGGACATCGACGGAGCCCAGGTCCACCTCTCGCTCCAGGAATCGTCCTTCCTCAAGAACTCCAGCCGCCCGTCCGAGGCGTCGGTCGTGCTGCAGCTCGGCGGGGCGGGCATGGCCGAGCAGTCGACCGTGGAGGGCATCCAGTTCCTCGTGTCCAGCTCCGTCGAGGGGATGGCGCCCGAGAACGTGATGGTGCTCGACGACCGCGGCCGCCTGCTCTCCTCTCCCGACGACGACGGCGGCGTGGGGCTGTCGAACCGCCAGCTCCAGGTCCAGCGCCAGGTCGAGGGCTACCTGCAGTCGAAGGCCGAGGTGCTGGTCGAGCAGATGGTCGGGACCGGCGAACGCGACGGTGCGCGTCTCCGCGGACCTCAACTTCGACCAGATCGGCCGCACGGTGCAGGGCGTCGACCCCGACCAGCAGGTGCTGGTCTCCGAGGACAAGTCGGAGATCACCCCCGGCTCGGTCGACCAGGGCGCCGGCCTCCGTCATCGAGCAACACGGTCTACGAGACGGCGCGCACGGTCGAGACGCTGGCCCGCGGCGGCGCGCGTCTGGAGCGGCTGACGGTGGCCGTGGTGCTCGAGCGACCGCCGCGTCGAGGCGGCGGACGGCACGTGACCTACCAGCCGCGCACGGCCCGGGAGATCCAGCAGGTCGAGTCCGTGGTCCGCAACGCGGTCGGCTTCTCGGCGGATCGCGGCGACGAGATCTCGGTGGTGAGCGTGCCCTTCGAGGAGCCGGCGCCGCCCGCGCCCGTGGAGGAGAAGACGGACATCGCCGGGCTGGTCATGACCTTCCAGAAGCCCGTGGTCGCCGCTGGTCGGGCCTCCTGGTCGCGCTGATGATCGCCTCAAGGTCCTCGCCTCGCTGAAGGCCAGCCGGGCGGCCGCCGCATGGCCGCCGCGCTCGCCGGGGGCGGCACGACGGACGCCCTGGGCCGGCAGGACGCCCGCGGCGTCGACGCCGGAGCCGTGCCGCAGCAGATCGCCGCGCCCGTGAGGGCCACGCCCATCGCCACCGTCGCCGACCCCGACATGACGGCCCGCGTCGTGCGTGCCTGGATGAAGGACTGACGACATGGCCGGCACCGCGCTCGCACGCCGCCGCACCCCCGAGGACCTCACGGGGCGCCAGAAGGTCGCCATCCTCCTCATGGCGGTGGGGGAGGAGGCGTCCGCCGAGGTCACGAAGAACCTGGACCCGGAAGAGGTCGAGGCCATCTCCCTCGAGATCGCCAAGATGGAGCCGGGTCGACCCGCACGTGGTCGAGGCGGTCATCGAGGAGTGGCGCCACACCGAGCAGGCGGCCTTCTCCCTCGCATCCGGCGGCGTGGACTACGCCCGCCGGGTGCTGGAGAAGGCGTTCGGCCCGTCCAAGGCCGCCCAGGTGCTCAAGCGGATCGAGGCCCAGCTCCACGACCACATCTCCCTCACCCACCTGCGCAACGCCGATCCGCAGCAGCTCACGGCGATCATCCGCAACGAGCACCCCCAGACGATCGCGCTCATCCTCGCGTTCCTGGATCCCGGCCAGACGGCCGCGGTCCTGAAGGAGATCGACCCGCTGCTCGGCAGCGACATCCTCCTGCGCATCGCCCGCATGGAGAAGGTCATGCCGGACGTGCTGCGCGTCATCGAGGAGTCGGTGGGCGCCGAGACCGACCTGACCATGTCGGGTGACGGTTCGGCGGCCGGCGGCCCCGCGGCCGTGGCCGAGGTGCTCAACCTGCTGTCGGCCGGCGTCGAGAAGGACCTGCTGGACGGCGTGGCCGAGAAGGACGCGGAGCTCTCCGAGCAGATCAAGAACCTGATGTTCGTCTTCGAGGACATCGCCAAGCTCGACGACAAGGGCATCACCCGGCTGCTCCGGGACGTGGAGACGCGCGAGCTGTCGCTGGCCCTCAAGATGGCGAGCGAGGAGCTCAAGGACCGGATCCTCGGCTCGATGTCCACACGTGCGCGCGACGCGCTGATGGAGGAGATGGAGTTCCTCGGCCCGGTCCGCGTCAGCGACGTCGAGGTCGCGCAGTCCAGCATCGTGAAGATGGCGCGCGCGCTCGAGGAAGCCGGCGAGATCGTGATCGGTGGCAGCGACGACATGGTCATCACCTGAGGCGGGAACGATGCTCGGAGACATGAACGGTCACACGCTGGCGTCGCCGTGGGAGCTCGTGGAGCTCGGGCCTGGAGGCTCGGGCTCGGGCGGCCCCGCGGAGGACCCCGCCGAGGCGCGCGAAGCCGAGCTCGAGGAGGCCTACGGGCGCGGCAGGGCGGACGGCGAGCAGGCCGCGCACGCGCGAGCCCGCCGCGAGGTGGAGAGCGCCCTCTCGGCGGCGCGCGGGGCCCTGCAGCAGGTTCGCGAGTCCCGCGACGGCTGGGGCAGGGGGCTCGAGGAGAACCTCGTCGCTCTGGCCACCGCCATCGCCCGGCACCTCGTGCAGCGCGAGCTGCGCGACGAGCCCGCGGCCTACCAGGCGCTCGTCCACGAGGCCCTCACCACCTTCCCGCCCGACCAGGCCGTGCGCGTCCGGCTCCATCCCGACGACCTCGCCGTGCTCGCCGCGCTGGGTGACGGCAAGGTGCCCGGGGACGAGGCGCACGGAGGGCGCGAGGCCCGCTGGATCGCCGATCCGGAGGTGGCGCGGGGAGGGTGCATCGTGGAGGGGCCCGACCGCATCGTGGACGGCCGCGTGGACCGGGCCCTCGAGCGCGTCTTCCGGGAGCTGACGCATGGTTGAGACGCTGCTGGAGCGTGTGGCCTCGGTGCCGCGCTTCGCCCACTACGGGCGCGCGACGCGCGTGGTCGGCCTCGTCATCGAGGCGGTCGGCCTGGACGTGGCGAAGGGCGAGCTGTGCGAGGTGCGCAGCCTGGCCCACGACGCGTCGGTGCTCGCCGAGGTGGTGGGCTTCCACGAACGAGGCGTGCTGCTCATGCCGCTGGGCGAGGTGGAGGGGATCCACCCCGGAAGCGCTGTGGTGCCGCTGGGCCGCTCCTTCGGCGTCCAGGTGGGCCCGGGGCTGCTGGGCCGCATCCTGGACGGCCTGGGCCGGCCGATGGACGGAGCGGGCGACCTGGGACCGACGGTGTCCGTGCCCCTCTCCGCGGATCCGCCGAATCCGCTGGCCAGACGGCCGATCGACGAGCCGATGGCCACCGGCGTGCGTGCCCTGGACGGCGTGCTGACCGTGGGGCGCGGACAGCGCATCGGGATCTTCGCGGGGAGCGGCGTGGGCAAGAGCACGCTTCTCGGGATGATCGCCCGGCACGCGCAGGCCGACGTCAACGTGATCGCCCTTCTGGGCGAGCGGGGGCGCGAGGTGCGCGACTTCATCCAGAACTCGCTCGGGCCCGAGGGGCTCGCGCGCTCGGTCCTGGTGGTCGCGACCGGCGACCAGTCCGCGCTCGTGCGGGCACGCGGAGCGCTCGTCGCCACGGCCATCGCCGAGTACTTCCGCGACCAGGGCAAGCAGGTCCTGCTCATGCTGGACTCGGTCACGCGTGTCGCCATGGCGTGGCGCGAGATCGGCCTCGCGGTGGGTGAGCCCCCGACGACACGCGGCTATCCCCCTTCGGTGTTCGCGGCGCTGCCGCGGCTCCTGGAGCGGGCGGGCAACGGCGTGCGCGGCGGCATCACCGGCATCTACACGGTCCTCGTCGAAGGCGACGACTTCAACGAGCCGGTGGCCGACCACGTGCGCGGCGTGCTCGACGGACACGTCGTCCTCAGCCGACGCCTGGCTTCGGCCGGCCATTTCCCGGCCATCGAGGTCACCGAGAGCATCAGCCGTATCCGGGACCACGTCGTGTCGGTGGACCAGCGCGACGCCGCCAACGAGGTGCTCTCGCTGGTCGCGGCGTACCGGGAGAAGGAGGACCTCATCTCGGTCGGCGCGTACCAGCCGGGAAGCGACGCCACGGTGGACACCGCCGTCGCGCTCCGCGGCCGCATCAACGACTTCCTCCGCCAGAGGCCTACCGATGTCACCGACTTCGGCGAGACGCGCGAGCATCTCCTCGCCCTGGCCGAAGCCGCGCACGGAGGCGTCGCCTGATGGCCGCCTTCCGCTTCAGGCTCCAGCCGGTGCTCGACCTGCGTGCGCAGGAGGAGCGGCAGTCGGCCCAGGGACTCGCCATGGCCCGCGTCGAGGCCGACGAGGCCCGCCGCGCCCGCGAGGACCTCGAGTCGCTGCGCGAGGCCGGCCGCGTCAGGCTCGCCCAGGCGCACGGCAGCGGCGGGCCGGTGGGACATCTGCAGAACCTCGCCATGGTGGTCGGCTCCGTCGACGCGCACGTCGAGGCGGCCCACGACCAGTGCCGCGTGGCCGACGAGCGCGTGGTGGAGTCCGTGAAGGCCTTCCGTGAGGCGTTCCGCCAGCGCCGGAGCATCGACCAGCTCCGCGAGCGCCGCCTCGAGGAGTGGCGAACCGAACAGAACCGCACCGAACAGAAGACCATGGACGAGGTCGCCCTGACCCGACACGGGAAGGGGCTGACGGCGGCCACCGGGGAGACGAGATGAAGATCACGCTGCTGGCTGCCATCGGTCTCGGCGCAGGACTGTTCGCGGGAAGCGCCGTGGGCGCCGTGCGCACGAAGCGGGAGAACCTCGCCGCGCAGGACACGGTCACCGTCAGCCGTGCCCGCGAAGGCCGAGCACGCGGCTGCAGAACCGGAGCAGGGTGCCGCCGAGACCGTGACGCTCCCTGCCGCTACCGAACACGCGCCCGACACGGCGGATGTACCCACGACGACCGCCGCCGCGAACGCCGCGGAGGGCGACGCCCACGAGGATGCCCGGCCGGCACCGACGGCAGAGGTCGCCGCCCCCGAGGGAGAAACGGCCGCGACGCCCGTCGAGGCCTCGAAGCCCGCCCCGACCGATACGGGGGGCGCGGATTCCCTCTCCGCCCTGAATCCGGACGGCGCGAAGAAGCTCGCCAAGATCTTCAGCGCCATGAAAGCGCCGGCCGCGGCCGCCGTTCTGGTCGAGATGTCGGACGCGGAGGTCACGGCGATCCTGCTGCGCATGAGCGACCGTCAGGCGGGCCCGATCGTGGGAGCGTTTCCCCCGGATCGTGCCGCCTCCCTGGGACGTGTCGTACTGAGAGGGCAGGAGGGTGGATCATGATCCCGTCCACAACCCCCGCCGGCCTCTTCAACCTGGGCCGCGTCGAAGCCGACGCAGCGGTCGCGCGTGACGCGGCCGCCCCGGGAGACGCCGTCCCCCAGGGAAACGGCGCGCTGAGCTTCGCCTCGCTCCTGATGGCCCTCCTGGGTGGGGGCGCGGAGACGCCGGCGCAGGCGCCGAACGGCGCCGTGGATGCCGGCGAAGGCGTCTCCGAGGGGACGGAAGCGGGGAGCGAAGCCGGTCAGGTCCCGACCGAGGGGACGCAGGGAAGCGCCGTGGGGGCCGTGGGTGTCATGGGTGCCGGGGGTGCCGAGGGTGTCCTGGGCGAGTCGGGTGCGTCGGGTCGCGGGGCCCCGATGCCGTCGGCCGGGGGCGCCCTGTCCGGCGTCGGCACAGAAACAGAGGACGAGACGACCGACGCCACCCGCGACCGAGCGGGACGCGGAAGCCTCCGCGGCCTCCGACACCGACCGTCGCCGGGGCTCTGAGCCGGGACCGGTCGCCAGCCGGCACGCCGTCAGCCTGAAGCGGGCCGAGCCCGCGACCGACCGCCAGGGGGACGCGAGCCGGCTGGCCGCCGGCGTCGCGTCGACACCGACTTGGCCGGCGGAGACCGCACGGACACGGCCGTCCGCGAGGCCTCGAGAAGGCGCGGGTCGTCCGCCCCCGAGAAGGGGGCCGAAGCGCCCTTCGGGTCCGCCACGACGGCAGCCTCCACGGTCGCCGCCACCCCGGCCGCGACGATGGCGTGCCGGCGCAGCCGCGCGCGACCTTGCGGACGCCCGATCGGGCGATGTCGCACCTGGATCCGGAGATGCGGGAGAAGGTGCAGCGGGTGATCGAGCGCATGGCCTCGGAGCACGGCAGCGACGTCGTCCTCCTCGAGGGGATGCGCACCCCGGAGCGGCAGTCCTGGCTCTACGGGCAGGGGCGGACCCGTCCTGGCCCGGTGGTGACCTGGACCACGAACTCGATGCACAGCAAGGGCCTCGCCGCCGACCTGAAGGTGAAGGATCCCGGTGGCGAGACGCGGCCGTACGAAGTGCTGCAGCAGGTCGCCACCGAAGAGGGGCTGAACGTGCTCGGGATGAAGGACCCCGGCCACGTGGAGCTCCGTGCGGAGGGCTCCGTGCGCGCGCGCGGCGCGGAGGAGCCGGTGTCTCCGACGACCTCGCCGCGCGTCGCGACGGCTCGGGTCGCCACGCCGGCGGCCTGCGGCACGCGCGGCGTCCGCGGCTCAGGTGGCGCGCCCCGCCCAGGTGGCGGCCCGCGTCGCTCCAACCGCCCACGCCGCCACCACCGCCTATGCGCACGCCGCCACGAGCGCGGCCGGCCGGGCCGCGCCCCGTGCGGAAGAGAAGCCCGCGGATCGCGGCCACGAGGAAGCGGCGGCGTCCGCCCAGCAGCCCCGCCCCGCACCGCCTCAGGGCGGTGTGCAGGAGGTCGCCGGGCCGAGCGCGACGGCTCCGGCCCGGCCGCTCGAGCGGATCGAGCGCATGGTCGAGGCGATGGAGGCGCGCGACGCGACCCTCGGGCCCGGAGCGCGCCGCGTCTCGGTGCGCCTCGACGGCACCGCGGGGCCGGTGCAGCGGGTCCAGGTCCAGATGCTGGACCGGGCGCTCCGCTCCACGGTCACCGTGGACGACGCCCAGCTCGCCGCACGCCTGAAGGACAGCACCTCGGAGCTCCTGCGGACGCTGGAGCGGGGCGGCTACGAAGCCCGCTCCATCGACGTGAAGAACACGGCGCGGGTCCAGGGCACGCACGAGGTGCTCGGGGTCGCAGCGCGCTCGGAGAACGTGACCGAGGCCGTACGGACGCTCTTCGCGTCCGACCACGGTGCGGGACGCGACGGACGGGACGGAAAGGGCGGCCGTGAGGGGAGCGATCCCCACCGGCAGGACGGCCCGGCCCACCACTCGAGAAGGGACAACAGGAGGAAGGACCGATGATGACCGACGCGCTGGTCGGGGCGACCGCTTCCGCGGCGACGCAGAGCGCTGCCGCGACGTCACCCGGCGGAGCGATGGGCAAGGACGAGTTCCTCAAGCTCCTCGTGGCCCAGCTCAAGAACCAGGACCCCATGAACCCGAGTCGGCCGGAGGAGTTCGCGGCCCAGCTCGCGCAGTTCTCGAGCGTCGAGCAACTGCTCAACATCAACCAAAGCATGGCCTCGCAGGCGGAGGCCAGCCAGGCGATGGCGCAGGCGCTGAACAACAGCTCAGCGGCCAATCTCCTGGGCAAGGACGTGCTCGCCCTCGGCGACGGTGTCCGGGTGACCGGCACCGGTGACGAGAGCGTCACGGTCGGCGTGGATGGAACCGGAGGCGTCGCGACGTTGACGATCTTCGACGCCGACGGAAACAAGGTCGGATCTCGCGAGGTGGGCGCCATCGGGGGCGGTCGCCAGGAGATCGAGCTCGGAGAAGCGGCCGAGGGCCTCGCGCCCGGAGCCTACACCTACGAGCTGACCGTCAAGGGCGCGACTGGCGAGTCCGTCCAGGTCCGGACCTACCAACGGGCCGTCGTCGACGGCCTGCGTTACGGTCCCCAGGGCACGATCCTGCTGTCGGGGGGCCTCGAGATCCCGCTTGCGGATGTCGTCGAACTCATCTCGCGAACGGATTGATCTCAACAAGGAGTAGTACACCATGATGCGGTCCCTTTTCGCCGGTGTGTCCGGCCTCCGGAACCATCAGATCCGGATGGACGTCATCGGCAACAACATCGCGAACGTGAACACGGTCGGGTACAAGTCCAGCCGGGTCACGTTCAAAGAAGGCTTCGCCCAGCTGCTGCAGGGTGCGAGCCGTCCGCCAGGGGACTCGGGCAACGTCTCCGGTGGTGTGAACCCGGTCCAGGTGGGCCTGGGCATGAGCATCGGCTCCATCGACCTGTTGTTCACGCAGGGGAACCTCGAGGCGACGGGTGTGACCACGGACCTGGCCATCCAGGGCGACGCGTTCTTCGTCTGCTCGGACGGGACGCAGAACTACTACACGCGCTCGGGCAACTTCCAGCTCGACGCGAACGGCAAGCTCGTGGCCTCCACCAACGGCTTCACGGTACAGGGCAAGCTGGCGGTGGACGGTACCCTCACCGACACGATCCAGGACATCAAGCTGCCCTTCGGGCAGAAGTCGGCGGCGAGGGCCACCGAGAACGTGTCCCTGGCGGGCAATCTCGACGCGACCGCCGCGACCGGCGACACGCGCGAGACCACGATCACGGTCTACGACGCGATGGGCGCGCCGACCGAGATCACGATCACCTTCACCAAGAGCGCCACGCCACGCGAGTGGGACTACTCCGTGGACGCGGCGGGCGTCGACCCGTTGGACTACGTCGGCGGCGCCACCGGCACGCTCACTTTCGACACCGAGGGCCGCCTGGCGGACCCGGTCCCGACCACGCCCTTCGAGTTCCCGCCGGCTTCCGGCGCCAACAACGTGTCGATGACGATCGACTTCGGCACGGCCGGCTCGGTCGTGGGGATCTCGCAGTTCGCAGCGCCGTCGACGGCGGTGCTGAAGGGGCAGGACGGCTACACCATGGGTGACCTGGAGCGGTTCAGCATCGATCAGTCGGGTCTGGTGACCGGCGCCTTCACGAACGGCGTGACGGAGACGCTGGGTCAGATCGTGCTGGCCGACTTCAACAACCCCGCAGGCCTCCTGCGGGACGGCGACAACATGTACCAGGTGTCGGCCAACTCGGGCTCCCCGGTCCTCGGCTTCGTGGACGAGGGGAGCCAGTCCACCATCACGTCGGGCGCGCTCGAGATGTCGAACGTCGACCTGGCGCAGGAGTTCACGAGCATGATCACCGCGCAGCGCGGCTTCCAGTCGAACGCGCGCGTGATCACGACCTCCGACGAGATGCTCCAGGAGGTCGTCTCGCTGAAGCGGTAATCGCCTTACGAGAACGGGCCGCGCCACGGCGCGGTAGCGGGCGGCTCGCCGTACCGCGTAGGCCCTCGCCCCGGGCCTCCGGGGCGGGGGCCGTCCTGTTGCCCGGCAATTCCGGCCGCCCCGGCCCGGAAGGGCTTTCCGGTCGAGGAGGCGGCCACCGTTCGGGTTGGACTTCCGGAGATCCGGGGAGGGTCGTATAACACGTTGTCAAGACATCACTTACGAGAATAGGGCAAGGTCCCGTTGTCGCGGCTCCCGCGTGGTACGGCCCATGCCATGAGACACCCCGACGAGGCATAGATGCTCACCGGACCCGTGGAGCCGGCGGATGGAAGAGAAAGAGGCAGATCGAGGGCCAGGCGGAAGAGACCACGAAGAAGGGTGGTTTCATCCCCCTCGTCGCGGTGCTCGTCCTCAGCCTGGGTGGCGGAGGCGCGATCGGCCTGACGGCCATCGGGCCTCGGGTCGGCGTGATGCTCGCCGCCCGATCGACCGCGGTCCCGGAGGCGAAGGCCGCACACGGAGGCGGTCACGGCGAGGGGGAGACCGCCCCCCTGCACGTCGTCGACAACCTGGTGGTCAATCCCGCGGGCTCCGGGGGATCGCGCTTCCTCCTGACCAGCATCGCGCTGGAAACCGTCTCCCCGGCAGCGGCCGAGGGCCTCAAGGTGCGCGATCTGGAGATCCGGGACGCGTTCCTGATGGTGCTCGGCGCCAAGACGGTCGACCAGCTGTCGGACATCTCCCGTCGGCCCGCCCTCGCCCGCGAGCTCCTCGCATCGGTACAGGAGCTGGTGGGCGCTGGGATCGTCATCCGCATCCTCATCCCTCAGTTCGTGATCCAGTAGCCGTGTCCTCCGAAACCCTGTCGCAGAACGAGATCGACCTCCTGTTCAGCGGAGGTCGTCCCGAGGCTCCGGTCGCTGCCGCGAAGCACGACCCGTCGGAAGAAGTGCAGATCTACGACTTCCGCCGCCCCGCGCGCATCTCGAAGGACCGGAACCGCTCGCTGCTCGCCATGTACCGCCTGCTCGCCAAGTCCATCGAGAGCTGGCTGACCGGACGGGTACGTGACCATGTGGAGGTCGAGCTCCAGAACGTGGAGCAGCTCACGTTCGGTGAGTTCATGCTCGCCCTCCCGTCGCCGTGCGCGTCGTACATCATGAACGTCGGCGACACGGACCATCAGGGCGTGGTCGACTTCGGGCACGAGTTCAACTTCTTCCTGGTCGACCGGCTCATGGGTGGCGCCGGCCCGCAGATGGTGCCGGAGCGGGGGCTCACGCCCATCGAGCGGATGGTCGTGAGGGTGGTGGCGGACCGCGTGGCCTTCCAGCTGTCCGAGGTGTGGAAGGACCACGTCAAGATGGACCTCGAGATCACGGGCTTCGAGTCCATCCCCGAGATGCTGCAGGTCGCCAACCGGGAAGACCCGGTGCTGGTGGCGAACATCGGCGTCAGGGTGGGCGACCTGAACTCGCTCCTCCTCCTCTGCCTCCCCTTCTCGACGCTCGAGAAGTTCTTCACCGGCACGTCGAAGCGCCGGTCCATGACGGCCGAGGGCACCGCCGCCGAGCGCGCCTACGACCGCACACAGATCGAGGACACCCTGCGCACCGCCCAGCTCTCGCTGGGCGCCAGGCTCCCGACCTTCGACATGCCGCTCGGCACGCTCCTGTCGCTCAAGCCGGGGAGCGTGATGAGCACCGGCCTGCCCCATGACAGCGGACTCGACGTCTACGTGGCCGGCCAGCGCCGCTTCGTGGGCACGCCGGGCCGCGTCGGAAAGAAGCTCGCCGTCCGCGTCATGGACGCGGTGAGCGCCGAGCCCGACGACCTGATCCTCCCCGGGCGCGACCACCAGTACTGAACCCCTTCCATCAGGGAGAGCACCATGCAGGACGACACCATGAACGAGGCTCAGGGCCAGGCGGAGGCCGCCGACGCCCAGTTCGGAGAGCTGACCGGGGCCGCGGAGGCCTTCACGCCCGGTGCGCTCTCCATCCTCAACGACCTGAGCCTTCCCGTGGCCATCGAGCTCGGCCGCACGCGCATGTCGGTCCAGGAGATCCTGGGTCTCGGGCGCGGCTCGGTGATCCAGCTCGAGCGGCTCGCCGGAGAGCCCGTGGACGTTTTCGTGGGCGACCGCCGCTTCGCCGAGGGCGAGGTGGTGGTGGTCGGTGAGCAGTTCGGCGTGCGGGTCACCCGGATCGTCCACGCCGCGCAAGCAGGAAGGAGAAGCGGCTTGACGGGTCCGTCCTTTCTGGCCACGAGCGCCGCGCTGGCGTTCGTCCTCGGCCTTCTTGTCCTGCTGGGCTGGCTCGCCCGCCGCTGGACGCCGCGCGGCGGCGCCAGGGGAGGCGCCGGTCACGTCGAGGTCATGTCGCGCGTCGCGCTGGCGCCCCGCCAGGGCGTGGCGACGCTGCGCATCGAAGGACGCTCCGTGCTTGTTTCCTACGGGGAGGGCGGCGTGAGGCTCCTGACGGAGCTCGAGGCCGCTCCCGAAGCCCTGGAGCGAGAGGCGGCCGACGAAGCCCCTCCGCGCTTCGGCCAGGCACTCGCCCGCGCGGCCGCGCGGCGCGTCCCCGCGCTCAAGGCCCTCACGCTGGGCCTGGCGCTGGCGCTCCTCCCGCTGGCCGCCTCCCCTGCCACCGCCGGCGCGCAGGCCGTGCCGAGCGCGGTCGCGCAGACTCGCCCCGCCGAGGGCGGTCCCGCGGGCGCCGCCCGCGTCGCCGCCGAACGTCAGCGGAAGGGCGGGGACATCGCCGGCGCCCTGCCGGACGTCCGCCTCTCCGTCGGTAGCGGCGATGGCAACCGTCTGGAGCTCGACGGCCCGGTGGGCACGGTCCTCTTCATGGGCGTGCTGACCCTGCTGCCCACCCTGTTGCTGGTCATGACCAGCTTCACGCGGATCCTGATCGTGCTCCACCTGCTGAAGCAGGCGCTGGGCACGCAGACCGCGCCGCCCGCCCACCTCCTCGCCGCCATGGCGCTGATCCTCACCGGGTTCGTCATGGCGCCGACGCTCGAGCAGGCCAACGCCACCGCGCTCGCGCCGTGGATGGACGGTGAGATCGAGACCGGCGAGATGCTCCACCGCGCCGCCGTGCCCTTCCGGGCCTTCATGCTGCATTCGACCCGCGAGCAGGACCTGGCGCAGTACGTGCGGATGAGCGACGCGCCGCCGCCGGAGTCCGCGGACGACATCCCGCTGGTGACGCTCACCGCGGCGTTCGTCACCTCCGAGCTGACCAGCGCCTTCCAGATGGGCTTCGCAATCTTCCTGCCCTTCCTGGTGATCGACATCGTCGTCGCGTCCGTCCTCATGAGCATGGGGATGTTCATGCTGCCCCCGGTCATGGTGTCGCTGCCCTTCAAGCTCCTCCTGTTCGTGCTCGTCGACGGGTGGTCGCTCGTGCTCGGCAGCCTCGTCCAGAGCTTCCACTGATGCCGATCGGACTCGTTATCGATCTGGCGCGCAACGCGCTCACCCTGGCCCTCATGCTGGCGGGACCGCTTCTCGTGATCGCCCTGGTGGTCGGCCTGGTGATCGGCGTCGTCCAGGCGGTGACGTCCATCCAGGAGCAGACGCTGGCCTTCGTACCGAAGCTGCTCGCGGTGGGGATCACCTTCCTGATCCTCCTGTCGTGGATGCTGCAGATGATGATGCGCTACACGTCGGAGCTCTTCCGCTCCCTTCCGGGCCTGGTGGGCTGACGTGCCCGCTCCGATCGACGTGCAGACGCTGGGCGACTGGACCGTCTTCGGTCCGCACGGCGCCGCGATCGCGGCGCTCCTCCTGCTCCGCCTCACCGGCCTGATCTGGGTCGCCCCGCTCTTCAGCGGACAGGCGATCCCGAACACGATCAAGGCGGCCGTCCTGGTGCTCCTGACCGCTCTGATGTGGCCCGCCGCGGCCGCCGCCTCCGCCGCCGTCGCCCCCCGCGTGGACGCCGCCTCGGTGGTGACGGAGCTGTGCCTCGGGCTCACCCTCGGCCTGGGGGCGGCGATCTTCGTCGCCGCGGCCGAGTCGGCCGGCGACATGCTCGCCGTTCAGATGGGCCTTTCCGGCGCGAACGTCGTGGACCCGATGTCGCGGACGCAGCTCCCGGTCCTCGGCCACCTGATGGGGCTGTTCGCGACCATGCTGATCCTGGCAACGGGCGGGCATCTGGCGATCCTGACGGCGCTTCGCGGGTCACTGGACGTGGTGCCCCTGGGGGGGGCGGTCGACTTCCGTCAGGGCGCCCTCGCGGTCGTCGGGCTCGGGACCACGCTCCTGAGCCTGGGCCTGCAGTTCGCGGCTCCGGTGGTTGCGGCCATGATGATGAGCAACGCGGCGCTCGGCGTGCTGGCGCGCACGGTCCCGCAGCTCAACGTCCTGATGGTCGCGTTCCCCGTGCAGATCGGCGTGGGCCTCTTCGTGCTCGCCGCCACGCTCCCGCTCATCGCCACCGCGTTCAGCTACCTGGCCCGAGCGGTACGGCTCCGTCGTGTCCCAGCTCCTGCAGGCGTTCTCGCCCGCAGCCGCCGGAGGGGGCCTCTGATGGCCGACGATTCCCTCCAGGACAAGACCGAAGCGCCGACCCCGCGTCGGAGGCAGGACGCCTTCGAGAAGGGCGATGTGCCTCGCAGCCAGGAGGTCGCCACGGCCTTCATCCTGCTGGCGGGTGCCGGCGTGGTGGCCACCACGGCGGGCACCACGGCCTCGGCGGTATTGGACATCTTCGGCGGCGCCACGAGCAGCCTGACCGCGCTGCCGGTCGGAGTCGAGGGAACGGTCGGCTGGGTGCGGGACCTGGGATCACGCACGCTCTCGGGGATGCTGCCGATGCTCCTGGTGCTCGCCGGAACCGCGCTGGTGATCAGCGCGATCCAGGCACGCGGCGCCCTCTCGACGGACCCCCTCACACCCAAGTGGTCCCGCCTGGATCCGATCAAGAAGATCCCCCAGATCTGGGGGTGGCGGGCGCTCGCCGAGCTGGCGAAGAGCCTTCTCAAGCTGGGGCTGGTGGGTACGGTGGTGTGGAAGGCCCTCGACAAGGCCTCCTCGGACATCCCGGCGCTCGCCCAGGAGTCCCCCTACGCCCTCCTGCAGCTCGTTCGCGACTACACCGTCCGCATCCTCCTGTCGGCCGGCCTGGCCTACCTGGTGCTCGCGCTCGCGGACTATGCCTACCAGATCTGGCAGCACGAGAAGCAGCTCAAGATGAGCAAGGAAGAGATTCGCAAGGAGTTCAAGGACAGCGAGGGTGACGAGGTGGTGAAGGTGCGCCGCCGGACGATGGCCCGGCAGTTCGCCCGCCGGCGCATGATGCTTTCGGTGCCGGAGGCGGACGTGGTGGTCACCAACCCGACGCACATCGCCGTCGCGCTCAAATACGACCCCGACGTCGCGGACGCCCCCATGGTGGTCGCGATGGGCGAGCGCAAGGTCGCGGAGCGCATCAAGGAGATCGCGCGGGAGAACGGCGTGCCCCTGATCGAGAACAAGCCGCTCGCGCGGGCGCTGCTCGCTACCGCGAGGGTCGGGTCGGCCATTCCGATGGAGCTGTTCGTGGCGGTGGCCGAGATCCTGGCCTGGGTCTACAAGCAGGCCGGATACGAGCCTGGAGCCGGGAACACCCGGCGCGGAGGTAGGGCATGAGCGAGCCCACGGGCTTCCGGTTTCCGTTCGACGTGCGCAAGCACGGCGAGATCCTCGTCGTCGTCGCGATCGTCCTGGTGGTCGGGCTGCTCGTCCTGCCGCTACCGACCTTCTTGCTGGACCTCTTTCTGGCCTTCTCCATCGCGTCCTCGCTCGTGGTGCTCCTGGTGGCGCTCTACGTGAATCGGACGCTGGACTTCTCCTCCTTCCCCGCGGTCCTGCTCATCCTCACGCTGTACCGGCTGGCCCTCAACGTGAGCAGCACCCGCCTCATCCTGGGGCAGGGGGAGGCCGGCAAGGTCATCGAGTCGTTCGGCCAGTTCGTGATCGGGGGGAACTACGCGGTCGGCGTGGTCATCTTCCTGATCCTGGTCGGCATCAACTTCATCGTCATCACGAAGGGCGCCGGGCGCGTGGCTGAGGTAGCCGCGCGCTTCACGCTGGACGCCATGCCGGGGCGCCAGATGAGCATCGACGGGGACCTCTCCGCCGGGCTCATCGACGACGCGGAAGCCAAGCGGCGCCGCGAGGAGGTCTCGCGCGAGGCCGACTTCTACGGGGCGATGGACGGCGCGGCCAAGTTCGTCCGCGGCGACGCGATCGCCAGCCTGCTCATCACGGCGATCAACATCCTCGGCGGCCTCTTCGTGGGCGTGGTACAGCGGGGGATGCCGGTCACGCGCGCGCTCTCCGAGTACACGATCCTCACCGTCGGCGACGGCCTGGTGAGCCAGATCCCCGCGCTGGTGATCTCCACGGCGGCCGGCATCATGGTCACGTCCTCTTCGGGCGGCGGACGGGTCGCGTCCGCCCTCCTGAAGCAGGTTGGCCGCGAAGCCCGTCCGATGTGGATCGCCTCGGGCTTCCTCGGGCTGCTGTCCCTGGTTCCCGGGATGCCGATGGTGCCCTTCCTGGTTCTGGCCGGTGGCACGGCGCTGGCGGCGCGCGCGTCCGGCAAGTCGCCCGAGGAGAAGGACGTTCCGGTGCTCGGTACGCGCTCCGCCGAGCCCGCGCCGGGCGAGGTGGCCGCGGAACATCGGACGCCGATGCAGGACCTTCTCCAGATCGACCCCGTCGAGCTCGAGATCGGCTACGGGCTCATCCCGCTCGTCGACGAGAAGAACGGCGGCGACCTGATGGAGCGCATCCGGTTGCTGCGAAAGCAGGCGGCGCTGGAGCTCGGCATCCTGGTCCCGCCCATCCGCATCCGCGACGACGTGCGCCTGGCGCCCACGGAGTACGTGGTGAAGGTCCGGGGCTCGGAGGCGGCGCGCGGCGAGGTAAAGCCGAGGCTGCTCCTCGCCCTGGACACCGGCTCCGTGATCGAGGAGGTCGAGGGCGAGAAGACCTTCGACCCGAGCTTCGGAATGCCGGCACGCTGGGTCCCGTTGCGCGCCCGCCTGGACGCAGAGGCGGCCGGCTACATGGTGGTCGAGCCGTCCACGGTGGTCGCCACGCACCTCATGGAGTCGCTCAAGACGCACGCCGCCGACCTGCTCGGCCGCCAGGACGTCCAGGAGATGCTCGACACGCTCAAGGAGACCTATCCGGCCCTCGTGGACGAGGTGGTGCCGCAGCGGGTCTCGCTCGGCACGCTGCACCGGGTGCTCCAGCGGCTCCTCAGGGAGCGGGTGCCGATCCGCGACGTCGTCACGATCCTCGAGACGCTCGCGGACGCGTCCGACATCACCAAGGACCCCGAGGCCCTCACCGAACACGCCCGCCGCGCCCTCAGCCACGTCATCGCCGGCACGTACATGGGCGCGGACGGGGCGATCCGGGGGATCACGCTTGGGCCCAAGCTCGAGGCAGCGCTCATGGGCCTGTTCAGCCCGCGGGCCGGCCGCACCTCGCACGAGATGATCGACCCCGACACGCTCACCGCCCTCCTCGCACGGCTCGACGACCTGAGCCGCGCCTACTCGGACGAGGGTCGGCCCGTTCCCGTCATCACGCCGCCCGGACTGCGGATCGGCGTGCGGCGGCTGATCGAGCCCGTCCTTCCGAACGTTCCGGTGATCTCGCTGGCGGAGCTGCCGGCGCAGGCCAACCTGAAGAACGTCGCCACTTGGGAGATGCTCCATGCAGCTTGAGACCTTCAGGGGCACGTCGCTGTCCCAGATGATGAGGCAGGTACAACGCACGCTGGGGGACGACGCCATGATCGTGTCCACCCGGACCGTGCGGACCTCCAGGGGCGCCGAGACCGAAGTGGTGGCGGCGCGCGCGTCGGCCATCGAGGCCTTCCGTCGTCGTCTCGACGGCGCCCGGGCGGCGGCTCTTCGCGAGCGCGACCGGAAGCGGCGCATCGGCCCCTACCGGGTGGCGTTCGTGGGGCCCGCCGGCGCGGGGAAGACCACGACCGCGATGAAGGTCGCGCTCCACCTCGCCGCCGAGGGCACGCGCAAGGTCGGCCTGGTCACGCTCGACACCTACCGGGTCGGCGCGCTCGAGGAGATGCAGACGTACGCCGAGATCGCCGACATGCCGCTCGAGGCGGTCTACGCGCGGGCGGAGGTGCTGGGCGCGATCCAGCGCCTGCGCGACCGCGACGTGGTCATCATCGACACGCCCGGACGTGGCTTGAACGGTGGATCGGCGCCCTGGGCTGAGCTGCTCGAGGCCATGGCGCCCGACGAGGTGCACCTGGTGGTTCCGGCCGGCTCCCGTCCGGAGGTGGCGATGTCCCTCCTGGAGCGCGTGCCCGGACCGCGTCCCACGCACGTCCTCTTCACGAAGGTCGACGAGCTGCCCGCGCCGACGGCGCTGGCCGAGCTCACCGACGAGATGGATCTGCCCGCGCGCTGGGTATGCGACAGGCCCGAAATCACGGGCGACCTGGCCTCCGCCGGCCCGCGCATCCTCGCCTCCCTCGGCCTCTCGTCGGACCAGGGCCGGCGGGT
Organism: uncultured Gemmatimonadales bacterium; assembly: GCA_963823035.1. Lineage (GTDB taxonomy): Bacteria > Gemmatimonadota > Gemmatimonadetes > Longimicrobiales > Gaopeijiaceae > SZUA-318. Next base: position 43,887 of record CAWGKG010000004.1, read on the forward strand.
CGACCTCCTGGCGGGGTGATGTGACCATGGTCCGCCACGCTTTGAAGGCACTGGTGAACGGCAACGGCCGGGACACGTCCCACAGGGTCATGCGCGGCGTGGTCGTCTTCGGTGCGGGGAAGGGCGGCGTCGGTACGTCCACCCTCACGGGGCTCGTGGCGCTGGCGGCGGCCCGCAGTGGCGCGTCGGTGCTCCTGGTGGACGCGGACGAGACCGTCGGATCCCTGCACCTGCAGCTCGGCTTCTCCCCGGACGTGCCGGGTCTGGGCACGCTGCGGGGCGGACGCGTCGCACCGGAGGACCTTCTGCTGGAGGTGGAGCCGGGCCTCACGCTCTTCCCGGGCGGTGGCGGTGGCGTGGCCGCCACCCTGGCCGTGGCCAGCGCCGAGCGACGCATCCTCATGCGGCGGGTGGCCGGCCTGTACGATCGATACGACCTCGTGCTCGTGGACGGTGGATCCCGTCTCGACTCGGTCGTGGCCTCGTGCGCGGCGGGGGCGGGGCGTCTCATCGCGCTGACCCTCCCGGACCGGATCGCCGAGGCAGGCGCGTATGCGCTCCTCAAGGCGATGCACGGCCGCTTCGCCACCCTCCCCGCGGAGGTGCTGGTGAACCGGTCGTCCGAGGCGGAAGCCCGTGCGGCGCACGCGACGATCGACAGCGCCGCCACCTCCTTCCTCGGCACCGGCGTCCCCTTCGCCGGCGCGGTTCCCGACGACCCGACGTCGCTGGCCCCCGCGGCCGGCGCGCTCGCCTCCCTTCCGCCCTCGGCGCCCGTCTGGGCGGCCGCGGCCCACCTCGCCGACCGTCTCCTGGCGGAGGAAGAAACCGCGGCGACCCCGGTCCTGCGCTTCCCCTCGCTGGACTGAAGCCCGGAAAAAGCGGCCGGGTGAGGCCGGAAGAGGCTTCCGCCCGAACCCCCGTCGACCGGGGATCCCTCTCCCGTCCTATGTCTTCGCAGATCCACGAAAGCGTTGTATAGCAACACTTTTACTGGACTTCTGACACGCCCGCGGCACGTGCTGGGATTGTGGTACGCCGCCTGCTAAAGGAGGGGTGGCGTGAGACAGGTGGACACCAAGAGGTAGACGCGATGGATACGACACTCCTCGACAGCTATCGGGACGCCGGAGACATGGGCAGCCGTGACGAGCTGCTGACCCAGAACCTCCGCCTCGTGCACCACGTTGCCCGTCAGCTCGCCCGCTCCAGTCGCGCGGACATCGAGTTCGAAGATCTCGTGAGCGCCGGAACGATCGGGCTCATCGACGCGATCGAGAACTTCGACAAGACGCGTGGCCTGGCGTTCAGCACCTTCGCCGCCCCGAGGATCCGGGGCGCGATCCTCGACGACCTTCGTCGCCGGGACCACGTGCCGCGGTCCGTCCGCCGGAAGCAGCGCGAGCTCGGCCGGGCGCGCGAGTCGCTGCAGGCCCGCCTGGGGCGCGCGCCGTCCGAGGAGGAGCTCGCCGGGGAGATGGGCATCGAGCTCGAGAAGCTGTGGAAGTGGCAGCGGGACGCGGAGCACGCGGCCCGCATCTCCCTCGATCGTCCGAGCGACACCACGACGGGCGTGGGTGCCACCCCGGAAGAGCTGCTCGCGGGCGAGGCAGGGCCACGACATCGAGGCCGTCATCAACCGCGAGCAGGAGGTCACGCTGCTGCGCGACGAGATCCTGAAGCTGAAGGATCAGGAGCGCATCGTGCTGTCCCTCTACTACTTCGAGGAGCTGAAGCTGCACGAGATCGCCTCGATCATGAGCCTGACCGAGTCCCGCATCTCGCAGATCCGCTCCAAGGCGATCGCCAACCTCCGTGCACGTCTCTCTCCCGCGGAGGAGGCGGTATGCGCCTGAGCATGAGCCTGGCGGCGTGCATCGCCCTGTCGTGGCCCGTGGCCGCGGCGGGTCGCACGCTTCCGGCCGACTCGATGGCCGTGGCGGAGAGCGCAGCCGCGCAGGGCTCCGCGACCGACTCGGCCGCGATCCCGGTGGCCGCCCCGGCGCCCACCGACTACGTGGCGGCCCTCACCCGGCAGGCCATGGCGGCCCACCTGGCGACCGGAGGAGCCGGCGCCCGGTACGACGAGGCGACGGGATGGAAGGCGCGTGCCGCGGCGACGCTGTCGTGGACCGGTGTGCGCGTGCGGATGCTCGGCCGGTTCGCGAGCCGCCCCGTCGTGCGGAGCGTCTTCCTTCCCCTCTTCCTGCTGGTGCTCGCGGGCATCGTGGTCTGGCGGCTGGGCGCGGCGCGCGGTCGCGAGGCCGCGCTCCGCACCGCGCGCGGGAGGCTTCGCGTCATCCGGGATCTGGCAGCGGGTGGGGCCCGCATTCCGGACATCGCGCGCCGCACCCACATGGCCCAGGAGGGCGTGTCGCTGGCGATGCACCTCTCGAGCCGCCGACCCGGGACGCTCCGATGAGCGCCGGCGGTGTGGGCCCGGCCGCCCAGGCCCTCCGGTACTGGGAGCGGCGCCAGGAGGTGGTCTCGAACAACCTGGCCAACGTCTCCACCCCCGGCTTCAAGGGCCAGCGGGTCTTCGCGCGTCTGCTCGCCAACGGTGGCCCCGCGGCCCAGATCGGCGACGATTTCCGCGCCGGCGCCGTGTCGAACACCGGGCGTACGCTCGACCTGGCGATGGAGTCGGACGGCTTCCTCGTGGTCAGGACGGACGCGGGGGAGCGCTACATGCGAGGTGGATCGCTCCACCTCGACGAGGGCGGCGCGCTCGTCACCGACGAGGGACACGCGGTGATGTCCGACGGCGGCCCCATGGTCCTCCCCCCCGGTGACGTGGTGGTTCAGCCGGACGGCGTCGTCCTCGTGGACGGCGCGGAGGTCGGCCGTCTGCGCGTCGAGCGCCCCTCGAAGCCCCCTGTGCGCGAAGGCGAGCGCTTGTGGGCGCCCCAGGCGCCCGGGGCGGACGTCCCGCGCGAAGAGGTGAAGATCGAGCAGGGACATCTGGAGGAGAGCAACGTGGACCCAGTCTCCGCGCTGGTGGAGATGATCGAGATCCAGCGAGCCTACGGTGCCGTCCAGCGCTCGATCCAGGAGACCGACGGCGCCCTGCAGACGATCACGACGGAGATCGGCCGCGTCAGCGGCTGATCGAGCGACACACAGGAGACTCAACGTGGATCCAGCACTGCGCAGCGCGGCGACCGGGATGATGGCCCAGCAAAGGCGGGTCGAGGTCATCTCCAACAACCTCGCCAACGTGAACACGACCGGCTTCAAGCGGAGCCGCGCCCACTTCGAGGACCTCCTGTACGAGACCGTGCAGGGCCCGCAGACCGTGGAAGGCAACGAGGCGAACACCACCGAGGGCATGCAGATCGGGCGCGGAACCCGCCTGGCCGCGGTGCAGCGCGTGGAGATCCAGGGCCCCATCGAGCAGACGGGGCGGCCGCTCGACTTCGCGATCGAGGGCGACGGCTACTTCAAGGTGCAGCTTCCGGACGGGAACGACGCCTACACCCGGGACGGCAGCTTCACGATCTCGGACAAGGGCACGCTGGTCACGAGCGGGGGCTACGGCGTCTCGCCGGGGATCACCGTGCCGGAGGACGCCGTGGAGCTGACGGTGTCACGCACGGGCGTCGTGAGCGTGTCCACCCCCGGCAACGCACAGCCGATCGAGATCGGCCGCGTCGAGCTGGCTCGCTTCACGAACTCCGCGGGGCTGCGCGCCCTGGGCGAGAACCTCCTCCAGGAGACCGTGGCTTCCGGGCGGCCCCAGACGGGGTTCCCGCAGGAGAGCGGCTTCGGGCGGATCCTCCAGAACAGCCTGGAGGGGAGCAACGTCGAGATCGTGCAGGAGATGGTGGAGATGATCACCGCGCAGCGCGCGTACGAGATCAGCTCCAAGGCCGTGCAGACGTCCGAGCAGATGGCCGAGACGGCCAACAACCTCATCCGGTGACCCTGATGCTCCGCACGCTCTGCGTAACCTGCGCCGCCGTCCTGGCGCTCGCGATCCCCCTGGGGATCACGGCGCAGAGCTCGGAGGACGCCCCCGCGCTCCCGGCCTCGATCGAGGCGAAGCTGCGGGCGCGGATCGCGGAGGCCTGGGAGGTATCGGGCGAGCGGCTCGTGATCGAGCCCGGGTCGATCCGCGAGGGCTGGACGGCCCCGGAGCGCCCCGTGGTGGAGCTGCTGGGCTCGGGAGGCGGTGGGAACTGGGTGGTGCGCGTGGGCGACGGGGACTCCGAGGGGACCGAGGCCGAGAGCTTCCGGATCCGCGCGGGCGTCCTGGCTGCGTCACCGGTCGCGTTGCGCGCGCTGAAGCGCGGACAGGCGCTCGCGGAGGGCGACATCGGCTCGGTGACGCGCGTCGTCTGGGGTCCGCCCCAGGGCGACGACGGTCCGGCCGCGCAGGTCGGCTGGGTCGCCGCGCGCGTGATCGACAAGGGAGACGAGCTTCGGCGGCCGGCGGTACACCCGCCGCTCGCGGTCCATTCCGGCTCGCCCGTTCAGCTCGTCTGGAAGCGCGGCGGGATCGTCCTGCGCGCGCCGGGACGGGCCGCGGGCTCGGCGGCGATGGGTGAGGACGTGCTGGTGCGTACGGAGTCAGGCGACCGCCTGCATGGCAGGGTGGTCGCCCCGGGTGTGGTGGATGTCACTGGACCGGGATCGGAAACATGAAGCGAATCATGGCTGGTGCGGCGCTCGTCGCCCTGACGCTCACGCCGCTGGCGGCTCGCGCTCAGGACACGCTGCCTCGCCCGGCGGCAGGGCCTCCCCTCCGTACCTCGTGGACCTCGGACCGGGTTCCGCTCCAGGTCGGCGACGTGGTGTCGATACTCATCGACGAGCAGACGCAGGCGTCGGCCGACCGTGACGAGTACACCTCGCGGAACCGGGACCGGGACGTCTCGGTGGCGGCAGGCGCCGGGGGCGGCACCGGGATGGGTCTGCGAACCCGCAACGACGTGCAGGACGGCCAGAGCGGCGAGTCGTCCCGCAGGAATCGCTTCACCGCAGAGCTCAGCACGCGCGTCGTGGAGGTTGGGCCCGGCGGCCTGATCCGGATCGAGGGCACCAAGAAAGTGAAGATCGACGACCACGAGGAGGAGGTGACGATCCGAGGATGGGTTCGCCCGCACGACGTTACGGTGGGACACACGGTGGAGTCCTGGCGGGTGGCCAACGCCGAGATCCTCTACACCTCGAACGGATCGCTGGTGAAGTCCGGGGGCATCTGGTCCAAGCTCCTCGACCTGATCATCCCATGAGCACAGAACAACGCATGCTTTCGGTGGACACCCGGTGGCGTCCCGCGCCGATCGCCTGGTGGCTCTCGGCCGTGCTGTGGGGGCTCTTCTGGACGATCGCGCTCTCCTTCGGGCTCTTCGTGGGGGATGCGCACGGGCAGGACACCCGCATCCGCGACCTGACGGTCGGTAGCGGAGATGTTCCGGTACGGCTCCTGGGCTACGGCCTGGTCATCGGGCTGGACGGCACCGGCGACCGCGTCGTGGGCGGATTCAGCTCTGGGCACACGGTTCGCTCGGTCGCGAATCTCCTGCGCCGCTTCGACGTGGAGGTGCCCGAGCAGATGCTGCGCACCCGGAACGTGGCCGCGGTCCTCGTGACCGCGGAAGCCTCGCCCTACCTGCGGCCCGGCGGACGCTTCGACGTCCACGTCGCGTCGGTGGGTGACGCGTCCTCGCTGCGCGGGGGCGTCCTGTGGATGACGCCGCTCGCCACGGGCGCCGACCAGCTTCCCCTGGCCACCGCGCAGGGCGCGCTGATGGTGAGCGAAGCGCGCGTCGGGGTCGGCCAGGAGTACGCCGTGGAGACCACGGCCGTCCTCCCTGCGGGTGGTCTCCTCGAGCAGGCGATGGCGGTACCCGACTTCTCGACGGCACCCCTGCTGTACCTGAGGACCCCGGACGTGGCCACGGCCTCGCGCATCGCGGAGGCGGTCAACATCGACCTGGGCCCGGGATCCGCGACGGTCCAGGACCCGGGCGCCGTGGCGCTCCAGCTCCCGGCCGACTCGGCCTCGAGCCCCGCCGCGACGCTGGCCCGCATCGGAGAGCTGCGTGTGCAGCCCGAGCGTGCCGCCCTCGTCGTCATCGACGGACGTGCCGGCACCGTGGTGGCCGGTGGGGACATCCGCGTTGGCGAGGCCGTGGTGAGCCACGGTGGCCTCACGCTCTCGGTGGGCGGAACCCCGCCGGGGCCGGATGGGGGCGTCGTCGGCGACGTGCATCTCCAGCCCGGGGTGACCGTGCAGGACATCGCCTCGGCGCTCTACGGGGTGTCGGCGCCGCCTCAGGCGATCGCCTCGGTCTTCGAGGCGCTCCGTCAGGTCGGCGCGCTCAGCGCCTCGGTGGTGGTCCGATGAACGGGGCGACGGGGCCCGGGGGCGCACGGCCGGGGACGGATGTCCTCGGGGCGCTCCGCGACGGTCGCATCCAGGGAGGGAAGGCTCGCCTGAAGGCGGCCACGCGGCTGCTGGAGGGGACGTTCTACCAGGAGATGTTCAAGGCCATGAGGAATACCGTGCCCACTGGCGGCGCCATCGCGCCCAGCCAAGGGGAGGACATCTTCACGGGGCTCATGGACCAGCACGTGGCGGACAGCGCCGCGATGCAGTCGGAGCGCGGCCTGGGGCGCGCGCTCTACCGCTATTTCGCCCGGTCGATGACCGGATCCGAGGAGGGGTGAGATGCAAGCGATCCCGCTCCAGCAGCACGAGGTACGGCTTCCGCCGACGCCGAACCTGCTCCTCGAGGACGCCCTGAATACCGAAGCGCGCCTGCTGGACGACCTCGTGGACGTGCTCGTGAGTCAGCGCTCCGGGGTGGCCGGGGACGACCTCGCCGCCGTGGACGACTCCGTCTTCGCGGCGCAGCGCGTGCTGCTCACCCTCGGGGAGGCCCGTCGGAAGCGACGGACCCTGCTCAAGCTGGTGGCCGGATGCGAGGACATGCCCCTCGCCGACCTCGAGGACTCGCTCGGGCCGTCCCTCACGGAGGGCGTGCGCGACGCGGGCCGGAGGCTGCGGTCCTCGGCGAACGAACTGGCTGGAGAGCTGGAGCAGAACCGGAGGATCCTCCGCGGCGCCATCCGCACCGGCGACAAGCTCATCCGGGCGCTGTGCGGCGCCCCCCCCGCCGACGGCGGCTTGTACGGAGCGCCCGGGCGGTCGGCCGAGGCCGGCTGCACACTCCTCATCGACAAGCAGGTGTGAGACGATGCCTACCATCGGAAGCATCCTCGCAACCGCCGCCACGGCGCTCCGGACGCAGCAGTCCGCCCTCAACGTCACGGCACACAACATCGCAAACGCCGCCACCGACGGATACTCCCGTCAGCGGCCCGTGATCACCTCGAACACCGCGGTGCACACGCCCGACGGCGTCTTCGGCTCCGGCGTCAACATCGCGAACGTGCAGCAGGTGCGCGACGCCCTGCTCGACGCGAACTACCGGATGGAGGCGAGCGACGCCTCCGAGCAGGACACGCGAGCGCAGCTGCTCGGTCGCGTGGAGACGATGCTCACAGAGCCGTCGGAGCAGGGTCTCTCGGCCACCTTCGACCGGTTCCTCTCCGCCTGGAGCGACCTGGCCACTTCGCCCGGAAGCGCCACCAACCGCTCCGTGGTCCGCCAGCGGACGCTCGAGCTCACCGACAAGCTGCACGACCAGAACGCGAGCCTGGACCAGATCCGCCAGGAGGTCGAGTCCCGACTCGACGTGGGCGTCGGCCGCATCAACGCCCTCATCGACGAGGTCGCGCGTCTCAACAAGGAGATCGTGTCGGTGGAGGCCGGCGGTGCCACCGCCGGCGACCTGCGTGACGTGCGCGGTCGAGCACTCGACGAGCTGTCGTCGCTCATCCCGATCGACGTGAACCCGCGGGACAACGGCTCCGTGGGCGTGGCGACGTGCGGGTACAACATCGTCGACGGCGCCGCCGGCCTCACCCTGAAGGTGGGCTCGGTGGGCGGCACGATGGGGATCATGCTCCAGGGGCACGCGGGGCTGCTCAAGGAAACAGGCGGCGCGACGGGTGCGCTCCTCGACGTCCTGAACACCGACCTCCCTGCCGTGCGCCAGAGCCTGGACGACTTCGCCTCAGCGCTCGTGGACGCCGTGAACACCGTGCACGCGACCGGCACCGGCCCGGACGGGGGGGCCCCGGTGAACTTCTTCGATCCGGCGGGAACGACCGCCGCGACGATCGGCCTGTCCGCCGAGGTAGCCGCCTCCGCACGCGCCATCGCAGCGGGGACGCCGGACGGCTCGGGCAACTACCAGGCGGGTGCGAACGACGTCGCTCTGTCCATCTCCGCCCTGCGCGACACCGCACTGGTCGCGCTGGGCACGACGCCCGGCGAGCACCTGCTGGGACTGGTGTCCTCCGTCGGGTTGGCGGTACGTTCCTCGGCAGACAAAGCAGAGGTCCATCGGACGCTGGCCGACCAGGCCGATGGGCGGCGCATGAGCCTCAGCGGCGTGTCGGTGGACGAGGAGCTGGTGCAGATGATCCAGTTCCAGTCCGCGTACCAGGCGGCGGCTCGGGTGGTCACGGCAGTGGACGAGATGCTGCAGTCGCTGCTGGCGATCTAGGAGGCCAGTCCTCGGTAGACGACACGGAAGCGTCGGGCCGGCGCCTCGCTCCTGCTCCTGCTCCTCGAACCAAGAGTCGAGGTTCCGCCGAGTCCACATGCTGATCCTCAGCAGAAGACCCGGAGACGCCATCCTCATCGATGGCGGCATCCGCATCGTGGTTCTCGCGTCCGACTCGGGCGGCGTGCGACTCGGCATCGATGCCCCGTCGTCCATCGGCATCGTCCGGGAGGAGGTGGTGCAGCGCATCGCCGAGGAGAACCGCAGGGCAGGGGCGACCCCGGAGGACCGCGAGTTCGTGGAAGGGCTGAAGCCCGAACCGAGCGGCGGGTCGGACGCCGGCTCCTGAGCGGGCGTCCGCGGGCGTACTAGGCCACTAGCGGCCCGCCTCGCGGGCCGCGCCCATCGCCGGGACCCGGTAGACCACGGCGCCGGCCCCGCCCTCCTCGAGGGTCCCCCCGTCAGCCTCCGCGAGCAGTCGAAGCGGCTCCTCGGCGTCTCCCAGCAGCCCTCCAGCGTGCCCCGAGAGGACGTCGGCGGGCCAGGCGAGGTCGAAGACGACACTTCCGCGCGACGCGCCCACGCGGAGGGAGATCGCCGCCGCTCCCCCCTCTCGGGCGGCCTCCGCGACGCGTGCCAGGAGGATGAGGAGCACGCGCAGAAGGCGCGCGGGATTCGCCCGGAAGGGCGGTAGCTCCGCGGCGAGCTGCGCCTCCACCTCGACGTCGCCGAGCCCCCGATGCCGTCGGTGCGCCGCCAGGGCGCGGTCGATCGCGTCCCGCGGAAGGAGCGGCTCCGCGACGCCCTCCACGTCACCGTAGAACGAGCGCATGATCTCCACGGTGGCCAGCAGGCGTCGGACCTCGGCATCCAGGTAGTCGATCATGGGCGTCTCCCGTGGACCGTCCTCGCGCAGGAGGTGGAGGAGCCCGTCCAGGCTCGAAGCCCGGCCGTTCAGGTCGTGGCAGAGGCCTTCGTGGATCTCGTTGAGCACTCGGAGCCATCCGGCCCGTGCGAGAAGGACGGCGTGGGTGGCCGAATCGCGAGGACCTGCACGGTGTTCGCTCACTCGGACTCCAGAAATGGGTCGGGGATGCCGAGACTCAAGATCGCGGAAGGAGTCCGCAATCGCGGTCCACGGGCGCAATCTACACGCCCGTACCAGGCAAGGAAGCCAAGAGAGGCCGAGCCGTGTTCCTCATCATCGGGCTCGCCGTTGTCTTCGGCAGCATCGTCGTCGGTTACACGATGCACGGAGGACAGCTGGCGGTTCTCATCCAGGTCAACGAGCTGATCATCATCGGTGGTGCCGGTCTGGGCGCCATCGTGATCGGAAACAGCCCGTCGACGGTGAAGGACATCGCGATCCAGACGCTGGCCCTCCTCAAGCCCAACCCCTTCAACCGCACGACGTTCACCGAGCTCCTCCAGGTGCTCTACGACGTCTTCTACGCCGCCCGAAAGGACGGTCTGGTCGGCATCGAGTCCCACGTCGAGAACCCCGAGGAGAGCGAGCTCTTCGCAAAGTACGCGAGCTTCCACAACAACCACCACGCCGTCGCCTTCCTGGCCGACACCATGAAGGTGCTCCTGACGGGGGCCGTGGACGACCACCACCTCTCCGAGATCCTCGAGCTGGATCTCGAGCAGCAGCACAACGAGGCGATGGCGATCCCCCTCGCGCTGCAGACGCTCTCCGACGCCATGCCCGGATTCGGGATCGTGGCGGCGGTGCTCGGCGTGATCAACACGATGGGCAAGATCGGCGGTGCGCCCGAAGTCGTCGGTGAGAGCGTCGCGGCCGCCCTGGTCGGCACGTTCCTCGGCGTGCTCCTCGCGTACGGCGTCATCGGTCCGATCGCCGCGGCGATCCAGAGCCGGGTCGCGGCGGAGGAGCGCTACATGGCGACCATCCGCACGGCCCTCCTCTCGTTCTCGCGCGGCGACCCCCCGATCACGTCGGTGGAATTCGCGCGGCGCAACATCGAGCCGGGCGTCCGTCCCTCCTTCGGCGAGCTGGAAGAGATGACCCGCCGCCGCGGAAGGAGCGAGTCATGACCGGCCGACCCGGAACCGACGATCGCAAGAAGGTGATCATCGTCAAGAAGAAGAAGGCGGCGCACGGCGGCCACCACGGAGGCTCGTGGAAGGTCGCGTACGCCGACTTCGTGACCGCGATGATGGCCTTCTTCCTCGTGATGTGGATCATGACGATGGACCAGGGCGTCAAGGACCTGGTCCAGGGCTACTTCCAGAACCCGGTCGGCTTCAAGCATGCGTTCTCGGGAGGCGCCAACCCGCTCTCCTCCGGGAACTTCGTCAAGAACATGGACATCAAGCGCACGGTCATCCTCAACCGGCGCAAGCAGGAGGAGCGCTTCAAGTCCGCGGCCGGCGAAATCCTCGAACGCATCGACCAGCAGGGCATCATGGAGGGGCTCGACGCCGCCGTGGAGGTCGTGGTCACGGACCAGGGGCTGCGGATCGAGCTGATGGAAACCGGGCGCGGAGAGGTCTTCTTCGACAAGGCGTCGTCCCTGCTCAAGCCCGCCCTCCAGGACGTGCTCGGCGTGGTCGGGAGCGTCCTCAATGGGGTGCCCGGCGAGATCGTCGTGGAGGGTCATACGGACGCCCTCCGCTATGGGGGCCTGAAATACTCCAACTGGGAGCTGTCCGTCGACCGCGCCAACGCCGCCCGTCGCGCCATGGAGGTCGGCGGACTCGAGGATGGCCGGATCACCGAAGTCAGGGGCTACGCCGATCGGCAGCTGAAGATCGGCGACGCTCCGCTCGACCCACGCAACCGACGCATCTCCGTGCTCCTTCCGTTCGAAGAGATGTCACTGGAAACCCTGCACCTGCCCGAAACAGGTCTCGACGCTGCCCTGAGTGCGATGGGCAGCTCGGGCGCCGGAGGCTGACATGCCCACGCACCGGAGAGTGTCCCATCTGTTCGGCGCCGCGGCCGAGGCCGCCGCCGCCGCGTCCCGATCCTTCGGCACCGGCCCCGCCTCGGCGGTGGTGTTCTGGGGCAGTTCCCCGGAAGTCGAGGTGGTGCACCAGACGGGGATGCCCGACGACGTCTGTCGGGCGCTGGCGCGCCGCGGGCGGACGTCACCTGGCCGAGGCCGCGCGGCGACATGGGCGTCCCGTGCGCGTGAAGACATCGGACCTGTCGGCGGAGTCGGAAGCGCTGGCCGCCTCGCTGCGAGGCCACGACGTGTCCACGCTGGTGGTCCTTCCCCTCCACGGGGAGAGCGGGGTGATCGGGTGCCTGGTGATTCCGGAGACGGAGGACGCGCCGACGTTCCCGGTCGACGAGAGGTGGCGCGAAGCCAGCATGATCCTCGGCGCCTTGCAGGTGGCGGCGGGTGCCGCAGCCCTGCGCCTGGCGCTCGGCGAGGAGGACGGCTGTCCGCCGACGCTCTTCGACGGCGTCGTGGTGGTGGACCGATGGGAGCGCGTGCTGTTCGCGGACGGCGTGGTTCTCGGCAATCCGGGGTGGGAAGGACCCGACCCGTTCGGTCGGTCTCTGGACCAGCTTCCCGGCGGCACGCTGCTGTCGACGTTGAAGACCGGCGCGCCGGGCGCGCTCGTGTGGGCGCAGCACCTCTTCCCGCCCGTCGAGGGTCGGGGTATCCCGGTCGAGATGGCGTCCGTTCCGGCGGGTCTCGAGGAGGGAGGCGACTCCGGGGTCCGTATCGTCCTGGTGAGGGATCTGCGTGCGGACAACGACTCCCGCGCAGATCCTTCGTCGCGCATGGTGGCGCTCGCCCTCCGGCTCGCGCACGCCGCGGCGGAGGTGGCGGCCGTGTTGCCGGCCGAGCCCGGGGATGGTGAGGAATCGGTGATCCCCCCAGCGTTCCTCGACGCGGTGCGCAGGGTGCCCGCGCTCGGTCGTGCCGTGCTCGAGCGCGTTCTCGGTCGGGAGGGCGTGCGCCGCTGCAACCTGAACCAGGCGACCTCGGAGGTGCTCGACCGCGTGCGTGACGAGTTGGAGGTCGCGCGCGTGTCCGTGTTCAGCTTCCTCAGACCCGGCCTGGGGACCGTACCGGCGGACGCGCTGGAGCTGCGGCACGTGGTGCGCACGCTGGTGGCGAAGGCCCGGAGGTCCCTGAGGGCATCCGGGGGCACGTTGACGGCGCGCACCTGGTCGGAGGAAGGGTTCGCGTGCCTGGCCATCTCCGACGACGGTGCGGGCGTGGGGCTCAGCAAGGCCGCTGCGGCCGCGAGCTTCCAGCCGCTGTTCGCCGACGAGCAGGATGGCCTGGATTCCGAGCTCGACGCCTTGAAGGCCACCGTCGACGGCTGGGGTGGGCGCTTCCTCGTGGAGCAGCGCCCCGGCGTATGGAACCGCTACACGCTCATGCTGCGCGAGGCGTACGACGACGACGCAGCCGATCGTCCGGCCCGCGAGGGCGCGCAAGACCGCGGACGCGAAGAACGGGAAGGGACTGCATGTCCTGGTGGTGGACGACAACGCGGCGCTGCGTAGCGTCGTGAAGCGCTTCCTGGAGCGGCGTGGCCACGAAGTGACCGAGGCGGTCGATGGGGAGGAGGCGCTCGGCCTCTGCGGCGGGCGGGAGTTCGACCGGCTGATCGTGGACGTGTGCATGCCCAACAAGACCGGTCCGGAGTTCTATCAGGGCCTCGAGGCCGTGGCGCCCGCCCTCCGCCCGCGGACGTTCTTCATGACCGGCGGGGGGCTCGAAGAGCACGACGAGCGCTTCGTGCTGGAGTGCGGACGGCCCTCGATCATGAAGCCCTTCGACCTCTCGGAGCTGGCGAAGACCGTGGAGGCGGCGGTCTAGGAGCCTTCCGAGTAGGACAACAGGCCGCCCACAACCATATGGGTGACACGAACATAGACGGCTGTGGGTTGGGGCGGCACGGCCCCGACGACGCTTCGCGTTGTTCCTCGTCGTTGGTGCCCTCGACGTAGCTAAGGCTACGCCTTCGGAGCGCGCCTGGATGTGGGGCAGTGGCGCTGCGGGGGACCTGCGCGCAGCGCGGGTCGCGGCCTATGGTGTACTCGGACAGGCTCCTAGACTAGCCTCCGGCCTCAGGCGTGCCCGTTCTCCAACAGCGAGACGACCGCGGGAAAGGGGAACGGCTTCTGGAGCCAATGGACCGCTTCGTCCACGTCCTCGTTGTCACCGATGGCGCCCCCCGTCATCAGGACGACCGTGCCCGCATACTGCCGACTCCGGAGCCGACCCAGCACGGCCCGACCTCCTCCACCCGGCATGCGATCGTCGACCATGACCGCGTCGAAGTCGCGGCCCTCCAGGAGTTCCATGGCGCCGGAGGCGTCCGGGGCGGTGACGACCTCGTGGCCACGCCGCTCGAGCACGCGCTGGATGGCGCGCAGGATCATCGGCTCGTCGTCGGCGACGAGCACGCTGAGACGGCGGGCGGGAGCGCCGTCGGAGGGCGTGGCGGGATCGGACTGCATGGGAGGACCCTCCCGGGGGTAGGAAGGACGACGGATGGTCGCAGTACTCGGGGGATTTGAACTTAGGATGGAACGCGAGGCCGAGGAAGCCTCGTTGTAGGTGCCCCTCCCGGCTGTTCAGGGGGTCGGCTTGCCACCCAGAACTGGTACATGCTCGCGAAGGTGTCCGGGTTCTCGGGCTCGAAGTGATGCCAGGCGTCGAGGCTCCGGTAGTCGCAGGCTCGGGAAACCGCGCGGAAGGCCTGGGCCACCGATCCGGTCAGGCTGTCCACCCGACGAATTCCGGCCCAGGGTATCCAGAGCCTCGGCGATCTGCGGCAGCGTGAAGCGGTGCTCCTGCACATGGAGCAGCAGGTCGCGACACTCGTGCATGTTGAGAAAGTCGCGCCACCGCGCGGGGGATTCCTCCGGCGCGTCGGCGAAGTGGGCCGCGATCTGCGGGCGCGCACGACGGATGTCCTCGGCCGTGGCGGCCCAACCCTGCTCGGCGATGTATGCCCTGGCCTCCACCACGGAGCGGCGAGCCACCTCGCTGTAGAGCCCGATCTTCATGAAGCCGCCCGGGGCGAGCAGTCGGGTCAGCACCGACCACCCGGCCATGGGGTCTTCCATGTGGTGGAGGACGCCCGCGCACTCGATGACGTCGAAGGGCTCGGTCCAGGCGCCGAGCGCGAGGATGTCGGCCTGGACGACCGAGACGTCCTCGAAGCCGAGCTCGGCGGCCTTGCGCACGGCGTACGCCAGGCTCGAGCGGCTCAGGTCCACGCCGTTGACACGCGCGCCCTGGAAGCGGCCCGCAACGTTCAGGAGGTGCTGGCCGGTCCCGCAGCCGGCCACCAGGATCCGCGGTCGGGATACCTGGGCGAGGCGCTCCGTCCGGGCCCAGGGAAACTGACTCCGTAGCGCCTCCGCGGCGGGCACGGGCTCGTGCGCGTAGAGGCTCAACCAGCGCGGATACGGGTGCTCCTCGTACATGTCCCGCACCTCCGCGGACACCTGCGTGGCCAGCTCGCCGAAGGTGGGGATGAGCTCCTTCAGGCCCTCCTCCTGCAAACCCTCGCGGATCTGTTGGCGTACCAGCTCCCTCAGAAGCACTTCGTCGTCGGCGTCGGACCAGGCCAGGACCTCGCTCGCCCGCTCCCACTGCAGGAGCGGCACGTAGCTCCCGAGGATCGCCACCTTGAGACGGTCCCCGACGGATCGGTCCCGAGGCGACGTCCCGCCATCGTCGGCACGAGTCCCTCCACCTCGGCGGTCTCGCCGTCGTCCCCACGGCCACACGTAGCCGTTGTGGAAGCACTGTCGCGCGATGCTGAACGCGGCGTCCTGCGTTCCCGAAGGAAGGTGGGCGGCCGCGGTGGGCCGGGCGTGCGCGAGCGCGAGGTGTCGACGCGCGCGCGTGAAGAGCAGCTCCCACGACGCGTCGGGTACCACGGTCTTCTCCAGGAGGAGCGCGATGGCGGGGTGGGCCAGCCTCGCCCAGCTCTCGTCCTGCTTCAGCAGCGCGTCCACGGCCTCTTCTCCCCGGTCGGCGGCTTCCCGCCAGGAGGGGGCCCGTCTGCGCATGGGCGCGCAGGATGGAGAGGCTCACCCGCGCGAGCCGGCGGTGGTCGACGCCGTCGCGGCGCAGGCAGGCCAGCAAGACGGGCATGAGGTGCTCGGCGGTCTCCGCGTCGCGCGCGCCGACGGACTTGAACGTCTCCGTGAACGTCGTCCAGCGGCCGGGATTGTCCGGGTCCGCCTGCACCTGCTGCCAGAGCACGTCGAGCGTCTCCTTGACCAGGTCGGGGTTGGTTGCACCCTCCCTCGCCACGATCGCCGCGAGGTTGGTCGCCGCGAGCGCGCGCTCGCCGTCCCCTGCAGCATCCGCGGCGTTGCGGAAGGCGGCTCCGGCCCCGGCGAGGTCCCCGGATCGCTCCAAAGCAACACCCAGGTCGTTCCAGACCACGGCGTCCTCGGGCGCCAGCTCGACCGCTTTGCGGCAGCAGGCGGTCGCCTCGTCCCAGCATCGGCCCAGCGACCGAAGGGCACCGCCCCGCGCGCTCCAGCGCGGACCCGCGCCCGCGGATCCGCCGCCACGGCACGCGCGTGCGTGACCTCCGCGTCCTCGAGTCGCTCCGCCTTCTCGTACGCGACGCCGAGGTTGTAGAGGAACGTCGCGTTCCGCGGGTGCAGCTCGACCGCGCGCGTGAGCGCGTGGATGCCCTCTTCGGCGGCGCCCGATTGCACCAGCGCAACGCCGAGGAGTGCCGTGGCTTCGGCGTGGCGCGGTTCCCGTGCGAGGAGGCTCTTGTAGGCGGCCTTGGCCTCTTCGAGGCGGTGGCCGCGATGGAGGGCGAGGGCGTCGTCGAGGGTGGCGGAACTGCTGGAGTCGTCCAGGTCGAGAGGGGATGGAGGACAAGCTGGCCTTCCTCTTTATGTGTGAGCCGAAACGATACGCCGAGTATCGGTCGCTGAGGGCTGGATCTTGAGTCGGAACACCCCGACGGAGGTCTCCGCTCCACGCGCTCCCGAGTTTTTTCCCGACCGCGCTAAAGTCCGCTTTCCTTTTTCCGATACTCTCTTCAGCGGCCGGAAATGGGCCGGCCAACAAACGGGGCCCCGGCCCCACGGAGCAAGGACGCTCCGTTTTCAATCTCAATGGAAGGAGAACCCCCATGCGCATCAACACGAACGTCTCCGCGCTGAACACCCAGCGGGTCCTGGGCAAGACCAACGCCGCGGTCGCCAAGCAGATCGGCCGTCTGTCTTCGGGCTTCCGGATCAACAGCGCGTCGGACGACGCCGCCGGCCTCGGCATCGCGAACAAGCTGCGCACCGACGTCCGTTCGCTTCAGCAGGCTCGCGCAACGCCGAGCAGGCGACGGCGATGCTGCAGGTCGCGGAGGGCGCCACGTCCACGATCGGCAACATCCTGGACCGGATGAAGGAGCTGGCGGCGCAGGCTGCTTCGTCGAACTCCGGCGACCGCACCGGTCTGCAGAACGAGTTCTCGACGCTCCGCGACGAGATCACGCGCATCGTCGACACCACGAAGTACCAGGGCACCGCGCTGGTCGACGGCACGATGGGCAACGCGTTCGACGCCGGCGCCAGCGAGCTCGACGCCAACGCCGCCGTGCAGGTCAGCACGATCAAGGGTCCGGCGCGGCCGACACGTACACGCTCGCCACGGTCGACGCGACGCACTCAGCGCCACGGACGGTCCGGCAACGTGCAGGTCCTGACCGTCGCCTCGACGGGCGCGCAGTCGGTGTCTTTCGACCGCTTCGGGATCTCCTTCTCGACCGCGACGGGCTTCGACATCTCCGGCGCCAACGACGCCTCAGCGCGAACAACGATGTGGTGGTCGCCGCGGGTACCGACGCCGCCTAGTTCATGGTGAGCTCGAGCGGCTCCTACGCCAGCGACGACCTCGTGTCGCTGAGCACCGCGATCGACCTGTCGACGGGTGCGTCGGGCCTGAACATCGCGACCGACGACCTGAGCACGCAGAGCGGCGCGCAGACCGCCCTCGCGTCCATCGACGCCGCCGTGGCCACGGTCAACACCGCGCTGTCCACGATCGGTGCCACGCAGAACCGGATCGACTTCGCGTTCAGCAGCGTGAAGACCACGACCCAGAACTTCTCGGCCGCCGAGTCCACGATCCGTGACGCCGACATGGCATGCCGAGATGACGGAGCTCAGCCGGGTGCAGATCCTGCAGCAGGCCGGCACGGCGATGCTCGCGCAGGCCAACCAGGCCCCGCAGGGCGTGCTGCAGCTCCTGCGGTAACGACCCGGCCGGGGAGGCTCATCCTCCACGCTCAAACGAGGCCGGCGTCGGGCTCGAGCCCGGCGCCGGGCTTCGTTTCGCCGCGCCCGCTAAAGTCCGGGGCGATCCCGCCGATCCTCGATGACAGGAGCGTCCAACCCAGCAGCCGCGCGTCGCCGAAGCGACGACTGACATCGACCCCATCGCGACCTTCAGCGGCCTGGCCAGCGGCGTCCAGTGGCGGGACATGGTCGACCAGATCATGCAGGTCGAGCGGCGACCGGCGGCCCTGCTGGAGCAGCAGATCGCCAGCATCCAGACGCGCTCGGCGGCGTGGCTCAGCTTCCAGAACAAGCTCGGACATTCCAGGATGCGGTGAAGGGGCTGGCCGACGGGTCCGCGTTCGAGAAGTTCTCGACGTCGTCTCCGGGAGCGGCTTCAAGGCCTCCACCGTCGCGACGCCTCGCCGGGCTCGTACTCGGTAGAGGTGCTCCGGCTCGCCGCGGCCGAGAAGCTGGGCGGCGACATCCTCGCTTCGAGCTCCACGGCGCTGGGTCACTCCGGCGAGTTCTGGATCAACGGGGCCGCATCGGTTCGGTGCCGCGGACACCCTGACCGACATGGCGTACACCATCAACGCGGCGAATACGGGCACGAACGCGACAGGCGTCTCCGCGTCCGTGGTCACCGCGGGCGGCGGATACCAGCTCGTCCTCACGAGCCAGAACACCGGCGCCGCGGGCATCGACCTCGTGGACGGGGCGGACGGCGTCGCGAGCGGCCTCGGCTTCACGGACGGCCTGCTCACCCTCAAGCACGTGACCTCCGACGGCGCGAGAGCGACGCGTTCACGAGCAAGTCGACGGCGGTCTCGACCCTGCGGGGGATGACCGGTACGTCCACCGGGAACGTCACGATCGGATCGGGAACGGGAGTCTTCAGGTCAATGTGGACCTGACGCAGGGCCTCGAGCAGATCGCCGCCGCCATCCAGTCGGCCGCGACGACCGCCGGAAGCGGCGTGACGGCGTCGGTCGTCTCGGAAACCGTGGACGGAGCCACCGTCTACCGCCTGGATATCAGCGGCACGACGACGTTCTCCGACGACGGCGGCGTGCTCCAGGGGCTCGGGGTGTTGGAGGGGGGACGGGGCACGGTGGCGCAGACGCTCACGTCCGGCACGGCGCTCCTGTCGGGTGGCTCACCGGCCGCCGGCACCACGGATCTCACCGCGCTGGACGGGGGCCCGCAGCTCGGCGACACCTTCACGGTCAACGGCACGAAGTCGGACGGCACCACTTTCTCCCTGACGCTGACCGTAGCGGACCCGGCGGTTCCTGCCAGCGGCACGGTGAAGACGCTGGACGACGTCCTCGCGGCCCTGAACGGCGCGGGAGGGTTCGACGGCACGGCCACCGCCTCGCTGGTCGACGGGCAGCTCGTCCTGACCGACGCGACGGGCGGCGCCAGCCAGCTCGGCCTCTCCATCGTCGCGCACAACGAGGCCGGCGGCACGCTGGACTTCGGCGACTTCGAGGTGACCACGGTCGGCCGGCGACGCGAGATCGTTGCGGGTGCCGACGCGGCCGTGCGCATCGACGGCGTGTACTCGACGCACGCCACGAACAGCGTATCCGGTGCGATTCCGGGCCTGAGCCTGTCCCTCACCGCGGTAACGACGGAGCCCGGGGTCCTGACGGTCTCGCGCAACATCGACGCCGTGGTCTCCTCGGTGAAGGCGCTCGTGTCCACGTACAACGACATCTCCGCGTTCGTGACCGACCAGTCCACGGGTGGGGAAGGCTCCACCAAGCCACTGGCGGGAGACAGCACGCTCCGCTCCATGATGTCGCAGGTACGGACGACGATGCAGGCTTCGCTGACCACCGGCGTCGGGGGTGCGTGGTCCCGCCTCGGAGAGCTGGGCATCCAGATCCAGAAGGACGGAACGTTCGAGCTCACCGAGTCCACGCTTCGATCCGCCCTCGCGAGCGACCCGACCGCCGTCGAGCGGCTCTTCGGCGTCTACGGGACCACGGCCGGCTCCGGGCTGAGCTACCTCTCCGGCTCCGACGCGACGGCCACGGGCACGTACACGGTGGCGGTCACCACCCCGGCGAGCGTCGCTTCGGTGCTCGGGAGCACGAACCTCGCGGACGGGTTCGACGCCGTGGACGACACGCTGACCATCACGGACCTGGGCTCGGGGAAGAGCTACGAGATCGCGCTCGTCAACGGGGAGTCGGCGGCGACGGTGCTCGCCAACGTCCAGGCCGAGCTGGCCAGCGACAAGGTCCACGAGATCGGCTCCTCTGCAGCGCTGGGGACCGACGCCCTGGGAACACCCGCCACCGAGGACACGACCTGGAGTGAGGTCTTCCAGGGTGGCGCGACGGCGAGCGTGCAGGACGGTGACACGATCACGCTCAGCGGCCGCCGCGCGGATGGGTCTCCTTCTACAAGACGCTCTCCGTCTCGGA
Organism: uncultured Gemmatimonadales bacterium; assembly: GCA_963823035.1. Lineage (GTDB taxonomy): Bacteria > Gemmatimonadota > Gemmatimonadetes > Longimicrobiales > Gaopeijiaceae > SZUA-318. The sequence goes on from CAWGKG010000004.1 coordinate 64,160, forward strand.
TGCGTCCACGCAGACCGTGGGCGAGCTGAAGGACCTCGTGCGCAACGCGGTGGGAAGCGGCGCCAGCGTGGAGCTCCGATCCGACGGCAAGGTCGTGGTCACCGCGGACGAATCGGGTGCGAGCCTCCTCGAGCTCACGATCAGCTCCGACAACGCGGGCGGAGGATCGCTGCAGCTCGCCACGGAGGTTGTGCAGGAGGGACGGGCCGCCGCGTCGATCGACGCCACCCTGGACGGCGGCGCCCTGAGGCTCACGCATCAGGAATACGGGTCCGCGATGGGCTTCCGCGTCGAGTTCGCCAACGCGGGGACCGCGACGGAGCTGGGCCTCGGCGCCAGCGGCACCGAGTATGCGGGGACCGACGTGGAAGGAACCGTCGGCGGCTTGGCGGCCACCGGCGTCGGCCGCGTCCTGACAGGTGCGTCCGACACCGACGTCGCCGGGCTGGCGATCCAGGTGACGGACGCCTTCACCGGCGGCTCGGTCACGTTCAGCCGCGGCGTCGCCGCGCAGCTCGGCCTTCTCCTCGACGTCTATCTGGGTACGGATCAGGGCTCGATCCAATCCCTTCTCGACAGCCTGGACGGACGGGTCACGACGCTGGGCGACCGCGTCGACGACCTGGACGCGCGTCTGGCGCGCCGGCAGGAAGACCTCATCCGCCGCTTCACCGCCATGGAGCAGGCGATGGCGGTCGCGCAGAACCAGTCGGCGTGGATCGCGTCGCAGATCGGGTCGCTGCCCACGTACTCAAGTAGCAGCTCCTGAGTGCCGATACCTCAGTCATCGGGAATCCCTTCGGAGAGGTGTGATGTACACGCAGCAGCGGCCAACGGCTTACCAGGACAACGAGGTGCTGAGCGCTCCGAAGGAGCGGCTCATCCCCATGCTGTACCAGGGTCTGCTGAAGAACCTCCGCCGGGCCGGCATGCAGATCGGCGCCGGCGACCTCGAAGGGAAGAGCGAGAGCCTGCAGAAGGCGTCCGCGATCGTGTACGAGTTGCTCGGCTCCCTCGACTTCGAGGCGGGCGGCGAGATCGCGTCGCGGCTGGCCGGACTCTACGCCTACTTCCTCCGCGAGATCCTGGCGTCCGGGCGCGCGCTGGATCGGCAGCGCCTCGACACGCTCTCCGAGATGATCGCTACGCTCCACGACGCGTGGGACCAGGCCGCACAGCAGGTGGCCGGGAAGCGCTCCCACGGGGAGATCGGGGCGTGAGACGCCCCCCGGGCCAGGGACGTCCCCCGCCCGCGGGCGTTCCCGACGGCCGCGCGCGCCGTCATTTCCATCTCGAGGCGTGGGATCGGTACTGCCGCATCCTGGAAGACCAGCTCGCGTGCCTGGAGTCGCCCGAGCCCGACCTGGAGCGCTTCCAGACCCTCGCACGTCAGCGGGAGCGCCTCGCCGAGATGATCGACACGATGCGACTCCCTCCTCCCGACTCGCCGGAGGCCGCGGACCATCTCGCCCGTATCGGCCGTCGGGTCGCCGAGTGCCAGGCGCGGGACCGGGAGGTCCTCGATCGTCTGGGTGGCCTGCGCAGGGAGACGGAGCAGGTCATCCGCGGCTTCGAAGACCGCCGCCCGGGACGGGAAGGGTATCGGGCCGGCGCCAAGCTCGGCCGGACGCCCGAGGCCACCCGGATCGACGTGAAGTCATGAGCACGCCACCTCCTCCTCGACGCACCATCCCGCGGGCCGTCAGGCCCGCGCACGCCTGGCGACGTATCGCCGCTACGCGGAGATCGTGACCGAGCAGGAGAGGGCGCTCGTCGCCGGGGACCTGGACACGTACGAAGCCCTCGCCGAGGCCACGCACGAGCTCCAGGACCGCATCGGGCTCGCCCCGACTCCGGACCTCGTCGAGGACCCCGAGGCCGGGCACCCCGCTTTCGTGGACGAGGTGGCCGGCATCCTCAAGGCGACGCTGGCCGCGAACGAGCGGATCCAGTCGCGTCTTCAGGGCATGCGCGATCCGGGAACGGCGCGGCCACGGGGGCGTCGAGGCACCACGTGCTCGGCTACGACGCCAGCGAGGCCCTCGGTGCGGGCTCGAACTTCGACCTTCGATTCTGACCGTCCGGAATCCCCCAACGCTAAAGTCCGGCGGCCTTGGTGCCGACGCTGCGGGGTGAAGGAGGAATAGACCATGACGATTCAGAAAGTCGGTTCCGACATGATCCGCCCCACCACCGTGCGCGACGCGTTGACTCGCGAGCGCAAGGCGGAGGAGGGATCCACCGAGCGCACTTCGCGACGTGGGGACAGCGTGGGCATCTCGGAAGAGGGCCTCGCGCTGGCCGAGCGGGCGCGCAGCATCGAGCAGAGCCTCTCGCCCGAGCGGCTCGAGCAGATCGAGTCGCGGATCGCGAGCGGCTACTACGACGACCCCTCGGTGGCGCACGAGACGGCTCGCCGGCTGCTCGCTTCCGGAGATCTCGAAGGCCTCAACTGATTCCTTCGGAGACCACCCCATGAAGTTCCTGGTCGTGGACGACTCGGCCACCATGCGTCGCATCGTGGTCAACTCCCTGAGCCGGATCGGCTTCGGCGAGTGCGTCGAGGCCGGTGACGGGGTCGAAGCGCTGGACTCGTTCGATCCGTCGGTGGACTTCGTCATCACCGACTGGAACATGCCCAACATGAGCGGCCTGGACTTCGTGAAGGCCCTGCGGGGACGGGACGAAGGCAAGGCGGTCCCGATCCTCATGGTCACGACGCGCAGCGTGCGCGAGGACATCGTTCAGGCCGCCCAGGCCGGCGTGAACAACTACATCGTGAAGCCGTTCACGCCCCAGGTCCTGAAAGAGAAGATCGACCACGTGCTCGGAGCGGGGGGGCTGATGTCCGCCGACGCCACCGCCCGCCGCGAGGAGCTCCTGAGCGACTCCGAGGCCACGCTTCGCCAGGTGCAGGGCGTCCTGTCGGACTTCGCGCCGCGTGTCGACTCGGACGACGCGGGCGGGTAGACCGCGTCCAGGACCTGCGCGGTGCCGGGCTGACCGACCTGGTCGAGATCCTCATGACCACGTACGGGGAGATCATGAGCGTCATCGACTCCCTGCGTAAGAGCCGGGGGATGCTGGAGCAGGCCGCCATGGAGCGGCTGAAGAGCACGCACCAGAAGCTCGCCGAGGTGTCGTCGGCCACGGAGATGGCGGCCACGGGGATGCTGGACGGGCTGGACCGCGCGCTCGTCCTGGTGGATCACCTCGAGGCAGCCGACGAGTCGGCCGAGCCCGGCGACGGCGCCCTCCTGCGCGGGGACCTGCGCGAGGAGCTGCACTCGCTCATCAACCTCCTGCAGTTCCAGGACATCACGGCCCAACAGCTCGGCTACGCGGGCGCGGTGCTCCTCGACATCGAGGACCGCCTGGTGGAGCTCGCGAGGATCTTCGACCTGAAGGGCGTCGGGCACCAGGAGGTGTCGAGCGACGAGGCGGCTTCCGAGCGGGACGCCCGCCTCAAGGACAGACACACCGCGTGTGACCCGGAGGCCTCCCACTTCGACGCGCAGAGCCGCCAGGCTCTCGCGGACAACATCTTCCGCTAGCCTGTCCGGAATCCGGGAAGGAGCCACAACATGGCCGTCGTCAACCTCGAGCAGGCGCACGCCGGCATGGTGCTGGCCAACGACGTCAAGGACCGACGGGGCAGGCTCCTCATGCCGGCCGGCCGCGAGCTGACGGAGAAGCACATGGAGGCCTTCCGGATGTGGGGCGTGACCTCGGTCGAGATCGAGGGCGGTCCCCGCCGAGGAAGCCGCCCCTCCCTGCGTGTTCGACGATGCGCTGCTCGAGCGCGCCGACTGGGAAGCCGGCCTCCTCTTCGCGAACGCGTCCGAAGCGCACCCATTTCTCACGGCGCTGCGTGCCGTCGCCCGCCTTCGCATCGCCCAGGCCATCTCCCGGGAAGAGTGGAGCCTCCCATGAGCAGCCGCGCGGATCGTCTCGTGGACGGCCTGGTCACCGTCGCATCGCCCCCCCTGGTGTACGCGCGCCTCATGGAGGTGATCAACCACCCGCGGTCGGGCTCGGCGGACATCGCCCGCGTGATCGGGGAGGACCAGGGCCTCACGGGTCGCCTGCTGAAGATCGTGAACTCCGCCTTCTTCGCCTTCCCGCGACCGGTCGAGAACGTCACGCAGGCGGTGACGGTGGTGGGGACGAGCCAGATCCGTGACCTCGCCCTGGCGACGTCTGTCATGACGATGTTCGACGGTGTGCCGCGGGACCTGGTGGACGTGGACTCGTTCTGGTACCACAGCCTGTCGTGCGGCATCACCGCCCGCGCCATCGCGGCGCAACGCCGTGAGGACAACGTCGAGCGGTTCTTCGTCGGGGGCCTGCTGCACGACATCGGCCACCTGATCATCTACATGCGCGCCGCCGAGGAGGCTCACCAGGCGCTCCGGATGTCGGAGACGACCGGGCGGCCGCTCCTGGAGTGCGAGCGGGACGTGCTGGGCTGCGATCACGCCCAGGTCGGGCGGACGCTGCTGGACCGGTGGAACTTCCCCGGCGCGTTCCGCGAGGCGGTGGCCTACCACCACCTGCCCCGGTTGGCCTCGCGCTACCCGGTGGAGGCAGCGGCCGTGCACGTCGCGGAGGTCATGGCCCACGCCATCGGGTGGGGACGGAGCGGCGAGCGCAGGGTGCCGCCCTTCGACCCGACCTGCGTGGGACACGCTCGGCTTCGAGCCCTCGGTGGTCGGGCTGCTGGTGGAAGAGGTCGAACGGCAGATGGAAGCGGCCGTGCACTTCATGGGCATCGCCGCGTGAGCCACGGCGACCGAGCCGCGCGGGAGCGACGCCCGGGAAGCCGGCGGAGAGATCCTCGGCTGGGTGTCCCAGGCGCTGGAGTCGGTTGCGGCGCTCGGCCTGTCGGTCCAGGGCGGGGCGGAGCGGGCCACCGACGTGGGGGAGCTGTTCCCGTCCGCGGCGCCGCTCATCCGGCGCCTGGGTGACTTCCCGTGATCGCGTTCCTGGGCGTGGACGACGACGCGCTCGACTTCCGCCTGGTCGGGGCCGATCCGCCCGAGCTCGCCGAGCAGATCGAGGCCGAGGTCGTCCACCAGGTGGCCGAAGGGACGTTCGCCTGGTCGCTCTATCAGCACCGACCGGTGGTCGTGCCCGGCGTGTGCGCTCGGCTCGATGGTCGTCCTGCACGTGCTGGCGACCCCGTCCAGGGTCATGGGGATGTTCATGGCCGCGCTTCCGGAGGGCTCGTCCTTCCTTCCCGACGTGGTGCAGAAGGTCCTGTCCATCCTCCTGGGCCATTGCGCCTCCGTGCTCGAGACCGGCACGCTCTATCGCGACCTGGCGGACCACAACCGAAAGCTCGAGGAGACCGTCGAGGAGCGAACGCGGGAGCTGCGCCACTCGGAAGAGGCGGCACGCTCCGCCAACCGCGCCAAGAGCGAGTTCCTGGCGAACATGAGCCACGAGATCCGGACGCCGATCAACGGCATCATGGGCATGGCCAGCCTCCTGCTCGAGACCGAGCTCGACGCGGAGCAGCGCGAGCAGGCGGAGACGATCGGGCGGTCGGCGGATTCGCTGCTCACGATCATCAACGACATCCTGGACTTCTCCAAGATCGAGGCCGGCAAGCTCACGCTCGAGCGGATGCCGTTCGATCTCCGCACCGCGATCGAGGACGTCCTGGAGCTGGTCGCGCCGCGCGTCGCCGACAAGGACGTGGAGCTGGTCCTCCGCTACGCGGACGGCGTGCCCCGCTACGTGGTCGGGGACCCCGGGACGCGTCCGCCAGATCCTCACCAACCTCGTGGGCAACGCGGTGCGCTTCACCGAACGGGGCCACGTCCTCGTCGACGTCGCCCCGGCGGAGAAGGACCGGGTGGCCGTCTCGGTCGTCGACACCGGCATCGGCATCGACCCGGACCGGGTCGACACGATGTTCCAGAAGTTCACGCAGGCGGACACCAGCACCACGCGCCGCTACGGCGGCACGGGGCTGGGCCTGCCGATCTCCCGCAGCCTGGCTCGGATGATGGGCGGCGACGTCTCCGCGACCAGCGCGCCGGGAGCGGGGTCCACCTTCACGTTCACGGCGCCGCTGCAGGCCGCCGAGACGCCGGGGGCGAACGCGGAGGCGACGTTCGACCTCTCCGGAAGGCGGTTCGTCGTGGTCGTGCGGGACGATCGTCTGCGTGACGCGCTGACCGCGACCCTGCGCGGCGCGTCCGCCGAGGTACGGCCCGCCTCGCGTCCCGAGGAGATCCTGGGGATGTGGTGCGGCCCAGCCCCGGACGCCGATCGGCCCGAGCGCACGAGGCGCCCGCGACGGACCTGCTGCTGGACGTGGCGTTCGGCATCGAACGCCTGGCGATTCTGGGCGGCGGCGCTTCCGCCCTGCCGGAGGAGCGGCGCCCGCGCCTGTGGGGGCTTCTGCGCCAGGGGCGGCAAGTCGACGCGGAGGCGCTGCGGCGGGCGGGCTTCGCCGGGTGGCTCACCAAGCCCCTCCGTGAGAGCCGACTGCTTCGCGCGCTGGCGGGCGAGAAGCCGCCCGCGCCTCGGTGCAGCGAGACGAAGGGCGCATCTCCGGACGCGTCCTCCTCGTCGAGGACGACCCGGTGAACGCGCGCGTCGCCACCTCGATGCTGCTGCGCGTCGGGTGCACGGTCACGGCCGTCCCCAACGGGGCGGAGGCGGTCGAGGTCGCGCTGCGTGAAGACTTCGACCTCGTCCTCATGGACTGCCACATGCCGGTGATGGACGGTTACGAGGCCACCCGCCGGCTGCGTGCCGATCCGAGGACCGCGGGGCTGCGCATCATCGCCCTCACCGCCAGCGCCCTGGAAGAGGACAAGGGACTGGCGATGGAGGCTGGGATGGACGGCCACCTCGCCAAGCCGCTCGACCTCAACGGCCTGAGCGCGGCGCTCCGGGAGCTTCTGGCCACCGCCGAGGACGAAGTGGACGGGGGCGGGGACGGCGACAATGCCGAGGCGGAGGAATCCGAGGACGTCGGTCCCTCCGAGTTCGATCTCCGCACGGCGCTTTCCAGGGTGGGTGGAGACCCGGCGATCCTTGCGGAGATCACCGCGACGTTCATCGACCAGTGGCCGGAGCTGCGCGAGCGGATCGTCGTCGCCCGACGTGAGGACGACGGTGGGGCGATGAGCCTGCTCGCCCACAGGATCAAGGGTGGTGCCGGCGCGGTCGCGGCCGCCCGCATGCAAGCGCTTGCGGCGCGCTGCGAACGGCGTTGGGAAGCAGGCGACCTCGCGGCGGCGAGCGATGAGCTGGTCGCGCTGGATCGGGGCTTCGAGGCCTTTGCGGACGCCGTGGCGCGTGCCATGGCGGGGGAGGCAGCCGCATGAGCACCGGGGCGCACGTCGTCGTCATCAACGACGACCCGGTACAGCTTCGCCAGATCACGGCCCTTCTGGGTGCCGCCGATCACGAGGCGACGGGCTTCCTCGACGCCTCGGACGCGCTCGCGAAGCTGTCCGGAGCGCTGGACGTCGACCTCTTCGTGGTCGACCTCCACATGCCGGGCATCGACGGTTGGAAGTTGTGCCGCCTCCTTCGGTCACCGGAGTTCGAGCGGTTCAACGGCACGCCCATCCTGGTGATCTCGGCCACCTTCACGGGTGACGACGTCGCGTCCATCACGCGCGAGCTCGGCGCCAACGCCTTCCTCGAGGTGCCTTTCGAAGGCCCCACGCTGATCGCCTACGTCGAGTCCCTGCTCCTGGGCGAGATCCCCAGCGAGCCGTCGTGGACCCTGATCGTCGAGGACGACGACGCGGTACGCAGAACGCTGGGCCGGGCCTTCAAGGCGCACGGCTACCGTGTCGAGGAGGCCGCGACGCTCGCGGAGGCCCGCCGGAAGCGCGCCGAGCGCCAGTTCGACCTGGTGCTCCTGGACTACTACCTCCCCGACGGGCCGAGCGAGGGTGCCCTCGAGGACCTGAGCGGGCCGACGCACAGCACCACGACGCTGGTCATGACCGGCGACACCGACCCGATGCTGCCCGTGCGGCTCATGGGGATGGGTGCCGACGGATACCTGCGCAAGCCGTTCGACCCGGCGTTCGCGGTCGAGCTGGCACGCAAGGCGCGCCGCCAGCGGTCGCTCCTGCGTATCGAGACGATCCTGGAGGCCCGCACGCGCGAGCTGCGCGCATCCGAGGGCCGCTACCGCACGCTGTTCGAGACCATCCCCGACGTCGTCATCGTCCTGGACGAGCACGAACGGGTGGCCGAGATCAATCCGGACGGTCTGAGGTTGGTGCGGTGTGAAGCCGACGAGGTGCTCGGACGCCGCCTGGTGGAGTTCGCCGATCCGCCAGGTGTGAAGGCGCTGTCGCGCTGGCTGGACGCCGTCGAGGTGGGCGGGGTCTCGAGCCTGGAGACCGACCTCGTCGAGAAGTCGGGAACGGCTTTCCCCGTGGAGCTGACCGGGCGCAGGATCGAGTACCATGGAGCGCCGGCCATCCTGGTGGTGGGTCGTGACCTGACCGAGCGCCGGCGCAACGAGGAGGAGCAGCGCACGCTCGAGCGGCAGATGCAGCACGCGCAGCGTCTCGAGAGCCTGGGCGTGCTGGCGGGCGGCGTCGCCCACGACTTCAACAACCTCCTGGTGGGGATCCTCGGCAACGCCAGCCTCGCACTGATGGACCTGTCGGGTGATTCCCCCCTGCGCGAGGCCATCGACCAGATCGAGCTCGCGGCCCGACGTGCCGCGGAGCTGACGCAGCAGATCCTCGCCTTCGCGGGGAAGGGACGGACCGAAACGCAGGAGATGGACCTCTCCGGCCTCGTCCGCGAGATGGGGCAGCTGGTGGAGCCGGCGGTGTCGAAGAAGGCGCGCGTGACCTACGAGCTTCCGGACAGCCTCCCCGCGGTGAAGGGGGATCCGGGGCAGATCCGACAGGTCGCGATGAACCTGATCATCAACGCCTCCGACTCGTTGAGCGGGAACGCCGGGACCATCTCGGTGCGCACCTCCATGCAGGAGGTGCCGCCGACCGGTGGGCCCGAGATCGTGGGCGGTGGACGCCTGGAGCCCGGACGATACGTCGCCCTGCGCGTGAAGGACGACGGCTGTGGCATGGACGCGAATACCCAGGCGCGGATCTTCGAGCCGTTCTTCACCACCAAGTTCACGGGACGCGGGCTCGGCCTGGCCGCGACGCTGGGCATCGTCCGCTCGCACGGTGGCGGCATCGAGGTAGCGTCCGAGCTGGGCGAGGGCACGACCATCACCGTGCTCCTGCCGCCGTCGGAGAGCGTCGTTCCCGACGCGGACGGCGGCGAACGACCGCGAGGCCCGACGTGGACCGGCGGGGGTACGGTTCTGGTCGTGGACGACGAGCCCTCGGTCCGGAAGCTGGCGCGCGCGGCGCTGTCGCGGAACAGCTTCGCCGTCGTCGAGGCGCGCAACGGGGCGGAGGGCGTCGTGATGGCGCTCGATCCGGCGGGTGAGGTCGACCTCGTGATCCTCGACCTTACGATGCCCGAGATGGACGGCAGGGAGGCGCTCGCGGTGATCCGTGAACGTCGTCCGGACCTGCCGGTGCTCCTCTCCAGCGGATATCCTCAGGAGGAGATCGTCCTGGAGCGGACGCCTGGCGAGCCGACCGAGTTCCTCAAGAAGCCCTACGGACCCTCGGAACTGCTGGACGCCGTGTCGGCGCTGTTGGCGGCGAGGGCGGCCGCGAGGACCTCCAAACGCCGCGTGGTGGGTGCCGGTGTGTGGCCGGAGGAGCGAAACCGAGCCACTTCGGGGGTGACGTTGTATCTTGATCGGGTGACGACCTTGAGGACTCCAGGCCCCGGGAACATGCGCAAGCTCACCTATCTCGTTCGCGCCAGCGTCGATGGCATGATCGCCGGACCCGACGGAGAGCTCGACTGGCTCTTCGCCAGCAAGGAGCGCGAGTTGGCCGAGTTCTTCAGGGAGACGGACGCCGTCCTCCTCGGAACCGCGACGTACGACTACATGCTCGCGCAGGGGATGGAAGCCTACCCGGGGATGACGAACTACGTCTTCTCGCGCACGCTCCGACCCGAGGATCATCCCGCGGTCACGATCGTCCCCACGGATCCGCTGCCCTTCGTGACCGGCCTGAAGCAGCACGAGGGCGGGGGGATCTGGCTGCTGGGTGGGGGCGTGGTGTTTCGTTACCTCCTGGCCGCCGGAGTGGTCGACGAGATCGTGGTCCTCCTCCACCCGCTCCTCCTGGGAGGCGGGGTGCCGCTCCTTCCGCGCTGCGACACGGTCACGCCCCTCGAGCTGCTGGAGACGACGCCGCTCGCCAGCGGCCTGGTACGCCTGCGGTACGTCGTCGGCGAACCGCGCATGCGCGAGAGCTGACGCTCCCCGCGCTTGTTCGCCGTGTGAGCTGGTGGGCAGGTGGAACCGGAGGCGGCGGGGGATGTACAGCGCAGGGTGCCGTGCCGGATCGCCCGTGTGCGGAAGCCGAGCACGCGTGAACACCCGCTCCCGGAGGCCGCCATGGCAGGCCCAGCCGACAACCGCGACGGACGAAGCGGACCCCTCTTCTCGTCGCGCCGCATCGAGAGATCGCGCGAGCAGCGTCGGCGTGCCCTCCTGGCCGTCCTCGGCGTCGTAGCGATCGCGGCACTGGGCCTGGGGGGCTGGTGGATGTGGCGACGATCGCACCGCGCGCCGGCGCCGATGCTGGTGCCCGCGTCGTCGAACCCCGCCCCCGGCGCCCCCGCGGCGCCGGCCGCCGAGGTTGCCATCGATCTCCCGGAGCTGGACGCGAGCGACGAGGTCGTGCGCAGGTCGGTGGCGGAGCTGTCGTCGCGGCCGGAGTGGGCCGCCTGGCTGGTCACGGACGACATGGTGCGCCACTTCGTGGTGTCGGTGGTCGCGGTCGCGGAGGGACGCAGCCCCGAGTCGCAGCTACGCTTCCTCGTGCCCAAGGGGCCATTCTCGACGCAGGCGTCGGGTGAGCGCACGGTCGTCGACCCCGGGAGCTTCCGCCGCTACGACGTGGCCACGGCGACGTTCGCCTCCCTGGACACGGAAGGGGTGGCGCGCCTCTACCGGCAAATGCACCCGCTCATCGAGGAGGCCTACCGCGAGCTCGGCCTGCCCGACCGCACCTTCGACGAGACGCTGTCCGTGGCGGTCGGGAACCTCCTGCGCGCCAGGGTTCCCGATACCCCGCTCGAGGTCGCGCCCGAAGGGGGCGTGTACGTCTTCAGCGCCCCCGACGTCGAGGCCTTGAGCCCCGCCGAGAAGCACCTCCTGCGCATGGGCCCCGAGAACGCGCGCCGCTTCCAGACCAAGCTGCGGGAGATCGCCGGGGCGCTGGGCGTGATGCCCTGACGACGTCCCGGAGGGCCGGCGTTCGGCCGGCCCTCCGGGCCCTCAGTCGCTCCCGAGGATCCCCTTCACCTCCGCCTCGGCTTCGTCCAGCTCCCGGCGCAGCACCTGATACCGCTCGAGGGCATCGTGGCCGACCTTCTGGTCGGCGCGCGTGGTCATGCTGCGCAGGTAGGTGATGTGGTTGCGAGCCCCGGCTTGCTGTAGCGGATCGGGTCCGTCATGAGCTTCTCGGCGACCGGGGCGAGGCGCCGCTTCGTGTCGGCGTTGCCGTCGGACATGGCCGTCCGGACGCGGCCGACGAGCGCCTGCACCTCCTCCACCATGGCGTCCATCCGCTTGTTGTGCTGGTAGAGCTCCGCGAGGTCGGCCACCGTCACGCCGCCCTCCGCCACGCGCGGATCGATGAGCACCTGGAACGGCTGCGTCTGCGTGGCGCCGCCCACGGTGAGCCGGGCCTGGTAGCGGCCTGGCGGGACCGCGACGCCGTCGGCGTCCCTCACGTCCCACACCATCCGGTTGAAGCCGGTGTTCGTGGTCACGGTGGGCGGGGGCGGCCCGCGGCGGCCGAAGCCAGCGAAGCGACCACTGGGCGCTGCCGGCCTGCGTGCGCTGCTGTAGGAGCTGACCGTGTTCCCCGAGCCGTCGAGGATATCGACGGTCACCGCGCCCGACGGCGGGCCGGGGAGGTAGTAGTCGATCATCGGGCCGAGCAGCTCGGGCGCCGTGGCCGTCCGGTAGCCGTCACGCGGCGCATACAGGTGCACGTCGGCCACGCGGGTCTGCGGGGTGATCTGATGCAGCGACGTGATATCGTCGAGCATCCAGATCGAGCGGCCCTGCGTCGCGACGATCAGGTCCTTCCCGTGCACCTGGATGTCGTTGATCGGCACGTTCGCGAGGTTGAGCCTGAAGGGCTGCCAATGGCCGCCGTTGTCGAACGACACGTACATCCCGAATTCCGTGCCGGCGTAGAGGAGTCCCTCGCGGTCGGGGTCCTCGCGCACCACGCGCGTCGGCGTGTCCTCCGGGATGCCGTTCGTGCCGTCGGTCAGGCGCTTCCACGTCTTGCCGTAGTCGTCGGTCCGGTAGATGTACGGGGCGTAGTCGCCCAGCAGGTAACGGTACACCGCGTAGTACGCCGAGCCGGGGCGGTGCGGCGACGGGTCGATGAAGGCGACGCGGCCGCCCTCCGGGAGGTCCTTCGGCGTGATGTCCGTCCACGTCTTCCCGTCGTCGCGGGTGATGTGGAAGGGGCCGTCGTTCGAGCCCACCCAGATGACGCCGGCCTGGTGGGGCGACTCCGAGATCGCGTACAGCGTGCTGTAGAACTCCTCGCCGGTGACGTCACGCGTGATGGGCTCGCCGCTCACGCCCTGGCAGCAGTCCGGGTGGGCGGTGAGATCCGGAGAGATCGTCTCCCACGTCACGCCCATGTCCCGCGTGCGATGCAGCTTCTGCGAGCCGTAGTAGAGGACGTTCGGGTCGTGCGGCGACGGCTCCATCGGCGACACGCGCTGGAAGCGCAGGATCAGGTCGCTGGCCGGGTTGCCGTAGAGCGACTGGCCGCCCACCCAGTACTGCTTCGCCTGCCCCGTGCGCAGGTCGAGGACCTCGAACTGCCCCTTGCAGGAGCCGTAGACGATGTTCTCGTTCGCGGGATGGGGCACGACCGGCCCCGTCTCACAGCCCGGCCCCGGCCACCAGTCGACGTTCATCTCCCCGCCCTCGGCGACGCTGGAGATGATGTGCGTGCCGTCGTCCTGCTGGGCGCCGTAGAGGCGGAAGGGGAAGCGGTGGTCGATGTGGATGCCGTAGATCTCTGCGGTCGGCTGGTTGTACTGCGTGGACCAGGTGCGGCCGCCGTCGAACGAGACGTTCGCGCCGCCGTCGTTCGACTGGATCATCGTGTTGCAGTCGTTCGGGTTGATCCAGATGTCGTGGTTGTCCCCGTGCGGTACCTGCATCCGGGTCAGCGTCTTGCCCGCGTCCGTGGACTTGTAGAAGGTCTCGGCGCCCCCGTAGATCACGTCCGCGTTGGAAGGGTCCGCGCTGAGCGTCGTGTAGTAGAAGGGCCGCTGGATCATCCCCGGCTCGTCGTTGACCATCGTCCAGCTGGCGCCGGCGTCCTCGGAGCGGTAGAGCCCGCCGCCCGGCTTGGCCTCGATCAGGGCGTAGATGCGGGTCGGGTTCGCCGCCGTGACCGCGAGGTTGCCCTTGCCGATGAGGTCCCCGGGCAGGCCGCTACCGACCTTCCGGAAGTGCTCGCCCCCGTCCGTGCTCTTGAAGAAGCCGCCCTCGTGGGAGCCGCTGATGATCGTCCAGGGCTTGCGCTCGAGGCGGCTCATCCAGGCGTAGACCACGCTCGGGTCGTCGGGCTTGAGCTCCACGTCCATGGCGCCCGAGCTGTCCGACACGAAGAGCGTCTTGTGCCAGCTCTTCCCCCCGTCGGTCGTCTTGTAGATCCCCCGGTCGGGCGTGGGCTTGAAGGCGTCGCCGACCGCAGCCACCCAAACGGTGTTGGGGTCGGTCGGGTGGATCTTCACCTTCCCGATCTGCCCGACGTCGCGCAGCCCCGCGAACGTCCACGTCTTCCCGCCGTCCGTGGTCTTGTAGACGCCCCGGCCCGTCGACACGTTGCTGCGCACGCCGTCGGACCCGGTGCCGTACCAGATGACGTTCGGATCGGAGTCGGCGACCGCGATCGAGCCGCTCGAGCCGAGCGGCACCTTGCCGTCCGTGAGCGGCTCCCAGCTCGTTCCCCCATCGGTGGTGCGGAACAGCCCGCCGGACGCGACGCCCATGTAGAAGGTGCGGGGCTGCGAGGGCACGCCCGCGACCGTGGTCACGCGGCCGCCCTGGAGAGGCCCGACGAGGCGGTAGGCCATCCCCTGGAAGAAGGAGGGGTTCACCTCGGACATCTGGGGAGCGCTCTGGGCGACTCCGGAAGCCGGTGCGGCCAGCAGCAGCGCGGCGGCGAGGGCGGTCGACAGGTTCCTGCTCATGGGGTTCTGCTCCGAACGATGCGTGCCTGTGCGTGGTTCGCCGCGGCGCGCCCGTGCCCCGCAAGGGGCGAGCGGGTCGACGCGGTTACGGCTCAACCTGACCGAGGGTGTCGCGACCGGCAAGGAGGCCGGGGCGGGACTCCGGGCTCCCCGCGATCAGGGCTCCGCAGGAGCATCGAGGAGCGTCGGGGGCCGGGCCACCGCCTGGTCCACGGCGTCGCGGATCGCGTCCCACGCGTCGAGCCCGCACCAGAAGACGGTCCACACGCCGTTCTTCCGCGCGCCGTCCGCGTTGGCGAAGTAGAAGTCGTTGATGGCGTTGCCGCGTCGCGACCGCCAGAAGAGGGCGGGGTTCTCGCCGCGCATGGCGTCCCACATGGCCCGTCCGAGCCCCTCGCCCTGCGCCTCCTCGCTCACCGCCAGCTTGTCCATGTACACCGCGTCCCCCGCACGCAGGAGGACGATGGTCGCCCGGTAGTGCTCGCTGACGTAGACGCGCTCGGGCGTGGTGGCCTCGAAGTAGTCCGGGGTGAGCTTCCTGCCGAAGCTCGACTCGATGAGCGCGCGCAGCCGGTCGAGGTCGATGCCGTCCCACCCCGTGAAGGCGTGGATGGCCTCCCCGCGGCGCACCAGCGTGCCGGACCCACGGTGCGTGAACAGCTCCTTGGCCATCTCGTCCGGGGTGGTGATCGAGAGGGAGGTGGAGGGCGGCAGGTCCATGAGGAGGTCGTGGATCTGCTCGAGCTTGACGCGCATCCCCGAATGCAGCCACGGCTGGGTCATGAGGTGCTCGTACTGCGTGCTCAAGGAGATCGACTCGATGAGCTTGCCGCGCTCGTCCAGGATGCCGCCGGTACCGGTGAGGAAGATGATCTTGTAGGGCTGGAGCCGCTTCACGAGCTCGTTGGCCGCCCAGTCGGCGTTGACGTTCAGGATCTGCCCCCCGGCCGTTTCGCCCAGAGAGGCGATCACCGGGATCGAGTCCGCGCCGATCGCCGCCTCGAGCCCGGCGATCTCGACGCGCACCACGCGGCCCACCAGGCCGTACTTCTCCGCGTCGAGCATCTCCGACTCGAACACGCCCGACTGGATCGAGGTGGCGCGAACGCCCACCTCCTGCAGCGCCTCCACCAGGCGCAGGTTCTCGCGCTGGCCCACGCGCCGGACCACCGCCAGCCCCTCCGGCGTGGTGTGGCGGAGCCCGTCGACGATCCGCTTCTCGATGCCGGCGGCGGACATCTCCTGGTCCAGCTGCGGACCGGCGCCGTGGATCACGATGGGCGTCAGCCCCACCTGCTGCAGGAAGGCCAGGGACGACACCAGGGCGTCCAACTCGTCACGCAGCACCGCGCCGCCGACCTTGACCACGGCGAACCGGTCGGCGTCGAGCTGCGAGAACTTCTTGAGGTAGATCTGGATCTCCCGGGCGCTGGCCATCGAGGACAGGAGCCGGATGATCGTCGGGCGCACGTTCGGCATTCGCGTGCTCACGGGGGGTGGATCGGGGATCGATGCGTGACGAAGGCAGGAGATTAGGGCATGCCGGGCCGCCATGACAGCGGTGGCCGGTGGGCGGGCGGAGGCGAAGATCCGCCGGCGGCCGAGGCCGGATCGGAGCTTGTACGCGCGCCGGACCGGCATTAGGCTGACCGCTGCTTGCCAACCGCATGCGCCCGTTCGGCGCCCGGAGGGGATCGATGGAGCGCAGCGTGGACCGCCCCGAGCTCGACCGCCTCTTCAGCTCCACCTACGAGGAGCTGAGGCGGCTGGCGGCCAGCGTGCGCCGCGACGAGCCGGGTGACACGCTCAACCCGACGGCGCTCGTCAACGAAGCCTACCTGAAGCTCGCCCGCTCGCTCCACGTCGAGCCGGAGTCGAGGCTGCACTTCAAGCGCATCGCCGCGCGGGCCATGCGGCAGGTGCTCGTGGAGGCGGCCCGGCGCCGCGCCGCGCAGAAGCGCGGCGGGGACGCCGTGCTGGTCACCCTCGACGGGTCGCGGGACCACGCGGTGGAGTGCTCCGGCGAGCTGCTCGCCCTGGATTCCGCGCTCGAGGACCTCGCCTCGCTGGAGCCCAGGCAGGCGCTCATGGTCGAGTGCCGCTTCTTCGGCGGGCTCGACCTCACCGAGACCGCCGACGTGCTCGGGGTGTCGGAGTCCACCGTCGTGCGCGACTGGCGGGCGGCGCGGGCCTGGCTGAGCCGAGAGCTCCGGCACGCGCCGTGACCAGGATGGATCGGTGAGCCCGGACCGGGAGCGCTGGGCGCGCGTCCAGGATCTCTTCCACCGGGTGCTCGAGCTCCCGGAGGGAGAGCGACGAGGCTTCCTCGAGCGGGAGTGCGCTTACGCGCCCGACCTGGTCGACGAGGTGCTCGAGCTGGTCGAGGAGGACGTGCGCGCCGACTCGATCCTCGACCGGGAGGTCGGCTCCCTGGCCGACGCCGTCCTGGACGGGTCGGTGCCGCCGATCCACGTGGTCGGGCCCTACCGGATCCGCCGCATCCTCGGCCGCGGCGGGATGGGCGTGGTCTACCTCGGGGAGCGCGAGGACCTCGGCGCGCAGGCCGCCATCAAGGTGTTGCGCGACGCTTCTCTCTCTCCGGTACGCCGGGAGCGCTTCGCGCGCGAGCAGCGCACGCTCGCGCACCTGACCCACCCGTCGATCGCGCGCCTGTACGACGCGGACGTGCTTCCGGACGGCACGCCCTACTTCGTGATGGAGTACGTCGACGGCCTGCCACTCACCGAGTACTGCGCGCGGGAGGGTGCGCCCCTCGCGGACCGGCTGCGCCTCTTTCGCGCCGTGTGCGAGGCCGTCCAGGCTGCGCACGGGCAGGCGGTGGTGCACCGCGACCTGAAGCCGTCGAACATCGTGGTGGCCTCGGACGGGGAGCTCAAGCTCCTCGACTTCGGCATCGCCAAGCACCTCGACGAGCTGGACGTCCCCGCCCAGCAGACCGAGACCGCGCTACGGCTCATGACGCCCGCCTACGCGGCGCCCGAGCAGATCCTGGGCGAGCCGATCGGGACGTACACGGACATCTACGCGCTCGGCGTGATCCTGTACGAGCTTCTGGCCGGCCGGCTCCCCTTCGACCTGTCGCGGCGCACGCCCGGCCAGGCGGAGGCGATCATCCTCGGCGACGACCCGCAGCGGCCGTCGGAGGCCGTGCTGAAGGAGGAGGGGACGCTGACCGCCCTCGGCACGGTGGGTCGGTCGAAGTGGGCCGACCTGGACGTGATGTGCCTGACGGCGATGCACAGGGACCCGGCGCGCCGCTACCGGACCGTGGACGCTCTCGTGCGCGACCTCGACCACTTCCTGCGCGGCGAGCCGCTGGAGGCGCGGCCGGACTCCATCGGCTACCGGGCGGGGAAGCTGCTGCGGCGTCGTTGGCGGCCCCTCTCCGCGGCCGGCCGTCGCGGTGGCCGCCATCGTCGGCGTGGCGGGCTTCTACACGGTGCGCCTGGCGCGTGCACGCGACGTGGCGGTGGCGGAGGCGGCCCGCGCCCAGCGCATCCAGCGCTTCACACTCAGCCTCTTCCAGGGAGGCGACGAGACCGCGGGTCCGGCGGACAGCCTGCACGTGCTCACCCTCCTCGATCGCGGCGTCGCGGAGGCCAGGGTTCTGGACGCCGAGCCAGACATCCAGGCCGAGCTCTACCAGACGCTCGGATCCATTTACCAGCAGCTGGGCAACCTCGACCGCGCGGATACGTTGCTGCAGGCCGCGCTGGCGCAGAACGAGCGTCTCGCGGGAGCGGACGGCGCGGCCGCCGCCAGGAGCCGGGTGGCGTTGGGGCTGCTGCGTCTGGACCAGGCCGACGTGGACGGCTCGGAAGCACTGGTGCGCCGCGGGCTCACGGCGCTGCGTACGGCCTATCCTCCGGGGCACCCCGCGGTGATCGACGCCGAGACGGCGCTCGGACGCATCCTCCAGGAGCGCGGCGAGTATGACGAGGCGGTCGCGGTGCTCGACAGCGCCGTGCAAGCGCTCGTGGGCCGCGGACCGAGCCCCGAGCTGTCCAACACCATGGGGCAGCTCGCGAACACCTTCTTCTACGCGGGGAACCTCACGGCGTCGGACTCGCTGAATCGCATCCTCCTGGACATGGATCGCGACCTGTTCGGCGAGCACCACCCCTCGGTGGGGGACGAGCTGATCAACCTGGGCGCGATCCAGTTCCAGTTCGGGAAGTACGAGGAGGCGGAGCGGCTCTATCGGGAGGCGCTCGACATCTTCGAGGCGTACTACGGGCCGAGCCATCCGGAGACGGCATCGAACCTGACCATGCTGGGCCGCGCGCTGGTCTACGAGGGGAAGATCGACGAGGCGAACGTGAGCCTCGAGCGTGCGCTGTCGATCCAGGAGCGGGTGTTCGGACCGGTCCACCCGGCCGTGGCGTCGACGCTGAACGACCTCGGGATCGTCGCCATGCAGACCGGAGACATGCGCGGCGCCGAGGGCGACTACCGGCGCATGCTCTCGATCTACGACTCCGTCTACGGACGGAAGCACTACCTGTACGCGCTCGCCCAGGCGAACCTCGCGAGCGTCTACGCCGCCGAGGAGCGCTGGCCGGACGCCGAGGCCCTCTTCCGCAAGGCGGTGGCGCTCTTCGACGAGACGCTCCCCGCGGGGCACGGCCAGACCGCCGTCGCGCGCATCAAGCTCGGGCACGCGCTCACCAAGCTCGGGCGGTGGGCCGAGGCCCGAGAAGGACCTCACGGAGGGCTACAACACGCTCTCGACGCAGACCAGCCCCACGGTGAGCTGGCTGACGACGGCGCGGAAGGACCTCGCCATCGTGTACGACGCGCTCGGAGAGCCGGACGAGGCCGCGCGCTACCGGGCGGAGGCGGCGGACACCGCCACGGCCGAGCCCGGCGGCTGAGGCCGACCGCCCGAGATCAGCCGCGCTCCTCCTCGCGGTCCGTGGAGAGCGGCGGGGTCGGCGTCAGCGCGGAGATCCGGTCGTAGAGGGCGTCCGGGAAGTCGACGTCCACGGAGGCGAGCGACGGCTCGAGCTGCTCCAGGTTGCGCGCCCCGATGATCGGGGCCGTGACGCCGGGGTGGTGCGCCACCCAGCGCACGGCCAGCGAGGCCGGGTGATGGCCCACCTCCTCTGCGATGCCGCACAACTCCTGCGCCACCTCGAAGTACGACGCCTCGTGGTAGCGCTTCGCGTACATCGGGCTCTTGTCGAGCCGGCCTTCCACCTCCCGCTCCCTGCGCCCGTACTTCCCGGTCAGCACGCCGCCCGCGAGCGGGCTGTAGGGCACCACGGCCAGCCCCTCCGACCGCGCCATCGGCAGCAGCTCGACCTCGGCCTGGCGCTTGAGGAGGTTGTACATCGGCTGGACGCCACGGAACGCCGCCAGCCCCAGCCGGGCGGAGACGCCGAGCGCCTTCGTGATCTGCCACGCCGCGAAGTTGCTCACCGCCGGGTAGCGGATCTTCCCGGCGCGGACCAGGTCGTCGAGCGCGCGCAGGGCGTCCTCGATCGGGGTGTCCTCGTCGAAGTGGTGGAGGAAGTAGAGATCCAGGTGATCGGTGTCCAGCCGCCGCAGGCTCTGCTCCACCTGGTGCACGATCGCGGCGCGCGCGTACCCCCGAGCGAGCGGGCCCTCGCCCATCGGGAAGTAGACCTTGGAGGTCAGGATCACCTGGTCGCGCTCGGCCGCGACCAGCTTGCCCAGGATCCGCTCCGAGTCGCCTTCCGCGTAGACGTTCGCGCAGTCGAAGAAGTCGACGCCTGCGTCGCGGCAGCGGGCGTAGAGCTTCGCGCTCATCGCCTCGTCCGCCTCGCGGCCGAAGGTCATGGTGCCGAAGCAGAGCTCCGACACGAGAATGCCGGTGTTTCCGAGGGGTACCTGCCGCATGCCGTTCTCCGTGCCTCGATGGGTCAACTCACGATCCGACGTCCCGTTCCCACGGCGGGGACGCCCAGATCCTCGAGCAGTCGGTTGAAGCCGTCCACGCCGGGACCGAGGATCCACTCGACCCTCGCCCGATAGACGCCCCACTCGCGGCTGAGCGCCTGGACGCGCTCACGCATGCTCTCCGTGGGCGCGCCTGGCGCGTCCGCGACCGCGCTGTGCAGATAGATGTAGAACTGGTTCAGGCGGGTGGGGAAGACCGTCGGGTCCTGTCCGCTGGTCCATTCCCTCTGCACGAGCATGGAGTCCACGGCCGCGATGCTGTCGCCGAGCGCCCGGCCGGCCTCCTCGATGCGCTCGGCCTCGGCCAGATCCTCGGTGCGCTCGACCACGGCATCGACCTGCTCGCCGATGTCACCCATGTCGCCGACCGCCGCGTGCAGGGCGGTCAACTCCGCGCGGATGCGTGCGACCAGGGCGTCACGCGCCGCGTGATCCGCCGCGGTCACCTCGGCCGCGACGTCCGGGATGTCGCGCACGTCCACGCTCGTCTCGACGGGGTCGAGGCCTTCGACGCTCAGGCGGGCGGTGTACGTTCCGGGCGCGACCCGCGCCACCCGCGAGCGTCCCGAAGACGTAGAGCCCCTCCACGCCCGGCACGCGCTCGCGGCGCAGGTCCCAGACCATCCGGTTCATCCCGGCCTTCGCGCTCAGCTTGCTCGGCGCGTCCGGTCCGTCGCCCGGGTCCGTGGCGTAGGTGCGCACCACCGCGCCCGACGGATCCAGGATTTCCAGGCGGCCCGCACGCTCGGGGGCGTCTTTCAGGTGGAACTGGAGCACCGCCCCGTTCGGCGGGTTCCGCCCCTCCGTGGGGTCGCCACCTCCGAAGCCGCCGCCTCCGCCCTGGCGGTAGGCCGGTCCCGTGCGGAAGAGCCAGGCGGGCGCCGCGGCGATCTCGTCGTGGTGGGCCGCCAGCTCCCGCAGCGCCGACAGGTCGTCGAGGATCCAGAAGGCCCGCCCCTGCGTCGCCGCCAGCAGGTCACCCCGATGCACCTCGAGGTCCGTGACCGGCGTGACGGGGAGGTCGAGCTGGAGCGACTCCCAGTGCGCGCCCGCGTCGAAGGAGACGAACGCGCCCATCTCCGTACCCGCGTACAGCAGGCCGGGCACCTCGGTGTCCTCCCGCACGACGCGCACCCAATGTTCCGGGGGGATGCCATCGGTGATCCTCGTCCACGAGCGGCCGAAGTCGGTGGTGCGGTACGCCATCGGGGTGAAGTCCCCGAGCTTGTAGCGCGTGACCGCGACCCACGCGGTGCCCGGATCGTGTGGGGAGGCGTCGATCGCGTTGATCTGCGATTCGGGCAGATCCTTCGGCGTCACGTCCGTCCACGTGCGACCGCCGTCGCGCGTGACCTGCACGAGGCCGTCGTCCGAGCCGGTCCAGATCACCTGGGCGTCGAGGGGCGACGGAGAGAGCGCGAAGATCGTGCCGTACACCTCGCCGCCGGCGCCCTCGTTCGTGATCGGCCCGCCGCCCGGACCCTGCTTCGTGGTGTCGTTCCGGGTGAGGTCGGGGCTGATCACGTCCCAGGAGTTTCCGCGGTCGCGGGTGCGCAGGAGGACGTTGCCGCCGTGGTAGATCGTGCGTGGGTCCTGGGGCGAAGCGACGATCGGCGCGTTCCAGTTGAAGCGCCACGTCATGTCCTTCGGCTGGATCGACGCCGGCATCCCCGGCTCGGCCTGCACGTTGCGGTCGATACCCGTGCGGTCGTCGTACTCGTCGATCTGCCCCAGGTAGCAGCCGCCGTACTGGTAGCGCGGATCGTCCGGGTCGAAGGCGAGCCAAGCGCTCTCGCACCCCGCCGAGGGGTGGAAGTCGCCCCAGCCGATGCCCCCGTCGAAGTCGCGGCTCTTGATCGCCACGCTCGAGTTGTCCTGCTGGCCACCATACAGCCAATAGGGGAAACGGTTGTCCGCGTTGACGCGGTAGAACTGCGCCGTCGGCTGGTTGCGCTCCGTCGACCAGGTGGCGCCGGCGTTGAACGTCACCGCCGCGCCGCCGTCGTTCGCGTTGATGAAGTTGTCGGGGTCGTCAGGGTTGATCCACAGGTCGTGGTTGTCGCCGTGCTCCTGGCGCAGCGACTGGAACGTCCGGCCCCCGTCCACCGAGCGCCACAGCGGCGCGTTCATCACGTAGACGGTGTTCTCGTCGCCGGGGTCGGCGAAGATCTCCATGTAGTACCACGGGCGGGAGCGGAGCCCGCGCGTCTGGTTCACGCGCGTCCACGACGCCCCTGCGTCGTCCGAGCGGAAGACGCCGCCGTCCGGCTCGGCCTCGACGATCGCGTACACCCGGTCGGGGTCCGCGCCGGAGACCGAGACGCCCACCTTGCCCATGAGGTCGGGAAGACCCTCGTCCATCCGCTTCCAGCTGTCCCCGCCGTCGAGGCTCTTCCAGATCCCGCTGCCGGGTCCGCCCGAGCGCATCTGCCAGGGATGGCGCGTGTGGTCCCAGAAGGCGGCGTACAGGATGCGCGGGTTGGACGGGTCCATGCTCAGGTCGCTCGCGCCGGCGTCCTCGGAGACGAAGAGGACCTTCTCCCAGCTCTTTCCGCCGTCGTCGGAGCGGTAGATGCCCCGGTCCTCCGTGGGGCCGTAGGGGGATCCCTGCGCGGCCACCCACACGCGGTCCGGGTCGGAGGGGTGCACGACGATCCGCGAGATCGCGCGTGTGGCCTCGAGCCCCAGGTGCGTCCAGGTGCGGCCGGCGTCCGTCGAGCGGTACACGCCGTCGCCGTGGCTCGTCGTCACGCCGCGCGGCGCGTGCTCCCCCATGCCGACGTAGACGACGTTCGGGTCGGAGGGTGCCACCGCGATCGCGCCGACCGAGGCCGTTCCGAGGAAGCCGTCCGAGACATTCGTCCCAGGTGATGCCGGCGTCGGTCGTCTTCCAGACGCCGCCGCCCACGCCGCCGAAGTAGTAGACGCTCGGCTGCGTGCGCACGCCCGCGACGGCGACCGAGCGGCCGCCGCGGAAGGGTCCGACCAGGCGCCAGCGCATCGTCGAATAGAGCGCCGTGTCGACGGGGGACGTCTGCGCGTGCGCCTCGGTGCCCGCCGCCGACGCGGCGAGGAGGACGAGCGTGGCGACGAGAGGACGAAGGGTGCGCATCCGGCTACCTCGGGGGTGGGGGATCGATTCGGGACCCCACAGTAGGGAGGGTGGGGGCGGGCGGCGAGGTCGGCCGCGGCGCTGGCGCCGGTCAGCCTCCTCGGCCGTCGCGGCGGCGGCCGCACGGAAGCGTGCCGCGTCCTCGGGGCGGCCCATCAGGTCGTAGAGCTGGGCGAGGAGGTTCTCCACGTACGTCGAGGTATCCTCGCTCCCGCACCGCGGGCTCGCTGTCGAGCAGGCGTTCGAGCGCCGCGTGGCTGGCGAGGAGGTGGGCCTCCGACTCCTCGAGGCGGCCGAGGCGCGCCAGGTTGAGCGCCGCCGAGGTTGCGGGCTCGGACGGTGCGCAGGTCGTCGCTCGCCCAGGGCCGGCTCGCAGGATGGAGAGGGCCTCCGCCGCGAGCGCCTCCGCGCCGGCGGCGTCCGGAGCCGCTCATCCGCACCTCGCAGAAGTCCAGGAGCGTCTCCGCGGTCTCCACGGCCTCGGGGCGCGCCGCGCGCTGGGCCGCCGCGCGCGGCCTGGTAGAGGGTGTCGGCCTCCGGCGACCCGGCCCTGCTGGTAGACACGACCCACGCGAGGTTGCCCCTCACGATCGAGGTGAACCAGTGGTCGGCCCCGTAGTGCGCCTCGTACACGCGCAGCGCGTCCCGGTAGAGGGGCTCGGCGTCGGCGGGGCGGCCCTCCTGCTTGAGCACGGCCGCGAGGTCGTTGCGCAGCTCCGCCACGCGGGGATGGTCCTCGCCCTCCGCGGCTGCGGCGCCGGCCACCGCTTCCCGCATGAGAGCCTCCGCCTCGGGGAAGCGACCCTCGGCGCTGAGGACGTCGCCCCGCGCCGCCAACGTCGCGGCGATCTCCGTGTGGCCGGACGGATAGACCCGCCTCTTGATGCGCAGCACCTCCAGGAGCGCCGAGTCGGCCCGCTCGAGCGCCCCGGCGGCGGTATAGGCCCGGGCGACGTTCTCGAGGCTCTTCGCCACGAGGACGTGGTCCGGCGGGTAGAGGGCGCGTCGGATCGTGAGCCCCTCCTCGAGATAGGCCCGGGCTCGGTCGGTCTCTCCGAGCGCCAGCGTGAGCGCGCCCAGGTTGGAGAGTGTTCGCGCCATGATCTCGCTGCGCTCACCCGCGGCCCGGTGGGTCGCGAGCGCCTCCTCGAGGAGCGGACGGGCTCGCCCGAGGTCGCCGACCAGCTGCCACACATGGCCGAGCGAGCTGAGCATCGAGGCCGCGTCGGCGCCCGTCGAGCCCGCCGCGCCGAAGCAGCTCCTCGGCCTCCTCGAGGAGGGGCCCGGCGGCGTCCAGGTCGCCCTTGCGTGCGTAGGCGACCGCCAGCTGGAGCGCGGCGTTGCCGACCTCCGCGTCGTCGGCGGGGTCGGTCGCGCGCACCAGGTCGTACACCTCGCTGCGCAGTGCCAGCGCCTCGTCCCAGAGGCCCAGGTTGCCGTACACGCGCGCGAGCACGGCGGCGAGGTCCGCGCGCATCCCGGGCTGACCGGAGAGCTCGCCGCGAATCCGCTCTGCGCCGCGGTCGAGCACGTTGCGCACGGTGATCGTGTCGCCCTGCGCGACCTCGGGATCCGCCGACAGGAAGAGCGCCTCGAGGAACGCCGTCACCTGTTGGGCCCGGTCGCGCTCGCGCGCGATCCGTCGGGCCTGAACGGCGTTGGTGACCGCGAGGACGGTCAGGAGCACGAAGACCGTGGTGACGGCCGCGAGGGCGCCGCGATGCCGCGCGACGAACCGGGAGGTCCGGTAGCCCACCGTATCGGGACGCGCGCGCACGGGGCGCCCGTCGAGGTGCCGACGGAGGTCGTCCGCCAGCTCGGCCGCCGAACCGTAGCGCCGCTCGGGCTCCCTGCGCATGGCCGTCAGCACGATGTTGTCCAGGTCCCCGCGCAGCCTCCGCCGGAGGCGCTCCGGGGTGGTGGTCCGAAGCCGGGCGACCTCCTCGGGCGTGGGACGCGCGGCGCCGTCGCCCGCCCGGCCCCTCGTCCGTCGTCGCGGCCGCCTCGGAGGGTCGTCGCGGTTGCTGCGTCGTGACGGCTCGGTGCACCTCGTCCAGCGTGCCGCTGGCGAGCGACCGGGGGCGGCGTCCGGAGAGCAGGAGGTAGAGGATCGAGCCGAGCTGGTAGACGTCGCTCGACGTCGTGATCGGATCGGCGAGCGCCTGCTCGGGCGAGGCCCACTCGGGCGTCAGGACACGAACGCCCGTCCGCGTCAGCTCGGTCGCCTGGGGAAAGGCGTCGGGGTCGAGCAGCTTGGCGATCCCGAAGTCGAGGAGCTTCACCGTCCCGTCCGGCTGGACGAGGATGTTGGACGGCTTCAGGTCGCGGTGCACGATCAGGTTGCGGTGGGCGTAGCGCACCGCCTCGCACACGTCGAGGAAGAGGCGGATGCGTTCTTCGACCCCCATCCGCGCCTCGTCGCAGTGCACGTCGATCGACCGCCCTTCGACCCGCTCCATCGCGAACCACGGACGGCCGTCGTCCGTGACGCCGCCGTCGAGGAGGCGGGCGATGTGGGGGTGGGTCAGGCAAGCGAGGATCTGGCGCTCCGTGAGGAAGCGCCCCCGGGCCTCCGCGCCGGCCAGGCCTCCGGCGTGCAGCTTGAGGGCGACCTCCTGCTCGAACTGCCCGTCGGCGCGACGCGCGAGGTACACGGAGCCCATCCCGCCGCGCGCGAGGAGCCGGACCACTCCTGGTCCTGGCGCAGTGTGCGAGGCATGGGGCGCGGGGGTCAACTCCGGCACCGCGTCCCCCGGCACCGAGTCCCCGTGCAACGCATCCTTCCTCTTGTCTGTCTACAGAAAAGGCGTTCATGTAGACGGCCTAGAGAAGTGGTCGCGGAACGCGGGAGGGCGGCATGGGCGACGATCGATCGGAGCTGCTGCAGGGAACGCTCGACCTCCTGGTGCTGAGGGTCCTGAGCCTGGAGCCGATGCACGGATGGGGGATCGGCGAGCGCCTGGCCCTCCTCTCCGGGGAGGTGTTCCAGGTGAACCAGGGGTCGCTCTACCCCGCGCTCCAGCGCATGCGGACGCGGGGATGGGTGCGAGCCGAATGGCGGCGCACGGAGAACAACCGGAGGGCGCGCTACTACGCCCTCACGCCGCTCGGCGAGCGGGGGCTCGCGGAGGCCGCGCGGGAATGGCGGCGGGCGAGCGGTGCGGTGGAGCGGGTGCTGACGACGGCGCTGACCGGCGCCTGACACGAGGATCGCGAAGGGAGGAGGGGAGGATGTCGAGGACGGAAGGCTGGCGTGCCCGTGTGCGCGCGCTGCTGCGGCGCTCCGAGGAGGAGCGCGACATGGACGAGGAGATGCGCTTCCATCTCGAGATGGAGGAGCGGAAGCTCGTGCGCGAGGGGCTGTCGCCGCGGGAAGCGCACCGACGCGCGCGTCTCCGCTTCGGCGGCGTGGATCGCATGAAGGAGCGCACGCGCGACGCCCGGGGCACGCGGGGCCTGGAGGACCTGCTTCGCGACCTGGCCTTCGGCGCGCGCACCCTGCGCCGCAGCCCCGCGTTCACGCTCACCGCCGTGGTGACGCTGGCGCTGGGGATCGGCGCTGTCGCGGCAGCGTTCAGCCTCGTGGACGGCGTGCTCCTCGCGCCGTTGCCGTACGGCCGGCCCGACCGGCTGGTCGAGATCCGCGAGCTGGGCGAGAACGTGAGGTTCTTCCCCTCCTTCCCGAACTTCCTGGACTGGCGGGAGCGGTCCACGAGCTTCGCCTCGATGACGGCCGTCCAGACGTTGGGCGCGCAGCCGGTGCTCGACGCGGGCGACCCCGCTCGGGTGCCGATGGTGATGATCGGCCGGGACTTCCTGAAGACGCTGGGCGTGGCGCCCTTCCTCGGCCGCGACCTGACGTACGAGGAGAACGCGCTCGGTGCCCCACCCGTGGCGCTGGTCAGCCACGCTTTCTGGTCGAGCCGACTCGGCGGCGAGCGCGACCTGGAGCGCGTCTCGTTCAACGCGTTCGGGAGCGACTACCGGGTGGTGGGCGTGCTGCCCCCCGGCTTCCGCTTCCTCTACGACGCCGACGTGTACGTCTCGGCGGAGCGCTGGCCGGGGACGTTCCGCACCGCGCACGCGTACCGGGTCGCGGGTCGGATGAAGGACGGCCTCTCCCTCGAGGCGGCCGACCAGGAGATGGACGCGCTCACCGGACGCATGAAGGAGGAGTACGGGGGCGACACGAACGCGGAGAGCGCGCAGCTCCGCCGGCTGGACGACGTCCTCCTCGGGGGGCAGCGGCGCCCCCTCGCCCTCCTGCTCGCGGCGGCCGGCCTGGTGCTCCTGGTGGCGTGCGCGAACGTGGCCAGCACGCTCCTGGCGCGCGGCAGCGTGCGTGGCCGCGAGATGGCCGTGCGCACCTCCCTCGGCGCCGGGCGCGGCCGCCTGGTGCGCCAGCTCCTCACGGAGAGCGTCCTGCTCACCACCGTGGCGGGGGCCGCGGGCGCCACGCTGGCGTGGGCAGCGGTGCGCGGTGCCGTCCGGTTGGGCACGGGGTCCCTCCCGCGCCTGGAGACGGTCGGGCTCGACGGGCGCGTCCTCCTCGTGTGCGGAGCCGTTGCACTCGGCACCGCCTTCCTCTTCGGGCTCTACCCGGCGCTGCGCCTCACACGGAGCGGGGTCTCCACGGCGCTCCGAGCCGGGGGGCGGGGCGGGACGGGGAAGCGTGGCCGGGCCTGGGACGTGCTCATCGGCGCCGAGGTGGCGTTCGCGGTCGTCCTGCTGGTGGGGGCGGGGCTGCTCGTGCGCAGCCTGGCTTCGATCGTCTCACTCGACGCCGGGTGGAAGGCCGAGGGCGTGCTCCAGATGGCCGTGACGCCACCGAACGGCGCCTTCCGCACGGCGGAGGAGGGTGCCGCGTACCTCCGGCGGGTCGGCGAGGCGATCGGTTCGATCCCCGGGGTCTCCGCCGTGGGCGTGGGCACCTTCGGCCCCCTGGACGCCGGCAACTACACGGCGCCGGCCCACGATCCGGTCACGGGAAGGGTCATCGAAGGCTTCGCGGGGTGGCGGCTCGTGGACGCCGGGTACTTCGAGGCGCTGTCCGTCTCCCTCCTGAAGGGCCGCCTCTTCGAGCCCGGCGACCAGGACGTCGCGGTCGTCAACGAGGCGCTGGCGCGGGAGCTGTGGGGCGACACGGACCCGATCGGGCAGCGCGTGGCGAGCAACTTCGACGCGAACGGGGCGTCGCTCCGCGTGGTGGGGGTCGTGGCGGTGGCGCGCGACTGGAGGTGGGAGGAGTCCGCCCAGATGGAGATGTTCGAGCCCTGGTGGACCCGCCTCGACCAGGTGGGCACGATGGACTTCCTGATCCGCACGGACGGGCCCGCCGAGGCCCTGATCGGACCGGTGCGCGACCGCGTCCGTGCGCTCAACGACCGGATTCCCGTCGAGTTCGCGACGCTCGAGGGGGAGTTGGCGTCGTCCACGGCGGACCGTCGCTTCGTGGCCACCGTGCTCGCCGCGTTCGCCGGGGTCGGGCTCGTGCTGGCTCTGGTGGGGATCGCCGGCGTGGTCGCCTACACGGTCGCGCAGCGCCGCCGGGAGATCGGCATCAGAATGGCCCTCGGGGCGGCCGCCGGCCGCGTGCGTGCCGAGGTGCGCGCGGAGGTCCTCCGGCCCACGCTCGTGGGGCTCGCGCGCGGGGCTGGTGGGGGCCGTCCTGCTGTCGCGCTTCGTGCGGTCGCTCCTCTACGAGGGCGTGAGCGCGCACGACCCCGGGACGTTGGCCGGGGTGGCCGCCGTGTTCATCCTCGCTGCGGTGCTCGCCAGCGACATCCCGGCCCGCCGCACGGCCGCGGTCGAGCCGGCCGGCGTGCTGCGGGAGGAATGAGCGCCACCGGGCAAGGGACCGCGGAATCGCCAGTCGGAGGCCTCCGGGAATGCCTGGACGCCCGTCGGCCGTGCAGCGAGCTTTCGGGTGCCTCCCACGCCATCCCCACGAGCCCCTCCAGGTACGGCCGCACGCGGAGCGAACATGGACTGGCAGGACCTCTACGCATCGAAGCGCACCACCCCGGACGCGGCGGTGCTCGGCATTCCCACCGGTCGCCCGATCCTCATCGGCTCGGGCGCGGCGGAGCCCCTGGCGCTGGTCGACGCGCTGGGCCGCAACGCCTCGCACTTCTCCGACAACACGGTGGTGCACCTCATGACGCTCGGACCCGCGCCGTACGTGCGCCCCGAGCTCCAGGAGCACTTCCGCCACAACGCCTTCTTCATCGGCGCCAACGTCCGTCAGGCCGTGCACCAGGGCCGCGCGGACTACACGCCGGTCTTCCTCTCGCAGATCCCGCAGTTGATCCGCTCGCGCCGCATGCCGGTGGACGTGGCGCTCATCCAGTGCACGCCGCCGGACAAGTTCGGCTACGTGAACGTCGGCGTGTCGGTGGACATCGTGATGGCGGCGATCGAGGCGGCGCGGCTGGTCATCGCCGAGATCAACCCGAACGTACCCTGCCTGTACGGTGCGGGCTTCCTGAAGATGGACCGCATCGACCAATGGGTGTGGAACGACCAGCCCCTCCTCGAGCACCTCCCGGAGGACCCCGGCGAGGTCGAGATGGAGATCGGACGCAACGTGGCGTCGCTCATCGAGGACGGCTCGACGCTGCAGGCCGGCATCGGCATGATCCCGGACGCGGTGCTGCGCGCCCTGACCGGCAAGCGCGACCTGGGCGTGTGGACCGAGATGTTCTCCGACGGCGTGCTGGACCTGATCGACGCCGGCGTGGTCACCGGCCGCTACAAGACGATCCACCCGGGGAAGGTCACGTCCTCCTTCACCTTCGGCTCGAAGCGCCTCTACGACTACATCGACCGCAACCCGCTCTTCACCTTCCAGCCGACCGACTACGTGAACGACCCGCGCCGCATCGCGGAGCAGCACAAGATGGTCGCCATCAACAGCGCCATCCAGGTGGACCTGACCGGGCAGGTGTGCGCCGACTCGATCGGCACGCGCTTCTACTCGGGGATCGGCGGGCAGGTGGACTTCATCCGCGGCGCCTCGATGTGTCCGGACGGCAAGCCGATCATCGCGCTGCGCGCGACCGCGAAGAACGGGACGCTCAGCCGGATCGTGCCCACCCTCACGGAGGGCGCCGGCGTGGTCACCTCACGGGGCGACGTGCGCTACGTGGTCACGGAGTACGGGGTGGCCGACCTGCTCGGCAAGTCGATCCGGGAGCGTGCGGTCGCGCTCATCTCGATCGCACACCCGGACTTCCGCACCGAGCTGCTCAGCGACGCCAAGGGTCGGCACTACGTCTTCGTCGACCAGCTCGAGCCGCGTGGCCGCTATCCGCGTGAGATCGAGCGGCGTGTCACGGTGAAGGGTGGCGAGGCCCTCATGCTGCGCCCGATCCGCCCCATCGACGAGCCCAAGCTGGTCGGGCTCTTCTACTCCATGAGCGAGGACGCGCTCTACAAGCGGTTCATGCGCGTGGTGAAGCGCATCGCGCACGAGGAGCGGCAGTACTTCCTCGACGTCGACTACATCGACAACATGGCGGTGGTGCTGGAAACCTCGGATCCGCGCTTCGAGCCGGAGATCGTCGGCATCGCGCAGTACTTCCGACACCCGGGCACCGACTACGCGGACGTCGGATTCATCGTGAAGGATGGGTGGCAGGGGAAGGGGCTGGGCCGGATCCTGGTCCAGGAGATGGTCCGCCTGGCTCAGCTGAACGGGCTGAAGGGCCTCACGGCGGACGTCCTGTCGACCAACCAGTCGATGCTGCACCTCTTCCGCGAGACCGGCCACGACGTACGCGTGGAGAACGAGGGCGGCGTCGCGCTGGTGGAGATCCACTTCACGGAGAGCGGCGTCACGGCCTGAGCCACCCGACGCCGGCGGGACACGGGCTCAGTCGTCGTGGCTGAGTTCGTACTGCCGTTGCGCGTGTGCCTTCTCCTTGCCGACGGTCAGCTCGCGCCGCTTGGCGTCCCTGAGGCTGTTCTCTCGCGTGGTCGAGGAGTGCACCTGGGGGAGGGAGAGCTGGCGCTCGACCTCCGTCGCCCCGCACGCGGGGCAGGGCGGACGCGTGTCCGCTTTGCGCACCCATTCCTCGAAGCGGTGCGCGCAGGCGCGGCAGGCGAAATCGTAGATCGGCATGGCCGCAGTGTGCGCCCGGTTCGCCCAGCCGCGCAACCCGGCGGCGCCACGGTCTGCCGCGGGCCCGTGACGTCGAGCCCTTCCCCGTCGTCCACCGTCCAACTGGGAAGCTCTTGCGGATTGCTACCAGCGTAAGTACTGTTTGCAAGTAAGAATAGATCGATCCATCCACGGCAAGGTGGTTCTCATGGCAGGCTCGGAGAATCGTGATTTTATCTTCGAATCAGGCAATTTGTCCCTCGATCTCGTGAATACGCGCCCCCTGTCGGCCGGCCAGATGATCGACCGGCTAACATCGGTGGAGGAGGTGGACGCCTGGCTCGCTGTGGCGGGGGTGGCCGAGAGGGGCTCGGTGCTCGACCTCAGCGCCCGGCTGCGGGAGCGCGTGCTGGTCGACGCACGGGCCCTGCGCTCCGCCGTGGCTGCAGCGGCCTCGGCCCTGCGCGACGGGGTCGGCGTCCCCGATGCGGCGGTCGACGTCGTCAACGGGATTCTGGCCACGCGATCGTGGACGCACCGGGTGGAGCGCACGGCGGATGGGTTCCGGCGTGGCGAATCGGCGGCCGAGAGGGACGCCTCGGCGGTGCTGGCTCCGGTGGCGGAGGCCGCCGCGGAGCTTCTCGCGGAGGTGGATCCGGCTCGGATCCGCCAGTGCGACGACGACACCTGCGTTCTCTGGTTCGTGGATACGACGCGCAATGGGAGCCGACGCTGGTGCTCGATGGAGCGGTGCGGCAGCCGCGCGAAGTCCGCCGCGCACTACCGACGAACGAAGAAGGGACGGCGAAGGCCTAGGCCGAAGGAAACAACCCCGAGGAGCGCGTCGTCGACGGGCTCGGGAGGATGGGAGGATGGGAGCAGGGTGGGAGATCGTCCGGGGTGGCCTCCGAGGCTTGACGCGACGCCCGTTCACGACGGTGGTGGCAGGCGCCTGTCTTGCGCTCGGGATCGGGGCGAACGCGGGGGTGTTCAGCGTGGTGGAGGCGGCCCTCCTGCGTCCGCTCCCCTTCGCGGCCCCGGATCGGCTGCTCCTCGTGCAGGCCGTGAACGACCAGAACGGCACGCCCGTGGGGCTGTCGCCGGACGCGTACGATTTCTTCGCCCACTCGGGCGACGCCTTCGCGGGCACGGCGGCCGCTCAGCCGGCCGAGCTCGACCTCTCGGGGGACGGGGTTCCCGAGCGAGTGGGGGCCGCGCTGGTCACGGACGGCTTCTTCGAGGTGCTCGGCGTCGACATGGCGGTAGGGCGGGCGTTCGGAGGGGCCGCGCGGCCGGCCGGCGAGCGACAGGTCGCGGTGATCTCCGAGCGACTCTGGCGGAGCCGGTTCGCCGCCGACCCGACCGTGGTCGGCACCGATGTCCGACTCGACGGCCAGGCCTACCGGATCGTGGGTGTTCTGCCGCGGGACGCGCGCTATCCGGCCACGGCCGACGTGTGGACGCCCCTGGACCTGACCCGGTACGAGGGGGTCGCGCGCACGAACGGGTTCCTCTCCGTGCTGGCGCGGGTGCGGGCCGGCGTGACGCTCGCGGAGGCGGATGCGCAGGTGACGCGCGCCGGAGACGCGTTCAAGGGCCAGCATCCGGAGTGGATCGCCGACCGCTTCGCGTCGAGCTCGTTGCGTGAGCCGCAGGTCAGCGGGGTGCGCGCGGTGCTGATCGTCGTGACGCGTCGGCGTGGTTCTTCTCCTCGCGATGGCGTGTCTGAACGTGGCAGGCCTCTTCCTGGTCCAGGCACAGCGCGACGCTCGGGCCGTGGCGCTCCGGGCGGCGCTCGGCGCACGTCCCCGGCGTCTCCTCGCGGAGGAGCTCATGCGCCACGTACTCCTGACGCTGGCGGGAGCGGTCTCCGGCGTGCTGGTGGCGCTCCCTCTCGTGCGCGCTCTGGTGTCGCTCACGGTGATCGATCTCCCCGGATTCCACGTCGCGCTGGACGGCCGGGTCGTGCTCTTCACCGCCGTCGTCGCGCTGGCCGCCACCGTGTCGGTCGGCCTCCTGCCGGCCCTGAGGGCGGCCCGAGCGGCGCCGGCAGGGCTGGTCGATCGCGGCCGCGGGGGTACGGAGGGGAGGGGCGCGCGCCGTCTGCAGAATGCCGTCGTGGTGGGCCAGGTCGGCCTCGGCATCGTGCTCCTGGTGGGCGCGTGGGCGACGGGCGCCCAGGTGGCCCGCCTGCAGCGCGTGGACCCCGGCTTCCAGGTCGACGACGTGCTCACGGCACGCATCGGCGCCCCGGACGCCCGCTTCCCGGATCTCGAGGCGCGCGTCGTCTTCCTCACGGGCGTGTTGGACCGGCTTCGCTCCCTCCCCGGCGTCGTCTCCGTCGGCGCGGCTTCCGCGACGCACGTCGGCGATCCCGAGGTCTTCTGGAGCTTCAGCATCCAGGACCAGCCGCCCGCCTCCGAAGCCGCGATGCACGCGGCGCTCGGGCGTATGGTGCTTCCCGGCTACCTGGAGACGATGGGGATCGACGTGCTGGAGGGGCGGGGCGTCGCGGCCTGGGACCGGGAGGACGGAGAGCCCGTGGTGGTGGTGAACAAGGCCTTCGAGGAAGCCTACTGGCCGGGTGGCAGCGCGCTCGGGAAGCGCATCAAGCGGCGCACGTACGACTCCGCCTTCCCCTGGCTACGCGTCGTGGGCGTGGTGGAGGACGTGCGCGAGCACGACGTGTCCCAGCCCTTCGGCCCCACGATCTACTTCCCCTACGCCCAGCACTTCACGCCGGCGGGGGGGACGGTGACGATCGTGCTGCGCACGGGGGAGGGCAGGGGTCTCTCCGCCGATGTGCTGCGCAGGAGCGTCATGGCGGAGGATCCGGACGCGGCCGTCTTCCGCATCATGACCATGGGCGAGCGGCTGGACGAGTCGCTCGGCCAACGCCGCCTGGGCGCCGTCCTCATGGGCGCGTTCGGGGTGCTGGGGCTGCTCCTCTCCCTGGTTGGCGTGTACGGCGTGGTCTCGCAGAACGTGGCGCGGCGCGTCCGCGAGCTCGGGATCCGGCTGGCGCTCGGCGCGACGCCACGCGGGGTGGTGCGGACGACACTCCTGCGCGCGACCGCGCTCGCCGGCGTGGGGGTCTCCGCGGGCTCCCTCGTGCTGGTCGCCCTTCTCCCGCGAGGGGCGCGGCTCCTTCCAGGGCTGGATGTGGGGGTGCCGACGATCGCCGCGGCCGGCGGGCTGATGATCGTCGCGGTGGTCGGGGGCGGCCCTGCCCCCTGCGCTCCGCGCCGCGCGGACGGACGTGACCCGCGCTCTGGTGGAGGACCGAGCGTGACCGGGTGCCGGCGGGCGGGCGCCCGCGAACGCGTCGCGCAGGTTATGTTCAGAGACAGCGACTGCGCTTCGACCCTCCCGCTCCTCACGGCCGTCGGATCACCCTCACCGCCGCCGGTCGATAGGAGGCTGTCATGCCGTCGCCCCGATCTCCTCTCCGCGGTGCCCTCCCTCTCGTACTCGTGGCGTCCGGCGCCTGCGCCCTCCTCGGGCGATCGGGCTCGACGCTTTCCGAGGACATGGAAGGCCACTACGCACAGGTGGGCCAGGTCCAGGAAGCCATCGTGAAGGGCGACCTGGACGCTGCGCGCGCGCCGGCGCGCTGGCTCGCGGAGCATCCGCAGCACCCCGACCTCCCGCAGGGCGTGAAGAGCCCGATGGAGGACATGCGCGTGCAGGCCCGCTCGGTCGTGCGGGCCGTCGACCTGACCGACGCCGCGCGCGCCACGGCCGAGATGGCCGCCGCGTGTGGCCGATGCCACCGGTCGGCCGGCGCCGGGCCCGACCCGGAGACGTGGACCATGGCCCCACCCGGAGCGGGCGCGCCGCGCCAGATGGCCCGCCACCTGTGGGCGGTCGACCGCATGTGGGAAGGACTCGTCGCTCCGTCGGACCGTCTGTGGCAGCAGGGCGCCACCGCCCTGATCGACGATCCTCTCTTCCAGGGCGAAGACCAGGCGGCCGGGCCGGACGTGGCCCGACTCGCCCGTGAGGTCCACGACCTGGGTGTGACCGCCAACGGGCGCGAGGCG
The DNA here is from genome assembly GCA_963823035.1 of uncultured Gemmatimonadales bacterium. Taxonomy (GTDB): domain Bacteria; phylum Gemmatimonadota; class Gemmatimonadetes; order Longimicrobiales; family Gaopeijiaceae; genus SZUA-318. Next base: position 99,693 of record CAWGKG010000004.1, read on the forward strand.
GACGGGCGCGCCGCCGTGTACGGCCGGCTGCTCACCACCTGCACGACCTGCCACCGCAAGATGGGGATCTCCATGTAGCGGAGCAGGTGCACGGGCGGCGGCGCGAGGCTGGACGGAGCGACGTCGCCCGCCGTAAGGTTCACGCCCCTTCGGCGGTACGTCGGCAGGGATCCACCCCCTCCGCCCGGCTCCCACGAACGAGGAAGACCGATGCGCAGCTCGACCCTCCCCCTGGCGCTCGCCCTGGTCGTGCGCGCCGCCCTCGCTGCCCGCTCGCGCCGAAGCGCAGCGCCGGCCCCGCCAGCCCACGATCCCCCGCCGAGCATCACCGAGTACAAGCCGCGCTCGACGCTGGTCGTGCCGGAGCATCCGGTGCCTCGCGCGAAGTTCCCGGCCGTCGACTTCCACGGCCATCCGCCCTACCTGGGCTCGCCGGAGGCGGTGCGCGAGGTGGTCGCCGCGATGGACCGGCTCGACCTCCAGGTCATGGTCCAGGCCAATCCCAGCTCGGGCGAGCGCCTGACGCGCCAGATCGAGGCGGTGCGCGAGGCGGGCTACGAGGACCGGTTCGTCTTCTTCGCCTCGCTCGACCTGCGCGACATGGGCCCGGGCTCGGGCGCGCGCATCGCCGCGCAGCTCGAGGAGGACGTGGGGGCCGGCGCCGTGGGCATCGGCGAGATCATGAAGAGCTTCGGCCTGTCGATCCGCAAGGCGGACGGCACCAGGCTGCACCTGGACGACCCGGAGCTCGACGTGGTGTGGGAGACGGCGGGCCGCCTGGGCATCCCGGTCTTCGTGCACACGGCCGATCCGGCCGAGTTCTTCCAGCCGCTCGACTACAACAACGAGCGCTGGCTGGAGATGGCGATCTACGAGAACCGCCGCTACTACGACCGCGAGCGCTTCCCCTCCTTCGAGGAGCTGATGGCGGAGCGTGACCGCATGATCGCGAAGCACCCGAACACGACCTGGGTGGTCGCGCACATGAGCTGGTACGCGAACGACCTGGGGAAGCTGGGAGAGCTCTTCGACCGATTCCCGAACGTGTACACGGAGGTCGGGGCCATCCTCTACGACCTCGGACGTCAGCCGCGCTTCGCGCGCGCGTTCTTCGAGAAGTACCAGGACCGGATCCTCTTCGGGAAGGACTCCTTCCAGCCCGACGAGTATCCCTACTACTGGCGCGTGTTCGAGACGGCCGACGAGTACTTCGACTACTACCGGGACTACCACGCATTCTGGAAGCTCTATGGCCTGGACCTTCCGGACGAAGTGCTGCGGAAGGTGTACTACGGGAACGCGCTGCACATCATCCCGCGAATGCCGGTCGCGGGCTTCCCGACCGGTTGAAGCGGTGCCAACCTACGGGAGGTGATCCATGGGTCACACCATCCGACGGGTGGAGTACTTCTACACGACGGTCAACGACCGTCCGGGTCAGGCGCTTCGGTTTCTGACGGCGCTCGCCGACCTGGGCGTGAACCTCCTCGGGTTCACGGCCATCCCGATGGGGCTCCACCAGACGCAGCTCACGATCTTCCCGGAAGACGCCCATCGACTCACCGACCAGAGCGAGCGGGTGGGCTTCGCGGTGGACGGCCCGCACCCGGCGATCCTGGTCCAGGGCGAGGACGCCCCGGGCGCGCTGGTGGATATCCACGAGACGCTGTTCGACGCCGGCGTCAACGTCTTCGCGGCCACGGGTGTGAGCGGCGGAGGAGGGAGCTTCGGGTACGTGATCCACATGCGGGCCGCGGACTTCGAGCGGGCCGCGGAGCTGCTCGGGGCGTGAGCGCGTCTTCCCTGCGCCAGCCGGACGGGACCGGTATCGTCGGCGCCCCGAACGCTCTAGGCGGAAGCCGCTCCGAGCTCCCGCCGAACCACGGGCGCCACTTCGGTCCCGAGGAGCTCGATGGCGCGCAGGACCTGCGCGTGCGGCATGGGCCCCACGGTGAGCTGTACCAGGAAGCGCTGGTGGCGGAAGATCTCGTGCACGCGGAGGATCTTGTCGATCACCTCCGCCGGGCTGCCCACGAAGAGCGCGCCGTTGGGGGCGATCTCGGCCTCGAACTGCCCGCGGGTGGTGGGCGGCCACCCCCGCTCGCGACCGATGCGCGTCATGGTCTCGGCGAAGGGCGGGAAGGCGATGTCCGCCGCGGCACGCGCGTCCTCCGCGAGGAAGCCGTGGGCGTTGATGCTCACGGGGAGCGCGTCCGCGTCATGGCCGGCACGCGTGGCCGCTTGCCGGTAGAGGTCCACCATCGGCTTGAAGCGGGCGGGAGCGCCGCCGATGATCGCGAGCGCCATGGGCAGGCCGAGCGAGCCCGCACGCACCACCGACGCGGGCGTGCCGCCCACGGCGACCCATACGGGCAGCGGATCCTGCACGGGCCTCGGATAGACGGGACGATCGCGGATCGCGGCCCGATGCCGGCTGTCTGGGCCAGTCCACGCGGAGGTCGCTCCGGACGCGCAGAAGGAGGTCGAGCTTCTCCGAGAAGAGCTCGTCGTAGTCGGCCAGGTCCTGTCCGAAGAGGGGGAAGGACTCGGTGAAGGAGCCCCGACCGACCATGATCTCTGCGCGCCCCCCCGAGATCAGGTCGACGGTGGCGAAGTCCTGGAAGACGCGCACCGGGTCGTCCGAGCTGAGCACCGAGACGGCGCTGGTCAGGCGGATACGGCTCGTGCGGGCCGCCGCCGCGCCGAGCACCACGGCGGGCGCCGACACCGCGTAGTCGGGGCGGTGGTGCTCGCCCACGCCGAACACGTCGAGCCCGACGCGGTCGGCGAGCTCGATCTCCTCGAGCAGCTCTTCCAGCCGCTTGCCCGGATCGATCTGCCGTCCCGTCTGCGGATCGAAGGCGGTCTCCGCGAAGGTGTAGACGCCGATCTCCAACGCGCTACCTCAGGAGGGTGCGGATCTGACGGACCGCGTACTCGACCTTCATGTCGAAGATCCGCTTGCCGAGCTCCGCGGAAGATCGCCGTCCGTCTCCGGTGATGCCGTTGTTCACGCGCGGCGCGTCGGGGTCACGGGCCTCGCCCGGGGCCCGCATGGGGTCGCCGAGCGCGTCCTTGCACGAGCTCCTTCCGCACCCAGCCGTGGTCGCCGCCCAGGTAGAGCATCTCGGAGGTGTCGGGGATGCCCCCGTGCGAGCTGAGGGGGTAGTCGTGCTCCCGGAGCCAGCCGTCGAAGTCCCCGTTCGCCTTGCTGTACACCTCGTCGCAATACACCACGCGGACGCCGTCCCCTCGGTGGGCCGCGTCCAGCGCCTCGGCGACCTCGCGCAGCTGGTCCTGGCCTCCTCCGTGGTCGCCCATGAGCACCACGTTCTTGAATCCGCTGATGATGAGCTGCTCCGCGACCTCCCGGTTCACGGCCGCGAACGTCTCGGCCGTGAGTCCGATGGTGCCGGGCAGATCGGCGCTGGCCCGGTTCACCGAGAAGGGCATCACGGGCGCGGCGATCGCGTTGCCGAGCTGGAGCGCGATGGCGCGCGCGGTCTCGCGGCCCATGAGGGTGTGGCCGCCGTTCACGTTCTGCGGGCCCCGCTGCTCGGTTCCGCCGTTGTACACGAGCGCCGTGGTCTTGCCCGCCTGGATCGCCGCCTTCACCTCCGGCCACGTCATCATGTCGAACTCGACGTCCGGCGTGCGCATGGCCGCCGGTCCGTTGGCGCCCTGGCCGAGCGCCGGTGCCGCCGTGACGGCCAGGAGAAGGAGCAGGGCAGGGGCGGAGAGGGAGGATCGCATGGTCGCTCCTGGAGCGGAGGGTCGACAACCGGGCCTCGCCAGAAGACGTCGGTCGAGCACGATCCGCAAGCCCACGCGTGCGGCGGATCTGCAACAAAACGTTGCCCGGTCCCTGCGACGCGGCGGTGTCCCGATGGCGGTGTGGGGGCCGAAAAGCCCATAACCACGCCGTTTCACGGTCCCGACCAGGGCGGGCACGCCTTGTGCAAAGTGTCGCGTCGGGAACGTGAACGCCATCGGACCGAGGGGGCGTGCGCGGACCTGCCGGTGGGACGACGAAGATGTCAGTGGATGGCTGCTCGGCGCCCCGGCACAGCAAACGAGCGAAGTGGGATCGGTGGCCCCGGAACGACGGACGTTCCGGGGCCGCTGGTCTCTTACGGGGCCACACTCCCGGCATGGCTGAGCGCACGACGGTGGCCCGATCGGTGGCTTCGACGCGCCCTGCGACAAGCCGTTCCCCTTGAAAGCATAGGGGAGCGGCGCTACCCTTCCCCTAGAAACCACAGGGAGGCGTCGGCGCACCCGGCTCGACGTTCCCGACCCGCGGCCAGGGAAGGTGATCCGATGGGCGACGGCAACCTGGGGCTGCTTCGCGGCACGCTCGACCTGCTGATCCTCCATGCGCTCAGCACGGGGGAGAAGCACGGCTACGCCGTGTCCGAGTGGATCGGTGCGGTCACCGACGGGAGCCTGCTCGTCGAGGAGGGCACGCTCTATCCCGCGCTCCACCGGCTGGCGAGGCGTGGGCTGGTGTCGGCGACGTGGGGCGTGAGCGAGAACAACCGTCGCGCGAAGTACTACGCGCTCACGGCCGCGGGGCTGAAGCGACTCGAGGAGGAGGCCGGAACGTGGCGGCGGTACTCCGACGCCGTGGAGAAGGCGCTCGCGGAGAGAGGAACGGCGTGAGCGAGCGGGACGAGCGCGGTCCACGGAGTGGCACGGGGCGGGCACGGCGCGCCTTCCGCATGCCCGCGGAAGAAAGCAGGATCGCGGACGAGGTGGACGAGGAGGTGCGCTTCCACCTGGAGAGGAAGGTGGAGCGGCTCGTCGCGGAGGGAATGGCCGAAGAGGACGCCCGCCGGGAGGCGCTGCGCCGGTTCGGCGACGTGGACGACGTCAAGGAACGGATGACCCGGGAAGGGGAGGTGGGGATGAGGTGGACCGACAGGTGGGAGCGCTTCCGGCAGAACCTGCGCTACGCGCTCCGACAGATCGTGAAGGCGCCGGCGTTCACGGCCGTCACCGTGCTGACGCTCATGCTCGGCATCGGTGCGACGACGGCAATCTTCTCGGTGGTGGACGGGATCCTCTTCCGTCCGCTTCCCTTTCCGGAGCCGGACCAGCTCACCGTCGTATGGGCGGATATGACGCGTGCCGGCGGGCCGGTCGACGAGTGGATGAACTTCCCGAACTACGCCGACCTGAAGGAGCGCTCGCGCACCCTGCAGGCGGTGGGGGCGTGGGACGGCGGCCCGATCACCCTGACCGGTCGCGGCGAGCCGGAGCAGGTCGCGGTGGGCGTGGTGACGTACGGGACGCTCTCGGAGGTGCTGCGGGTGAGCCCGGCGCTCGGCCGCGGCTTCACCTCCGAGGACGACCGTCCTGGGGCGCCCGGCACCGTCCTCCTGGCCGACGGGTTCTGGCGGCGCGCCTTCGGAGCCGACGCCGCGGTGGTCGGCACGACCCTCACGCTGAACGACGAGCCATACACGGTGCTCGGCGTGCTTCCGGCGGGCTTCGACGCGCCGTTCCTCCCGAACACCGACGTGTGGATGCCGATGCGTCAGAACGCCGCGGACAACCAGTGCGGCCGCGGCGGCGCCTGTCTGCACGTGGTCGCGCGGCGCGCGGACGGGGTCACCCTCGATGCGGCTCGGCGCGAAGCCGACGACATCGGACGCCAACTCGAGGAGGAATATCCGCAGGAGAACGCCAACGTCGGCATCACGCTGCGCTCGCTGCAGGGCGACCTGGTGTCGGACTCGCGCACGGGTTTGCTCGTGCTCCTGGGGGCGGTCGGCTTCGTGCTCCTCATCGCCTGCGTGAACGTGGCGAACCTCCTCATGGCACGAGCCACCTCGCGCGGATCGGAGCTGGCGGTGCGCTCGGCGCTCGGCGCGGCGCGGGGAAGGCTCGTCGAGCAGCTCCTCACGGAGAGCGCCGTGCTCGCCCTTCTCGGTGGAGGGCTCGGGCTCCTGCTCGCGTACGTCGGCACGGACCTGCTGGTGTCGATCGCACCCGCGAACACCCCGAGGATCGAGGGCGTGGGCGTGAACGGGCGCGTGCTCGGTTTCACCGTGGGCGTGACCGTCCTCGCGGGCATGATCTTCGGGCTGGCGCCCACGCTGCGCAGCGTGCGCGGCGATCTGTTGGCCGGCCTGAGGGAAGGCGGCCGGGGAGGCGCCGGCGGCGCCGGCGGCATGCGTGCGCGCAGCGCGCTCGTGGCGGCCCAGGTCGCGCTCGCGCTCGTCCTCCTGGTCGGAGCCGGCCTCCTGGTGCGGAGCTTCCGCAACCTGCGTGCGGAGGATCTCGGCTTCCGGGCGGACGGCGTGGTCGCCCTGCAGCTCGGCCTTCCCGCGTCGCGCTATCCGGATGCGGATGCCCGGCGCGGCTTCGTCCACACCGTCGAGGAGCGCCTGGGCGCGCTCCCCGGCGTCGACGCGGTGGGCAGCACCTCCTGGCTCCCGCTCACCGGCTTTGGGACGGATACCGGTTTCAACATCGAAGGCCGTCCGCTTCCTCCACCGGGGCAGAACCAGGCCGTGTGGTTCCGGCGCGTCTCGCCCGGGTTCCCTGCCGCGATGGGGATGCGCCTGGTGGCCGGCCGCTGGCTCACGGCCGCGGACGACGAGAACGCACCACCGGTGGTGGTCATCAACGACGGGATGGCGCGGCGCTTCTTCCCCGACGAGAGCGCGATCGGGCACCGTATCAACCTCGGTGACCCCTCGAACCCGAGGTGGCGGGACATCGTCGGCGTGGCCGCGGAGGCTCGGTACTTCGGCATCCGCGACGAGAGCCGCGACGCGCTGTACCTCCCCTACGACCAGGCGCCGAGCGCGTCGGTATTCGTGACGCTGCACGCGTCGAGAGCCGCCTCGGCCCTCGCGGGCGAGATCCGCGCGGTGGTCGCCGAGCTGGATCCGTCGCTCGCGGTCGCGAGCATCGAGCCGATGGACGCCCTCGTGGCCGACGCGTTGGGGCCCGAGCGCTTCGTCACGATGCTTCTCGGCCTCTTCGCGGTGGTCGCGCTCGTGCTGGCCGTGGTCGGCCTGTACGGTGTCGTGTCCTACGGCGTGAGCCAGCGGCTCCGCGAGATGGGCGTGCGCCTCGCGCTCGGCGCGGAGGGCGGGGACATCCGCGACATGGTCCTGCGCCAGAGCCTGACCGTGGTGGGGGCGGGCCTGGTCCTGGGGGTGGTGGGCGGGCTGTCCCTCACGGGCCTCATGGACAACCTGCTCTTCGGCGTGACCGCTACCGACCCGTGGACGTATGGGGTGGTGGCGCTCGTGCTGGGGCTGGTGGCCGTGGCGGCGAGCGCGCTCCCCGCGCGCCGCGCCGCGCGGGTGGATCCGATCCAGGTGTTGCGCGCCGAATAAGAGCGGGCGAGGGTCATGGATGGGGACGAGGCGCTGGGTGATGCCGTGCGTGGCCACGCTGGCCGTGGGCCTCGTTGCGTGCGCGCGGGTCGGCGTGGCGGGGGCCACCCGAGCGACCCCCTCCGCTCCGTCCCCCGCCGCGGTGGTGGCCGCCGCCGATTCCTGTCCGGCCACGCGCGGCGAGGCCGTGCTCGCGCTCGTGAACCTGCGGCGCGCCTCGGCCGGGCTGGAGCCCCTCGAGGTGGACCTCCGGCTGATGGCCGCCGCGCAAGCGCACGCCGAGGATCTCGTGGCCATGCCCGGCGTGCCCGCGCACGAGGGCTCGGACGGGAGTGCGCCGGCGGATCGTGCCGACCACGCCGGCTACCCATGGGTGCGCATCGGGGAGAACGTCGCGAGCGGCACGCCGACGGCGAGCACGGTCGTGGCGCTGTGGATGAACTCCAGGGGCCACCGACACAACATCCTCACGCCGGAGTTCCGGGACGCCGGCGTAGGCGTGGTGGACGTGCCAGGATCGGCGTGGGGCACGTACTGGGTGATGATGTACGGCCGCACCGACGATACGGAGCGGAGTACCGTCCGTTGCCACCCATGACGCGTCTCGACGGAAGGGGCGCCCAGGACCCGCCGCCCGTCACATCCGCAGACGCGCGGTCGTCTCTGGAGGAGGAGGGATGTTCCCATGCGACGACCCGTGCACACATGGCTCGCGACGACCGCGACGCTCCTCGCGCTCCTCGGATGCGCGAGCGACCTGCTGCTCGGGCCGGATGCGGCCCAGGGGATCGACGGTCTCGTCCTCCTGGGCCCGCTCTGCCCGGTGGTGACGGAGGAGAACCCGTGCCCCGATCGGCCGTACGCGGCCACGATCGAGGTGCGGGACGGCGGAGGCGCGACGGTCACGACGGTCCGCAGCGGCGAGGACGGGCGCTTCCGTATCGGCCTCGAGCCGGGCCACTACCGCCTCGTCCCCGAATCCGGGGATCCGCTGCCGCGGGCCGGGCCGATGGACATCGACGTCCCGGCGGGAACGTGGGTGCAGGTCACCGTGGGCTACGACACGGGGATCCGCTAGTCCCACCGACCCTTCTTCGCGCGCTTGTAGTGGCGCCGCGCCTTCGCCCGGTTGCCGCAGTCCTTCATGTCGCACCAGCGGCGGCTGCGGTTCTTGCTCATGTCGACGAAGAGCCAGGTGCACGCGTCGTTGTCGCACTCCTTCACGCGCGTCAGGTCGCCCTCCGTGAGGAGCGCGCCCGCCGCCCACGCGACCGGCCACAGGTGCTGGGCCAGCGGCTCGTCGCCGCTCCCCCACCGCCACCTCCACCCCTCCCGGTCGCGATGCAGCGAGCGGTGGGCGGCGCCCTCCTTCAGGTAGACGTCCAACGCCTGCGACGTCCGGCCGGTGCCGGATCGGCTCCGGCCCCGACGGCGGAGAAGATCCGGTAGATCGTCTCGCGTAGCTCGACGGTCCGGGCCAGCACCGCCTCCGCATCGGCCGGACGCCGGGCCGCCTCGGCCCGCAGCGACTTCGCGCGATCGGCTCCGAGCAGTCCGGTCCGCTCGCCCCACACCACCACGTCCTCGTAGCGTCGGAGCTTGCTCTTCGGCTCCGGGCGGGAGCGGCCGCTGACCGTGTTGGACAGGTCCAGCGCCAGGTTCCCCCCTACCGGATCGTAGTCCTCGATCGGGGTCCAGGTCTCTTCCACGTATACCCCCAAAATGCACGTGACGGGTCAGGTTGGCTCCTTCATCGTTGCTAACCATCATAAGCGATTTGGGTGGTTGCAACAAGGAGCTGGGGACGATGCGGAGGACGACGGACGCGAAGGCGTCCGAGCGGGGGCCCGCCCGGCTCTTCGACAGCCCGGGGACGCGGCGTGGGAGGCGAGGGCGTTCCTCCACCCGCACCGAGCGCTGCGGCTACTCCGCCCTGAGCGTCTCCACGGGGTCGACCCGTCCGGCGCGGCGGGCCGGCAGCCAGCTCGCGAGCGCGGCCGTCCCGAGAAGGAGAACCGTCGCGCCCCCGAGTGCCCACGGGTCCCCGCCGCCGACGCCCCACACAAGGCTCTCGAGGAGCCGGTTGGCCGCCCACGCGCCCACGAGCCCGACCAGCAGGCCCACCACCGCGAGGGTCACTCCGGCGCGCAGCACCTGCGCCTGGATGCGCGCCCGCGTCGCTCCGAGCGCGAGGCGGATGCCGAGCTCGCGCCTGCGCTGACCAGCCACGTAGAGGAGCGTTCCGTACAGGCCGCCCGCGGCCAGGAGGAGCGCGATCACCCCGAAGGCGCCAAAGACGACCGACTCGAAGCGTCGCAGCGCCGTGGAGGCGTCGACCGCCTGCCGCATCGAGCGCACCGTCGGTCACCGGGAGGCTGGGCACGGCGGCCCACACCGCCGCCCGCAGGGCGGCGGGCATCGATCGGTTCGCCGAGGGGTCGACGTGCACCGCGACCGTGGCCAGCGGGATCGGGAAGGGGAGCCGCTCCATCGGGAGGTAGAGCTGGTTGCCGATCTCCTGATCGAGACCGTAGTGGCGGGTGTCGGCCGCCACGCCGACGACGATCGCCGGCAAGTTGGTTCAGCTTGACGGCGAGGCCCACCGCAGCCTCCGGCGTCCCGGCCATCTCGCGCGCGAGCGTGGCGTTCACCACCATCGGCACGGGGTCCGCCCCCGCCTCGCCCTCCGTCCAACTCCGTCCGGCCACCAGCTCCACGCCGAGCGTCGCGAAGTAGTCGTCGCTGACCGGGTGGATCATGGAGTCGAGGGAACGGTCCTCCTCCCGTCCTGGTAGCGCGGCGCGCGAGCCCCAGCAGCACCGTGAGCCGCCCACGCGGTCCATGGGCACGGTCAGCCCGTACGCCGCGTCGCGCACGCCGGGGACCGACCTCACCTCGCGCAGGACGGCCTCCATCGTCTGGAGGTACTCGGCGGGGGTGTCGGGCTGGGGAAGGTTGAGCGGGACCGTCCAGACGTCGGCGACGGCGAAGCCCGGATCCTGCGCGCGCACGGCGAGGAAGCTCCGCAGGAGGAGCCCGGCGCCCGCCACCAGCACGAGGGACAGGGCCACCTCGCCGGCCACGAGCGTGCTGCGCAGGAGGCTGACCCCGCGGCCCGAGGTGGCCGAGCGGCCCGACAGGCGCAGCTCGTCGGCCAGCTCGTGGCGCACGGAGCGGAGCGCGGGGAGGAGGCCGAACACGAGCGACGTGAAGATCGAAACCGCGATCGCGAAGCCGAGCACCTGGAGGTCGACCGCCACGGTGGCCTGGCGCGGAAGGGCCGTCGGGTTGAGCGCGACGAAGGCGCGGATCCCGCCCCAGGCCAACGCGCGACCCGAGGAGCCCGCCCGCCAGTCCCACCACCAGGCTCTCCACCAGGAGCTGGGCGGCGAGCGTCAGGGTGTCGGCGCCGAGCGCGCGCCGCACGGCCATCTCCCGCGTCCGTCCGAGCCCGCGCGCCAGGAAGAGGTTGGCGACGTTGGCGCACGCGACCAGCAGGAGGAGGCTCACCGCACCCATCAGGAGCCCGAGCCCCGTGCGCACGCCGCGTACCGTCTTCTCGGCGAGCGTCACGACCGGGACGTCCCGCGGCGTGCCGTCACGCTTGCGGTAGTTCTGGTGCACGTCCGCCATGCGCGCCAGGAGCGCGTCCACCGCGTCCTGCACGGCCTCGCGCCGCACGCCGGGTGCCAGCCGTCCGGCGACCTCGAGCACGTGGTAGGTGTGTTCCTGCAGCTCCTCGGACGACCAGTCCAGCGGTCGCCAGACGTCGACGCGGCGGCCGACCAGTTGCTCGGGCGGCGTGAACGCGTCTTCCATGATCCCCACCACGGTGACCGCCGTGCCGTCCAGCTCGATGCTCCGTCCGACCACCGAGGGGTCCGCGCCGAAGACGCGCCGCCACGTGCCCGCGTCGAGCACGCCCACCTCCGGGCCCCCGAAGTCCTCGGGCTCCAGCAGGCGCCCACGCTGCGCGTGCGCGCCGAAGAGGTCGAAGAAGTCCCTCGAGATGCGCGCCTGTTCGATGCGGAGCGGATCTCCCTCTCCGACGAGGTTGATCCGGTCGGACCACGCGCCGGCCCACTCCTCGACACCGGAGACGGTGGGCAGCTCCCGGAAGAGAGGGCCCTGGAACGAGCCGTGGTCCAGCGTGATCAGCCGGTCGGCGGCCGGGTAGGGGAGCGGTCGCAGGAGCACGTGGTCGACGAGCGTGAAGATCGTCGTCACCGCGCCGACGCCGACCGCCACCAGCAGGATCGACGTCAGCGAGAACGCCGGCGCCTTGCGCAACGAGCGCAGCGCGTACCGGAGATTGCGGATTCCCATGCCCCCCCTCCCGTGTCCGTGAACGTTGGCCGAGGTGCGTATCACCCCCGTGAACTCCAACCACTCCACCATCAGCACGCCCACCAGCGCGGCGAGGCTCCGCGCGGTCAGCAAGCACCTCCGCGCCGACCCCGGGGCGTCTGCGCGTAGCTCGGCGAACGCCTGCTCCATCTCGGCGCGGTCCTCGCGCAGGTCGGGCGGGAGGAGGCGCGCGAGCGCGCCGTAGAGCGCGACCGAGACGGGTCGCCGACGGGTCATCTCCCCCTCGCCACCGCCGGGCGCGCCTGCGCCAGGAGACGCTCCAGACGCTCCACCTCGGCCCGCAGGATCATCCGCCCGGGTCGGGTGATGCGGTGCGTGCGTCGCCGCTCGTCGGTGTCGTCGGCCTCCTCGATCCAGCCGAGGTCGCGCATGCGGCGCAGCACCCGGTAGAGGTTCGCCGGGTCGAGGAGCACCCCCGACGAGGAGCGGGCCTCGACGGCCTTGATGAGCCCGTAGCCGTGCAGCGGGCCCTTCCGCCAGCACGGCGAGGATGAGGAGGTCGCGGGGCGCCAGGGGGAGGTGGTCGGTGGGGTTCATGTCGCTATCGGTAGAGTGACAGAGTGTCAATCTACAGATAACAGACCCGACGATCCTGTAAAGGGTTGCATGGCACGCTTCCCTCCCGGGGGGGGGAGGCGGCCAGCAGCGCGGCTCGGGCGCGTATCGTCTTGGCGAGGGCGGCGCGCGGAGCGTCGATCCTCCGGAGTCGAGCCCCATGTACGAAATGCCGAAATCGACGTGCACCAGATCGCCCGGCTGGATCACCGACGTCCTCGGTCGCGACGGCCAGGAAGCCCGCGCGAGCCGACCTCGGCCATCCCGTGGCGCTGGACGCGCAGGTCCGGCTGGAACCAGGTGCCGACCCCGCGCTCCCCGAGCGCGTCGTAGAGAAAGCGGCGCACATCGCCCACCGTGGTGACGCCGGGCTCGACCACCTGGGAGGAGAGCGCCCTCCGGGTGATCCACTCGGTGAGCGCGACGAGCCGGGCGTAGTGCTCGCGCTCCTCGGGGATGCGCGTCGCCAGGTACTCCTCGATCAGCGGCGCGGCGCTCGTGAACCGGCGCTCGGCCTCCGGCCCCATGGCGTCGGCGAGGAAACGGTACGCGTCGTGGCCGAGGCTCCGCGTCACGCCCCGGGCGCCCCCGATCCCCAGGCCGATCGCGCTGCGGGTGGTACGTGTCCCACAGCTCGCGGAGCACATCCTCCGCGGGCTCGGGCGCGTGTCGTCTTGTCGTGGACGGCGCGCAGAGCGACGATCCTCCCTTCGCCCAAACCGCTCAGGGAGACTCCGTGACACTCACCCACGCATCCTGCATGCGCGTCGCAGCGCTGTGGACGGCCGTCGCCCTTTGGGGAGGGGCCGATGCGGGCTTCACTGCGTCGTAGCGCTCGGCGGCTCGCCGGTGACGGTCCGGCGCGGCGCAGTCGACGGACGAGACGGACGGCCGCCGCCGCCGGCCGGTGCGGTGACGCCGATCGACGTGGAGACGGCACCCCGGCCGGAGGCGCGGGCGACGCGCACGGACGCGCGCATCACGATCGACGGGATCCCCGACGAGGCCGCCTGGGCGGAAGCCGAGGAGATCTCCGGCTTCATCCAGACCGTTCCGAGCACGGGGATGCCGGCTACCGAGCGCACGGTCGTACGCGTGCTCTACGACCGGGAGCGCCTGTACATCTCCGCGGTGTGCTACGACTCGGACATGAACGGCCTCATCGTGCCGAGCCTCGAGCAGGACTTCGAGACGCACGACTCCGACATGTTCGGCGTGACGATCGACACGTACCTCGACCGCCGGAACGCCTTCATGTTCCTCTTCAACCCGGGCGGCGCGATCAAGGACGGGCAGGTCTTCGACAACAGCCGGAACTACAACCTGCCGTGGGAAGGGGTGATGGAGTGGAAGGTGGCCCTCCTCGACTCGGCGTGGACCGTCGAGATGGCGATTCCCTTCACCACGTTGCGCTTCGCCGAGACCGACGGCGAGCAGGACTGGGGCTTCCAGTTCTCGCGGCGCATCCGGCGCAAGAACGAGGACACGTACTGGGCGCCACTCGCACGCCGCGAGCTGATCCACAAGATGTCGCGGGCCGGGACCATCCACGGGTTCCAGGGGCTGCGCGCGGGGCGGAACTTCTCGGTGAAGCCCTACGCCACCGCCTCCGACGCCTCCGGGTCGCTCACCAGCAGCGGCGCGGGCGACTCGGGCTTCGACGGAGGCTTCGACGTCAAGTGGGGGATCACGCCGCGCATGACGGCGGACGCGACCTTCCGCACCGACTTCAGCCAGGTGGAGGTGGACCAGGAGCGGGTGAACCTGACACGGTTCAGCCTCTTCTTCCCGGAGAAGCGTGACTTCTTTCTGGAGAACGCGGGCACGTTCACCTTCGGCGACGTCACGGAGCGCAACGTGCGCATGGGCTCGTCGCTCTCCGACTTCACGCTCTTCCACTCGCGCCGGATCGGGCTGGACGACGACGGCCTTCCGATCCCCATCCTCGGCGGTGGGCGCCTCACGGGACAGGCGGGGGCGTGGAACGTGGGGCTGTTGGAGATGCAGACGCGCGCCCGCCGCGGCTACCCCGCGGAGAACTTCGCCGTCGCGCGCGTACGCCGGAACGTCCTCGGCGACTCCGACGTCGGCGCGATCCTGGTGAACCGCCAGTCGACCGACGGGGCGGGGACGTTCAACCGAAGCTACGGAGTGGACGCCAACCTGCACCTGCTCGGCTACCTGCTGGTGAACTCCTACCTGGCCGGCACGGACGACAGCGGCGCGCCCGCCGGCGACCGTTGGGCCGGCCGCCTGTCCGTGGCGTGGCGCGACCGGCTATGGGACGTGTCCACCTTCGTGAAGCAGGTGGGCGCGGCCTTCGACCCTGGCGTCGGCTTCGTGCAGCGCGCGGGCATCCGGGAGACCTACGCCACCGTGGGCGCGCATCCGGTCCCGGCCATCCCGAAGGTCCAGGAGCTGAACCCGTACGGGGAGATCGCCTACGTCACGGACCCGGACGGCGGGCTGCTGACACGGATGGCGACGGCCGGGATCGGCGTGGACTTCCGCGACGGAGGCTCGTTCAAGGCGTCGTACACGGACCGCTTCGAGCGTCTCGAGGAGGACTTCGGCGTGCGCGCGGGCGCCACGGTGCCCGCGGGCGACTACGGCTTCGCGGAGAGCAAGGTGTCCTACCAGTCGAGCGCGGGTCGACACTTCTCGGGGAGCGTACAGGTCACTTCGGGCGGCTACTTCTCCGGCGACCGCACCTCGGTGGGGCTGGGCGCGCTATGGCGGGTGAACCAGCACCTCGCCTTCGACCTCTTCGCGGACCGCAACCAGATCACGCTGCCCGAGGCGTCCTTCACGGCGGACGTCTACGGCGGCCGCCTGAACTGGGCGCTGTCCACGCGCTTCTTCACGACGGCGTTCGTGCAGTACAACGCGCAGAGCGACGTGGTGTTCACGAACCTGCGCGTGAACTTCATCCACGCGCCGCTCTCGGACCTCTTCCTCGTCTACACGGAGCGGCGCCGGACGGGCGGCGGGGGCGTGATCGACCGGCTGGTGAGCTTCAAGGTCACCAAGCTGGTGTCGTTCTGAGCGTAGCGCCGCAGATCGATGTCGGAGGGCTACGCCGTCGGGCTCATGGTGTAGCCGAGCCAGGTGAGCACGAGGATGTACGCCAGAGCGGCGAGCGTGAGCCAGGTCCAGAGCGGCTTCGGCTTCTGCCCCGGAGCCGGTCGGTCCAGGAAGGGGATGAACAGAAGGACCATGCCCACCAGCCCGAAGGCGACGACGCCCACGAGGTCGCCGTCGATGCCCAGGATCTTGCTGGGGAGGTACTTCAGCGTCTGGAACATGAACATGAAGTACCACTCGGGACGGATCCCCGCGGGCGCGGCGGCGAAGGGGTCGGCCTTCTCCCCGAGGTGCGCGGGCACGAGGGCCGCCATGGCCGACAGGATCGCCAACGCCGCCAGCCAACCCATGAGGTCGCGCATGAAGAAGCTGGGGAAGAACTTCATCGTGCGCAGCGGGCGACCTTCGGCCTCCACGCTCGGCGGAACGCTCATCCCGAGGCGCTGGACCAGGAGGACGTGCACGGTCACCAGGAGGAACGCGATGGCCGGGAGCACCGAGATGTGGAACATGTAGAAGCGCGTCAGCGTCGCGCCCGAGACGTCGTCGCCTCCACGCAGCAACGTCCTTATGAACGGACCCACCACCGGCGTCACACCCGGGATCTCCGTGCCGACGCGGGTCGCGAAGAAGGCGAGCTCGTTCCAGGGCAGCAGGTACCCGGTGAAGCCCAGCCCGAGGGCGACGAAGAGGAGCAACACGCCGGTGATCCAGGTCAGCTCACGCGGCTTCCGGTAGGCCTTCAGGAGCAGCACGCTGAAGAGGTGCACGAAGGCCATGAAGATCATGAGGTTGGCACCCCAGGAGTGGATGGAGCGCACCAACCACCCGAACCGCACCTCGGACATGAGGAATTGCACCGACTCGAAGGCTCCCTCCGAGCTGGGCCGGTAGTACAGGAGCAGGAGGATCCCCGTGCCCACCTGCAGGAAGAAGAGGAAGAGCGCCATGCCGCCGAGGTAGTACCAGAAGGAGTGCTTGTGGATGGGCACCTCCTTCTTGCGCATCAAGGGGAGGATCGCGCTGAAGCCGAGACGGGTGTCCAGCCAGCGGAGGACCCCCCTCACCATCTCCTTCACGCCGACACGCTCACGACGATCTGGTCGCCGCGCACATTGACGTCATAGGGTGTGAGCGGGCGGGGCGGCGGACCCTCGATGTTGCGGCCGCTCTGGTCGTAGTGGCCGTTGTGGCAGGCACACCAGATCTGATGCAGGTCGTCGCGGTACTGCACCGTGCAGTCCAGATGCGTGCAGCGGGCGGAAAAGGCGCGCAATTCTCCCGAGTCGGTGCGGATCAGGATGCCCGGTTTGCTCCCGAACCTGAAGATGCGACCCGAGTTGTTGGGCATCTCGGCCGGGGTGAAGGCCAGCGCCACCGAGCTGACCGCTGACTCCGCCACTTTGGGCGGGACGATGTAGCGCGTTATCGGATAGAGCACCGCCGCGAGCAGGCCTCCCGCGCTCGTTCCGAGCAACCAGTTGAGGAAGCGCTTGCGACTGAACCCGCGCGGGCGCTCGCCGGAAGGGCTCCCCGCCGATCCCTTTCCCTGAGTCATCGTTATCGGTCTCCTTTCTTTCCGCCAGGGCTCCGAGTGGCGTACGCGTCGACGTTGCGTCGTGCGGCGGCGAGCTCGCTACGCTCCACGTGCAGGAGCTTCGCGAGCGCTTCGAACAACACCACCTCGTGGCGCGCGAGGTCGTCGTCGGAGTACACGAGGAGCCATACCTCCTCGAGCAGGACGCGCATCTGCTCTTCCGTGTACGCCTCGGACATCAACGCCGAAAGGCGGCCGTTCTCCACGGGCTCCGTTCGAATGCGCGCCACCACGTCGAGGAGGCGCTCGGCGGCGCTGGGCGCCAGCCCGTACTCGCGCTGCACCAGCGATACCAGGTGCCGGCGGTCCTCGTCCGACAGCGCCGCGGAGGCCTCGAGGAGCGCGGCGCTCGCGGCGAGACGGAGGTGCTCTCCCGCGGGCAACGGTCGATCACCGGCCTTCAGCTCCTGCTCGAAGTAGGCCCGGCAGGCACCCAGAATCTCCTCGGCCCGTGCCTCGTTGTCGCGCATCTTCATGAAGATGGCGGCGATGAGCAGGAGGATGATGCCGGCCGAGATCGCCAGACCCACGCGCCGGAAGCTGTGCTCCTCCATCGCCGCGTCGCCCTGCTGCAGACCGGATGCGGCCACCGCGAGCCCGGCGTCCACCACGGTTTTGACCGAATCCAGATGGAACGAGTGGATCGCGGCACGCGCCTTGGTGATGTCGGTGTTCACGTTGTCGAGCTCGAAGAGATCCTGGCTCACCTCCATTCCCGCATCGCGCGCTCGGAGCAGAATGCTGCGGCTCTCCGCAGCGGACGAGGTGAGCGAGTCGAGAAGCCCCTCCATCGCCGGGAACACCTGGGCGTTCGGGTCGCCCGAGCCGTGGCATGTCGAGCAGACCTGCTTCGCGCGCGCGCCGAGGTTCGCGTCGGACGTCTTCTGGATCGCGTGGTGATCGTGGCAGGTAGCGCAGCCTGGCAGGTCGGCCTGCTCGAACACCGCGCGGTGTCCACTGCCGTCGAAGAGGTCGCCCTGGACCGCGTGGCACTGTCCGCACACGTAGCGGATCGACCCCACCCCCGGGGGCGCGGCGCCGTGGTTGCCGTGGCAGTCGTTGCACACCGGCGCGGAGAGGTCGCCCTGATCGAAGATCATGCGGCCGTGAACGCTGTTCCGGTACTTCTCGAGCTGGTCGGTTCCGAGGCCGTGGCGCGTCATGCGCTGGGGGTCGGAGTGGCACGCGCCGCACGTCTCCGGGACGTTCAGCGGGTACGTGCCCGCCGCCGGGTCGGACGGCGGCCGGATCTGATGGACCTTGTGGCAGTCCGAGCACGTCGCGACGTCCGGGTCGTTGAGGTCCCTCAGGCGCCGCCCATGGTCCGAGGTCCAGTACTCCGTGACCTGGTCGACCCGGATGCTCGGGTTGTACTGGCGCATGAATTCGGCGTCCGAGTGGCATCGTCCGCAGAGCGCCGGAATGTCCCGGCGAGCCGGCGCGTGCAGGAACCCCGTCGTCGGGTCCATCCCTCCGTGGGCATCGGGACCGTGGCAGTCCAGGCAGCCGAACCCCTTCTCGGCGTGGATGTCGGACGGGAAGTTCCGGGCCGGGGCGGCGAGCCGTTCATCGTCCAGCCCCAGGTGGCACTGGACGCACTCCTCGGAGGTCGGCGGGGACTGGGCCCGCTAGCGGCGTGGCGAGCGCGCCGGCGAGAAAGGCGTAGGCAGTGACGTGGAGCCGGAGGCTCCGCCGCCGCCGGGTCACGGTTCGCCACCCGGGATGCTGAGGTGGCACGGGAGACAGCTGAGGCGCCCCGCGTCTCCGAGCCGCGACGGGTCGAAGCCCGGCCCGTGCGGGTTGATGCCCGGTCCTTCCAGCGCTCCGTGGCATTGCAGGCAGTCGGACTGCGAGTGACAGGTCACGCACCCGTTCAGCCCCTGGCGGGCCGCCTGACCGTGCGCGACCACCCAGAACGGGGTCGCGTCGTGGAAGCCACCGGCGCTCCCGTCCCGCGGGGCGAGGCCCGCGGCTCCGTGACAGGCGCGGCAGAAGACCTCCTGGCTGTGGCACGACGTGCACTCGACCTCGGACGCATACGCATCCGTTCCGTGCCGGTCGACGAAGTCGGGCGGGTGGAAGCCCGGCGTGGAAGCGCCCGCGTGGCACTGTGCGCAGAAGTCCTGGGCGTGGCAGCTCGAGCAGGTGGATCCTCCGGCGGCGGCGTCGATTCCGTGGCCGGTCTGGAACCCGCTCGGATGGACCTCGGCCGCGGCCGAGATCGGGATCCGGGCCCCGCGCGGGTCATCGCTGGGCAGAGACGGCAGCGACGCGAGGATCGCCAGGCCCCCCGCGTGACACGTGGCGCAGCTCGACCGTTCGTGGCAGTTCGCGCACGTGGCCGCGCTCTGGAGCGCCGACGCCCCGTGATTCCGCCGCCAGTCGCTCGCGTCGTGGTGCGACGGTGGGGTCGGGTACGCGGGCGGTAGCGCGGCCACGTTCTCGGCGACCCGGGGATCCTGGGGCAGCGCCTGGATCGCGGCGACGTCGTTCCCGTTCATGTGGCAACGCGTGCAGCTCTCGCGCGCGTGGCAGACCGAGCAGGTGGCCGTCGCGCCTTCCGGAGTCGGGCCGTGGGAGGACAGGAAGCCGGTGCTGTCGTGCCAGGCGGGTTTCGGAAACGCGGCCACCGCGGCTGCGGACAGACGGCCGGCCTGGGAAACCGGGACGTGGCACTGGAGGCAATCCCGGTCGGCCGCCAGGTGCGAGTCCCCCTCGTGGCACATGAGGCAGGCATCGGGTTGGGGCGGGCCCACCGCCATCCGGCCACTCTGCTCCGGTTGCTCGTGGCACAGAGAGCACGCGCCCTGCGGGTCGCTGTCGTCCCCGGTGATGCTGAAGTGCGTCGGGTGGGAGAAGCTCATGTTGCTCGGGGGCGGCTCGGTCGGACGTGACCAGTTCACCCTCCGGATCAAGGTGCCGTCGTGACAGCCGGCACACGCCCTCGCCTCGGGGTAGATCGAACCGGCCGCGCCCGAGGCTATGCCCTCGTGACAGCCGAGGCAGGATGGGAAGAGGCCCTCGTGCCGGGAGTGGGGGAAGGTGTCGCGCGCCTGGCCGCCGACCCAGGCGGCCGCTACGAGGGCGCACAGCAGCGCCCCGACCGACGTGGACACCGCCTGCCGCGCATTCATGGCTGCCTCCCCTGGACCGCCGACAGACCCGGCTCGGGCCCGATCGTCCAGTCCAGCCGGACCGTCAGGCGGAGCTGGCTCCAGTCGGGTACGGTTCCCGCGTCTCTCGTACGATGGTGATACCACGCGGCCGAAGCGGACGCGCGGCTCCGCGCACCGAGGGGAGCTGCGGCATCGGCGCCGAGTCCCCATACGGTGCCCTCGGCTACGCGGAACTCGTAGGCCGTCTGGAACGCGGTGGCGTTGAAGCCGACGTAGGCGCCTTCGCCCAGTCGTCGCTGCACGCCAGCCGACGTGGACGACTTCGCGGATCCGAAGCCGACGTCCGCGTGGTAGGAACCCTGCAGCGTCCAGAGCGGAGCGATGCCCAGGGCGCCGGACAGACCCACGCGCCAACCGTCGGTGCGGTATTCGCCGAAGCTCGTGCTGGTCCCCGCGTCCGGGTAGGTCCGGTAGGCGGCCTGCGCCTCGACGCGTGCCGAGCGTCGCGCCAGGCGCCACGCGCCGGTAACGCCGGCTTCCTTGAATCCGACGGGGCTGAAGGCGCCCCAGATCGTCCACAACTCGAAGAACGGCTTGTACGTGCGGGCCCAGGCGGTGAGGGCGAGCGCCCGGGATGCGTCCCACCGCAGGCGGAGAAGCGACTCGTTGAGCTCACGAGAGGCCAGGTCCGCCTTGAGGGACGCGTCGACCTGCCCCCAACGGGTCCGGTAGAGTCCGTCCGCGGCGAATCGCTCGGAGTAGAGTGCCGACGAGTCGGCGCGGAACTCCCGCTGGTACTGGACGCTGAGGCTGCGGCCCGGCGCGGCGCGGTAGGAGACCTGCGATCCGACCAGCCAGGCGCGTCCGTCGGGCACCAGGGACTCGAGGGCGGCGACCGCGCCGCTGTTGATCGGCTCGTTCAGACCCCTCACCAGGCTGCGTCCTCCGTAGGCCTGGATGTTGAACCCGCCGCCGGCGCGCACGAGGGCCGAGGCGCCGTCGAAGTTGTAGTAGCCGAGCCCCGACACCGACCACTGGCGACCGGCGCGCATGCGCAAGCGCGTGCGGTCGAGCTCGGCGTAGGCGACGAGCGCGTCGAAGCGGTCGGCCTCCCGCGGCCACAGGGAGTCCGCACCGGCCAGGACGCCCCTGCCGCGGAGCTGCGCGTAGATCCGGACCCCCCGTCCGAGACCCCAGGCGCTGAGGGTCAGATCCTGCACGACCGGAACCGTCGAGACCGGGTCGGCGGAGCGGATGAAGCGACAGACCGGGTCCCCCGTGATGCACTGAACGACGCTTCCGTCCGGAGCGCGGCGCAGCAGGCCGTCTCCGGAAACCTCGGTGGCCGGGATGCTGTCGCGGATCCAGCTCCCGACCTCCACGTACCGAAGGGTCGTCGTTCCACCGACCCGCACCGTCTGGGCGCCGGCGGCGATGGGTGTGAGGAGGAGGATCAACGGGCCCGCGCGGAGCTTCCTGGCGAGCGCGGTCATCGGACATCCCCTCCCGTCTCGGGCCAATGGCACGATCTACAGTCCTTTCCCGGCTGATGGTCGGTCCGATCGCGGTGGCAGACCAGGCAGGCCGAACGAGATTCCGGAAGGCCCGCCACGGCGGCCTCCGCGTGGCATCCGGCGGCGGAGCACCCTTCGTGCACGCTCAGGCCGTGCACACCGGCGGGCGGTGCGGCGTGGCAGGATGCGCAGTCGGCGTCGGGCCGATGATGGTTCTGGTGACACGAGCCACAGGCTCGGTCCGGAGTGAGGAGCGGGGGCTCCCGGTGACAGGAGGCGCACTCCACGCTCCCGTGTCGTGCGTGGTCGAAGGGAAGGGAGACGGTGCGAGGCGTCTTCCACACGGTGAGTTGGATGGAGCGCTCGACCGTTCTGGCCGGCACCGGAGCGTGGCACGTGGCGCAGGCGCGCTCCTGGCGCGGGCCGTGGTGGCAGCTCTGGCACCCCTCGCGCGACATCGTGCTGGTGGCGTCGACCGTCGGGGGGACGTGACACGAGCTGCAGGCGACGGCGGCGTGGGTCGCGTGGCCCTGGATCGTCGCGTGGCACTCCCGGCATTCGACGGCCGCGTGCGCCTTGTGCGGGAATCGTGGAGCGACCGTACCCTGGCTCGGCGTGAGCGTAGCAGGTCGCACGACGTCGGCTGCGGCCGCGGTGGCTCCACCCTGGGGGGCGGACACGACGGGTGGAGCCGCAGGCTCCGCGGCCGCGGCGGCCGCATCCGGCGGGGGCGCACCCCGGCAGGCCACGGCCGTAGCGGCCAGGCAAAGACAGATCAGGATCCGGGCGTTCTTCATCGTGGGAGCGTTCCCTCTTCCCGGCGGTCGGAGCCCTTCACGGCTCCACGTGCTCGACAGAATGGGGACATGCGCTCAGCGCCGCACGCCCAGGAGGTTGTCGAGGACCAGGGCCGGGCTCGCCACGAGCCCGTAGTCCTGCTCCATCTGCTGGATGGAGGCGGTGAGCAGGGCCTCCAGCAGGACCGGATTGTGCACGACCGATCCAGACAGGTCCGCCAGCCGGGCGTTGAACTTGGCGCCTTCGGCCGTGGTGGTCACACCGTCGCCCGAGAAGAACGCGCTCGAGGGGGCCTGCTGCAGGAGCTTGTCCAGCTCCGCGGCCAGGCTTCGGATCCGCTCGCCGTCGAAGGCGAGGAACAGCCGGGCCGTGCTGCTCGACGTGTGGCAGCCGGCCCCGAGGCACCCCTGGAAGTCACGCTGCCCCACATCGCAGTCCGCCGTCGTGGGCAGACCCTCGTCGTTCGGGCACGGGATCGCCTGGAAGAGGTGTCCCGTGGACCGATAGGTGACCTCGCCGGTGGCCGGATCCGTGACGTTGGCGCGGTTCATGTGGCAGGTGGCGCACAGCCCGGGGTTGGCGCTCCCGTGCGGCATGATGAACTCCTGCGTGGCCGACATGAAGTCCGGCGGACGCCACCCCGCCTGGCCGAGGAGGAGCGGACCCTGCGGCGAGTGCGGGCCGAGCGAGGACGACGGATCCGGCACGGAGCGGAGCTGATGGCACTTCATGCAGAGATTCGTCGCGACGTTCGGTACGTCGATCGGAAAGCGCAGGTCGTGCTCGTTGGCCGCGTCGTGCGGATCGTGACAGACCGCGCACACGATGGGAATCACGCCTTCCTGGTCCTGCTCCACGTACGGGGCATCGACGCCCCACGCTGCCAGGATCCCGCGCGTCTCGTGGCATTGCGTGCAGGACGGGTTTCGTTGCGCGAAGTTCGCGGTGGTGGCGTGGCTCGACTGTGCCCACTCCTCCACGTAGGGGTATTGGGCGCCCTGGTGACACTCCCCGCATCCATGGTCCAGGTCCGCGCCCACCAGGATCGACGCCAGGGGCCGCGTGGCATCGGGGTTCGTTACGTGCTCGAGCCCCGGACCGTGGCACGACTCGCATTGGACGTCCTCGTAGCGGGCGTCGCGCGTGGCCACCCAGCCGGCCGGGTCATCGACGGCGTTTCCCTTCCCATCGACGGCATGGCACGCTTCACAGGATTCCTCGGCCAGCCCGCTGCTCTGCAGCGAGTCCCAGGCGCTGGCGTGCTTCGTGCTCTTCCACTCCTCGTACGGTCCGCCGTGACAGCCCCGGCACACAGGGGTCTTCGCTCCGACGTCGCTGTAGCCCAGGAACCCCTCGGCCGCCGTGACCGGCTCCGTGTAGAGATTCCGCTGGACGAACGCATTCTCCGTATCCACGCAGGCGGCCGCCAGCAGGCACACCGAGGTCAGCAACCCTGCGGATCGAAGAGATCCCATGGCACCACTCCCCATCATAGGTCGGTCCCGCAGCCCGCAATAGAAGTACAGTGGTCCGCCTCGTGCGCGCCACCGGGAGCGATGATCCTCGGAGAAGTCGCCGGGCGACTCGGAACGCGACGCCCGCACCCGCGCAGCGGGCATCACCAGACAACAGGCTACGGGGTTACGGACACCCTCCGCTGTCGGGACATCGCTGACTTCGACGTGGGGCTTTGGCCCCACGCACGGAAGAGGTTCGCGGCGCCGGCCCGGACGATCCCCGAGCTCTAGAGGATGGTCTCGCTCGATGTCGTACCGTCCCACACCGAGGCGAAGTGCCGGTGCAGGTAGTGGAGGACCACGACGATGACGGGGAGGGCGATCCAGAGGGTTGCCACCAGTGCCAGGATCAGCGAGCCGAGGCCCGTGACCCTGAACTCGGTCAGCCAGAACTCCGGGTGGTAGCGGACGAACACCACGGCGAAGAGCGCCGCTGCGACCACCAGGAGGAGGGCTCCCGGACGGCTCTCACGCCAGCGACAGAAGGCGGAGCAAAACGCCTCCCATCCCTCTACGGCGGCCCAACAACAGGTTGCCGACACCGACGACCCAACCAGCCGCCGCGAGTAGGGTGCTGCTCCACACGTGCAACGAGAGGACGGCGGAGGTCAGGGAGATCCACGCGGTGGCGACCCACGCAACCACCAGGACCGGAATCGAGAGCACGATGCCGGCCATGATCGCTCGGATCGTGGCCGCGGTGCCCGCTCCTTCTGGACGACCGAGGTAGGCGAGGATGGACCCGTGGATCAGGCCGCCAGCGGCCCCGATGAGGAAGAGGACCGGAGCCAGCGGAAGGAGGCCCTGCGACATCTCGGGGCTACCCAGCGCGGCGACGCCGATCAGGAGTCCGCCGGCGGTGATCCCCCCCGCCGCGACCCACGAGACCACGACCCTCGTGCTGCGGGACGTCTCTCTGATGAGGGACTCACGGGCGGTGCTTGCGACGCCGGATTCCGCTGGCTGGTTCATGGCTCGACCTCAGTCCCGGATCCACCGACGGGTCGAGTCGGCATTCCGGATTGACGTTTTGTCCCCTGCTATGATCAGCGCCGTTCGGCGCGTTGGGACCGGCGTTTCGAGCCATCTTACCATCCCCACCCCACCTTCCGACGTAGTCTAGGGCGGGTCCGAAAGGGGTCGCTGTAGTACGAAGGTTGAAATGCCTGTGGGGAGCCCTACGCGTCCGTAGGACTTGACGGCGGACACGTCCGTAGGGAATCCGTCGCCGGCGGCGTTCGATCACCAAGCTGGTGTCGTTCTGACGCGGACCAGGTCGTGGATGCGGTGGAAGGCGGCACGCAACGCCAGCCATCCCTCCCAGGCGGCCCACATGCACACCCACAGGCCCACCACCCAGCCCACGGCGGCGACGAAGAGGGTGGTCGCGGCGTGCATCGTCAGCACGGCGGACGTCAGGGAGATCCACGCGGTCGTCACCCAGGCCACCGCCAGCGCGGGGATGCTGAGCGCCACCCCGCAGGCGATCGCGGAGCGCGCCGTCTGGAAGTCCACGCCCGGTGGACGCCCGGCCCAGGCGAGGAGCGAACCGAGGATCAGGCCGCCGGTCGCGCCGAAGAGGAAGAGCACGGGCGCGAGGGAGACCAGCGGTTGCGCCATCTCCGGGCTCCTGAGGGCGGCTGCGCCGACGAGGATGCCCCCGGCGGCGATGCCTCCCGCGGCCGCCCAGGAGACCACCACGCGGGCGCAGGGCGCGCCGACTCCGAGAAGGACCGCGCGGAGGTTGTGGACGACGTCGAATCGTTGCGGCGCGTGCATGGCTCGACCCCCAGTCCCGGACGGAACAGGCCGCATCGAGGCCATCCGGGTTCAAAGCTGCCTGCCTTCTATGCCTCAGCGCCGTATGGCGTCCGAGTCCGGGTCGAGCCCCCCACCACCTCCCCACTCGACGCACGGTAGCCGACCGTGCGGAGGTACGCTGTAGGACGGGGGAGGAAAAGCCTGTGGGGAATCCTCCCACGTCGCCGGCCCCGAACGGGGAGGGCCACCGCGCGGCCCTCCCCTCGCAAGGGGTCAGCGCACGGTGAAGTGGACCGTGTCCGTCACCCACGGCTGGAGCGGCACGTGCACGCCGTCCGCCACCACCGCGATGAGGCGATGCTCGCCCGGGGGCACGTTCGTGAAGACGTATTCGCTGGCGCCCGTTCCCAGGTGGACCACGTGGCCGGGCACCGCCGGCACGACCTCGCCGGGCTGGCCC
This sequence comes from uncultured Gemmatimonadales bacterium, assembly GCA_963823035.1. Lineage (GTDB taxonomy): Bacteria > Gemmatimonadota > Gemmatimonadetes > Longimicrobiales > Gaopeijiaceae > SZUA-318. The sequence continues at coordinate 125,818 of CAWGKG010000004.1, forward strand.
AGGTCCTGGTCCAGGTAGAGGTGGTGGTGACCCGTGCCCGACGTCGTGTCGCCGGCGGGCACGATGCGGACGCCCGAGGCCGCCAGCCGAACCCGTACGGAGTCACCGGAGACGGTGGCGCCGTCGGCCGGCTCGAGGATCGTGACGGAGGCCGACGGCTCGGCCGCCGCGGTGGCCGCGGGCATCGAGCTATCAGATTGGGGAGCGGGCTGTTCGCCTCCGCAGGCGACCGCGAAGAACGTGGCGGCGACGCCGAGGCGCAGGAACGGGCGGAGGGGCATGGGGCACACACCTGTTTCGGGTGAAAGGGTCAGGGCTGGAGACCCTTCGGAGGGCGGGCGGTTCCCCAGCGCGGGGGCTGCGATTGCGCAACCGGGACAGTTGGGGGAGATTGCAATTCCGACGGCAGTGCGGCCAAATCCCCCATACGAAACCCTCGATCTCACTCCATGGCAGCGCTCTCCCGGTGGTTCACACGGAAGCCAGAGCCCTCGTCTCGGGCGCAGCTCCCCCGCGACTGGGAGAAGGAGCTGGAAGCCTTCGAGGCGGAGGCGAAGAGTGCGTCTCGCGCTTTTCGCGGGACTCCGCTCAACAAGGCCGGGGACCTGTGCCTGCGCGCTGGCGATCGCGAACGTGCGCTCACCTACTACGGCCGAGCGATCGACGCGCTCCTGGAGGACAGCCAGCGTGAGGCCGCGCGGGGCGTCGCGAACAAGATCATCCGCGTGCATCCGCAGGCCGTGCGCACCCTGTGCACGCTCACCTGGCTCGATCTGGCGTCCCGGCACATGGCCACGGCGCTCCTCCACCTGCGCGACTACGTGGAGTCGGCCAAGCGCGCCAGTCAGGAAGCGATCACGGGCGACCAGATCTTCGCGATGGCGCGCATCGCGCCGCAGGACGAGTTCCTCTCGGCCGCCGCGGACTCCCTCGACCAGCTCGGCTTCGCCGATCGAGCGTCCGAGGTCCGCGACTGGGCATCGGACGGCGGGTCGCCGGAAGCTCTCCGGGACGTCGGCGAGTTGGCGGAGCACTGCCTGATGTCCGCCGTGGGCGCGAACGCCGGCAAGGAGCGATGATCCGCTCGGGCGCGCGAATCGCTGCATGAGCCTGATGCGGCGCAAGCCGGTCGAGCTCCTCCAGGCCGAGTCGACGGCCACCGGGGAGGGCACGCTCAACCGCACACTGGGGCCGTGGTCCGTGACGTTCCTCGGCGTCGGCGCCGTCATCGGCGCGGGCATCTTCTCGGCGACCGGGTCGGCCATCGCGGGCGGTGCGGGTCACCTGGGCGCCGGTCCGGCCATCGTCGTGTCGATGGTCATCACGGCGATCGCGTGCGGCTTCGCGGCGCTCTGCTACGCGGAGTTCGCCGCCATGGTCCCGGTGGCGGGCTCGGCCTACACGTACTCATACGCGGCGCTGGGTGAGCTGGTCGCGTGGATCATCGGTTGGGACCTGATCATCGAGTATGCGATCGGCAACGTCGCCGTGGCGATCTCCTGGTCGGGGTATTTCGTGGACCTCCTCGACTCCTTCGGCATCCACATCCCGGCGTGGATGGCGATCGACTACCGCACCGCCCACCAGCTCTCCCTGTCGACGGAGCCGCTGAGCAGGCTCAACACCTACCTCGCGACCGCGGTCGAAACGGCCCCCCACGTCGCGGGCATCCCGATCGTCTTCAACCTCCCCGCCGTGCTCATCGTCGGGCTCATCACCATCCTCCTGGTGCGGGGCGTGAAGGAGTCGGCGCGCTTCAACACGGCGATGGTGATCCTGAAGCTCGGCATCATCGTGTTCTTCATCGTGGTCGGCTTCGCCTTCTTCCACCCGGAGAACCTCACCGCCTTCGGCGGGTTCGCCCCGAACGGGTTCAAGGGGATCGGCACGGCGGCCGCGATCGTCTTCTTCGCCTACATCGGCTTCGACGCGGTGTCCACGGCGGCCGAGGAGACGAAGGACCCCCAGAAGAACATGCCCTTCGGCATCCTCATGAGCCTGGCCATCTGCACGGTGGTCTACGTGCTGGTCGCGCTCACGATGACCGGGATGGCGCCGTGGAACCGCCTGGGCACCGCCGAGCCCATGCTCACGGCGCTCGAGTTGTCGGGAGGCGGCGTGCGCCTGATCGCCGTGGCGCGCTTCATCGTCGGGCATCGGGGCCGTGGTGGCCATGACGTCCGTGCTGCTGGTGTTCCAGTACGGCCAGCCCCGCATCCTCCTGTCGATGGGGCGGGACGGCCTCCTGCCGGCGTGGGCATCGAAGGTGCACCCGCGCTTCCGCACCCCGCACGTCAACACGATCCTCACCGGCCTGTTCGTAGGCGGCATCTCGGCGTTCGCGAACATCAACGAGATGGTGGAGCTCACGAACATCGGCACCCTGTTCGCGTTCGTGCTGGTGTCGCTGGGCGTCCTGGTGCTGCGCTACCGCGACCCGAACCGCGCACGGCCCTTCCGTGCGCCCGGCTCGCCCTTCACGGAGATCCTCGCGGTGCTGGCCTGCGTCTACCTCATGGTGCAGCTCCCCAGGGTGACGTGGATCCGCTTCGTGGTGTGGCTCGCGATCGGCGCCGTGATCTACTGGAACTACGGCCGCCGGCACAGCAGGATGGCCGCACGGGCGTGAGCCTCGAGCTACGCGTCAGGCCGCGGCACCAGGCCACGCCCATGTCCTGCTGGTGGGCTTCCACCGCGGTGGTCCTCCACTACTACGACCGGTACTACTCGTACCCCTGGGAGTACCGCCAAGCGTTCCGGCGGCCGGCCTGGCAGCCGTGCCACCGGTCCCCTGGACCACGTCCTCCCGCCTCCGGACTACCCGTCCATCGACGAGGCGATGGGACGGGATCCCACGCTGCGCCACGCGATGGATCCGCGGGACATCGCCCCGTACATGTGGTACGAGCTGGGGCTGCCGAACACGGCACACGGCCTCCGCCGCTACTGCGACCTGACGGGCTTTCGGGGGGTTCCCGACTGTCCGCCGTACGGCAGATGGACCGTCGCCGACGTCGAGCGCATCCTCCGCCACCGGGGGCTCTTCATCTTCTTCGGGTTCTGGAGCGGCTTTCCCCACGCGATCGTCGTCTGCGGCGCCAACACGGACTCCGGCATGGTGGCGTTCATGGACCCGGCGCAGGGCTTCGTGCACAGCGAGGCCGTGGAGGCCTTCAACGGCCGCATGGGCAACATGATCATCAGCGCGGACGCGATCGGCTACAACCCGGTCCACTACCCCACGGGCAACCCGGTGCGGGCGACCGTCTGAGCGCTCGCCGCCCCGTCCTTCGGCCGGTGTGCATGTTCCGGCGCTTCGGACGTCCTCCAGTCCAGACGGGCGAGATCGAGCCCGCCGTGAAGCTCGCGAGGACCCCTGGAGGCTACGATGCGTGCATTCCTGTCGACCGTGGCGGTGCTGGCCGCCTTCGCCCTACCGTCCATCCCCTCCCACCCTGAACCGGGGCCGACTCCGCCGGCGCCCGACGCGGTGCACCTCCGGTCCTCGCGGGCCGACCGGGACTCCGTGTCGATCACCGTCTACAACCAGAACTTCGGGCTCGTGCGGGAGATCCGGACCTTGGACCTTCCCGGCGGCGAGCTCTCCCTCGAGTACGGGGACGTCGCCTCCAGCATCCAGCCCGAGACCGTGCACATCCGACGCGCTGGACCGCGGCGCTCTGGACGTGCTGGAGCAGAACTATCAGTACGATCTGCTCAGCCCGCAGAAGCTCCTCGAGAAGTACGTCGGGCGGACGGTCACCGTGTACCGGACGAACCCGGTGTCGGGCGTCGAGGAGGGGGTCGAGGCGGAGGTGCTGTCGGTGAACGGCGGTACGATCCTGCGCATCGGCGACGAGATCACCTTCAACGTTCCGGGGCGCTTCGGCTTTCCCGAGGTGCCCGACAACCTGATCGCCGAGCCGACGCTCCTCTGGCGTCTGGACGCCGCGCGCGGGCCGCGCCGGGTGGAGGTGTCGTACCTGACCAACGACCTGAACTGGAAGGCCGACTACGTGATGGTCCTCGGCGAGGACGACCGCTCGGCGGACCTGACCGGGTGGGTGACCCTCACCAACCAGAGCGGCACGCGCTACGACGGCGCGCGCCTGCAGCTCGTGGCGGGGGACGTGCAGCGCGTCTCGGGCGCCAAGGGCGAGATGCGTCAGCGCATGATGGCGGACGCGTTGGCGCTCGAGGAAAGGGCCGACTTCAGTGAGCAGGCGTTCTTCGAGTACCACCTGTACACGCTGGGCCGGCCGGCCGACGTGGCGAACAACGAGCAGAAGCAGCTCACGCTGCTGGAGGCGAGCGGCTTCGACGTCCAGAAGCGCCTCGTCTTCCAGGGGTCGGCTCCCTACTACCGCGGCTCGTACGGACAGGTCGCCTCGAGCCAGAAGGTGGGCGTCTACCTCGACTTCATGAACACGAAGAAGGCCGGCCTCGGCATGCCGCTGCCCCAGGGCATCGTGCGCGTGTACAAGCGCGACGCCTCGGGCGGTCAGCAGTTCGTGGGCGAGGACCGGATCGACCACACGCCCCGCGACGAGAGGGTGCGCATCAAGATGGGCGAGGCGTTCGACGTGGTGGGCGACCGGCGCCAGATGGACTACACCGTGGTGTCGAGCTGCGTCTCCGAGAGCAGCTGGCGCGTGGACCTGCGCAACCACAAGGACGAGGACGTGGCGGTCACGCTCATGGAGCCGGTCGGAGGCGATTGGGAGATCCTCTCCTCGACGCACCCGTACACGAAGCTCGACGCGTGGACGTTCTCCTTCCAGCCGACCGTGCCTGCCCGCGGGGAGACCCGCGTGGAGTATCGCGTGCGCGTGCGCTGGTGCTGAGGCCCGGCGGTGGGGCAACGCACGGCACGCTCTCTCTGCTGGTCCGCTACGGCTCGCTGTTGGCGTCGTGTTCGCTGACGCGGTCTCCGTTCTGGCGGAGCTTCCGGTACAGCGTCCGGCGGTCGATGCCGAGGATGCGGGCCGCCTCGCCCTCGTGGCTGCCGGTCTTCTTGAGGACCTGCGCCGTATAGGCACGCTCCAGGCGATCGAGGGTCCACTCCTCGGCCAGCGGCCGGGCCCAGGACCTCGCCGAGGTCCCGCTCCAGAGGTGCGCGAGCGACTCGCAGGTGATGCTGGCCTCGCCGCGGGAGAGGAGGACGGCCCGTTCCACGGCGTGCTTCAGCTCACGCACGTTCCCCGGCCACCTGCAGGCGACGAGCCACTCCACGCAGCAGTCGGGGATGGGCAGAGCCTCCAGGCCCGCCGACGCCGCGAACTCGTCGCGGAAGTGCGCGGCGAGCAGGGGGATGTCCTCGAGGGCGCTCGCGGAGGGGCGGGATGTCGATGGGAAAGACGTTGAGGCGGTAAGAGAGGTCCCCGCGGGAGCTCCCTTTCGCGCACCCGCTCGGCGAGGCTCACGTTCGTCGCGGACAGGAGGCGGAAGTCGAGCGGGACGTCGTGGCGGTCTCCGCCCCGCTGGATCGTCCCGTCCTGCACCGCCCGCAGGAGCTTGGCCTGGAGCGCCGGCGCGATGCACTCCACGTCGTCGAGGAACACGGTTCCTCCGGTGGATCAGGTCGAAGACCCTCTGCATCGCCTTCGACTCCCCGATCATGCCGCAGCATCCCCGGCGCGCACACCACCTCCCAACCTCACGCCGGCGAGCTGCGCGCCCGACCCGGACGAGAGTGACGCGGAGCTGAACCCCGACGGGCTGCCGCTGTGCGACGACGGAATGCCGATGAAGAAGGCCAGCGGCCGCGGCAGGGTGCGGTGGGTGAAGGAGTAGCCTCCGCCGGCGAGTGGAATGGCGGCACCCAGCTCGCTGTAGTTCAGGGCGGTGAAGACCGTCATCAGGCCCATCGCCAGATAGGCGAGGATGCCGAGGGGCCGTTCGGACGCTGGTCGCGTTATGGGGACGGCTCGGCACAAGGCGGAACTGGATCTTCCCCGGCCATTCCCCTCTCCTGGTGGACCTGTCCGTCTTCGCGGTGGTGCTCGTGATCGCCTATCTGAGCGCCGACCTGGCCTTCCGGATCCAGTACCTGATCATGGCCGTGATCGCGCTCTCGCCGGTGGCCCACGAGCGCCTGGAGGAGATGCGCGATCTGTGTCGGATTCCGCCTCGCGCCCGCGTGCACGTCGTTCCGGGGAGCTTCTGGGACGTGTTGAGCCGCGCGGACCAGGCCGACCTGGAGGTGTTCGGACTCCCGCACGAACGCCCCCTGCAGTTCATGGCATCGATGGTGGAGCGGACACGGGCTTCGTGCCTCTTCCTGGCCGACTCGGGCGAGGAGGACGCGCTGGCGTGACGTGAGGTGACACGTCGAGAGGAGATCGGCCCCCGGGGACGTCGTTTCCTAGGGGATCCGCCGTCGGACCTCGCGGAACGTGTCCTCGGCCACCGAGCCGGCCAGCTCCGCGAGCAGCTTGTCTTCGATCTCGGCGTACTGCCGGCGCTGCGCCGCCGGGTCGAAGAGGAGCTGCTCGCCCCGGCTCAGGTCGAGGTCGCGGTAGCTCCCGCCGTACCGGCCGCGCTCGAAGCGGACGGACTCGGAGGCCCGGGCGGTGGAGGAGGCGACGCGGGTGCCGCGCTCGTCGAAGATCGTGATCGTCGCCTCGACGGCGTAGCGCACCCGCCCCCGCTCCACCGTCCAGGTGACGGTACGGCCCCGGCTGTTGCGCGCCGTGCGCGACTCGCTCTTCAGGTCGCTCTCGGTCACGTCGAGCTTCGTGAGCTCCACGAGCGCCCCGAAGTCGGCGCCCACCTCCTCCAGCACCCGTCCGGGCCGGAAGGTGGCTCCGCCGGGGAAGAGGCGACGGGTGGTCTGGCGCACCGCGACGGGATCGGCCACCGCCACGAAGAGGGGCGGGCTCCGCCAGTGCTCCAGCTCCAGCACGTCGGAGAGCTGACCCTCGAGATCGGCCTCCGACGCTTCGCGCACCTGCGTGGTGCTCCCTACCGGGAAGATCGCCAGGACGCGGAGCCCGCTCGACAGCGAGCGCTCCTGGACGTCGGAGGCCGCGTCGACGACGTCGCGGGGGAGGGGTCCGGCGACCGCCAGCGCCTCGGCGGCGCGCTCGTACGCGGCGCGGTAGCGCGCGTCGTCCGCCTCGGCGCTCGCCCAGAGCGACCAGGAGATCGGCCTCGGCGTCGAGGCTCGCCCGCGCCCGGTCGGGTGTGGGTTCGAAGTCGGAGCGGATCCTCCGGTACGCGGCGCGGGCGTCGTTCCACCGTCCCCGGTCGCGGAGCGAATCGCCGCGCTCGAGGAGCCGCTCCGCGGCCGCGTCGAAGGCCTCGCGCCGGCGCGGGGCCCACGCGTCGGGCGTCGGGATCGTCGCGCCCACCTCGCGCCCACGGGCCAGGAGCGCGTCCACCCTGCGCAGTTGCCTCGGCGGCGCCCACCGGGTCGTCCGTTTCCAGGAGCTCCGCGGAGCGCCGCATCCCGAGCCGCACCGCAGAGTCCCCGGCCTCGTACAGGCCCCGGCGCGCGTCCTCGAGGGTGGGTTCCTTCTCGAGCGCGTCGGCGTAGCGCTCGGCGGCCTCGAACCAGTCCCCACGGGCCTCGGCGTCCAGCCCCTGCTCGAGCCGCTTGCCGGCCGACGCGCAGGCGGTGGCGGCGACGAGCGCCGCCACCACCGCCGTACGGATCGGTGCGATGCTACGAGCCGTCACTCACCACCGTGCTCTTGGTGTCCTTGAGGTGGACGTCCAGCCACGCCGTCCACCGGGCCCACAGGTCGAGCAGCGTCTCCTTGGCCGCCGGCCCGTGGTCCTCGTACGGATAGAGATACATCGCCGCTTCCTTTCCCAACCCGTTGAGGGCGTGGAACATGCGCGGCGTATGTGCCGGATCGGTGCCGACGTTCTGGTCGTGCAGCCCGTGGTACATGAGCAGTGCGCCCGTCAGCTCGTCCGCGTACATGAAGGGCGACATCGAGAGGTAGACGTCCTTGGCGTCCCAGAAGAAGCGACGCTCGTTCTGGAAGGCCAGGGGCGTGTACGTCCGGTTGTAGTTGCCGTCCCCGGCGATCCCCACCTTGAAGAACGGGGTGTGCACCATGGCGTTGGCCGTCGAGAACGCGCCGTACGAGTGGCCGCCGATGCCCAGGCGATGCCGATCGATCAGCTCGCGCCGGTCCAGCTCGTCGATCACGGCCGCGAGGTTGTTGCGGAGGTCGTGCTCGTAGTTGTTGTTCATCTGCCCGGCCTTGCCGACGATGGGAGCGTCGGGCTCGACCACCGCGTACCCCAGGCGGGCCAGGTACTGCATGGAGCGCGTGCCGAAGTTGGGGAACGCGTTCTTGTTGTAGGTGCGCGCGCCCTCGTCGTACTTCTCCTGGTTCTCGTACTCGCGCGGATAGAACCAGAACATCGCCGGCAGCCGACCGCTCTTGTAGCCGGGAGGCAGCGTCACGTTCACGAGGAAGCGGAAGCCGTCCGGCCGCTCCACCACGAAGCGCTCACGTGGCGCCGCGGTCAGGTCGGGCGTGTAGTCCTGGTTCTGCGTGAGCTGGGCTGCCCTCGGTGCCGTTCGCATAGAGGTACGACTGTGCCACCTGCATCGGGCCCTCGCGCTCCACCACGTAGCGCCCCGCGTCGATGTCGAGGATGGCCGTGATGCGCTCCCACGCCCCCTCGTTCGAGCTCTCGTAGAGGCGGGTCTTGTCGCCCGTGGCGATCGACACGCGGTCCATGAAGCTGCGCGGCCCGTGCTCGACCGGGTCGTGGTCGTACTCGGTGCCGTAGTAGAAGACGCTGCCGCCGTCCGCGGACAGCTGGACGACGTCCCCGCCGCCGCCGCCGCCGCGCCCGAAGAAGCCGCGACCGCGGGACGGCACGCCGCCCCCTTCGAGGACCAGGTTGCCGGGGTTCGCGTAGAAGTCGTCGGCTCCGTAGCGTGCCAGCGTGTGCTTCGTGGCCGGGTCGGAGAGCGACACCGCGAACTCGTGGACGTTCTGCCCCTGCCGCTCGCTCAGGAAGAGCGTCTGGTGGTCCGGCGAATAGTGGTGCGCGCTCATGCGGTTGTCGTTCACGTACAGGACCTTCAGGCTCGTGCTGTCGAACGGAGCGGTCCACTGCATCACGCGGTCCTTGCGACGCGCGCGACCGTTCTGTCCCTGTCCCTCCGCAGCCTGGGGACCCGGGTCCGAGGACGCCGAGTCGGGCGCCGGCTCCTGCTCCAGGAACGTCAGCCCCTGGTCGTCGGCCCGCCACGCCACCTGGCGCTTCCCGTCGTCGCGTCCGCCGCCGGCGACACCCGGAGCGGCCGGGGTGTCGTCGTCCCGCAGCCCCGTGTTGAGGGGCGTGTGGTCGAACGCCAGAAGCATCTTCCCGCTCCGGTCCCAGATCTCCTGCTCGGTGCCGAAGTTGTTGACCGGGACGAGGTAGCTGAACGGCTTCAGGAGCTTGGTGACGCGGACGTACTCGCCGTTCGGCGAGAAGTCGAAGCCCTCGATCATCGTGGGTGGGCCGACCTTCTCGACGCTGCGGTTGCCGACGTCGATGAGCGCGAGCTGACCGGTCGTGTGCCACTCGAGCAGCAACTCGTCGTACGGCGTCGCCATCAGGCTCGCGTAGGTGCGCAGGATGTTCTCCCCGTCCTCGGTCATCTTCACCCGCGGCCCGGTCGGCGCGGCCGGGGGGAGGGGCCGCGCGGAGCGTCCGTCGGGTGGGAGGATCGTCGCGATCTTCTTGCCGTCCGCCGTCCACGCGAAGGTGGAGACCGCGGTGGCCAGCACCGGCGTGCGCGTCAGCTGACGGGCGCGGCCGTTCGAGGGATCGGCCACCCAGATGTGCGTGGCGTCCGGGGTGTGCACGTAGAAGGCGAGCTGTGCGCCGCCGGGGGACCAGGTCGCGTTGGAGACCCGCGCCCCCGCGGGCACCTGGATCTTCACGCGGTGGCCGTCCGAGGCGGACACCACCTCGAGGCCCGCGTCACTCCGGATCGTCAGGTTGCGATCCCGGTTGGCGGCGAAGTCGATGAACATCCCGCCGAGCTCGTCGAACGGCTTGGAGAAGCGCGTCATCGGCACCGGTCCGTCGCCGATCTGGTTGGCGAACCACTGCCGGTCGGCGCTCATCTCCGAGAGCGTGACGTTCAGGTAGCGGGGCGCGAGGACGGCCTCCGCGATGTCGTCCTGCGGCGCCACGTAGCCTTTGGCGGCGAGGATCTCCTGAGGGTTCCAGCTTCCGTTCTGGGCGGAGAGGCCCAGAGGCAGGAGGAGGGCCAAGGCGGCGGTTGCCACCGTCCAGCGGGAGCGGGTGCGCCGCCGCAGCGGCCTCGGACCGGGATGGCGGGTCACGTTTACCTCCAGGGTCGAACCGGGGAGTTCTGGTTGGGAAAGGGCGGAGCCGCGGACCCCGCGACGCCCGACGCGTACAATCGGAGGGGTCTACGACATCCACAAGGGACAGCCGACGGCGGTGGAAGGTTGAACGCCGAACGCCCCACCCCACGGTGTGGGATGGGGCGCCCCGACGCGGCGGACCCGCGGAGGGAGGCCGCCTACGGCTACATCTTCACCTTGAGCTGCGTGTAGACGTAGCGCCCGTTCATGCTCAGCCCCGACGAGTCCTCGAACGGGAAGATGCCGAGGAAGTTGAAGCCCTGGGGCACCACCGCGGGCCGGGCGTCCAGGAGGTTCTCGGCGCCGATGTCGATCTCCAGGCCGTCACGGATCTTCCACCCGGTGCGGGCGTCGACGATGAAGTGCGGTCCGTTGTCGAGGAAGACGTCGCCGTTGGCCATGCAGCGTAGATCGGACGGCGGGCTGTTGCAGATGTCCGGGAGCGACCCGCCCTCTTGCTGGCGGGAGACCTGCAGCCCGTAGTAGTTGCCCGCGAACTCGAGGTCGAACGGCCCGTTCACGTAGCGCGTCCGCAGGGTGGCGCGGTCCTTCGGGCGGCCGTTCTCGATCGTGAAGCGATCGCTCGAGTCGAACACCTGATCCGCGATCTCGGAGATCACGGCCGGCACGTGCACGCCCGTGACCTTGAGCGAGTTGCGGTTGTACTGCGCGATGAACTCCAGGTAGGCGTTGTCCTGAAGGAGGTGCCGGTACGTCCCGGAGATGTCGACGCCCCTCGTGCGCGTGTCGACGGCGTTCGTGAAGAACTTGACCGTGGGAGCGCCGTAGGCGGCCAGCAGCGTCTCCACGGTCGGGCCCTCGAGCGAGCCGGTCAGGATGATGCGGTCCTTCACCGCGATCTGGTACCCGTCCACGGTGAAGGTGAGCCGCTCGAGCGGCGTCCAGGCGATGCCGCCGCTGTAGTTGACCGAGGTCTCCTCGCGGAGCGGCTCGGCGCCGAGCGCCTTGGCCTCGGGGGACGCCACAGGGATCTCACCGATCTCGTAGGCGACCTGGTTGCCGCTGCCGTCGTTGCGGAAGCCGGTGGAGACGTGGGAGTAGTAGCTCTGGTTCAGCCCGGGCGCGCGGAAGCCGGTGGACACCGCGCCGCGCAGGATGAACTGCTGCGTGGGCTGCAGCCGGGCCGCGATCTTCCCGGTGACCGTGCTCCCGAAGTCGCTGTAGTTCTCGAAGCGCACGGCGCCGGCCACGAGCAACTGGTCCGAGACGTCGGTCTCCATGTCGAGGTAGGTGCCGACATTGCTTCGCCACTTCGACACCTCCTGGTCGGGACGATAGCCCGTGAACACCTGGCTCCCCGGTGCGGCGATGTTGCCGTTCCGGTCCGGGTGCCACCCGTTCACCCAGGACGCCATCTCCCCCGCGACGACCTGGAAGTTGTCCGCGCGGAAGACCGCGCCGAGCGACATCGTGAGGGGTGTCGCCGCGCCGATGTCCACCCCGCGCGAGAAGTCCACCTGCGTCGTGAGCTGGTTGGAGACCAGCGCGCCGGCGTAGACGTCCGTCTTGTTCGGGATGCCGGGGTCGTCCGCCGTGCCGAGCACCCCGTCGACGCCGGGCGCGCACGGCGTGTCGAGGCAGGGCCCGAGCGACACGTTCAGCGTCTGGTAGATGTTCGTGTCGAGGCGGTTGCGGTCCCACTGCGTGCTCACGTCGTAGTTCCAGTCGCCGACGAAGCCGCGCACGCCGCCGACGACCATCGCGTCCGCGTTGTCCCCGCGGAAGTGCGGCAGGAAGCCGAGCGGGTGGATCGACGGCCAGTCGCGTGCGTCGATCCCGCGCCGGTAGAAGCCCGAGTGACGGTCGCGCCGCCAGCTGTAGCCTCCGAAGGAGTACAGGTTGTGCGTCTGCGTCTCCCCCAGCGCGTAGTTCAGGTTGTACATGAAGCCCATGTTGTGCGTGGCGCCGTCGCCGATCACGTGGTTGGGCTGGGGGACCGCGTTGTTCTTCGTGACCACCTCGCCGACGCCGTCGCCGTCCACGTCCTGGATGACGTCGGCGTCGCCTGCCACGATCTGGTCGCGCGGATCCGGGCCGGCGCGCTCGGTTTCGCCGCGCGCCGAGTACATCCCGCTGACGACGAAGGTCCCCTGGTCGCCGAGGCCGACGCCCCAGCTCCCGCTGACCTCCGCGCGGTTGCCGTCGGGTGCGAAGTCGGAGGGGCGGTACTGCCCCAGCGCCATCGTGATCTCCGGCCTGTGGATGTCGTCGCGGAGCTGGACGTTGATCACCCCCGCGATGGCGTCCGAGCCGTACTGCGCCGCCGCGCCGTCCCGCAGGATCTCCATGCCGCCGATCGCGGAGGGGACGATGGCGTTCATGTCCACGCCGCTCGAGCCCGAGCCCATCGCGCCCGCCCCGAACACGTGGACCACCGAGGTCGGGTGGCGCCGCTTGCCGTTGATGAGGACCAGCGAGTGGTCCGGGCTGAGCCCCCGCAGCTGGAAGGGCCGTACGCCCGAGGTCAGGTCGGCGATCTGCGGCCGCGGGAAGAAGATCGCGGGAGACAGCTCCTGCAGCACCGAGGCCATCTCGAGCTGGGGCGAGGCCGCCAGGATCTCCGTTTGCGTGTACACATCCACGGGCACGGCGAGCTCGTCGGCGGCCGAGTGCGCGGCACGCGACCCGACGGTGACGGCCACGCCCTCCACGGCCACGGCCATGTGGCCGACGCGGAAGTTCTGCGTCACGGTCTCACCGCCGCGCACCGTGACCGAGACCTCGTTGGTCTCGTAGCCGATACTCTGCACCTGTAGCGTGTAGGTTCCGGCCGGGACGTTCAGGATCAGGAACGCGCCGCGCGTGTTCGTGATGCTGCCCTTTCCCTCGCCGACCAGGCTCACCTGCGCGCCCGAGACCGCGGCACCGTCGTCGGCCACCACCCTTCCCGCCACGGTTCCCGCCTGGGCCGCCAGGCCCCGGGGTGCGGCCCACGCCACCAGGGCCGCCGCGACCAACATTGAAACTCGACGCATCTATTCTCCTCCTTCCTTTGAGTGGGCAGGTCGGAATCGGGAGTCAGTGCATCCGAGATTCTGGGGGAGGGTCTCGAATACGGCTTGCAGATTGGGGGTCGCGTCACGGATCCGCAATCGACCCGCGACCGCCGGAACATCGCACCGAATGGTGCTTTCGACGGCTCGGACGATTCGGCGTGGTGCAGGCCTGATGGGGGCCGGAGGCGAATGGGACCGTCGCCGGCAGGGTATGCGCATACGCTTGCCAGGGGGGGGATCGCACGGCAGGTTGTCGCGCGTCCCCGCCCGCCCCCGACCGCGTGATCCCCATGTCCGCCCCCGAAACCCCTTCACCCACGGGCCTCGAGCGTAGGCTCGGCCTCCTGGGCCTGGCGGCCACGGGCATCTGCTCGATGCTCGGCGCGGGCATCAACGTGGTTCCCTTCATGATCCAACGGAACGTGCCGGGCATCGGGCCGCACGTCCTTCCCGCGTTCGCCTTCGCAGCGGTGCCGGCCGTCCTGGCCGCCGCGGCCTACGCGGTGCTCGCGTCGGCGATGCCTCGCGCCGGCGGGAGCTACGTCTACGCGAGTCGGGGGTTGAGCCCCTACCTCGGCTTCGTGGCGTCCTTCTCGCAGTGGTTCGGCCTGTCCATCGCGATCGGCGTGGTCTCCTACCTCCTGGTGCCCTTCCTGCGGGACGTGGCGGCCGCGCTCGGCTGGACGGGCACGGCGGCGCTGCTCGACGACGGTGGCGCGCGGGTCGCCGTGGCGCTCGCGTTCCTGTGGGCGTCGGTGGCGGTCAACCTGCGCGGCGTGAGGCTGTACGAGCGGGTGGTGGTGCCGATGATGGTGGCGATGTTCGTCCTGGGCAGCGTAGTGATCGTCGCGGGATTCTCCTTCGACCATGCGGACTTCGCCGCGGCGCTCCTGGCCCGCGAGGGCGTGGCGCCTCCCACCGCGGTGGCCGCCCCGTGGTCGCCGGGGACGTTCCTGGCCGCGGCGGCGGTGCTCTTCTCCGGCTTCATCGGCTTCGACTCGATCGCCCAGGCAGGCGGCGAGGCGCGCGATCCGGGTCGTACCCTGCCGCTCGCGATCGGGCTGGCGGTGGTGACGGTGGGCAGCTTCTACTTCCTCTTCACGGCGGCGGTCTATCATGCGGTCCCATGGGGCTTCGTGGCCGAACGGGCGGCCACGCAGGACCTGACCGCGCCGGGGCTGCTGGGCTACCTGCTCACCCCGGGGTGGACCGTGCTGATCGTCGCCGGGGCCGCGGTGGCCCTCGCCAACGACCTGCCCGCGATGCTCCTGGCCGTGTCGAGGCTCATGTTCGCCTGGGCGGAGGACGGCGTCTTCCCGCGCGTGGTCGCCCGCGTCCACCACCGCTGGCACACGCCCCACGTCGCGATCCTGGTCAGCGGCGCGGTGGCCACCGGCGCGATCCTGGGGAGCCATTTCGCGGGCGACTTCTTCCTGGGTATCGACATCCTGGTGACCTCGATGCTCGTGAACTTCTTCGTGATGTGCCTCTCCGTCCTCACGCTTCCGGCGCGCAACGCGGAGCTGGCCCGTGGTGTCACCGTGCTGCCGACGCGCCCCGTCCAGCTCGCGGTGGCCGGGGGAGGGGCCGTCCTTCTCCTCCTCTTCCTGGGGGTGCACGTTCGCAACGACCTGGCCGTACCGGTGCGCGCCTGGTACTTCCACTCCACGTGGGTGTGGCTGACCGTGATGGCGGCGGCGTCCGTGATGTACCTGCGCGAGGTGGGGCGGCTCCGGCGTGAGGGCGTGGACGTCGGAGCGCTGTTCGCCGCCCTTCCCCCGGAATAGGAGGGTGGCTTCGGTGGAACGAATCGAGCTGGCCGGTGGGCTGGAGATCTCCCGCGTCGTGACGGGGCTGTGGCAGATCGCGGATATGGAGCGGGACGGCGACCCCGTCGACGCGGAGGCCACCGCGGACGCGATGGCGCCCTACGTGGAGGCCGGCCTGACCACCTTCGACATGGCCGACCACTACGGGAGCGCGGAGGAGGTCGTGGGTGTCTTCCGCGACCGGCCCGGGATGGCGGGGCGCGTCCAGCTCCTGACGAAGTGGGTGCCGCCTCCCGGGCCGGTCACCCGCGAGACGGTGCGGGCGGCCGTGGATCGTGCGCGTGCCCGCATGCGGTGCGACGCCCTCGACCTCCTGCAGTTCCACGCCTGGAGCTGGGACGACCCGGCGTGGCTGGACGCCCTCCTCTACCTGGAGGAGCTGCGCGACGAGGGACTCGTGCGCCACATCGGCCTCACGAACTTCGACACGGCGCATCTTCGCATGGTGCTGCACAGCGGGATCCGGGTGGTGTCCAACCAGGTGTGCTGGTCGCTTGTGGACCGGCGTCCGGCGGTGGGACTCGCTCCCCTGTGTGCCGAGCACGGCGTTCGGCTCCTGGCCTACGGCACCGCTCGCGGGCGGGCTCCTCACCGAGCGATGGCTCGATCGCGCCGCGCCGACCCCGACGGAGTTGTCGACCTGGTCGCTGATGAAGTACCGGCGGTTCGTGGACGTGTCGGGCGGGTGGGAGCGCTTCCAGCGGCTCCTCGGGACGGCGCGCCGCGTCGCCGAACGTCACGGCGTCTCGATCGCGAACGTCGCCTGCCGGTGGGTGCTGGAGCAGCCGGCGGTGGGCGCGATCATCGTAGGTGCGCGCCTGGGAAGGAGCGAGCACCTCGAGGACAACCTCCGGCTCTTCGACTTCTCCCTGGACGAGGAGGATCACGCCCTCCTGGCTGCCGCGCTCGAGGGGTTGGCGAGCCCTCCCGGTGACTCCGGCGACGAGTACCGTCGCCCTCCGTTCCTGACCGCGGCCGGTGATCTGAGCCACCACTTCGACGGCTTCCCGCCCCCGTACGAGGTCGCGGAGGGACCCGGGCGCCGGACGAGGGCGCTCTCCGGGACCCCGTGGGAGGATCTCGCGGGCTTCAGCCGTGCGGTGCGCGTGGGTGACCGGATCTTCGTCTCCGGCACCACGGCCACGCACCGCGACCGCCTGGTGGGCGGGGCGGACGTCGCGTCCCAGGCCCACTTCTGCATCGACAAGATCGAGGGCGCCATGCGCTCCCTCGGCGGGCGCCTGGAGGACGTGGTGCGCACGCGCGTCTACATCCGCCACGGAGCCGACTGGGAGGCCGTTTCGCGAGCGCACGGCCAGCGCTTCGGGCACGTTCGCCCCGCGAATACGCTGATCCGGGCGGATCTGGTCGGCGAGGAGTACCTCGTCGAGATGGAGGCCGAGGCGGTGGTTGCGCCGCGGTAGGCGTGGGCGGGGGAAGGACGTTTCGTTAGCTTCCGGGCTGATTTTTCCTCCCTGGGGAACCGAAACATGCAATTTCGCCATCGTGGCGCGCTCGCGGGTGTCGCTCTCCTCGTCTCCGCCTGCGGCGGGACCGGGTCGAGCTCGGCGACGCTGGAGACGGACGCGCAGAAGGCCAGCTACGGCATCGGTGTGGACATGGGGCGCAATCTCGCGCCGGCCAAGGATCTCATGGACATGAAGGCCTTCCAGCGCGGTCTCGAGGACGCCATGGCCGGCCGCGATCCCGCCCTCGGGCAGGACGAGATCCAGACCGCGATGCAGGCCTTCGGCCAGGAGGTCATGAAGGCGCAGCAGGAGGCGCGCTCCACCGCCGGCGAGAAGAACAAGGCGGAAGGAGAGGCCTTCCTCGCGCAGAACAAGACCAAGGAAGGCGTCGTCACCACCGAGAGCGGCCTGCAGTACGAGGTGCTGACCCAGGGCGACGGCCCCAAGCCGACGGCGGACGACGAGGTTCGCGTCCACTACAGGGGCACCACGATCGCCGGGGTGGCGTTCGACAGCTCCTACGGCGGCGAGCCGGCCGAGTTCAAGGTGGGCCGTGTGGTCCCGGGCTTCGCCGAGGCGCTCCAGCTCATGCCGGTGGGCAGCAAGTACCGGGTGGTGATCCCGAGCGACCTCGCCTACGGCGACCAGGGATCCGGTGGCACCATCGAACCCAACGCCACGCTGATCTTCGAGATCGAGCTGCTGGGGATCGTCGACAACAAGTAGTCCGGGACGGCGCCCTCAGACGCCCCGGCGCGCGGCACGCAGGAAGCGGCGCGCGAGTTGGGCGACGCGGTCCTGACCCTCCTCTTCGGCCTGTTCGAGGATCTTCTCGACCTCGGCCATGAGGAGCCGGTCGCCCCAGCGGTAGCCGGTGGCGGCCTCGGCCGCCGGCGAGTCGCCCTCGTCGGCGCCCTGGATGAGCGCCCACGCCGCGGCCTCCCTGTAGTAGGGGGAGTCGGGGTCCGGGAGCCGATAGTCGGGCTCCTGGGCCCCGCCCGCGTCTTCGTTCACGAACGCGCGGGACATCGTTCGCCCCTCAGGCGCCCGGAAGCCGGATCTCCGGCTTGTCCGGATGTCTCCGGTAGAGCACCGCCGTGCGCCCGATCGTCTGCGCCACGTGGACCCCTTCGAGCGCGGCCGCGACCAGGTCCGCGCTGGCGCGCGCGTCCGCGGGCGCGCCCTCCTGCACCTTGATCTTGAGCAGCTCGCGCGTGTTGAACGCCTCCGCCACGGAGGCGAGCGCCGC
The DNA here is from genome assembly GCA_963823035.1 of uncultured Gemmatimonadales bacterium. Lineage (GTDB taxonomy): Bacteria > Gemmatimonadota > Gemmatimonadetes > Longimicrobiales > Gaopeijiaceae > SZUA-318. Next base: position 143,737 of record CAWGKG010000004.1, read on the forward strand.
CTCGCTCACGCCGTCCACTCCGATGTGCACGACAGGCTTCAGCCGGTTGGCGAGGGAGCGCAGGTGTGCGCGCTGCTTGGATGTGAGCCGGTTCATGCTGGACGATAGCCGGGGTGGGGCGTGGGGCCAACCGTGCCCGGACGCGGGCCATCGACATGAACCGCGAACACGATGGAGACGTTCCGGGAGCGCATGCGGTAGCCTCACCCTTCGCCGAACCGGCGTCCGAGGACCTCGGCCAGGCACGCGAGCTCGACGGAGCGCTCCACCTCCGCCGCCCGGCCCCCGCCGATGCAGCCGCGCACCTCCGGATCCCCGTGGATCAGGTCGTCCGCCACGAGGTCGAGGGCCTCCATGAGCACCTTCGCCGCCCCCGAGTCCGGCTGCACGTGCCACTCGGTCTCGTCGCTGTAGGGCTTCGGCGTGAGGTAGGCCACCCGCTCCACGGTGCCCCGCGTCGACCGGCTCGCGGGTCCGTAGCGGACCTCGAGGTCGCCGACGGCCCGGATGTCGCCCGCACGGATGCCCTGTGTCACCTCGGGCGGCAGCGGGGTGGAGAGTCCCAACGCCTGCGCCCGCTCCGCCAGCCAGGCGGCGAAGGCGTCTCCGTGGAAGAGCGGATAGACCTCGACGCGTGAGATCTCCAGCGACCACACGGACGGCGCGCCCCCCGACGGCGGGAGCACGGCGACCTCCCAGGCGCGGGCGCCGGTGGCCGTGACGGAGGCGACCGTGTCCTCCCCCGTGATGCCGTCCAGGAAAGGGACCCCTCGGGCGGCCCAGTGCTCGACGGCTGCGTCGACCAGACGGTCTTCGGGGGTCTCCGACAGGTAGCGACCCACCGACTCGCACCCCACGGCCGCGATGCCCGCGACGAGGAGGGCCAGGGGCCGGGTCCTTCGGACGAGCTCGGGCATGGGCGGTGGCTCCCCGGGGTGGGTCGGACGCCCCACGGTGCGGCGCCCGCCGAGGCGCGTCAATCTGGCCCCCGTCTTACCTTCTCCGCGACGGCGCGCGCAGGCGCGCCCCCCACCGACGAGCCGGGCCTTCGAGGGACGAACCGTGACCGATCCGCTGACCGAACGTGACCGCGCCGTGGTGCACGAGGCGCTCGACGACATCCGCGCCTCCCCACCTCCGGATCGCACGGCCGCCGGGTGCGTCGTCGCCCTCCCTGGCTTCGCCATCCTCCTGGTCTTCCCGGTGGCCGCGCGGATCCTGGGTGTGGGCCAGGGCGTCGCGACCGCCGTGCTCGTGGTGGGGATCGCCATCCTCGCTGGTGGGTCTCGGCCTGTGGTTCTCCTCCCCCGGCCAGCGGCGCCGACACGCCACCGCGGCCACCGAGGCGGCGCAACGCACGCTCGAAAGCGGTGAGGACGACCGCGAGGTGCTGCTGCGCGCCGCCACCCTCCTCCTGGTGTACGCGCACGTCCCCCGGCGGAGGGCGATCGCGTCGACGTTCGACAGGGTGAAGGCGCGCGAGCGCCTCGCGGGGCACATGCCCCTCGTGGCGGCGGTGGAAGGCCTGCTCCTCGAGGAGGAGGTGATCTACCCGGTGTTCTCCGACGACGCCCCGGGCCCGGGGCTCGACTGAGCGGTGGGCACGCACAGGAGGACGCGAACGCCGTCGGGCAGCGCGTCGGTGGCCGGGCGTTGCACGTAGCCGACGCCGCCACGCGTGCGCGCGACGAAGAGGAGGACGGCCGCCTCCGACGCCACGGTCGCCGGCGGCCGCGTGCCGTGGAAGTAGCGCTCGTTCCAGTAGGGCGCCATGTCCTGCACCGACTGACCGAACACCGCGCGCGAGAAGCGTTCCCGGACCTGGGAGGCGGCCGGTAGGTTCACGGGGTGAGCGGGCGATCCGTCCGGCCAGAAGCGCTGGCGGAGGAGGAAGAGGCGGCGCACGAGGTCGAGATCCACCTCCCCGACGGATGCGGGGAGGTTCGCCACCACGCAGACGGGGTTCGTCTGGGCGGTAGGCTTCCCGGCCAAGGCCGTCAGAAGAGCGAGGAGAAGGACAGGAACCATCCGTCCGGGATCTTGGTGGTGGGTCTCCTGGAGAACTGGCGGCCGAACTTGACCACCAGCTCGGGCCTCGCCCGCCACGTCACCCCGGCGAACGCGAGGCGTGCGGTGCGATCGTCCACGGGTCGGTAGACCTCTCCCCGCGCTACGCCCCAGACGGATCCGGCCATGCGTACCGCCGCCAGGACGAACGCGCCTCCCTCCGATACCGCTCCCCCGCGCGGGGGAAGCCACGCTCCCTCCGCCGTGACCTCGAAGCGGGGCGTCACCCATCGCAGGTCAGCGGCGAGCAGCCCCCGATACGATGCGTCCTCCTCCCGATCCTCCTGATCCTCGATCTCTCCCGGCTCGTCGATGGTCTCGATGGTCTCGTAGGGTCTCGACCGGCGCATCCGCGCCGCGCTCGCGCCGAGCGTCAGGCCGGGGTGCACCTCCATGGCGAAGCGCGCGCCCACGGCGCTCACGAAGGCGCTCTCCTCCCGCTCTTCCCGTCCCCCGGAGGGGTTCCAGGACGGGGCCCAGAAGAGGGCGTATCCGATGTCATGGCCGCCCACCGCCCCCTCACCGGCCGCGAGCAGGCCGTTGAGGCTCTTCGCGAACGGCCGGTAGGTGGTCAGCGGGCGGGTGGGGGTCCAGGTGAGCGGCTCGGCGTGCCGCTCGTTCCACTGTCCGATAGGCGTGAGGAAGCGTCCCGCCCGCAGCCGGAGGAGGTCGGAGACGGAGTACTCCAGGTAGAGGCGCACCGGAAGGAGGTTCCCGGAGGTCTCGCGTCCGGTCCACGTCTCGGAGCTCCGCTTGGCCATGTCGAGCTCCACGAGGTAGCTTGCGCGCGGAGCGATCTGACCCCAGGCCAGCACGGCGGCGACGAGCTCGCTGACCTCGACGCGCTCGACCTCTTCGGGGTGCTCGGGTCGGCTGAACGTCACCGACGCGTAGCCCCCGACCTGGAAGGGTCCGGTCCCCACCACCGGCGGCGCCGGAAGCTGTGCCGCCGCCGGGGTCACCAGGGCCGCCAGCGCGACGAACACCGCGCCGACGGTCCGTGAGATCGTGGAGCTCGGGTGCAGCACCTTTCCCAATCCTCGACGTCGAACGAACGGGGAGCCCTGGCCTGGCCGGGATCGCTCGCGGGCAGGCTCGCGACCCTTCTGACGGGCTTCATCCTGATCGCGACCGTGGCGGTCGTGGTCCGCGAATATCGCGTCGGTGGGGAGCGGCTGGTAGCCGAGACGGAGCGCATCCTGGCTCAGCGCGCGAGCGTCGCCGCCGATCGGCTCGAGGGATCGCTCGCGGAGCGTCAACGCCTGGTGGCCCTGTGGGCGACGCTCGAGACGTCCCAGGACCTCGCGGTCGACGATGTGGACAAGCGCGTCTCCCGATCTCTCGAGGACCTCGCCTCCGCCCTGGGCGGCGGCACGGAGGCCATCGCGATGCGCTCGGGCGGCCGCCTCCTGTCGGCGTCCGACCCGACGCGACTCGGGGACGCGCCCCCGGTCCTTCCCCCCTGGGTGGAGGCCGCACTCCGCCGCCCCGACGCGGGGATGACCCTCGCCGCATCGCCTCCCCCGGGGGCGGTGGTCGCCACGGCGGACGTGATCTCCAACGTGGACGGGAGCGTCCTGGGCAGGATCGTCGTGTGGACGCCGCTCGCCCGCTTCCTGTCGACCGCGATCCCGCTGGAGCTGGCGACCACGGCCCTCACCACGCTCGACGGCGTGGCGCTCGCGCGGGGCCACGATCTCGCGGGACCGCAGGACGGCTACCTGTGGGCCCGCGACACCGCGCGCACGGTGGGGGGACCGGTCCAGGTGGCGGCCGGACGGAGCCGTGCCGAGCTGAGCACCTCGCTGCGCGCGTCCGGACGCCAGCTCGTGACGCTCGCGGGGCTGTTCCTCCTCCTCGCGCTCCCCGCGGCCCTCCTGGTGGTGGGGTCGGGCACCTCGGGGCTGCGGCGGCTCACCCGCGCGGCCCGCGAGCTCGACGCCCGCCATCCCGCCCCGCTGCCGCCGGTCTCGGCCTGGGCCCCGGCCGAGGTGCGCGTCCTCGGGGACGCGATGGAGAGCATGGTCGAGCGGCTCGAGCGCGCTCGCGAGGAGCTGGCGCGCAGCGAGTCCCTCGCGGCCGTCGGCATGCTCACGAAGAGCCTGGCCCACGAGATCCGCACGCCGCTCTCCGTCTTGAGGGCGGGCACCGAGATGCTCCAGCGCTCCGCGCAGGCGGGCCCCCGGGAGCGCGAGGTCGGAGAGATGCTCCAGGCCGAGGTCGAGCGGCTGTCGCGCCTGGTCGACGACCTCCTCGTGTTCGGGCGACCCTCGCCGCCCGACCCGCGTGCCGTGGACCTGGCGGACGTTGCGACCGACGCTTTGGTGGCGCTCGGCAGCGACGCCGCCGAGAACGGGGTGGACGTGACCTTCGAGGGCGAGCCCGCCCCCCTGCGCGCCGATCCCGACCAGCTCCGCCAGGTGGTGATCAACCTGGTCACGAACGGGGTGCGCGCCTGCCAGCGCGGCGGGACAGTGCGGGTGCGCACCCGGCCGGACGGCGCCTGGGCCGTTCTCGAGGTCGAGGACGACGGTGTGGGGATCCCGGCCGATCGTCTCGACGACATCTGGAAGCCCCTCGTGACCACGCACCGGTCCGGGTCGGGGCTGGGGCTTCCCATCGTGAAGCAGTTGGTGGAAGCTCATGGAGGGCGCGTGGAAGTGCACAGCGTCCAGAACGAGGGGACGCGCATGCGGGTGATCCTACCCACCGAAGCAGCGGAGCAGGCATGAGTGAGACCGTGCTCGTCGTCGACGACGAGCCCCGAATCCGTCGGATCGTGGAGATGGCGCTCGGCGACCGGGGCTATCGGGTGCTGACGGCGCCATCGGCCGAGAGTGCGCAGGACATCCTCGACCGGGAGCGCGTGGACGCGGTGGTCACCGACCTGCAGCTCCCCGGGCGCTCGGGGCTGGAGCTGCTGTCGGACATCCGCCGCAAGGACCGCGGCCTCCCCGTGATCCTGATCACGGCGTACGGCACGGTCGAGAGCGCGGTCGAGGCGATCAAGGCCGGAGCCTTCGACTACGTCCTGAAGCCGTTCGGGGTCGACGAGTTGGAGGCGCTCGTGGAGCGGGCGCTTGGACGCCCGCCCGGGCCCGCGGGACCGCGCTGCCGAGGGGCCGTCCGCGGAGCTGGACGGCGTGGTGGCCGAGAGCCCGGAGATGAAGAAGGTCATGGCGATGGTTCGCCAGGTGGCCGGTGTGCCGACGACCGTTCTCGTCACCGGGGAGACCGGGGTGGGGAAGGAGGTGGTGGCGCAGGCGATCCACGCGGGCTCCCCCAGGGGCGACCGGCCGTTCGTGGCCGTGAACTGCGCGGCGATCCCCGGAGAGCTGCTGGAAGCGGAACTGTTCGGGGTCTCCCGGGGCGCCTACACGGGCGCCGTGAAGGATCGGCCGGGCAAGCTGGAGGTCGCCGACGGAGGCACGCTCTTCCTCGACGAGATCGGAGACATGCCTTCGGCGCTTCAACCCAAGCTCCTGCGGGTCCTGCAGGAGGGAACCGTGGAGCGCCTGGGCTCCAACGTGGCCCGGAAGGTGGACGTGCGTGTGGTCGCGGCCACCCATCAGGACCTCGCGTCGCTCGTTCGCGACGGGCGTTTCCGCGAGGACCTCTTCTACCGCATCAACGTCTTTCCGATCCACGTGCCGGCGCTGCGCGAGCGGCCCGAGGACGTGGACGCGCTGGTCCACCACGCGCTCGCCCGCTTCGACGAGCGTCTCGGAACGCACGCGACGATCTCCGACGGCGCGATGGAGTCGCTGCGCACACGCTCGTGGCCGGGGAACGTGCGTGAGCTGATGAACGTCCTCGAACGTGCCGTGCTCCTCTCGGAGAACGGAGCCATCGAGCGCATCGAAGCCCCGGCGGCCGCCGGAGGGCCGGCCGGCGGCGGTGGCGTGCTGGCGCTCAGCGACGCGGTCGCCCGCGCCGAGCGCGCGGCGATCCAGGCCGCGCTCGAGCGCACGGGTGACAACAAGGCCCAGGCCGCGAAGCTCCTGGGGGTGAGCGTGCGGACGCTCTTCTACAAGCTGGAGAAGCTCGGCCTGAAGTGAGGGTGTGGCGGGACTCACCCCCGCGGATGGATCGTCAGCGTTCCGGCCGTGGCATCGTAGTCGATCGGATACGTGCGCAGGGCGGAGGTACGGGTCCCCCCCGTCCAGTGCCCGTCGTCGGCGAAGCGCGCTCCGTGGATGGGGCACACGAACTCGCTGCCGGTCCACTGGACGGTCCCTCCCTGATGCGTGCAGATGAGGGAGAGCGCGGTGTAGCTGCCACCGCCGAGGTTGGCCACGGCCACCGGCGGGCTCACGCCGGAGAGGCGGGCGACGCCGCCCGCCTGCCCCAGGGCCGGGTAGTCCGCCAGGTTCACGGTCACGTCCGAGTTGATGGACGGTCCCGTGAGCGAGTCCGTGACGCTGCACGCCCCCGCGCCGGCCAGGAGGGCCAGCGCGGCGAGGCGCACGCTCTGCTCGAAGAACCCCCGCCGGTCGATGCGTGTCGCCGTCGTCGAGCATGGGGAGGGGAAGGCGGGGGGAGAGGGCGGGATCCATGGTGGTCTCCGTGCTGCGGCTTCGGGGAGGCTTCAGGGGGTCTGGACCGCGGCGGAGGTCCAACCCGCCGGGTCGTCGTCGCTGTGGTATACGGTGTCCGGATCGACCACCACCTCGCTCCCTTCGAGCGAGATGCCGAGGCGGTCCATGTTGCGGGTCGCCCGGCCCTTCTTGTACACGCCGGTGGGCGAGTACTCCGAGTGGTGCTTGGTGCATTGGAAGATCCCGTCGTCCTCGCGCCAGCGGAGGAGGGACCGCTGGTGGGGGCAGGAGAGCGCGAAGGCGGCGACGGTGCCCTGGTAGCGCACGAGGATCACCTCGTTGCCCCGGTCCACGTCCACGCCGTCCGCGGTGGGCAGCGGGTAGCGGAGGGGTCCACCCGAGCCGGCGGCGCGGATCCAGCGGATGGGGGTCGCGCCCGCCACCGAGGCGGGGAGGACTGCCGCGACGGCCGCGGCCACCGCCGCGCCCATGCCCACCCTGAAGAACTCGCGCCGGCTCGGGCAGGAGCCGCATCCCTCGCACTCGGTGCCGGTCGTCGTCCCGACGGTGGTCAGCTTCATTTCGCTCATATCGGTTCTGCGGCCAGGTCGATCGCTCGCCGGCCGCTCATGCGTACATGGTGATGGCGACGCCGCCGAGTACGGAAAGCCCCCACAGCCCAGCGCTGCGGACGGCGGCGCGGCGCAGTCCGCGGAAGGCGCCGTCGCTCGTGGGGTCGGCCAGCAGCCGCTCCCCGGAGCGCTTCAACGTCAGGCCGTTGGCGAGGAGGAGGAGCACCGTGACCATCTTCGCCCAGTAGATCCACGAGACCAGGAAGACCGTCGGGTCGGCCAGGGTGAGCGCGACGCCGCTCGTGAGCACGACCATGAGTCCGAGGATGACGGCGTTGTGGGACTGGTGCAGCTCCCTGGCGAGGTCGCCGCGCTCGAGCCCCTTGGCGCGCGCGGTGCGAAACACGGCGCGGTCGAGCGTGAAGGCCAGCCCCCCGGCCGCGACCATCCCTCCGAGGTGGAGGAACATGACGGTGGTCTCGATGCCGGCCGAGGAGCCGTAGAAGTCGACCCACGGCTGGGCGACCTGGGCGATGGCGTCCAGCAGGTGCTGCATCAGTTCCTCCCGAAGATCGGAAGCATGATCGCGTAGCTCAGGAGGGCCGTGCCCATCGAGGCGATCGCGATGTTGCGGTGGTTCTTGTTCGTCACGGGTCCCTGGTAGCCGCCATGCTCGTTCTCGCTCTCCTTCGCGGTCATGCCGGTGGCCACGAAGCCGGCGTCCGCCAGGAGCATGAGCACCGAGTGCAGCGTGCGTCGGTTGCGTCCCTCCGGGTCCTTCCGCGCCTCGATCAGGTTCAGCCCGCCCGTGATCGTGTTGACCGCGAAGAGGCCGGCCACGCTGGCGGCGAGCACGCCGTGGACGCCGCGCAGGCTGCCGTCGCCGTTCTGGAGCTTCTGCCCCACGACGTACTGGCCCGCGAAGAGCGGCAACGTGAGGTAGCTCGCCCACCGGTGGATGGTGAGGCGGGTGAAGTAGGCGTCGCTGTATTCGACGAGCTGCGGCGCGGGATCGTCGTCCGCCGGCGCGCCGATGGAGATGCGTGACGGTTCGACGAGGGAGAACCCTCCCGCCGCGACGGGAACAGGGCTCGTCAGGGATACGTGAGAGGCCGTAGGCCTGAAGAGCGACGCGGACGGGAGGGTGTCGCGTGCTGGAACGAGGCTCGGGCCCTGCACGAGGGCGCCGAGGAGTGCCAGGGTGAACAGCATGAGGTCGAGCCCTCCGGGATCACGAGCGTGATGGTACACGGATGATCCGGTGGGCAAGGCGCGGGCCACGGCCCACGCACCGGCTTAAGATCAAGAAATATAGTGGGTTACGGGATGCAGTGGGGGCGTCGATCCGGACGGGTGGCGCGCAAGCTACTGCGTGGTTGCGCGGCCGCTTGCACGCTGCGGAGCCCGCCTTGCTGCGGCGCCGCCGGCGAGGCAGGTTGACCCCCTGTGGGCTCGCCACCCTCCGCACACCCAGGGGGGGGCGCGACGTTCCCAACCCCATCGACGACGAGGTTCGCTCCATGGATTCCGACGCACCCGCCAGGGAAGGCCGCTCTCTCGACCGCCGCGACTTCGTGAGGGTGTCGGGGCTGGGGGCGGCCGCGCTCGCCGCCGGCTGCGCGCCGCCCCGGGAGGAGGCCACGCGCGTGGAGTCCGGGGCCCCCCGCGACGAGTGGTGGACGACGCAGCCGTTCGAGCTCGAGGAGCAGACGCTCGCGCAGCTCCGGGAGGGGATGGAGTCCGGGCGGTGGACGGCCGCCAGGATCGCCCAGCTGTACCTCGACCGCATCGAGACTGGTCGACCGGAAGGGACCCATGCTGCGCGCGGTGATCGAGACCAACCCCGAGGCGCTGGACATCGCCACGCGCCTCGACGCCGAGCGACGGGACGGGACGGCGCGCGGCCCGGTGCACGGTGTGCCCATCCTGGTGAAGGACAACATCGACACGGCCGACCGCATGATGACCACGGCGGGCTCGCGGGCGCTCGAGGGGCACCACGCCGCCCAGGACAGCTTCGTCGCGAAGAAGCTCCGCGAAGCCGGCGCGATCATCCTCGGCAAGGCCAACCTCAGCGAGTGGGCGAACTTCCGCTCCACGAGCTCCACCTCCGGATGGAGCGGGCGCGGAGGGCAGTGTGGCAACCCGTACGCGGTCGACCGGAATCCGTGCGGATCCTCGTCCGGGTCGGGCGCGGGCGTGTCGGCCAACTTCTGCGGCGCGGCCATCGGCACGGAGACCAACGGCTCGATCGTATGCCCGTCATCGATCAACGGAGTGGTGGGCATCAAGCCGACCGTGGGCCTGGTCAGCCGCGCGGGCATCGTCCCCATCGCCCACTCGCAGGACACGGCCGGGCCGATGGCGCGGACGGTGGCCGACGCGGCCACCGTGCTCGGCGCCCTCACCGGCGCGGATCCGCGTGATCCGGCGACGGCCGACTCCGAAGGCCACGCGTACGAGGACTATCTCCAGTTCCTCGACGCCGACGGGCTCGGGGGGGCACGCATCGGCGTGGACCGCTCCACCTTCGGCGCGGACCCGAGGGTGGACGAGCTCATGGAGCAGGCGCTGCGCGTGATGGCCTCCGCCGGCGCGACGATCGTGGATCCGGCGGAGATCACGACGCGGCGCGAGGCGGGGCGCGCGTCGTACACGGTGCTGCTCTACGAGTTCAAGTCGGACCTGAACGCCTACCTGACGGAGCACGGCGACGCCGAACGGCATGGGCGTCGCTCGCCGACCTCATCGCCTTCAACCAGGCGGACCACGAGCGCGAGATGCCGTTCTTCGGCCAGGAGATCATGCTCCGCGCGCAGGAGCTGGGCGACCTGGATTCGGCGGAGTACCGCGACGCGCTCGCGACGATGCGTCGGCTCTCACGCGACGAGGGCATCGACAAGGTGATGGAGGAGCATCGCCTGGACGCGCTCGTCGCGCCCACCACGCGCGCGGCATGGCTGACCGACCTGGTCAACCACGACGGCTCGAGCGCGGGCAGCTCGGGGGCGGCCGCCATCGCCGGATACCCCAGCATCACCGTGCCCAACGGGTACGTCATGGGGCTCCCGGTCGGCGTCCTCTTCTTCGGGCGCGCATGGAGCGAGCCGACGCTGATCCGGCTCGCCTACGCGTACGAGCAGCTCACGCGGCATCGCGTCGCGCCGAAGCTCCCGCGCACGCTCGGATTGCGCGACGCCATCACGTAGGGAAAAGCCCTACACCAGGGCGTGGTCCCTCCCCGATGGCGGGGGCCCCGCCCCCTCGTAGCTTCGGAGCGTGGTCCCTGCCCGCCGCGCCCGTGGGGGAGGTGTCTCCGACGTCTCGGGATACCGACCGGGAGAGGGGTGCGGCCGTCATCCATCGCACAGCGAGAGTGAGCCATGAGACGACTGCATCGGCTCGTGTTTCTGGGTGTGGCGGTCGCTACGGGCGTCGGGACGCCCCGGGCCGCCGTCGCCCAGGAACCATCGGGGATCTTCCCCTTCGAATACCGGCGCGTCGAGCTGGACAACGGCTTCCGCGCCTACCTGATCCACGCCGGCTCGCCCGACCAGATCGCGTATGTGTCGGTGGTGCGCACGGGCGCCCGTGACGAGGTGGAGCCCGGGCGCACGGGCTACGCGCACTTCTTCGAGCACATGATGTTCCGCGGCACGAAGAAGTACCCGAACTACGACGCGGAGATCGAGAAGATGGGCGCGTTCCGCAACGCGTCCACCAGCAACGACCAGACGCAGTACTACATGGTCGCCGCCAGCGAGTACCTCGAGAAGATCGTGGACATCGAGTCGGACCGGTTCATGAACCTCGACTACTCCGAGGCGGGCTTCCGCACCGAGGCCGGCGCGATCCTGGGCGAGTACCAACAGGGCGCCTACAGCTCGTACTCGATGCTCGACCGGGCGGTGCGCGAGACGGCGTTCACGCGGCACACCTACCGGCACCAGACGATCGGGCTGGAGGCGGATGTGCGCGCGATGCCGGGCGGCTACCAGTACTCACGCGACTTCTTCCATCGCTTCTACCGCCCGGAGAACGTCGTGCTCGTGCTGGCCGGCGACTTCGACTTCGACGCGGCCGAGGCGCTGATCCGGCAGTACTACGGCCCGTGGCAGGCCGGATACCAGGCCCCCGCCGTGCCGGCGGAGCCGGAGCAGACGGCCAAGCGCACCACCACGGTCCGCTACGCCGGTCGCACGCTGCCGATGATCTCCTACAACTGGAAGGCGCCCGCGTGGAGCCCGACGGACAAGCGGGCCGTGGCCACCGAGGTGCTCGGCCGGGTGGCCTTCGGGCAGAACACGGAGGTATACCGGCGGTTGGTCCTGCGCGAGCAGAGGCTGCAGTCGCTCTTCGCCGGCTTCGGGCTGGACCGCGATCCGACGCTGGTGAGCCTCACCGCGACGGTGGCGAACCCGGCGGACGTGGACGCGATCCGCGCCGAGCTGGACGCGGCGGTGGTGACCGCCCGCGACGAGCTCGTCGACGAGAAGCTCCTGGCCGACACGAAGAGCGCGCTCAAGTACGGCTTCCTCATGCGCCTGGAGACGGCGCAGGGCGTGGCGTTCTCGCTGATCGGCCCGATCGTGTCGACCGGGACGCTCGAGGCGGTGAACGACTACTACCGCACGCTGGACACGCTCACGGCCGAGGACATCCGCGATGCCGCGCGAGCGATCCTGGTGGACCGCGGCCTCACCCAGGTGACCTTGCTGCAGGGGGGGCGTTGACCATGAAGACCTTCGCACTCGTTGCCGCCCTCGGGATCGCGGTCGGCGTGGCGCCGGCCTGCACGGGCGACGGATCCTCGCCGAAAGGAACCCTGACGCTCGCCGAGCCCGGCTCGCCCTTCGTCGCCGTCGACGTGTGGGTGGAGGCGGGCTCGCAGAACGACCCCGCCGGGAAGGAGGGGTTGGCCTACCTGACGGCACAACTCCTGTCGGACGGCGCGACCCAGCAGGACAGCTACCAGGCCATCCTGGAGAAGCTCTATCCCATGGCCGCCGGCTACGGCGCGTCCGTGGACAAGGAGATGACGGTCTTCCAGGGCGTGGTGCACGTGGACAACCTGGAGGCCTGGTACGACCTCTTCCGCAACGCCCTCCTGAGCCCGGCCTTCTCGGAGGACGACTTCAACCGGGTGAAGGCGCAACTGCTCAACTACGTCGAGCGCGGGCGCCGCTTCAACCGCGACGAGGAGCTGTCGAAGGAGCTCCTCTACTGGATGGCGTACCAGGGCACACCCTACGCGCACCCTGTGGAGGGGTACGTGGAATCGGTGCGCTCGATCACGCTCGACGACGTCCGGGACTTCTACGCCCGCTTCTACGCGCGCAACAACGTGGTCGTGGCGGTCGGGGGCGGCTATCCCGACGGCTTCGTGGAGCGCGTGCGCGCGGACATGGACGGCCTTCCCGAGGTCACCGTGCAGCCCGTGGAGGCGTCGCGGCCCGCCATGCCCGACGGCGTGAAGGTCCTCATCGTCGAGAAGCAGACCGACGCGTCGTCGATCTCGATGGGCTTCCCGATCCCGCTGCTGCGCGGAGACTCCGACTTCATCGCGATGAGCCTGGTGAACGCCTGGTTCGGCGAGCACCGCAGCTCCTTCAGCCACCTCTACCAGGTCATCCGCGAGAAACGCGGGATGAACTACGGGGACTACAGCTACATCGAGCCCTTCCCCCGTGGCTACGCCACGCAGCAACGCCCCGTGAACTACGGGCGGCGCAGCAACCTCTTCGAGATCTGGATCCGACCGATCTCGGGGACGGGCCCGGACGACCTGCACGACCGCACGCTGTTCGCGACGCGGGCGGCGTGGCGCGAGCTGGATGCCCTGGTGAAGAACGGGTTGCCGGCGGACCAGGTCGAGCGCGCGCGCCTGTACCTGCACAACTTCTCCGTCACGTACGGCTCCACGGTGTCGCGGCGCCTGGCGTTCCGGATCGACGACGCCTACTTCGGGCTGCCCGATCCCGGTTATCTGGCTTCGATCCGCCCCGGGCTCGCGGCGCTGACGCCCGCATCGGTGAAGGCGGCGATCGACCGCAACCTGCAGAGCACGGACATGTGGGTGGTGTTCGTGACCGCGGACGCGGAGGCCTTGGCGGCCAAGCTGTTGTCGGGGGAGCCGACGTACATCCGCTACCAGGGTGAGCAGCCGCCCGAGATCGTCTCCGAGGACGAGGCGATCGCGAGCTTCCCGATCCCCCTCACGGCGGACGATATCACGATCGTTCCGGTGCAGGAGGTCTTCGAGCGCGGTAGCTGAGGACATGGGGGGGCGTCGCTCGGCGCCCCCCCATCGCCTCGCGGTCGTTTCCGAGGCGCTGACAAGCACGCGCGCCCCGACGATATTGCGCGCGTGAAGAAAACGATCCTCGTCTACGGCATCCTGGGCGGCGTCCTGGTCGCGGTGCTCCAGCTCATCGAGTACCGCTTTCTCGTCGTCGAGCACTCCATGGAGATCTACGGGGGGCTGATCGCGCTCGTCTTCTCCATGGTGGGCATCTGGCTCGGCCTCAAGCTCACGCGCACGAAGGAGACCGTCGTCGTGCGCGAGGTGCCCGTCCCGGTGCCATCCCAACCCTTCGCGCCGGACGCGGACAGGCTGGCGGAGCTCGGCATCACGCCCCGGGAGCACGAGATCCTCCAGCTGATCGCCGAGGGGCTGAGCAACCGCGAGATCGCCGAGCGGCTGTTCGTGAGCGAGAACACCGTCAAGACGCACTCCAGCCGGCTGTTCACCAAGCTGGGCGCCAGGCGACGCACGCACGCCGTGTCGATCGCGAAGGAGTCCGGGATCCTCCCCTGAGCGGCCTTTCCCGTCCCTCGAAAGGGTGATCTTCGCCGGAGAGTGCGCGGAATCATCCTTTCGGGTGACGCGCCGACGGCGGATTGGAGCCAGGCTTCGCCCGTACGTTGGAGCGGAAACCCAAGACCGGAGCGCCAGGCCCATGAAGAGAACCGTGTGGACGTTCGGGTTGATCGCCGGCGGCATCCTGTCGGCCATGATGCTGCTGGTGCTGCCGTTCCAGGACGCCATCGGCTTCGACCGCGGCGCGGTGGTCGGCTACACCACGATGGTTCTCGCCTTCCTCCTCGTGCACTTCGGGATCCGGTCCTACCGCGACACGGTCGCCGGCGGCTCCGTCGGCTTCGGACGGGCGTTCGTGGTGGGCGCGCTCATCGTGGTGGTGGCCTCCGTGTGCTACACGGCCACGTGGGAGGTGGTCTACTTCAAGCTCGCGCCCGACTTCACGGAGAAGTACCAGGCGTACGAGGTGGAGAAGGCGCGGGAGCGCGGCGCAAGCCAGGCGGCGATCGACGCACGCGTGGCCGAGGTGGAGAAGTTCGGGGCGATGTACGACAACCCCTTCTACAACGCGGCGATCACCTTCACCGAGCCGCTGCCCGTGGGGCTCCTCATCGCGCTCGTTTCGGCCGGCGTGCTGCGCCGCAGGCGGAAGGACCCGTCGGCGGGGGTGACGACGCCGACGTAGCTCGCCTAGAATCGCGACGCGGTGATCCAGTGGTCGGCGCGGGCCCACGCGACCTCGAACTCCGCGTGGACCGCGTCGGCCTCCGGCGCCCGGCCCTGGGCGCGTAGCGCCCCCTCCAGCCCGAGGAGCGACCACCCGTTGTGCGGGTGGTCGTCCAGCGAGGCGTGGTACACGACCTCCGCCTCCTCGGGACGTCCCGCGTCCAGGAGCGTCGCTCCCAGCCAGTGGCGGGCCGTGAAGTTGAGCGGTTCGGGCTCGTCGTAGCCGAACGTGTCCTCGAGCCGCACGGCCTCGCGTTGGACGCGGATCGCCCCTTCGAGGTCTCCCTCGTCCCGCAGGATCTCTCCCTCCAGGATGCCCGTCACCACGCCGAGGAGGTCGCTCGCCGAATGGCCCCGGAACACGGCGTCGGGGTCGGCTTCGACCGCCGCCTTCACCGCCTCGAGGGAGGCGCGCGCGGCGGCCCGGTCGCCCGAGCGCAGCGACGCGTAGCCACGCCCGAAGTCCCAGAATCCGCGGAAGACCGTCCCCTCCGGCGCCGTGGGCAGGGCGAGGATCTCGTCGAAGCGGCCGAAGCGGAGGAGCGTGAGCACATGGTAGAACTGCCCGCCGTCCATGAGCTTGCCGTAGTCCTTCCCGGCCTGGATGGCGACGGCCCCCTGCCCGTCGTAGGAGGCGGCGAAGAGGAGCATGTGCAGGTTGTGGGAGGGATAGATCGCGAAGCCCTGTCCCTGCGCGGCCTTCTGGTCCGAGTGCCAAGCCTCGATGTTGGCGCGCACCGCGTCGCCCCACCGCCCCACGCGGTTGTAGGTGTGCGACGGCATGTGGTTGATGTGGCTGGCGCCCGGGATGGCCCGACCGAGGAGGTCGGCGCAGGCCTCGGCGCGCTCGGGCTCCGTCGACATCTCCGTCGCGTGTACGTACAGGTGGCACGCGCCGGGGTGCGTGATGTCCTTCGCCAGCACGCCTTCGAGGACGCCCATGATCCGCTGGATGGCCGGATCCCCCAGGTCGTAGGGTCCCCGCCGCGGCTGCAGCAGCATGAGCGACTCGGCGTAGAGCGTGGCCACGTCCGCGTCGTCCGGGAAGTGGGCGTGCACCTCGGCGATCGTCTCGGCCCAGAGCGAGTCCAGGTGCTTGCGCCGGTCGGCGTCGTGCGTGGGCTCGTAGCGAACGGCCATCGCCTCGATGACCGCGCGCTCCACGGGCGTCGTGTGCCCGGGGGCGAGCTCCCGGGCGCGCTGGATCGCCGTGTACGCACGTGGCGCGTCGGCCTCGCCCATCCCGCCGTTCAGGTACGGCCCCCACGCCCAGGCTTCGCCGAGCCAGCACATCGCGCAGGTCGGATCGAGCGTCTCGGCCTCGCGGAAGGAGCGTGCGGCGTCCGGGGGCGTGAAGGCATACAGGAGCTGGATCCCCTGGTCGAAGTAGGCCTGTGCCTCCGGGGACGCCGTCGTCACCGGACGGCTGAACGGGCCCAACGCGACCCGGGTCAACGGCATGGGGTCGTCGAAGGCGGCCGGGTAGGAGGGCCGCGGAGCGCTCGCGCCCGGGGAGGTCTGGGCAGGGGCGCACGCCACGACGAGGAGGAGCGCGGCGAGCGCCGCCGCGGGCGGGCCGGCCCGGAGGGCGAGGGTCGAGCGGAAGGTCGGTCGTCGGCACGTCAGCGCTCCGGGAGGGTGGGGGGCCGGCTCGGGCGCCAATGTGCGCGCGGAACCCGCGCGGCGTCCACCCCGTCCGACCGTGCGCTCTGGCCGGAGCGTGCGCGCCGGCCCACGTTGCTGCCCGCCCCCGAACCCCTGCCCAGGAGGTCGTTCCATGAGTCGATCGGAGGAAGACCCGCCGCGGCCTCTCTCGGCGTGCGTGGCTGGCCGGCGCGTCCGGCGCGGTGGCCGCAGGACTGGTGAGGACGCGGTTCGACGCGGTCGACCTCCTCGCGCAGGAGGCTCGCCCGACACGGGCCGCCGCGCCCGCGCCCTCGACCGGCGCCGTGGTCTCGGAGCTCGGTGCGCGGGCCCCGGGCGAGCGGCTGCGACGCCTCGCCGGCGCCCCCGTCCCCGCATCCAGCTCCCGGACGCCGATCCACCTCCTCGACGGGATCCTGACGCCGGCGGACCTCCACTTCGAGCGCCATCACGGAGGGCGTGCCGGCCGTGACGGCCGAGGACTACGAGCTGCTGATCCACGGGATGGTGGATCGACCCACGGTCTTCCGGCTGGCGGATCTGAAGCGATACCCGGCGGTGTCGCGCCTCGCCTTCCTCGAGTGCTCGGGCAACGGCGGGGCGGGGTACGCCCCGAACGCGCCGGGCGAGCTGACGCCGCAGCAGATCGACGGGCTGCTGAGCACCAGCGAGTGGATCGGGGTCCCGGTCGCCACCCTGCTGCGCGAGGTGGGGGTACGGCCGGGCGCGTCCTGGCTGCTGGCGGAGGGTGGGGACGCCTCGCACCTGGCGCGCAGCGTCCCGCTCGACAAGGCGATGGACGACGCGCTCCTCGCCTGGGGCCAGAACGGGGAGGCGCTGCGGCCGGAGCAGGGGTACCCGGCTCGTCTCTTCCTCCCCGGGTGGGAGGGGAACACGAACGTGAAGTGGATCCGGCGCATCGAGGTCACGGACCGGCCGACGATGACGCGCGAGGAGACGTCGAAGTACACCGATCCGCTCGACGACGGCACGGCGCGCCAGTTCAGCTTCGTGATGGACGCCAAGTCCGTCATCACCTTCCCGGCCTACCCGTTCGCGCTCCCGGAGCGCGGGTGGTGGGAGGTGCGGGGGCTGGCGTGGAGTGGGCGCGGCCGGGTCACCCGCGTCGATGTGAGCACCGACGGAGGGCGAACGTGGACGCGGGCGCGGCTCCAGGAGCCCGTCCTGCCGAAGTGCACCGTACGCTTCCGTCATCTGTGGGCGTGGGACGGGCGCGACGCGGTGCTCATGAGCCGCGCCGTGGACGAGACCGGCTACACGCAGCCGACCTACCGGCAGCTCGTGGCCGCGCGCGGCGCCCGTACCTCCTACCATCAGAACAACATTCGGCCGTGGAAGGTCGCCCGCGACGGGACGGTGACGTTCGCGCTGGGAGACACGTTGTGAGGGCGCCGTGGTGGGCCGCGCTGGCCGCGCCGGCCGCCGTGGTGCTCGCGGGATGCGCGCCGCCCGATCCGCTTCCCGAGAGGGTCACCGCTGAAGTCGCGGTCGTCGCGAGACCCGAGCCCGGCCCCGCACGCTTCGGGTTCGGCCGCTCGGCGGACGCTGCGCGGGTTGCGCGGTGGGACATCGACGTCCGCCCGGACGGCACCGGCCTTCCAGCGGGGAAGGGGACGGTGGCCCGCGGCCACGAGGTCTTTCTGACGCGGTGCGCGGCCTGTCACGGTCCGACCGGCGCCGAGGGCCCGTACGACGTCCTCGTCGGGGGTCCCGCGTGGGGCTCGCGTGGCCCGCCCCGACCCCGCACGATCGGCAACTACTGGCCCTGGGCCACCACCCTCTTCGACTACGTTCGCCGGGCGATGCCACAGAACGCGCCGGGCTCCCTCTCGGCCGACGACACCTACGCGGTGATCGCGTGGCTGCTGGCGCGGAACGGCGTGGTGGCCGACGACGCGGTCCTGGACGCCTCCACCCTTCCGGC
Source organism: uncultured Gemmatimonadales bacterium (assembly GCA_963823035.1). Lineage (GTDB taxonomy): Bacteria > Gemmatimonadota > Gemmatimonadetes > Longimicrobiales > Gaopeijiaceae > SZUA-318. The sequence continues at coordinate 162,049 of CAWGKG010000004.1, forward strand.
GGTGGTCATGCCGGCACGCGGGCGCTTCGTGCCGGACGACCGGAGGGGTGGGCCGGAGGTGCGATAGTCGCGCGCGGGCACCGCGCCTCTCCTACCTTCCCATGACCGACGCGCGGTAGTCCAGCGGCGGGTCGCGGTCGCCCAGGAGCGGACGGTACACGAAGTCGTCGCCACGGCGCTCCGCGAACTCCCTCCGGATCTCGGCGACCTTCGTGCCGTCCGTGAAGAGGTCCACGGCGCTGAAGGCCAGCGTCTTGGCCGCGACCATCATCCCCTTCTCGCCGATGGAGGTGCCGCCCGCCGCGATCGCCTGCCAGGAGTGGGCGGCCGTGCCCGGCACCCACGTGGCCGCCGACAGCGTACTGGTGGGGACCTTCCAGCTCACGTCGCCCGCGTCGGACGAGGCGTACGTCCGCTCCCACTCGAACGGCCGGATCTCGGCGGCCGTGGAGATGGCGGGGTCCTTCGGGAGGTGCTGCTTGAGCAGCTCGGCGAAGTGCTGCTCCTTCGCGTCGTAGTGGACGCCGCCCACCTCCTGCAGGTTGTCGTAGACGAGCTGCTGGAGGGCGACCACGGGGAGCCTCGAGTAGGCGCCACCGATCACCTCGTACTCCATCGTCGTGCCGGTGCCGGCCGCGGCGCCCTCGCCCGCCTTCACCAGCCGGTCGAAGATCGAGCGCACGACCTCGGGGTCGGGGTGGCGCACGTAGTAGTAGACCTCGGCGAAGTCGGGCACGACGTTCGGCGCGCTCCCGCCCGAGGTGATGACGTAGTGGATGCGCGTCTCCTGCGGCACGTGCTCGCGCATGAGGTTGGCCATGAAGTCCATCGCCTCGACCGCGTCGAGCGCGGAGCGGCCGCGGTCCGGGGCCGCCGCCGCGTGGGCGGACACGCCCTTGAAGCGGAACTTCGCCGACTTCACCGCGAGGTTCGAGCCCGGGCTGGCGCCGTTGCCGTCCCCCGGGTGCCAGGAGAGCACGACGTCCACGTCGTCGAAGAGCCCGGCGCGCACCATGTAGACCTTGCCCGAGCCACCCTCTTCGGCCGGCGTCCCGTACAGCCGGATCGTGCCGGCATGCCCCGTCTGCTTCAGCCACTCGGCGGCGGCGATCGCGGCGGCCGAGGAGGCGGTGCCGAAGAGGTGGTGTCCGCATGCGTGCCCGGCGGGCTTCCCCTCGATGGGGCTCCGCTCCGGCACGCGGTCCTGGTTGATTCCGGGGAGGGCATCGAACTCCCCGAGGAGGCCGATCACCGGCTTGCCGCTGCCGTACGTGGCGACGAACGCGGTCGGGATGCCGGCCACGCCGCGCTGGACCGTGAAACCGTGCGCCTCCAATTCGCCGGAGAGGAGCGCCGAGCTTTCCGTCTCCAGGTAGCCCACCTCGGCCAGGTCCCAGATCTTCATGGCGATGTCGTTGAACTCCTGCGTGCGCGCGTCCAGGAAGGACGCGACGTCCGCCTTGGTCATCTGCGCGGCGAGTGGGGCGGCTGCGAGCAGCGGTAGCGCGGCGGCGAGCGCGCGCGGGAGGGTCCTGGCGAGGCGGGGGCGGGGCATGGTCGGCTCCTGAGGGATGTGCTTCCTTCCATGTGGAGCCCCGGGGGGCGTGCGTCAAGCGCCGCCGGGGAGAGACGACCAGCAGGGGGACGCATCCATGAAGGCCACCGGCGACATCCAGGTGATCCCGATCGGCGTGGGCGTGTCCGTCCGCAAGGAAGTGCAGCGGGCGCACGCCATCCTGGAGGAAGCGGGCATCCACGCCCAACTCCACCCGAACGGCACGAACGTGGAGGGGGAGCTCGATGACATCTTCGACGCGATCCGGCGCGTCCACGAGACACTGCACGCCGAGGGCACCGTGCGGCTGGCGACGTGGATCAAGATCGGAACGCGGACCGACAAGGAGGCGTCGCTGGCCGCGAAGATGTTCTAGAGAGACCCGCGGCTGGCGCGTAGCTGTCGCCCATGGCAAGTCCGGACGCCCCCCTGCATCACGACCTCGGCGACCGCGTGCGTCGCCGTTTCAGGCGCGCGGATCTCGAGGGCGTGCTCCCCTACCTCGTGGTGGGCGTGCTTGTTGGCGATCGCCATCGTCGCGCTCGGCCGGGACATCGAGCACCACCTCGACGCCATCGAGGCGTGGGTGGCGGCGCGGGGCCCGTGGGGTGTGATCGCGTTCATGGGCCTCTTCGTCGCGCTGACTTCGGCGCTGTTTCCCGAGTCCGCGCTCTCCATCGTCGCGGGGGCCCTCTTCGGGCTCACCGAAGGGCTGGCGGCCGTCGTCGTCGCGAGCCTCCTGGCGGCGGCGCTCCAGTTCGGCCTGTCGCGGAGCCTTCTGCGGGACCGGATCCAGCGGGCGCTGGCTGCGCGGCCGTCACTGGCCGCGATCCAGCGCGCCGCGCTCAGGGACGAGGTGAAGCTCCAGACGCTCCTCCGCCTGACGCCGCTGAGTCCCGCCTGGATCAGCTACGCGATGGGTGCCGCCGGCGTGCGCTTCTCCGGGTTCCTCCTGGCGTGCGTCGCGTTCGTCCCTACCCTCTTCCCGGAGGTCTATTTCGGGTACGCCGGTAAGCACGTGGCCCGGATCGCCGGCCGCAGCGCCCGGGCCGTGATCGTGCACGACGTGGTGGTCTTCGCTGGCCTCGCCGCCGTGTTTGGTCGTGATGATCCTGGTCTCGCGAATGGCCAGGAGAGCGGTAATCGAGGCGGTGGCCGCGACCGATGCAGGGCGGTCTACCGGTGCCGTGGGATGAACCCTCACGTCATCTCGACGTTCGTCCTCGGCACCCACTGGCTCATCGTCGTCGGGCTGTCCGTCCGGGTGATCATGCGCCGTCCTCCCGTGGGCGTCTCGGTCGCGTGGCTCGCGGTGGTCTTCAGCGTGCCCTTCGTGGGTGCGGCCGTCTACCTGCTCTTCGGCGAGAAGCGCATCGGCCCCGGGCGGTCCGCGCGGATCGCCGCCAATCTCCCCGGCGTGGAGCGGTGGCAGACGGCGCTCCGCAAGGAGCACGAGCGGAGGCTTCCGGCGTCATGGCCGGTGCGGAGTCCCTTCACCGACATGCGGAGCGGCTGCTCGGCTTCCCCGCCCTCACCGGCAACGAGATCGAGCTGCTGGAGGACTTCGGCACCGTCTTCGACAGGATGGTGGCCGACATCGACGGCGCCGAGCGCACGTGCCACGTCTCGTTCTACATCTGGCACGAGGGTGGGCGCACCGCGGACGTCGTGGACGCCCTCGTCCGGGCCGCACGCCGAGGTGTGCAGTGCCGCGCGCTCGCGGACGCGATGGGCAGCGAAGCGTTCCTCGAGGGGGCGACCGTGCGACGCCTGCGCGAGGCGGGCGTGGAGCTCTCGGCCGCCCTCCCCACCGGCCCTCTCCGCACGCTCATCGCCCGGGCGGATCTACGGAACCACCGGAAGATCGTCGTCGTGGACGATCGCGTGGCCTACACGGGGAGCCAGAACCTGGTCGACCCACGGTTCTTCAAGCAGGAATCCGGCGTCGGGCAGTGGGTGGACGCGATGGCGCGCCTCACCGGCCCTGTCGATCCGGCGGTGTGGCGTCGACGCCCGGCGTGGCATCGCTTCGCGGAGAACTCGTTCCGGCTGCTGTCGCCGCTGCTGTAGGTCGCACCGCCCCCCTTCGACGTGCGGGTGACCGGATCGGCGGCACCTCCCATGGGGTGAGGGTGCTCACGTCTTCGCCGTCGCGGGCTCGGACTCGATGGGCACGAGGAGCACGGGACAGTCCGTTCGCGCGACGCAGGCCGCGGCGAAGCTACCGGAGACGAGCCCGGCGACCCCGGCCTTCCGGTGTGTCCGTACGATCAGGAGCGCCGCGCCGGATCGGTTCACCGAGGCGAGCGTCTCACCCACCGGGTCGCCTCTCGTCACGTCGACCACGACGTCGCCCACCACTTCCCGTAGCTCGTCCGCCAGCTCCTCCAGAAGGCCGTGCGCATCCCGCGCTTCCAGGTCGAGGAGCGCCGCTACCGCGGTAGGTGCCACGCGGGCCTCCGCTCTGCGTGGCTGGGGCAGGGTCCCGCGGGTAGGCACCACGGTCAGAAGCCTGAGCTGCGCACGAAGGGCGCCACCGAGGCTCGTCACCAGGCGCAGAGCGCCTGAGCCAGCGAAGGCGGGGTCGATCGCCACCACCCACGGTCGGTTGCCCAGCCTCCATCCGCCGTCGGGGGCCGGCGCGCGTACCAACAGCACCGGGCGCACGCAGCGCTTCAGGGTCTGCTGGGCGATGTTGCCAAGGAGGATGTCCCGCCATCCACCCGAGCCGTGCGCGCACAGGACGATGAGATCGGCTTGGATCTCCTCGGCGTGGCCGGCCAGCGCCTCGGCGACGTTCTTCACGCCGGGTCCGTGGGCGTGGATGTCGACGGGCGTCCCGCTGCGCCTGAGCTTCTCGGCCCATCCTTCGAGGTAGCTCCTGGCCTCCTCGAGGCCGGCGAGGTGCGGGTCGCCGTGCACGGTGTCGGGAGGGCGAGCCTCCAGGATGTGGAGGAACGTGATCGCCGCACCCCACGCCGCGGCGATCTCGACCGCCGCGGGGACGGCGGACTCCGCCAGACCGGATCCGTCCAGAGGCACGAGGATCCGCCGAGGAATCGTGGTCATCCGGACCCTCCGGAGAAGATGCTCACCAGCAGATAGGCGTTGAGGCCGAGGATCAGCACCGACACGGCCACCGACGCGGCGGTCGTGAGGGGGTGGTTCGTCAGCCCTCCCATGAGGGCCTTCCTCCGGGTGAAGAGGACGAGCGGGATCAAGGCGAAGGGAATGCCGAACGAGAGGAACACCTGGCTCAGGACCAGCGTGCGCGTGGGGTCGAGCCCGATGCCCAGGACGATCAGCGCCGGGATCATGGTGACGGCACGACGGATCCAGACGGGGATGTGCCGATGCAGGAACCCTTGCATGATCATCTGGCCGGCCATGGTTCCGACCGTCGACGACGCGAGCCCCGAAGCGATGAGGGCGATCGCGAAGGCCACGCCGGCCATGGGGCCGAGCAGCGGGGTGAGGGTCCGGTAGGCTTCCTCGATCGAAGCTACTCCGGTGAGGCCCCGGGCGTGGAAGGTGGCGGCGGCCATGATGAGCATGGCGGCGTTGATGAGGCCGGCCAGACCCAGACCCAGCCCCACGTCCAGAAACTGGAAGCGGTACAGACGCCGGGCCTGACCGGGGACGTCGGCCGGATCCGGTGCTGGGTGAGGGAGGAGTGGAGGAAGATCACGTGCGGCATCACGGTCGCGCCCAGCATGCCCACCGCCAGCACCACGCTTCCTTCCCCTCGAAGCGTGGCACCGTCGCCCCGTAAGAGCGCGGCCCAGTCGTGCTGCTCCAGCAGCGTCTCGATCAGGTAGCTGAGGGCGATGACGCCGACCATGGCCGTGATGACGGCTTCCAGGGGCCGGAATCCGGAGCGCTGAAGGCCGAGAATGAGGAACGTGGCCACACCCGTGAGCAGGGCGGCCGGAAAGAGAGGGATTCCGAACAGGAGGTTGAATCCCACGGCGGCGCCCACGAACTCGGCCAGGTCCGTGGCCATCGCGACCAGCTCCGCCACCACCCACATACCCCAGACCACGGGTCGCGAGAAGCTGTCCCGGCAGACTTCGGCCAGGTTGCGGCCGGTGGCGATCCCCAGCTTCGCCGACAGGAGCTGGATGAGCATGGCCATCAGGTTGCTGGCCACGATCACCCAGAGGAGCAGATACCCGAACTCAGCCCCGCCCTGGACGTTGGTGCGAAGTTCCCCGGGTCGACGTAGGCGCGGAGGCCAGAACGCGGGCCCGAGGAACGGCGTGAACCGTCGGTACCATGCCACGTCGCCGCCCCCGGCCAACACCTGGGCGGCGCGCGCGACGGCTTCGGCGTCGCTGGCTCCAGGCTCGTGCTTCAAGGGGGCGGCCCCCACCTACGTCCGCAGGGCCTTCAATCGAGCGATCCGCTCCTCGAGGGGGATGCGTGCTCATCAGCCGCCTCAGTCCGCCGCCGTGGATGCCGAAGGCGGCCAGCCCCCCCGGTAGTTGCGCCGGCGTCCTGCTGAGGGCCCGGAGTCGGTCGAGGGCAGAGACCATCGACGGCACGCCCTCCAACCGAGCGCCGCCTGCGTCCGCGCGGAATTCGCGCCTGCGTGAGAACCACGCGAGGACGATGCTCGCCAGCATGCCGAAAACCACCTGGAGAGCGAGATAGATCAGGAAACGCCCCCGCCTGAACTGGCTCGCGACGACACGGGAGGCGAAGAGCACGAAGGTGTTGAGCACCCCCTGGATGAGCGTGAGCGTGACCATGTCCCCGTTGGCCACATGCGTCATCTCGTGGCCGAGCACGGCCTCGATCTGATCACGGCTCATCGACTGCAGGAGTCCGGTGCTCACCGCCACCAGGGCGTTGTTGCGGGACATGCCGGTGGCGAACGCGTTCGCGTCCGGTGAGGGGAACACCGCGACCTTGGGTATCCCGACACCCGCCGCGGCCGCCTGGCGCCGGACCGTGTCCAGCAGCCAACCCAGGTCGCCGGCGGGCGCGGCGATGACGCGGGCGCCGGTCGAGCGCTTCGCGATCCACTTGGACATCGCGAGGGAGATGAACGCCCGCCGAACCCGAAGAGCGCGCACCAGACGAGCAACTGGACGTAGGGAGCGTTCTGGGGGATCACGCCGAGGGCGGTGAGCACCGCCATGGCCACGGCGGCCGTGACCAACACAGCGAGGTTGGTGGCCAGGAAGAGCAGGATTCTCATGCGGACACTCTCCGAGGCAAGAGATGCGTGAGGGCCGTGTCGCGGCCCGGCGCGCCTGATTTCGAATTGAGGCCAAGGATGGGGATTGTCCGCGCGTCTGCCAATGCACGTGCGCCGACGCACGGCGCCGCCGACTCGGCTGCCCTAGAGCCACCCCTTGCGTCGGAAGAACAGCATCTGGAGCGTCGCCGTGACCACCAGGATCACACAGACGACGATGAACGCCCAGTGGCTGTTTACCCCCGGGATGCTCCGACGTTGATGCCGAGCAACCCGGTGAGGAGTCCGAGGGGGAGGAAGATGCCGGCCACCATCGACAGGACGTACATCGTCTTGTTCATCTGCTCCGAGAGGCGCCAGTTCAGCTCGTCCTGGGCCACGGCGGCCCGGCCCGGTCGTGAGTCGAGGTCCTTCATGAAGCGCAGCGTCCGGTCACCGATCTCGCGGAGGTGGGCACGATCGGGCCGCCCCCGACGCGTTCCGGGTCCGGCCGACGCACGTCGGGACCGTGCCCACGTTCTCCCTTGGTAGAAGCCTGTCCCCGGCATCGTAGAGAGGGGCGAGTGGGGTGGGTGTCCGCGACGGATCGGTCCGGCGTCACCGGCCCCGACGTGGCGCGACGGGGTAGACCGACGGTGGAGCTGCCCTGGACCGGGGAGCGGGAGGACAGGATGAGGACTCGGAGGCGGAGCACGGGGACGACGTGACTCGCGAGATCGCCCGTTCCCACGACGCTCGTCGGATTCGTGGCCACGCTCTTGTTCGGTGTCTCCTCGAAGGCGGGGGCCCAGACGCTCCTCGACAGCGTGGCCGGGCTCACCGTCCAGGGATCCAGCTTCGAGCATGCGCTTCAGCTCCTCAGCCGTTCGGACAGCGTGTCCCTGGTCAACAGCCCCGCCCTTCTTCCCCGTCACAGGCTCGTGGCTCGCGGCACGCCCGCGCAACCGTCGGCGAAGCCCTGCAGCGCATCCTCCGGGGCACGGGGCTGACGTTCCGGGCCGGCACCACCAACGTCCGCATCGTTCCGGCGCGAAGCGGCGCCGCTCCGGAAGCGGCGGGTACCATCGTCGGACGGGTGGTCGGTGGGGACGACGAGCCCGTGGTGAACGTCGTGGTCCAGTTGGACGAGGGCCGGAGCGTCCTTTTTCGGGCCCCGACGGATCGTTGCGGTTCCCGGCGGTGCCCGCAGGCACGCACCGCCTTCGTTCGACATCCATGGGCTGGGCGGAGAGCGTGCTGGAAGGCGTCAGGTGCTGAACGCCGGGACGAGGGGCCCTTGGCTTCCGCTGCGAGTTCTGAGGGTAACGTGTGACCAGGAAGGGAAGGACGCTCAACACGGGAAGCTCCCCGACGCGGGGTGTGCGCCCGTCCCGGACGGCGGTGTAGGACGATGTCCGGCTGCCGCACGGAGCGCCAGGCGCGCCTCCAGCACGCTTCCGGCTTCGACCACCGTCTCCTCCGGCAGGGCGAGCGTGACGCGCGCGCCGTCCTGGAGGAGCGCCGCGTCCACCTCGCCCCCGTCGAGGCGCACCATGACGCCGCGCGCGACGTGGCGCCCCGGGAGCGTGACGCTCCAGGTGCGCAGGGCCAGCCGCCCCCGGCGGACCTCGAGCGCGCAGGTCTGCGCCGCGTCCGTGCGCTCCTGGCGATAGCTGCCCCATCCCTCCGCGGCCGTGAAGGCCGAGCGGAAGTCCTCCGGCGTGATCCGGGGCGCGAAGCCGATGGTGGCCGTCGGGGCCGTGGTACTCGAAGCCCGCACAGGCCGGTGAAGACGCCCCAGCTCGCCATGCGCGCGGGCGTAGTGGTCGCCGCACTCGATCTCGTTCCACGGGTTGTGCTCGCGCCGGGTGGTAGCGCTCGTGGATCGCCGCGGCAGATCGCGAGCGCTTCGGTGAGCATCCCCTCCCAGGCCATGTGGCCGGCCACCTGGTACTCGATGCCCGGTCCAGATCTCGTTGCGGTAGCGCGTGGAGCGCGGGCCCAGGTGCTGCGCTCTTGGGCCAGGTGCAGGTGAACAGCCCCGCCTCGCCCGGGGTAGGCGAACCAGCGCTCCGGCGCGTGCGCCTCGTTCTGCGGGCCCACGTCGGGCGCCCAGCTGTACTTCCAGATCGAGGCCAGCGCGCTCTTCACGGTCTTCCTCGGGATAGAGGTAGCCGAGCCCGACCTGGTGGGCCCAGCCCTGCCCGAAGAGCTGGTCGGCGAGGCACCCGTCGCCGTACTGCCAGTCGGGGTGCTCGGTCAGGTCGACCTCCTGGACGAAGTACTCGCCGTCGAAGAGCGTCTCGACCGAGCGCGCGCTGCCCGCGTCTCGAAGATGCGTCGGCACGTCGCGGCGAACTCGCGGTCGCCCACGTCGCGGGCCATCTCCTCGGCCGCGCGCAGCGCGCCCAGGTAGAGCGAGCCGACCATCGTGTTCGGGCCGTAGTAGTTCTTGTCGTAGGTCTGGTGCTGCTGCCCCTCGATCAGGCCGTCCGCGTCGGCGTCCTGGGCGATGAGGAACTCCGTCGCCTTGCGCACGGCGGGCCAGACCGCGTCGCAGGAAGGCGCCGTCGGCCGAGACCTGGTGCTCCCGCAGCGCCTTGAGCACGTAGCCGCCCTGGGCGTCGCCGGCCCAGAGCGTCCACCCTTCGCCGCGGAAGCCGATCGCGCCCGGACTCGGGGTAGAAGCCCACGCCGGGCGCGAAGTCCTGCATCTCGCGCACGGAGCGCTCCAGCTCGGGGAAGAGGCGGGCCATCGCGTGCTCGTAGTTCCAGACATGGCCGCAGGTGCCCGGGCAGCAGCCGCCGCCCTCCCACGCCCAGAACCGCCCGTTCTCCCACCACTGGCAGGTGTCGGTGGCCAGGTTCGCGACCGTCGAATGCAGCCGGTCGAGGAGCCAGTAGGGCAGCGTGGACGTCGTACCAGGTGTCGTGCCAGAGCCGTGTCGCGTCCGTGAGCCGATCCAGGTCGCCGCGCCACGTAGCGCGCGACCGCGCCCGCGTCGTCGAAGCGCGCGGCGTAGCGGTTGCCGACGCGCTCCTGGTTGCGGTAGAGGTTGGGCAGGTGCCAGGCCACCACGAACGACGAAGGTCTCCTCGGCCCGCGCTCGAGCGTCCGCGTGCGGCCCGCGCCGCCGCCGCAGCGATCTCGCCGAAGGGCCTCTCGCGCGGACCGGCGGCTGCCGGCCAGCGCGGCGGCACGCCGCCGCGCCCGTCCGGCCGAGCGACGGCCGTGCGAATCGCCTCGCCGACCACGGCCAGGCACATCGTGCCCGCAGTCCGGCCACGAGCGCGAAGGGCCCGGGATCGGCGACGCGGGGGGTGTCGCGGAGCTCGATCTGGTCGACGTTCACGTGGCCCCAGTCGCCCGACTGCGCGTCGACGATCTCGAAGTGCGCGGTCCTTCCCCGCAGGTCGGCCACGTCCCAGTTCGCGCGGTGAGCCGCTCCGTGCTCCGGCCGGTCTCGGTGCGCACGACCTCGCCGTCGACCACCAGGTTGAGGCAGGCCCGGTCCGGGTGGCGCCCGCCGCCGATGAGGAAGGAGATCCACCGCCGCTCGATCGTGAACGCCGGGGAGGTGAGCTTGCCGTGCGGGTCGTCGCCGCCGAGGTAGGTGTTGACCAGCCCTTCGCCCTCGAAGCCGGCCACGGGGTTCTGGTTCACGCAGCGTGCCGTGCGCGGGGCCGGAGCCGAAGGCCGTCCCCTCGACCGTCCAGTCGCCGTAGCCCTCGCCCTCGAAGTCGGCGAAGACGAGCGGCGGGCGCGCCGGGGGCGCCGGGCGGGAGCTCGCCGCTCCCGCGCCGTGAGGAGGACGCCGGTCAGGCCCGTCGCGCCGCGAGCGGCTCGTTCACGCGCAGGACGCGGTCGCCGAAGTCGCGGCCGCTGTCGCGGCAGAGCGACGTTCTCCAGCCACCCGGCCAGCGTCACCTCGGCCGGCGCGTCGGACCGGTGTTGCGCACGGTGTAGCGCAGCACCGTGGCGGGCAGCGCCGAGTCGTCCGCGCTCAGCGGGATGAAGGGGCTGAACGCCTCCAGGGAGCACGGTCACCGGGAGCGCCGGGTCCGCGTACTCGACGTGCCCGATCGGGTACTCGCCGTTGAAGCGCACGCCGGGGAAGCCCGCGGCGTCGAGCGTGCGGTCCGTGGTGGCGTTCCCGTGCGCACGCGCAGCGCGAAGCCCTGGTCGACGGGCGCGACGTCCGTCAGCTCCCCGCCCAGCACCGTCTGCTCGGGCGGCCGTCCCGCGGTGTAGTTGTGCAGCCCGTAGCCGGTGTTCTGGTTGCGGTTGAAGACGTCCCAGTACGTGAGCCGCCCGTCGCCGGTGAGGTAGACCTGGCCGGCGCCGATGCCGCCGACCGGCATCCCGATCGTGCGCAGCTCCTCCCCCGTGTACCAGGCGCGCTCACCGCGCGCGAAGAGCGTCCGTATCCATGCGGCGACAGCTTCTTGTCCGCCGGCACGAAGTGGTCGGGGATCTCCTGGCGGAGGAAGGGTCCGGCGATGGCCTGCAGCGGCGAGGCCGACAACGCCAGCCCCGCGCCACCGAGCGCGCTCGTCTTCACGAACTGGCGCCGGTCGAGGGAGATCGGCGTCGGCATGCCGGCGCCGGCTGCGCCGCCCGAGCAACACCCGTCGTCGCACCCGCAGCCGCGCTCGCTCATGGAAGCTCCTCGCGGCGGGCCCCTCCGGCCCGGCCGCTGCCGATGGGATGGCGCTCGCTGACCTTCACGGGGAGCCGGCCCGCGGACCTCCACGCGCTCACGACCCCTCCGCGCGCCGCAGCGACGGCCGTTTCACGTGCCAGCGCTGTCGCAGTCGTATCGAATCGAGCCCGAGGGACCTGCCCGAAGAGAAGGGATGGGCGCCCGCCGCCTCGAAGCGCAGCGTGTGCGTGCCCGGTGTCAGCTCGTAGCTGCCCAGGTACCAGTCGTGCACCTCGACCCCCTCGGCGTAGAGGTCGGTCGGGCCCTGCGGGTTCCACTCCGGGTAGTCCGCGAGCCGCGTGACCTCCGTGCCGTCGAGGAAGACGCGCCACCGGCCGTAGTCGGGCGCGTGCGTCAGGCGCAGGACCAGCCCCGAGCGCTCCGCCGTCTCCACCTGGAAGTCCGTCTCCAGGAAGGCGTCCGGCGTCGAGGGCGTGAAGAGGAGCTGGCCGTCGCCGCTCCAGTCGTAGCCCTGCTGCAACTCGACGGAGCCGGGTGAGTGACGCGCATCCGCCTTGAGCGCCCTTCCCCCGATCACCACGCGGTCGAGGTCGGGAAAGCGCCGCTCGGCGAGCGGCGGGAAGCCCGACGTCCGCGTCGCAGGGCCCTCCTGGTACCAGAACGCCACGGTCGCGATGTCGTCCTCGCGGGCGACGTGGCCGTCCACCTCGCCGGTCTCCGTCTCGTCGGCCGACATCCACCCGGTGTGCTCGAACTCGAAGCGCAGCGACTTCGTGAAGCGGATCGGGTCGTCCACGTGCCACCGGTACATGGTGGCGCGCATCCCCAGGTTGGAGGGGTCGTCGCTCAGGTACGTGCACCCGAAGTAGGGCCAGGAGTGTGCGTCGAGCCCCCACGCCGAGAGGAAGTAGTCCTCGGTGCCGGTGCCCTGGATCGACGGGAGGGTGTCGCCGTCCACGTAGATGCGGGCGTCGCCCTCGCCGAACCAGTAGGGGGAGCGCGCCTGCACGGACATGACCGTGCCCACGTAGTGGCCGCGCCCCTCCGTCTCGAGCACGAGGTAGTCCTCGCCGAGCTGCTCGGGGAACGCGCGCCGGTAGCGGGCGTTGAAGTAGGCCGTGCCCTCGGGGAGCGCGTCCATCGCGGTGTAGTCGATCTGGTAGTAGAAGGAGCGCGCCCGCTGGGTGCCCTCGTTCGTGACCGTGATCACGCCGTGCCGTCGGAAGGGCATCTGCCAGAAGGCGTTGTAGGCGTCGCCGTCCTCGACCTGGACGGGCACGGAGCGCACCTCGCGTCGGAGGCCGAATCCGGCGGCGAAGAAGTCGCCGAGGGGCGCCTCCACCGCGGGCTGCTCGGCGTCGTCCCACACCATGCGCAGCACGAGCTCGTCCGGCGCGGCCGCCCCGTTCGCCTCCAGCCAGCTCGGGCGCGCCTCCGCGAAGGTGAGCCAGATGTGCTGGATCACCGCGGGGCCGCGGAGGTCGGCCAGCACCATCGTCTCCCCGGGCTGGATGTAGGTGCGCCGGTCGAGGTTGCTGGCGAAGTCCGGATCGGAGGAGCTCACGGCCCGGCTCGCGCCCGGCCGGACGCGCGTCAGGTCGGCGAGCCCGCCGCTCTGCGCCGCGAGGGCGGCCGGAGCCGCCAGGCAGGCCAGGAACAGGGCGGACGCTCGAAAGCGCGGCGCGGGCATGGACTCCCTCCTTCTGTGGATGCGAGCGCGCCGGGCCTATCGCCTCAACGCGCCTCCTCCAGGATCAGCCGGTCGATGCGGAAGGCCGTTCGGCCCTCCACGGCGCGGGTCCGCACGGTGATCGAGCGGGCCTGCGGCGTCAGCTCGATCTCCCCGATGTCGGCCGCCTCGACGCGCTCCTCCTCCCCGGCGAAGGCGTCCGCCCAGGCCGAGAGCTGCGTCTGGCGGCGCCACACCGAGAAGCTTCCCGTGTCGGGCCCTCGCCGGTAGGACAGCTTCACGCGATAGCGGCCCGGGGGAAGGGCCGACACGTCGAAGCGCACCAGGCCGTTCTGCTCCGCCCGCACCTCGAGCGCCCCGCCGACGTAGGAGATCGCCGTGCCGCCGCCCAGCGACAGCTCCATGAGCTGCGGGTAGAAGACGTGCGTGGCCGGTGGGCGGGGCGGGGGTGGCGCGGCGGACGGGTCCATCGACGCCGTGGGCGGCATGTCGCCGTAGTGGAAGGTCACCGACGTGTAGTCCACCGGCACCCGGTTGCCCTCGGGCCCGTGTTCGATCGTCTGACGCAGATGCCCTTCGAAGGACACCTTGTCCGCCATGTAGAAGCGGTAGCCGCCCGTCCGGGACAGGGGCAGGCTGTAGTCGAGCGCTCCGTGCAAGGGGAGGCTCATCCCCCGGTCCCACCGGTCGAGGAGGGCGTACCACCCTCCGTTGAAGTAGTCCTCCGAGCCGGTGCCGTGCAGGCGCATCTCACCGTCCACGGTGGTCACGTCGTCGCCCTCGAAGAACGCCGTCATCCCGGGCTGGAGGCCCTGGGCCTGGAGGAGCGTACCGACCTGGTGGCCCCGGCCGCGCGCGTCGAGGAGAAGGTACGGCTCGCCTTCGGCCGGATCGCGCTCGCGGCGCCAGGTGGCGTAGAGGCGGCCCTCGGTGTCGGGGTCGCGCGCATCCTCCGTGTAGAAGACGCGCGCGGTGCCGCGTGTCGGCCCGCTTTCGGAGGGGAGGGCGCGCAGCGCGATCGAGGCCGACCGGTCGAAGGGCATCGGGAGGTAGGCATAGTCCCGCCCCGCGTCCGAGCCGAGGAGGAGGCTCTGCGCGGCCGGCTCGCCGAAGGCGTAGCCGAAGAAGTCGTTCGCCGGACTCAGGATCGCGGGCGCCGCCTCGCTGTCCCAGCGCCCTTCGAGGAGCACGCCGGGGCCGCGCAGCGGCGCCCCGGCCGGGCGCTCCAACTCGATGCCGACGATCCGTCCGCCCCCTTCCCGTCGGAAAAGCTCGACCGAGTCGCCGGGCGCCACGTCGAAGGCGCGCTCGGAGACCTGCACCGTGCGCTCGTCGAACGGGCGGCGCCCGGGTCGGCTCCACGCCTGCGCGACCCTTGCCGCCGCGCGCGCGGCTACCTCCGACAGCGGCACCCGGAGCGACGTCGCGCGCGTCCCCGCGGTGAGGGTCCGGTACTGGATCTGGTGGAAGCGGATGTCGTCGCCCTCGTAGACGATCGTCAGCGAGCGGGCGTAGGGGATCGGGAAGTAGCAGTAGTAGCCGCCGACCTCGTTGCCGACGATGGGGCGCAGGAACGGGGGCTGCTCCCCGCTGAACAGGTCGACGAAGGGGAGGCGCAGCCGTGGCTCGGACTCGCCGTCGAAGTAGAAGGCGACCATCCGCTCGGTAGGCGTGGGCGTCCAGATGCGCTCGACCACGCCGGGGCCGACGAGGTCGGCGAGAACGCGCGCGTCGCCCTCCCGGCGGATCGAGGAGTAGGTGCCGTCGAAGCCGTCGTCGTTGCCGCCCGTGGTGTCGTAGGACGACACCTGGGAGACGATCGAGCCGCTGCGGTAGCGGGGGAGCAGGTCGACCCGCTCGAGCTGGCGCAGCTCGGACACCACATCGACGTCGGCCGTGCTCTGGGCCTGGAGCGACCACGCGCCGCCGACGAGCGACAGCGCTACGAGCACTGCGACCCGTGGTCCGGCGTACCCCCCTGCCACGGCGCCGCTCAGCCCCGCCGCCCGAGGATGCGGACGCGGAAGCCCATCTCGCGGGACAGCGCCACCATCTCCTCGAAAACGTCGCCGTACGCCACCGCGATGTGGTTGGACTCGTAGTGCGCCATGATCGTGTCGCGGGTCACGCCCAGGTCGGCGGACATGAACGGCCACTGGCGCGTGGTGCCCTCCCACCAGGCGTCCCGCTTCGCGGGCGGCAGCTGCACGACCTCCCCGCGGCCGATGTCCATCCACAGCACGTCGTCGCGGATGTAGCAGCGCGACCAGGTCACGTCGCCCGCGAGGCTCTCCCCGGCGAACGTGCCGCCGGGCACGGGGAAGTACCCCGCGGGCTGCCGGTAGCTGTGCACGCCCGCGAGCGTGTCCGGGTCGTGGTTGAAGGCGTACGCCCCGCACGAGCCCGAGTTGAGGAGCACCCACACGAAGCGACCGTCGTGCTCGCCGCCCCAGCGTACGTCGTGGAACATGACCGCCTGGTGCAGCCCCTTCGCCGCGAGCAGGCGCTTCATCATCTCCATCGGCACCGCGTTGCCCTGGTCCGCCTCGGTGGCGGTGGCGACCGTGTCGCCGTTCGACTCGGGGCGGCACGTCGAGTTGAACAGCCCCTCGGCGAAGTCCGACGGCGGACGCAGCGGCAGTAGCCCGAGCTGGTACTGCCAGCCCAGGCAGTCGGCCTTGTACTCGTCGATCATGTCGAGGACGGCCAGGTAGTCGCGCAGCTGCTCGCGGGTGGCGCCCTCCGTGAAGTCGGTTCCGCCCTCCTCGCCCCAGTGGAAGTTCACGCCCCGGTCCTTCACGAAGGCGAGCGCGTCGTCCATGCGCGCCTCCGCGATGCCTCGGCCGCGGTCGATGATCCAGGCCTGGTCGATCTTGTGCTCGGTGAAGCCGTGGCGGTTCAGGAGGCGCGGCCCGAAGTAGCCGTTGATCATCCCCATGGAGGTGTCGCCGAGCATGAGGATGAGGGCGCGCCGGTCCTGGAAGCCTTGTGCGACACGAGCGGCCAGCGCGGCCGCCTCGGGCGACACGGAGACGTCCGTGGCGATCTCCTCCTCGCCGTAGACGATCTTGCCGGAGGTGCACCACTCCTCCAGGCGCGCCATGAACGCGTCGTCCGCGGTCCAGTCCGCGGCGTCCGTCCAGACGCGGGAGAACTCCCGCCCGAGGCTGGTCAGGCACGCGCCCGTGTTCAGGAGCCCCACGAGCCCGGGCCACTGCCCCGAGAAGTTGCTGGCGAGGAGGAGGGGATTGTCCTTCCCGACCACACCCTCCGTGGTGTGCGGGCCGTAGAACCAGTGGACGCACACGCCGATCATCGGGTCCTGCACGGGGCCGAGCTTCTCGATGGCGTGATGCGGCTTCGTGAGGAAGCCCTCGATGCGCCAGGGCTCACGGCCGAGCTTGCGGAGCGCGGCCTCGAGCTGTCCGGTCGCCTCGGTCATGCTCGGCAGGGCGAGCTGGTTCGGGACGTCCCGCCCGTCTCCCGGCCAGAACAGGGCGATGCGCTGCTTCACGGTCTGCCTCCGGCTGCTGTCAGTGGATGGCCTCGCCGCCCTGCGCCACGTTGTCCGCGGTGAAGATGCGCGTGCCCAGCGTGATCCGCTTCGGCACCTCCTCCCCGTGCAGGAGACGGAGCGCGACGTCGATCGCGTCCGCGCCGCCCGTTGGGTAGAGGAACGTGGCGTCCAGGATCCCCTGGGCGACGTACTGCTGGCCCTCCTGCGGGAGGGCGTCGATCCCCACGAACATCATCTCGTCCTGGCGTCCCGCGGCGCGCGCCGCCAGCCAGGCGCCGTGCGCGCCCGGGTCGTTGTGGGCGTACACCGCGTCGATGTGCGGCTGCGTGGCCAGCGCCGACTCCATCTCGGTGCGGGCGTTCGGCTCGAGCCACTCCATCTCGCCCTCGAAGACGACCTGCAGGTCGGGATGGGCCTCCAGGTCGATTCCCTCCAGGAAGCCCTGGTGGCGGTCCTGTCCGGGCGTGGAGGTCATGAGCCCCTTCAGCTCGACGATGCGTCCCGTGTCGCCCAGCTTATCCGCCAACCAGCGACCGGCCTCGCGGCCGATGCGCACGTTGTCCGCGCCGATGAAGCAGGTGTACGCGTCTCCCTGCACTTCGCGATCGAGCACGATCACGGGAATCCCGCGCTGGTAGGCGGCGGCGACCGGGGCGGTGAGGGGCGCGGCCTCCTTCGGGCTGATGATGATCAGGTCGACGCCCTGCTCCATGAACTCCTCGACCTGCGCGCGCTGGGTCAGGGAGTTGTTCTGGGCGTCCTTGAAGATGACGCGCAGCTCCGGGTGGGCGTCTGCGGCGGCGCGCACGTCGGCGTCCATCTGCACGCGCCACGGCTCACCCAGGTTGGACTGGCTCATGCCGATGACGAAGGGATCGTCCGCCGTGCCCGCGTGCGGCGTGCGGCCCTCCGAGGCGCAGGCGGCGGCCGCGGCGGCGAGGCAGAGCGTCAGGAGCGTGCGTGTCGGCATGGGGCGGTGTCCCTCCCGGTTATCCCTTGTGTCCGCGCTGGAAGAGTACTGCGCACACGATGATCGCGCCCGTGAGCATGAGGCGGGTGGCCTCGGGGGCGGCGTTGAGCGAGAGGATCTTCTGCAGGTAGCCGATCGTGAGCACGCCGATGAGCGTGAGCGTCACGCTCCCCCTGCCGCCGGCGAGCGACGTCCCGCCGATCACGACCATCGCGATCGCGTCGAGCTCGTAGGACATCCCGGTCTCGGGGTCGCCCTGCGTCTCCTGCGCCGCCTGGCAGATGCCCGCCACCGCGGAGAAGAAGCCCGAGAGCGCATAGGCCGCCACGAGCGTGCGCAGCACGGGCACGCCGGACAGGCGTGCGGCCTCCTCGTTGCCACCGACGGCGTAGATGTGGCGGCCGAGGCGGAGGCGGGCGAGGACGATCCAGGTCACGAGCACGCAGGCGATGAAGATGACCGTCACGATCGACAGATTGCCGCCCAGGATCCGGCTGTCGATCAACTCGAAGACGTGGGGCAGGTCCACCACGCGCGACGAGCCGTCGGGCGCGGTGACGTAGTTCGTGATCTTGCGGCCTCCGGATACGACCTTCGCCAGCCCGCGTGCGAAGACCATCATGGCGAGCGTGACGATGAACGGCTGGATCTTCATGCGCGCCACGAGCAGCCCGGAGAGGGAGCCGAGCGCGGTGCCCGCCGCCAGCACCACGAGGATCGCGAAGACCGCGGCCTGTCCGGCCGGGAGCGTGAGCCAGGCGAAGGACACGGCCGAGAGCGCGAGGAGGCTGCTCACCGAGAGGTCGATGCCGGCGCTGATGATGACCACGGTCATCCCGCAGGCCAGGATGCCGTACACGGACACCTGGCGCAGCATGTCCCGGTGGACGCTCCAGCGGAAGAAGGCGCCGTCCGCGTTGAAGACCGCGCCGATCCCGAGCATGAGCAGGAGGGCGAGGAGCGCGCGCGACTCCGGGGTACGCATCCAGCGCGCCAGCCTCGATCCGTCGGCTGCGCGGCTCACGTCCCTGCCTCCGTCGCGTGCCCCATCGCCGCGCCGAGCACCGTCTCCTTGGTGGCGGACGCGCCCGTCAGCTCGGCGGCCACGCGGCCGCGGTGCAGCACGAGGATGCGGTCGCACAGGAGGAGGAGCTCGTCCAGCTCCGAGGTGATGAGGAGGATCGAGATGCCGCGCGCGACCCAGGCGCGCACCAGGGCGTAGATGTCGGTCTTCGCGCCGATGTCGATGCCGCGGGTGGGCTCGTCGAGGAGGAGGACCCGCGGCTCCGTGAGGAGGCAGCGGGCGAGGTACACCTTCTGCTGATTGCCGCCGGAGAGCGCGCGCACGGGCGCGTCGGGGGAGGGCGCGCTCAGCCGGAAGCTCCGCGTGATCTCGGCGGACGCCTCGCGGGCCGCACCGGCCCGGACCCACCCGGCCGGGCCCGTGAAGCGGCCCAGGCTGGCCAGGCACACGCTGTGCGTCACGCTCATGTCGGGCGCGAGCCCCTTGGCCTTGCGGTCGTTCGTGAGGAGGACGACCCGCTTCGCGATCGCCTCGGCCGGGCCGGAGGGGGCGTAGGGCCGTCCCTCCAGCGTCACCTTCCCCGACACCGCCCCGTCGGCGGCGCCGAAGAGCGCGTGGAGCACATCGCTCGCGCCCGACCCCTGCAGGCCGGCGAGCCCGAGCACCTCGCCCTCGTGCAGCGTAAGCGACACGCCGTCGACGAGCCGCACGCCGGGAACGGTCGGGTGGGCCACGGAGAGGTCGCGCACCTCGAGGACCGGAGCACCCTTCGCCGGCCGCGGCTCCTCGACCGGGCGGGTCTCGAGCGTGCGGCCCACCAGGAGCGCCACCAGGCGATCCGGAGGGAGCTCCGTGGCGGGTGCCGTCTCGACGCGGTGGCCGTCGCGCAGCACGGTGATCCGGTCCGCGAGGCGGTAGATCTCCTCCATCTTGTGCGTGATGTACACGATGCCGCGCCCGGCCCGGCGCAGCGCCTCGATCCGCCCGAAGAGCGTTTCCACCTCCGGCTCGTTGAGCGCGCTGGTCGGCTCGTCGAGGACGAAGAGCGCGGCCTCCCTCGCCAGCGCCCTGGCGATCTCCAGCATCTGCTGCGTCGCCACCGGCAGCTCCGCCACGAGCTGGCGCACCGAGACGTCGAGCCCGGCCTCTTCGAGGA
The DNA here is from genome assembly GCA_963823035.1 of uncultured Gemmatimonadales bacterium. Lineage (GTDB taxonomy): Bacteria > Gemmatimonadota > Gemmatimonadetes > Longimicrobiales > Gaopeijiaceae > SZUA-318. The sequence goes on from CAWGKG010000004.1 coordinate 181,807, forward strand.
GGCGCGTGGCCTCCCGCTCCTGGGCAACGAAATCGACGCGTCCCCAGCGGTCGGTCCGCTCACGGCCGAGGAAGAGGTTGTCCGCCACCGTCATGGTGGGCACCAGCGAAAGCTCCTGGTGGATCGTCGCGATCCCCGCGCGCGCCGCGTCCGCCGGTCCGGCGAAGCGACGCGGCGTCCCCCGGAAGACGACCTCACCGGAGAAGTCGGTGTGGACGCCCGACAGGATGTTCACGAGCGTGCTCTTCCCGGCGCCGTTCTCTCCGGCCAGGACGTGCACCTCGCCGGGGAGGACGTCCACGTCCACGCCGTGCAGGACCTCCACGGGCCCGAACGACTTGCGGACGGCCCGGAGGCTCACGACGGCGGGTACGGATGGTGGCAAGGCTCGGTCCTGTGGGGGTGGACGCCGGCGTCACAACGGACAGGGGAGGGGGGCGGTCCGCAAGGTGGCGTCCGGCGGGCCGGGTCGAAGCCTACGCTTGCCGGCCGCCCGATTCGCCACCACGATCCCCGACCCCGCCGCACGCGACCCGACCCGGGAGAGGAGGATCCGCATGGAGACGATCATCGCCAGGCTGCTCGAGCGCTTCGAGGAGGGACGCCTCGACCGACGCCAGCTCATCCGCAGCCTCGCGCTCGCCGCGACCGGTGCGCACGCGCTCCGGGGCGCCACGCCGCTCGCGGCGGCCGAAGCGCCTGCGGCGGCACCCTTCGCGACGGCGAGCCTCGACCACATCTCCTACGCGGTGTCCGACTACGGCCGCAGCCGCGACTTCTACGTCGACCTGATGGGCTGGAAGGTGCTGGAGGACGACGGCGAGCGGCAGGCGCGCCTCAGCATCGGCGACGTGGGCGACATCATCATCCGCAACAACCGCCGCCCCGCGCCGCAGGCTCCCGCGGCCGACGGCCGCCCGCCCGTCACCGGCGTCATCAACCACATCGCCTGGCGCCTCGAGGCGTTCGACACCGAAACGGTCCGTGGCGAGCTGGAGCGGAGGGGGCTGAACCCGCGGCGGGACCAGGGCACGCCCGAGATGGACTACGACAGCTACCACATCCTCGACCCGGACGGGTGGGACCTGCAGATCAGCCGCTGACGCGGGCGGCGCCCCGCCGGCCGAAGCGCCGATAGAGCGCCTCCACGCCGACGGCCAGGCCGACCATGCCCGCCAGGATGCCGAGGCGGGCGGGGCTGTCGCGCCACGTCTGGCCGACGAGCACGAGAAGGGCGAGGACGCACAGCGCGGAGCCGATCCAGGCGAGGGTGCGGCTCCCGCCGGTCTCGTCCGCGAGGCGCGCGTCGGCCGCGTTCACCGCCGCGAAGATCAGGAGGAAGCCGGCGGAGCCCATGGTGGACATGCTCGACAGGTCCGCCAGGTTGGCGAGCAGGAGGGCGCCGCCCGCCGTGATGAAGAGACCCTCCGCGGGGCGGTTCCAGATCTTCCGCTCGAGCTCGACGGGCAACTCTCCGTCCTTGGCGATGATGAAGCTCAGGCGCGCCGCGCCGTACAGCGTGGCGTTGATCGCCGAGGCGGTGGACAGCACCGCCGCCACCGAGACGAGCACACGGCCCGCGTCGCCCAGAAACGGCCGAGCTGCTGCGGCCAGCGCGTAGTCGCGCGCCTCGGCGATCCGGTCGAGCGGAAGCGTACCCACGGTGATCAGGGCTACCAGCACGTAGAGCACGAGCACGAAGCCGACGGACGTGTAGAAGGCGCGCGGGAGCGTGCGGTCGGGATCCACGACGTCCTCGGCCGCGTTGGCGATGAGCTCGAAGCCCTCGTACGCGAGGAAGATGATCATCCCGCCCGCGATCAGGCCGAGGGGAGGGGTCCAGGTGGACGGGGCCAGACGCGCGGGGTCGACGCCCCACAGCCCCACGGCGATGAAGAGGAGGAGGATCGCCACCTTCACACCGACGATCGCGTCCTCGGCCTCGCCGATGAGACGGGCGCTCAGGAGGTTGAGGCCGGTGATGAGGAGCACGACGGCGGTCGTGAGCGCGTGCCGCCAGAAGGCCGTGGCCCCGGACGGGATCAGCTCGGCTCCGTACACCCCGAAGGCGTACGCGTACAGCGCCAGCATGACGATGTAGGCGATCCAGAGGAGGACGTTGGCGCTCCCGGTGTGCATCCCCGACCCGAAGGCACGGTCGAGGAACGACACGGTGCCGCCCTGGCTGGGGAAGCGGACGGAGAGGCGCGCATACGAGCGCGCCGTGAGGAGCGCGACGCCGCCGGCGAGCGCGAAGGCCAGGGGCGCACCTCCCCCGGCGAGCTGGACCGAAAGGCCCAGCACCGCGAAGATGCCCCCGCCGACCATCCCCCCGACCCCGATGGCGGTGGCTCCCCAGAAGCCGATACCGCCCTTGCTCCCGCCGTCCGAGCCGCGCGCGGTTCCTTCCGCCACCCGCTACGACCCGTCGCTGATCAGGGGATTGAGTCCGCGGTCGCGTAGCGTGCGGTTGAACTGCGCCAGATCGCTCTGGAGCAGCGTACTCAGCCCCTGCTCGGCGTGCTCGAGCATCTGCAGAAGCACCGCGTTCACCTCACCCTGCTGGTCGGTCGGGCGGAAGTCCGCCGTACCGACGCCCCCGGCCAGGTGGGAGAGCTTCTCGACGACCTTCGACGGATAGCGTACGCCGTCCTGGCCGGTGCCCGTGGTGCGCAGCTGCGTGAGCTCCTCCTCCACCCCGATGAAGCGGCCCTCCAGGTCGCGCGCGGCCTGCACCAGGTCGCCCGCGTCCCCCTGGTCGGAGAGGACGGCCACCAGGTCCTGGAGCTGGCGCCGTACCCACTCGATGCGGTTCACGGCCCGGGCCGCCCGGTCGTGCTCCGCCGCGGAGGCTCTCGAGCAGCTCGGTCTGCGCGCGGATGTCCGCGACCGTGCCCTCGGAGTTCGGGTCCTTGCGCACCTCCAGGCTCCGCGCGTACGTGCGCCCGCCCACCTCGAGCGTGACCGTGTAGGTGCCCGGGGGCTCGAGGATCGACATCCCGTTCGAGATCGTGCGCGTCCGCTCGGGGCCGAGGTCCATCCAGTCGGCGTACATCGGCGTGGTGCGCATCACGATCGCCGCGCTGTTCTCACCCTCCAGGTCCCACCACACGCGGTTGAGGCCGGCCTCCGAGGTGCCGCGCAGTGTGCGCACCACGCTCCCCGAGGCGTCGGTGACGCGCAGCGTCGCCTCCTGTCCCGCCGCTTCCGCGCCCATCCAGTAGTTGAGCGACGCGCCGTAGGGCGGGTTGTCCCCGTTCGTCCAGTCGTTGGGCGCCTCGAACGGATCCGTCACCTGCTGGAAGCGGTACGCGGCGCGCGGCTCGAAGAGGTACGCCGTGGAGGCGCGCACCTCCGGCGTGAGCTGCTGCAGCGGCGTCACGTCGTCGAGAATCCAGAAGCCGCGGCCGTAGGTGGCGATCGCCAGGTCGTTGAAGTGCTCCTGCACCACCAGCCCGTACATCGGCGCCGGTGGGAGGTTGTTGACGAGCGCCTGCCAGTTCGCGCCGTCGTCGAAGGAGACGTAGACGTGGTTCTCGGTGCCCAGGTAGAGAAGGCCGGGCCGCACCGGGTCCTCCTCGATGTCGCGCGTGAAGCTGAGGACGTGGTCGGGCAGGCCGGCGGTGATCTTCGTCCAGTGGGCGCCGTAGTCGGTCGTCCTGTAGGCGTAGGGCGCGAAGTCACCCTCCAAGTGCGCCTCGACGACCAGGTACGCCTTGCCGGCGTCCCATTTCGAGGCGTCGATGCCGCGCACCACGCCGTTCGTCGGCCACTCCGGGAAGTTGGCGGTGACGTCCGTCCAGTGGGCACCGTCATCGCGGCTCACGTGCACCTTGCCGTCGTTCGAGCCCGCGTAGAACACGCCCTGCTGCGCGGGCGACTCGTCGAAGGCGTAGATCACGCAGCAGTACTCCACGCCGATGTTGTCCGGCGTCAGCCCGCCGCTGATCCCCATCTTCGTGGTGTCGTTCGTCGTGAGATCGGGGCTGATGACGTCCCAGCTCTGGCCGCCGTTCGTCGTCCGATGCACCACCTGGCTGGTCACGTAGAGCGTGTTGTGGTCGTGCGGCGAGACGAGGAGGGGGAACGTCCACTGGAAGCGGTACTTCACGTCCTTCGCGGGCACGCCCCCCGTGCTCTCGGGCCACACCTCGACGTTGCGGAACTGGCCGGTGCGCGCGTCCCAGCGCACGACGATGCCGCCGCGCGCGCCCGAGCCCGACGCGCTCGACCAGACGATGTCCGGGTCCGTCGGGTCGGGCGTGGCGAAGCCGCTCTCGCCGCCGCCCACCGAGCGCCAGTCGCCGCGCGGGATGGCGCCGCGCGTGCCGCCGTAGCGCGTGTTGCTCGGTCCGCGCGCCGAGGGACCGTCCTGCCGGTTGCCCATCACGTGGTAGGGAATCGCGTTGTCCACCGTCACGTGGTACATCTGCCCGATCGGCAGCTGCACGCGGTGCCAGGTCTCCCCGCGGTTCGTGGAGATCGACAGGCCCTGGTCGTGGACGACGATCTGACGATCCCCGTCCAGCGGGTCGATCCACATGTCGTGGTGGTCGCCGCCGGGGCGCCGCGGTCCCTGCTCGACCTGGTAGGTGGTGCCGCCGTCCAGCGTGCGCGAGTAGGCCGCGGCCAGGAAGTAGACCTCGTCGGGGTCGTCCGGGCTCACGCGGCACTGGTTGTAGTAGGCGGTGCGGCCGCCGAGATCGCGGCTGTTGTTGCGCAGCTCCCAGGTTGCGCCCCCGTCCGTCGAGCGCCACAGCTCGCCGGTGTCGGTGGGCTGCCCATGCACGGGCACGCCGTCGCCCGTCTCGATCATCGCGTACACCACGCGCGAGTCGGCGCGCGTCATGCACACGTCCACCTTCCCGATGGGCGGCTTCGGGAGGCCGTGGCCCGAGAGCTTCGTCCACGTGTCCCCGCCATCGCGGGACGCGTAGACGCCCGAGCCCGGGCCGCCGCTCTCCCGCCCCCAGTGGTGCATCTCGACCGTCCACATCCCCGCGAAGAGGACGCGCGGGTTGTTCGGGTCCATCATCAGGCTCGATGCGCCCGTGTTCTCGTCGACGAAGAGCACCTGTTCCCAGGTGGCACCCCCGTCGCGCGTCCTGTAGATGCCGCGCTCGTGCTGCGGTGCGTGCGCGTGCCCGAGCGCGGCCACGTACACGACGTCCGGGTTCGACGGGTGGATCACGATCCGGCTGATGCGCCCGGTCTCCGGCAGCCCCATGTGCGTCCAATTCCCGCCGCCGTCCGTCGACTTGTACACGCCGTCCCCCACGCTGACGTTCGAGCGCAGGTGCGGCTCGCCCGTACCCGCCCACACGACCTGCGGGTCGGAGGGCGCGACGGCGAGCGCGCCGATCGCCTCCACCTCCTGGTCGTCGAAGAGCGGGCGCCAGGAGATGCCCGCGTCGTCGCTCTTCCAGATGCCGCCGGACGCCGCTCCCACGTAGTAGGTGGAGGGATCGCCGGCGACGCCCGCCACCGAGGAGATGCGGTTGCCCTGGGGTCCGATGTAGCGGTAGCGGAGCGCGTCGAGCTGGTCCGCGGGGACGGTCTGGGCCTGGGTGCTCGCGGCGAACGCGAGGAGGACTCCGGCCAGCGCAGCCGGGAGGATGGGGCGACGGGCGGACATGGATACGGCTCCTGCTTCCGGGCGCGGAAGGGTCAACGCGATCTATGCGCTCGGGCGCACCGGGCGCCCGCGATCGTCCCTGCGGCGATGCTGTGGCAGGCGGTCAATAGGCGGTTGCGGGCGGGTGCCTGCAAGAGCCGCCCGGCGACCGTCAGGATCCCCGATGCAGCTCGGAGTGCGGGGGAGCGCCCGCCCGAAGCGCCTCGACCCGGTCCCGCAGCTCGGCCGCAACCGGACTCGAGCGCCAGGGAAGCAGCCATCCCTCACGCCCGCGGGGGATGAAGCGGAGGGTGTCGCCGATCGGGGTCTGCCGCGAAAGGCGCACCTTCACCCATTTGAGCTTCTGCATACGGGTTTCCGCGACCTCTTCCACGTCCTGCAGCCGCACACGGACCCCACGTCGGGGGTCGTCGACGATGAGCATGTCGCCGTCGAGCCATACGTGGCGAAAACGGCCGAACCACCAGTGCTGGGCCGCGGAGCCGAACACGGCCACGCCGAGGATGCCCCAGCGGACGGCCGGCTCGGATGCCTCCGGGCCCAGACAGGCCGAGCCAGGCACCCACGGTCACCGCGCCGGCGAGGAGGGTGAAGGCCCAGGGAGCGACACGAGCCATGACCACCGTCGACACCGACGTCAGCGGGACGGGGGCCGGAACACGGGTCGGGTTCAAGGTCGAGCTCGCTGCTGGGGGCGTGGAAGGCCTTCCCGTCCTACGGGCGGGTGTGCGATCCCCTTCATGGACGCGCCGCCGACCCCGGCACGCAACCTTTCGGGCGCGACCCTCGTCAGAGTAGACAAGGACCCGGGACAGGAGGTGGACGGATGCGTGGATTGGGGACGGACGTGTTGGCGGTGGCGTGCATCGTGGGTGGGGCGGCGGTAGGTGGTGGAGCCACGCTGGCTGCGTTGCGGGACGGGGCGCCCCAGCGTTGCGAGACGCAGACGATCGCGATCCCGCGGGTGGCGGTGCGCGTGGGTGGGGGACGGGACGTGGTGGTCCGGCCCCGGGTCGTACGGGTGGAGCACGGCCACGGATGCGCGACGGTGGTGGTGGGGGAGGACGTGAACGTGCGCCTCGACGAGGCGCGTGCGCGCGTGGAGGTCGCGAGGATGCGGGTCGAGCGCGCGCGAGAGCAGGTCGACGCCGTCCGGGTGCGGGCGGACGAGGCCCGCCAGCGCGCGGACGAGATGCGGGCGCGGGCGGATGCGATGCGGCAGGTGATCGAGGAGACGCGCCTGCAGGCCGAGGTCCCGACGGACGAGATCCGGGCGAAGGTCCAGCAGGAGCTGTCCCGGATCGAGAAGGAGCTGGCGCGGCTGGACGGGGGCGGGGACGGGCGGTAGGGGCCGGCAGACACGGCTCCTTCGGGGCCCCGGGCGGCTGCGACCGCCCGGGGCCCCTTTTCGTTCCTCCGACCCGGACGCGTCAGTATTCCGCGCGCAGCGCCTCCGTCGGATCCACGCTCGCCGCCCGGTGCGCCGGAATCCAGCTCGCCAGGAGCGCGATGAGCGAGAGCACCACGGCCACGCCTCCGAAGGTCAGCGGATCGACGGGGCTCACGCCGAAGAGGAGCGATGCCATGAGCCGCGTCAGCCCGAGCGCGGCCGCCAGCCCGACCGCGACGCCCACCAGCGCGAGCCCGCCGGCCTGGCGGAGCACCATGCGCGTGACCATGCCCTTCTCGGCGCCCATGGCCATGCGCACGCCGATCTCGCGCGTGCGCTGCGCCACCACGTACGAGATGACGCCGTAGATGCCGACCGCCCCGAGGAAGAGGGCGACGGCGGCCGCGATCGCGAGCATGATGAGCGTGAAGGACGTCTGTGCCGTCGATCCGCTCACGAGCTCGGCGAGCGTGCGCACGCGGGCCAGGGGGAGGTTCGGGTTCACGCCCCACACCGCCTGTCTCGCCGCCGAGAGGAGGGCGTCCGGATTGCCGCTCGCCGCGCGCACCGCGTAGGCCATGGACCGCTGCGACATCGGGCCGTCCTCGCCCCAGAAGTTCTCCACGAGCTGGGGCCAGTAGACGACGGTCACCGGATCCCTTCCCATCCCGTCGTCACGCACGTCCCCGACGACGCCGATGACCTCGTACCACGGGTTGTCGTCGCCGATGCCCGCCTGACGCACACGCTTGCCGATGGCCGCCGCCGGGTCGTCGAATTCGGCGCGCGCCAGGTTCTCCGAGAGCAAGACCACCTTGGCGCGGTCGCTCACCTCCTGCCAGGTGAGGTCGCGCCCCGCGAGCAGGCGGTTGCCCATCGTGGCGAAGTAGCCGGGGCCGATCCACTTGTAGCGCCGGATCGGAGGAAGCTGGCCGGGCTCGGCCGGATGGTCCTCGCTCTCCAGCGGGTCGCTGCTGTCCCACCCGTCCATCGTCACGGAAGAGCTGATCGCCGCGGACGCGACGCCCGGGATGGCCTGCACGCGGCGCAGGATCTCCTGGTGGGTCTGGGCGACCACCACCGGGTCTTCGACCTCGGCCTCGGGGATGCTCACGCGGAAGGTGAGCACCTGGTCCGGATCGGTGAAGCCGGGGTCCACCGCGCGCAGCGCCTGGAAGCTCCGGATCATGAGCCCGGAGCCCGCGAGGAGCACGAGGGCCAGCGCCATCTGCGCCACCACCAATCCGTTGCGCGCCAGGTGCCGCTCCCGCCCGGCGCTGCCGCCTCGCCCGCCCTCCTTGAGCGCCGCGACCAGCTTGGGCGAGCCGTAGCGAAGGGCGGGGAAGAGGCCGAAGAGGACGCCGGCCAACACGGACACCGCGAAGGTGAAGCCGAGCACGGGGAGGTCGATGCCGATCTCGCTCAGGCGGGGCAGGCTCTCCGGACCGAGCGCGACCAGGAGCTTCAGCCCGACCCAGGCGAGCGCGAGCCCCAGGGCGCCGCCCACGACGCCGAGCACCACGCTCTCCAGGAGGAGCTGGGCCGTGACCTGACCCCGTCCCGCCCCCATCGCGGTGCGCACAGCCAGCTCCCGCTGCCTCCCCTCGGCACGCACGATGAAGAGGTTGGCCACGTTGGCGCACGCGATGAGCAGCACGATGGCCACCGTGCCGAGGAGCACCCACAGCACGTTGCCGACGTTGCCCACCACGTCCTGCTTGAGCGGCCGCACCGCCGCCGCGAAGTGCGCCTGGTCGAGCATGGTCTGCGTGATGCCGCCGGGGAAGCGCTCCACGGCCATCGGCACCATCCGCTCGATGTCCGCGTCGGCCGACTCGATCGTGGCGTCCGGCCGCAGCTTCCCGATGGCCTGGTAGCTGAAGTTGCCGACGAACACGTGCGCGCGGTCGAAGCGGAGGGGGAGGTAGAGGTCCGGCTCGAAGGCCAGGAAGTGGAAGGCCTCCGGGAGCACGCCGATGATCTCGCGCGCGCGGCCGTTCACGGTGAGCGTGCGTCCGATCACGGAGGGATCGGCGCCGAAGCGACGGCGCCAGTACCCGTGGCCGAGGACGACGGTCTCCGGCGTGTCGGGAGTGTCGTCCTCCGCGGTGAAGGTGCGCCCGATCGCGGGCTCGACGCCGAGCATCGGCAGCGTCTGGTAGGTGACCGACATGACGTCCACCTGCTCCGGCTCGGCGAGGCCGGTGACCGACGCCTGTCCGTTGTCCCACATCCCCACGCTCTCGAACGTCCGGCTCTCCTCCGCGTACGTGAAGTGCAGGGCGGGGGACTGGTTCACCTCGTCGAAGCCCAGGCCGGGCGCGGTGTGCCAGATCCCGACCAGCCTGTCCGCGTCCTTGAAGGGCAGGGGCCGGAGGAGGACGCCGTCCACCACGCTGAAGATGGCGGCGTTGCTCCCGATGCCGACCGCGAGGGTCAGGACGGCCACCGCGCTGAAAAGCGGGGCACGCAGGAGCTTGCGAACGGTGTAGCGGAGTTGCTGGGCGAACTGGTCCACGGATCCCCTCCCCTTCGGTCACGTCGCTCGACGCGAGGCCCTACGCGGGGTCCGGAGGCGTGGTTTCGCGGCCGTCGGGCGGCCGCTACGACCTCATTCGCTGCCTCCCCCCGCACCGACCGGCGCCAGCGCGCTCCCCTCCCAGTCCGGGTCGGCGCCGCCCACCCAGGTCCGCGTCGCCGCGTCGAAGCGGATCGCCTGCACGCGCGAGAAGGAGCCGACGCCGGGGTTCTCGCGCACCTCGAGGCCGAGGGCGCGCATCTCCGCGACCTGGGCGGGCGTCCAGCCGCTGCCGGGCGTCGTCTCGGCTTCCAGGCGGGTGCCCGACATGTAGACCCGGGGCGCGGCCAGGGCGTCCGAGAGCGTCATGCCGTCGTCGATCACGCGGGAGATCACCTGGACCACGCCGGGCGGGATGCGTCCGCCTCCGGCCGCGCCCAGCGCAAGGAACGGCACGCCGTCCTCGAGCACCATCACCGGGGAGATCGAGGAGCGGGCCCGCTCGCTCGGCTCGACGTGTCCGAGGTAGCCGCCCAGCGTCGAAGCGTAGAGGAATCCGAGCCCGGGCGTGACCACGGAGGAGCCCATGTTCGGGCCGAGCGTCTGCGTGAGCGCCACGAACATGCCGTTGCCGTCGGCGGCGGTCAGGTGTGTGGTGTGGCCGCGATCGTCCGGCTGGACGGGCAGCGGCGGCAGCGGCTCGGCGCCCGCCGGGGGAGACACGCGGCGCGCGCCGGCCGGCGCGTGGATCTGGTCGACCATGCGCGCGGCCCACGCCTTCGACGTGGCGCGCTCGGCGGCCGTGTCGCTGCCGAGGCCGCGCAGCTCCCGCGCGGCGATTCCCAGCGCCTGGCCCTTCACGGCGCGCCCACTGGGCCTCCGTCATCGACGAGGGATCGAAGTTCTCCATGATCTGCAACGCCTGGATCGACACCACCCCGGCCGAGGGGACGTCGAGGCCCACGATCTCGTAGCCGCGGTACGATCCCCGTACCACGCGGCTGTCCTCGGCGCGGTAGTCCGCGAGCGACCGCAGCGTCACCGCGCCCCCGTGCGCCTGCATGTCCGCCGCGATCTTCTGCGCGATCTCTCCCTTGTAGAAGGCGTCATGCCCCCCCGCCGCGATCTTGCGCAGTGTATTCGCGTAGTCCTTCTGTACGAGCATGTCACCGGCGTGGCGCGGCGTGCCGTCCGGTTTCAGGTAGATCGCCGCCGTGCCCGGGAACTCCGCGGAGTGCTCGGCGTTGGCACCCTCGCGCGCGGCCTCGCCGGGAAGGACACGGTAGCCGTTCTCGGCGTAGTCGATCGCGGGCGCCATGACGGTGGCCAGCGGAAGGGAGCCGTACTCGGCGTGCAGGCGCAGGAGGCCGGCCGCCGCACCCGGGACGCCCACCACCGCGTAGCCGTAGTCGGCCTGCGGGGCCGTGTCGGGGTCGTAGGTGGCGGGGGCCTGCGTGGTGCCGTCGATCCCCCGGATCGTGCCGTCCGGGAGCCGGATGAGGATCTGGTTTCGGCCCCCGATGCTGTTCATCGTCGGTTCCACGACCGCGATCGCGAAGGCGGCCGCCACGGCCGCATCCGCCGCGTTGCCCCCCATCTCGAGCATACGCACGCCCGCCTCGGTCGCAAGCGGCTGGGCGGTGGCGACCGCGCCGCTGTTCGAACGCGAGGTCTGGAGCCTGCTCTGCGCGTGCAGCGCCAGCGGCGGGAGGGAGAGAAGCGTCGCGAGGAGTACGGCCCGGGCGGGGGTGCGGATGCGCATGGGGGTCCGGTAGTATCAGGTGACTTCGGGAGCGGAGGACGACAATAAGGGCCCCGCATCCGGACGGCCATCTCGCGGGGCCGTGACCCCCGGCGATGGGCCGGACCACGAACGGGAAAGGGGAGCGATGAAGACCTGGATCGCGCTGCTCCGCGGCGTCAACGTGGGCGGCCACAACAAGGTCCCGATGGCTGAGCTGCGGAAGGCCTGCACCGAGGTCGGCTTCGCGGACGTCGGGACGTACATCCAGAGCGGCAACGTCGTCTTCCGGGCCGAGGAAGGTGCGGATCAGGTAGCGGGTACACTGCGCGCCCTCATGGCCGAGCGCTTCGGGTGCGACGTGCCGGTCGTCCTGCGCACGGTGGAGGCGTTGGAACGCGTCGTGGCTGCGAATCCCTTCCTCGAGGAGGGCGCGGACGTGGCGAGGCTCCACGTCGGGTTCCTGCTGGACAAGCCGACCCGCGCGCGCGTCTCCGGCATGCCCCCGCAGCCTCCCGGTCCCGAGGAGTTCCGTGTGGTCGACGCCGAAGTGTATCTCCACTACCCGGAGGGGATGGCGAGCACCAAGCTCACGACCGCGTACTTCGATCGGGCCCTGGGCACCACGATGACCGCGCGCAACTGGCGGACGGTGAACCGGATCGTGGACATGGGCCGCGAGGTGGAGGGGCGCCCCTTGTAGGGGTCCGACCGCGCGCTGATCTTACAACAGATCCCTCGGCGGCTCGCTCACGGGGCCTCCGCCAGACCGCCAGGAGCGGGCCCATGTCCGATTCCAGAAAGCGCCTCATCGTGGTTGGCGACCGCGTGCTGATCTCCCCCGAAGAGGGTGAGGATCGCACGAAGGTGGGCCTCTACCTCCCGGCCACCGCCGTCGACAAGCAGGCGGTTCAGGGCGGTACGGTCGTGGCGACGGGCCCCGGCACGGCGGTGTCCGCGCCGACGGAGCTCGACGAGGAGCCGTGGAAGATCGGCGCCACGGAGGCGCGCTACATGCCGCTGCAGGCGCACATCGGCGACTACGCGATCTTCTTCCGACGCGCCGCGGTGGAGATCACCTTCGAGGGCACGCGCTATCTGGTCGTGCCGCAGGCGGCCATCCTCACGCTCGTGCGCGAGGACGACGACGAGGACGTGGGCCTTCCCTCGTTCTAGCCGCCGACCGGCTCCCCCGCGGGAGCGGTCGGTGAGCCTCGATCGCTATCGGTCCTTCATCGCGGACTGGTCGGGCTTCCTCGAGGCCGCGGAACGACCGGAGCCGACCGTCATCCGTGTTCGCACCGGGCGCGTCTCCCCGGAGGCGCTGGCCGGGCGGCTGGAGGCGCAGGGCTACACGCTCCATCCGCTGGAGGGTATGCCCGCGTTCTTCCGGGTCGAAGGGGGACCTCGCCCGGTCTCCTTCACGCTCGAGCACTGGCTCGGGCTCGTGTACGTCCAGCAGGCCTCCACGGGCGTGGCGGCGCCCGCGCTCGACCCTCGCCCGGGGGAGCGCGTGCTCGACCTCTGCTCCGCGCCGGGCGGAAAGACCACGCACGCGGCCGACCTGATGGGCGACCGGGGCGCGCTGGTGGCGTCCGACGTGAGTGAGGGGCGGATCCGCGGCCTGCTCGGCAACGTCTACCGGCTCGGCCATCCCAACATCCTGGTGGTCGCGGGAGACGGGCGGGCGTTCCCCGAGGAGGCGTCGTTCGACCGCGTCCTGGTGGACGCCCCCTGCTCGGGGGAGGGCACGCTCCGCCGGCGCGCCGGCCGCCCGCCCGCGCAGTCGCGCTCCTTCATGGGGTACGTGACGCGCGCCCAGGAGGAGCTGCTCCGCAAGGCGGTACGCCTCACCCGGCCGGGCGGCACGATCCTGTACGTCACCTGCACCTTCGCGCCGGAGGAGAACGAGGGCGTGGTCAGCCGCGTGCTCGCCGACGCGCCCGTGGCGTTGGAGCCGCTGGCGCTTCCCGTTCCGCATGCGCCGGGGCTCACCTCCTTCGAGGGGACGTCCTTCGATCCACGCCTGGAGGGGGCTGCCCGCATCTATCCGCACCACTTCGATTCGGGCGGCCTCTTCCTCGCGCGCCTGCGGCGGCTGGACGACGGGGAGACGCCCCGATCCTCGTGGAGCCCGGTGCCGGCGGTCTTCCCGGACGACGACATGGACGCGCCCGAGGCGGCGCGCCTCGTGGGGGCCGGCATGGAGGCACTCGAGCACTTCGGCGTGGAGCCGGCCGTGTTCGAGGGGCTGTCGTGGATCGCGCGGGGCGGCCGCCTCTGGCTGCACGGACTCCCCGAGTGGCCCGTGCCTGCGTGGTCGGAAGGTGGCTGGCGCACGATCTCCGTCGGCTTCCGCGCGATGGAGTTCGACACCACCGGCCGGCCACGGCCCACGAACGACCTCCTGCAGTGGCTGGGGGCCCGGGTCCTGGCGAACGGCGTGGACCTCGACGACGACGAGATGCGGCGTGCCTGCCGCGGGGAGGCCGTGCCGCGCGCCGAGACGCTCCACGGCCTCCTCGCGCTCCGCTGGCGAGGCTCGGTGGTGGGCCGGGGGGTGGCCACGCCCGACGGTGCCCGCAACGAGATCCCCAAGCCGCGCCGTCGCGACCTGAAGGCGATCGTGGAGGGGAAGGGGTCGGTCAGCCGTTCCGCGGAGGACTGACGCGCATGGGTCGGGCCTGGTCCTGAGCGCCCCCGCCCAGCGTCCGCAGGAAGCTCGCATCCGCAGGCGCCAACGGTAGCTCCGCCAACTCCTCCAGCGTGAACCACCCTACTTCCGAGTGCTCGAACGGCGCGGGGTCGCCCTCCGCCTCCACCTCGACGAAGTGGATCACGAAGGGCGAGTCCCCGTCCGACCCGCTGTACAGGAGCGCGCCGGCCGCGACCGCGCGCATCCCGAGCTCCTCCTCCAGCTCCCGATCCGCGGCCGTGAGGAGCGCCTCTCCGTCGTGGACCTTCCCGCCGGGGAACTCCCACAGCCCCCCGTGCCGCTTCTCCGGGGGGCGCCGCCCCACCAGGTAGCGTCCGTCGCGCAGGATGACGGCCGCGATGACCGGGATGGTGTCCGCCACGGCTACTCCGAGCGCAGGGCGTCGATGGGGTCGACGCGCGACGCGCGTCGCGCCGGGAGCCAGGTGGCCAGCGCCAGGACGGAGACGAGGAGGAGCGGAGCCCCCACGAACGTCACCGGATCCGTGGTCGCTCACGTCGTACAGGATCGCGCCCATGAAGCGCGTGAGCACACCCGCGGTCAGCAGGCCGACGGCGACGCCCGCGGCCGCGACGACGGCGCTCTGGCGGAAGACCATTCGGCGGATGTCCGCCCGCGCCGCGCCCAGCGCGACCCGCACGCCGATCTCACGGGTGCGCTGGCCCACCACGTACGACACCACCGCGAAGAGGCCGACGGCGCCCAGGAAGAGCGCCACGGCCGCCGCGAGGCCGAGCAGGACCATCGTGAAGGATGTCTGGGCGATGGAGTTGGCCATGATCTCGTCCATCGTCCGTACGGTGGTGATCGGCACCTCGGGACCGTGGCGCCGCACCACGTCCCGGATGGCGGTCACCGGGACCGGTGTGCGCCCGTCTCCGCGCACGAGCAGATACATGCGCGCCATTCCCGGATATCCCCAGTCGGCCACGACCATCGGGAGGTAGGCCACGGGACGCGGCTCGTCCGAGAGGCTGAACTCGTGCGCGTCGGCCACCACGCCGACCACGCGGGCGAAGGCACGCTCCTCGTCCCACTTGATCCCCTTTCCGATCGCGGAGCCGCCGAGAAAGGCCTTCTCGAACGCCTCGTTCACGAGGACGGACCCGTTGGCGTCCTCCCAGTCGGAGGGCTCGAGAGTCCGCCCCCGCAGGAGCGGCTGGCCGATGGCTTCCAGGTAGTCGGCGCCCACGGCCTTGTACATCGCGACAGGCGGGAGCGCGCCCTCTTCACGCGGCTCTCCCTCGATGTAGAACGAGCCGCCGTTCGAGTCGCCCTCTCCCATGGGGGCGCGGCTCGTCAGCCCGACGGACCGCACGCCGGGGAGTGTGGCGACCTCGTCCGCGACGTCCTGGTAGAAGCGTGCGCCCTCCGGGTTCCTGCCCGAGAAGGTCTCGCCCAGGCTCATTCCCACCGACACGACGTCGTCGGGCCGGAAGCCGGGGTCCACGTGCCGGAGCTGGTCGAAGGAGCGCAGCATGAGGCCCGATCCGACCAGGAGGACGAGGGCGAGCGCGAGCTGCGCGGCCACCAGGAGCGAGCGGGTCCGGTGGCGGCCCCGCCCGTCCGTGGCGCCCCGCCCGCCGTCGCGGAGGATGCCGGCGAGCGCGCTGGCGCGGTAGCGGACCAGGGGGAGCGCGCCGAGCACGAGGCTGGCGGTGAACGACGACCAGTGCGGTGAACGCGATCGACGCGCCGTCGATCGACACCTCGTCGAGCCGCGGGAGGGACGAGGGGCCACGACCCACGAGGATCGCCACCCCCGACCACGCCAGCAGCAGGCCGATCGCGCCCCCCGCCGCGCCGAGCAGCACGGCCTCGGAGAGGAAGCCCGCCGCGATGCGCGCAGCGCCTGCCCCCATCGCCGCGCGCACGGCGAGCTCCTTCTGCCGGGACTCGGCCCGCACCAGGAAGAGGTTGGCCACGTTGGCGCACGCGATGAGGAGCACGAAGCCCACCGTGCCCAGCACGATCCAGAGCGCCGAGGCGATGTCCGGGCCGACCACGCGGTCCTGGTAGCGCTCGACCGTGACGGACCACCCGGCCCGGTCGAGGAAGCCCGCCGACAGGTCCGGGAAGTAGTCGTACAGGCGCGGCTGCAGCTCGGTGGCGCGTGCCTGCGCCTGCGCGACCGTGAGGCCCGGCGCCAGCCGGCCGATCCCCTCGGTCCCGAAGGTGCCGAAGGTGCCGTTCGGATCGATGCGCAGTCGGGATCAGAGCGCCACGGGCTCGGCGTCGGGGAAGGCGAACCCGGCCGGCATGACCCCCACGATCTCGGTGGGCGTGCCGTCCAGCTCGATGGTGCGGCCGAGCACGGTCGGGTCGCCGCCGAAGCGGGACGCCCACGAGGCGTGCGTGAGGATCGCCACGGGGGCCGCGCCCTCCTCGGCGTCCGCCGCGGCGAACGGGCGCCCGAGCGCCGGCGGCACGCGCAGCACGTCGAAGAGGTTCGGCGTGACCGCCGTGAGCTGGACGCGCTCGGGCTGGGCTGCCGCCGACGAGGTTGTGCGACGCGATCGTGATACGCGGCGAGCGTCTCGAGGAAGTCGCGCCTCGTCCCGATAGAAGTTCAGCGTCCCGGCGGAGTTGTTCAGCTCGGCGAGGTCGAGCGCCGGGCGCGTGGTGCGAGATCGAGACGATCCGGTCCGCGTCCGGGTAGGGGAGGGAGCGCAGCAGCACCGCGTCCACCACGGTGAAGATCGCCACCGTCGCGCCGATGCCGAGCGCCAACGTGAGCACCGCCGCGGTCGTGTACCCGGGCCTCCGGCCCAGAGAGCGCGCCGCCACCTTCAGATCGCCCGTCCAGCTCATGATCCGCTCTCCCATTCCGGGCCCGGTGACCGGGCCGCGTCCATCCCCATGGCCCGTCCAGGGCCGCCCACCACTCCACCGGAATCCGTCGCACCACGTCCGCCACCGCGGCGGCGCCGGCGGCGGCCACCGAGAGGGCTCCCCCTCGCGCGTGGCGCGCGGCCAGCGTCTCCTCCAGGTCCCGCTCCGCGTCGGCGAAGTACGCCTCACGGAACGCCCTCGGCAGCAACCGCCCCGTCAGGCGGAACGCCGCGAGGGCCAGCCGGACCGGACGCGGCTGCCTTTCGCTCATGCCCGCCCCAGCGCCGCGCTCGCCCGCGCCGCGTCCACGAGCGCCTGCAGCCGGTCGGCCTCGGCGCGCAGGACGTCACGTCCCAGACGCGTCAGCCGGTAGTAGCGGCGCCGCTGGTCGTCGTCCGGGTCGTTCTCCCCCTCGAGGGGCTCGATCAGCCCGGCCTCGGCCATCTCGCGCACCGACCCGTACAGCGTCGCGGGCCACAGGCGGATGGCGCCCTCCGTCCGCGTGCTCGACGCTCTCGCGGATGCCGAAGCCGTGGCGCGCTCCGTCCGCGAGCGCGAGCAGGATGTGGAACCAGACGGGCTTGATCGGAGGGGTGGGGGTCCATGGCCGAGCCGGAAGAGGGAGCCGACGCCGCGCGCACATTCAGTATGAGATCATACCGATATTATTCCATACTGGTTTCAGGGTCCAGGGGTCGCGCCGCCGCGGCTCAGCGGCGCTGCGCCGGGACCGTCGTCAGGAGGAGGACCGAAGCGACCGCCGCCGCCACCGCGCCGAAGGCGAAGGGAGCGGCCGGGCCGAACCCGGACCATCCCGCGAACCCCTGCCAGAGCAGGCCGGCCAGGAGCGAGGCGGGGAGGCTCACCAGCCCGATCACGGCGTGGTACGTCCCGTAGGCGATGCCCCGGCGCTCCGGCTCCACGAGGTCCGCGACCAGCGCCTTCGAGGCGCCGGCGACCATCCCCTGGTAGACGCCGTACGCGCAGAAGAGCAGGACCACGTGCGTGGCCGATCCGGCGACCGCGAAGCCGAGATACACGGCGGCGTACACGCACCACGCGCCGAGCACCACCCACCTGCGTCCGATGCGGTCGGAGATCGAGCCGGCCGGGACCGACACGGCCGTGTAGACCACGTTGAACGCGAGGAGCATCCACATCAGCCCGGACACGCCCAGGCCGCGCTCCTGCGCGCGCAGGATGAGGAATGCGTCCGAGGAGTTGCCGATCTGGAAGACGCCCGACGCCACCACGAAGGCGACGAATCCGCGCCCCATCCCGCGGAGGCCCAGGCTCGGCCCGCCTCGCCCTTTGCCCACCGGTACGTCGCGCGCACCGAAGGCGAGGGTGGCGACGGCGAGGAAGGCGGGGAAGAGACTCCACAGGACCAGGCGGTGGAAGGTCTCGGCCTCGAGACGGAGCGCGTTCCCCTGGGTCAAGTGCACGACCCAGATCGTGAGGGCGAGGCCGACCACGGCGCCCCCGGTATCCGCCGCGCGGTGGATGCCGAACGCGAGGCCGCGCCGCGACGCACGCACCGAGTCGGCCAGGAGCGCGTCGCGCGGAGCGGTGCGCACGCCCTTGCCGACGCGGTCCGCCCAGCGGATGGCCGCCACCACCGGCCAGGTGGCGGCCAGCAGGTAGAACGGCTTCGAGGACGCCGAGATGCCGTACCCGCCGACGGCCAGCCACTTGCGGGCGCGCAGCCGGTCCGAGAGCCATCCCGACCAGAGCTTCAGGAGGCTCGCGGTGGATTCGGCCGTCCCCTCGACCACGCCCACCGCCCACGTGCGCACGCCGAGCACGTTCGCCAGGAAGAGCGGGAGGACGTTCTGCAGCATCTCGCTGGAGACGTCCGTGAGGAAGCTGGTGGCGCTCGCGACCCAGACGTTGCGGTGCAGTCCCCCGGCCGCGAGGGTCCTCCGCGTCGCCGGGTGGGGTCGGGGGGGCCACGCCGTCAGATCCCGACCGCGAGCCCCACGGCGATGGAGACGGCGCCGAGGAGGACGAGGCCGAGCCAGAGGGGGGCGGTGAAGCGGATCCACTCCTCGAAGCGCACCCCCGCCACGCCGAGGATCGCCATGAGCGCGCCGTTCGTCGGCGTGATCAGGTCGCAGAGGCCCGCTCCGTACTGGTAGGCCAGCACCGTGATCTGGCGGGACATCCCGAGGAGGTCGGAGAGCGGCACGAGCACCGGCATCGTCAGCACCGCCTGGCCGCTCACGCTCGGCACCGGCACGTGGATCGCCGTCTGCGCGGCGATCATGCCGAGCGCGGAGGCGAGCACGGGGAGCCCCTCGAGCGGGGTGAACAGACCGTGCACGATGGTGTCGACGATGTGCCCGTCCTGGAGCACGACGTAGATCGCCCGCGCGAAGCCGATGAGGAGGGCGGCGTAGGCCATCGACCGGAAGCCCTTCACGTAGGCCTCGGCCGTGCCGCCCACGCCCAGCCCGGCGAGCCCGCCGACGACGATCCCCATCACGAAGAAGGCCGCGCTCAGCTCGTTGAAGCCCCATCCCAGTCTCCATGATGCCCCAGACCACCGCGCCGAACGTGACCATCACCAGCGACAGGATGACGAGGTCCGTGCCGAGCAGGGCCTCCGAGCGGTCGTCCTCCGCCTCGCGGGCCTCGACGCGTGTCCTCGCCGCCCAGCGCATGGTGGCGCCGATCCAGAGGGCGAGGGCCAGCACGAGGAAGACGATGCGGAAGGCGGAGCCCGACAGCAGGGGTACCTCGGCGAGCTTCTGCGCGATCTGCACCTGGAAAGGGTTGATCGGGCTGAAGGCCGAGCCCACGAAGGCGGAGCCCGCGCACATCGACACGGCCACCAGAGGCGTGAAGCCGAGCCGCGTCGTGAGCACGATCAGGACGGGCACGAGGGGGATGATCTCCTCCTGCATGTTCTCGACCACCCCTCCCGCCGCGAAGAAGAGCGACACGACCGGGATGACCAGGAGGTCCCTCCCGGCCAGGGCGCGTGCCAGCCCCCCCATGGCCCGCCGCAGCGCGCCGGTCTCGTCGACCACCGTGAACGCGCCGCCGATCAGGAAGACCAGGAAGACCACCTCGGACGCGTCGATCATCCCCCGCGGGAGGGCCACCACGGCCGCGAAGGGACCGACCGGCGTGCGCTCCACGCGATGATACGTGCCGGCCACGACCACCGTGCGGCCCGTGACCTCGTCGAGCTTGCGGTCGTACTCGCCCGCGGGGAGCACCCAGCTGCCGGCCGCGGCCAGGAGGACGCACCCGGACAGGAGGACGAGGGGGTGCGGCAGCCGGAAGCGCGGGCCGGGGGCCGGCGCGCTCATGGCGTCGCACTCCGGGGAGAGCGGGAGCGCGCCGTCGAGCGTCAGCAGGGTGAGGAGCGCGGTGCGGAGCGCGTCCATGTACTCGCCCGGGTCGATGTTCCCGAAGTCGTCGGTCGGGCGGTGGTAGTCGGGGTGGTCCTCGACGCCGAGGTAGACGAAGGGGATGCCCGCGTCGTGGAAGGGCCCGTGGTCCGACGCGTGCGTCCAGTCGTCTCCCTCGGGCGCGTTCGGCGCGTCGTGCCCGAGCCGGAGGTCGAGGGGCGCCTCCGCGGCCACGCGCTCCAGGAGGGGGCGCAGCGCCGGGGTCTGGTGGGCGCCGGCGGCCCAGAGCACGCCGTTCGTGCGTGCCACCATGTCCAGGTTCAGGTCGAGCGCGATGGAGTCGAGCGGCACCGGCGGCGCCGCCACGAAGGCCCGTGACCCACGCAGCCCCACCTCCTCGGCGTCGAAGGCCGCCACGAGGAGGGTATGCCGCAGCGGCGCGCTCGCGAGGGCGCGCGCGAGCGCGACGAGGGCGACCGAGCCCGAGGCGTCGTCGTCCGCCCCGTTGTAGATCACCCCGTCCCGCACGCCGAGATGGTCGAGGTGCGCCGAGAGGACGAAGGTGCGTCCGGCCGGCTGGGTGCCGGGGACGACACCCACGACGTTCACGCCCTCGACGTCCTGCGCCGCGCCGTTCCCGCGCCAGGCGAACCGCTCCATGAAGCCCCCGTGGACGGGGCGCACACCCGCGTCGGCCAACTCGCCCGCGAGCCAGGCGCGCGCGCGCGCGGCCCCTTCGGTGCCGGTGCCCCGACCCTCGAGCGAGTCCGAGGAGAGGTACCGTAGCTCCGCCATGATGCGTGCGCTGTCGGCCGCGAGCGCCGCGAGGGGATCCCCGGTGGACGCCCCGGTCGTGCTCGGCGCGCCGCACCCGGACGAAACCGACAGGAGGGACAGGAGGGCGACCGCGAGCGCGCCGGCGGAGTCGGATGGTTTTCGCATGGGCGACGAAGGTACGGCGCACGGGCCCGGACGGCACGGGCGGGCGCGCGGAGGCTCGGCTCGGGCCCGGACCCCCGGCCGCGAGGGTTTGACGACGGCCCTCGTGCGCCGGAACTTGCACGGCGAGCAGAAGGGCCCGTCCACCGAAGGAGCGTTCCCTGGGATCACGATGATCCGGACCGACGCCTGGAGCCACGCGGCATGAGCGGCGGCACCGCCCCGGCTCCCGATCCGACGCTCCGGTACGCGATCCTGGGCGCGGCGTTCGGGGCGCTCTTTCCGCTGGCGGGGACGCTGGTGCAGATGGGGCTGAACGGGGGCGGGGCGTCCGCGGACGGCTTCCTCGCGGCCCAGGCCGGCCAGCCCCTCCTCTGGATCATCGACAGCGCGCCCGTGGTCCTCGCGGCGCTGGCGGCTCTGGTCGGGCGGCGGCAGACCGAGGTGCGGACGCTGCAGGAGGTGCGGCACGCGGCCGACCTCGATCGTTTCTTCCAGCTCTCCCTCGATCCGCTCTGCATCATCGGCACCGACGGGCGCTTCCGGCGGGTCAACCCGTCGTTCACGCGCGTGCTCGGGCATCGCGACGAGGAGCTGGCCGCGTTGCGCTTCCTCGAGCTCATCCACCCGGCCGACGCCGACTACGCCGACGAGCAGATGCGCCGGCTCGCGGCCGGTGAGGCGGTCTCGTACTTCGAGGTGCGCTGCCGGCACGCCGACGGCTCCCACTGCTGGCTGGGGTGGAGCGGCATCCCGGCGGCTGCGAAGGACGTGATCTACGCGGTCGGCCGCGACGTCACGGAGGCGAAGCGGGCGGAGCGGGCGCTCATCGAGGCGAAGGAAGCCGCCGAGACGGCGAACCGCGCCAAGAGCGAGTTCGTGGCCAACATGAGCCACGAGATCCGCACCCCGATGAACGGGATCATCGGGATGACGCGCCTCGCCATGGACAGCGAGCTGTCCAGCGACCAGCGCGAGTATCTCGAGATGGTCGACGCCTCGGCGCACGCGCTCCTCGACATCATCAACGACGTGCTCGACTTCTCGAAGATCGAGGCGGGCAAGCTCGAGCTGGAGCCGCTCCCCTTCAGCCTGCGCGACACGCTCGCCGACGCGTTCAAGGCGATGTCCCTGCGCGCCGCCGAGAAGAACATCGAGCTGCTGTACGAGGAGGAGGCGGACGTCCCCGAGGGGCTCGTCGGCGACGCCGGACGCCTCCGCCAGGTGCTGCTCAACCTCGTGGGCAACGCGGTCAAGTTCACGGACTCCGGGGAGGTGGTGGTCCACGTCTCCGTCCGGGAGAGCCGCGAAGCGGACGTCCTCCTCCGCTTCCAGGTGCGCGACACGGGTATCGGAATCCCGGCCGACAAGCAGCGGATCGTCTTCGAGGCGTTCGCCCAGGCGGACGGCTCGACCACCCGCCGCTACGGCGGCACGGGCCTCGGGTTGGCGATCTCGGCGCAGATCGTGACCCTCATGGGCGGCACGCTGGAGGTGGAGAGCGAGCCGGGGAAGGGGAGCGTCTTCCGCTTCGACGCCCGCTTCGGCCTCTCGCACGAGGCGCCCGGATCGCAATCCGAGGCCCGCTCTCCCGTGCGGCTGGATGGGCTGCGCGTCCTGATCGTCGACGACAACGCCACGAACCGGAGGATCCTCGTCGAGTGTGTCCGCCGATGGGGGATGGAGGCGGAGCAGGTGGAGGATGCGGCCGCGGCGCTGCGCGCGATGGATGGGTCGGCCGAGCGGGGCGAGCCGGTCCGGCTCGTGCTCTCCGACGTGCACATGCCCGACATGGACGGCTTCGAGCTGGCCGAGCGCATCCTGGACGGCGCGCCCCCGGGTGCGCCGAGCGTGATGCTGCTCACCTCGGCCGTCCGCCGCGGGGACTGGTTGAGGGCCAAGGAGCTGGGCGTGGCGGCCTTCATGCTGAAGCCGATCCTCCCGTCGGAGCTGCTCGAGGAGATCCGGGGGGTCGTCGGGCGCCGCGATGTGGGGGCGGGAGCGGGCGAGGCGGTGAAGGCGAAGCCGACGCCGGACCGGCCGCTCGAGGTCCTGCTGGCCGAGGACAACCGGGTCAACCAGACCCTCGTGACCGCCCTCCTGACGAAGCGGGGCCACCGGGTGACCGTGGCGACGACCGGTCGCCAGGTGCTCGATCGCCTGGACTCGGACCCCTACGATCTGGTGCTCATGGACGTCCAGATGCCCGACCTGGACGGCCTCGAGGCCACGCGCATCATCCGCTCGCAGGAGAGCGGTACCGGCCGTCGGGTCCCGATCGTCGCGATGACGGCGCACGTGATGGCGGGCGACCGCGAGCGCTGTCTCCAGGCAGGGATGGACGACTACGTTTCCAAGCCCATGGAGGCCAGCGAGCTCTTCGGCGCGATCGCACGCGTCCTTTCGGGCGAAGGCGCGGGCGGCGGCCACGTCCCTCCCGTCTTCGACCGGGTGGTGGCGCTGCACCACGTGGGCGGCGATCCGACCCTGCTCCAGAGCCTGGTCACGATGTTCGCCGAGCAGGGCACCACGCGGCTGAGCCTGGTGGAGCAGGCCCTCCGCTCGGGCGACGCCGTCCGGCTGGAGAAGGAGATCCACGCGCTGAAGGGCACGGCCGCGACGCTGGGAATGGGCCGTCTGCGCGACGCCGCCTGCGCGGTGCGAGCGTGCCGGTACCACGGGCCCCGGTCGGGATGCCGAAGCGGCGCTGGCCGACCTCCGCGACGCCGTCGACGAGGTGCTGCAGGCCCTGGCCGAGTCGGACCTGGAGCTCTCCACTTCCGAAGCCCGGAGCCTACCATGAACGACCGCGAGCACGTCTGGAGCCGCCGCGACTTCGTGCGGACCACCACCTCCTGCGCGACCCACCTCGGCCTGATGGCGGCGGCCGCGCCGTGGATGCCGAGGCGCTTGTGGGCGCAGGAGCGGTACCCCGTGGTGGCCCGCGAGCCGTGGGGGCGCATCGAGGAGATCGCCGGCGGGGTGTGGGCGCTGGTCTCCACTCCGCTGGAGGGTGACCGGACCACCCTCTGCAACGGAGGCATCGTCGCGGGGCGCAGCGGCGTCCTGGTCGTCGAGGCGTTCGGCAGCGACGCGGGCGCCACCTGGATGGCGCGCGCAGGCGAAGACGCTCACTGGGAGGATGCCGACGCACGTGGTGCTCACGCACTACCACGGAGACCACACCGGGGGCCTGCGCGGCGCGCTTCCCTCCACGGACGTGAAGCTCCTTTCCACCGACGTGACCCGGCGCCTCGTGGAGGACCGCAACCAGGATCCGCCGCGCGCGCTCCTGGACGGCGCCGAGCTCGTGGATCCGCGGCGCCCGAGCGAGATCGACCTTGGCGGGCGCTCGGTGCTGATCGTGCCGCGCAACGGCCACACCGACTCGGATGTGAGCCTGGAGATCACGGATCCGTCGGTGGTGTTCTGCGGCGACCTGGTCTGGAACCGGATGTTCCCGAACTACGTGGACGCGATTCCGTCGCGGTTGAGCGCGAACGTGAAGCTGCTGCGCGCGCTCGGCGCCACCACGTACGTGCCCGGTCACGGGCCGCTGGCGGATGCGGCCGAGCTCGATCGCTATCAGACCCTGTTGGACGACGTCGAGGCGGCGGCGCGCAGGGCGATGGAGCGCGGCACGAGCGCGGAGGACGCGGGCGCCGGGTACCGGATCCCCGCGGCGCTGGGCGAGTGGACGCTCTTCAGTCCCGTCGTACTTCGGGCGGGCGATCGGCGCGTGGATGAAGGAGTTGGGAGCGTAACCGCGGCGGCGAGCCCCGCGTTCGTCACCACCGACTTCACCGCGCGCCCGAGGTTGCTAGCTTTGACGGGTCGTGGCGGCCACCGTCGCCACAGCGTAGCGATCACATCGGAGCATCCATGTCGGGCACCAAGGGAACCATCGCGATCCTCACGGGGGGCGGCGACGTCCCCGGTCTCAATCCTGCCATCCGGGCGGTCACCATCCGCGCGCGTAGGGAGGGCTACCGCGTCATCGGCATCCGCCGGGGTTGGCGCGGCCTCGTGGACATCGTGCCGGAGCCCGGCGCGGACAACTCGGCGTGCCTGACCGAGCTGACCGAGGAGCTCGTGAACCGGATCGGGCGCACGGGCGGCACGTTCCTGCACACGTCGCGCACGCGCGCGAGCCACCTGCCGCTCGGGCTCGTCCCGGAACACCTGAAGGACCGCTACACCGACCCGATCAACGACATCACGCCCGACATCCTCAAGAACCTCGACTTCCTGGGCGTCGACATCATCGTCCCGATCGGTGGCGACGACACCCTGTCCTATGCGCACCGCCTCCACCAGGAGGGCGTGCGCGTGGTGGCGATCCCGAAGACGATGGACAACGACGTGCCGGGCACGGACTACTGCATCGGCTTCAGCACGTGCGTGACGCGCACGATCGAGCTGACGCACCGGCTGCGCACCTCCGCAGGGTCGCAC
Organism: uncultured Gemmatimonadales bacterium; assembly: GCA_963823035.1. Taxonomy (GTDB): domain Bacteria; phylum Gemmatimonadota; class Gemmatimonadetes; order Longimicrobiales; family Gaopeijiaceae; genus SZUA-318. The sequence goes on from CAWGKG010000004.1 coordinate 207,392, forward strand.
GAGCGCATCCTGGTGATCGAGGTGTTCGGCCGCTACGCCGGCTTCACTGCGCTCCTGCCGACCATGGCCGGCGCCGCCGACCGCTGCGTCATCCCCGAGCATCCCTTCGACGTCGAGCGCCTCACGCACGCTCCTGGTGAAGGACCGTGAAGCGAACCCGAGCCGCTACTCCGTGGTCCTGGTCTCCGAGGGCGCCACGATGACGCACCAGGAGGACATGGTCTTCGAGAGCGAGGAGGCCGACCAGTTCGGGCACAAGAAGCTGGGCGGCGTGGGCGACCAGGTGTCGGACAGGATCAGGGACGTCTCCCCGAAGTTCAACCACGGGAAGGAAATCAACATCGTGAACCAGCGGCTCGGCTATCTGGTTCGCTCGGGTGATCCGGACGCGCTGGACTCGATCGTGCCGATGGCTTTCGGCAACCTCGCGTTGGATCTGATCCTCGAAGGTCGGAGCGGACTGCTCGTGGCCGTGCGCAACGGCGTGTACAGCCCGGTGCCCGTGGAGGCCGTCGTCGGAACGAAGAAGGTCGTGGACGTGAACCTCTACTACGACACGGACCGCATGCGCCCGAAGTACGACCGCTTCTCGTCGCGACCGCTCTTCATCATGACCAGCGGAACCTGAGGCTCGATCCCCCCGGCTCGACCGGGATCAGGGGGGAGAGGGGAGGGGAGGGCGGCCCTCACGCCGCGCGACCGCCATCCGGTAGACGTCGTGGTACTCGGCCACCGACCGGGTCCACCCGAAGTCCGTCGCATGGCCTCCCGGATGCGCTCCTGCCAGCCGGTGGGGTCCGCGTAGAGCGTCAGCGCGTCCACCAACGCCTCGCGCAGGGCCGACGGCTGGTACTCGTCGAAGAGGAAGCCCGTGACCCGGTCCTCGATCGTGTCGGCCAGTCCCCCGACCCGGCGTGCGACAGGGAGCGCGCCGTAGCGCTGCGCGCGCATCTGCGTGAGCCCGCAGGGCTCGTAGAGGGAGGGCATCAGCAGGATGTCCGCCCCGCCCAGCAGGCGGTGCTCGAACTCCTCGGTGAAGTCGAACTGCACGGCCACCCGGTCGGGAGCCCATCCGGCCAGAGCGCTCAGCCGGTCGTGGTAGTAGCGCTCTCCGTGTCCAAGGAAGACCCACTGCGCGGGTAGATCCAGGATGTTCGCGTCCAGGATGAGGTCGAGCCCCTTCTGCCGCACGAGACGGGCGATCAGCCCCACGATCGGCGTCCTTGGCTCGGTCGCGAAGCCGCACTCCTGCTGGAGGCGCTTCTTGCTCAGCGCCTTTCCGTCGAGGCAGTCGGGGTCGTACGGGCGGGGCAGCTCGGGGTCGTCGGAGGGGTCCCACAGATCGAGCTCGATCCCGTTGAGGATCCCCACGAAACGGTCGCCGAGCGCTGTGAAGGCGGTGTCCAGGCCGAAGCCGCCGACCCCGGTGCACAGCTCCCTGGCGTGCGTCGGGCTCACCGTGGTGACCATGTCGGCGCACACCAGGGCACCCTTGAGCAGGTTGACCTGACCGTGCCACTCGAGGAACTGCCAGTGGTAGTGCCGCGGGTCGATGCCGAGCTCGCCCAGGATCGACGGGGCGTAGTAGCCCTGGAAGCCGCCGTTGTGGACGGTCATCACGCTGGACACCGCGTCGAAGTAGGGGTGGCCGGCCAGTGTCGTGCGCAGGTAGATCGGCGCCAGCGCGGCGTGCCAGTCGTGTGCGTGGATCAGGGTCCGCCCGGGCGACAGGATCGGAAGCGCCTCGAGCGCGGCGCGGCAGTAGAAGGCGAAGCGACGGTGGTTGTCCGGATAGGCGCCCCCGTCGTCGCCGTACAGGCCCTCGCGGTCGAAGTAGGCGTCGTTGCCGATGAAGAAGACCTCCGGCGCGCCCGCGTCGGTCGGAAGGCGGTGGAGCGATGCGCGCTCCACCCGGTCCGCCACCGGCACGGACAACTCGCCGATCGGCTCGATCCAGGGGAAGTTCTCCCGGACCCTCCGGTAGAGCGGGATGACGACCACGGTCGGTACGCCGGATTCGGCCTGATAGCGGGCGATTCCCCGCACGGCCTCTCCCAGACCGCCCGAGCGCGCGTACGGCCAGTACTCGGACGCCAGGTGCACGACGGTCTCCGAAAACTCGGGTCGGTGATGCTCTGTGCGCGGCACCTTTTCGGGGCTCCCGGGTCGTGATCGCCGTGACACCGTCGGGGGGAGCGGTTCCTACCCCGGCCGGCGCCTCCACGTTCGTCCGGTCCGGCGCGCGTCCCGCGCGCTACGCCGCCAGGGGGCCCGGTCTCGATCCCCGGGGCCCCCTCGGCCGCGTCACGCCACCGGTGGATCGTCGGTTTCCACGTCCCCGGCCAACGCCGGAACGTAGTAGCGCTCGGTGTACTCCTGGACCATCCGCTCCGCCGTGAAGTGCGTGCCCGCGACGCGCAGCGCCTCCTTCATCTTGCGGATCCACCCGCGGGGGAGGTCTTCCTCGTCGCGGTCGTAGTAGAGCGGAACGACCTCACGCTCGAGGAGGGTGAAGAGGGCGTCGTGGTCGTGGGCGTCGACCTCTTCGTCGGTGCCCTCGGCCACCGGCACGGCCCACCCGTTCGTTCCGGTGAAGCCCTCGGCCCACCACCCGTCCAGCGTGCCGATCTGTGGCACGCAGTTGAGCGCCGCCTTCATCCCGCTGGTGCCGGAGGCCTCCATCGGGACGCGCGGCATGTTCAGCCAGACGTCCACACCCTGCACCAGGCGGTGCGCCACATGCAGCTCGTAGTCCTCCACGAAGGCGATCCGACCCTCGAAGCGCGGGTCGCGCGTCAGCTGCCAGACACGCTGCAGGACCCTCTTGGCTTCGTCGTCGGCCGGGTGCGCCTTCCCCGAGAAGACGAGCTGAACGGGGCGCCTCGGGTCCGTGAGGAGCCGCCTGAGCCGCTCCTCGTCACGGAAGAGGAGGTTGGCGCGCTTGTAGGTCGCGAAGCGCCGCGCGAAGCCGAGCGTGAGCGGCTCCGGCGTCAGGAGCGTGCCGGCGCCCACGAGGTGCGCGGCCTCGCGCCAGAGCTGGATCCAGCGGACCCGCGCCTGCTCCTTGCAGAAGTCGAGCAGCGTCTCCTTCAGGTAGACGTGGATGTTCCAGACCATGGTGTCGTCCAGCTCGTGGACCCGGTCCCAGGGGCGCGGACCGTTGAGCCGCGCCTCCCACTCTTCCCCGAAGAGGCCGTCGAGAAGCACCATGTAGTGATGGGACATCCAGCTCGGTAGGTGCACCCCGTTCGTGACGCTCGCCGATCGGGAGGTGGGCCGGGTCGCGTCCGGGCCAGAAGGACTTCCACAGCTCCTGGGTCACCCGCCCGTGGCGCTTGGAGACGCCGTTGACGTTGGCGGACAGCCGGATCCCCGCGGCGGTCATGTGGAAGCGACCCCCGATCGAGGTCCGGATGCGCCCCGAGGGCGTAGAAGGAGTCCCGATCCATGGGGCCCTCCTCCCAGTACGCCGAGCACACCGCGTCGACCGACTCGGGGGGGAACATGTCGTGCCCGGCCGGTACGGGCGTGTGCGTCGTGAAGACCGAGTGCGCGCGCACGTTGCGGATGGCGTCCTCCTTCGACTCCCCGGCCTCCAGTCGCGCGCGCAAGCGCTCCACCATCATGAACGAAGCGTGGCCTTCGTTCGCGTGCCACGCCCCGGGGCGGATACCCAGCGCCCTCAGCACGCGCACGCCGCCAATGCCGAGGATCCACTCCTGCTTGAGGCGATGCTCGTGCTCGCCGCCGTAGAGCTTGTACGTCAGCTCCCGGTCCTCGGGGTCGTTCTCCGGGAGGTTCGTGTCGAGGAGGTAGAGCTTGATCCGCCCCGCCTCGAGCAGCCACGCGCCCACGTGGATGATGCGGCCCGACGTCTCCACGGACGCGAGCGACAGGCTGCCGCTCGGTCCCGTCAGCCGGACCAGGGGCATGATCTCGGGATCGAAGACCTCGTCCGAGTCCTCCTGCCAGCCGTCGAGGTTGAGCTTCTGGTCGAAGTAGCCCTTCGAGTACAGGAGCCCGACCCCGATGAGCGGGACGCCCAGGTCCGAGGCCGCCTTGCAGTGGTCACCCGCCAGCACGCCGAGGCCCCCCGAGTAGATGGGGATCGAGTTGTGCAGGCCGAACTCCGCGCAGAAGTACGCGACCGGGTTGTCGAGGCTCACGTCCGGGAAGTACCGGGAGAACCACGTGTCCCCGGTCCTCAACGTCTCGTCGAAGGCCGCCAGCGTCCGGTCGTACAACTTGAGGAACTCCGGATCCGACGCGCACTCGGCAAGGCGGCCTGGGCTCACCTGTCGGAGCAACGCCACCGGGTTGTGGCGCGTGGCCGACCAGATGACCGGGTCGACCGCACGCAGCATCCAGCGGGCGCGACGATCCCAGCGCCACCAGAGGTTGAGCGCGATGCGCTCGAGGTCCGCGATGCGTTCCGGCAGATAGGGGATCTTCCCCGAATCTTCCGTCATTGTGAAGTGATTCCGTTGCCGTTGGGGGGGTACACATTGGCAATCCAGTCGGGTGAAATTAACTACGAGACCGGTGCGCTTGTGAAGACAGCGGGACGCGAGGCGAGGGCTGTCGCCCCGCAGTGACGTCCTCGAGAGTCGGGGAGGGAATTGGCATGGCAAGGAACGACAAGGACTTCAGGGATTCGCGTGCGGGACTTCGTCTCCCGCCATCCGGACGGCTGGAGCCACGACGAGTGGCTCGGGCTGCTGGCGGAGCTCGGCGAAGCCGGCGTGGACACGAACGACCACGAGACGATCGGCGCCGCGCTGGAGCACGAGCGGCTGCTCGTCGTCCTCGAGCGGGCGTCGGTGAAGGGCCTGGGGCCGAAGCGCCGCGAGGCGGTGGCCGGGCGCTTCGGGCGCCTGTGGGACCTGAAGCACGCTTCCGTGGAGGACATCGCCGCCCTGCCCTCGTTCCACGTGGGGCTTGCGGAGGCGCTGCACCGAGGCCCTTCGGTAGGCGGCCGCGGCTTGGCCGTCCTCCTGGCATCGAAGTTGCATCCCGGGGCATCGCGACGTGGCCTGTGAACGAACGAAGGAGAATGATATGTCGCTGGACCGGACGCCCATGCGGAGCCGCGCCTTCACGGCGGCGATCCTCTGTCTCTCCCTTGTGGGCGGGGGCTGCGCCTCGATGAACAGGACCGAGAAGGGCGCGGCGGGCGGCGCGGCCGCGGGCGCGGCCGTCGGCGGCCTCATCGGGAAGGCGGCCGGCTCGACCGCCAGGGGCGCGATCCTGGGCGCCGTGGTCGGCGGTGCGGCCGGCGCGGTCATCGGGAACCGCATGGACAAGCAGGCCGAGGAGCTCGACGCCGAGCTTCCGAACGCCACCGTGGAACGGGTCGGCGAGGGCATCCAGATCACCTTCGATTCCGGCATCCTCTTCGACGTCGACTCGGACGTGCTCCGGCGGGCGTCGCAGGACAACCTCTCCAACCTGGCCCAGAGCATCGCGGACTACGAGGGCACGCGCATCCTGGTCGTGGGCCACACGGACGCGACCGGATCGGACGCCTACAACCAGAGCCTCTCGGAGCGGCGGGCCAACTCGGCGCGCACGTACCTGCTCCGGCAGGGCGTGTCCGGCGACCGCATCGAAGCCGTGGGTCGAGGCGAATCCGAGCCCGTGGCCGACAACGAGACGGCGACGGGCCGACAGGAGAATCGGCGCGTGGAGGTCGCGATCTTCGCGAGTGAGGCTTTCCAGAAGGCGATGCTCGATCGTTACGGCCGCGGAGGCTGATCCTCCGTCAGTCGGTGGTCCCGGGAGCTCGGGTGGGTAGCGCGTAGAGGTGCGCCGTCACCGCCACCCCGATCAGAACGAGCAGAGCCACGGCCCAGAGGCGCTCCCAGAGCAGCAGGGCGGACAGCCCCATGAAGGCCCACATGGTGACGACCGACGTGGTGCGCACGCGCCGTGACATGACGCCGGTGGTCGCGGTAGTCGCTCAGGTACTTCCCGAAGAGCCGGTTCTCGTACAGCCAGCGCTCCGCACGTTGGGAGCTGCGCGCGAAGCACCACCCGGCCAGGAGGAGGAAGCAGGTCGTCGGCCAGAGCGGGACGAAGATCCCGATCACGCCGAGCACCACGCTGGTGGCTCCCACGGAGAAGTAGACCGTGCGGCGCAGGGGGCTCGGGAGGGTTCGTGCCACGCGCTCGGCGGCTGCGTGGTCGACGGGGCAGGAGTCGTTCACGGGTCGGCTTCGTGTTCGAGAGGGTCGGGTTCCCAATGGTGGCGCTTCGCGGGCCTGTGCTCAAGAGCCGTCGTGCGCCGCGGCCGTTGACCCGCCCGTTCGGGCGGCTGTAGACTTCTCGTTCAATCCATCGAGACCGGCTGAGGGACAGGCCCTTTGACGCCGGGGCAACCTGGAGAGCGTGGCTGCTCGCCAAGGTGCCAACTCCTGCGGCGAGCCTTCGCGGCTCGCCGGAAGATGGTTCGCCCGCTGCGCACCGCGCGGCCGCCGAGCAGCACCCGGGCGACGGTCCTCAGGGGTTTCCGATGCAACCTCTCGAGGAGAACCGTCATGCGCACCCACGCAGCCGCCCGCCCGCACGTCGAAGCCTACCGCAGCACGGGAACGTCTCCCGGGCGTTCCGCCGACGGTACCGGGGCCCGCATCGGTTCGACGCGATGCGTCCTCCCTCTCGACCACCATGGCCCCACCCGGGTCGAGCTCTCATGGGAGGTGCACGGCCCCCCGTGCGCGCCCCCCGTCGTCGTGCTCGGCGGCATCTCTGCCGACCGGCACGTCGGCGCGTCCGCGGCGCGCCCCGAGCCCGGCTGGTGGCGGGGCGTGGTCGGCCCCGGTGCCCCGCTCGACACGCACCGCCTGCGCGTGATCGGGTTGGACTGGCTGGCCGGCCCCCGATCGCACCGGCGACCCGAGGACCCCGTCACGACGGCCGACCAGGCGCGCGCCGTCCTCGCCGTGCTCGACCATCTCGGCGTGGCTCGCACGAGCCTGGTCGGCGCCTCCTACGGCGGCATGGTCGCCCTCAGCCTCGCGCTCCAGGCGCCCGAGCGCGTGCGTCGACTCGCGGTGGTGGGCGCGGCGCACCGCGCGCATGCGCTCGCCACGGGACTGCGCGCCATCCAGCGGCGGCATCCTGCGGCTCGGCGGCGGCGGACCCGAAGCGGTGTCGCTGGCCCGGGCCCTGGCTCTGACGACGTACCGGAGCGCGCGCGAGCTCGACCGCCGCTTTCCGCATCGACGGGTGGGACCGTCGGGCGCGGCGGAGGCCTCCCCCGTCGAGGCATGGCTCGCCGCCCACGGTGAGCGCTTCGCCGCTCGCTTCGACGCGGAGCGCTACGCGACGCTCTCCGAGTCGATCGACCTCCACGACGTGGACCCTTCCGCCCTCTCCGTGCCGACGCTCCTCGTGAGCTTCACCACGGACCTGCTCACGCCGCCGTGGCTCGTCGACGAGCTGGTCGCGCGAGCGCCCGGCGTCACGCGCCACGTCACGATCGAGTCGGACTTCGGACACGACGCCTTCCTCAAGGAATCCGCGCGGGTGGGTGAGGTGCTGGCCGGATTCCTCTCCGTGGTGCAGGGACGGGAGGTGGCCCGATGAGCCGGCCGGCGACGCGGGCCGTGCGCGCGGCCATCGCCTCGGACCCGGAGCACGGCGCGGTGGTGCCCCCGCTCCACCTGTCCGCGAACTTCACCTTCGAAGCGCCCGGCGTGTGCGGTCGGTTCGACTACACCCGCTCCGGCAACCCGACCCGGCAGCAGCTCGCCGACGCGATTGCCTCGCTCGAGGGTGGCGTGGGCGCGGTGGTGACGTCGAGCGGCATGGCCGCCGTGACGGTGGTGCTCCACCTGGTCGCTTCGCGGCGACACCGTGGTCGCGCCCCACGACTGTTACGGAGGCACGCAGCGTCTCCTGAAGGCGTTGAGCGACCGCGTGGGCTTCCACGTCCTCTGGCTGGATCAGACCGACGACGGCTCCATCGAGGCGGCCGAGCGCAGCGGCGCGCGGCTCGTGTGGGTGGAAACGCCCAGCAATCCCCTGCTACGCGTCACCGACATCCGCCGGTGGAGCGACCTCTCGCGTCGCCTGGGCGCGGTGTGCGTGGTCGACAACACCTTCCTGTCGCCCGCGCTGCAGCGGCCGCTCGAGCACGGCGCGGATCTCGTCGTCCACTCCACCACGAAGTTCGTCAACGGGCACAGCGACGTGGTCGGAGGGGCCGTGGTGGCCCGCGACGAAGCGGCGCTCGAGGAGCTGACGTGGTGGGCGAACTGCCTCGGCGTCACGGGCGCGCCCTTCGACGCGTGGCTCACCCTGCGCGGCGTGCGGACGCTGCGCGCCCGCCAACGGATCCACGAGGAGAACGCGCTGGCCGTGGTGGGCCTGCTCCGGCGGCACGGAGCGGTGGCGCGGGTGCATCATCCGAGCCTTCCCGACCATCCGGGTCACCGGGTGGCGGCCGCGCAGCAGGACGGGTGGGGTAGCCTGGTCAGCCTCGATCTCGAGGGAGGGAGGGTGGCCGTGGACGCGTTCCTCCATGGGCTGGAGTGCTTCACGCTGGCGGAGTCGCTCGGCGGGGTGGAGAGCCTGGTGGCGCATCCGTCCACGATGACGCACGCCTCGATGGACGAGGACGCGCGGCTCGCGGCAGGCGTGCACGAGGGGCTGCTGCGCCTTTCGATCGGCATCGAAGACGTGGAGGACCTGAGCGAGGACCTGACGCGCGCCCTCGACCGGGCGGAGGAGGCCTCGTGGGCCGCCGTCTGAGCTCCGCGCGGACAAACCCCGGCCCGGTGGTCGTCCTCAAGTTCGGCTCGTCCGTCCTCGAGGGTGCGGGGGGCTACGTGGCGGCGGCCGCCGAGGTGGCGCGCGAGGTGGAGGTGGGGCGGCGCGTCGTGGCGGTGGTGTCGGCGCCACCCGGAACGACGGATGCGCTCCTCGGTGCCGCCGCACCGCTGGCGCCAAGGCCGCCGGAGCGGCTCGTCAGCCGCCTGCTCGCGACCGGGGAGGCGGCCTCCGTCGCCCTCCTCGCGATCGCGCTTTCCGCGCGCGGCGTCGAGGCGTGCGCCCTCGACGCCGCCGGGCTGGCGCTGCGGACGCAGGGCCCGCCGCTGGATGCCGACCCGGTCGACGTCGACGTCGCGAGCCTGCGGGGCGCGCTGGAGCGGTACCCGGCGCTGGTGGTGCCTGGCTTCGTCGGCGTGGACCCCGACGGCGAGCTCTCCCTCCTGGGGAGGGGAGGGTCCGACCTGACCGCGCTCTTCCTGGCGGACCGCCTCGACGCGGTGGAGTGCCGGTTGCTCAAGGACGTGGACGGCGTCCACGCCGCCGACCCGAATGTGGATCCGTCGGCGCCGGTGTTCCGCCGGGCGTCATGGGAGGTCGTGCTGGAGGTCGGAGGGGCGCTCGTCCAGGGGAAGGCGGTGCGCTTCGCGCGCGAGCGCGGGCGCACGTTCCGGGTGGCCGCGCTCGGAGGAGAAGGAACATGGGTCGGTGGGCTGCCGGCCCTCGACCCCGGGCTGGCGTCCGCACCGGGATGAGCAGGCGAGACGACGCGGGGAGGGGTGGCGGCCCGATCGGGCCGCCACGCTCTCCGTTGGGCGTCAGCGCTCCGCGAGCGACTCCTGAGCGGCCACGACCTCGTCCATGCGGTCGGGCGCCACGGCGCGCACCCAACCCGCGAAGGAGGCATCCGTCACCAGAGCCTCCACGTCGGCGGCGTTCAGGTCCACGTCGGCACGACGTCCATTCTCGCAACGTACACGCAATGTGGTCGGCGTGTAGATCCCGCTGGTGAGCGCAGAGACCAGCCCGTTGAGAAACGTCTGCTTCGCGATCACCGTCGCGTTGCCCGAGGGGCACATGCGCTCGACATCCACATCCACGTGGCCGATCAGCCCCGCGATCCAGAAGTGCTCCCACTGGTCGAGGACGACGGGCGCGTGGGGCGCTCCCGCCCCCACCGTGATGGTGTGCTCGTAGCACCCGGCCACGGTGAGAACCAGCATCGTAGACGCCAACATCCGTCCGCACCACCGCGCTCCGACCTTCATTCGCGCCTCCTCGTAGGTTCGCGTCCGTCCGCCCTCGCGACGATCCGGTGACATGGGAACGGAAGCATCGCTCCGTGCCACCGCCCGACGAGTCTGCCCAACGCATTGTGTTGCAGGTACTTGCGTATACGCAGCGAGTTGTGGCCGGCACCTCCGGCGTCCTCCCGTGGCGACAGCTGCTCCATGTCGATCAGACACGCTTGCGTACGGCGACCGAGTTGGACATAGTAGATATGGCTGTCCGCCCCGTGGGCCGCGCAAGACGCCGCCAGCGGGGACAGATGGAAGGTCCCGAGGCCCTCCGGCGGAGGGCACGCGATACGTCGCGTGGCATGAGACGGACAGTGCGGACCGCACGCTGTGCCGGAATCGTGCGGACCCCGTAGGTAGACCATCGGCGCCCCTCCTGGAGGAGGCCATGCCACCCGGCAGTTTCGGGAGGCCCGGAAGCGTGTGAAACGCTCCGGGCCTCCTTCGTTTCAGGCCGGCGCGTTCGGTCGCGTCCCTCCGAACTCCTCGCGCAGCCGCGCCTTCTGGACCTTGCCGGTGGCACCGAGGGGGAGGGCGTCCAGGAAGACGATGTCGTCAGGGAGCCACAGCTTCGCCACCCGCGTCTCGAGAAACGTCGAGGATCGACTCCCGGGTGGGCGACGCGCCGGCTGCCGCCTGGACGAAGAGCAGAGGGCGTTCGCCCCACTTCTCGTGCGGGACTCCGATCACGGCGGCCATCGCGACCTCCGGGTGACGCCCGGCCGCGTCCTCGAGGTCGATGGAGCTGATCCACTCGCCTCCGGACTTGATGAGGTCCTTCTTCCGGTCCGTGATCTGCATCGTCCCGTCGGGGTGGATCACGGAGATGTCCCCGGTGGGGAACCAACCGTCCTCCGTGAGCGCGCTCCCCGGCTCGTCTCCATAGTAGGCCGAACACACCCACGGGCCACGGATCTCGAGCTCGCCGAAGGCCTTCCCGTCCCGGGGTAGGGGCGTGCCGTCGGCGTCCACGATCCGCAGCTCCACGCCCGGGACCTGTCGGCCCTGGCGGACGATGTGCTCGACCTTCTCGTCCTCGGTGAAGTCCGCCTCGAAGGGTGACAGCGCGCTCATGGTCCCGATCGGGCTCGTCTCGGTCATCCCCCAACCGTGCAGCACATCGATGCCGCGGGTGAGGAAGCGCTCGACCATGGAGCGGCCGGGGGCTGCGCCCCCGGTGGTGGCCGTGCGCAGCGTCGGGACGCTCGCGCCGGTCTCGTCCCAATGCGCGAGCAGACCGAGATGGACCGTGGGAACGCCGCAGTAGGTGGTCACGCCCTCCGCGTTCATGAGCTCCGTGAGGCCGGCTCCGTCCAGGCGCGGGCCCGGCATGACCAGCTTGTAGCCGCACATCGCGGCCCCGTACGGGACACCCCACGCGTTGACGTGGAACATCGGCACGACGGGAAGCAGGGCCTCCTCCGGGCCGATCGAGAGCATCCCCGGCATGGCGGCGCCATAGGCGTGCAGCACGGACGAGCGGTGCGAGTACACCACGCCCTTCGGGTTGCCCGTGGTCCCGGACGTGTAGCAGATGCCGGAGGCCGTGTTCTCGTCGAACGTCGGCCAGGTGTATGCGCCGTCCTGCGCCTCGAGAAGATCCTCGTAGCAGAGCGCGTTCGGCACCGTGGTCTCGGGCATGTGCTCGCGGTCCGTCATCACGACCAGGTGGCGCACGGTCTGGAGCTTCTCCCAAACCGCCTCGACGAGAGGAAGGAACGTCAGGTCGACGAAGAGGGCGCGGTCCTTCGCGTGGTTCAGGACGTAGACACCCTGCGTCGGGTGGAGGCGCGGATTCACCGTGTGGATGACGGCGCCCATCCCCGACACGCCGTAGTAGAGCTCGAGGTGTCGGTGCGTGTTCCAGGCGATCGTGCCCACCACGTCACCCTCTGCGATCCCCAGAGCCGCGAGGGCCTGGGCGAGCTGCCGGGCGCGCCGATGCGCGTCCTGCCAACCGTAGCGGTGGATGGGCCCCTCCACCGTCCGGGTGACGATCTCCGTGCGACGGAACACCGCGTCGGCGTGCTCGATGAGCGAGGAGACGAGCAGGGGTGTCTCCATCATCAGACCGCGCATGGCTGACTCCGGGCGGGGGTGGGCGGGGCGCACAAGCTAGGCGGGGCGCGCCCGCTCCCGCAAAGACAGCGCCTCTGGCGCGGGCCACCGGGCGATTCGGGCGACCGCCTCGCGGTCGCCGGGGGGACGCCGTCGCCACCACGCTGGCCAGGCGGAACCCGGGAAGCCATGGCCGACGCCGCCGCCCACCACGCATCGCGAACTCTCGGCACACCACACTAGTTTGCCCCGGCTCGGCGTCCGCCATGGTGCGGGGTTGCCGCCGACCTGTCCGAAACCGGGACCCTGCCCATCCGGAGACCGCCATGCACGCCTCCCTCCTCCAGCAGCTCACCGACGAGGAGCTCGACGCCTACATCCTCACGCGCCTCGCGGCCGTGGGGGTGGACCTCTCCGTGCTGCCGGAGAACGATCCCGACGCGCCTGCGGATCGTCGGGGAATCCTCGCGGGAGCGCGGCGCTTCCTGCGAAGCACGCCGCCCGCGATCCTGGCCTGGGAGCCCGACGTGCAGCGGGTGGCGCCGTCGATGTACCCCGCGGCGCTCGCGCCCCTCCTGCGCGAGGAGGGCGGCCATGGCTGAGGTCCCGCCGCAGGATCGCCGGATCGATCGCAGGCTCTTCCTCGAGCACATGGCGCGCCTCACGGCGGCCGCCGCCGGCGTGGCGCTCACGCCCGCCCCCACGTCGGCCGCCGTCGTCGCGACCACGCCGTACCTGCGCTCGCTGCGGCTCCCCGAGCCCGATACCGTCCCGGCCACCGAGCCGTTCGAGATGACGTTGGTGCAGCTGGCTTCCCTCATCCGCGCCCGCTCGCTGAGCCCGACGGAGCTGCTCGGGGCGTATCACCGGCGCATCCGCGCGTACGACGCCGTGCTCAAGGCGTTCAACACCGTGCCGGAGGACGCCGCGGCCGAGGAGGCCCGACGGCTGACGGACGCACCGTGGTCGGGCCCGCTGCACGGCATCCCGCTCGCGATCAAGGACAACTACTACACGGCCGGCGTGCGCACGACGGCGAACTCGCACATCTTCGCGGACTTCGTCCCCGACTTCGACGGAACCGCCTGGGCACGCCTGAAGGCGGCGGGCGCGATCCTCCTCGGAAAGACGCAGATGGGGCCCCTGGCGACGAGCCGGGCGACGACGCCGGACGGCGAGCCGACCACCGTGAACGCATGGGCGCCGGCCGACCCCTCGGTGGATCCCGGCGGCTCGTCGAGCGGGTCGGCAACGTCCGTCGCGGCGCGCATGGCGGCCTCCAGCACCGGAACGCAGACCGGCGGGTCCATCACGAACCCGTCGAGCCGGCAGGGGCTCACCGGCCTGAAGCCCACCATGGGGAGGGTCTCGCTCCACGGGATCATCCCGCTGACGTATACGCGCGATCATCCCGGTCCCCTGGCGCGCGACGCCGCCGACGCGGCGGTCATGCTGCAGACCATGGCGGGGCCGGACCCACGCGACCCACGCACCCTCGGTCACCCCCCCGTCCCGGACCTCGTGCAGGCGGCCGAGCCCGTCCGGCAGCGGGACGGGGTGACACTGCGCTGGCCGTCCACGATCGGGGTGCTCCCCGGCTACCTGGACGCGCCGGACGACGACGACCCGGGTGGCTTCGGGGGGTTCCGCCGCCGGGAAGAGACGGCGGAGGAGCGCGAACGACGCGTGCGCGAGGCGCGCGAGCGCCGGAGCGCGGAGGAGGAGGCGCGCCGCGCGATGCTCTCGACCTTCGAGTCCCTCGGTGCCCGCGTCGTCGAGGTCGGAGCTACCGGAGGAGTGGGAGCTGCTCACGGGCGGCGACTTCAACAACGTCCGCCTGCCGGAGCGCACCGAGCCGTTCCTGACGTACATGAAGAAGGACGTGCGTCTCTTCGGCGTGTCCCTCTCGCCCTGGGTCAACGGCCTCCTCCTCGGGGGGCCGGAGTACCTGCGCGGCCAGAGGGCCAAGCTGGTGCTCCTCGAGCGCGTGCTCGACGGGCTCTTCGCGCAGTGCGACGTGGTGGTTCAGACTTCGCCCATCCCCTTCGACATCATCGGTCTCCCGCTCATCGCCTTTCCGATCGGAATGGAGCGCTCGCGCGGCTTCGACCTCCCCGTGGCCGGGATGTTCGGGGGGCTCCCCTGGGGCGAGGAGCGGCTGCTGTCGCTGGTGGCCGCCTACCAGGCCGTGACGGACTGGCACCAGCGCCGCCCGGCGGATCCCGCCCCGGCGACCGGGGGCGCGGACGGTCGCGGAGCCGGCTCGGAGGCGACGTCGCCCACTGCGCGACGTCTGGACGTCCACGACGTGATGGAGGAGGGCCAGTAGATGGAGGCGCGCGCCGCGGAGCCCACCCGGCTCCTGGAGGAGATGTCCTGGCCGGAGGTCGAACGGGCACTCGCCGGCGGGGCGAACCACGGTGGTGGTGGCGCTGGCCGCCATCGAGCAGCACGGACCCCACCTCCCGCTCCTGGTGGACGCCGCGCGGGGCGACCGCCTCGCGCTCGAGGTTGCGACGCGCCTGGGCGACGACGCGCTGGTTGCCCCCACGATCCGCGTGGGCTGCTCCGAGCACCACATGACGTTCCCGGGAACGATCTCCCTCCGGCGTTCCACGCTGGAGGCGATCTGCATGGACTATTGCGTCAGCCTGGCCCGTCACGGTTTCCGCCGGATCTGCCTGGTCCCGTCCCACGGGGGCAACTTCGGCCCGCTGAGCGACATGCTCGCCGACCTGCGCAGCGCCGTGGCTCCGGAGTGCGAGGTGCTGGCGTACACCGACCTCATCGGGTTCATGGACGTCTGGGTGGCGGCCGTCGCGGAGGTGTCGGAGGACCTGGCGGTTCGCGTGGGAGGCCATGCGGACGTGGCGGAGACGTCCGAGATGATGGTGATCCGTCCCGATCTCGTCCGGGAGGACCGCCTGAGCGCCGGCTACACCGGAGGCACGGATCCGGCGGTCTTCCGGCGCATCTTCGAGGAGGGGCTCCGCGCCGTGACCGACAACGGCGTCCTCGGCGACGCGCACGGGGCCACGGCGGAGATCGGCCGGCGCTGCATCGAGCGGGCGGCGGACGCCGTCGTGCGGGGGCTGGGCTAGGAGGCTGCCGGGCCCGCCCGCGAGATCGACGGGTCACATCGCCTGGTTCGGAGGCCTGGGCGACACGACCTTCTTCGGCGCCAGGCCGGTTGTGCATAGTTTTGAAGAAGCCAGGCCCTCCCCGAAACGACTCGAGAGCCATGAACGAGCGCGTCCTGATCCTGGGAGCCGCGGGTCGCGACTTCCACGTCTTCAATACCGTCTACCGCAACCATCCCACCGCCCGCGTGGTGGCCTTCACCGCCCAGCAGATCCCCCACATCGACGGGCGCCGCTATCCCCCCGAGCTTGCCGGCGCCGCCTACCCGGAGGGCATCCCCATCCGTCGGGAGGAGGAGCTGGACGAGATCATCGCGTCGGAGGGCGTGACGCGATGCGTCATGGCGTACTCCGACGTCTCCTACGACTACGTGATGCACCTGGCGAGCCGCGTGAACGCGGCGGGTGCCGACTTCGAGCTCGGTGGCGCCGCGCGCACCATGCTGCCGTCCACGCGTCCCGTCGTGGCCGTGTGCGCGTCGCGTACGGGCGTCGGGAAGAGCCAGACGAGCCGAGCCGTCGCGAACCTCCTGCGCGGAGCGGGGCTGCGCGTCGGCGTGGTCCGCCACCCCATGCCCTACGGCGACCTGGTGAAGCAGCGCGTGCAGCGCTTCGCCGGCGAGGAGGATCTCGTCCGCTACGAGGCGACGATCGAGGAGCGCGAGGAGTACGAGCCGCACATCGCGAATGGCTCCCCGGTCTTCGCCGGCGTCGACTACGGGGCGATCCTGAGGGCCGTGGAGGAGGAAGCGGACGTGGTGCTCTGGGACGGGGGCAACAACGACACCTCCTTCTTCGAGGCCGACGTCTACATCACGCTCGTCGACCCGCACCGCCCGGGCCACGAGCTGTCCTACTACCCGGGGGAGACGAACGTCAGGCTCGCCGACGTCGTCATCGTCAACAAGGTGCAGACCGCCGAGCCCGAGAACGTCGAACGGGTGATCGCGAACGTCCGCAGCGTGAACCCGCGCGCCATGATCCTCAAGGCCGCGTCGCCGCTCACGGTGGACGATCCCTCGGTCCTCACCGGCAAGAGGGTCCTCGTCGTCGAGGACGGCCCCACCCTCACGCACGGCGGCATGAAGTACGGCGCGGGCGTGCTCGGCGCGCGCGACGCCGGCGCGGCCGAGATCGTCGATCCGCGCCCCTTCCTGGTCGGTGAGCTCGAGGAGACGTTCCGGAAGTACCCGGACCTGGGCGCCCTCCTCCCGGCGATGGGCTACGGGGAGAAGCAGGTCGCCGACCTCGAGGCGACCCTGCGCCGCGCGGCGGAGGGCGGCGTCGAGGCGGTGGCGGTCGGAACGCCGATCGACCTGCAGAGGCTCGTCGACGATCCCGGTGCCGTCCACGCGGGTGCGCTACGAGTTGAAGGTGCTCGGCCACCCCGACCTGAGCGACGCGCTCGCGCCGATCCTCGCGAAGGCGGGGGTGGATGCCGCGGGGAGGGGCGCCGCGGATTGACGGGCCCGTCGTCGCGGTCTTCGTCACCCCGCACGGATTCGGCCACGCCGCCAGGGCCGCCGCCGTCATGGCGGAGCTGGCGCGCGTGGCCGACGCGCGTTTCGAGCTGTACGCGGCGACGCCGAGGTGGTTCTTCGACGAATCCGTGCGGGGTCGCTACAGGCGTCCACGAGCTGCGCACCGACGTGGGTTTCGTGCAGCGCTCCGCGCTGGCGCAGGACCTCCCGGCGACCGTTGCGGCGCTTCGGGCGTTCCTCCCTTTCGACGACGCCCTCGTCGACGGGCTGGCCCTCGAGGTGCGGAGGGCGGGCTGCCGCGCCGTGCTGTGCGACGTGGCGGCGCTGGGGATCGCCGTCGCCGAGCGCGCGGGGGTGCCCTCGGTCCTGATCGAGAACTTCACCTGGCCGTGGCTCTACGAGCCCCACCTGGAGGAGGCGCCCGCGCTCGCGGCGCTCTCCGAGCGGCTGGCGGCGTGGTACGCGCGCGCCACCTTCCACGTCCAGGCCGAGCCGGTGTGCGCCCCGGACCCGCGGGCCGACCTCGTCGTGCCCCCGATCAGCCGTGCGCCGAGACGATCCCGCGAGGAGAGCCGCGCCGCGCTCGGGCTGGACGAGCTCGAGCCTGCGGTGCTGGTGACGTTGGGCGGGGTGCCGCACGAGCTCGGCTTCCTCGACAGGATGCGGGGCGTGCCGGGCGTGACCTTCCTCGTCACGGGCGCCGCCGCCACGGGCCGCGACGGCAACGTGCACCTCTACGACAACGACACGCCGATCTTCATGCCGGACATCGTGCGGGCCGTGGACGCGGTGGTGGGCAAGCCGAGCTACGGGACCGTCGCCGAGGTCTGGCGCGAGGGGCGCCCGTTCGCCTGGGTGACGCGCCCGGACTTCCGGGAAGGCGGGCCCCTGGGTGCATGGGTTTCGTGACCGTCTCGCCGGATTCTCGATGGATGCCGCGGAGTTCGAATCCGGAGACTGGCTGGCGCGCGTTCCCGGGCTGCTCGCGACCTCGGCACCCCCCGGCGGCTGGCGAGGGGGGCGCGGAGCGGGTCGCCGCCTATCTCACGGAACGGGTGCCGGGAGGCCCGTCAGGAGCGGGTCGGTGACACCGAAGGCGTGCACGGCCAGCATCCCCAGCACGCCGATGACCGCGAGGTAGTAGAGCGTCGGCAGGATCGTCTTGCGCAGCGTGGCGCCTTCGCGCCCGAGCAGGCCGACCGTGGCGGAGGCGGCCACCACGTTGTGGATCGCGATCATGTTGCCCGCCGCCGCGCCCACCGCCTGGAGAGCCACGATCATCACGGTCGACATGGCCAGGCGCTCGGCCACGCCGTACTGGAAGGCCGAGAACATCAGGTTGCTGACCGTGTTGGACCCGGCGATGAAGGCACCCAGCGCCCCCGTGGCGCCGGCGAAGAGCGGCCATACCCGCCCCACGTTGCCGGCTACCCACTCGGCCATGGCGATCGGCATCGAGAGCATCCCGGCGCCGTTCACGTCCGAGTTGATGTAGACGCGCACCATCGGCACCGTGAAGACGAGGACGATCCCCGCGCCCACGAGCACGCCCGCCGAGGAGCGCACGGCGGCTGCCACCTCGCGCGCGGGCATGCGGTGCAGGAAGGCCGTCACCGCGACCACCACGATGAGGATGAAGCCCGGGAGGTAGAGCGGCGTGGTCGACGCCGAGATCCCCGTGCCGAAGATGTCGGCCCACGTCAGCGCCGGGGCGCGCAACCACGCGCCGATGGGGAGGGACGGGAGGCGCGTCAGCACGAGCAGGAGCCCGACGAGCGCATAGGGCGCCCATGCCATCGCGGTGGAGATGCGCCCGCTCCCCTCCGACACCTCGGCCATCTCCTCCTCCAGACCGCTCACCCAGTCCTCCCCCCAGGCGTCGCGCGGCGGGAAGTCCCAGCTGTCCTTCGGGAGGAGGATGCCGCGCCGCGCGGCCGCGACCACGATGGCGAGGCCGACCGGTGCGCCGAGGAGCGAGGGGAACTCCGGCCCCAGGAAGATGCCGAACAGCACGTACGGCACCGTGAAGGCGATCCCGCCGAAGAGCGTGAAGGGGAAGGCGCGCAGCCCCTCCGTCCACGACCGGTTGGCGCCGAAGAAGCGCGTCATCATCACCACCATGAAGGTGGGGATGAGCACGCCCGCGGCGGCGTGCAGGAGCACCGCCCGCGCGGTGACGAGGTGCAGGTAGTCCGTCATCGTGATGCCGGCCGCCGCGAGCTGGGCCGAGAAGGCCTCGCCACCCAGCCCGCCCTGCACGCCCACGAGGATCGGCGTGCCCACAGCGCCGAAGGTCACGGGCGTGCTCTGGACCATCATTCCGAGCATCACGGCGCAGGCTGCCGGAAAGCCCAGTGCCACCATGAGGGGGGCGGCGACCGCGGCCGGCGTGCCGAACCCGGCGGAGCCCTCGATGAAGGCTCCGAAGAGCCAGCAGACGATGACCACCTGCACGCGCCGGTCGTCGCTGATGCCGTGGAAGCTCCGGCGGATGGCGGCCACGCCGCCCGAGCGTTCGAGCGTGTGCAGGAGGAGGAGCGCACCGAAGATGATGAAGAGGAGGTCGAACGTCAGGAACAGGCCCTGCACGGAGGCCGCGGCCACGCGGGTGGGCGCCATGCGCCACGCCTGCAGCGCCACGACCACGGCGGCGAGGTAGGCCGCCGGCATGGCCCGCTTGGCCGGGACGCGGAATCCGACGAGGAGGGAGCCGCCGAGCGCGATCGGAAGGAGCGCCAGGAGGGCCTGCATCCCGAGGCTCATGCCGCGAACCCCGCTCGCTCCAGGGCCCTCAGAAGGGCACCTCGACCGCCTTGCACAGGAAGGCCATGAAGGGTGACCCGGCCGCGAGCAGCTTCGCCAGCGCGCCCGGGAGGTCGGGGCTCGTCACGAACGACTGGGTGACGCTGCAGCCGCCGATGAAGTCCTTCCACTTGAGGTCCTCGGCCATCGGGTGCTCCGGGTCGAAGCCCCGCGGCGCACGGCTCAGCCGATCGCCCGACAGCTCGAAGCTGTCGGTGAACTTCTTTCCCCGGGACGCCTTCTTCCACGCGGCCGGGTCCTCGACGATGGCCTCGCGGATGCGGCGCGTGGTCGGCCCGTCCGGGTGCCAGATCCCCAGCCCCACGAAGCAGGCGCCGGGCTCGATGTGCACGTAGTAGCCCGGCGCGTGCACGTCGCCGGCGCGATCGTGTCGGAAGTGGATGCCCGTGTGGGTCTTGTAGGGGCTCTTGTCCTTCGCGAAGCGCGTGTCGCGATGGATGCGGAAGAGCGCGCGCGGGCCGGCGCTGAAGTGCGGGCTGATGCGGCCGAGGCCGTCCTGGAAGTCCTGGATGAAGCGGAGCGCCGGCACCTTCACCTGGTCCTCGTAGCGGGCCTTGTTCTCGGCGAACCAGTCGCGGCGGTTGTTCGCCGCGAGCTCCTTGAGGAACTGGAAGGTCCTGGTGGTGAAGTACGGCGTCGGCGTCACGGCTCCTCCTCCCGTCGGGCTCGGTGATCGACGCAAGGGAGCTTACCCGGCGTCGGACCACAAGGGAGGGGGCGCTCGTGCCGGCGACGTTCGTCGTGCACGCGGCCATGCGGGACGAGAAGATCCCGAGGGCGCCCGTCCGCTGAGCGGGCCGACGGGGGCTCAGGGGTACAGCCGCTGCGTCTCCCAGGCGTCGCCCTCGCGGCGGAAGAGCAGACGCTCGTGGAGGCGGTCGGCCTTGCCCTGCCAGAACTCGATGCGGGTCGGGCCGCAGGAGGTAGCCGCCCCAGAACGGGGGGAGGGGCACGTCGTCGCCCGGGTACTTCTCCTCGAACTGCCCTCACCCGCGCCTCGAGCTCCTCGCGCGACGGCAGGGGCTCGCTCTGCCTGGACGCCCACGCGCCGACGCGGCTGCCGCGGCCGCGGGTGGCGAAGTAGCGCGTCGCTCTCCTCCTCGCGAGACCCGCTCGACCGTGCCCTCGACGCGCACCTGGCGCTCGAGGACCCCCCAGTGGAAGCAGAGCGCGGCCTGCGGGTTGGCCTCCAGCTCGCGCCGCCTTGCGGCTCCCGTAGTTCGTGTAGAAGACGAAGCCGCGCTCGTCGACGCCCTTGAGCAGCACCATGCGCACCGAGGGCAGTCCCGTCGGGCGTCGCGGTGGCGAGCGCCATGGACTCGGGCAGGAGGATGCCCGACTCCCGGCGGCGTGGAACCACTCCTCGAAGAGCTCGATCGGGATCCCGGTCCGCCGTCGGCCTCGGGAATGCCCTGCACGACGCCCTTGCCGAGCGTGACGATGGTGCGGATGGAGGACTTCAGCGACATGCGTGCTCCTGCAAGGTGCCGATGGACGGACGGAAGATCGCCGGAGCGCCGGCCGCGGGGCAACGCGGCGGCCGCGTCGTCCTGCCCCTTGAACCGCTGGGGGGGATGTGCGATACGTTGATGCGTGACCCCCTCCCCCCTGGGGGGGGCATCAAGCGAGGAGGCGAGATGGCCGACGAGCGGACCAGCGACATCGTGCGGCGCCTGAAGAGCGTGGAAGGCCACGTCCGCGGGATCGAGCGGATGGTGGAGGAGGGCGCGTACTGCGTGGACGTGGTGAACCAGATCCTGGCGGTGCAGCGGGCCCTCAAGAAGGTGAGCGGCCTGGTGCTGGACCGGCACCTGCACTCCTGCGTCACCCACGCCATCCAGGGCGACGACGTCCAGGCGAAGGAGCGGGTCCTGGGCGAGCTCCTGGAGGTCTTCGAGGCCACGGGGAAGAGCTGAGCGGCGACGCGAGATCGCCGACGAGACGACACCGAACATCGAGAAGAGGAAGCGACCCATGACGACGAAGACCGTGACGGTGCCGAACATCAGCTGCGGCCACTGCGTGATGACCATCCAGCGCGAGGTGGGCGAGCTGGACGGCGTGAGCGACGTGAAGGCCGAGCAGGAGACGAAGCGCGTGACGATCTCCTGGGACCCGGACGCCACCGACTGGGTGGTGATCGAGGACACCATGAAGGAGATCAACTACCCGCCGGCGGCTGAGCGGCGGCGGGAATCGAGGGACGGGAGGCTGGCCATGGCCGTCGAGCGCGAGCTGACGATCCCCGTCACGGGGATGACGTGCGCGAACTGCGCCGCCACCGTCGAGCGCACGCTGAAGAAGACCGAGGGCGTGCTCGACGCGTCGGTGAACTACGCCTCGGAGCGCGCCACCGTGCGCTTCGATCCCACCGAGGTGCGGGAGGACCAGCTGGTGGAGCGGATCTCGGGCGCGGGCTACGGCGTGGCCACGCAGCGCATGGAGATCCCGATCACGGGGATGACGTGCGCGAACTGCGCCGCCACCATCGAGCGGACGCTGCAGTCGCGCGTGCCGGGCGTGGTGTCGGCGGCGGTGAACTTCGCCACCGAGAAGGCGGTGGTGGAGGTGGTGGCGGGCGCCGTCGGCTGGAAGGAGGTCGCCGCGGGCGATCGAGGCCGCGGGCTACGGCGTGGTGGACGCCGCGCCCGGGGAGATGGAGGACGCCGAGGCGGCGGCGCGCCGCGCCGAGATCGCCGACCAGACCCGGAAGTTCTGGACGGGCGTGGCGTTCGCCCTGCCGCTCTTCCTGCTGAGCATGGCCCGCGACTTCGGGCTGCTCGGCGCGTGGGCCCACGCGCCCTGGGTGAACTGGCTCATGTTCGCCCTGGCCACCCCCGTGCAGTTCTACGTGGGCTGGGACTACTACGTGGGCGGGTGGAAGTCGCTGCGGAACGGCTCGGCGAACATGGACGTGCTGGTCGCCATGGGCTCGTCGGTGGCGTACGTCTACTCGATCGTGGTGGCGGTGGCGCTCACGCTGGGCACCACCGCCGCTGGGCGAGCACGTCTACTTCGAGACGTCCGCGCTCATCATCACGCTCATCAAGCTGGGCAAGCTCCTCGAGGTGCGGGCCAAGGGCGAGACGTCCGCGGCGATCAAGGAGCTCATGGGGCTGCGGCCCGGACACCGCGCGGGTGGTGCGCGACGGGGCCGAGGTCGACGTGCCCATCGAGCAGGTGGTGGTCGACGACGTGGTCCTCGTGCGGCCCGGGCGAGCGCATCCCCGTGGACGGCGTGGTCGTGCGAGGGCCGCTCCGCGGTCGACGAGAGCATGCTCACCGGCGAGAGCATGCCGGTGGAGAAGGGCCCGGGCGACGAGGTGGTGGGCGCCACGATCAACAAGGAGGGCGCGCTCCGCTTCCGCGCCACCCGGGTGGGCGCCGACACCGCGCTGGCCCAGATCATCCGGCTGGTCCAGGAGGCGCAGGGAAGCAAGGCGCCGATCCAGCGCCTGGCCGACCGGGTCGCCGCCGTCTTCGTCCCGGCGGTCATCGCGCTCGCGGTGGCGACCTTCCTGATCTGGTGGCTGGCCGTGGGCGCGGGCTTCACGCCGGCCCTCATCCGCCTGGTGGCGGTGCTGGTCATCGCCTGCCCGTGCGCGCTCGGCCTGGCCACGCCCACCGCGATCATGGTGGGCACGGGGAAGGGCGCGAAGCTGGGCATCCTCTTCCGCAGCTCGGCGGCGCTCGAGCGCGCGCATCGGCTCGACGTCGTCGTCCTCGACAAGACGGGCACCGTCACCCGCGGCGAGCCCGCGGTGCGGGAGGTCGTGGGCCGCCTCCCCGTGGCGGTGTCCGTGGACGGCGGCGGCGACGACGCGGAGCGCTGGCTCCTGCGGCTGGCCGCGTCCGCCGAGCGCCGCAGCGAGCACCCGCTGGCGGCGGCCGTGGTGCGCGAGGCGGAAGCGCGGGGCATCGCGCTCGCGTCGCCCGATGCCTTCAGCGCCGTGCCGGGCGGGGCGTCGTCGCCTCCGTGGAGGATCGCGACGTGGTGATCGGCACGCGCCGGCTGCTCGAGGAGAAGGGCATCGCGACCGACGCGCTCGAGGGGGACGCCGCACGCATCGAGGCCGCGGCCCGCACGCCCCTGTGGGTGGCGGTGGACGGCGAGGCCGTCGGGCTGTTCGCCGTCGCGGACGCCGTGAAGGAGGGCTCGAAGGAGGCGGTGGCCCAGCTGCGTCGCCAGGGCCTGCGCGTGGTCATGCTCACGGGCGACAACCGCACCACGGCCGAGGCGATCGCACGGGAGGTGGGCATCGCCGAGGTGCGCGCCGAGGTGCTCCCCGACCAGAAGGCGGACGTGGTCCGGGAGCTCGCCGGAGGACGGCTCGCTGGTGGCGATGGTGGGTGACGGCATCAACGACGCGCCCGGCGCTCGTGCAGGCCGACGTGGGCATCGCGATCGGCACGGGCACCGACGTGGCCATGGAGGCCGCCGACGTCACGCTCATGCGCGGCGACCTGCGCTCCGTGCCCCAGGCGCTGGCGCTCAGCCGGCGCGACCATGCGCACGATCAAGCAGAACCTCTTCTGGGCGTTCTTCTACAACGTCGTGCTCATCCCGGTCGCGGCGGGAGCGCTCTACCCGCTGACCGTCGCTGCCGATGATGCTCCGCCAGCTCCACCCGATCCTGGCGGCCCTCGCGATGGCGTTCAGCTCGGTGACGCGTGGTGGGCAACAGCCTGCGCCTGCGGCGCGTGCGTATCTGACCCGGGCTGCTCAGCCGGCCGCGACCTGCGCGAGCGTGTTTCGCAGCCGCTGGGTGAGCATCCGGTAGATCCCCCGCGCCACCGACGGGTTCTGCTCGATGAGGCGATCGAAGGAGTCGCGGTCGATCTTGCAGCAGCGTGGTGGGCTCGGCCGCCGTCGCGGTGGCGGAGCGGGTCTCCTGGTCGAGGATCGCCATCTCTCCGAATCCCTCGCGTGGGCCGAGCAGCGCCAGCTCGTGGCTCGCGCGCATGATGCGGATGCCGCCGCGCACCACCATGTAGAAGGCGTCCCCCACCTCCCCCTGCTCGAAGACGACCTCGTCGGTCTCGAGGTGGACGACCTCCGCCAGCGAGGCGATGCCCGCGAGGTCGCTCCCGGGGAAATGGCGGAAGAGCTGGGAGCCCTTCAGGATCATGACGCACTCGATGAGGGGGATCATGCGGGGTTTCTCCGGGTGGCGGTCGGGGTTGCGGCCGGGAAGGCCGATCTCGGCGTCGCGGCCGAGTCCGTGCAGGGCGAGGGCCTTCGCCCACCAGTCGTCGTCGTCGAGCAGCCGCTCCAGCGGTCGGGCGTCCGTGCGGGCGGCGTCGGGCACGAGCGGCGCGACACGCTCCAGGGCGAAGCGCTCGGCCGCCGCTTCGGCGAAGGGCATCACCACGCGGCCGTGCTCCGCGGAGAGGATGCCCTCCAGCAGCTCCAGCGCGTTGCTGCGCGCGCCCGCGTCGTCCGCGGAGAGGCCGGAGCGCACGGCGTCCACGACCTCGGGGTCGTGGGACAGCACGA
The DNA here is from genome assembly GCA_963823035.1 of uncultured Gemmatimonadales bacterium. Lineage (GTDB taxonomy): Bacteria > Gemmatimonadota > Gemmatimonadetes > Longimicrobiales > Gaopeijiaceae > SZUA-318. The sequence goes on from CAWGKG010000004.1 coordinate 232,461, forward strand.
GGATGCGCAGCACGCGGGACAGCGATCGCCACGCGAGGCCGTGCAGCTCGGCGGCCAGGAATCCGTGGCGGACGTCGCCGTCGAGCTGGGCCGAGACCAGCGCGTAGCGAAGCCCGGTTCGCACTTCGCGCGCCAGGGCGGCGCGGAGCCGTGCCGGGACCACCGGATCGATGCGGGCATCCCGGCGCAGTCGCTGCAGCGACGTGAGCGCGGCGGGCCCGAGCGCGGGCTCGTCGATCAGCTCCACGAGGGCGTCGCGCGCGTCCTGGTGCGGCACCCCCGCGAGCGCCGTGACGATCCCGCGCCGCATCGGGAGCGGGAGCTCCCTGCGCAGCAGGAGTCCGCGCAGGGCGGGTACCGCGGGCGCACCCAGGGTGGAGAGCGCGCGTAGCGCGGCGGGGCGCACGGCGTCGTCGTGCACGGCTTCCGCCAGGTCGGGGAGAAGCTCCAGGCGCCGGAGGGCCCCGGCCGCCCGCGCACCCACCACGCGGTCCTGCGCGGGCCGCCCCGGGGCCAGGAGCGCACGCAGGTGAGCGCCGACGTCGGGCCACCCGGACCGACCGAGCGCGACGGCGGCGGCCTCGCGCACGCGCGTCGTCCTCATCCTCCAGGAACGGCCCGACCAGGGTCGGCTCGGCTTGCCCCCACGCGCCGAACGTGGCCAGCTACGGAGGCCCGCACGAAGGCGGACGGCTCTGCGCGCAGCCGTGCGTGGAGCGCGTCGAGCGGGCGATCCTCCTCCTCCAGGTCCAGCCCTGCGAGCACCTGGGCCGCCTCCGCCCGAACCTCGGGCGTGCCGTGGTCGAGAAGGCCGAGCACGCGTGGCAGAGCCTCGTCGACGGGTAGCTGCTCGAGCAGCGAGAGGGAGAAGACCACCACGGTGGGATCGGCGTCCGCGAGGCCCTGGTCGATGACGGTCATGGCGGCCCGATCCACCACGAGGGGGACGTGGGTGGGCGAGGTGAAGTCGACCGCGTGCCGGTTGAGCGCGTTCGTGAGCGCAGACAGGTAGAGCCCGCGGTGGCGGAGGAGGACGAAGAACGCGGCCGCGGCGCATGCCGTGGCGATCACGAGCAGCACGGGGCCGTGCCCCAGCAGGAGGATGGCGAGCAGCCCCGCGACGCCCTTGGACAGCGGGCGCATGACCCCGCCCAGCGTGGCCAGCGCCGCGCTCTTCGCCGTCCCCGGGGAAGGGGAGGAGCGAGACCTGCTCCACCGGCTTCTGGATCGAGAACTGGAGGATGTCGTCCACGGCCTGCGCGGCGGCGAGCATCCACACGCCGCCGACGACCGCCGCGCCCCCGGCGGCGAGGGCCAGCACGCCGCCCTGCATCGCCCCCGCGAAGGAGACGCCGAGGCGGGGGAAGAGCCAGCGGGAGGCCACGAGCTGGAGGAGGAGCGTGCCCCCGCCGACCACGCTCGACATGATGCCCAGGACCGCCGTGATGCGGTCGCGGTCGAAGGAAGCCTGCAGGCCGAGCTTGAACTGCAGCTCGATCAGCGTTCCCGCGAGCGTGATTCCGACGAGGGAGACCGCCATGAGCCGCAGGAGCGGCTCCGATCCGATCGTACGGAATCCCCGCGCGGCTCCCCGGACGAAGCCACGCACCGCGCCCTTTCCCACGTCGGCGGTCTCGTCGACCGGCTTCCCGGGCTCGGGTACGGTCCAGAGGAGGGGGAGGGCCGCGGCGAGCAGCGCCGCGCCCACCAGGAGGAGGTTGGGCGTTCCGAGCGCGACGGCGAGCGCCGGAACCGACCCCCCGCCGACCATCGCGCCCACGCGAGGCGCCGAGGCCGAAGAGCGGCGCCAGACGCTTCATTTGTCGGCCTGTGAGAAGGTCTCCGACGAAGTCCCAGGCATGGGTCAAGCAAATCACCTGTACAGCCGACATTACCAGATAGACAGCCAGGGCCATGCGTGAATTCCACGCGAAGAGCCAGCGGGACAGGAGGACCGCAAAGACCAGGGAGGCGGTGAGCCACAAGGCCAGGCGTCGCCTTGCCGTCCCTGCGATCACCCCGGAAAAAGCCACTGTGACCACCGCCGTGACCACGGCTGCGCCGATCACGACGTGGGGGATGTAGCGCCCGGGGTAGACCGACAGAAACAGACCGTTCTTGGAAGCCGACAGGATGGTCGATGCCGCGGTGCACAGGAGGAGGTAGCTCCCGAGCACGAGGAGCGTGCGTCCCTCGCCCGGACGCAGGTGGAGCGCACGCGCTAGCGGATTGGACACCTGGGCCATGGGGGGCGGGTCACAGTGTGACCTTGAGCAGTACCGAGAACTTCTGATCGTCGGGCCCAACGCCCGGCGGCGGCACGGAATCATGGAGGAATTCGTGCTCGATCGACAACGAAACGTCCTTCAAGACCTTCGTCGACACGGACGTCGTCATGGTCACGAGAAAGTTGGACGTACGGTCCCAGACCGGCTGATAGAAGGTCGTGTACTCGACCGTGGTGGTCTCGCTGAGGGTCTTCTCTCCCTTGGCCCGGATGCTCCATCGTGCGAGGCTCTCCGTCTCCGCGTGGTCGGATCCGGGATCCAGGAGGAAATTCTGGTAGTCCCAGATGAGGGCCGCGCTCAGCGACGCATCGCCACTCTCCCCGTCCCAGAACTGGTACTTCGCTCCGGCGCCGCCGTTCGACCTGAAGTCGAGCTTGCGGATCACGTCTCGCGAAGCGTCGATGAAGACGAAGGGGGACCAGGTGTCCTGCGGCCACAGGTCGAGCTTCATCGCGACCTTCTGGTCGTTGGCGATGACCTTCTCGTCGCTCATCCCGTAGCGAAGAAGCGTCGAGAACTCGAACTCGGCCACGTCCGTCCGCAGGTGCTTGGCGCGCGCTCCCGTGCGCAGGATGGAGAAGGAGCTGTTCCCACTCGACCCGTTGAAGCCCAGCTCGAGCTGGACGCTCCACGCCGCCGGCGGCTGCCGCTGGCCCGAACAGGGCACGGCGAGCACGAGCGCGAGCGTGAGCCAGAGTGTGAACGGGACGGCGCGGGAGGGATGGATTGGGGGCATGACGCGGAGGCGTGGAGTCGGGCGAGGAGTCGGGGGGCGCCGGAAGGTCTGCATGCGATGTCCCGAGGGCAAGGCAACGCCCGTCCATGGCTCGTAGCCGACGGTTTCGTCCCCGCTGGCCTCGCTACTATGTTGACGCACGTCGATCGGTCGTCCACACCTCTTCAGGCGAGGGGGTGAAACATGGCCGGACGCATCGACAGTGGATTCCCCGGCGGCCCGCGCCGCCATACGGAGCCCTCCCCGAGAGGTGACCGCCCGCCTCGGATCGAGCCGGTCGGAGAGTTGGAGCAACGGGTCTCACGGCGCAAGCTGGAGCGCACGCGGAAGCGTCGGACGCGGCGGATCGCGTTCGGGCTGTTCGCCGCCACGTTTCTGGCCGGTTCCGTGGGCGCCTACGTCGGATATGCCAGCCACACCACGCCTCAGGAGGTCATGGAGGCTCAGGACGCCGCGAAGCGCCGGGACGACAAGATCTCGAGCGAGGTGAATCGCACCCTCCTCGAACTCTGGAAGATGGAAGACGTGGAATCCCTCAGGAACATGGGGCGGACGCGCTGATGCAAGCTCGGACGGCAAACCGGATCGGGTGGAGGGACGCTCTCGCGCGGGCGCCGCGCAATGCCAAGATCCTCGTCGTCGATGACGAGGCATCGGTACGCGCCTCCCTCAAGGGGTTGGTCTCGCGCTTCGGCTACGCGGTCCGTGCTGCGGCCTCCGCGGAGGAGGCGGACCAGTGGCTCAGCGCGGAGCGATTCGACGTCTGCCTCCTCGACATCGAGCTCCCGAGAATGAAGGGAATCGAGTTCCTGGCGTGGGCCCTGCGGCGGGACCCGGAGATGGCGGTCATCATGCTGACCGGCCTCGACATCTCGGACATCGCGGTCGAGTGCATCGAGCAGGGCGCGCGCACCTACTTGGTGAAGCCCATCGAGGCGGACTTCCTTCGGCTCGCGCTGCGTGACGCGCTGGCCATGCGCGCACTCCTGGTCGAGCGCAACGAGCTCTCGGCCACCTGATCCAGTTTTCGAGACGACCCATGGCGACCATCCTCGTGATCGACGACGAGTCTGCGGTGAGGGACACGATGCGCCGTCTGCTCGAGCGCTACGGGCACGAGGTACGCGAGGCGGCCAACGGTCGGGAGGCGCTGAAGGCGGCCCCCGACTACGACCTCGTGATCACCGACATCAACATGCCCGAGATGGACGGCATCGAGGTCATCATGGCGCTCACGGACCGCCGTCCCGGGTTGCCGGTCATCGCGATCTCGGGTGGCGGGAGGCTGCCGAAGGACCTCCTGCTCTCCAGCGCGGACATGCTGGGGGCCGTCACAACGCTCCCCAAACCCTTCGACCTGTCCGAGCTCATCGAGGCCGTGGATCGCGCACTGGCCTCCGGCGGTTCCGAGGGCGATTCTACCGCGGTCGACTGATCCCCTGAGGGCGGTGGGCCCGCGCCGTGGCACCGCCGTTGCACATCTGGAGGCCCCGTTTGTCAGGCACGACCCCCGAGGCCGGTTCGAAGGAGCGCACCCCGACAGAGGTCGGTCAGATCTCCGACGTCCAGGCGGTCATCGAGAGCGCCCGTGCCCGCGGTGGCATGGAGACGCTCGAGAAGTTCATCCGGCGGAGGCTGCCGGAGGCGGAGACATCGGAGGTACGCGAGGCGGCGGAGGTGGCCGCCGAGATCATCGACTCGATCCCGGTCTTCCTCGCCCGGGCCCGTCAGGAGGCCGACGAGCGGAAGCTCCAGTCCGTCGTCGGGCCGCTCCTGAACCACGCGGAGCAGTACTTCCTGCAGCCGATGGACCTCATTCCGGAGATGACGCAGGGCCTCGCCGGCCTGCTGGACGACAGCTACCTCTTCATCCGGGTGCTGCAGCACCTCGACGAGGGCCCGGAGCGCTTCCTCGACTGGGACCTGGAGTATCCGGCGCAGTTCCTGCGCAGCCTCGTGGGGGTGGACATCAGCCGGCGCCTGGACGCGATCGTCCTGGACGCGATGAACCAGGTCTCGCACCACCTCTCCGAACTCTGGTCGCGGATGGCGCACCCGGCCTGACGACGGGTCACCTCACGGCTGTATCAGCGGCGCCTTCCCTCGGACGCGCCCGTACTGTCGGCGGAGGCGGGCTTCGTCCAGAAGCCCGGGGTACCCGTCGCCCCCCGCGCCACCGGTCCGTGGAACAACGCGCTGTTGAAGAGCACCCGGAACGTGCCCCACGGCTGGCCGCGCCATTGCGGTCGGAAGCCGATCAGCAGGACGTGCCCGTCGCCGTGGTGGACGTCGACCGCCGCCGCCTGTCCCTGGAGGTGCGTCTCGCCCAGGAGGTAGCCGGACATCAGGGGTGAGCCCTCCTTGGCGTAGCTCGGCCAGCACCGATCCCTCGAAGCCGTCCTCCGTCGTGAACACCGGGCTGCGGTCGAAGAAGATCGCCGCGTTCGCGGGCATCCCGGACATCACGGGGTGGGCCGTATCCACCTGCACACGGAGGATCGACCCGCTCGAGAAGAAGGCGTCGCTCCGCATCCCGCGCACGATGTCGGTGACCGGAAGGTGCAGCTCGTCGATGCACAGGTCGCTCGACTGGTTGAGGCACACCAGCGTTCCGCCGGCGCGCACGAAGGCGTCCAGGGCACGGATCCCCTCGTCCCCGAGGCCACCGGCGTAGCGGGCCGGGACGGTGCCTGTCCCGTAGCCCGCCGCGCATGGAGCCGGCCCGCTCCGAGGGCAGCACGATCACGTCGTAGCGCTCGCGCAGATCGCCCGCGCGCACGTCCGCGTCGTACACGTTCGTGAAGCGGAACCGATAGCGCTCGAAGAGCCACCGGCTCCACCCCTCGTCCATGCTCGCCGTCCACGGCCGGTAGAGCGCGAGGCGGGGACGCGGAAGCTCGGCGCCCTGGCTCGATCCGCGTGTCGCCTGCAGCGCCAGCTTCGTGGCCAGGTCGCGGGCGGTCGCGTCGCCCAGTCCCGTCACGACGTACGCTCCGCCTCCGTTCGCAGTCCAGCGCACGTTCGCGCCCGCGTCCCAGGCTTCGTTCAGGGCGCGGAAGCTGTTGTTCTGCGCGGGGTCGAGCCGCAGGGCGCCGCCTCCCCCGGTGATCCGTCCCTCCGGCGGTCGGATGGCGGCCGCGACCGGGTTGTCGTCGAAGCCCGGGCCCGGCGCGACGTCGAAGGGAGAGGCGTCCTCCACGTCGGCGTCCCAGGCGACCGCGTCGCCCTCGAGCGGGTCGAGCGCCGCGCGCTCTTCGTCGGTGAGCGGTTGGGTCGCCTCGATCACGCGCACGCCCATCTGGAAGGGAAGCGTCCACCCGGCGGCGTCGTACGGCTGTTCGGGCGGACCCTCGGGGTACTCCCGCAGGTCCGGGTAGGTCTGCACCTCCAACACCTGGCGGGCGAGCTCGGCGTAGGGCTGGTCCATGGGCACGACCCAGGTGCCGACCGGATACGTCAGTCCCTCGTGCTCGAGCTCGGAGGCGAGCCGGCTCACGCGGATCCCGTTGTACGCGAGGCGGCGTAGGAGCTCCACGGCGGCCACCGGGTCGCGCTGGTCACGCGGCACGAAGTACGCGTAGGGAGGACCGGCCCGGTAGCGCGCGATCACGTCGCGCCCCGACTGGTACCGGTTGTAGAGCAGGTCCTCCCGGTACTTGGCGGCGTAGTCGAGCACGGCGATCGAGGCGACGTGCATGTAGCGAACGGCGTCACCCAGCCGCCACCACCCTCCCGTCCACGGGCTGGAGTAGAGCGGCTGCGGTCGCAGGTCGCGCATCCCGGGCGGGAAGTCCGAGAGCGTGTAGAAGTGCGGGGTCGCGTAGCGGTAGAGCGCCGTCTCCGTCCAGAAGGCCGCCTGGTTCTGGAGCATCGGCATGTAGTCGACGTAGCCGGGATACCAGGCGTCGAAGCCGGTGCCCATGTGCGTGGCGCCGGGCAGCCCCCTCGACTCGAGCATCTGCGCGATCGTCATGCCGATCGTATTCACCTCGCGGGACATGAGCGCCGGCACGCGGGGCGCGATCGGGTCGGCGAAGGGCGGCAGCCAGATGCGCGTGGGGAAGGGGGAGCTCTGGTGGTGCACGTAGATGATCTGCGGCTCCCAGTACCGCCAGGTCCGCTCCAGCGTGCGCGACTCGATCATGTTGAGCATGTACGCGTCGCGGTTGTTGTCGTGGCCGATGTACTTCTGCTAGAGCATCGGCATGGGCGCGACCTCGTACGGCGTGCCGACGTTCTCGGCGTACCAGTCCGCGACGATGGTCTGCCCGTCGGGGTTCAGCGAAGGCCACAGCGCGACGATCACGTTGTCCCGGATGGCCTGGATGCGCGGCTCCTCGCTCGAAGCCAGCTCGTAGGCGAGGCCGATCGTGTGCTGGGCGCCGGCGACCTCGGAGGCGTGCAGCCCACCCGAGATGTCGACGATCGCCCGACCCTCGTGGGCCAGCGCGCGCGCGGCCTCGTCGCCGAGTCCTTCGGGGTCGGCCAGGCGCAGCGCGATCTCGCGGTTTCGCTCGAGCGCCATGAGGTTCTCGCGCGACGAGATCAGGGCGAGGTACCAGTCGCGCCCGAAGGAGGTCTTCCCGACCTTCACGAGCATCACCCGGTCGCTCGCGGCGTCCAGTGCCCGGAAGTACGCGATCGACTGCTCGTAGGTGGCCAGGTGGAAGTCGGCGCCGGGCTCGAAGCCCAGCACGGACGCGGGGGTGGGCACCGTCTGGGCGTGCACGACGGGCGTGGCGGCGGCCATGAGGGCCGCCACGAGGGCACAACGGAAGAGCGATCGCACGGGTTGCGGCATCCGGCTCGGTTGAGCGGTGGTCCCACGGTACGGGGACATCCCGGCGAATATGGCCGTCCCCCGGGGGGATCCGCCACCTGCGATGCCGCGTGGCCGCGTGCTTGCCGCCACGCTTCCCGTGCCGGCCCCTCGGATGCCTCCGGCCTAGATCGCGCCGACCGCCCGCATCCCCCTGAGCGCGTCGGCCCAACGACCCATCTCCTCGGGGAGGCCGAACGACACCCGGTTCCAGTCGGTCATGGGCGGGAAGGGTCGGCCGACGCGCACGCCCCGCTCGCGCATCGCATCGATGTAGGCCGGCAGCTCGCCATGGATGCGGTGCATGATGAAGTTGGTCTGCGTCGGGATGTACTCGAGCCCGAGCTGGTCGAGCGTGGCCGTCGCGATGTCCTTCGCCTGGGTGTTCACGCCGACGCTCCGCTCCATGAGCCCGTCGTCGGCCAGCGACGCGATGCCCGCCGCGCACGCGAGCACGTTCGTGTTGCTGTTCGCCATGAAGGCGGAGAGCTTCCGCGCCGTCTGGGGGTGGGCGATCCCGTAGCCCAACCGGAGCCCGGCCATCCCGAAGATCTTCGAGAAGGTGCGCACCACGACGACATTGGGCTTCGCGTCGATCCACTTCATCGCGGTCCAGTACGTCGGATGGTCCGCGTACTCGAAGTACGCCTCGTCCACGAGGAAGGTGGTGGTCTCGGGCGCGTCCGCGATCCACGCGTCCACGTCACGGGACGGCGTGACCGTGCCCGTCGGGTTGTTCGGGTTGCAGATGTACACCACCGAGGGCCCGCTCCCGGCGGCCTCGCGCATGCGGCCCAGGTCGTGGGCGCGCGCGGCGTCCAGGGGAATCGCCTTCAGGGCGTAGGGGAACGGACGCTGGTAGCGCGGAACGTCCTCGAACGTGGGCTCGGCGATCACCATCGGCACGCCGTCGCGGTGGTACGCCTGGACGGCCATCTGGAGGACCTCGGTCGAGCCCGCGCCCATGACCAGGTTCTCCTCCTTCACGCCCAGGTGCCGGGCCAGGGCCTCGACCACCGGGGCTTTCCACTCGCCGGGATAGCGGTTGGCGTCGACGATCGCGTCGATCACGCCCTGGCGTGCGGCGGGAGACAGGCCGAGGGGGTTCTCGTTCGAGCTGAGGCGGACGGTGCCGTCCGGGAGGGTCTTGCCGACCCGCCAGAGGTCGGACCGCCCGAAGGCTCCAGCGACGCCGCCGGCCGAGGTGAGACCGGCGAGGCCGGCAGCCATTCCCGCAGTGACGAAGCCTCGGCGATCCATGTGCTCCTCCCGTGCTGGCGGTCGCGCGCCCGGAGCGGTCCGGCGGCCCCATGGGCGAGGAACGGGGCCCGAGGCCAATCTGCGCCGCGCCCCCCGGGATCGAAAGTCCCCGGCATCCGGGTTACGAAGTCCGTCCCCCGACGGCCGGCGCCGCTCGGCGCCCGTGCAGCTCCCTTCCATCCCCCGGTCGCAACGACCTCCATGCTTCCGAAGATCGGCGCGCTCGCGCTCTTTCTGGCCCTGATCGCCTCGCCCGCGCCGGCCCTTCGGGCGCAGGCCCTTCCGGACGCCACGGTGCGCTACGAGGCGGACTTCCCGTCCGCGGCGTTCCACCGCGGGCGGCGCGAGGCCGTGATGGCCGCCCTCCCCCAGGGGTCCGTGGCGGTGGTCGTGGGCGGCGCCGAGCAGGGCGGCTCCATCGACGACCTGCACACCTTCGTGCAGAGCCCCGATCTCTACTACCTCACGGGGAACGAGGAGCCCGGCGCGTCGCTTCTTCTGGCGCCGGGTGGCGTGGAGATCGACGGCCGTAGGGTGCACGAGGTGTTGTTCGTGCCCCCGCGTTCTCCGGGGGAGGAGATCTGGCTGGGCCGGCGCTGGGGGCCGGAGCGGGCACAGCGCGAGCTGGGTGTCGAGCTCGCGCTCGACAACACCCGCTTCGCGGGCGTGGTGGGCGGTCTGATGTCGGACTCCACGTGCCACGTCCTGACCGCCTCCGACCCCACGCTGCGCGGGACGCTCGACGCAGCTGCGCATGGTCAAGACGGAGGAGGAGCTCACGCTGCTCCGGCGCGCCGTCGACATCACCGACGACGCGCACGGCGAGGTCCTGCACGGGGTGCGCCCCGGGTGGGCCGAGTACGAGATCGAGGCGCTCCTGGAGTACACCTTCGCGCGCGAGGGCGCCGAGCGGCCCGGCTTCCCGTCGATCGTCGCGAGCGGAGAGAACGCCGTCCTCCTCCACTACGACACGAACCGACGCACCACGCGGCCCGGGGACCTGGTCGTGGTCGACATCGGCGCTTCGTATCACGGCTACACCGCCGACGTCACCCGGACCTATCCGGTGGACGGCGCCTTCACGCCCGACCAGCGCCGGATCTACACCCTCGTGCTCGAGGCGCAGAAAGCCGCCATCGACGCCGTGGAGGTCGGCGCGTCGTTCGGAGCCCCGGGGAACGCGGCGTCGAAGGTGCTGGCCCGCGGCCTGGCCGAGGTGGGTCTCATCCGGGACGCGCGCGACGTGGCGGGGCTCTCCCGCTTCTTCCCGCACGGCACCAGCCACTACCTGGGGCTCGAGGTGCACGACGTCGGCACGTACGGTCCGCTGGCGCCCGGTCAGGTCATCACGGTGGAGCCGGGCATCTACATCGCTCCGGCCGAGGACGTGGATCCGCGCTGGTGGAACATCGGCGTGCGCATCGAGGACGACGTGCTCGTCACCGATCAGGGACCCGTCGTGCTCTCCGCCGCCGCGGCCAAGGAGCCGGACGAGATCGAAGGCGCGATGCGCGCGTCGGTCACACGTTGAAGCGGATGTGCAGGATGTCGCCGTCGGCGACGATGTAGTCCTTCCCCTCGACCTGGAGGGCGCCGCTGTCGCGCACGGCCGACTCCGAGCCGTGCTCCATGAACACGTCGTAGGGGATCACCTCCGCGCGGATGAACCCCCGCTCGAGGTCCGAGTGGATGCGCCCCGCCGACTGGCGCGCGTTCGCCCCGCGCCGGATCGGCCACGCGCGTACCTCGTCCTCTCCCACGGTGAAGAAGGAGATGAGCTCCAGGAGCCCGTAGGCCGTGCGGATGAAGCGGGCGAGCGCGGACTCGCGCAGCCCGAGGTCCTCGAGGAAGGCCTCCTGCTCCTCGGCGTCGAGCGCCGCGATATCCGCCTCCACGCTGGCCGACAACGTCAGCCCGGCCGCGCCCATCGCCTCGATGCGGGCGGCGAGCGCGGGGGAGAGCGGCTCGGACGCTTCGGTCTCGCTCCGGTTCAGCGCGACCAGGAGGGGGCGATCCGTGAGCAGGCCGTAGCCCTTGAGCAATCCGCGGTCCAGCGCCTCGGGGGAGAGCGTGCGAAGGGGCTTCTCCTCCTCGAGGGCGGTCTTCATCTCCTCGAATGCCGCGATCTCACGGGCGTCGCCGCGCTCCTTGCGCAGGCGCTCGATCCTGCGCTCGATGATCCCCAGGTCCGCGACGATGCACTCCAGGTGGAACGCCTCCAGGTCCCCGGCCGGATCGGGCGCACCCTCCACCGCCGGGTTCGCGAAGCCGCGCAGGACGAGGCAGAGCGCTTCCTGGTCGCGGATCTGTTGCAGTCCCTTCGCGGACAGCCCCTTCTTCTCGGAGCCGTGCTCACCGGGGACGTCGCAGAACGTCATCTCGGCGTACGTGGTCTTCTTCGGGGAGAAGATCTCCGAGAGGCGGTCGATGCGCGCGTCCGGCACCTTCACCGTGCCCAGACGCACCTCGCCTCCATAGCCCGACGGGAACGGAGAGCCCCGTCATGGCATTGAAGACGGTGGTCTTCCCGGAGCCGGCGAAGCCGACGAGTCCGATCTTCACGATGCTTCCCCGCGCTCGGGACGTGAGTCGTCAGTCCGCCGCCGCCTGAGCGGGTCGCGTGAGGCGGGCTCGCGCCTTGGGCAGCCCCTCCCACTCGCGGTCCACGCGGTCGATGTAGACCGAGGCCGAGATGTCGCCGCACACGTTGAGCGTCGTACGGCACATGTCGAGGATCCGGTCGGCGCCCAGGATGATCGCGATCCCCGCCGGCGGCACGCCCACCGTGGCCATCACGAGCATCATGAGCGGGAGCGATCCGCCCGGCACGCCGGCCGCGCCCACGGCCGTGAGCACGGCCAGGACGACCACGACCATCTGTGTGGGGAGGCTCAGTCCGGCCCCGAACACCTGCGCCACGAAGAGGACGGTGACGCCCTCGTAGAGCGACGTCCCGTTCATGTTCATCGTAGCGCCGAGGGGGAGCACGAAGCCCGCGATCTTCGGCTGGACGTCCAACTCCTTCTCCGCGGTGGCGATCGAGGTAGGCAGCGTCGCCATGCTCGACGAGGTCGAGAACGCCGTGATCATCGGCGCGGTCACGGACTTCCAGAAGGTGACCGGGCTCATCCTCCCGAAGACGCGCACGAGGGCGGAGATCCCGATCGTGGCGTGCAGGAAGAGGCCCAACACCACCACCACGATGTACAGGCTGAGCTGCTGCAGGATGGTCCAGCCGAATTGGGAGGTGATGCCGAAGATCAGGGCGAAGACGCCGTAGGGGGCGAGGTGCATGGCCATGTCGATGATCTTGATCACGGCTTCGCCCACCCCCTCGAGGACCGCGATGACGGGGTCCGCCTTCGCCTTGGGAATGAGCGTGAGCGCGGCGCCGAAGATCAGCGACGCGAAGATCAGGGCCAGCATGTCCATGTTGGCCGCGGCCTCGATCGGGTTGCGCGGCACGATGTTCACGAAGGTGGAGACGCCGAAGTCGGTCGGGCCCGACGTAACCAGCCCCTCGCCCGAGAAGCGGCTCATGAGCTCGTCGCGAACTTCAGCGGGCAGGCCGTCGCCCGGCCGGATCGTGTTGACGAGCGTGAGGCCGATGGTCGCCGCGATGAGCGTGGACATCAGGAAGTAGCCGAAGGTACGGCCGCCGAGACGCCCAGCGTCTTCATGTCGCCGATGCCCGCCACGCCCAGGGCGATCGACGTGAAGACGATGGGCACCACCGTCATGAACAGCATCCTGAGGAAGATCTGCCCGATCGGGTAGGCGACGTTGTCGGCGACCCACCGGACCCAGCTGGCGTCTCCGAAGAAGGCGTTGGTGAGGCTGCCCACCAGGGCGCCCAGCACCAGGCCCAGGGCGATCTTCGTATGTAGCTTCAAGGGTTGCTCCTCATCGGCGTATCCAGGGCGGCCGGAATATGGCCAGGGCGGGGACTGGCGCGCCACCTCGCGCGGCCCCCTTGCCTCGCCGCCTGTCGCGCTGCATCCATGTGCGCGCGGTCCGCCCCGGCTGGCGGGTCCGCGCACTCTCCGATCCCCTCCCGCCGGAGTCCCCCCCATGAAGACGGCATTCCGCGTCGTCGTCGGCCTGTTCCTCCTCATCCTCGTGGGCGCGGGCGCCCTCTACGCCTGGGCCCGGCACGAGGACGACCAGCTCCTGTCCCGGACCATCGAGACACATCGGGTCGACTTCCCGATCCCGCTCCCGCTCACGTCGGAGGAGGTCGAGGCGGTGCGCGAGGAGCGGAGCGCCGCGGCCGAGCCCCCGCCCACGGACGCCGACCTGGCTGCCGCCGCGCGCGAGCGCGCCGTGGCGCGGGGGAGGCATCTCGTCGAGGCGCGCTACGGCTGCAGCGAGTGCCACGGCGCCAACTTCGGCGGCGGCGTGATGATCGACGACCCGATGATCGGGAGCCTCCTGGGTCCCAACATCACCAGCGGGGAGGGTGGCAGGACGGCCGCGTACGGGCCCTCCGATTGGGACCGGATCGTGCGGCACGGTGTCCGGCCAGACGGGACGCCGGCGGCCATGCCGTCCGAGGACTTCCGGGGGATGTCGGACCGCGAGCTCTCCGACATCGTCGCCTACATCCGGTCGCAGCCCCCCGTGAACGGGACCGTGAAGCCGGTGTCGCTCGGGCCGCTGGGCGCCGTGCTGCTCGCGCTGGGGCAGATCAAGCTGTCGGCGGACGTGATCCAGGACCACCGGCGACCCCACCTCGTGGAGCCGCCGCCGACCGAGGTCAGCCTGGAATTCGGCGAGCACCTGGCGAACACCTGCTCCGGGTGCCACCGGGCGGACTTCTCCGGCGGACCGGTCAAGGGTGGCGACCCGTCGTGGCCCCCGGCAGCCAACCTGACGTCGCATGCGGAAGGGCTGGCAGGGTGGACGTACGACCAGTTCGCCGCGACGCTGCGGACAGGGAAGCGCCCGGACGGCACCGACCTGAAGTCGCCGATGTCGGGGATGGTCGTGGCGGCCCAGCGCATGACCGACGTGGAGCTCCAGGCCATCTGGGCGTACCTGCAGTCCCTCCCGCCCGAACCGAGCGGGCGCTGAGCGGCGATCCGGCGGGTCGGGATCGCCCCCGCGTCGCGTCAGCGACCCGAGGGCTCGATCCCGGCCCGCTCGATGACGTCGCCCTCCAGCACGGCGTCCACCACGTCCATCCCGTCGGCGACCACGCCCAGGATCGTGTAGTCGTGGTCGAGGCGCACGTTGTCCACGAGGTTGACGTAGATCTGCCCGTCGCCCGTGTCGCGGCCCCGTGTCGAGACGCCCACGGTGCCGCGCCACTGCACGACCTGGCCGACCTCGTCGCGCGTGAAGTCCCCGTGGCCCCCGTACTCGTTGGCCAGCGGGCTGCCGCCCTGGATCACGAAGTTGGGCACCACCCGGTGGAAGCCGAGCCCGTCCAGGTCGCCCCGTCGCGCCATCTCGAAGAGGCGAAAAGCGTTGGTGGGGGCTTCGTACGGCGTCAGGCGGATGCGTACCTCGCCCCCGCGCCGCATGTGCAGGACCACGTCGCTCGAGGCCATCGCGCGCAGCTCCCCGGGCGTAGGCAGCGGGAGGCGCGGCCGGCGGCGCGCCGCGCCCAGGTAGGGCTGCCACGTCCACGCGCTCAGCACCTCCGCGGCTCGGTCGGCGACCTCCCCGTCGAAGTCGTAGAGGAAGGGGTCGAGCGCCGGCGCGGATCGCTCGTCGCCCAGGAGGCCCACGAGGTCGAGGAGGGCGAGGCGCGCGTCGCGAAGCGTCTCGGAGCCGGTCTTCCGGAGACGGTCCAACGTGCCGACCGCCGCGGCGATGGCCCGCTCCACGGAGTCGGTCGCGGCCAGGTGGGGCACCACCGCCAGGAGGACCTGCGGCGCGTCGTCCGTGGCGAGCGCCTGGAGAAGCGCACCGTCCGCCCGACGGCCCGCGACCGTGGCCAGGCCGTCGAGCGCCGCGGCGCGCGTGTTCGCGTCCGGGTCCGACGCCAGGGTCCGTAGCACCGTCCGGTCGCCGACGAGCGTCGCGGCCCGCGCGGCCCAGGTGCGTACGAAGGGGTTCGGATGGGAGGCGTGCGGGCCCAGGAGCGGCGAGGCACGGCGGCGGTCGAGGGAGGCCAGAGCCACGAGGGCGTGGGCCGAGGTGTGCCACGCCGCGTCGGCGCCCTTCTCGAGCGAGGATGCCGCTCCGGAGAGCATGCCCGCCGGATCGGGGCCGGCGAGGCAGGGCACCGCGAGGGCGTCGATCGCCGCGAGGCGGACGTGCGGGTCGGGGTCTCCGGCCGCGTGGGTTTCGAGGCGGGCGCACACCGACCGCTCGCGCGCCGAGGCCGCCAGCGCCCGTACCCCCTCCAGGCGTACCTGCGCCGAGGGATCGCCGAGCGCGCGGTCGACGAGCGCGTCCGAGGCCGATCCCGAGCGCGCGAGCTGCGCGGCGGCCACGCGGCGCACGCGCGCGTCCGCGTCGTCGAGGGCGGCCCCGGTCGCCGCGGGCCCGAGCGCCCGCGCTCCGGACAGGGCGAGGAGCGCCACCTCTCGCACGCGCGCCGCCGCCGCGTCCTCGGCGCCTCCCGGTCCCCGGTAGCGCGCCGCCTCCTGGAGTCGCAGCAGGACGGCGCCGGCCACCGCGCCCCGTCGCAGGCGCACGGTCGACTCCATCCCCAGCACCGCGCCGGTGAGCTGCACGGCGGGCGGCCACCCGCCATCCGCCGCGCGGGCGACGGCGATCAGCGCGCGATCCCGGTGGCCTTCCCGGGCGTCGTCCAGGCGGATGCGACCGATCGATCGAGCGAGCGCGCCGAGCACCGCCGGGTCCTCCTCGACGCGTGCCCTCGCGACCAGCGCGTCGAGCGCCGCACCACCGGGCCGGCCCTGGTAGGCCTGCGCCAGCGCGTTGGCCGCCTCGGCACGCACCCGGCGGTCGCGGTCGGCGAGGAGCGGGCGGATCCCGTCGGCCACGGCCGGATCCTCCAGGCGGCCGAGCGCGCGCACGCCGGCGAGCCGCAGCTGAGGCGAGGGCCGGCGTGTCGCATCCACGAGCGTCTCGAGGCGGGCGCCCCCTGCGGGACGGGTGTCCTCCGCGGCGACGACGCGGAGGAAGTCGCGCGCGGCGACGTCGCCACGTCCCTCGTCGGGCGCGCGGCAGCCGGACGAGGTCGCGACCGCCACGAGACCGAAGACGAGCGCATCGGGCCCTCATGCGCCCGCCACCGGCGTGTAGCAGGGAGCGAACCGCGCGGTGAAGTGTCGGAGCACGGGAGCCTGTTCCACGAAGCGGAAGCCCCCGATCGCCTCGCGGCGGTCGAAGACGTCCAGGGTGACGTCCACCAGATAGTCGATCTGGCTCTTGGTGTACACGCGGCGCGGAATCGCCAGACGCACGAGCTCCATCTTCGCCGTGCTCTCCTCTCCGGTGTCGGGATCGCGGCGACCGAACATGGCGGTGCCGATCTCCACCGCGCGAATGCCGCCCTCCAGGTAGAGCTCGGCGACCACGGCCTGGCCGGGGAGGTCGAGGGGCGGGACGTGCGGGAGGAACGCGGCCGCGTCGATGTACACGGCGTGCCCGCCCGGTGGCTGGACGATCGGCACCCCCCCGTTCGTGAGGTGCTCGCCCAGGTAGCGTGCCACCTCGATCCGGTAGGTGAGGTAGTCCTCGTGCAGGACCTCCTCCAGCCCGATCGCGATGGCGTCGAGGTCGCGCCCGGCCATGCCGCCGTACGTGGGGAACCCCTCCGTGAGGATCAGGAGGTTCTCCTCCTGGAGCGAGAGGGCGTCGTCGTTCGTGCACAGGAAGCCCCCGATGTTGGCGAGCCCGTCCTTCTTCGCCGACATGGTGCAGCCGTCCACGAGCGAGAACATCTCGCGGGCGATCTCCTTGACCGGCCTGTCGGCGTAGCCTTCCTCGCGCGTCTTGATGAAGAAGGCGTTCTCCGCGAAGCGGCACGCATCCAGGTAGAAGGGGATCCCGTGGCGACGGCAGACGTCGCGCACGGCGCGGATGTTCGCCATCGACACGGGCTGACCGCCGCCGGTGTTGTTCGTGACCGTGAGCATGCAGATCGGCACGCGCTCGGCGCCGACCTCCTCGATGAGCGCCTCCAGGCGCGCGACGTCCATGTTCCCCTTGAAGGGGTGTGGCTCCGAGTGCCTGAGCCCCTCCGCGACCGGGAGGTCAACGGCCTTCGCGCCGGTCGCCTCGATGTTGGCCCGTGTCGTGTCGAAATGCGTGTTGTTCGGCACGACGTGGCCCGGCCTGCACACGGTGCTGAAGAGGATCCGCTCGGCGGCGCGTCCCTGGTGGGTGGGGATCACGTGCTCGAAGCCGAAGATGTCCTTCACGGCGGCCTCGAAGCGATACCACGAGCGACTGCCGGCGTACGCCTCGTCGCCTCGCATGATCGCCGCCCACTGCTCCGCGCTCATGGCGCTGGTGCCCGAGTCGGTGAGCAGGTCGATGAGCACGTCGTCGGCCCGCAGCTTGAAGACGTTCCACCCGGCCTCGACGATATAGCCCAGCCGCTCCTCCGGAGAGGTCATGCGGATGGGCTCGACCACCTTGATGCGGAACGGCTCGATGATCCTCGGACTGCGGCTCACGGGCCCATCCTTTCTGTCTACGCGGCCGGTTGCGGCCGCGCGCGCCTTTCCTACGGCGTGACGACCACCCGGATCGCGGCTCCGGAGCGGAGCGTGTCGAGTGCCTGGCCGATCTCGTCCAGGCAGAAGCGATGGGTCACCAGCTCGGTGAGTCGGATCCTGCCCTGGCGCACCATCTCGATCACCCGAGGATAGTCCACGGGCCGGCAGCCGAGGGAGCCCACCACCTCCAACTCACGAAACATGACACGTCCCGAGTTCAGCGTCATGGTTTCGGGGCTGTAGCCCACGAAGACGGCGCGTCCTCCCGTCTTCAGACACGACACCGCGAGCTCCTGTGTGATCGGCTTCCCCACGGCCTCGAAGGCCACGTCCGCGCCCCCGCTGGTCGCCTTCCGCAGCGCCTTGTCGGGCCGCGCTTCGGCCGCGATGTCGAGCGTCGCGGCGGCCCCCAGCTTTGCGGCCCACTCGAGCTTGGCCGGCGAGATGTCCACCGCGACCACGCGCGCGCCCAGCGCCGCGGCGATCTGGACGATGTTGATGCCCACGCCGCCGCAGCCGAACACGACCACCTCGTCCCCGGGGCGCACGCGCCCACGGTTCACGACCGCGTGGTAGGGGGTGGTGATCGCGTCCGCGATGATCGACCCCTCCACCAGGGGGATCTCGTCGGGGAGGTGGAAGACGTCCTTGGACGGCACGGCCACGAACTCGGCGAAGCCGCCGTCGATGTGGTTCCCGAGCATCTCGCCGTTCGCGCAGATGCTCTCGCGGCCTTCGCGGCAGGCGGCGCAGTGGCCGCAGCTCGTGACCGCCGCCGCGAGCACGCGCTCGCCGACGGCGAGGTGGCGCACCCCTTCGCCAACGGTCTCGATCGTGCCCGAGACCTCGTGCCCGAGGATCATCGGCGGCTGCTTGAAGGTAGGGGTGCCGTGGTCGAGGTAGTGCAGGTCGGTGTGGCAGACGCCGCACCCCGCGACACGGATCAGCACCTGTCCCGGACCCGCCTCCGGCATGGGCACGTCCTCGATGGCCAGGGGGCGGTCCGCGCCGTGAAACACCGCGGCCTTCATGGTGCGCTCCTTCCGGCGCCGTCGACGCGCCGGGTGTAGATGACCTTGAAGAGGGAGAGGGCCAGCGTGCAGCCCTCGCAGGAGGGGGCGAGCTCGCCGGGCAGGACGTCGTCGAGGAGGACTTCGCGGCCCGTGCTCTCGTAGAGTTGCCGCACCTCGCCCAGGCGAGGCGGGGAGCCCGTGAAGCGTCGCTCCCACCCGTCTCGCGCGAGCTGCTCGTCGCGGGCCCGCCTGACTTCGGGGACGGCCTCGTCTCCCGCCCCCACCGCCGGAGACGCGGACGCGTCGGTCATGCGGCGAGCTTCTCCAGGCGCCGCTTGGCCAGGACCGCTGCGCCGATGGCGCCCGTGAACTGGACCAACTCCTCCGGCGGCACGTTCACGTCGTCCCCCAGGTGGGTGCGCATCACGCGCACCATGGTCGGAAAGCGCATGATGCCGCCTACGAGCGTGAACTGCGGCTCCATCTGCACGCGCTTCATGAGGCGCACCGAGCGCTCGATGAGCGACTCCATCGCCCCGTGTATGATGTCCGCCGGCTGGGCGCCGTTGCTGACGTGGTTGATCACCTCGGACTCGGCGAACACCGCGCACACGCCCGAGATCGGCACGGGCGCCTTCGCGTACTCCACGAGGGGCCCGATCTCCTCGATCGAGTAGCCGAGGTAGCGGGCCGTCTTCTCGAGGAACGCGCCGGTACCGGCGGCGCATTTGTCATTGAGGCGGAAGGAGCGGACCTTGCCGGACTCGTCGAGGCGCAGCGCCTTCATCGTCTGGCCGCCGACGTCCAGCACGGTCATGGTGCCCGGGAAGAAGAAGCGTGTGCCCCAGGATTGCGCGGTCAGGTCCGTGGCTTGCACGTCCCGGAACGGGATCTGATTGCGCCCGTAGCCGGTGCTGGCCAGGTAGGCCACGTCCTCACGCCGGGCGCCCGCTTTCTCGAGCGCCGCTTCCAGGGCGATGCGCGCCGCCTCCTCGAGGCGGAATCCCGTCGCGCGGATGCCCACCGACGCGAGCTCACCCGCTTCGTCGAGGAGCGCGGCCTTGGTATACGTGGACCCGACGTCCACCCCCGCGAACCACTTCATGCTGCGCCCTCCTCGGCGACGCCCTCCCGCCCCTTGTGGATGCGCTCCAGCGCGGAGAGCGCGGCGCCTAGCGCGCCCATGTAGTGCGACTCCTCGCTCACGTTCAGTCCCGTGTGCAGCATGTCCTCCAGCACGGCCACCATCGCTTCGTTCCGCGTCACGCCACCCGTGAAGGTGATCTCGCCCTCGATGCCCACACGGCGCAGCAGCAGGATGGAGCGCGACGCGATCGAGCGGTGCACGCCCAACAGGATGTCCTCGATCTTCTTGCCGCGGGCGAGCCATGAGAGCACCTCCGACTCCGCGAACACCGTGCAGGTGGTGCTGATGTTCACGGGCCGCTGGCCGCGCAGGGCGGTGGGCCCCAGGTCCTCCAGTTCCATCTCCAGCGCGGCCGCGGCCGACTGCAGGAAGCGCCCGGTGCCGGCGGCGCACTTGTCGTTCATGCAGAAGTCCACCACGTCCCCGCCGGGGCGCACCCGGATGGCCTTCGTGTCCTGTCCGCCCATGTCCAGCACCGTCTCGGTGGCGGGGAACATGCGGGCCGCGCCGCGCGCGTGGCAGACGATCTCCGTGATCTGGGTGTCGCCGAACTCGACGCGGTAGCGGCCGTAGCCGGTACCCACCACGAAGCCGACGTCCTCCTCGTGGATGTCCCCGGAATGCAGCGCCTCCTGGAAGGCCTGCTCGGCGGCCCGGACGACGTTGGCACCCGTGGGCAGAAGGGCGCGTCCGACGATGTCACCCGCTTCGTCCACCACCACCGCCTTGGTCTGCGTGGACCCGACGTCCACGCCGGCAGCGTAGGCCATGTCGTTCTCCTCTTCAGGCGGGGGAAGGGGCTTGGGGATGGGCCTTCTGGGCGCTTCGGCGGATACGCCGCGAGTCGAGCCCTTCGAAGAAGGCGTCGATGCGGTTCTTGAGCTGCGCCTCCGACACCACGCGCTTGTCCATCATGTCCGACTCGATGTACAGGCAGAGCACGTCGCGCTCGTCGAGCACCATGCGTCG
The DNA here is from genome assembly GCA_963823035.1 of uncultured Gemmatimonadales bacterium. GTDB lineage: Bacteria > Gemmatimonadota > Gemmatimonadetes > Longimicrobiales > Gaopeijiaceae > SZUA-318. The sequence continues at coordinate 253,335 of CAWGKG010000004.1, forward strand.
GGAGTCCGCCAGCCCGGTGGAGACCGTGCGGCAGCTCTTGATCGGGTGGTAGACCACACCGTCCGCGTCCAGCTCGTCGATGGCGTCGAGGAGGTGGCTGTCGTGGAAGAGCATCGCGTCGCCCGCGCGGCGGACGCCCAGGAGGACGCCCTCGGCCAGGCTCTCGATCGGCCGGCTCAGGTCGTACTCGAAGTCCAGGTCGAGGCCTCCGGACGCGAACCACATGTAGGTGGAGCCGACGAACACCCCGCCCCACTCGCTGAACAGCTGGTGGAAGCGCCGGAAGATCGGGTAGCAGGGCACGCCCACGAAGATGAGGCGATGCTCCTTGTCGTGGTCCATGAGCGGGCTCACGTGGTGCAGCGACTTGTACGCCATCTCCTCGACCAGGTCCTCGAAGTACTTCGCCCCCTCCTCCGTGCCGCGAAGTGCGTTGGCCACGCCGAGGTAGATCGTGCCTTCCATCATCGCGTCGAACACCGCGGGGCGACTTCCGTTGAGGCGGAGGAGCTGGCGCCACGCTCGGCCCATGCGGTTGGTGCGCTCAAGGACCTCACGCAGCCGGTCGATGTCGAAGGCCTTCCCGGTGAGCGTCTCGAGCTGGCCGATCAGCTCGCGCAACTGGTACTCCACGTAGCGGCGGTCCCGCTCCAACCCGCCCGCGGCGGCGTCCGTGCCGGCGTTGCGGCCCCGCGTACCCGGCACGTCCACCGTCACGACCGGGATGCCGTACATCCGCTCCCAGATCTCCGCCCACTTGAGGTAGGTGTTGCAGGCGTTCGTGAGCACCGCGATCGACGGCTTCGGGATCCGCCCCATCGGATGCTCCCCGCCGCGGAGCTGGAGCGCGTAGTCCGCCTTCACGTAGCCACATACGTCCGGGCTGAAGCCGTGGTCCTCCGCGAGGCTGAGGTACTCGTCCGAGACGCGGCGCACGGCGGTCTGCAACGAGTTGATCTCGGGGAAGACGGTGTGCATGTCGAACGTCTTCAGGATCTCGTTCAGGCTCCCCATCACGAAGACGTAGGCGGCCTGCTCCCCGCGCTCCGCCGCTCCCGTGAGGGAGTCGTACCAGTTCCGGAAGAGCAGGCCGCCGTCGCGGGTGCCGCGGCCGAGGAGATCGTCGGCGGTGGTGTGGATGGTCATGGCAGGCCCTCAGGCGAAGAGGAGGTTCTCGACGAACGTCTCGAGCTGGATCTGCAGGTGGTCGAACGAGGTCATGCGCTCCTCGAACTCCGTGACGAAGTAGGGAATGCCCGCCTCGTCCAGCGCATGCGCATAGGCCACCTGCTCGTCCAGCCCGGGCTCGCACATCTTCGCGGCGGCCACGATCGCGGCCCCGGCCCCCGAGCGGCGTATGCGCTCCAGGAGCATGCGCTCCTTCGGCTTGCGCAGGTCGTGCTGCACGGGGCTGTACGACGAGTCCTCCAGGTAGGCAACGGCGAGCTCGCGGACGGGGTCGCCCTCGGTGGATACGTCGGAGAGGATCCAGCGCAGCCCGATGAGGAAGTCGTCATCCACCACGTAGCAGAACTCGGCGATCGCGCGCAGGAGGTCGATCGGCGGCTGCTCGCAGAAGCCCCCCTCGAAGACCACGCGGATCTTGTCCTGCCGGCGCGCGTCCCGCGTCTCGATGCGGGGGAGCACCCACGCCAGCAGCTCGTTGTGCTCCTCGCGCGTGACCAGTCCCGCCATCGCGACCAGGACCCAGGCCTCGTGGATGGGGAGGAGCCAGGGCGCCTCGCGCTTGATCTCGTAGAGCCGGCGCAGGAGGCGGCGGTTGAGGTTGAAGACGTCGATCGAGCGGCGCACCTCCGCGGCGGTCGCGTCCTTCCCGGTGATCGCCTCCATCTCTCCGAGGATCCTCCGGTATTCCTCGGTGAGCCAGGTGGCGGAGAACGCCGAGTTCGGGTTCTGCGGGAGGTAGAGGATCTGCGCCGGCTCGGGTCGGTTCCGCCCCCAGATCCCGGCGAGGTTGCGCGCCGCGTCGCAGATCGGATGGGTGACGAACATGTCGAGCTCGACGCGGCCGGTCAGCGCGAGCTCGAGGGAGCTGCGCAGGATCGAGCAGAGGTAGGAGCCGAAGTGGGAATCCGCTTGCTCACGCTCCACCTGGGCGCCGCGCATCTTGACCGGGAGGAGCCCCGCGGCATGCGCCAGCTCTTCCGGGAAGTAGACCTGGAAGTGTCCCAGCACCTTCCCCCCCGCTTCGCGCCAACGCTTCACGGTCGGGAAGTCGGGGTCCTCCGCCACCTCGCGACAGTAGGCGAGCACGCCCTCCAGGCCGTCGTTCCAGGGGACGTCCAGCAGCCGGAGGGTGGGCTCCGGCGTCCGGATGTTCGCTGCGTGGGTCATGTCAGGCTCCCGTCCAGACGGGTGGGCGCTTTTCCAGGAAGGCCGCGAGGCCCTCTCGTGCGTCGGCGAGGTGCATGAGCTCGTCGAGGTAGAGTCGCTCGGTCGCCCGCAGGGCCGCCTCGATGGACACCTCCAGCGAGGCCACCACCGCGCGCTTGGTGAGTCGGAGGACGGGGCGACTGAGTGAGGCGAGGTCCGTCACGTAGGCCGCGGCGTCGTCCGCGAAGGACGCCTGTGGGAAGACGTGCTGTACGAGCCCCATGCCCCGCGCCTCGGCGGCGTCGAACGTCCTGCCGCTCAGGCAGAGGTCGAGGGCGCGCGCGCGCCCCAGGAGGCGCGGCAGGACGACGGCCGCGAAGGGTGGGAGGACGCCGAGTCGGATCTCGGGCTGGCCCAGGCGCGCCCCTTCGGTCGCGAGCAGGACGTCGCAGGCGAGCGCGAGCTCCATCCCACCCCCGAGCGCGGCCCCGTTGATGGCGGCGACCACCGGGAGCTCGAGGGCCATCAGCCGTTCGAGCATGCGATGGAACAGCGCGATCATCTCGTCGACGCGCTCGGGGGTATGGTCGGCGACGTCCACACCGGCGCAGAACGCCTTCCCCCGCCCGGTGATCAGGAGCACGGTGGCGCCGGCGTCCGAGCCCACGCGCACGAGCGCTTCGTCGAGGGCGCGCAGCATCGCGAGGTCGAGGACGTTCAGCGGGGGGCGGTCGAGATCGATCCGGCGAAGGCCGCCTTCCGCCGTGAGGTGCACGCCCGGGAGGCCGGGGATCGTGTCGAGCGAGCCGTCGGGCTGTTGCATGGTGTCCCTCCCGAAGCCGCCGGAGGAGGTCCGGAGGCGAGCGTACGGTCGCGGTGGGAGGGTACCGCGGTGAAATGCGTCGGCTGGAGCGTGGACCCGATCAGGCCATCAGTCCGCTCCTCCCGCCCACGCCAGCGCCGGCTCCTGCTCGAGGATCGCCGCCACGTATCGGTCGGCGCGGTCCTGCAAGAGGTCGTGGAGCTTCCCGAGCAGCTCCGCGGCGGTCTCCCCCGGCCATTCGTCCGGGAGGAGGGCCTTCGGGAGGTAGGGGTCCTCGAGCGGGAAGCTCCGGAACTCGTGGATGAGGTTGAACCGGCGTACGTAGCATCCCTCATCCGTCAGGGTACGGTCCGCCAGACCCGCCCGGATGACCTCGAGACCCGGCGTCCACAGCCGGAGGAAGGCATGGTAGCGCGCCGCCAGTCCACCGAGGTCCCAGCAGCGACCCACGAGATCGAAGTGGTCCGTGTCTCCGAGGTGCTGGGCGCGGAAGCAGACGAGATGCTCGCGGATGCCCATCTCCTCGGCCATCTCGGACACCCGGTCACCCACGTCGTGCGGGGAGATCCAGATCCCGTTGCCCAGCGAGCCGAAGCCCAGCCATGCGAGGCGCACGCGCAGCCGATCGCGCAGGTGGCGCACGTCCTCGGGGATGGAGTAGGAGAGGAGGTACCACTGACCGTCCCACGCCTCGTCCCACGAAGGGTGGAAGATCCGTTCGTGCCCTTCCGAGAGCAGCTTGCGCCCGCGCGCCGTGAGGTCGTAGTAGGCGTGGCGGCCATGGCGGCGCCGTCTCAGCCAGCGCTTGCGGGTCATGCGGGAGAGGACCGTGCGCACCGCCCCCTCCGACAGCCCGAAGGGTCGCAGGAGCGCGATCAGCGTTCCTACCCACACCGGACGGCGCAGGTTCTGGAGATACTCTCCGTAGAGCGTGAAGACGAGGTCCTGCGGGCGCTTTGTGATCATATGTCAGTTCGGGTACGATCGTAGATTAGTTGCTACAATCGTACCTGCGCAAGGACCTTGGCCGCGCTCGTGGTGGACGGCTCAGTCGTGGCGCGCGAACCGCTCCAGGATCCAATCCGTGACGGCGTCGAGAGCGGCCGGATCCATCGTCTCCTCGATGGTCGCGTACTCGCTCGGGGAGCCTGTCGACGACTTCTGGAAGAGGTGGTTCAACCCCGGGAGGAGTCGAGCGGTGGCGTCCGGGTTGCCGCCGCGCGCGAAGGCCGCCTCCACCTCCCGCAGATCGGCCTCGGCGGGGACCTGGAGGTCGTTGCCGCCGTTGAGCGCGAGGATCGGCACGCGCACCCGCTCGAGGGCGGGCCGCGGGTCGTACGTCAGGAAGAAGCGGAACCACGGTGAGTTCACCTGGCGCACCTGCGCCTCGACGGCCTCGGGAGAGCCCGCTTGCGCCCGTTGGGCCTCGCGGCAGCGCCGCGATCGTCTCCTCCAGCGCCGCACGGAGCTTCACGGCCGCCGCCGCGGTGTCCGTCTCGGTGCGCACGATCCCGAAGAGCTTTCTCTGCGCCTCCGCGTTGGTGCGGATCGCCGACTCGGAGGCTCCCTCGGCCCGTGCGATGAGCTCCCCCTGGAGGATGACGATCTCCTCGCCGGTCAGGCCCGGGCCGGCGAGCATCACCACGTAGTCGACGTCGTCCGAGCGCACCGCCGCCATCGGCCCGATCAGCCCACCCTCCGAGTGGCCGACGACCCCGACCGCGCCGATGTCCGCTCGGGCCTTCAGGAACGCGACAGCGGCGAGCGCGTCCGAGGTGAAGTCCTCGGAGGTAGCGGACGCGAAGTTGCCCGTGGACCCGCCGATGCCGCGGTCGTCGTAGCGGAGCACGGCGATCCCCGCGCGCGTCAGGTGGTCCGACAGGACGAGGAAGGGCTTGTGCCCGAACACCGTCTCGTCGCGGTCCTGCGGGACCCGACCCGCTCACGAGGACGGCGGCGGGGAAGGGCCCCGCGCCCCGGGGCAGGGTGAGCGTGCCGGCGAGCGTGACGCCGGGCGCGCTCTGCACCGCTACCTCCTCGGTGTCGTACGGGAGCGGCGGTTTCGGGTTCTGCGGGCGATTCGGCGGTGTCGCGGCCGCCCCGGGATCGTCGCTTTGCCGGGTGAGGTCGAGCGGCAGCTGCGCGCCACCCTGCATGAACGTGCCGCTCATGCCGGCGCCGTCGGGACTCAGCCGCGCGGTGTACGTCACTCCGAGGTTCGCCACCGCGAAGCGGAGCTCACCGTCCGAGGCCGAGACCTCACTCGCGGGAATCCCGTTCGCTCCCTGATCCGGCGAGTCCAACGTGCCCGACATGCCGCCGTCGTCGGCACGGTGCACGTGGAGCACCAATCTCAGGCGGCTCTGCCCGGTGTCGAGCACGCCCTCCCACGTTCCGACGAACGCCTCCGCGCCGGCCTGCTGGGCCTCAGCGCCACGGGAAACGGAAAGGCCGCCCACGAGGGCGGCGGTGCTCAGCAGGACGGTGGCCTTGGACGGGCGCACGGAGACCTCTCGCGATCGGGTTCTGGACGGCTCTGGTTCGTCGGGAGGGCCGCGACGACCTCCATGGTACGGGTCGGACGCGGGACTTGTTCAGCCCGGTCCGAGGCCGCTCGCGTCGTCCAGCTCGGGAACGTCCACCTGCACGCGGCCCGTCAGCGCCTGCCGCACACGGTTCAGCAGCTCCACGATCTCGAACGGCTTGGGAATGAACCCGACGCCTTCGCGGGCGATCCGCTCCGCCATGGGGTGCTCGGCGGTGTAGCCCGACATGAAGAGGATGGGTGTGGACGGCCGGACGCGATCCACGTGGTCGGCCAGCTCGGGCCCACTCACGTTCGGCATGACCACGTCCGTCAGGACGAGGTCGATGTGGCCGCGATGGCTGTGCAGGTGGTCGATCCCTTCCTGGCCGTCGCGGCCGACCAGCACGTGGTAGCCGGCGGCCTCGAGCGTCCGCTGCACGGCGCGGCGGACGGCCGCGTTGTCCTCGACCAGGAGGATGGTCTCCCCCTCACCGGGGGAGGGGTCGAGGAGACGCTCGACCTCGTCCTCCGGGGGGCCTTCGAAGACCGCGGGCAGCCACACGTCGAAGCGCGTGCCCTCGCCGAGCTGGCTCTCCACGACGATGCGCCCGCCCGCGCCGGTCACGATGGCGTACGCCGTGGACAGACCCAGCCCCGTGCCGTGACCCGGCGCCTTGGTGGTGAAGAACGGCTCGAAGACGCTCGCCCGTGTCGACGCGTCCATCCCCACCCCGTCGTCCTCGACGCTCAGCACGATCCACGCTCCCGCGTCGTCGCTCTCGACGGCTTCCCCCTCTCGCACGGGCCGCCGTGACCAGACGGGAGGTCACGACGATACGGCCTCCGGAAGGGAGGGCGTCCCTGGCGTTCACCGCCAGGTTCATGAGCACCTGCTCGAGCTGGCTGCCGTCGATGCGCGCGAAGGGGACCGACGGGTCGAGGTTCGCCTCGAGGCGCACGTCCTCGCCGATGAGGCGGGACAGCATGGTCTCCACGCCGCGGATCACGTCGTTGGCGCGCACGAGGCTCGGCTCGGCCTGCCGCCCCCGGCTGAACGAGAGGAGCTGCCGGGTCAGGCGTTGGGCGCCCTCCGTGGCGCGCACGATCTCCTTGATGCTCGCGTGCCCCGCATGCGATTCCTCCAGCTCGGAGGCGGTGAGCTCGGCGTTCACGCGGATCACGGTGAGAACGTTGTTGAAGTCGTGGGCGAGCCCACCCGCGAGACGCCCGACCGCCTCCATCTTCTGGGTGATGTTGAGCTGCTCCTCGAGCCGCCTCCGCTCCGTGACGTCCTCCACCATGATCTCGAACGCGCGCTGCGATCCCGCGGCCGGCACCACCTTTCCGTGCAGGCGCACGGTCACCGGTGTGCCGTCCTTGCGCAGCCAGTCGAGCTCGAGCCCGTCCACGAGGTCGCCGTCGCGGTATGCCTCCACGAGGGTCGAGCGCTGCGACGGATCGCGGTAGAGCGCTTCGGGACCGGTGTCGATCAGCTCCTCGGCACTCTCGTAGCCCATGAGCGAGGCGAAGGCGGGATTGACCTCGAGGAAGGAGCCGTCCTCCGTGGAGACGTAGATGCCGAGCACCGCGTTCTCGACCATCGAGCGGAACCGCTCCTTGGCGCGGCGCTCCTCCCGCTCGGCGCGGAACCGCGCGAGCAGCGTGCGATTGAAGCGTTGCCCGAGCTCGGCGATCTCGACGGGCGAGCCGCGCGGAATGGCGATGCTGCGGACGTCTCCCGCGGACTCCGTGGACCGCACGAGGTGCGCCAGGGAGCTCGTGATGCGAGACTGCACCAGGAAGGCGAGCACAGCGACCAGGAGGAGGGTGAGGGCGCCCAGGATGATCCGGTCGCGGACATTCCGCATGGCCGGCGCGAGCACCTCCTCGGTGGGGATGCCGCCATGGACCGTCCACCCGAACTCGGGAATCTGGACGGACGCCCACGCGCGCAGCGTGCCCTCCACGTCCACGGCCTCCGTGCCGATGTAGCCCGGCGCGATGTCCTCGCGGTCCGCGGTCTCCGGCGGGAGGTATCTTCCCACCCAGCGGCCGGGTCGCGCGAGCGCGCCACGATCCTCCGCTCGGCGTTCGAGATCGTGACGAGGTCCCCCGGGCCGAGCACGACGCCGGCGAGCAGCTCCTGGAAGCGCAGGAGGGGCATGCTCGCCGCGAGCACCGCGGCGACCGTGCCGTCGTCGGCGCGTACCGGCACGGCCACGGCGACGACCCATTCCTTCGTGATCTGACCGACCACCGGCGACCCCACCGCGAAGTCGCCGCCTGCGAGAGCCCGTTGGAACCACTCGCGTCCGGAGACGTCCACGACCACCGAGTCCGGAGGCGCCTCGGTGGAGCAGACCAGCCGACCCGACGGATCCGCGACCATGATGTTGGCGAGGAAGGTGAGGGTCGCCTGGATGTTGCCGACCGGCGTCGCGCACGTCGCGGGTCCGAGGAGCGCGTCCCGCGAGCCTTCGGCCGTGGCCGCGAGCGCGTCGTGGGTCGACCGACAGGAGCGCCCGCGTGCTCGTCGCCGTCGCGTCCGCCAGTGTGTGGGCGCGAAGCTGACCCTGGTCGAAGGAGAGCCGGTACTCGTGCAGGCTGGCGTGGATGAGCAGTCCGATGAGGGGCAGCGCGGTCACGCCGACCAGCATCAGGAGGTACGTCCGGATGGACAGTGCTCTGTGGAAGCGCGCCATCCGCGTCGGCTTCAGAAGGTCTCCAGCGTGTGGAAGACCTCGGTCCCGTCCTTGAACCAGTGCTCACGGAACGGGAAGGCGGCGAGCTCGGAGGGGAGAAGCTCCTTCGTGAGTGGATGGGGGAAGAGGGTCATGCTTCCCCGCTCGTTCTCGTGCACGGTGTAGCGGCCGGAGATCTGCACGGTCGTGCGGAAGCGTCGGTCGCCGCAGGCCGCGAAGCCCTGGAGGAGGTGACTCGTCGACTCCCACGGCGCCCTGCGTCACGCTGAAGTCGACGATCGGCTTTCCGCCACCCCAGGCGCGCACCCGGAGGCGATCACCCGTCTCGATGAACTGGGCGTCGATGTCCTCGTCGAGATAGGGGAAGTGCAGGCGCTCCCGTCGGTTCAGGCGCGCCTGCCGCGAGCTCGTGGCTGCCAGGAACGGATAGAAGCCGGCCTTGGCGTGCTGTCCCCATTCGGCCACCATGGGCGGCACGATCACCGAGAACATGAGCTCCGTGTACGGACCCACCTCGCTCTCCTCGAAGAGGAAGGCGGTCACGGAGAGCACGCTGCGCTGGTGGCGGACCTCGATCGGTTGGAGATACGCGGGTATGACATGGACGGCGTCGACCGTCGCCATCTCGAAGAAGGCGCTGACCCCCGTCCGGAACGAGTATCTGCTCTACCGACATACTCCGTACCTCTTGAGGACGCCGATGATGATGTCGGCTCCCCTCTCCAACTCCTCTTCGGAATGCGCCGCCGAGATCGACATGCGGAAGCGCGACTTGTGCTTCCCCACCGCGGGATACTTCACCGGGTTGATGAAGACCCCCTCTCTGAAGATCTCCTCGCCGATCTGGAAAACGCGAGCATCATCGCGCACCATGATCGGAATCACCTGGGAGGTGGAGTCGCCGATGGGCACGCCGCCGTCGGCGAGCTTCTTCTGCATGAACGCCACGTTGTGCCAGAGCTTGCGACGCAGCTCCGGCTCGTTGCTGGCCAGCTCGAGCGCCTTGCGCAGCCCGGCCACGACGACCGGCGACAGGGCGCACGAGAAGAAGCGCGAGCGGGAGAAGCCCCTCAGGTAGTTGATGAGCTGGCTCGAACCCGCGATGTACCCGCCCTGTCCGCCCAGGCTCTTCGAGAACGTCCCGAGGTGGATGTCCACCTCGTCCTCCATCCCCTGGTCCTCCACCACGCCGCGGCCGTTCTCGCCGTAGACGAAGGCCGAGTGGGCCTCGTCGATCATCAGGCGGGCGCCATGCCTCCGGCAGACCTCGACCAGGTCGCGCCAGCGGGGGCACGTCGCCGTCCATCGAGTAGACGCCCTCGACGATGACGAGCTTCTTCCCCTCGAACCCGGACAGCTTGCGATCGAGGTCGTCCGGGCGGTTGTGGCGGAAGAACCGTGAGGTCGCCTTCGAGAGGATCATGCCGTCCACGATGCTGGCGTGGGCGTACTGATCGGCCACGACCAGGTCACCGGAGCGCATCAGCCCGGCGATGGTCCCCACGTTGGCGCTGTAGCCGGTGGGGAAGATCAGCGCCGCCTCCTTGGCCTTGAAGGCGGCCACTTCCTCGGCGAGGCGACGATGCAGCTGCGGTCGTGCCGCTGAGGATGGGCGAGCCCGACGAGCCGCCGCCGTAGATGTCGGCCGCCGCCTTGATGGCCTCCTTCACCTCCGGACGGTAGGACAGCCCCAGGTAGTTGTAGGACGCGAAGTTCACGAGGCCCCTGCGGACCTCGTGGGTCTTCGTGTCCTCGACGTCCACCCGCGTCGCGGGGCGCCGTGTGCAGCGGCAGCTCGTACAGGTAGTAGCCGGCGGGCTTCACCTCGGACCACCAGTCGTCGAACGGCTGGAGGAGGGCGAAGGCGTCGTCGCCGGCGCCGAAGTAGAAATTCGTGTAGTCGTACTCCATCGCCCCGGGTGGCGTCGGCGGCGCCTCCGGCATCGATGCACCGACCGCGCCGTCGGAGGTGATTCGCTTCGGGGGCTTCGGGGTCTCCACTTCGGTGGAGGTACCGCGTCGCTTTTCGGACATGGAGGTCGACCCGTAGAGTGATGGAGTTGGCCAACCCTCAATCTCCCGAAAACAGGTGGGAGATTCAAGGAGAACCGATGCACGCATGGGCAGAGCTCAGCGCGACGTGGAGCCCGCCCGGGGATTGGACGCGCGTCCGTGTCGTGGACGCGCACACGGCGGGCGAGCCCCTGCGCGTGATCCTCTCCGGCTTTCCGAGACCCGCCGGCGCCACGGTGTCGAAGCAGCGGGTCGAGGCCCGCGCCCGTCACGACGCGCTGCGGAGGGCGCTCATGTGGGAGCCTCGCGGACACGCGGACATGTACGGCTGCCTCGTCGGGCCGCCGGTGACCCCCGGAGCCGACTTCGGCGTCCTCTTCATGCACAACGAGGGGTTCAGCACGATGTGCGGCCACGGCATCATCGGCGTGGTGACCGTGGTGCTGGAGATGGGGCTGCTGCAGCGGCCGGCCGGCGAGGAAGCGCACGTCGGCATCGATACGCCCGCCGGCTTCGTGGAGGCCCGCGCCACCCTGGCGGGCGGGCGGGTGCGCTCGGTGGCCTTCGTGAACGTGCCCTCGTTCGTCGCTGCGCGGGACCTCGTGGCGGACGTGCCGGGCGTGGGGCGGGTGCGCTACGACGTCGCCTTCGGCGGTGCCTTCTACGCCTTCGTGGAAGCCGAGGACGTGGGGCTCCGCCTCGTCCCGGACGAGTACGGCCGCCTGATCTCGATGGGGAGGGCGATCAAGCGTGCCGCGGTGGCGGCGGGCGAGCCGACCCACCCCGACGACCCCGACCTCGGCTTCCTCTACGGGACGATCTTCGTAGGACCGGCCCACGCTGCCGGAGGGCACAGCCGCAACGTCTGCGTCTTCGCGGACGGAGAGGTGGACCGCAGTCCCACGGGGACGGGGGTGAGCGCGCGGCTCGCGCTCCACCACGCCCGCGGAGAGCTGTCGGAGGGTGAGGAGATCCGGGTGGAGAGCATCCTGGGCACGTCCTTCACGGGACGCGTCCTGCGCACCACCACCGTCGGACCCTACGCGGCCGTGGTTCCGGAGGTGGGCGGCTCGGCGTCCATCACGGGCCGGGGGGAACTCCTCCTGGCGCCCGACGATCCGCTCCGCGAGGGCTTCCTCCTCCGCTGAGGGATCTCAGCGCCCGCGATCGGGCGCGCGGGCCCAACGCAGCTCGCCGGTCGGGTCGGCGGCGCGCAGGTGGAAGCCCCACCCGCCGTCGAGATCGGCCACCTCGAGGAGGACGCGGTTCCACCCGGCCTTCAGGTGGACCGGCACCGCCAGGTCGTCCGGTCGGGAGACGTTGCGTCCCTGCCGCGTCGACACCGCCCGCCCGTTCATCCACAGCGTGTGGGCGTCGTCGGCGCCGAGCAGGAGGACGGCGTCGCGTTCGGTGGGGGCGTACAGGAACGCCCGCGCGTACGCGGCGACCCAGTCGTTCGGGTCGAAGAGGGCGTTGAGGCGGACGTAGCCGTCGTCGCCGGCGTCGGCGTCCTTCCACGCGATCGTGCCACCTTGCGGGAGCGCGTACGCGGCCGCCTCGGGATCGTGCTCCGGCTCGTGCTCCTCGTCCAGGGCGGGGCTGTGCTCGGTGCCCAGGCGCTGCGCGTTCGGGAAGGGCCCGACCACCCTCCAGGCGCGGGCGAAGTCCCGGACGGGGCGTGCCTCCGCGGCGGCCGGGAGCGGGGGCGGGTCGCCGCCCTCGCGCGCATAGGCGATCCGCACGGCCTCGGAGCCCCGGACCGTGTCGAGCACGACCGGGGGGAGGACCGTGGCGGCCTCCTCGGCCGACAGCGCCACGTCCACCGGGTGGCCGCCCTCCACGCGGGCGACGGCGGGCCGCTCGTCGGGGCCGCCCGTCGGGTAGAGGAGGATCTCGTAGCGGTCGGGACGGGGCAGCAGTACGCGGAGGCTGCGACCCCCGTCGCCGTCGCCGGCGTCGAGCGCGGGGGGCGTGGTCGCCCCCGGGGGGATCTTCTGCCCGAGGACCCGGCGCGCGTCCGGCGGGGGCAGCTCGGGGAGCGGACGGTGCGGCTCGGTCTGGTACCAGTACGCCGTGGTGGCGTAGTCGGCCACCTCGGTGTTCGCGTGTCCGTGCTCGAGCTCGATGCGGATCGAGTCGTGGAAGGGGACGGGGTCCGGGAGATGCCAGCGGTAGGCCGCGATGCGGCCCCGAGCGTCGTCCTTCACCACCAGTCCGTGGTACGGCGCGGCGTACTCACCCTGATCGAAGTACCACCCCGAGTTGAAGTAGTCCTCCGTTCCGGTGCCTTGCCCGCGGAAAGCGCCGTCCACGTGGAAGATCTCGTCGCCCTCGAGGAAGCCGAGCGACCCGTCGTGGGACTCGGCCTGGAGGTTCATCCCGACGAAGTGCCCCGCGCCCGTGGCCGCCAGGACGAGGTGCGGCGTGGCGGCCGTGGTGCGCGGGTCGCGGTTCCAGGCGGCGTGGAAGGTGGCGAGGGGGACCGGGAGGGAGTCCACGAGCTCCACGTCGGCGTTGAAGTAGAAGGCGTCCACGGCCTGGCCCGTGCCGTTGCGCGCCACGATGCGCGCGTGCCGGGCGAAGGGAAGGGGAAGGTAGGCGTAGAAGCCCCCGCTGGAGACGCCCATCGGGAGCGCGGCGTAGTGGCGCCGATCGAAGGCGTTGCCGAAGAAGTCGCCGAGGGGGACGCGCACGGACGGGTCGGCCTCGTCGTCCCAGTACATCTCCAGGGCGATGCGGCGGAGGTAGTGCGGGTCGTCGCTCGCCACGGTGAGCCAGAGCCTGCGCACCACGCCCGGGCCGTCGAGGTCGAGGAGGACCGCCGAGTCCCCCGGGGCGATCTCGTAGCGGTCGCGATTGCCGCCCGTCGTGTCGTACGAAGAGACGTGCACGAAGCGCGACGTGGGCGAGGTGAAGAGGCGCCGGAGCGGGTCGGGGACGGCCTGTCCGGAGGCGGGTGCCTGCGCCGATGGCCAGGAGCGCGGCGACGAGCCCGGCGAGGGCGAGGGGTGCGGTGCGGTCGAGGGGGCGCATGCCGGAGAGTATGGATCCGGCCGGCGTCCTGCGCGAATGCGGCGCCGCGGAGCTAGAACTCGTCCAGCGTGGACACCATCACGTCGGGGTGGCCCGAGCCGCTGACGGCCACGCGCACGGTCCACGGGCGGCAGCAGATCTCGCAGTCCTCGACGTACTCCTGGTAGGCGCCTCCCGTGGTGTCCACCAGGAGCTCCACCGCCTCGCCGCAGTACGGGCACGACACCCAGGCAGCGTCGTCGATCCCCGCGTCGATGGGGTCCTCGTCGTCCCACCCGTCCGTCACCGCTTCGAACCCGTTCATGCTCTCTTCTCCCGGGGGCAGACCGAGTCGGGGCTGCCGGATGCGTCCATGTCTTGCGAGTAGACACGGGAGTGGCAAGAAGTGCTCTGGCAGCCGCCGTCGGGCGCGGCCGCGCCGCGTCAGCGCCCGGGTCCGAGGAGGACGGCGTTCATGAACAGCAGCATGGTCGCCTCGGTGTAGGCCCGGTAGTTCGGATCCTCCGCGAACGCCACGATCTGCCCGCGACCCACCGGCTGGTGGATCAACCAGGCCTTGTTCGCGAGCTGCGGCTTCGCCTCCTCCCACACCGTTCCGCTGAGCACCAGGGCGTCCAGGTCGGCGTAGTGCCCCACGTTCGTGCCGCGGTCGAGCTGGATGGGCGTGAAGACGCGGGTGCTCTCCGCGAACGTGCCGATCTCGCCGTCGGTGCCGGCCGCGAGCCAGTGGTCCGTGTCGAGGATCGTGCGCAGGATCGCGCCGGGCACCGGCTCGGGCGCCTCGTCCCCGGGTGCGATCGCCTCGAGGTAGTCGATCGGCTGGTCGGGCGTGGACTTCTTCGGCGCGTCGTCGCCTTCGGCCCGGCCGCCCCGGCGCTCCGTATGGGTGGCGAGCAGCCCCACCCCCTCCTCCGTGGCCCAGCGCGAAGACTCGCCGAGCGTGACGAGCGTGCCTCCGTCCCTCATCCATCCCTGGAGGCGATCGACCAGGCCACGGCCGACCACGCCCGCGTAGTTGCCGCTCGGGAAGATCACGACGTCGTACTCCGCGAGCACCACGCGACCGAGGCTCGCCGCGCGTACGGCCGTGACGGGCTGGCCGTAGCGGCGCTCGAGGGCGTAGCGGGCCCATCCCACCGAGAGGCTCGAGCCGGGCGCGTCGTAGACGAGCAGGACGCGCGGCGCGCGCAGCGAGCGCGTACGCCCGCTCCCGAGCGATGTGCCCACGCGGATGTACGAGTCGTCGACCGGCACGACCTCCGCGCCGTGGCGGGCGGCGATCTCCCCGAGGCGGCCGGCCAGATCCGGCCCGTTGTCCGACACGCGCACGATCGCCGTGCCGACACCGTACTTCCGGTCTCCCAGCGTGAAGTCGCCGCCGGAGGAGCGGATGCGGATCCCTGCGCGCAGCGCCTCCGCCACGGTGGCGGCGGCCTCGACGCCCCACGGGAGGAGGTAGCCGACCGTCGCGCTCGGCAGGGCGCCGCCAGGGGTGGGTGGCTCCACCACCACGGGTGCCCCGCGGGCCCCGGTGGCGCGGGCCACCGGAAGGGCCTCGACGTCCCAGAGGAGCGATTGGCTCCACGCGGTCACGTCGTAGATCTCGTCGCGCTCGCGGTTGGCGCGCCGCTGGACCTGGCGCCGGATGAAGGCGCTGTCCATGGGCACGTTGGTGTCGAGGAGGATGTGGGCCATGCGCGAGTCCGGCTGGTCCAGCGGGACGACGTACGTTCCCGCCGCCGCGAGCGTGCGGCCTTCGACGCGCACGGGTCCGGGTGCCTCGAAGACCTCCACCCCGTTCCGGACGAGAAGGCGGGCCAGGCGGGCGGAGAGGCCGGGGTCGTGGGCGGTCAGGACGTACTCGGCCGGCCCACCGGGCACCCCGCGCACGCCGTCGCGCCGGAAGGCGAGCCAGTCGCGCAGGATGCGCTCCCGGTTGCGCGCGGCGGTCACCATCGTCTGGATGGCGGCCGTGAAGTGGTGGGTCACGCCGTCGCCGTAGGTCATGAGGTCCCCGTCGTCCCGGCGCAGCACGAGCGCGCGCGGCGACGCCTGCTCGTAGGTCATGCCGAGCGCGCCGTGGGACATGGGCCACATGTCCACGTAGCCGGGATAGAAGAGGTCGTAGGTGTCCCGGTTGAAGTAGGCGAACCCACGGCGATCGAACGCGGCCGCGTTGGCCGCGCCGAACACGTCCATGAGGCCGATCTGGGCCGGCGTGAACCAGGGGTTGGCGGGTGGCGCCGTGGGCGGGAAGAAGTAGGTGGAGTTGCCGCTCATCTCGTGGAGGTCGGCCACGACCTGGGGGTGGTACGCAAGCATGACGCCCACCTTCCCCCGCGTCTCCGGCTGGCTCTGGATGAAGAGGTCCCGGTTGAGGTCGAAGAGGTAGTGGTTGCCGCGACCGCCGGGCCACGGCTCGTCGTGCTCGGCGGACCAGGTTGCCGCGTCGGGCCAGCGCGCCTGGGCGACCTGGTTCTGGTAGACGAAGCGGTTGCGTCCGTCCGGATTCTCCATCGGGTCGATGAGCACGAGGCTCTCGCGCAGCACCATGTCGACGTCCGCGTCTCCCCGGGCGGCGAGCAG
The DNA here is from genome assembly GCA_963823035.1 of uncultured Gemmatimonadales bacterium. Classification (GTDB taxonomy): domain Bacteria; phylum Gemmatimonadota; class Gemmatimonadetes; order Longimicrobiales; family Gaopeijiaceae; genus SZUA-318. The sequence continues at coordinate 269,353 of CAWGKG010000004.1, forward strand.
GTGGTAGGCCTCGGCCATCCCGGCGCCGTTCGAGCTGATCTCGTTCCCGTGGATCCCGTGCAGGATCATCGTCACCACCGGGAGGTCGGCCAGCAGCCGCTCCGCATCGGCATCCGTGAGGCCGCGCGGGTCCGCGAGGCTGTCGAGCCCGGCCCGGACGGCTTCCAGCCTCGCGATGCGCTCGGTGGAGCCGACCACCAGCACGACGAGCGGTCGGCCCTCCCAGCTCTCCGCGTAGCGGATCAGGCGCGTGCGCTCGGGCGCGGCCTCGTGCAGCGCCTCGAAGTACCGGACGATCTGGTCGGGCGTGGTGACGCGCTCGCGGAACGCGTGGCCGACCACCTGCTCGAGCGTGGGGATCGCCGGGTCGTAGCGAACCCCCGGCGCGAGGGGTTGGTCTCGCGCTGGGATCTGCGGAAGGGGTTGGGTCTGGAGGAGGGCGGCGAGGGCGAAAGCGGCGAGCATCGGGGGCTCCGCGGGTCTCGGAAGCGAGGGTTCGATCGGCAGGGGCGGGAGAATAACCTCCGGACCCTGCCGACGCCCCCCGCGGGGGGACCTTTCGGCGCCTCTCGATGCTATCATTGTCGCCGGACAACCGTGGAACAGGAGCTCGCGTTGAGATCTGTCTCGTTCGCACTCGTAGCATCGATCGTCGCCCTGGCCCATGCCCCCGCGCTCGGGGCCCAGGACACGCCGCCGCCCGCGCTCACCGAGGTCGAGAACGCGCGGTCGCGCACCTGCGTGGGCGCACTGGACCGACTCGGCGACCTCAACATGCGGCTGGAGCCGCTGGGGCGGCGGGCCAACAGGCTGCGCGTGCTGAGCCAGGCCATCGCGCTGGAGGACTCGACCCAGGCCGCACCCTTCCGGACGGACGACCCGGTCGAGGCTGCCGTGCAGGCGTGGTTCCAGCAGGACCAGGAGCTGGGCCGCCGCCTTGCGGAGGCCGGGGACTCGACCCTCGCCCCGCAGCGGGCGGAGGCGAAGGCGGCGGTTCGCCAGCGCCTCCAACAGGACATGGACAGCCTGCGCACGAAGGCCGACGCCGAATCCAAGGACGCGCCTGAGATCCAGGCGGCCGCCATGCCCTGTCAGGGCGCGGTGCTCGTGCGGCCGGCCGTCATGGAGGAGTGCCGTGCCACCTCCAGTGACAGCCAGGTTTGCGCGGCCGCGGCGGACACGACCCAGAACGCGCTCTTCCGCTTCGTGAACGCGGCGAACGACCTCTGGAACATCGAGGAGCTTCGGCCCTGGTCCGATCCCGGGCCGCTGCAGGTGGCGCAGGACGGCTCGCTCGTGGGCGCGCGCACGGCGGCGCGCTCACGGCTGGGCAACGTGGTGGTCGCGGTGGCGCTCGCCCCGCTGATCCGCGAGCGGACGCAGGTGGACTCCGCGCAGGCCGCCGAGTTCGACGCCAACCTCGACTCGCTCGGCTTCACCTTCGACGTGCCGCGCTTCATCATGGCGCCGGCGCTCGAGGTGCAGGCCAACCTCCCGGCCCCGCTGGGTGGGGAGACGCACTACCTCCTCCATTTCGGGGAGCCGGACGCGCCGCAGATCGTGTGGAGCGTGCCCGCCGACTCCGGCGGCATGGTCCAGGCGGTGATCCCGCTCACGGGCGACGACCTCAACAAGCTCCAGGCCGGCGAGCCGCTCAGCCTCACGGCGGTCAGGATGGCCGGACCCCCGGAGGAGGGAAAGCCGCCGCAGGCGGAGTTCGTGTACAGCCTGAGCCTGATGCAGATCGGCGAATCGCGCGCGACCACGGCGCTGCTCGACTACATGGCGCACGGCCAGCTCGCGGAGGACCTGAAGCGGATCACCTCGGCGGGGTAGAGGCCGGGGCGCGTCCCCACATCGGCCGGAGCGGGCGGGGGTGTTAGGTTGATCGACCCCATCCCTCCCGATCCACCGACGTCCGCCGTGCACCAGCCCGCCGACCCGCTCCGCGTTCTCCGCGACGTCTTCGGCTTCGAGTCCTTCCGCCCCGGCCAGCGCGAGGTGATCGACGCCGTGCTGGCAGGGTCGCGACTGCATCGCGGTCATGCCGACCGGTGCGGGGAAGTCGCTCACCTATCAGCTCCCCGCGCGCATCCTGGAGGGGACGGTCCTGGTGATCTCCCCCCTGATCAGCCTCATGAAGGATCAGGTGGACGCGCTGCGCGCCTTCGGATTCCGCGCGGTCGAGATCAACTCGACCCTCGCCCTCGAGGAGCGGCAGGCGCGACTCGCCGGCCTGCGCCGGGGCGCGTACGAGCTCGTGTTCCTCGCGCCGGAGGCGCTCGACGGGCGGCTGCGCGACTTCGTGCAAGGGTGCCCGATCTCGCTCCTGGTCGTGGACGAGGCCCACTGCATCAGCCAGTGGGGGCACGACTTCCGCCCCTCCTACCGACGGCTCGAGGGGTTGAAGACGGGGCTGGACGTCCCGGTGCTGGCGCTCACCGCCACGGCAACGCGTGCGGTGGCGCGTGACATCCTGCGCCAACTCGGCATGAAGAGGCCCGCCGGCTACAAGGGCTCCTTCTTCCGCGCCAACCTGCACGTGCGCTGCCGCAAGAAGGGCTCCGGCAACACGCGCAAGGAGATCCTCGCGCTCGTGCGCCGCCGCGCCGGCGAGAGCGGGATCGTCTACTGCCTGAGCCGCCGCGGCGTCGAGCAGACCGCGGAGTTCCTGCGCCAGAGCGGCGTGCGGGCCGTGCCCTACCACGCCGGCCTCCCCGACGAGGAGCGCCACGCCAACCAGGAGGCCTTCCAGCGGGACGACGTGGACGTGGTGGTCGCGACCGTCGCCTTCGGGATGGGGATCGACAAGTCCAACGTCCGTTTCGTGATCCACCGGGACATGCCGAAGGATGTGGAGTCGTGGTACCAGGAGATGGGCCGCGCCGGCCGCGACGGCCTGGAGAGCGACTGCACGCTCTTCTACTCGTGGGCGGACGTGAAGCTGCACGAGCGCTTCCTCTCGGAGATCGACGACCCGGAGCTGTGGCGCGCCAAACGGCAGGGGACCGTCGCGCTCTTCGAGCTCCTGGAGTCGGGGCGGTGCAGGCACCAGGCGGTCTTGCGGCACTTCGACGAGGAGATGGCGCCGTGCGGCGCGTCGTGCGACGTGTGCACCGGCGTCGGCGCGGAGGACCTGGCCGCCGAGACGATGATGGCGCGACGCTCGGTCGGCGGGCGACGCGCCGCGGTGTCCGCCCACGTGCGGTCCACCGTCGGGCCCGGGGACGTGCTGTCGGGCGCGGACGGAGCGCTCTTCGAGCGGCTGCGCGCCCTGCGCAAGGAGCTGGCGGACGGGCAGGGCGTGCCGGCCTACATCGTCTTCAGCGACAAGGTGCTCAAGGAGATGGCCGCGCGGCGGCCCGCCACGCCCGCTCAGCTCCTGGAGGTTCCCGGCGTGGGCCCGGCGAAGCTCGAACGGTACGGGCGGGCCTTCCTCGAGGCGCTCGGCGCGTAGCCTACTTCTGCTCGTCGGCCGACGGGCCGTACATCCCCGGCACGGGCACGTCCAGAAGCCGCAGGTACACGGTCAGTTGCGCCCTGTGGTGGATGAGGTGGCTCATCACGAACGAGCGGAAGATGTCCGACCGCGGTTGCGTGAACCACACCTGATCCCCGGACCGCAGCGTCCAGTCCACCTTCATGTCGTCGGCGCTCGTCTTCTCGAGCACCGACCGCGCGTTCGACACCGCCTCATCGAAGTGCTTCAGGATGTCCTCGCGGTTCGTCGGGAGCGTACGATCGAACGGCTGATCGAGGTCCAGCTCGGTGGTGGTGAGGGTGATGGAGGTCCACGTGGGGATATTGGCCACGTGCGCCGCGAGATCGTGCAGGCTGAACGACTTCTCGTGCGGCTTGAAGTCCAGCTTGCCGTCCGGCACCCGCTCCAGTGCCTTGCGCGTGTTGGCCATCTCCTGGTCGAATTCGGGCAGCAGCGTCGTTCCGTTCATCCTTGTCGTCCTCGTCGTCACGGTGGATGGAGATCGGGGGACCAAATAAAAACCGAAACCGGCCTGATCGCAAGACTTTTCGACGGGCGTTTCGCGCGACCTTGCCTGGGCGGCTCCGGTGTGGCCTCTTGATCCGTCCACACCCCGGAGGCCCCATGCGACGCGCGACGCTCCTCCTCCCTCTGCTCCTCACGGTCACGGCCTGCTCGGCGGGGCCCCCCGACCACGCCCCGTTCCGTGTCGCCGTGGCGAAGTTCCAGCACGAGACGTGCACGTTCTGTCCCGGTGGCGACGTGACCGTCGAGGACTGGACTCGGCTGGGCCCACCCCTCTCCGGCGACGACCTCTTGCGCTCGGACGGGTTCATCCGCGGCTTCGTCCTGCAGGCGACGGACTACGGAGACATGGAGCTGGTGGGGCTCACCTCGCCGGACGAGGTGTTCGGAGGCTCGTCCCGAGCGTGGAGCACGAAGGAGACCTTCGAGCACTTCCTCGACGGGATGATCGAGGAGCTGCGGGCGGCGATGCCCGTGGACGGAGTCTATCTCGCGCTGCACGGCGCGATGGGCGTGCGTGACGTCCCGAGGCCCGAAGCGGAGATCGCGCGCCGCTTCCGTGAGGTCGTGGGCCCGCACGTCCCGATCGCCGCCACCTTCGACCTGCACGGCAACGAGGACGCGGAATTCCTGCGTCAGGCCGACTTCTCCTTCGTGACCAAGCGCTATCCCCACTACGACGCGGGGCTGCAGGGCCAGCGCGCCGCCCGGGCGCTGCACCGGGTCATGAGCGGCACCTACACGCCCACTGCGGCCACCAGGAAGCCCGGTGTGATCACGCCCACGGTCCTGCAGTGGACGGGCGCCTCGCCGTCGATGGAGATCATGGAGCGGGCGCGCCGGTGGGAGGCGCGCGAGCCGGACGCCTTCGTGAGCGTCTTCTACGGCTTCCCGTGGACCGACGTCCCGGACGTGGGGGCGACCGTGCAGGTCATGACGAACGGCGACCAGGCGCTCGCCGACCGCATCGCGGACGACATGAGCGACTTCATCTGGCGCGTGCGCGAGCCGTTCGCGAACGGGAGGCTGCCGCTGCCCGACGAGGCAGCGCGTATCGTGCGCGGCGCCATCCGTGACGGGCGCGTGCCCGTGGCCGTCGGCGACCACTCCGACCGCCCGGGGGACGCGACGCACATCCTGCGCGCCTTCGAGGCCGCCGGTATCGACAAGGTGCTGTACGGCGCGATCACCTCACCGGCCGTTCTCGACGGCCTGCGCGCCCGCGGCGCCCAGGCCGGCGACGCCTTCGACATGGCGGTGGGCGGCACCACCGAATCGGGCGGAGAGCCCTATCCGATCGAGGGGACCGTGGTCTGGGTGGGGCCGTGGGCGGGCTACGACTACACGGCGGCGGTGGCCTTCGGCGCCGGCAACCTGGTCGTGCTCGTGCCGGCCTACACGCAGATCACCGATCCGGGGGGCTTCGCCTTCGGCCCGGTGGACCCGGCCGACTACGACGTCTTCGTGGTGAAGTCCCGCGTGCACTTTCGTCGCGGCTTCGACGAGACCGGCTTCGCGAAGACGATCGTGGTGGTGGAGGCTCCCCGGCCGTACGTGGGCACGACCTATCTCGACGCCCTGCCGTACGAGCACGCCGACCTCACGCGGCTCTATCCGTACGGGACGCCCGAAGGTCGCTGAGGGGGTACGAATCCCCACAGCCGCGCGGGGAGTCTGCCCGATTCCGGGAACGGGGCGCCGTCGCGAATGTGAGGGGTAGATCGTCCCCGCCACGACGGGAGGCACCGCCCATGACGTCCCTTCCCGCGGTGACCGAAGCCCGCTTCCAGGGTCTCGGCCGCCTGATCGGAAACACCCCGCTGCTGTCCGTGGACTACACCTTCCGCGGAAGCCGGCGGCGCATCTTCGCCAAGAGCGAGAACCTGAACATGACGGGGAGCGTGAAGGACCGGATGGCGCTCCACCTCCTGCGTCGGGCCCACGAGACGGGCGCGCTGCAGCCGGGCGCGGTGATCGTCGAGGCCGCGCAGGGCAACGTGGCGATCTCTCTGGCGGCGGTGGGGCGGGCGCTGGGCCATCCCGTCGCCCTCTTCATGCCGGACTGGATGAGCTCGGAGCGCATGAGCCTGGTGCGCTCGTACGGCGCATCGATCTACCCGATCGGCGAAGAGGGTGGGGGCTTTCTCGGGGCGGTGGGGCGCGCGGAGGAGTTGGTCGGCCATTCGCCCGGCTCCTTCCTTCCGCGGTCGTTCGCCAACGACGACAACTGCGCGGCGCACGAGGCCACGACCGGGCCCGAGATCCACTGGCAGCTCGGAGCGCACGGCCTCGCGCCGGACGCCTTCGTCGTCGGGGTCGGCACGGCCGGGACCGTCATGGGGGTGGGTCGGTACCTCGTCGCGCACCATCCGGAGGTGCGCATCCATCCGGTCGAGTCCTCCAACGCGCCCATGCTGTCGAAGGGGAAGCCGATCGGGCGCCACCGGGTTCCGGGCTTCTCCGAGGAGTTCATGCCGCCGCTGCTGGACCTCACCGCTCTGGACCACGTCGTGGCGGTGGACGATGGCGACGCGATCCTCATGGCGCAGAAGCTGGCGTGCACGCTGGGCCTCGGCGTCGGCATCAGCTCCGGTGCGAACTTCCTCGGCGCCGTGCTCGTCCAGGACCTCCTCGGCAGCGACGCGGTCGTGACGACGCTCTTCCCGGACACCAACCGCCTGTACCTCTCCACGGACCTGTTCCGGGAGGAGCCGGCCGGGAAGGAGCACCTGGCGCCCTGGATCGAGCTGGAGGGGTTCACGGCCATCAACCGCGCGTGCCCCGCCTGCGACACGTCGGCGGAGCTGGTGCGCCTGGCGGCCGGGATCTAGGGACCGCTAGCCCGGCGGAAGCTCCGCCGGGGTCTCGGTGCCCGCGAGGGATGACTCGGCCACGGCCGCGGCGACCTCGTCGGCCACCCGCTCGACCAGCGTCGTCAGGACCGCGCGACGCCTGCGCACGATCACGCGGTAGATCTGGCGAGCGGTGACGAGCGCAAGGCCGACCATGCCGATGGGGCACGCCACGGCGAAGAGCGTGGATCCGAGCACCTCGAGGCCTACGGACGTACCCAGGGCGACCCCGAGGCCCGCGCCCATGCCCCAGGTCGTTCCCACGAAGAGCCCCGTCGCCGCCCGGTGGAGACGCTCCTCCGCGCGGATGTGCGTCTCTCCGTTGCGGGAGCTCACCACGACCTGCAGCGACCGGCTCTTCTGCGCGGTCTCGGCCTGCCACGTGAGCGTGTGCCCCAGGAGGCTGGGCTGACCGTGGGCGTGGGCCACCCCCTGGACGGCCGCCAGCACCCGCTCGAAGCCTTCTTCCCGGAGCTCCCCGGGCACCACGGCCTGACGGACCAGCGTGACCTTCTCCCCGATGAGGTGCTCCCAACCCTCCGCACCGCCGCCGGACTCCATCTCCGCGGCGGCCCTGCGGAGATGCTGCGGGTCGATGCCCGCCTCGGCGGCGATCTCCTCCAGCTCCTCCAGGGAGAATCCGCCGCTGGGGTTCGCGCGCACCGGATCCTCGCGCTGAAGCTCGGTGGCTCGCTCGAGGAGCTTGCCCACCTCCTTCTCGTCGTAGAGTCTGGGTCGTCGAGACGGTTCGGACATCGTCGATGGCAGCTCCGGGAAGGTCCCGGGGGCTGGGCCGGGCCCCCGGCAGGGGGAACAGGATCGCGCGTCTCATCCCATACGGACAGAGGGAGGGCTTTCGTCCCGACACCCGGGGCCTGACGGGCCCGCTGGCGGCGGGGACGGTCTCCGACGCAGACTAGGGCCGGATCGGTGCCAGCCGGGCCTGAGGGCTCGGTCGGCGCCGACGCATCCACCGCACCCTCCCGAGGAGCCACCAGTGCCCGCGCCCCAGGACTTCAAGAACCACGCCCGTTTCGTGCCGCTGTACCACTACGTGACGTCTCCGATCCTCCTCGCGGTCCTGGGGTGGTCGGTCGCGCAGCTCGTGCGCGCACCGACGGTGGACCGCCTCTTCCTCTTCCTCATGGCGCTGGGGCTGGCACTGGCGGCCTACTGGGCACGCGCGTTCGCCCTGGGCGTGCAGGACCGCGTCATCCGGCTCGAGGAGCGACTGCGCATGGAGCGCATCCTCTCCGACGAGTTGCGCCCGCGGATCGGCGAGTTCACGGTCGACCAGCTCGTGGGGCTGAGGTTCGCGTCGGACGGGGAGTTGGGCGACCTCGCTCGTCGCGTGCTGGCCGAGGGCATCGCGGATCGGAAGACGATCAAGTCGATGGTGAAGAGCTGGCGCGCCGACCACCAGCGGGTGTGACCGCGTTTCGGGGGCGCCCGCCCGGGCGCGGGGGGTCAGCGGATCGTGCCCCGCTGCGTGAGCGTTTGCTCGACGAGGCGCTCCCACTCGCCCGTGGACGGGCAGTCCGTGTAGGCGAGATCCCGCTCGTCGAAGCCTCGGCGGGTCCCGGCCTGGTACTGCGCCAGGATCGTGACGGTGGCGCGGTTGGCGCGCCTACGCACCTCGAAGCCGTAGCGTACGCGCAGCGGCGCGGCGGCGCGCCGGGCTGCGCAGGTGGCATTCCGCCAGCCGGGTCAGGTCCACCTCACCCGGCTCGAAGTACGTCCAGTCCGAGCGGATGGAGCCGAACTGGTCATCGGCCACGAGCACCGGGATGCTCCGCGACTCGAGCAGCGCCGCCAGCGAGCCGAAGGCCTGCTCGAAGCTGAGCTCCACCAGGACCGCTGGGCGCGCCGGCGGGCGGGAAGGCGGGCGCGTGCGCCCGCCTGGCAGGAGCCGGCCGCGGCTCCGATCGCCAGCGCGAGCGCGCCCGCCCGGCCCCCGGCCCTCATCGACCGCCGCCGCCCTTCGGCCGATGGTAGCGGACGGGCGCCGCCGGCTCGGCCTTGAGCTGGACGCCTTCGGTCTGGACGAGGCGGAGCGCTTCCTTCACGGCGGCCTCGAGCTGTGGGTCCTTGCCGGCCGCCACGGACTTCGGATCGTTCATGACGTCGATGTCGGGGGCGATTCCCTTGCCCTCGACGTCCCACTCCCCGTCCACGTTGAAGAAGCCGCCGCGAGGCGCGACGAAGCGCCCGCCGTCGATGAGCGGCGGCGTGTCCGCGGTGTGGACCAGCCCACCCCAGGTGTTCTTCCCGACGAGCGGGCCGAGCTTCTTGAAGTGGAAGAGGTAGGGCATGAGGTCGCCGCCGGATCCGGCGCGCTCGTTGATGATCATCACCTTGGGTCCCCACAGCGCGGCCATCGGCTGGGTGAACACCTTGTGGGACGGCGTGCGCGAATTGAAGTACCCGGTGAGCTCGCGGCTCAGCACCTCGATGATGTAGTCGGCCGCCGAGCCGCCGCCGTTGTTGCGCTCGTCGAGCACCGCGCCCTTCCTGTCCTGCTGGGCGAAGTACATGCGGTTGAAGTAGGTGTAGCCGCCCTGGCCGGTGTTGGGGAGATAGACGTAGGCGAGCTTCCCTCCGCTCAGCTCGTCGACCTTCTTGCGGTTGCCCTCGATCCACGCCCAGCTGCGCAGCTGGCCCTCGTTGGCGGTCGGCTCGACCATGAGCTCCCGCGACCCGTCCAGCCCCGGTCTCGCGTTGACGCGCACCGTGATCGTGCGGCCCGCGGTGCCCTCGAGGAGCATGAACGGGTTGGTGGGCGGTCGCACCTCGCGGCCGTCGATGGCGACCAGGTAGTCGCCCTCCTTCACGTCCATGCCCGGTTGGCCGAGCGGCCCGACCAGGCCGGGATTCCAGCTCTCGCCCGTGTAGATGTGCGTGATGCGGTACGCACCGTCCGCTTCCGCGAGGTCCACGCCCAGGAGGCCGGTGCGGGGGCTGGTCAGCTCCGGATAGTCGCCGCCGCGCACGTACGAGTGCCCGACGGAGATCTCGCCCGACACCATGTCGAGAAGCTGGTTGAAATCGCTGCGGTGCTCGACGTCGGGGAGCCAGGCGGAGTACCACCTCCACACGTCGTCCCACGGGGCTCCGTGCGTGTTGTCCACGTACAGGTAGTCACGCATGAAGCGCCACCCATCGTGGAGCATCTGTGCCCACTCCGCCTTGGGCTCGATGCGGATGCGCAGATCGCCGAGTGAGAGGCGTCCGTCCGCGACCTTGGGCGTGCCCGCGGCGTCCACGATGCTCCAGCTCGACCCGATGCGCAGCAGCACCTTCTTGCGGTCGCGCGACACGGACGCGGAGCGGACGTCCTTCGCGAATTCCGTGGCCTCGCGGTCCTTCAGGCTGTAGCGGCGGAGGGTGACGCCCTGCTCGTTCGGCACCGCCTCGGCCACGAACACCTGGCCGTCGGGACCCTCGACGAGCCCCTGGTAGTCGCGCGCCGGCAGGCCGGGCGCCGCGACGATCCGCGCTCCGATGCCGTCGAAGTCGATCGCCACCGTCGGCGCCGGGGGGGCGGCCGCCTCGCCCGCACCCGCCCCCTCCTTTCCGCCCGACGGCTTGGCCGCCGCCTCCTCGTCGCTCGTCGGGAGGAAGGGAGACGCTTCGCCGCCCGCGAGCACCGCGACGTAGAGGGACCGGGTGACCGGGCGGTCGTACGCCGACATGTCGAGCCACGCCGAGTTGAGCGCGAAGTCGGTCGACGCGAGCAGGAAGAGGTACTTCCCGGAGGCGTCCCACAGCGGGGTGATGGCGTCGGCCATCCCGTCCGTGAGCTGATGGACCTGGCCCTCGCGCGTGTCGTAGACCATGACCGCGCGGAGGAGGTTGTCGAGCCGCTTCGTGTAGGCGATCCAGCGCGAATCGGGCGACCACACGGCCTCGATGCTGCGCCGCGGGTCGGCGTAGTCCTCGCCGTCCACATCGACCACACGTCCGGAGGCCACGTCGAGGACGCGCACGCGGAAATCCGTGTCCGTGAAGGCGATCTTGCTGCCGTCCGGCGACCACCTCGGATCGTAGTAGAACGTGTTGCCCGGGATGGCGACGCGCCGCGCGTTGCGTCCCTCCTGGTCGGTGATCACCAGCCCGTATTCGCCGCCGTCGTCGTTGAACCAGGCGATCTGCTTCCCGTCGGGGGACCAGGCGGGGTAGCGGTCGGCCACGCCGGACGACTCGGTCAGGTTGCGCCACGAGCCCGCGTCGGCCGGGACCGTGAAGATGTCCCCGCGGTACTCGAAGAGAGCGCGCTTCCCGGTGGGGGAGAGGTGCGGGTTGGTGAGCTGCGCGGCCGGAACCTCCTCCCAGCGCGTCCGGGCCCAGTTCTGGTCGCCGGCCGCCTGGACGACCAGCTGGCGGGTCGCGCCGGTGGACGGGTTCACCTCGTGGAGGTAGCCCGCCTGTTCGTAGACCACCACGCCGTGTCCGGCGTCGAGGCTCTTCACGTCGAAGTCCGCGTGGTGGGTGAGCTGCTTCTCCTCACCGGTGCGCGGGTCGTAGGACCAGACGTTGCTCGCCCAGTCGCGCTCGGACAGGTAGTAGACCACGCCGTCCATCCACGTCGGGTCCATCTGGCGCTCGCCCTCCCACGGGGCCGTCTTCAGCTCGAGGGTGGAGAGGTTCACCACCCTCACCGGCTGCGCCTGGCCGCCACGGTAGTTGCGCCACTCGGGGTCCCAGTAGCCGATCTCCTGGTACGCGAGCATCGAGCCGTCGTCGCTCATCTCGCCGAGATGGGCCTGGTGCACGGGGAGCGCGGAGGGGAGCCCGCCGGTCCGCGGGATCGTGTAGAACTTCGACAGGCGGGTCGGCACGCCCTCGCGGCCCGACTCGAAGACGATCTTCCCGTCCGGCGTCCACCCCTGGACGACGTCGGCGCCCGGGTGCCACGTCAGTCGCTCCGGCTGCCCGCCCGCGGCGGCCACCACGTACACGTCCTGGTTGCCGCCGTACTCCCCCGTGAACGCGATCCAGCGCCCGTCCGGGCTGAACGCCGGATCGGTCTCCGCGCCCTCGTCGGTCGTGAGCCTGCGGGCCTGTCCGCCGTCGCGCCCCACGACCCAGATGTCGTTGGCGTGCACGAAGGCGATGGCGTCGGCGCTCACGGAGGGCTGGCGGAGGAAGCGGGTCCCCGGGGACTGCGCATCGGCCGGGGCCGGCGAGGTGGTCGCGAGAGCGAGCGCGAGGAGCGTGGCCGGGACGGCCTTGATCGGGCGGACCATCTTGCGAGCCTCCGGAGGGAGCGGCTTGGCGGCGGGAAGAAGAGAGTAGGGGGGTGGCGACCACCTCGAAAGGGCCACGCATCGCGTGCGTATGCCGATGCATGGGAACACCCCTCCTCACCGCCGCGTGCGTCCTCCTCGCGTCGTCGGCGCTCGCGGCGCAGACCCCCCGGATCGTGGATCCCGGGCTACCCGCGGAGTCGCGCGCGTTCGACTTCTGGCTCGGGACGTGGAGCGTGAACCTGCGCATCCACCAGCAGGATCTTTCCTGGAAGGACGCGGTGCGGGCCGAAGCGCGCGTCCACTCCGTGCTGCGCGGCAAGGCAGTCCTGGAGCTGTGGGGGAGCGACGGCATCAAGGGGATGAGCCTCCGCTACTTCGATCCGGCCCGTGAGCGGTGGGTGATGTGGCTGGACTGGCCGGGGAAGAACCGCTCCGGCGTCGTTCCGCTTCGAGGGAGGCTTCCGCCACGGCCGGGCCGAGTTCGAGACCCGACGGCTCGACAGAGAGGGCGTGGAGACCCGGACGCGCTACACCTTCAGCGACATCACGGACCGGTCGCTGCGGTGGGACGACGCCTTCTCGCGTGACGGCGGCGACACGTGGAGCCACAACTGGATCATGGAGTTCACGCGCACCGCGCCCACGGCCGAGCTCCCGCCTGGCGGAGGGGACGCGCTCACGTACGTGGACGGCACCCGTTGCACCCTGCAGTCGTTCCACCGCTGGGACGCCTGGGCCGGGCGTCGCGCCGGCACGATGGGCGGTGAGCCGGCCACGCTCCGCGGCTACAGGATCCTCGACGGGTGCGCCGTGCTCCTCACGGTCTCGTACGACGGTCGTCCGGGGGAGGAGTGGCTCGGGCAACTCACCTTCAACACCTACGTGGCGCGCGCCGAGCTGCTCGCCCTGGGTGCCGCTCCCGCGGAGGAAGCGCGCGTCTACCATACGGGCGACGCCCCGACGGACGATCTCTTCACCGAGCGCACGCAGGACGGCGCCCCGATGCGGCGCGTCCGGATGCAGCGGGCCGGTGGGGCGTTCACCCTCGTCTGGGAGGAGCGTGCGGGCAGGGACGCGCCCTGGCGGGAAACGCGCAGGGGCTCCTTCCACTGACGGGCCACCCGCCCGCGCAGGGTTTGCAGGTCTTGCGGGGCCGGCGACTGCCGGGGCCTATTGTGTCCCCTCGCTTCCAGCGCCGTCGCACCCCGGAGGGATCCATGCGCCGCCTTTCGCCGATCGTCCTGACCCTCGCCGTACTCGCGCCCTCGGCCGCGACGCTCCGGGCCCAGACCACGGACACCGAGATGGCCGCCGCCGCCGACGTGCTCCGACAGATCGAGGACCTCCAGGCGCGTCTGAAGCCGTCCGACATGGCCGCGAAGCTGGTGGGCAGGAAGGACGCGGGGCGCGACCGGGTCATGGCGCGCACGTCGGAGCTGTGGGACGGGGGGATGCAGGAGCTGGCGGACTGGATCGGCCACAACCCCGAGGTGGGGTGGGAGGAGGACCAGGCCGTCGACACGCTGGTGAAGGTGCTGCGGGGCGCGGGCTTCGAGGTGGAGACCGGCGTCGCCGACCTGGAGACGGCCTTCGTGGCGACGTGGACCTCGCCGGCGGGAGCGGGCGGCCTCACCCTCGGCCTCATCGGGGAGTACGACGCGCTGCGCGGCACCAAGGGCGCCTACCACGGCGATCAGCACAATGCGCAAACGCCGGTGGCCATCGCGGCGGCGCGCGCGCTGGCGGAGTACATGACGGCCGAGAACGTGCCGGGCACGATCAAGCTCTACGGCACGCCCGCGGAGGAGGTCGGCCCGCCCGCCAAGACGATCCTGTTCGAGGCGGGCGTCTTCCAGGGGGCGGACATCCTCGTCCGCAGCCACTCGAGCAACGGCACGGGCCGGGGGAAGGCGGGCTTCGGCATCTGCTGCCTGAACATCAACGAGGTGAAGTACGTCTTCTCCGGCTACCCCTCGCACCAGCTCAGCTCGTGGTTCGGCCGCAACGCCCTGGAGGCCGCCGTGCACTTCTACACGGCCGTCGACCAGCTTCGCTCGACGCTCCGCCCCGAGGCGCGCATCCAGGGCGTGATTCCGGAGGGTGGCGTGGCGCCCAACGTGGTGCCCGACCGCGCGGTGGTGGACTACTACATCCGGTACCCGGACGAGGTCTACCTGGAGCACATGCAGGAGATGATCGACAACGCCGCGAAGGGCGCGGCGATGGCGACCGGCACCAAGGTCGAGATCGAGCACTACGGCGAATACCGCGACGGCATCTCGCTGGGCTCGTTGGAGGAGTTGGCCTTCGCGTACGCGAAGAAGCTGGGCGCGCCCAACCTCGAGCCCGAGCCGGGCCGCCCCGCCGGCTTCGAGGAGACGGGCTGGGTGAGCCGTGAGATCCCGGGCGTAGGCGTGAGCGTGGCAAGCTCGACCGGCGCCAACCACACCTACCAGATGCTCGAGGACGCGTTCACGGACCTCGGCCACACGGGCTTCCGGATGGACGCCCAGATCATGGCGGCCGTGCTCTACGACTTCCTCACGGACGCGAAGTTGCGCAACGCCGTGGAGACCGAGCAGTCCACGCTCGCGGGCCTCCTGGAGGAGTACCACACGCAGCTGCAGAAGACGTACGCGCAGGAGATGCAGGGCCCGCCGGTGGGCGCCGACAAGCCCGGTCGCTAGAAGACAGAAACGGTAGTACCCGCGGGTGGCCGACGCGCCCCGGCGGGACCCTACCTCTCCGTCATCTCGTCGATCATCCTCATCGCCCGCTGCGTGCGTTGGTCGTCCTGGACGTAGACGTCGAGGAAGCGCTGCAGGTAGATCCGGGCGTAGGTGTAGTCGCCTCCGGAGTAGCGCGTCACGCCAGCTTCGTAGAGTGCGACGTAGTGGTTCGGCCAGAACTCGAGCACCAACTCCATGAGGGGTCCGGCGGCCATCTCCTGCCCGCGCTCGACCATCGCCTGTGCCACGTTGAAGACGACGGACGCAGCCTCGAGGCGCGTGGCCTCGGGCAGGCCCAGGATCAGCGCGCGCGCCTTCGACCGGTCGGCCGCGATCGCGAAGCACGCGGCCTCGTAGCCGGTCGAGACCGTCCCCGCGGGCGGCCGACTCAGATCCACCGCCAGCTGCGCCCGCGCGGGGGTGCACTGCGCACGGATCGCGTCGAACCAGGCGGACGGGGTGGCAGGGGGCGCCTCGGGGGGAGCGGAGGGCAACGACGGGCGAACAGCGGCCGCCGGCACGGGCTCCTCGGAGCGGAGCATCCGGCGTGCGGGCGGTCCGACGATCATCACGAACGCCAAGACCGGGAGGATCTTCTGGAGCGTCTTCATGCCCGTGCATGGGGCAAAGGACGTGCCACCCGCAGAACCCCAGAGTTCAAGCCATTGCGACCCGCGAGAGCGATACCTTTTTCCGGTCAGGGGAACGAAACCCCCATTGCATCCTGCCCGGGTCCTGCCCCTCTATTGTGGCAGGGTCCCCTCGGGATCCTGCGGGACGGCAGGGCGGTATGCGGTTTGTCCGACGTCCTCCGAAGACCCTGCGGACGGAGAAACATCATAAGACTCGAGCACCCAGGGGGCCGCCGGTGGCGCCACCCCCTCGTCGCCGCCACCGTCACGGCGGCCCTCATGGGAGCGCCCCGAGCGGCGGCAGCGCAGGACACCAGCGGCCAAGCAGCGCACGCAGGCGACGCTCGAGGAGCTGGCCGCCTACGCCACTCCCGCGGTCGTGCTGCTCGACGTGCGCACGCCGACCAGCTCGCGGCAGGGAAGCGGCTTCATCGTGGACGCGAGCGGCCGGATCCTGACGAACTACCACGTCGTGCGGGACGCCCGGAACATCCGGGTGAAGCTCTCCTCCGGCGACATCTACGACGAGGTCGAGATCCTGGCCGAGGACGAGCGGCGCGACATCGCGGTGCTGCAGGTCCCCGGCTTCGACCTCCCGGCGCTGCCGCTGGGCAACTCCGATTCGGTGCGTATCGGCGCGGCCGTGGTGCTGATCGGAAGTCCGCTGGGATTGGAGAACACGGTCTCCACCGGGATCATCAGCGGCCGGAGGCAGGAGGAGGAGGGCTACAAGCTCCTCCAGGTGAGCGCGCCCGCGTCCCCGGGCTCGAGCGGCGGAGCCGTCCTCACGGCCAACGGGGACGTGGTGGGCATCGCGGTGTCCCAGCTCGAGGCGGGGCAGAACCTGAACTTCGCCGTGCCGATCAACTACGCCCGCGGGCTCCTCGACCACCTCCCGAGCGCGCCCGTCCGCGTCCTGCAGCCCACCACGCGCGACGCCGAGGGCTCCGTCTCGGAGAAGACCGCCTCGCGCACGCAGACGGTGAATCAGGGGCTCGGCTACGAGCTCGCGGGCTTTCAGGGCTACCGCATCGAGACGCGCACCACGATGGACCACAACCGGGAGCGGCGCACCCGGATCACGTACCGCATCATCGAGACGGTCGGCGAGAGCCCGCCGCAGCTCGAGCGCTACCTCGAGAGCGAGACGACCACGCGCACGGAGCCCTTCGGAACGATCCAGACGCTCCGGCGCGAGCGCAGCCGCACGGTGGTCGGGCTCGCCCGCCTGCAACCGGTGTCGGCGCGCGGTGAGGTCGACGTCGTGGACGCCGGAGGGGTGGGCCACCTCCACCTACGACATGCGCTTCGACGGAGACCACGTCCTGGGGGTGGTCAGCGACACGAGCGCCGCCCGCTCGAAGGAGGTCGACATGGACGTTCCGGACGGCATCATCCTGCACGACGTGCGCGAGCTCGCTTTCGCGCTGCTGGACACCGACCATCTCGTCGGACGGAGCGTCGAGTTCACCACCTTCGACCCGCGTACGGCCGAGGTTCTGCACGATCGCTACGACGTGCTCGACCAGGCGTCCGTGAAGGTCGGCGACCAGACGTACGACGCCCTGCAGGTGAACCTCGCGACGGGGCTCGACAACGAGACGCTGTTCTTCCGCGCGGCCCGTCCGCGGATCTTCCTCAGGAGGGTCCGCATGGACTCCGGAGAAGTGGAGGAAGTGACCGCCGTTCAGTACTTCACCGAAAACGGGGGTTCCTGAGAAGCCAGGCCTGGCGCGGGTTCTGAGCGTTGGGCACGGGTGTTGCTGAACTCTCGGGGGTGCACGACGCGCCGGTCGTTTCCGAGCGCACCGAAATCCCGAGACAGGAGAGACCCTCATGCGGACATGGAAAGGGCTGACCGCCCTCATGGCCCTCACGCCCCTGGCCTTCACCTCGACACCCGCCTCCGCCCAGGAGGAGCAGCCGACCCCGGCCATGCAGCAGTGCACGGCGCGAGGTGCTGCCCAGCCAGCTGCACAGCGGACAGAAGGCCGAGCGGGTTTCGATCTCGCTTTCGAGCCCGGTCGGCAACGTGACCGAGTTCACCACCGAGGACGCCGAAGCCGGCGTGAAGGTGGCCGACCCGGCCGACCTGCCCAAGACCGAGATGGCGGCCGAGGAGACCGCGCAGAAGCCGATCGAGATGGCGGCGGAGAACAACCGCCTCACGATCTGGCTGAACACCGAGAACGCGCAGCCCGGCACGTACCCGTTCACCCTGAAGGGCGACGGCGGTGCGTGCACCGGTAGCCTCGAGATCAGCGAGATGGACTGACGGCTGGACGGGCGTTCGCGCCAGGCGACGTCCCCACGTGGGTCGTCCGGCGCGCACCCCTCTCCGACCGCTTCGGCGGCGGAGGGGGGTTCCGTCGTTCGGGGGGTGACGGTACGGCGCCGGCGAAGGGCCGATACATTTCCGTTACACGATCATCGCACGATCGCTACCTCCGATCGCTCCATTCCTGGCGGTATGGTAGACGAATCCCTGGCCGGGCCCGACGGCGCCGCAACGGGCGCACCCGAGTCGCCGCTGGAAGGCATCTACGGCGGCGGCGTGGGGGACCGCATCTACGCGGCGGTCATCGCGGCCTTCGCCTTCGCCGTGCCGGTGCTCCTGGTGGTCATCTTCGTGGTGGTCACCGTGGCCGCGTGGCCGGCGCTCCGCACCTTCGGCTTCGGCTTCCTCACCTCCAGCGACTGGGACCCCGTGGGGGAGCACTTCGGCGCGGCGCCGGCGCTCTACGGCACGCTCGTCTCGTCGGCGATCGCGCTGATCCTCGCGACCCCGCTGGCGCTGGGCGTCGCGATCTTCCTCTCGGAGCTGGCGCCGCACTGGCTGCGCCGCCCCGTCGCCTTCCTCGTCGACCTGCTCGCGGCCATCCCGAGCGTGGTCTACGGGCTGTGGGGGATCTTCGTGATGATCCCCATCCTGCGCCGCTGGGTGATGCCCTTCCTGCGCGACACGCTGCACCTCGGCTCCACGCCGCTGTTCAGCGGGCCGATGTACGGCCCGAGCATGCTCGCCGCCGGGATGATCCTGGCGATCATGATCCTGCCCTACATCTCGGCGGTGTCGCGCGAGGTGCTGATGGCCGTGCCGCGTTCGCAGCGCGAAGCGGCGCTGGCGCTGGGCGCGACGCGGTGGGAGATGCTCCGGCGCGCGGTGATCCCCTTCGCGAAGTCGGGCATCGCGGGAGGCGTGATCCTCGGGCTCGGCCGCGCGCTCGGCGAGACCATGGCCGTCACGATGGTCATCGGCAACCGCCACGAGATCGCGGCGTCCCTCTTCGCCCCGGGCTACACGATGGCCTCCCTCATCGCCAACCAGTTCAGCGAAGCCACCGGTGACCTGCAGCTCTCCGCGCTCATGGCCGTCGGCTTCGTCCTCTTCGTGGTGACGCTCGTGGTGAACGCCGGCGCGCGCTGGCTCGTGTGGCGCACGTCGCGGGGGATGGTATGAGCGGCTTCCGCACCTCGCCCCGGCGGCGCGCAGTGAACGGGATCATGACCGGCCTCACGTGGCTCGCCGCGGTGCTGGCCACGCTCCCGCTCCTGTTCATCCTCTTCTACCTGCTGCAGAAGGGCGCGACGTCGCTCAACCTGGGCTTCTTCACGCAGCCTCCCGCGCCCCCCGGGCGCCGTGGGCGGAGGGATGGCCAACGCGATCGTGGGGACGATCGTGGTGGTGGGGGTCGCGAGCGCGTTCGGCGTGCCGATCGGCATCGGGGCGGGCATCTACCTCGCCGAGAAGAAGGACGCGCCCCTGGCCACGACCGTGCGCTTCCTGGCCGACGTGCTCAACGGGCTCCCGTCGATCGTCATGGGGATCTTCGCGTGGGAGCTGGTGGTGGTGCCGATGGGCCACTTCTCCGCGCTGGCGGGCGGCCTCGCCCTCGGGGCGATGATGATCCCGACGGTGACGCGCACCACCGAGGAGATGGTGCGCGTGGTGCCCGACCAGCCTCCGCGAGGCGGCGCTCGCG
This sequence comes from uncultured Gemmatimonadales bacterium, assembly GCA_963823035.1. Classification (GTDB taxonomy): domain Bacteria; phylum Gemmatimonadota; class Gemmatimonadetes; order Longimicrobiales; family Gaopeijiaceae; genus SZUA-318. The sequence continues at coordinate 288,804 of CAWGKG010000004.1, forward strand.
CTCGGGTACACGCGCTGGCGCACCGCGCTCCGCATCGTCCTCCCCACCGCGTTCGCGGGGATCCTCACGGGCATCCTGGTCGCGCTGGCGCGCATCGCCGGCGAGACCGCGCCGCTGCTCTTCACCGCGTTCGGCAACAGCTTCTGGTCGTTCTCCCTCGACCAGCCGATCGCGGCGCTCCCCCTGCAGATCTTCGTGTACGCCACCGGTCCCTACGACGACTGGCATGCGCAGGCGTGGGCAGGCGCGCTCGTGCTCATCGCGCTCGTGCTGATCATCAGCCTGGTCTCGCGCGCCGTGACCCGCAGCGGATTCGCCCGTGCGGTCGACTGAGTCGGCGCGGCGCTTCGCCGCGATCGGCACGCGGACGGCGGTCGCCCTCGAGGAGGCGCCCGCCCGCATGGAGGTGCGTGGAGCTCGACGCCTTCTTCGGAGACGTGCACGCGGTGCAGGGCGTGTCGATGCGCATCCCGCAGGCACCGGGTGACCGCGGTGATCGGTCCGTCCGGCTGCGGCAAGTCGACCTTCCTGCGCACGCTCGAACCGGATGCACGAGACCGTGCCCACGGCGTACATCCGCGGGACAGGTCCTCCTCGACGGGAACGACATCTACGCCCACGGCGTGGATCCGGTCTCGGTGCGCCGCCACGTGGGGATGGTCTTCCAGCGCTCCACGGCCTTCCCGACGATGTCGATCCGCGGCAACGTGGCGGCCGGACTCCGCGTGCTGAGGGCCGCGGGGCAGAGCATCGACGAGGACGAGCGTGTCGAGCAGGCGCTCCGCCGTGCCGCACTCTGGGAGGAGGTGCGCGACCGCCTCGACGACAGCGCGCTCGGGCTCTCGGGTGGGCAGCAGCAGCGCCTGTGCATCGCCCGGGCGCTCGCGATCGACCCGAGCGTGCTCCTCCTCGACGAGCCGACCGCCTCGCTCGACCCGATCAGCACGGAGAAGGTGGAACAGCTCGTGCACGACCTGCGCTCGGAGATCACGGTCGTGATCGTGACGCACAACATGGAGCAGGCCGCGCGCGTCTCCGACCAGACCGGGTTCTTCCTGCACGGCGAGCTCGTCGAGCTGTCGCCCACGGCGGAGCTCTTCACGCGGCCGCGCGACTCGCGCACCGAGGCGTACATCACGGGCCGTTTCGGATGAGCGCGACATGCGCAGGCCCGCGGGCGCGCGTTACAGCGCCGATACCGGCAGGCGCGCAGCCCGTTACGGCGTCGACCTATGCTGAGGGCCGAATCGATCCTTCCATGACGGGGAAGCAACGACGATGAGACGAACGATCTGGGCGGTTGCCGCGACGATGCTGGTGGCCTGCGGCGGCGGACCAACCCTCCGGGCAGGCGGGCAGCGCTCCGGCGCAGGTGGCGAGCAGCGGGGGCGGCGCCGACCTCACGGGCGCGGGCGCGACCTTCCCGAATCCGATCTACGCGAAGTGGTTCTACGACTACGCCCAGCAGACGGGCGTGAAGATCAACTACCAGTCGATCGGCTCGGGCGGCGGCATCCGTCAGCTCACCGAGGGCACGGTGGACTTCGGCGCGTCGGACGCGCCGATGAGCGACGCGGAGATGGCGGCGGCCAAGGGCAAGGTGCTGCACTTCCCGACGGTGATCGGCGCGGTGGCGGTGACCTACAACCTGCGAAGGCGTGTCGACGGCGCTGAAGTTCACGCCGGACGTGCTCGCGGACATCTTCCTCGGGAAGATCACCCGTTGGAACGACCCGCGGATCGCCGCGGTCAACGCCGGCGTCACGCTTCCGGCCGAGGACATCCTGGTGGTGCACCGCTCGGACGGCAGCGGCACGTCGTACATCTTCACGGACTACCTCTCCCACGTGAGCGACGCGTGGAAGAGCCGGTCCGGGCACCGGGAAGGACGTCGCCTGGCCGGTCGGCCTCGGCGGGAAGGGCAACGAGGGCGTGACGGGTCAGGTGAAGCAGACGCCCGGCTCCATCGGGTACGTGGAGCTCGCCTACGCCAACCAGAACCAGCTCCCGGTGGCCGGAGATCCGCAACCAGGCGGGCAACTTCGTGAAGGCGTCGCTCGAGGGCGCGACGGCGGCGGCCGCGGGCGTTGCCTCCAGCCTCCCGGAGGACACGGACTTCCGCGTGTCGATCGTGAACGCTCCGGGCGCCGACGCTTATCCGATCTCCTCGTTCACCTGGCTGCTCGTCTACCAGCAGATGGACGACGCCGGCCGGACGAAGAAGCTCACGGACTTCATCCGGTGGGCGCTGACCGAAGGCGAGGGTTCCGCCGCCGCGCTGGACTATGCGCCGCTGCCGGCGAACATGGTCCAACTCGAGATGAAGCAGCTCGAGAAGCGTGCGCTCCGGGTCGATGCGTAGGCCGCGAACCCGGAGTTACGGGACCGTTACAGATCCAGGGCGCCGGTCGTTACGAAAAGCGGCGACCCTTTGGGCGTTTGTAACGATCCCTGCACGGAGGAGGAGCGCTTTGAAGACAAGGACGCGATGGTCGTCGGTGGTGGCTGCCTCCGTCGTCGCGGCGGCCGTGGGCGCGCGCGGCGCGTCCGCCCAGGAGGTGCACGTCGGCGGGGTGGTCTACTCCCAGTACGAGTACCTCCTGTCGGACTCGGCGGGGCACGGCAACGCGTTCGACGTCAAGCGCGCCTACCTGGACGTTCGTGGGAGCTTCCCGAACGGAGTCGCCACCCGGGTCACGGCCGACATCCACCGGCAGCCCGACGGGTCCCTGGGCTACCGCCTCAAGTACGCCTACTTCACCTGGCGGCCCGAGAACAGCCCGGTCACGCTCAAGTTCGGGCAGATCCATACGGTCCTGCTCGACTGGGAGGAAGGGCTGTGGGACTACCGCATGCAGGGCACGATGCCCATCGAGCGCTACGGATACACCAGCTCCTCCGACCTCGGCGCCGGGGTGGACGGCGCGTGGGCGGACCAGAAGCTCAACGTGCAGCTCGCCGCCCACAACGGGGAGAGCTATCACGGCGCGGAGGGTGACAAGCACAAGGACGTCTCGGCACGGGCGTCGTACCGCCTCCTCTCCTCGGACGACGGCGGAGCGCGCGGCGGGCTGCGCCTGACCGGGATGACGAGCTTCGGCGCTCCCGTCGGAGGCGGCACGCGCAACCGGTACTTGGGGATGGTGTCCTGGAAGTCCAGCCGCCTGACGCTGGCCGGCGAGGCCGCCAGGACCGTGGACGGCACGGACCCGGAGCCCAACGCGCGCGGCAATTTCCTCAGCGCGTACGGGGTGCTGCGCGTTCCGGACTCGCCGTGGGCGCTGGTGGCCCGCGTGGACCGCTCGGACCCGAACGTCGACGTCGAGGACGACGCGCTCACGCGCCTGATCGCCGGTGTCTCCTACCGGCTCGGGTCCAACGTTCTCGTCCTCCTGGACGTGGACCACGTGAGCTACCAGGGCGGTCCACCCAGCGCGGCGGCGGACGCGCGCCGCTCGAGCCTCCTCTTCCAGACGCAGTTCACGTTTTGACGGACGCATCCGTCGAGGGTCTTCCCCTCCGCGGGCCGGCTCCTTACTCATGAGGCGTATCAAGGCCCCCCCGAATGCGTGGGGCCCCCCGACCCGTCACCCCAGGAGCCCCCTCATGCGTTCCCGTGCCGCCCTGGTCGCAGCCGGCCTGCTGGTGGGTCTTCCCGCCTCCGCCTCCGCACAGTCCCTTCGCTATACCTCCGTCAATGAGATGGAGCTCGGCGGCGCCCTCGGCACCATGATGTCGATGATGCCGGGTACGGGCGGGACGACCGAGTCGACCACCTACATCCAGAACTCGAAGATCCGCACCGATTCGGACAAGACCTCGAGCATCGTGGACTGGAACACGGGGAAGATGATCTTCCTCGACCACGCGTCCCGCACGTACACCTCCTTCGACTTCGCCACCATGACGCAGCAGATGACGGAGGCGATGGGCAAGGCCCCCCCGTCCGGCGGCCCCCCCGCGGCGGCCCAGCCGGCGGACCAGCCGAAGATCGAGTGGGAAGTCCACTTCGCCACGGACCGCACGGGCGAGAAAGAGAAGATCGACGGCTACGATGCGGAGCGTGTGATCCTCACGACGGAGGTCACCGCGAAGAGTGTTCCCGAGGGCGACGAGACGCAGGAGCAGCTGGGAATGGCGATCGTGTCCGAGCTGTGGCTGAGCAAGGACTTCCCTGAGTACGAGATGATGCAGAACCTGCAGGGCGAGGCCGCCGACCGCATCCGGGAGCAGGCCGCTCAGGGAACGGCCGCCTCGATGCAGGCATTTTCGGCGATGCAGCCCGGGCTGTCGGACGCCTGGCAGAAGAACATGGAGGAACTCGGCAAGCTCGAGGGCTACGCCGTCCGCTCGACGATGCTCTTCGTCACGCTTCCTCCCGACGGCAAGCTCGATCGGGACGCGGCGCTGGCGGAGAAGGACGCGAAGCTCTCCTCCGGGGCCGGGAGCGCGGCGGCGTCGAGCGCCGCTGACGCCGCGAAGAAGGCGCTGGGCGGACTCGCCGGCCGCTTCGGCAGAGGGAAGAAGGAGGAGCCGAAGGCGGAGGAGGTGACGATGACGCAGGCGGTGTTCATGCGCATGAAGTCCGAGATCCGGGACGTCGACACGGCCGCCATCGACCCGTCCATCTTCGAGATTCCGGCGGGCTACACCGAACGGCCCATGGGTGGACCGATCGGAGGCTGACCCGGCGCTGTCGCGAGGGCGCGGGGATCAGCCCCGCGCCTTCGCCCAAGACGCCGCCCTCCTCCCAGGCTCCCTCGAGCTCACGCCGGAAGACGTCGAACACGGCCTCGACGGGCATCTGCGGACGGAGCGCCTGGAAGCGATGCATCCCCAGGTAGACGGCGTCGTCGCGGCTCTTCCGGGTGGAGGAGGGCCGACACGGCCGGCACGAAGAACGTCGCCCGCACGTCGTGCCGCTCGAGCAGCGCGAGGATGCGCGGCACCCCCTGGCGTGCGCCGTACTCCCCCCAGGCCATCCTCCCGATGGAGCGCCCCGCCGGCGCGCACCTTGTCGACGAGGGCGCGCCGGTGGGGCTCCGGCCACTGCCAGGGCTGCTGTTCGGAGGGGTCGTCCATGGCGTTGAGGGTAGGCCACCCCGCCATCTCCGGAAACCCGGGGCCGCCTGGCCTCGTCGTGGCAGGTGAGATCGCCATCCACGCCCGCCCGTGCGAACGCCATGGAATCCCTTCTGCGCGATGCCCGCCTCGCCCTGAAGCTCCTCTGGAAGGAGAAGACCTTCAGCGTCACCGTCCTCGTCACGCTGGCCGTGTGCATCGGCGCGAACGTCGCCATCTACAGCGTCATCCACACGGTCCTCCTCGAGCCCCTTCCGTTCAAGGAACCCGATCGGCTCGTCGCCATCTTCAACAGCTACCCGAACGCGGCCTCGGGGCGGGGCTCCAACGGGACGGTGGACTTCTTCCAGCGGCGGGAGCACATCGACGCCTTCGAGGAAGTGGCGATCTTCCAGGGGAGCGGCAGCACCGTAGGTGGCGACGACGGCAGCGAGCGCGTGTCCACGATGCGCGTCTCTCCCTCGCTCTTCCCCTTGCTGGGCGTGCAGGCGGCGCGGGGCCGCACGTTCACCGAAGAGGAGATGAAGGAGGACAACGACCACGAGGTCGTCCTGACGGACGCGTACTGGCGCGAGCACTTCGGCGCGGACGCGGACGTGGTCGGTCGGTCCCTGCGCGTCGACGGTGAGGCGTACACGATCGTGGGTGTCCTTGCGCCCGACTTCGAGCTGCCGGGGCGCCCGAACACCCGCTTCTTCCTCCCGGTCGGCCTGTCGGACGAAGACGCCCAGCTCGATCGGTGGCACTCCAACGACTTCGACATGATCGCGCGCCTGCGTCCGGGAGCGACGATCGAGCAGGCACGTGCGCAGAACGATGCGCTCAACCAGTCGCTCATCGACCAGTGGCCCATGCCGAACGCCCGCCAGCTCCTGGAGGACGCGGGGTACCACGTGGTGATCGAGCCGCTCGCGGCCGACCTGGTCCGCGACGTGAAGCCCGTGCTGTACATGCTGTGGGCCGGGGTCGGGCTGGTGCTGCTGATCGGTTGCGTGAACATCGCCAACCTCCTGCTCGCCCGCGCGCAGACGCGCATCGGCGAGGTGGCTACGCGCCTCGCGCTCGGCGCGCCGCGCCGCAGGGTGGCGCGCCAGGTGCTCACCGAGGCCGTGGTCATGGGCGTGGTGGGCGGCGCGCTCGGCGTGGGGCTCGGGGCGGCCGGCCTGAAGCTGCTCCTGGGCGTCGGCGCGGCCGACCTTCCCCGCGGCACGCACATCGGCATCGACCCCTCGGTGCTGCTCTTCACGGCGGTCCTGGCCGTGGGTGCCGGCCTGGTGTTCGGCGCGATCCCGATGGTGCAGATCATGCGGGGCGACCTCTCCCCGGTTTTCCGCACGGAGGGACGCTCGGGCACGGCGAGCCGGCGCGCGGTGCTCGTGCGCAACGGGTTGGTGACGAGCCAGGTCGCGCTCGCGTTCGTCCTGCTGATCGGGGCCGGCCTGATGCTGATGAGCTTCCGCGCGGCCCTGTCGGTGGATCCGGGGTTCGATCCGGATGGCGTGCTCACGGCGTTCGTGTCGCTGCCGCAGGCACGCTACCCGGACGGCGACGCCAGGCGTCGGTTCACCGAGGAGCTTCGCGCCGGCGTCGCGGCGATTCCCGGTGTGAAGGCGGTGGGCATCACGGCCCAGCTTCCCTTCACGGGAAACAACTCCAGCAGCGTGATCGTCCCCGAGGGGTACGTGCCCTCGCCGGGCGAGTCCGTGCTCTCCCCGTATCAGGTGCTCGCGAGTCCCGGGTACGTGGAGGCGATGGGGATGCGCCTCGTGGAGGGACGGACCTTCGAGGACTCCGACGGTCCCGATGCGACCCGCGTCATGCTCATCGACGAGTGGCTCGCCCGGCGCTATTGGCCGGATCGCAGCCCGCTCGGGGACCGCATGGTCTACGGCGTCGCCCCCGGGGCCGACAGCATCCCGCCGGAGAGCGTGTACACGATCGTCGGGGTGGTGAAGACCCTCAAGCAGAACGACCTCACGGCGCCCGCGTCCGAGCACGTGGGTGCGTACTACTTCTGCACGCTCCAGCGCCCGCCGGGCTTCCAGGCCATGGTGCTCCGCACGGGTGTGGACGCCACGTCGGTCACGCCGGCGCTGCGCAAGCTCGTGTCCGGCCTCGACGCGGAGCTTCCCGTCTACGGCGTGGAGACGATGCGGGGGCGCATCGACGACTCCCTGCGCACCCGGCGCATCCCGCTCGTCCTGCTGGGGGTCTTCGCGGGGGTGGCGCTCTTCCTCGCGGTGGTGGGCATCTACGGCGCGCTGGCCTATTCGGTCACGCAGCGTACACGCGAGATCGGCATCCGCATGGCGATGGGATCCCCGCCGTCCGACGTCTTCCGCAGCGTGGTGGGGCAGGGGCTCCGCGTCACCGGAGCGGGACTGGTGGTGGGCATCGGCTCCGCGCTCCTGCTCACCCGGCTCGTGCGCTCCCTCCTCTTCGAGGTGCAGCCCAGCGACCCGCGCGTGATGCTCGCCGTGGCCGTCGTCCTCGGGGCCGTCGGGCTGGTCGCGTGCCTGATCCCGGCGCGGCGCGCGACGGCCGTCGACCCGGTGTCGGCACTCGGGGGCGTATGAGGGCGCCGCTCAACGGAGCGGCCGATGCGCCGTCTCCTCGAGCCCGTGGATGACGGCGCCCGACACCAGGGCCGCCACGATCACGTAGCCCGTCCATGCGAGGGGTGAGCCGGTCCGCCGGATGAGCCAGGTGGCCACCCAGGGCGCGAAGCCGCCGAAGACGGCGACCGCGAGGGCGTAGCCGGTGGTCATCCACGTCGAGCGGATGCGTGTCGGGAAGATCTCCGCGATGGCCGCGGGTGCCGGGCCGCTGAACATGGCGATGACCACCGCGAGGCAGACCTGGAGGGCGACCACCATCGCGAAGGGGGGGCCGGTTACGAGGAAGCGCACGACGGGCCAGGTGAAGAGCGCGAAGGAGGCGCAGCAGGCCAGGAGGAGGGGCCGGCGACCGACCCGGTCGGAGAGACCGCCGAAGAGGGGGATCGCCGCGACCAGGACCACCAGGCCGATCGTGTTCGACCAGAGCGCCTGTGCGCTCGTCAGGTGGGCGTAGCGCTCCGTGAACGACGGCATGTAGGTCAGGAAGATGTAGTACGAGACCGTCCACAGGATCGTGAAGCCGGCCGCGCGCGCCGCGAGCCCGATCGGACCGGCCCCCTCCTCCGGCTCCGGGGCGGCCGCCTCCCTGGCCGCCCGAAAGGCCGGTGTCTCCTCGATCGTCCGTCGCATCCACAGCCCCACCGGGCCGAGGAGCCCGCCCAGGAGAAAGGGCACGCGCCACCCCCACGCCTGCAGGCTGGACGGAGAGAGCGTGGAGCTCAGCGTCGCCGCGATCGCCGACCCGAGGAGGAGCCCCGCGCCTACGCTCGTCTGCTGGAAGGAGCCGTACCACCCCCGCCGCCCTTCGGGCGCCCACTCGACGATGAACGCCGTGCTCCCCCCCACTCCCCACCGGCGCTGAAGCCCTGCAGGAGCCGCGCCGCGACGATCGTGGCCGGCCCCAGGATGCCCACCGTGGCGTAGGTCGGGGCGACGCCCATGAGGACGGTGCCGCCGGCCATGAGGAAGAGCGTGAGCAGGAGCGCGCGCCGCCGCCCGTGGACGTCGCCGATGCGACCAATGACGATCCCGCCGAGCGGTCGGGCCAGGAAGCCGACGCCGAAGACGCCGAAGGAGGCGAGCAGCTCGGCGGACGGGTCGCCGGACGGGAAGAAGTTCCGGCCGATCGTGGCTGCCAGGTAGCCGTAGACGGCGAAGTCGTACCATTCCAGCACGTTGCCGACGACCGCCGCGGCAACGGCCCGACGGGGGGAGGCGGTCCGGAGCATTCCGCCATGATGGTGCGGCGCCGGGCCCCCCGCCACGTCGGGAGTCGCCCGGAGCCGCTCAGCCCGCGGAGACGACGACCAGCTTCGCGGATGCCCGCGCGGTCCGCTCCTCCTCCGGGTGCTCCTCCATGCGGACGCACTGCTGGCGTCCCGTCGCGTCCGTGGACCAGCTGGTGCACCGGCTCCAGCCGGATACCCAGAACGTCACCGGCGCGCTGGCGCTGCCCCGCAGCGCCTCCCCGTCGAGGACGAAGTCGAAGCCCGTATCGCCGCACCTGAAGTGGCGCTCGTCGCCACGCTGCGTCGAGAGCTCCTGGCAGGAGCCGTCGCCGCTGGTCAGGGTCATCGTTCCGTCGGGGGCGATGTAGACCTCCGCCTGGACGAGTCGGCGCGCCGAGCTGCCCGCGCGGATCGAGCCGGCCGTGTACTGGATCTGGGCCGACGCCACGTAGCGGCCCGCCGGCCATGTGACAGGGCCCACGGGCGCGGTTCTCGCGGCCATACCGGCGCATCCTGCCAGTAGGGTCACGGTGAGCGGAAGGAGGCTGGGTGCTCTCATCGGCATAAGGTGAAGGAGGTGCCGACGGCGGGGCAATGGCGGGGGAAGTCGTCGCCGACCGGACCGGGGTGGCCCATCACCGCGGCTCCCCCGCGAGGCGGGCGAGGCGTTCCTTCACCGCTGCGATACGGGGCTGCAGCTCGGGATCGGCGCCCTTCCAGAGGTCGAGGAACCGAGTGTACCCATCGGCAGCCTCCGCTGGTGGGTGTGGGACGGTCCGCGCGCTTTCGGGCCGTTCGCCGGGGCGTACACGGCGCGCGGGGCCATCGGACAGTGGATCACGGTGCTGCCCGCCCTGGATCTGGTCATCGTGCACAAGACGAACTCGGTGTACGGACGGTCCACGAGCTGGGCGTCGTGGCAGCGGACGATCGAGCTGCTCTTCGACGCGAAGGGCGTGAAGATGGACGGGCCCTATCCCTGGGATTGAGCCCCCTCCGCGTTTCCCGCGGCACCGAAGTCGAGGAAGGTTGAGATCGTGGTGCCGCGGGCAGGGGGGCGCGGCACCGTGCAATTCGGCGCGGGTAGCAAGCGCCGGACCGGCGGCGGGAGGGAGCCGCGGCCACAATCCACGATAGTCCTCTCCCCCGGAGGAGTCCAGGCGAATGAGCCCATGACCCCGAAGCACACGAGGTTCAGGTATCTGCGGACCCGAATGGCGCAGGGGTTCGTGGTGCTCGTGCCCGTCGTGGTGACGGTCTTCGTGCTTCGCTTCGCGTTCACGGCGACCGCGGGCATCCTCCTCCCGTTCATCGACCCGGCCGTCGCGAGCTGGCCCTGGATCTGGCGCGCGCTCCTTTCGCTCGGTGTGCTCCTGGCGAGCATCTATCTCCTCGGGGAGATCGCCGCGCGCACCGTGGGGCGAAAGCTCCTGGGCTACGGCGAGTCGGTCCTTTTGCGCGTGCCCTTCGTGAAGGTCGTCTATCGCGTTTCCAAGCAGGTGGTCGACGCCTTCCAGCGCCCCAGCGCGCGCGCCTTCAAGTCGGTCGTCTTCCTGGAGTTCCCCAGGCCCGGAATGCTGGCCGTCGGGTTCGTCACCTCCACGCTCACCCGGCCGGACGGCTCGGAGTGGAAGACGGTCTTCGTGCCCACGACGCCCAACCCGACCACCGGCTTCCTCCAGATGGTGTCGGCCTCCGAGGTCGAGCAGACCGACATGACCGTGGAGGAGGGCGTGAAGATGATCATGTCGCTCGGCGTGCTCGCCCCGGAGCGCGTCGGCGAGAGCTCCTGAGCGGTCGCCGCCCCAGAATGCTCCTCCTCCACGGCTTCACGGGATCGGGCGCGTCATGGCCCCCGGCGATCGTCGAAGGGCTGTCGACGCGGTCCCGTGTCCCCTCGACCCCGGACCTCCCGGGGCACGGGCGGTGGGCGGGCGAGACCGATCCTGTGCGCTTCACGCTGGCGGCGGCTCTCGAGGCGATCGGGGACGCGCAGGGCGGGGAGGCCGGTCCGGTCGCCGGCTACTCGATGGGAGGCCGACTGGCACTCGCCTACGCGGTGGCGCACCCGGAGCGCGTGACGCATCTGGTGCTCGAGTCGGCGTCCCCGGGCCTCGCGAGCGAGGAGGAACGAGCGGCCCGCCGGGCGTCCGACGAGGCGCTGGCGGGTGACCTGGAGCGCGAGGGCATCGAGCCGTTCGTGCGACGCTGGGAGGCGCTCCCCCTTTTCGAGAGCCAGGACACCATCCCGGACGCGGTGCGCGCGGCGCAGCGTGCGCGCCGCCTCGCCAACGACGCCCACAGCCTCGCTGCGGCGCTACGCGGCCTGGGTACGGGCGCGTTGCCGTCGTACTGGGAGGCGCTGCCCGACGTACGCGTTCCCACCCTGCTGGTCGCGGGCTCCCGCGACGCGAAGTTCGTCGGCATCGCCCGAGCGATGGCCGCCGCGCTGGCCCGCGCCGACCTGGAGGTGATCCCCGACGCGGGTCACGCGGTCCACCTCGAACGCCCCGGAGCCTGGCTGGATGCCGTGCTTGGGTTCCTCGCGCGCGGCTGAGGCACGAAGTCAAGGCGCTGGCGCGAGACGCCCGAACGGATCCATCTTGGAGATCCAAGCACCCTCCCCCCTCCGGGTTCGACGATCCTCGTGAAGGTCCTACACAGGGGCGTAGCCCGCCCCTTGGCCTCGCTGCATGCCCTCGCCTTTCTCGCCCTCGCCGCGGCCGGCGGCGCGACCGCGCAAGAGAGGGGCGAGCCGAGCCTGCTCGAGGCACGCCTGCCGCAGATGCGCGCCACGGCGCGGCTGGAGGCGTCGGCGGACGCCGTCGACGATTCGCTCTTCAGCGTCGCCCGCCAACAGCGCGCGCCCGCGCTGGACGCGGCGTTCCAGGCCGACCAGGCACAGCGTGAGATCGAGCGGCTGCGCGCAGAGGCCCAGCTGGCCGCTTCCACCGCTCAACGCCGCACCGCGCAGCTCGTCGCGGCGATCCTCCTGGCCCTCGTCCTGATCCTCCTCTACGGGCGTCACGTCGCGAAGGGGCTCCAGCGCGAGCTGGAGACGCAGGTGAGCGCGCGCACCGCCGAGCTCTCCGAGGCGAACCAGCGCCTGAGCGACCTGAGCCTGACCGACTCGCTCACCGGACTGCGCAACCGTCGCTATCTCTTCCAGACGATCGAGTCGGAGCTGGCCGTCTCGCTAAGGGCCTACCGGGACTCCCGGCGGACGGGGGACATGCCCGAGTCGTCGGACCTCGTGTTCTATCTGCTGGACATCGACGACTTCAAGTCGGTGAACGACGAGCACGGCCACGCGGCCGGCGACCGCGTGCTCGAGCAGGTCGCGCGCGTGCTGGAGCAGACGGGCCGCGCCTCGGACACCGTCGTGCGTTGGGGAGGGGAGGAGTTCCTCATCCTCAGCCGTCAGGTGGACCGCCGCGGGGCTGCGGTCTTCGCCCAGCGCGTGCGGGATGCGGTGCGCGACCACGTCTTCGTGGCCGAGGAAGGCGTCACGCTCCGGCGCACCTGCTCGGTCGGGTTCGCGCCCTTCCCGTTCGTCACCAGGGACCCGCGGGCCGTGTCGTGGGACCAGGTCGTCCGGCTGGCGGACCAGGCGGCCTACCTGGCCAAGCGCTCCGGTCGTGACGCCTGGGTGGGCGTCCACGCCAACGACGCCACGCCGCCGGAGGCGGTGCGGGGGGACCCGGCGACGCTCGAACTCCTCGTGGCGGAAGGCGTCCTGGACGTGATCAGCTCGATGGACGCGGAGACGCGCCGCCGGCTGCTGGGCGAACCCTCCCGGGGGGCGCGCCGGAACGCGTAGCAAGCGCCGGGCGTGCGCTCAGTTCCCCGGAACGCGGCCCCTCGGGGCCCCTCCGGCTCGAGGCGCGGGCGGCACCTCGTGGGGCTGGCCGTCCTTCGTGGGCAGGTGGACGAGGGTCATCTGCCGCACCCGTTCGGCGCGTGCCCGAGCCCGCGTCCGCAAGCGGGCGCCCACGAGCAGCACGAAACCGGCCACGACGGCGATGAGCGGGTAGTTCCACTCGGTCCTCCCGATGGCGAAGCTGGCCACGATGGTCCGGAGCGAGTCGGGCCGGGAACTTCAGGACGGGGTCGCCCGTGCGGAACTCCACCGAGTAGGTCGCCGTGTCGTAGGGGACCGCGGCCCGGAAGACCACGTATCGCACGCCGTTGTTCGGGAGCCGCCAGACCTCGCCCCATCCCCACGCCGGCCGCCCGTCCACCTCGATCTCCTCGAGCTCGCCGAACTCGGTGCGCTCTCCACGGGCGGCCTCGATCGCCGCGAGGCGTGCGTTCTCGACGTCCTGGATCCCCGTCGAGCCGGCATGCCCGTTGATGTAGATCCCGCTGAAGTTGCCCCAGGAGGCGTCGATCCAGGCGGCGTGGTAGATCGGGTCCCGCTCGGGGAACATGCGCCGGGTCTGGGACACGTCGTTCTTGATCGTGAACGCGGCGGGAGGATTCTGGATCTGCGGGCCCTGGAAGTTGGGGACCTGGCAGCCCACCGCCGCAGCGGCGGCACAGAGGACAGCGGGTCGACGGAACCAGCGCATGGGGGGAGCGGACATCACGGTTCTCCGGCCTCGGGGTATCTCTTCAAATACCGGCCTCGGCCCGGGTCCGACGCAACAGGTTGTGCGCCCGGCCCCTTCTCTCGCTTGGCGGACGATCCCCTCCCGTTCGGCGTCGCGGACGGCGATGCCACGGGCCGACCGAGTCCGTGAGCCTCCCCGGAGGGCACTCTTGCGGGGCGGGGTACGGGGCGGGACGTTGGACGCCTTCCACCGGATCCCAACGGAGCGAGCCCCCATGCTGCGCCGAACCCCGATCGCCATGCTCGCGCTGGCCTGCGTCATCGCCACCGCGACATCCGCCCACGCCCAGTCCACCCGCCTGCTTCGCGAGCCGACGCTGAGTCGCACGCAGGTGGCGTTCACGTACGGCGCGGACCTGTGGATCGCCGACCGCGCAGGCGGCGTAGCCCGCCGCCTCACCAGCACGCCGGCCGTGGAGTCGGATCCGCACTTCTCCCCGGACGGACGCTGGATCGCGTTCGCCTCCAACCGCTCGGGCACGCCGCAGGTGTACGTCGTGGGCGTCGACGGCGGGGAGCCGACACGCCTGACGTGGTACCCCGCGCCCTCCCAGCCCCGCGGATGGACCCCGGACGGCGCGCGCGTCCTCTACGCCAGCTCGCGCGAGACCGCGCCGGTGGGCTTCGACCGGCTGTGGACCGTGTCGACCACGGGCGGGCCTTCCACGCTCCTCGCGGCGCCGTGGGGTTGGGACGGGTCGTACTCGGCGGACGGGAAGCGCCTCGTCGTCGATCGCGTGACGCGGTGGGACTGGGAATGGCGCTCGTATCGTGGCGGACAGAACACCCCCCTGACCATCCTCGACCTGGGCTCCCTGGACGAGGTGCGCCTTCCCAACGAGCGGACGCAGGACCGCTATCCGGTGTGGGTCGGCGACCGCATCTGGTTCGTCTCGGACCGGGATTGGGCGAGCAACGTGTGGTCGTACGACGTCGGCACGCAGGAGCTCCGGCAGGTCACGCACTTCACGGACGCCGAGGTGAAGTGGCTGAACGGAGGCCCGGACGGCCTCGTCTTCGAGCAGGACGGGTGGATCCACACGCTCGACCCGGCCACGGGCGAGGCGAGGAAGGCTCGACATCACGGTGCGCGGCGACTTCCCCTGGGCGGAGCCGCGCTGGGAGGACGTGGCCGAGCGGATCACCTCCGCGTCGCTCTCGCCCGACGGGCGCGCGGGCGTTGATGGCCGCGCGCGGTGAGGTCTTCACCGTGCCGGTCGAGCACGGCGACACCCGCAACCTCACGCGCAGCTCGGGCGTGGACGACCGTGAGCCCGTGTGGTCTCCCGACGGTACGCAGGTGGCGTGGTTCAGCGACGACGGGAGCGGCTACGCGCTGCTCGTCGCGCCGCAGGACGGCCTCGGGGAGGCCCGCCGCATCCCCATCGGGGAGTCGAAGATGGCGTGGGAGGCGACGTGGTCTCCCGACGGGGCGCGCATCGCCTTCGTGGACGACGACGTGCGCATCCGCGTCGTCGAGGTCGCGTCCGGGCGCGTCACGACCGCGGACGTGGGCGGCGCCAACATCGAGCGGGGCGGGATGGGGCTGGTGTGGTCGCCCGACTCGAAGTGGCTCGCCTACGCGAAGACCTTCCCGAACAACTTCCACCGCATCGTGGCCTGGCCGGTGGAGAACGGCACCGCCACGCCCATGACCGACGAAATGGCGGACGCCCAGTCGCCGGCGTGGGACCGCGACGGACGCCACCTGTACTTCCTCGCCAGCACGAACCTGGCGCTCGGCTCCGGTTGGGCGAACACGAGCTCGATCCAGTCCTCGCCCACGTACGGCGCGTACGTGATGGTGCTGCGCGACGACGATCCGACGCCGTTCCCGCCACGGAGCGACGAGGAGAAGGCCAAGGACGAGGAAGGGGCGCAGAAGGAGGGAGCGAAGGACGCCGCGCCGAAGCCCGCGGCGGCGCGTGGCGCGGCGCCGTCCGACACCGGCTCCGTCGAGGTGCGGGTCGACTTCGAAGGCCTCGACCGGCGCATCGTCGCGCTCCCCATGCCCGTGGCCCGCTACTTCTCGATGACGGCGGGGCCGAAGGGCACGGTGTTCATCGCCGAGCGCGGGGAGGGCTTCAGCACCACGCTGCACAAGTTCTCGATGGAGGAGCGGAAGGCGGAGGACTTCGTGCGCGGGGTGAGCGCGGTGTCCGTGTCGGCGGACGGGAAGAAGATCCTCCTCCGGTCCGGCCGCAGCTGGCGCGTGGTGGGGACCGAGCGGGCGCCGACCGGCTCCGACGGGAGCTTCGACGTGACGCTGCGCATGCACCTCGACCGCATGGCCGAGTGGGCGCAGATGTTCGACGAGGCATGGCGCTACGAGCGGGACTTCTTCTACGACCCGGGCATGCACGGCAACGACTGGAACGCCGTGCGCGAGCGCTATCGGCCGCTGGTGTCGTGGGTGCGCCACCGCGACGACCTGACCTACCTCTTCGACCAGGTGAACGGGGAGCTGAGCGTCGGGCACAGCTTCGTGGGCGGCGGCGACTACCCGGACGTGGACACGTCGCGGGTGGGGCTGCTGGGCGCCGACCTCGTCGCGGACGGAGGGCGCTGGCGCATCGGGCGCATCTACACGTACGAGAGCTGGAACCCGGGGCTGGACGCGCCTCTCGACCAGCCGGGGCTGCGCGTGTCGGAGGGGACGTACCTGCTCGCGGTGGACGGCGTCGAGATCACGGCGGCGGACGACCCGTACCGTGCGCTCGACGGCACGGCGGGCCGGCAGACCGTCCTCTACCTCAACGACCGCCCGACCATGGACGGGCACTGGACCGTGACGGTCGTGCCCGTCCGCAACGAGGGCTCGCTGCGTCAGCGCGCCTGGGTGGAGGACAACCGCCGCCGCGTCGACGAGCTCTCCGACGGCAAGCTCGCCTACGTGTGGGTGCCCAACACGGGTGGGGCGGGGGTGTCGTCGTTCGACCGCTATTTCTTCGCGCAGCAGGACAAGCTCGGCGCGGTGATCGACGAGCGCTTCAACGGCGGCGGCAACCTCGACGACTACATGGTCGACTACATGACGCGCACGCTGCGCGCGGCCATCACGAACGAGGTGCCGAACGGCGCGCCGTTCACCCTCCCGCAGGGCGTGCTCGGACCGAAGGTCGCTCCTCATCAACGAGCGTGCGGGCTCGGGCGGCGACTACTTCCCGTGGGCGTTCCGCCAGCAGAAGGTGGGGCCGCTCATCGGGACGCGTACCTGGGGCGGGCTGGTGAAGTCATCGACACACTACGCGATGATCGACGGCGGCTATCCTGACCGCCCCGGACAACGCCGTCTTCGACCCCATCAACCACCGATGGGTCGCCGAGAACGAGGGGGTTCCGCCCGACATCGAGGTGATCCTCGACGCGAAGTCGGTCGCCGCCGGGCACGACCCGCAGCTCGAGCGCGCGGTCACGGAGGCGCTCCGCCTGGTTGCGGAGCACGGCCAGCAGAAGGTGACGCCACCGCCCTTCTCGCGGCCGTCCAGGCGGCCGGGGGGCGGACGATGAGCGTCGCCGCGGGCGCGGCCTTGCGGCTCGTCGCCGCTGACGCTCGCCGCTCCTCCTGGGGCGCCCGGCGGCCGCCGGGGCCCAGGCCGGCCCGCCCAGGGACCTCGACGACTACGTGCGCCGGGTCATGGAGCGCTTCGAGGTGCCCGGCCTGTCCGTCGCGATCGTGAAGGACGACAGGGTCGTGCTCGCGAAGGGGTACGGGGTGCGCAAGCTGGGCGGCAGCGCGCCGGTGGACGCGAAGACGCTCTTCGGCATCGCCTCGAACACCAAGCTGTTCACGGCCACGGCGCTCGGCATCCTCGTCGGGGAGGGGAAGCTGCGAGTGGGACGCGCCGGTGGTGCGGTACCTCCCGGACTTCGCCATGTACGATTCCTGGGTCACGCGCCAGATGACGGTGCGCGACCTCCTCGTTCATCGGAGCGGGCTCGGGCTCGGGGCGGGGGACCTGATGTTCTGGCCGCCCACCGACTTCACCCGCGCGGAGCTGGTGGAGCGCCTCCGCTACATCCCGCCGGCCACGAGCTTCCGGAGCGCCTACGCGTACGACAACGTGCTCTATCCGGTCGCGGGCGAGGTGATCGCGGCGGTGAGCGGGATGGGCTGGGAGGACTTCGTCTCGACGCGCATCCTGAAGCCGGTCGGGATGCGCGGGTCCGACGTGCGCCTCTCCGATCCGGGCGTCGGTCCCGAATGCCGCGTCCACGCACGCCCGCGTCGACGGCGTCGTACGACAGGTTCCGCCCTATCACGGCGACGCGGTGAACCCGGCCGGCGGGATCTTCGCCAACGCCGAGGACATGGCGAAGTGGGTCATGGTCCAGATGGACTCGGGGCGGGTGGCCGGGGGCGACCGGGTGTGGGATCCAGCCGTGACGCGGGAGCTGTGGAAGCCCGTCAGCCCGATGCCCTTCGGCGACCCTCCGCGCGAGCTGGCGCCGCTCCGGCACTTCTTCAACTTCTACGCCCTCGGGCTGAACGTGCGGGACTACCGCGGCGAGCGCGTGCTCACGCACACGGGTGGTCTGCCGGGCTACGTGTCGCGCGTGACCATGGTGCCCGACCGCAAGCTCGGGATCGTGGTGCTCACCAACCAGGAGTCGGGCGAGGCGTTCGAATCGATCACCTACCACATCCTCGACCACTACATGGATGCGCCCGACTTCGACTGGCTCGCCGGATTCGCGGCCGTGAAGGCGCGTGGTGACTCGGCGGTGGCCGCGGCGGAGGCGAGCACGGCATCCGAGCGGGACGCCACATCGCGGCCTTCGCTGGCCCTGGACCGCTACGCGGGCACGTACCGGGACGCGTGGTACGGCGACGTCACGATCGAGCGCACGGGCGATCGCCTCGTGATCCGCTTCTCCCGGTCCCCCGACCTGGTGGGCGACCTGGAGCACTGGCAGTACGACACGTTCGTCGCTCGGTGGCGCGACCGGTCGTTGCGCGCGGATGCGTTCGTGACCTTCGCGTTGAACCCCGACGGCTCGATCGAGCGCGCCACGATGAAGCCGGTGTCCCCGGCGACGGACTTCAGCTACGACTTCCAGGACCTCCTGCTGAAGCCCGTGCGGCGATAGCGCTCCGGGCCGGCGCGTTCCGACGCCTCAGTCCGCCCGCAGCGCCACGCTCGGGTCCATGCGGCTCGCGCGGCGCGCGGGCAGCCATGAGGCCAGGAGCGTGACGCCCGCCACCACCGCGAGGGCGCCGACCCACGTGGCGGGGTCGGCGACACCCACGCCGTAGACCAGCCGGCGGAGCCAGCCGGCCGCCACGGAGCCTGCGACCATCCCGAGGAGGGCGCCGAGCGCGCCCAGGCGGAAGCCGCGCATCAGGACGGTGGCGCGTACCCGGGTGGTCGTGGCGCCCACGGCCATGCGCACGCCCAGCTCTCGCGTCCGGCGCCCCACCTCCCACGCGACCACGCCGTAGAGGCCGAGCGCCGCGGCGAGCAGCGCGAGCGCGGCGTACGCGGAGAGGAGGATGAGGCCGAAGCGCGTCGGAGCGAGCGCCGTGTCCACGTAGGTGGTCATGGGCAGCACGCCCCAGACGGCCAGGCGAGGCTCCACCCCGTGCAGGGCCCGGCGGACGGCCGGCGCAAGCGAAGCCGGGTCGCCCTGCGTGCGCACCACGAACGAGACGTCGCGCGACGCCTCCTGGCGGTAGGGGACGTAGATCGTCTCCCGCGCCGGCGTCGCCAGATCGTCCTGGCGCACGGGCTCCACCACGCCCGACGATGCGCGCCTGGACCGCACGCCCGTCGAGGGGGATGCCGATCGTCGCGCCCAGCGGCGGACCCGTTCGGCGCGATGCGCGCCGCCAGCCCTGCGTCGACCACGGCCACGCGCCGGCGTTCGTCCAGGTCCTCGTCGGTGGTGAACCCGCGCCCCTCCAGGAGGCGGGTGCCGACCGCCTCGAAGTACCCCGAGGTGACCATGCGGAAGTCCGCGCGACGCGCGCTCCACTCGGACACGGCCTCACCGGGGAGCCCCCACGGCTGCGTCCAGCCCCGACCCGACAGGGGGAGCGCGCTCGTGAGCCCCACGCTGCGGACACCGGGCACGTCGCGCACGGCTTCCTCCAGCGCGCGCACCAGGCGGGCGCGCTCGGCGGGACCGCTGTAGGCGCCCGCCACGCGCACCGAGACGTCGAAGACGAGCGCGCCTTCGGCGTCGAAGCCCGGATCCACCCGGCGGAGCGCCTCGGCCGTTCGCAGGAGGAGCCCCGCGCCCAGGACGAGCACGACCGACACCGCCACCTCCGCCACGACGAGGGCCTCCCGCGCCCGACCTCGGTCGAAGCGACCCTGGAGGAGTCGGGCCGCAGGGCTCCGTTCCGGCCGATGCAACCCCGCCTGGAAGACCGAGAGGCAGGCGAGGAGCAAGGCGACGCGCCGCCGGTGGCCGCGAGCACGAAGGCGAGCGGCACGCCGGGTGGGTCGACGGCGAAGCGCGCCAACGACAGCCGGGAGGATACGCCCGAGCGCCCGTGTCGCGCCCCACGCCACCAGGAGCGACGCGGTACCGCCGAGCAGCAGCAGGAGGGCCCGCTCGAGCAGGACGGAGCGAAGGAGCCGCCAGCGCGTGGCACCGAGCGCCACGCGCACCGCCCGGTCGCGCTCGCCCGCCATCCCCCGTGCCAGGAGGAGCGCGGCCAGGGAGAGGCAGGAGACGAGGAGCACGCCCTGCCGCGCCCGCGAGGAGCGACACCAGGAGGGGCCGCGCGTGGGCCGTCGCGTCGGCGTGCAGGGGCTCGGCTTCGAGGCCGAAGCCGGCGGACGCGTACCCCGGCACCTCGGCGCGGAGCGCCGCGGCCACGCCGGCCAGCTCGTCCCGCGCCCGGGCGAGCGTCGCGCCCTCGGCCAGCCTCGCCACCACGGCGCCCGTGTTGTCGGAGTCCTGGTCGACCAGGCGGCCGTCGGCCCGGACGAGGTCGGAGAGGGGGACACGCAGGGGCACCCAGACGTCCACCTCCGTGCCGATGCCGGCCGAAGGCGGAAGCTCGAGCCTGAACCCGGCGGCGACGACGCCGAGCACGACGACGGGCTGACCGTTGAGGAGCACGGTACGGCCCGGAAGGTCGGGATCCGCATCGAAGACGCGGCGCCATGCATCGTCCGAGATCAGCACCGCCGGCGGCGCGGGGCCGTCGGGCGTGGGGCGAGGCGCGCCGGCATCCTCCTCCAGGAAGCCCCGCCCGCGCGCGACACGGCACGCCGAGGACCGCGAAGAAGTCCGGCGTGACGCCCGCGACGCGGCAGTGCTCCTGCGTGGCCGCCTCGGTCGCGGCCAGCGTACCGTCGGTGCTCCGCCCCGTGAAGGCCACCCGCGCCAGGGAGGTCACGCGCTCCGCGACGACCGCCGCGTCGGGCGCGGACACCGGAAGGTGGTGGGTCGAGCCGTGCGGGTCGCCCACACGAGGACGAGCGCGTCCGGGCGTCGCGTAGGGAGGGGGCCGGAGGAGGATCCGGTCCACGATGTCGAACACCGCGGCATTGGCGCCGATTCCCAGCGCGAGCGTGCCCACCGCCACCGCCGTGAAGCCCGCGCCGCGCAGGAGGGAGCGAGCCGCGAAACGCGCGTCCTGGCGCCATCCCATCGTCCACCTCCCCCGTTCGGCCGGGCCCGTCCGGGCCCGGCGCCCCATGTCTCCTCACGCGCAGTGACGAAACCCGGTGCGGACCAGCGGCGCCCACTCCGCGAGCGTGCAGCGGAGGAGCGCCGCCCGACCGCGCCGCGAGGCGGCCGTGAGCTCCTCCTCGACCGTCGCGAGGAGTGGCGGGCCGTCGCGCTCCCTGGACGCTGCCGGCCAGACGCGAAGCGCGCCGGCCACCCAGCGCATGGCCCGGCGTACCTCGGATGCGCGCTCGCCCATCCCCCTCAGCCCACGCCGAGGGAAGGAGGCCGCGGTCCCGAGCCAGCCGCAGGAGGTCGGCGAGCCGGGCGGCCTCCGCGCGCGCCACCGCCGCCTCCCTCCTCCGTCAGGCGGTAGTACCGGCGGCGCGGGTCCTCGTCCAGGGAGCGGCCGCCCGGGGCCTCTTCCACCCATCCGTCGTCCTGCAGCCGCGCGAGCGCGGCGTACACCGTGCCCGTGCGAAGGCGCTCGCGGCCGGTGCGTGCGCGCAGCTCCTTCAGGAGGGCGTACCCGTGCAGCCTCTCGCCCTTGAGGGCGACGAGGATCGAGAAGGCGAGATCGGTGAGCGGGAGGGAAGCGGAGGGATCCACGGGCTATGCACTCGTTAGAGGTATACTGTCCACGAGTATATCATGCCCCGGGCCGCGCCGCAACGAGGTCCTGTGTCCGCGCCGACGCGCGCCGCCTACGTTCCACCCGGTCATCCACCGTATCCGGAGGGTCCCATGTCCCGTCGTCCCTCGCACGCCGCCCGCATCGTCGGAAGCCTCGTTGTCCCGCTCCTTGGTCTGGGCGTGCTGGCCTGCGGTGGGGGTGGCGACGCACAGGCCGATGCGGATGCGTCGATGGCGTCGGGGGAGATACGGGTCGAGGGCTTCGCCACGCCCGAGTCCGTGCTGCACGACACCGTCGCCGACGTCTACCTCGTGTCGAACATCGACGGCGACCCGTTGGAGCGGGACGGCAACGGCTTCATCTCCCGCCTGTCGCCGGACGGGCAGGTGCTCGAGCGCGCGTGGATCGCCGGGGGGGCCAACGGCGTGACGCTCAACGCCCCGAAGGGGATGGCGATCCAGGGCGGTACGCTGTACGTGGCGGACATCGACTGCCTGCGTCTCTTCGATCGGGAGACCGGTGCGCACAAGAAGGACGTGTGCCTGAAGAACGCGACGTTCCTCAACGACGTCGCGACCTCGGGGGACGGCTCGGTGTTCTTCACGGACTCGGGGCTCGAAGGCGGCGCCCGAAGGCCTCGCCCCCTCGGGGACGGACGCCGTCTATCGGCTGATCGACGACGACCGGGTGGTCGCCGTGAAGAAGGACCCGGCCCTCGGAGCGCCCAACGGCCTCACCGTCGGATCGAGGGGGATCCTGGTGGTGTCGTTCGGCTCGGGAGAGGTGTACCGGCTGGACGCCGAGGGGAACCGGACGGACATGATGCCGGCCAGCCAACGCCAGCTCGACGGGATCGCGATGCTCCCCGACGGTGGCTTCGTGATGTCGAGCTGGGGCGATTCCGCCGTCTACCGTGTCGGCGGCGACGGAAAGGTCTCGAAGGCCGTGGAGCACCTCGACGGGCCGGCGGACATCGGGTACGACGCCGTCCGCAACCGCGTGCTCATCCCGCTGTACAACACGGGCGTGGTCATCATCCACCCGCTGGGCTGAGGCCGCCCGGCGCCGACACGCCCGAACGTGCAGCCCACGCCTGCGTGGCGAGCCTCAGAAGAGGGTGATCTGCCTCGCGTACTTCACGATGAGGCCGCGGTGCACGGGCTCTCCCAACCGGCCGAGTCGCGCGGCGTTGCGCGCGTCGTTGTACACCAGGTAGAGGCCCGTCCCGGCCGTGGACAGCCAGGCGAAGCGCACGTTGGCGGACCAGACGTCCGCCTGGTCGGAGTACTGGAAGAGCGACTGCAGGAAGACGTTCGGGGAGAAGAAGTAGGCCAGGCGCAGGCCGAGGAGCGTCGTCTCGAAGTCGCCCTCCGGGAGACGCACGATGTTGTGGTCCACCAGGAGCGAGCTGGACATCGTCTCGCCGCTGCGCACGGTGAAGGTCACGTTGCCGCCGTACTTGTGGCCGGTGTAGAAGCCGCCGAACTCGGCGCGCCCCAGGAAGGAGAAGGGGCGGCTGGGGTCGATGGCGTAGTCCCAGGCGTTCGTCGTCCACCGGTACGAGCCCGCCGGGATGAACACGTTCGGCGACACCTCGAAAGGCTCGCGCAGCCCCTCCTGCGACACGTCGATCTCCGGGCCGAACCGGCCGCCGCCCTCGAACTTCAGCTCGGCGTCCATGTGCAGGTAGCCCGTCTCCAGGAAGCCGTCGAAGTCCTCGTAGCGGCGATAGGTGACGTGCGGGTTCGACTCCCGCAGCCAGGGCACGGAGGGGAAGCGGAAGATCCGCTCCTGGTTGATCTCGATGTGGCGGTAGCCCCGGCGGTCGACGAAGCCGACCTCCGGGTTGAAGTCGTCGCCCACCTGCATGAAGCGGATCCGCCCCGGCCAGACGCGGCTCTCGTGCGTGAGCAGGAGCGCCGCGCCCACGTCGCGCCCGTCCAGGCCCGGCGTCTGCGTGCGGGCGATCCAGGCGTCCACCGTCCAGTCGTCCCCCAGTCCGAGTCTTCCGTCCGCGCCCCAGGTACGGTTGTAGTCGGCCCCGTCGTGCACGGCGCGCCGCTGCACGAAGATCGCGCCCGCTCGCGACCGGTTCGGAAGCTCGTGCGTGACCCGCGCCACGGAGAAGGAGCTCTCGCCGGTGACCCCGTCCACCGCGTCGGTGAAGATCTGCATCACGCCGACGCCTACGCCCGCCAGCTTCCCGCTCAGGCGGCCGCCGCCCAGGATGGGGACCGGGGTGCCGTCGTCCGAGATGCCGATCCGGCGCGTGAAGAAGAGGTCGGCGGCCTGCGGCGTGCCGGCGCTGAACAGCCCCGCGTTCTCCAGGAAGAAGGGCCGCTTCTCGGGGAAGAAGAGGGGGAAGCGCGTCAGGTTCGTGCGTTGCTCGTCCACCTCCACCTGGGCGAAGTCCGTGTTGGCGGTGAGGTCGAGCGTCAGGCTCCCGAAGGTGAGCTTCGCGTCCGCGCCGACCTCGCGGCCCCAGTCGGTCTCGACCGGGAGCGCGTCGTAGCTGCGCTCGGCGGAGCCGAGGACGAAGGGCGTGATGGTCCCCGCGCGCTGGGCCGGGGGCGCCAGCCCCTGCAGGTCGCCCGCCTGAGAGAGGCGCATGATGTCGTACTGGCGTGAGACCGGCGACCAGAACGCCTCCTCGTTCCTCCGCCGGATGCGCCGTACCAGGTTCATCCCCCACGTCTGCGGGTTGCCCGACCCGTAGCGCAGCGTCGTGAAGGGGATGCGCATCTCGGCGTACCAACCCTCGGCGTCGCGGGAGGACGCCACCTCCCAGCTCCCGTCCCAGTTCACGTTCAGCCCGCCCATGGCGCCCGCCTGCTGGCGGTTCTGTCCCTGCTGGAAGACGCCGCCGCCCTGGCCCTCCTTCACCACCTGGGCGTCGTACTCGATCCCGGCCGGCGTGGTCGAGAAGAGGAAGCCGTTCTGCCGGTCGCGGTACGTGTCGAGGATGATGCCGAAGTAGTCGCCGCGCTCGAGGTCCGCGTCGCGGATGCGCTCGCCCATCACGATCTCGTCGGGGCTGCGGTCGTAGAGCCAGGCGCCGACATAGAGGGCCTGGCCGTCCACGAGGATCCGGACCTCCGTGCGCTCCGAGACCGGCTCGCCCTCCACGGGCTCCCGCTGCACGAAGCCGACGATCGCGGGAACGCTGGTCCACACGGCCTCGTCCAGCTTCCCGTCCACGATCGGTGCGGTCTCGACGGAGGCGATGGCGGTTACCACGCGTGCATCCCCCACCTGGCGGGCGCGGGTGGGGGTTGCCGTGAAGGCCGACACGGTGAAGGCGAGGAGGAGAGCGTGTCGTATCATTCCCCGACGGGCGGCGGAAGGTGATGGGAAGGGCGGCCGGAACGATACGCGACCCGCCCGCGCCAGCAAGGGGACGCCGGGATGGGTCGCCCGGGTGACCGAGAGGGGGGAGCCTCTGTTTGTAACGATTTGACCACCAGAAGGTGCATGGATTAGCTATGAATGCGTGACGGTTGTTCGGCCGGACCTGGGCGAGGAGGTGGCCATGAGGGGGAAGAGGATCCTAACGGGAGCGGCGCTGGCGGCGGCCGTCGTGCTGGGCACGGCCTGTGCCTCCGCGAACCCCTGGGCGCGTAGTGACCGGGCCGGGCGGATGAGGGCCGCCGCGGCCGATCCCTCGAGCACGTGCGACGTCGAGGTGCTCAACGCGACGGACCGGGTGCTCGACACGTCGCTGCTCCTCGGCGGGGCGCCCCGGAGCCTGGGCCTCGTCACCTCCGGGCAGAGCGTCACCTTCCCGGTGGCGTGCGCCATCGGGCGCATCACGGCGCTCGGCATCTCCCAGGATCTCGGGATGAGCGCGGAGCGTACCTTCCGGAGCGTGGCCCCCCTCGATCTCGTGCGCGCGACGCGCGTCCGGCTCACGCAGGCCGACGAGGTGCGCAACTAGGCGCGCCGCCCGCTCGCGTTCGAACCGACCCATCCTGCTTCCCTTTCGCGACCCATGTCTGTAACATAGGTTGAATACCAACATATGTTATGTGCGTGTCCCGCGTGACGTTCCACGGGTGAAGGAGGTCGGGTGTCCGCACGACGAGCGTTTCCGCTGGGGGCCGTCATGGTGCTCCACGCCCTGGCCCGCGGCCATCGCCACGGGTTCGACATCCTCGAGCAGACGGGGCTGACGAGCGGGACGGTGTATCCGGCGCTGGATCGGCTGGAGGCGGCGGGCCTGGCACGCTCCTCCTGGGAGGACGCGGCCGTGGCCCACGCGGAGAAGCGCCCGCCCCGCCGCTACTTCGAGATCACGGACGAGGGGAAGGCGGAGCTCATCCGTGCCCTCGATCGCTATGGCGCGCTCGCGCCCGTGAGGATCGACGGCGTGCTCCACCCGCACAGCGGGGAGCCGGCGTGAGCGACGTGCCCGCGGCGGCCCGCCTGGTCGTTCGTGTCGCGGCGCTCGTGGTGCCGCGGCGCCGGCGGGCCTCCTGGCGGCGGCAGTGGGATGGGGAGATGGCACACCGGGTCCGCGCCCACGGCGCCACGGGCAGCCTGCGCTTCTCGCTGGGGGCCCTCGCGCACGCGGTCTACCTGAGACGGGAGGAGGGGAGCATGACGGGATGGATCGGGGACCTCAGACACGCGGCGCGGATGCTCGTGAGGCGTCCGGCCTTCACCGCGCTCTCGGTGCTCACGCTCGCCGTGGGCATCGGTGCCGCCACGGCCGTGTTCAGCCTCGCGGAAGCGCTTCTGCTGCGCCCGCTGCCGCTCGAGGACGGGAACCGGTTGGTGGGCCTCTACTCGTCGAACCCCTCGAGCGGGTGGGATCGGTTCAACGTGTCCTGGCCGGACTACGTCGACTGGACGGCGCAGGAGGACCTCTTCGCGTCATCCGCCTACTATGACGTGGTGGACACGGACCTCTCCGGCGAGGGCGAGCCCGTGCGCCTCTCCGGCGCGGAGGTCGGCCGCGGCTTCTTCGAGACCCTCGGCACCCGGGCGATCCTTGGCCGCACGCTCGGCGACGACGACCAGGACGGGCGCAACGAGGCCACCGTCGTCTTCGCGGAAGGCGTGTGGCGCCGCCTCTTCGGAGGCGACCCGTCGGTCGTCGGCCGGACGGTGCATCTGGACGGGGACGCCTACACGGTGGTGGGTGTGGTCCCCGACGCGGAATCCTGGCCCCTGACGGCAGACTTCTGGGTGCCCCTGCGCTTCGGCCCGCATCCCCCCGAGTGGGTGGACCGGCGATCCAACCACACCTGGCAGGCGCTGGCGCGCCTCCGCCCGGGTGTCGCGGTGGCGACCGCGTCGCGTCGCGTGGGGGAGGTCGCCCATCGCTGGTACGACACGAACGCCAGCGGCACCGAGGTCGGCACGACCGGGATCGTGGTGCCGCTGCGCAGCACGGTCGCGCCGGACGCGGCGCCCGTGATCCTCGGCGTCATGGGCCTTGCGGTCTTCTTCGTGCTCCTGATCGCGTGCATGAACCAGTCGAACCTCCTCTTCACGCACGCGTGGGGGAGGGCGCGCGAGCTATCCCTGCGCTCCGCATTGGGAGCGGGGCGCGCGCGGCTGGTGGCGCTCCTCCTCGGCGAGTCGCTCCTCCTCTCGCTCGCGGGCGGGGCCTTGGGCGTGGCGCTGGCCGGAGCGGCGCTGGGGCCGGCCACGCGGCTGGCGCCCATGACGCTGCCACGGTCCCTGGGCGTGCGCCTCGACTGGCGGGTGTTGTCGGGTGCGGTCGCCATCTCCCTGATGGCGTCCGTGCTGGCCGGACTGCTCCCGGCGCTGCGGGCGTCGCGCGGCTCGGTGGCGGACGCGCTCAAGGAGGGCTCGGTCCAGTCCGGTCAGGGGCGAGGGGGGCGGCGCCTGCGGCGCGCCATGGTCGTCACCCAGCTCGCGCTCTCGGTCGTCCTGCTCACGGCGGCGGGTCTCACGATCCGCACGTTCCGGGCGCAACTCGCCGCCGACGCCGGCTTCGACACCGACGACCTCCTCACGTTCACGGTCCGCCTGCCGACCGCCCGCTACCCCGACAACGCGCTGCGTACGCAGTTCTTCGACGACGCGGTGCGCCGACTGAAGGGGCTGCCGGGTGTGGCGGACGCCACCGTCACCTCCCGCCTGCCCGTGGGGGCGGCGAGCTCCAGCCTCTACCGGGTCTTCCTCTTCGAGGGCGCCCCGGAACCTCCCGCGGGCCCCGACTTCGGCGCGACCTGGGTGACGGTGGATCCCGGGTACTTCCCCACCACCGGCATCCATCCTGTCCGCGGTCGCGCGTTCACGGAGGACGACGGAGCGGACGGGCCCCCCGTCCTCCTGGTCAACGAGACGCTCGCACGACGCATGTCGCCGGAGCAGGACATCGTGGGCCGGCGCATCCAGTCCTGGCGGGACGAGCGCAAGCTCCGTGACGTGGTGGGCGTGGTGCCCGACATCCAGTTCGGGACGATGACCGGACGCGACGAGCCCGCCGTGTTCGTCCCGGCGGCCCAGGCGGTACGCTCCCAGATGTCCTTCATGGTGCGGGCCACTTCGGACCCGGCGGCCCTCGTACCGGTCGTCAGGACGGCCATGGCCGAGCTGGACGCCGACGTGGCGCTGGCGGAGATGGGCACGCTGACCGACGCGCACAGGCAGGCCCTCGCGGGCGTGCGTTTCGTGATGGTGCTCTTCGGAGTCTTCGGCGCGCTCGCGCTCGTGCTCGCCGTGGGGGGTGTCTACGGCCTGGTGGCGTACTCGGTTTCCCGACGCACCCGGGAGATCGGCATCCGCGTCGCGATGGGGGCCTCGGGGGGCAGTGTCCAGGCCGGTGTCGTCGCCGAGGGCGTAGGCCTCGCGGCCACGGGAATCGCCCTGGGGCTCGCGCTCGCCATGGTGGCCGCCCGGGCCCTGGCCTCCACGGTGGTGGGGCTGAGTTGGCTGGATCCGGTCGCGCTGGGCGGTGTGGCCGGGCTGCTCGGCGTGGCGACGCTGCTCGCCAGCTGGATCCCTGCCCGTCGCGTGCTGCGCGTGGACCCCGTGGAGGCGCTCAGGCGCGAGTGAGCCGGCGCGCCACCCACGCAGAATCCTCCCGGGCGCGGGCCTCGTTCAGCGTCGCGTCCATGATCCACACGGTGTCGCCCGAGGCGATCGCGGCCTCGTTGTACATGCGATGCGCGAGGAGGAACGCACCTTCGCCGATGCGCACCGTGTCCGGACGCATCGCCTCGGGATCACCGTGGATCGAGGCCGGATGGACGCCCCGCACGTCGGCGGGAAGGGCTGGGAGGGCCGCGTCCGCCGCGGGCATGAGCTCGATCTCCCCGACCGTGCGCTCCATGTCCACCTCGCCGTCCCGGATGCGGAAGGCGGCGGCGGGCATGAAGCCCTCGTCGCCCGCTTCGATCCAGGTGGACCAGAGCATCTCCTCGTGCAGCTGCCCCCACGTCTCGTGCGGCACGGTGCGGTCGAGCTTGACCGGGAAGCCCGACTCGCGGTCGAGGAAGAGCCGCTCCGGACGGCCGCGCACGGTGCGCTCGAGGACCAGACGGTCGTCGTCGCGGTAGGGGCACAGCCCGACCACGCGCGCGTCCCCGGCCTCCACCCAGTCGCCCACCACGGCCCACGGGTTCATCTCGCGCTGCGGGCGGGAGAAGGGGTCGAACGCCGGCACCTCGCGCAGCTCGCCCTTCTGCTCGAGCCACACGGAGCGTGCGTCCGTGATGGAGGTGCGGGCCGGGGCGCCGCCCCGCGGATAGAGCCAGGTGATGCGGGCACGCTCTGCGCGCGTCGCCGGATCGTACCACGTCTCGGAGGTTTGCATCGCCGAGAAGAACGGCGGATAGGTGCGGTCCGACTGGAAGTTCTGCACGGTGCGCGCGGCGGAGCCGAAGTGCAGCACGGAGCCGTCGTGCGGAACGCCCATCACGCGCACCGCGCGTTCGAGGGCAGCGGCCGCGTTCGCGCCGGTGGGCGGCGGCGTGCAAGCCGGGGGAGTCTGCGCACCGGCCGGGGACACGACCGCGGCGGTCGGCAACACGAGCAGGAGCGCGCGAACGGCGCGCGCGGTGATCCGTCCCATCCTCATCTTCGTCCTCCTCACGAATGGATCGAACGAACAAGGTAACGAAGGGGAGGGTGCGGTCCTTACACCCCGCGGGGATTGGCCGCGGCGAAGCGGCGGGGCGCTCGCGCGAGGGCCGCGTGCGTGCCAAGTTCGCCGGCCATGTCGAATCCGGACGCTTCCCCCCCGCCCCCCGCCGAGGTCGGCTACGATCGACGCCTGGGGACGTTCGACGCCACCATGGTCGTGGTGGGCGCGATCGTCGGGGGAGGGATCTTCCTCAACCCCGCCATCGTCGCGCAGCGCGTGGGCACCGCGGGCGCGGTGCTCGGCGCGTGGGCGCTGGGCGGGCTGATCGCGGTGGTGGGAGCGCTCTGCTTCGCGGAGCTCGGCGCACGCCTGCCCCGGGCGGGAGGCGGATACGTCTACCTGCGCGACGCCTTCGGGCCGCTACCGGCGTTCCTCTACGGCTGGACGCAGCTCCTGGTGATCAACACGGGCGGCGTGGCCGCGGTGGCGATCATCTTCGCGAGCTACACCGTGGACCTGACCGGCGCGTCGGCGGCCTGGCTCAAGCCGCTCGCGGTGGGCGCGATCGTGCTCCTCTCCGGGGTGAACGTGGCCGGGCGTGCGCTTCGGGGCCTGGGTGCAGAACGCCTTCACGCTCCTGAAGCTCGCGGCCCTGGCGCTGCTGGTGGCCACGGGGGTGTGGCTGTGGACGCGCAACGGCGGCTATCCCGCCGGCGCCGGCCCGGCGCCCGGCCGTGCAGGGCTCGCTCGTGCTCGCCATGGGCACGGCGCTCGTGCCGGTGCTCTTCGCGTACGGTGGCTGGCAGCACGCGAACAACATCGCCGAGGAGATCCGCGATCCCGAGCGTCGCCTTCCGATCGCGCTCCTCGCCGGCGTGGCGATCGTCGTGACCGTCTACGTCTCCGCGAACGCCGCGTACCTGGCCGGACTGGGCCCCACGGGGTTGGCCGGCAGCACGGCTCCCGCGGCCGACGTGCTGCGTGCGGCCTTCGGGAGGTGGGGCGGGGTGGTGATCTCGGCCGGCGTCGCCTGCTCGACGTTCGGGATCCTCAACGTGTTCATCATGGCCACCCCGCGCATCTACCAGGCGATGGCGGCGGACGGGATCTTCTTCGCCTCCGTCGCGCGGCTGAGCCCGCGCACGCGCACGCCGGCGGTGGGCATCTGGATCCAGATGGTGTGGGCCGTGGTGCTGGCGCTGACGGGGACGTACGGGAAGCTCCTCGACTACGTCGTCTTCGGTGACTGGATCTTCTTCGGGTCGATCGTCGCCACGCTCTTCGTCTACCGCTCGCGCGACGCGCATGGCGCCGACCCGACCCCCGCGCGTACGGGGCGCTTCCGCGCGCCCGCGCACCCACTCCTCCCTGCGCTTTTCGTGGTCGCAGCGGCCTTCGTCGTCTACAGCTCGGTCGCGTCGAACCCGCGGAACGCCCTCTACGGCACGCTCCTCATCGGCGCGGGCGTGCCGGCGTTCCTGGGCTGGAGTCGCCGCAAGGGCTCGACGACGGCCTGAGCCGCGCGCCCCCTCAGCGTCCTCCGCCGTGGTTCGTGGCCGCCGAGGCGGCCGGCGCCTTCACCCAACGGTCGAACCAGTCGATGAAGCGCGCCCACATGTCGAGCTTGTTCTCGATGGCGCGGGGGGTGTGCGACTCGTACGGGTACTCGTACAGCACCGCGGTCTTCCCCAGGATGGTGAGCGCGGAGATCATGCGCTCCGACTGGATCGGGAACGTGCCGGTGTTGTTGTCGTCGCCGCCGTGGTACATGAGGAGCGGCGTGTCGATCTGGTCGGCCTTGAAGAAGGGCGACATCTCCAGGTACGTCTGCGGCGCCTCCCAGATGCTCCGCCGCTCGGCCTGGAAGCCGTCCGGCGTGAGCGATCGGTTGTACGCGCCGTCGCCCGCGATCCCCGCCTTGAAGAAGGGGGCGTTCGCCAGGATGTTGGCGGTCGCGAAGGCGCCGTAGCTGTGGCCGCCGTGTCCGATGCGGTCGATGTCGACCACGCCCAGCTCGTCCACCGCCCGCACGGCGCCGTACATCGCGTCGACCAGGCTGGAGACGTACGTGTCGTTGTAGTTCTCCCCGATGATCGGGATGTCGGGGTACACGAGGGCGTAGCCCTGCGTGAGCCAGATGTCGGACCAGCGCAGCCAGCTCAGCGGCGTGAACGCGTTGTGGTTCCGCTCGCGGATGGCGGCGTGCTCGTAGTCCTCCGGGTGCACGTACTCACGCGGGTAGTCCCAGAACATCGCGGGCACCGGCGGATCACCCGCCTTCCACCCCACGGGCATCGACACGCGTCCCTGGACCTTCAGGCCGTCGCGGCGCGCGAACTCGAAGTCGATGCGCGTCGCGGCCGTGATCTCGGGGAAGGGGTCGACGTTGTTCGTCAGGTTCTCGCCCCACCCACCGTCGCGCGTCCACAGGTACGAGTCCGGGAAGTCGGTCACGGACTCGCGGCTGGCCACCACCCGCGAGAGGTCGGCGTCCAGCGGCACGAGCGGCTGATCGAAGGTGTCCTTCGAGCCCTCGAAGACGCGGGTCGTCGGCCCGCCCTTCACGCCCACACGGTCGATGAACGGCTGCGGCCGGAAGTCGGCGGCGTAGCCCGGGCCCTCCAGGTAGGCGGAGGCACCGTCGGAGGAGACCACCGCGAATTCGAGCCCGTTGCCCGTGCGCTCCGTGAGCAGCTCGCCGGGGAGCTTCGTCGGGTCGTCCGTGGCGTGGAAGTCGACCACGACGTCCCGCGCGGGAGCGACACCTCCGAGGCTCCAGTGCACGAGCGCGGTGCGCGGTCCCTTCGCGACCGTGGCGAAGGCGTGCCCCCCGTCGCGCGCGTAGCTGACGGAGCGGATGGGGTCCTCGCTCTCCGCGACGACGGTCGCGGCCGCCGTGTCGAAGGGTGCCACGAGCAGCATCAGCCGGTCGGGGCGCGGCGCGTCGTCCGGCTGCCCGTCGCCGCCCGCGCGACCGCTGCAGGTAGCCGAGCCCCGCGCCGTCCGGACGCCAGGCGAACGCGCGCGGCCCGTTGCCTCCGCCGTTTCCGCCCGGCCCGCCGCCGCCCCTCGTGTTCCCCTCGCGGAGCGGTGAAGCCTCGACGGTGGCCACCACGGCGCCCTTCCGGTCCAGCACCTCCGTCTTGCGGGGGAAGCCGCGGTAGCTCGTGAGGTACGAGAAGGGGCGCTCCATGTGCTCGGCGAGCACGTAGCGTCCGTCCGGGCTGAGGGAGATCGACTCGTACATCTTCGGCGTGCCGAGCAGCACGGGCTTCTTCCCCTGCGTCAGCTCGGCGAGCTGGCTCGTGGTGTAGTACTCGAACAGATCCTCGTCGTGCGCGTCGCGCAGGAGGAACCGATACGTCGGGTTGTCGACGGGCTTCGGACGGGTCTGGCGGGTGAGCGGCCCATCCGGGATGCGGCTGTCCGCCGGCTCGGGGCCACGTCCCGGCGGCACGAGCAGCGTGAGCAGCGTGCCCTCGGGCGTCCACTGCAGCATGTCCGAAGGGCGGTGCCCCTGCCCGTTGGAGCTGGTGCCCGCGGTGGCCATCACGGGCGCGTCGCTCACCCGGCGGGCGCGGCCGGTGGCCGCGTCGGCCGTCCACACCTCCGTGTGGTCGGGCAGGTGCGCGAGGAAGGCGATGCGCGCCCCGTCCGGCGACCACGTGAAGTCGGAGGCGAAGCTCCCCGCGGGGAGGTCGACGTCGACGAAGCGCCGCTCGTCCAGCCCGTACAGCCGGAAGTCGTAGATCCCCCAGGTGTCGAGGTGCCAGAGGCGGTTCGTCCGGGGGCGGATCTCCATCTCCGCGAGTCGGAGCGTCGGCTTCGACATGAGCGCCAGCGTGGACAGCTCGTTGATCTCCGGAACCAGGAAGTGGTCACCGTCGGGGCTCGCGTAGTCGAGCGTCGCGTAGTTCTTGTCGGTGGCGAAGATCTTCTGGATCGACGCGGCCGGCAGGACGTAGTGGGCCTCGTCCGGGTTGACGGCCGGGGCGGCCTGCTGGGCCCCCGCCGGGGCGGCCACCACGAGCAGGAGCAGCAGCGAACGGAAAGCGCGGACGCATGGGAGATCCGGAGCGGAGGGGAGACGGACACGCCGAACGGACACGGCAGGGACACGGTGGGGCGTTGCGACGTTGGGCGCCACCGTCAACAACCTGATGCCCTGACCTGTCCTCCATGGCTGGACGACCTACATTGACGGGGCCGCCGCCCCCCTCCCGGCAGAGCGACGCCCGTACCCCTCGGCAGGACGCGAATCCATGCGACGCTTCACTCTCCTGGCCGCGCTGGCCCTTCTGGCCGTCGCGGCTCCCCACGCGCACGCGCAGCTCACCAAGCCGATCGACGTGGCGATGATGGATCAGTTCAAGTGGCGATCCGTCGGACCCGCGAACATCATGGGGCGCGTGACCGACGTGGAGGGTCTTCCCAGTCCCTCCACGACCTTCTACGTGTCGGCCGCCGCGGGCGGCGTGTGGAAGACCACCAACAACGGCACGACCTTCGATCTCGTGTGGAAGGGCGAGCGCGTCGCTTCCACCGGCGACATCGGCATCTCCCCCTCCGATCCGAACCAGGTCTGGCTGGGCACGGGGGAGGGGAACTCCCGCAACTCGATCTCTCCCGGCGGCGGGATCTTCAAGTCGATCGACGGCGGGGAGAGCTGGACGTTCAAGGGGCTGAAGGAGACGCAGGTCATCACGCGCATCGTCGTGCACCCGACGAACCCCGACATCGTGTACGTCGCGGCGCTCGGGCACATCTGGGACTCGAACCCGGAGCGCGGCCTCTACCGCACCACCGACGGAGGCGACTCGTGGAAGCTGGTGAAGTTCATCAGCGACAAGGCCGGCTTCGTCGACATCGTGCTCGATCCGCGTGACCCGAACGTGATCTGGGCGTCCAGCTGGGAGCGCGTGCGCGGGCCGTACTTCCTGAACTCGGGCGGCCCCGGCAGCGGCCTGTGGAAGAGCAGCAACGGCGGCGACAGCTGGACGGAGGTCGAGGGCAACGGCTTCCCGACCGCGAACAAGGGCCGCATCGGCCTGGCCATCAGCTTGTCGAACCCCGACGTGATGTACGCCGAGGTCGAGGCGGAGAAGGAGGCGGACGGCACCGGCGGGACCGGGCTCTACCGCTCCGCCGACGCCGGCGTGTACGTGGGAGAAGATGAACGACGTCGACACGCGCCCGTTCTACTACTCCCAGGTGCGCGTCGACCCGCAGGACGAGAACCGCGTCTACTTCTCGTCGACGCCGATGCAGTACTCCGACGACGGCGGCAAGACGTACGGCGCGACGACGAACGAGGTGCACGTGGACGACCACGCCCTCTGGATCGACCCGAACGACGGCAACCGGATGGTCGTCGGCAACGACGGCGGCGTCGCCATCAGCTACGACCGAGGTGGCAACTGGAGCTACCTGAACCACATCGCGATCGGGCAGTTCTACGACGTCAGCTACAACTACGACATCCCCTACCGCGTCTGTGGTGGGCTGCAGGACAACGGCACGTGGTGCGCCCCGAGCCGCGTCGACGGGGGCGGCATCAACAACTACTACTGGGCCACCTACGGCGGCGGGGACGGCTTCGTCAGCGCGCAGGACTACGGGGATCCGACGATCCTGTGGACCGAGTCGCAGGGCGGGAACATCGGCCGCATCAACGCGGTGACCGGCGAGCGCCAGAGCCTGCAGAAGCCGGATTGGATGGAGGTGTGGCGCCCCTACCAGGACACGATCGTCACGCTCGTGGCCGGGGGCGCCGGCGAGAGCGACGCGCGCATCCAGGACCTGAAGCGGCGCGCCACGGCGGACTCGGCCGCCTTCGAGAACCGGTGGAACTGGAACACCCCCTTCTTCCAGTCCGTGCACGACCGGAGCTGGTTCTACGCGGGCGCCAACATGGTCGTGAAGAGCACCGACTGGGGGACGCACCTCCGGCCGATCTCGCCCGACCTGAGCTACGCCGACCCCGAGAAGGTCAAGGTCAGCCTCGAGACCACGGGCGGCATCACGGTCGACGCGACCGGAGCCGAGACGTACGCGACGGTGGTGGCGCTCGACGAGTCGCCGCGGCACGCGGGCTGGCTGTACGCGGGCACCGACGACGGGCGCGTGTGGACGACGCAGGACGACGGGAAGAGTTGGACGGAGCTCACCGGCCGCTTCCCCGGCGTGCCGAAAGGCACGTACGTGTCGCGCATCGAGGCGTCGAACTTCAGCGACCAGCGCTTCTACGTGACGTTCGACAACCACCGCACGAACGACTTCACGCCCTACGTCTACGTGACCGAAGACGGTGGGAAGACCTTCAAGTCGATCGTGGCGAACCTCCCCACGGGCGCGCCGGACTTCGTGCACGTGCTCGAGGAGGACCCGCACAACGAGAACCTCCTCTTCGTCGGCACGGACGTGGGCGCCTACGTGTCCACGGACCGCGGCAAGTCCTGGCAGACCTTCATGAACGGCTTGCCGGCCGTGCCGGTGCACGACCTCGAGGTCCATCCGCGCGACCACGAGCTGATCGCGGCCACGCACGGGCGCTCGATCTGGATCGTGGACATCACGCCGCTCGAGCAGCTCACCGACGCGGTGCTCGCTGGCGGACGGCGGCGCTCTTCGCGCCGAAGCCGGCCTACCAGTTCGGGTCGGAGCCGCGCGGGGGCGAGTCGTACGCGCAGCAGTGGTTCGAGCGGCCCACGCCGGGCTCGCAGGCGGAGATCAGCTACTACGTGGGTGAGACCGCCGCGAAGACGCTGGCCGACCAGGCGCAGGCGGGGTCGGGGGGCATGACGCGCGACGGCGCAGGCAACGACGGCGCCGCCACCGGCGGACCGGCGGCGCCGCCTCGGCAGGCGCGTCCCCCCGTGGTCCCCAGGTCGAGATCACGATCGCGGGACCGGACGGGGAGGTGTTCCGCAAGCTGAACGGCCCGGCCACGGCCGGCCTGCACCAGGTGACGTGGAACTTCCGCGGCGAGGCGCCGCCCACGGCGGAGCCGTCCCCCTGGCAGAAGAAGGAGCGCGAGCGGATCGCGGCGCGCGCGAAGGTGGTGTCCGACTCCCTGAAGGAAGCCGGTTGGGACGCACAGTTCCTCGACCGGATGATGGGCGTCGTGACCGGCCAGACGAGCCGCAACGAGGCGTTCGCGATGTTCGGCGGCGGGCGCGGCGGCGGCGGTGGCGGCGACCCCGAGGCCTTCCGGGAGCGCCCGGGCGAGACGCCGCCCGGAAGCAGGGCCGGCGGCGGCTTCGACTACGGCCAGATGCGCACGCTGGCCGACCTCATCAACCCGGGAGGCGGCCTCGGCTCGTTCTTCCGCGGACGCGGGGGTGGCGGCGCGCCCGTGGCGTCGCCGGGCAACTACACCGTCACGCTCAAGGTCGGCGACGAGACGTACTCTCAGCTGCTCAAGGTCGAGCGGCAGCCGGGGTATACCGGGGACTCCTCGCCCTTCGAGTCGCAGTGGCAGGAGCTGATGGAGCGCATCCGCGAAGGCGGCTGACCGCCGGTTCGTGGAGCTGTCGGGGATGCGAGGCCGGTCCGGGACGTCCCGGGCCGGCCTCTTCTTCGGTGTTGCCTCTCCGGCATCGGCGCGAACAGCTTGGACAAGGGAAGCGGCACGACCCACGAGACTCGACGGGGAACCATGCTCAAGGTGTTGATCCGAAAGCTCCTCCTTCTCCTCCTCCTGCTCTTCGCGGTCGGAATGGCCATCCCCAAGGCCCGCGCCCGGATGGTGGAGGCGGCGACACCGCTGATGGACAAGTTCCGCCTGAAGCTCGTGCCGTCCCGCCTCGATGCGATGGCGGACCAGCTCGAGGCGCGGCGGGGGCGCGGTGAGCCCTACCCGGGCAACTGGGAGGGGTGGCTGCGCCGGGACTACTCGGGCGTGCCCGAGGACCCCTGGGGCAACGTCTACTACCTGAAGACCGACAGGCGTGGCTTCACGGTGGGATCGGCGGGTCCCGACGGCGTGCCCCACAACGGGGACGACGTCACGGTGCAGCGCCGCCTCACCCGCTGACGTTCGTGCTGCGCGCGACGTTCTGACGGCCGGGGGTCCGTGACGCGGCGGCGCCGCGCCTGGATCTTGCCGACCCGCGCGGGGTGTTGCCTCTTTCGGCTCTCGCCCTCGTCCCCGCGCCTTCCCGGAGCGTCCGTGTCCCTCCGCCGCCCCGTCGCCGCAGCGCTCCTCGTGGCCCTCACGGCCGCGTGCGAGCCCGGGTCCGCGCCGGGTGCCGCTTCGTCGGGGGCCGTGGAGACCGCGTTCCGTGCCCTGCCCGACTCGACCTTCGCGTCCCTCGTCACGCGGATCTCCGAGCCGGGCGGCTACTTCGACACCGACAACCTGATCTCCAACGAGCGGGGCTACCTGAAGGTGATGGGAGCCCTGGAGCGGGCGGGTGTCCGGGGCGGGGCCTACGTCGGCGTCGGTCCGGACCAGAACTTCTCCTACATCGCGCGCATCCGGCCGGAGATCGCGTTCATCGTGGACATCCGGCGGGACAACCTCCTGCACCACCTCCTCCTGCGCGCGCTCGTGTCCCGCGCTCCCACGCGCGTGGAGTTCCTGGCCGGCCTCTTCGGCAAGGCACCGCCGCCCGATCCGGCCGCGTGGCGCGACCGTCCGATCGAGGACGTCCTCTCCTTCGTCGAGGCCGCGGCGGCCGATTCCGCCGTGGTGGCCGGGCTCGACGACGAGGTCGGGCGGACCGTCGCGACCTACGGGATCCCCCTCGCCGACGCGGATCTGGGTACGATCCGGCGCTTCCACCACACCTTCGTCGACGCCGGCCCCGCGCTGCGCTTCACCAGCTACGGGCGCGCACCCCGACCGTACTATCCGACCTACCGGCAGCTCCTGATCGAGACCGACATGGAGGGACGGCACGCCTCCTACCTCGCCGACGCGGCGTCCTATGCCGTCGTGCGCGGTCTGGAGCGGGCGGGCCGCATCGTCCCCGTGGTGGGGGACCTGGGCGGCACGCACGCCGTGCGGGAGATCGGCGACGTGCTGCGGGAGATGGAGATCCCCCTGAGCGCCTTCTACGTGTCGAACGTGGAGTTCTACCTCGTTCAGCAGGGAACGCTCGACGACTGGATCGCCAGCCTGGCGACGCTGCCGGCGACCCCGGAGGCGGTGGTGATCCGCAGCGTCTTTCCCAACTACCGGAGAGACCATCCCTCGGCCGTTCCCGGCTACTACGCCGCTCAGGCGCTACAGCCGGTGACGACGCTCGTGACCGCCCGCTTCAACGACTACTGGGACCTCGTGACTCGCGACGCGCTCCCGCTTCGGTGAGAACCCCTATGCGCCGTGCCTTCGTTTCGTGCCTCGTCGCCCTCGTCGCGCTCACGATATGGGGCGCCACTGCCGGTACCCCCGCGGTGCGCGCCCAGGAGGATCGGCCGATCGCCGCCTGGCTGGTGCTGGGCGCCTTTCCCGTGCGCGAAGGCCCGGATCGGCTCCGCCACGCCTACCTGGAGGACGAGGCCTCGTCGGCCCCGCGTCCGGCGGTGGCCGTGGGGTCGTTCTTGTGGCGCCAACGCCCGGCGGACGCGAACGGGCAGATGGACCTCAAGGTCGCGATCGGGGAGCCGCCGCTCGAGCAGGCCGTGGCCTACGCCTTCTCCTGGGTGACCACGGCGGACGAGCGCACGGTGAGCTTCGGCTTCGAGTCCGACGACGACGTGCGCGTCTGGCTGAACGGGACGCTGATCCTCGACCGCGAGGTCGCGCGTAGCCTGCGCGGGGGTACGGACACGGTCACGGTGAGGCTGGCGCGTGGTGCCAACCGGCTCCTCATGAAGGTGGTGAACCGCACGGGCGAGTTCGCGCTGGGCGCGAGGCTGCTCGCCCTCGCCGACGCGCCGCTCGACGGCCTCCGCCTCGGTGCCACCCGCCCGCCGGACGCCCCCGTGGCGTCCGTGCCGTCTCCGTCCCTGACCGTGGCACCCCTGTCGGTGGCGGCCTTCGCGACGCTCGACGCCGGCACCGGCGCGCTACGCGTCCCGGTGGTGGCCCGGGCCACACGCTGGGGTGGGCTCTCCGGACCGGTGCGCCTGCGGGTGGGATCGCGGGAGGCCGAGCTGCCGGCCGCGGCGGACGGCGCCGTGGCGGAGGCCGAGCTGGCCACGACCTGGGACGACCTGCTGAAGGCCGCGAGCGGGGAGGGCGACGGCGTCACGGCCAACGTCGTCGGAGGAGGCACGGAGGGGCGGGGCATCGACGCCGGTGCGGTGCTCCGTGTGCTGGCCCGCCCGATCGCCGTCGACGGTTGGAGGTGGCGTGACGACGCCGGTACGTGGCATCCCCTCCCGAGGGCCGGCGCGTACGGCGTCGACGCCACGGTGGCGCGGGAAGCTCGCGCGCTCGCCTTCGAGGCGCCGGTGCCCGACGCGCTCGCCGGCCTCACGCTGGAGATGGACGTGGCCGAGCTCGCGACCCCGGAGGCGGTGGTGCGGGTGGACGGCGAGGTGCGCACCCCCTCCGCGTCCGCGAGGGTACGCCTGTGTGGGCCGTGCGGGGCCGGTGCGTCGATCTCCGTCGAGGTGGAGCCGCACGGGAACTGGTGGGACGCCCCCAGGCTGGTCGTGCCCGACGCCGGGTGGACGGAGATCGCGGAGGGTGCGCGCTGGGCGCGCTACTTCCTGGGGGACTCGATCCTCCCCGAAGTCCCGGACGAAGAGGTGGCGCGCAGGCTGCTCGCCGCCGCCGCCGCGCCCGACAAGGCCCGCTACCGGGCGCTGGTGGGCACATGGATGAAGCGCCTGGAGCCCGCGGCGCGCCAGGTCCGGGCGGACACGATCGACGTCGTGGGCAACGCGCACATCGACGCGGCGTGGCTGTGGCGGTGGGAGGAGACGGTGGACGTGGTGCGCAACACCTGGCGCACGGCGGCCAAGCTGCTGGAGAAGTACCCTGGCGCGACCTTCGCCGGCTCCTCGGCCGCGTACTACGCGTGGTTGGAGACGTACGAGCCCGCCCTCCTGCACGAGATCCAGCGGCTGCAGCGGGAGGGGCGCTGGGCGCCTGTGGGCGGGTGGTGGGTCGAGGCCGACGCGAACCTCCCGTCGGGGGAGGCGCTCGTGCGGCAGGCCCTGTACGGCCAGCGCACGTACCAGCGCCTCTTCGGACGGATGGCCACCGTGGCGTGGATCCCCGACACCTTCGGCTACACCTGGACGCTTCCGCAGATCTTCAGGAAGTCCGGGTTCGACTACTTCGTGACGCAGAAGGTGCGCTGGAACGACACCGACACGTGGAGCGCGGACCGCAACCTCTTCTGGTGGGAGGGACGCGACGGGACGCGCATCCTCTCGTACATCCCGTACGGCTACACGCATCAGCTGCAGCCCACGAGCCTCGCGGAGGAGTGGAAGGCGTCGCGGGACAGCACGGCCTCACGCCACATGCTCGTCTTGTACGGGGTGGGTGACCACGGCGGCGGCCCCACCATGGAGATGCTCGACCGGGCCCGGGAGCTCGAGCGCATCCCCACCTTTCCGCCGCTGAGGGGAACGCTCCCCGAGCGCGCGCTCGAGCGCATGGCCGCGGACGCCGAGGACGTGCCGGTCATCGACGACGAGTTGTACCTCGAGTACCACCGCGGCGTGTACACGAGCCAGGCGGAGATGAAGGCCTGGAACCGGCGCCTCGAGGCGCTGCTCGGCGCGGCGGAGGCGGCTTCCGCGCACGCCGCGTTCGTCGGCGCCCGCCGACGCCTGGTACAACTACCCGCGTGGCTCGCTCGCGGCCGCGTGGGAGAAGACCCTCTTCAACCAGTTCCACGACCTGCTCCCGGGGTCGGGGATCGGTCCGGTCTACGTGGACGCCGTCGACGACTACCGCGAGGCGGCGCGCCTGGCCGACATGGCGCTGGCGCGCGCCGGCGAGATCGTCGGCGCGTCGCTCGACACGCGCTCCCCCGTCGAGGGTGGGCGGCCGTACCTCGTGCTGAACCCCTCCGGGTACGTGCGGGGCGGGGTGGCCAAGATCCCGTGGAAGGGCGCGGCGGCCCACGTGGTGGACGCCTCCGGCCGCGACGCTCACCGCAACGCGTGCGCGCGGACACGTTGCGTGCGCTCGTCCCGGAGGTGCCGCCCACGGGCGGCAGAGTGGTCTTCGTCGTGTCGGCCGGGGAGGGCGGCGACGGCGGTGCGGATGGCGACGCCGAGCGCGCCGGACCCGCGGGGGCGGCGGCGGCCGCGGGCCCCGTGATCCTCGAAAACGACCGGCTCCATGTCGAGGTCGACCGCGCCACCGGTGAGCTGGCCCGCATCGTCGACCTCGCGAGCGGGCGGGAGGTGTTGCAGCCGGGTGGGGGCGGCAACCGGCTGGAGACGCGCGAGGATCGGCCGCTCCAGTGGGACGCCTGGAACATCGACGACACGGACGACCCGTGGGCACCGATCGCGGACACGGTCCGCGTGGGCGAGCCCGGCCGCGACGCCCTGGGCCGCTTCGTGGAGGTCGTGCGCGCGGATCGGCACGGGAGGTTCGTGCAACGGCTCACCCTCCCCGACGGGGCACGACGCCTCGAGGTGGAGACGCGCGCGCTGTGGAGGGCGGACCATCGCCTCCTGAAGGCGTCCTTCCCGCTCGCGCTCTCCTTCGACAGCGTCTGGGCGGAGATCCCCTACGGCGCGATCGCACGGCCCGCCGCCGCCCGCTCGAAGCGGGACAGCGCGCGCTACGAGGTGCCGATGCAGCGCTGGATCGACGCCAGCGACGGGCGCTGGGGCGTGAGCTTCGTGAACGACGCCAAGCACGGCTACGACGTGCGCGGCGACACCGTCCGCATCACCCTCCTGAAGTCCGCCAAGTGGCCGGACGAGCAGGCCGACATGGGGACGCAGGTCTTCCGCTACGACCTCGTGGTGCACGACGGGGACTGGCGGAGCGGCGCCACCGAGGCGGCCGCGACCTCCCTCGACCAGCCGCTGCGGGCCGTCGCGGTGGAGGAGCACGCGGGGGAGGGGAGGGCCCGCGCGTTCGCCTCCGTGCGGGGAGACGGCGTACAGCTCGGCGCGCTCAAGGTCGCGGAGGACGACGCGAGCACGCTGGTCGTGCGCCTGGTCGAGCGCCACGGCGCCGCCGTGACGGCGACGCTCGAGCTCCCGTGGCCGTTCGAGTGGCGGAGCGCGGACCTCCTGGAGCGCCCCGAAGCGGAGGCAGCCTGGACGGAAAGCGAGGGAACGCGCGCGTCGATCCCCCTCGCGCCGTGGGAGATCGGCACGGTGCTCGTGCGCCGGCGCTGAGGGAGGGTCAGCAGCGCGGCCAGCAAGCCGGGAGCGGATCGTGGAAGGGAGCCTCGTGCCGGAGCACGGTGCGCTCCCCGGCCAGGGCCGCCAGCACGCCCACCTCCGTGGAGCCGTCGTCCGCGGCGTGATGGGCGAGCATCGCCCACATCAGCTCGAGGTAGGCGACGTCGGCAGCCGTGGGGGCGTCCGTGCGCGTCGCGTGGTTCGGAGTCGCGCACTCCACCATGATCGACGGCCACTTGCAGCCGTGGCCCACGCCGAGCACGTGGATCAGCTCGTGGCCGGCCAGCCAGGCGTTCCCGAGCAATCCACGGCTCGCCACCGCGACGCGGGCGCTGTCCACGCGAGAGGTGGCCAGGGAGGCGACCGGCGCCACGTTGCCGTGCCACCCCTCCGCGTCCTGGAGCCGCGTCGCCGCGGGGGGGGCCGTGAAGGGGACGCCGACACCGGAGGTGGAGAGCGTCGCATCGACCGAGACGCGCACGGCCGGACCTTCCACGGAGCCGTCCGCCGGCCGGAAGAGGTCGCGGCCCAGGACATCCTCGAGGCTGTTCACGGCGGCCCACCAGGCCACCGAGTCGGCCGCCCCGATCGAACGATCGCTCCGCGCCCGATCGAACAGGACGGGGAGGGGGAAGTCGGCGCTCCACGCGTACTGGAAGGCGGTGAAGCGCTCGGCCGTGCTCGCGGTCTGATAGAAGGACCCGAGCGCCGCGCTCGCGTCGAACGCGTCGTCGAGGGACACGGACACCGTCTGGCCTGCGTAGCGGCCCCTCCGCACCGTCCACGCGCGTGGCACGAGCAGGATGCGGACATCGGTCGCGAACTCGAGCGCCTCGAGCCGGAAGAGGGCCGGAAGGTAGGCGGCGGCCTCGGGGTCGGCGGT
Organism: uncultured Gemmatimonadales bacterium; assembly: GCA_963823035.1. Lineage (GTDB taxonomy): Bacteria > Gemmatimonadota > Gemmatimonadetes > Longimicrobiales > Gaopeijiaceae > SZUA-318. The sequence goes on from CAWGKG010000004.1 coordinate 332,825, forward strand.
GGCCACTTCGATCTCGGACCACCCCGGCGCGCTGAAGGGGATCTCGACATGGAACGTGCCGTCGGCCGGGATCGAGGCGGAAGCCGTCCGCCCGTCGGACGCGCGCAGCGTCAGGGTGAGGCCCGGCAGCGCGCCCCCGTCCGCCGTGGACACCGTCCCCGTAACGGCCACGAAGGTCGTCGCGGCCGTCGGCGCCGAGGTCGCGCAGGTGGGGTCGGCCCCGTTCGCGCCGCACGCGACCACCCGGTACCCGTGCTCCCTGTTGGGCAGCGCGGACGGGTCGAGCCAGCTCCGGTCGGTCGCCCCGACCGTCGCGACCTCGCGCCACACGGTGTCCGGGAGGGGACAGGGCGGGGGTGAGGTCGCCGCCGGACGGAAGTAGTTCTCGGCGCACCCCCGGGTGAGCCGCCGCTCGATGCGGAAGAGCCCGATGCCGCCGTCGTCGTCGCGCCACGTCAGGCGCACGTGCGTGGCCGTCTCGACCTGCGCGCGCAGGTCGGAGGGCGCGGAGATCCCGGAGGACTCCGGGGGCGCGATCAGGTCGCGCGCCGCGGCGCCGCATGCCCCGACCACGACCGCCAGCAACAGCGGTGCTGCCCGTCCGTTCGCCATGATCGACCTTCCCCCGGGCTTCGATTACCTTGCCTTGCCCATCTTCCCGGGACCTGTCAAGGCAAAGGCCATGCCCGAGCTTCCCGAGATCACCGCCTACCTCGAGGGCCTCGAGCGCACCGTCGTCGGCCGGCCGCTGGAGCGCGTCCGGTTGCGCTCCCCCTCGCTGCTGCGCACCTGGGACCCGCCGCTGTCCACCGCGGAGGGCCGACGCGTGGTCGGCGTCCGCCGCATCGGGAAGCGGGTCGTGTGGGAGATGGAAGATACCCTCTTTCTCGTCTTCCACCTGATGATCACCGGCCGCTTCCACTGGAAGAAGAAGGGCGTGGCCGTGCCGAAGAAGAACGCCCACGCCGCCTTCGACTTCCCGGACGGCACGCTTCTGCTCACCGAACAGGCCACCAGGAAGCGTGCCTCGCTGCACGTGGTAGCGGGGGAGGAGGCGCTGGCGGAGCTCGATCCAGGCGGGCTCGAGGTCCTCGACGCGACGCCCGAGGCCTTCCGCGAGGCGCTCGCGCGGGAGAACCGCACGCTGAAGCGTGCGCTCACCGATCCCCGCGTGCTGAGCGGGATCGGCAACGCGCACTCGGACGAGATCCTCCTCTTCGCCCGCCTGTCCCCCCTTCAGCTGACGCGCAACCTCACGGAAGAGGAGACGGATCGGCTGTTCGCGGTGGCGCGGCGCTCGCTGGTCGCGTGGACGGAGCGGCTGCGCGCGGACTTCGGCGACGGCTTCCCCGAGAAGATCACCGCCTTCCACCCCGCCATGGCGGCGCACGGCCGCTACGGCGAGCCATGCCCGGTGTGCGGATCGGCGATCCAGCGCATCCGGTACGCCGATCGCGAGACGAACTACTGCGCGGTGTGCCAGACCGGCGGAAAGGTGCTCGCCGACCGCGGCCTGTCCCGTCTGCTCGGAGACGACTGGCCACGCACGCTCGAGGAGCTGGAGGAGTTGAAGAAGCTGAAGTAGCGTTGGTGGAGGGTCACGCCGGAGGGGTCCTGAGCGCCTTCCCGACTTCCTCGGCTTCCTGTCCCCCCACCGTCCGGGCGGTTACCTTTGGAGGTGAGATACGCGGATCGACCTGTCCGCAGTCTCCGTGCGGGGGCGTCGGCTCCGGGGGAGTGTGCTCCAGATCATGAACGAAGGCGGGAGTCGGGGGAGGGACCCCAGCCGCGGAGGAATCCGCGGTCGGGAAGGTGGGCTGCGCGTATCGATCGACCAGGGTACGTGTCGAGTCCGGCCAGGTCATCGAGGGGATCCTGAACGCCATACCTGCCAGGGTCTTCTGGAAGAACCTGGACCTCGTCTACCTGGGCTGCAACGAGATCTTCGCGCGTGACGCGGGATTCGCCTCGGCCCGGGACGTCATCGGCAAGGACGACTACCAGATGGTGTGGCGTGACCAGGCCGAGCTCTATCGCGCCGACGACTTTCAGGTCATCGAGAGCGGTCAGAGCCGGCTGTTGATCGAGGAGCCCCAGACGACCCCCGAAGGGACCACGATCACGCTCCTCACCAGCAAGGTGCCGCTCCGCGACGCCGCGGGGAGGATCACGGGTGTCCTCGGCACGTACATGGACATCAGCGACCGCAAGCGGATGGAGGACGCACTCGAGGAGGAGCGAGCGAGGCTCCAGCAGGCGCTGGCGGATGTCCGGACGCTCCGCGGCATCGTGCCGATCTGCTCGCTCTGCAAGAGGGTCCGCGACGACCAGGGCTACTGGAAGCAGGTGGAGACGTACGTCAGCCATCATTCCGAGGCGTTGTTCAGCCATGGGATCTGCCCGAGGTGCTCCGAGACGCTCTACGGCGCCCTGGACAAGGACGAGGACGAGGACGAGTAGCAGCTTCGTCGGACATCGCTCCGACGTTCGCGCACCCGTGGCGCTCTGAGCCACGATGGGATCACCGCAGGCCGCCGCCCGTGACGAACCCTTGCGTGCTGTCTGTCGTAAGCTATATCGTACGATATACTCTCCGATCTATTGTGCCGAAGATCGGACGACAGCAACGTAACGAGGATCAGGAGGAAGGACGATGTTCTGCGGACAACGAGGAAGGGGCATGGATTTCGACTGGCTGTTCGACTGGGACGCAGGCTTCGGCCCTCGCATGCGCGGCCGCGGAGGCCGGCGTGGGCCCAGGCGCGCGTTCTTCCGTCAGGGGGAGGTGCGCCTCGCGCTCCTCTCCCTCCTGCACGACGGGCCGGCGCACGGCTACGAGCTGATGAAGCGTCTCGAGGAGCGTTCGGGGGGGATGTACCACGCGAGCGCGGGCACGGTCTACCCCGTGCTGCAGCAGCTCGAGGACGAGGACCTCGTGCGCTCCCGGGAGCAGGACGGGAAGAAGGTCTTCGACCTGACGGACGCCGGGCGCGACGAGCTGCGCCTGCACGAGGAGGCGGTGGAGCGCATCTGGAAGCGCGCCGGGGGGTGGAAGGAGTGGGGCGTGCACATGGGTCCCGAGTCCGCCGAGATCTGGAGCTCGTGGGGGCGCCTGACGAAGGCGGCGTTCAAGGCGGCCACCCGGGCGGACCTCGAGGCCACCGAGAAGATCCGCGCCATCCTCGACCGCGCACGTAAGGAGTTGGAGGGGCTGTAGCGGCTCGCCCGCCCGTGGCCGCCCCCGGTTGTACGCCGGGGGCGGCCACGTCACTTTGGTCGGACGCGCCGGCGTGGACGCCGGCGCGCGCTCCATCCCCCGACCACGGTGAGAGCCCCGTGACGACTCCCCTCCTGTTGGCAGCACTTCTGGCCGCGGCCGTACCCGCGGACACCCTTCCGGTACCCCACGCCTACCAGGAGGCCCTCCGGGCCGACACCCGGAGCGCCTCGGGTGCGCCGGGCAGCCGCTACTGGCAGCAGGAGGTCCAGTACCGGATTCGCGCGCGCCTGGAGCCCGAGGCGACGAAGGTCACCGGATCCGAGACCATCACCTACGCCAACCGCTCGCCCGACACGCTGAACGAGATCTGGCTGAACCTGGGGCAGAACGTGTTCGCGCCGGGCAACCCGCGCGACCGCGTGGCGCCGATCACGGGCGGCTTCGACCTCGGTCGCGTGGTGGTGCAGGGAACACCGGTGGCGCTGCAGCCGCGGGGTGGTGCCGAGTCGCTCTCGACGTCGGAACGGATCGAGCTTCCCCACCCTCTGCGTCCCGGCGAGACGGCGGAGCTGAGCGTCGACTGGAGCTTCGTCGTCCCCGAGGGGACGTTTCGCATGGGTCGCGAGGGCAGGCACGTCTTCTACCTCGCGCAGTGGTATCCCCAGATCGCCGTCTACGACGACCTGAACGGATGGGCGAGGGACCCGTACCTGGGTGACGGCGAGTTCTACCTCGAATACGGGGACTTCGACGTCGCGATCACGGCGCCGGCCGGGTGGCTGGTGAGCGCCTCGGGCGTTCTGCAGAACGCGGACGAGGTGCTCACGCCGCAGGCCGTCGAGCGGCTGGGTGGGCTCTCCCGCGACCACGTCTCGCACATCGTCAGCACGGCGGACCGCGAGGGCGGGCGTGCCACGGCCGCGGGCGGGGAGGACGGCACGCTCACCTGGGAGTGGGTGGCGGAGAACGTGCGCGACTTCGCGTGGGGCGCGTCGGACCAGTACGTGTGGGACGGCACGGTGGCGGAGTACGAGAACGACGACGGCACCACGCACGCGTCCGACATCTTCACGCTCTACCGGCCCGACCGCCCCAACTGGGACCACTCCGCGGAATACGCGCGCCACGCCATCGAAACACACTCCCACTGGTACCCCTATCCCTACCCGCACATGACGGTCAACGAGGGCGTGATCGGCGGCGGGATGGAGTACCCGATGATCACGATCATCGGCGGGGGTAGCACGCCGATCGCGCTCTACGGCGTGATCTCGCACGAGCTCGGCCACATGTGGTGGCCGATGGTGGTCGGGTCGAACGAGCGCAGGTTCGCGTGGATGGACGAGGGGCTGGCCTCCTTCGCGGAGGATCTGGCGACGCCCGACCTCTTCCCCGACGTGGACGCGGGGCTGAACACCATGAACGGCTACCTGCGGATCGCGGGCTCGGACCGGGAGACGCCGTCGATGCGCGCGGCCGACCTGTACGGCGCGTTCGGCAACCGGGGCATGGCGTCCTACGGGAAGCCGGCATCGGTCTTCCGGGCGTTGCGCACCATCCTCGGGCCGAAGGTGTTCGACGAGGCGATGCGCACCTACATCCGCCGGTGGGCGTTCAAGCACCCGGATCCGCTCGACCTCTTCCGCACGTTCGAGGACGTCACCGGCCGCGACCTCGACGGCTATTTCTACGACTGGATGTACACGACGCGCGTGCTCGACCAGGCCGTGGTGAGCGTGCACGCGACGTCCGACGGAGCGGACATCCTGCTCGAGGACCGGGGCGAGATCCGCATGCCGGTGATCGTCGAGGTCACGTCCGATGCGGGGGGACGCACCCGGATGATGGTGCCCGTGGACGCGTGGGAGGACGGGCGGGCCACCGCGCACGTCAAGATCACCGGCAACGTGACCAGCGTGGTCCTCGATCCCGAGCAGCGCTTTCCCGACGTCGACCGGGAGAACAACCGTTGGACGCCGGTGGAGTAGAGGGCCGGGTGAGCGCTCCGGCGGCGCCACAGCTCGCTGCGGTGCGCTATCGGCCTCCCGAGGGCGCCGCGGCGGCGGGCTTTCCCTTCTCGGTGCCCGCGATCGCCAGCCTCGACCTTCTCGAGCTGGAGACTCCGGTCACCCTGCTCGTGGGGGAGAACGGGACCGGCAAGTCCACCTTCCTCGAGGCGCTGGCGATCGCTACGGGCCTTCCCGCGGTGGGCGCCAGCCGACTCGGCGACGATCCGACGCTCGAGCCCCAGCGCCGCCTCGCCCGCCATCTCAAGCTCACCTGGCGGGGACGGCGCACGCACCGGGGCTTCTTCCTGCGGGCCGAGGACTTCTTCGGCTTCCAGAAGGAGGTGGGCCGCATGATGGCCGAGCACCGCGCCGAGCTCGACCGCGTCGACCGGGACATGGCCGGGCATTCCGAGTACGGGCGCATGCTGGCGAAGGGCCCGCACAACGCGTCCATCGCCGGGCTCTCTCGCAGCTATGGGGAGAACCCCGATGCGCGTTCGCACGGGGAGGCGTTCCTCCGCCTCTTCGGCTCGCGGCTGGTGCCGCAGGGCGTCTACCTGATGGACGAGCCGGAGGCCGCGCTGTCCCCGCAGAGCCAGCTCGCCTTCCTGGCGATGGTGAAGGACGCGATCGACGCCGGCTCGCAGTTCGTCGTCGCGACGCACGCGCCGATCCTCATGGCGACGCCCGGCGCGACGATCCTGGGGTTCGACGAGACGCCGGTGCGTGCCGTGGCGTTCGAAGAGCTCGAGTCCGTGCGGCTCGTGCGGGACTTCCTGGTCGCTCCGGAGCGCTACCTGCGTCGCATCTGGGAGTGACGGCGCCCGCTCAGGCGCCCGCCTCCCTCCTCATGGGTGCGGCCCCGCCCGGCACCACCCCCATCTCCTGCAGGACCGCGGCCTGGTCCTGCTCGGACGGGATCTCCCACCCTTGCTGGTAGTGGAACACGTCGTACAGGGGGCGGCTCCCGAACGAGCCGTCCAGGATCTCCATGTGGTCCGAGGTCAGGAAGCCGGGGTGCTCGACGCCGCAGGCGTGGCTCAGGCGCAGGAGCTCCTTGCGCAGCGTCATCACGTAGTTGGCGAGGCGTGCCGCCTTGTCCGTGGGCACGAGCCCGCGTGCGAGCCAGCGGTTCTGCGTGGCCACGCCGGTGGGGCAGTGGTCGGTGTGACAGCGCTGTGCCTGGATGCAGCCGATGGACAACATCGCCTCGCGGGCCACGTTGATCATGTCCGCCCCCAGGCAGAAGGCGAGCAGGCCCGACTCGGGAAAGCCGAGCTTGCCGGACGTGAGCCAGACCACGTCGCGGTGCACGCCCCGCTCGGCGAACGTCCGGTAGACCCGGCTGAACCCGATCTTGAAGGGGAGGGCGACGTGGTCGGCGAAGGCGAAGGGGGCGGCGCCCGTGCCTCCCTCTCCCCCGTCGATCGTGATGAAGTCCACGCCGCGCTGCTCGGCCGCCATCCGGTCGGCGAGCTCGCTCCAGAACCCCAGCTCGCCCACGGCGGACTTGATGCCCACGGGCACGCCCGTCGCGTCGGCCAGGTCCTCCACGAAGTCGAGCATCTCGTCGACGTTGCGGAAGGCCTTGTGCCCAGGCGGGCTGATCACGGCCTGTCCCTCGGGTACGCCGCGGATGCGCGCGATCTCGGCGGTGACCTTCACGGCGGGGAGCACGCCTCCGAGGCCCGGCTTGGCACCCTGCGAGAGCTTGATCTCCACGGCGCGCACCGGATGCGCGGCGACCTTGTCCAGGAACTTCGCCCGGTCGAAGCCGCCGTCGGGTGCGCGTGCGCCGAAATAGCCGGTGCCGAGCTGCCAGATCAGGTCGCCCCCGTTCAGGTGGTAGGGGGAGATGCCGCCCTCGCCGGTGTTGTGCAGGCACCCGCAGATCTTCGCGCCGCGGTTGAGCGCTTCGATCGCGTTCGAGGAGAGGGACCCGAAGCTCATCGCGCTCACGTTCACCACGGATGGCGGGCGGAACGCCTTGCGTCGCCCGCGGTGGGCTCCGAGCACCTTCGCGCAGGGCAGGGGATAGCCCTCCGCGTGGGGACGGTCCTCGCCACGACCGATCGTGTTGTGCTTGATGATCAGGTAGTTCGACGACAGCTCCAGCTCGTTGTCCGTGCCGAAGCCGAGGTAGTTGTTCTCCTGCTTGGACGAGGCATACACCCACCGCCGCTTGTCGCGCGAGAAGGGCCGCTCCTCGTTGTTGGAGGTGACGATGTACTGGCGCAGCTCCGGGCCCACGGCTTCGAGCCAGTACCGGAAGTGCCCGATGATGGGGAAGTTGCGCAGGATCGCGTGCCGCTTCTGGACGAGGTCGTAGAGCACGATCGCCACGACGACGCCGAGGAGCGCCTGCAAGAACCAGGTCATGGGAGGGTCTCCCTCGCTCGCGGGTCTTCCGCCGCCCGCGCGTCCCGTGAATGCCAGAGGGGGTGGACGGCGGCCTGAACCTACGGCCCCCCTCGGCGCGCCACCACGGGCGGCGCGACGCCGGCGACCGCTCGGTTGGCCGGTACCGGGCGCGCGCCTACATTCCAGGGACCTCCGTCCGTCCGGCTCGGGTGGCCGGCGGACGGTCTCTTTTCCCGGATCCTCCCGAGAGGTTGCTCCCCGTGATGCGCACCCTGCTCATCGTCTCTTCGGTGGCCGCCCTGGCGGCGCCCACCGCCGGCGTCTGCGCAGCACCCCCGTGTCGATTCGACGGCGGCGGTCGTGGAGGGCACGGACTTCCGCGTCTACGACGGAGAGGGCGGGGCCCGGTCCTTCGCCGACGTGGTGGCCGCGATCGCGGACGCGGAGGCGGTCCTCGTCGGAGAGACGCACGACGACGCGGTCGGCCACGGCGTCGAGACGCAGATCCTCGTCCGGGGCGCGCAGCGTGTCGGAGCCGTGAGCCAGGGTGGCGGCCCCTCGCGGACGGTCATCCTCTCGCTGGAGATGTTCGAGCGCGACGTGCAGTACGTCCTCGACGAGTACCTCGCCGGCCTCATCACGGAGGATCAGTTCAAGCGGAGCGCCCGTCCCTGGGACCGCTACGACACCGACTACCGGCCCATGGTGGAGTTCGCGCGGGCCCACGAGCATCCCCGTCGTGGCGGCGAACGCGCCCCGGCGGTACGTGAACCGCGTCAGCCGGCTGGGGTCGGGCTCCCTCTCCGCGTTGTCCTGGGAGGCCCGGGCGTACCTCCCACCGCTTGCCCTATCCCGGACCTTCCCCGCTCTACACCGAGCAGTGGAACGCCCTCATGGGGGAGATGATGCAGGGGATGCCGGCGTCGGCGTCCGACTCGGCCGCTGCCGACGAGGGGCAAGGGGCAGACGGAGGAGGAGGCGCCCCCGCCACCCGTGCACGACCTGGGCAACGCCCTGCAGGCGCAGGCTCTATGGGACGCGTCGATGGGGGAGGCGGTCGCGCTCCAGCTCCGGCTGCATCCCGGCGCGCTGGTGATCCACTACGCGGGGTCGTTCCACGTCGAGAAGGGGACGGGAATTCCCGAGCGGGTGGTCGACTACCGCCCCGGGACGCGGGTGCTCACCGTGGTGCTTCAGCCCGCCGAGGACATCGACGCCTGGAACGACGAGGAAGACCAGGGGCTGGGCGACTTCGTGATCCTCACGCGCAAGCCGCCCGAGGCCGCGGCCGGACGCTGACGCTCCGGCGGATCAGCCGCCCGTGAAGACCTGGGAGCGGATCTTCCAGCTACGCCCCTTGAGCAGGTAGACCGTCACGAACGGGCCGGAGCGCTGGGTGCCGTTCTCCGTGAGCTGGTAGTTGCCGTACACGACGGCCATCCCGCCGCTGGCGTCGAAGTCCAGCATGAAGGCCTCGACCTCGCCGCGCAGGGGAAGCGTCTCCTCCAGGTGCGTCCGGATGGCATCCCGTCCGCGCAGGGGCGCCTGGTCGGGCTCGATCAGGACCGCGTTCTCCCAGTAGAGATCGGCCACCTCGTCGGCCCGGTCGGCCTTCCAGGCGCGCGCCCAGTCGGCCATGAGCTTGTTGAGCTTCTCGAGCACCTCGGCGTGGTACTCGGCGTAGATCCCGCGCGTGTCCACGGGCGGGTAGCCGGGCGCCTGCGCCGAGAGGGGGTGGGCGCCGACCGCGTACGCGCAGGACGCGAGCGCCAGGAGGGGGAGGATACGTCGGATGCGTCGCATCGTGAGGCGGCGGAGACGGTTCGTCGGGCGGTTGGAAGAGGTTACGCGGGAGCGGCCGGCAGCTTACCAGGCCTGCGGGCACGGCGGAAGGGGGCGGGCTGCTAGGATGGCGTGGTCGGTCCGCGCGCGGTACTCCTGCAGCCATGGATGCGCACACGTTGCCCGCCGGCACCCGCATGGGGCGCGTGCGTCTGCGCGTCGCGTCGCTGGAGCGCGAGCGAGCCTTCTACCGGGACGTGCTCGGCTTCGAAGTCCACGACGACGACGGGGCCACGGCCGTGCTCGGCGTTGCGGACGGCGCTCCCCTCCTGGAGCTCCGGGCCGCCCCGGGAGCACCGCGCCGGCCCGCCCGTGCGACCGGCCTCTTCCACGTGGCCTTCCTGCATCCCACGCGCGCCGACCTCGCGGCCACGCTCCACCGCGTGCGTCGGGAGGGGTACCGCATCGACGGGTTCGCCGATCACAACGTGTCGGAGGCCGCCTACCTCACGGATCCGGAGGGCAACGGGCTCGAGCTCTACTCCGACCGCCCGCGCGAGGTGTGGGCCGCGCCCGACGGCGGCATCCACATCACCACGGAGCCGCTCGACCTGGCGGGGCTGCTCGCGACCGCACGGGCCCCGTCCGGAGGGATCGCGCGGGGCACCGTGGTAGGTCACGTGCACCTGCGCGTGTCGTCGCTCGCGGCCGCCGAGGCCTTCTACGTGGACCGCCTGGGCTTCGAGGTCGTCACCCGCGCCTACCCGGGCGCGCTCTTCGTCTCGGCGGGGGGCTACCACCACCACCTGGGGTTGAACGTCTGGGGAGGGAGGGCGACCGCTCCTCCCGAAGGCGCCCTCGGGCTCGCGTCGTTGGCCGTGGTCGTGCCGGAACAGGCGGACCGCGCGCGCGTCCTGGAGTGGACGGGCGCACCGACGCTGCTCGACGCGGACGGGAACGGCGTGCGCGTCGTCCCTGCCGACTAGCGCCCGCCGCCCTCTCCCCACCCCCAGAAGGGGAGGTTGACGCCCAGCGTCAGGTAGCGCGGCTTCACGCGCGCGTCCACGAAGACCCAGCGGATCTCGATCTGCGCCGTGAGCGGGAGTACGCCGAGCTGCCCCGTGCGCAGTCCAGCCACGACGTCGGCCCATCGCTTCGTCTCGCGGCCGGGCGTGGAGTCCTGGTAGATCGTGTCGCGCCACACCAGCCCGCCGCCGAGGTAGATCCCGCCGCGGCGGCCGCCGCTCAGCACGACGGCGTCCACGCCGTACTGGTACTCCTTGAGCCCGGTCAGGAACGTGATGTCTCCGTTCGGCACCAGCTCCACGTAGCCCGAGGGGAGGATCGGGATCCTCAGCTGCGCGCCCGCCACCGAGCCCGTGGAGTTGTAGTCGTATCCGAAGTGCACGCCGACCTGAGGCGGCGCCCATCCACCCCCCCGGGCGCGGAGCGGGGTCGCAGCTGCGCCGACACCGACAGGGGTGCGAGCAGGAGGGCGAGCGCCAAGGCGGCCGAGAACATGCGGTGCATGCGAGGGATCCGGTCGAGGGGGGTGGGGTGGACCTCTCCGTTTAACCTCCGAAACGGCCGTCGCGTTCCTCTCCCGGGCCGTGTGGGCGGGTCGGCAGCCCTCGAGGGCGCGCCCCCGTTCCAACCTCCCCGCAACGGCCTCCGTCCAAGGATACGAGCACGGATCCGGATCGAAGGACGCGAATCGGGGAGGGACGGAAGATGCTGCGCGCACTCAGATGGACGGCGTTGTTCCTGGGGTATGGGTTGGTGGGGTTCAGTGGGGACCTGGCGGCTGCGCTGCTCGCGGGGGAGCCCGCGCTCTCCCGGAACGTCGAGGTACGTGTGGACCTCCCGGACTTCGACGTGCAAGTGGAGCCGGCCCACTCCGGGCGCTGCGCCTACGAGGCCGAGCGCAAGGTGTCCCTCACCGCTTCTGCGGCGGAATGGCTGCGTCTGGACGCCGGCTCCGGGGAGCTCACCATCGAGGGGCGGGCCGGTCTGGATCGCGTCCAGGCGGTCGGGCGGGCGTGCGCTTCCGACGAGTCCTACCTGGAGGAGCTCACCCTCACGCTCGAGCGGCGCGGCGACGACGTCGTACTCGCCACCCACTATCCGAACCGCAACGGACGCGGCGGATGGCACGGGGAGGACTACGCACGCATCGACCTCGTCGTGGAGGTGCCGCTCGACATGGCGGTGGACCTCGAGGACTCGTCGGGCGGGATGGACATCACCGGCACCGGTGAGCTGCGCATCGACGACTCCTCCGGCGAGATCTTCGTGCACGGCGTGAACGGCGCGGTGTGGATCGACGACTCCTCGGGCTCCATCGACGTGCGCGACGTGGTGGGCGACGTGGAGGTCGACGACGGCTCCGGCGAGGTGGAGCTGTCGAACGTGCAGGGCTCGGTTCTCGTCCGCGACGGCTCGGGCGGGATCGACGTGGCGGAGGTGAAGGGGGACGTGGTCATCGGCGACGACGGTTCGGGCTCGATCGACGTGCGCGACGTCGAGGGCGACTTCACCGTGCGCTCCGACGGGAGCGGTGGGATCCGCTTCAGTGGCATCGGCGGTACCGTGGACGTCCCCGCCGACAAGCGCCGACATCGGCGCGGCGGCTGACCGGGTCGGAGCAACCTCGAGCGTCGGGCTCAGTCGGCCAGGACGCTCGGAAGGGCGGCGCCCGAGGCCGAGAGGTCCTCGATCGTCGTCCCGTCGAGGAAGGTCCGTACCTGCCGCGACGCGCTCTTCCAGCGGGAGTGGGCGGCGCAGGGGTTGGCGTCGCTGCACCGCTCCCTTCCCAGGAGGCAGTCGGAAGCCGTCGTGATCTCGTCGAAGGGTCCGATGACGGTCGCGAGTCGCAGCTGGGAGGGGGGCCGTCCCAGACGGAAGCCCCCGTGGGGCCCCCGCGTGGACGTGAGCACGCCCTCACGGGCGAGCACATGCAGGATCTTCGACAGGTAGTTGCGCGGCACGTCCAGCGCCTCGGCGATGTCGTCGACCCGCACGGGTTCCTCGCCCTCGACCTCCGCCAGGTGGAGCACCGCCCTGAGTGCGTACACCGCGGTCTGGGAGAGAATCACGGCCGTTCCGTCCTTGCCTCTTGGGTCTTGCCGTCTCGAGGACGACCCTTCTTTTCATCATGATGATATGATGAATTAGACGACGCAAGGCCCTCGGCCCGCGGACGCCGCTCGCTCCTCGGCCCGGAACGGGAAGGTGGACGTGGACCCCGGGGGTGTGGCATTGATTACGCTCGACCCGGAAGGGCGCAAGTTGGAGTATCGCACGGAGAAGGGAGCGAGCCGGTGAGGGCGGTCTACCATCTCATGGTCATGGCGTACGTCCGCGCGGACGTCGTGGCCGGGACACGCGCCGGCCGCCCTGGCCCTCCCGCGGTTCGCCGTGCTGCTCGCGCGGGGCTGGGCCCGTGCTGAAGCTCCTGGTGGCCCTGGGCGTGCTCATCGTGGTCGTCGTCGTGGGATTCGGGCTCCTCCTCGTCTCGCGTGGGCGCGCCGCGCAACGACCGCGACTGGGCCGCCGACCACGCGCGGCCCGCCCGTATCGAGCTCGGCGCGGAAGAGGTGCGCATCCACGACCTGCGCGACTTCCGGCACCTCGCGGACGGCACGTTCGAGGAGGGGTATCGCGACGAGAGCTACCGACTCGACGACGCCCGCGCCGTCTGGTTCGTCCTGGCGCCCTTCGCGAACCGCTTCCGGGGGCTTGCGCACGGCTTCGTGAGCTTCGAGTTCACGGGAGGGCGCTACGTGGCCGTCTCGATCGAGGCGCGGCGGGAGGAGGGGGAGAGCTACGCCCTTCTCGGCGGGATGCTGCGGGACTTCGAGGTGACGTACGTGGTGGGGACGGAGGAGGACCTGATCGGGCAACGCGCGGCGCGCGGCGACACGCTCTTCCTCTATCCGTCCAGGGCGACGCCGGAGCAGACGCGCGCGCTCTTCGTGGACATGCTCGGACGTGCCGGCGCGCTCCAGGAGCACCCGGAGTACTACAACACGCTGGTGCACAACTGCATGACGATGCTGCGCGACCACGTGAACCGCATCGCGCCGGACCCCCTGCCGTGGGGGTGGGGCATCCTCCTGCCGGGCTTCTCCGACAAGCTGGCGCTCGACCACGGCTTGCTGGCGACCGATCTGGACCTCGACCAGGCACGCGCCCGCTTCCGCGTGGACCGGGCCGCGCGTGATGCCCTCGGCACGGGGGAGGCGTTCGGGACGCGGATCCGGGAAGGGCTGTCGCCGTAGGTCTAGTGCCCCCGGCGCCGCGCCCGGATGAAGACCTGGATCTCGTCGGGGCGCGGGTTCTCGTACCGGATCTCGATCCGTCCGTCGTCGGTCTCCCGCACCACGCCGGGGATCGCGTTCGCGGTCAGGTACCACCCCTCCGGGAGCACCACGGTGTTGCGCGCCCGGCCGAAGCCGCGGTCCCAGACGAGGGCGTCGCCGTCCACCACGTAACGCCCGGGATCGGTGTACGTCTCCCAGATGCGCAGGCGCGTGGACGCACCCGTTTCCAGGGCGTCGTACCAGATCACCACGACGTGGGCGTCCGCGCCGGCCTCGTCGCCCACGTCGACGCCCCGTGCCGCGAGCTGCGCGCCGGTGAGCTGCTCGACGCGCAGGCGCTCTCCCGTATCCAGGTTCCACGCCTCGGGGTCCGAGGCGGAGCTCCCCGCGCGCACGACGTTCAGGTAGTGGTCCATGCCCGCCCGCTTCTCCGTGTAGTCGTGGAAGAGGCGGAAGGCGTGCGTCTCCGGCTGCTGGAGGAAGTAGGTGATGTCCCGGTCCTGGAAGGCGCGCTCGGGAAACGTCCACCCGACGCGCGCGCTCTGCGGCGCGCCACCCCCGCCGGTGGGCACGGGCGACCGTCCCGTGGGCGGGAGCAGCGTTGTGCGTACCGACCGGCAGCGGGCGGCCGCGCACGCGGAAGTCCACCGCGCCGGGGCCGGGGTTCATGAAGCTGACGCGCACGCGTCCGTCCTCCTCGGTGTCCACCTGCACCGGGTAGTTGGCGCCGACGAGCTCGTAGCCCGCGGGAAGCACCACGGAGTTGCGCCGGATGCCGAGGGAGCGGTCGAAGACGATGTCGAGCCCGTCGGCGTAGTAGCTCTTCTTATCGATGTAGGTCTTGTCGATGCGCACGCGGCCCTGGCCACCCTCGGGGACCGGGCGAGCGAGCGTCACCTTGATGAAGCGTCCGTCGAGGCTCGCCCGGGGGTGTCCGTTCGCGCGGGCGTACGCCCCGTCCACCACCTCCCACGCGAGCGGCGCGCCGGTGTGGAGGTCGGTGACGCCGTGCACCTCCTCCTCGGCTCCCTCACGGATCCCGTTGTAGAAGAAGCGGGCACCGCCCGTCGTGGCCGTGACGTCGTAGATGATGTGGAAGGCCCCGCTGCCCGGCGCCTCGAGCTCGTAGCGGGTGTAGTCGTCCGTCTGCGTCTGCGGCGCGTCCTGCGCCCGCAGCGGGTGGCAGAGCGACAGCGCCGCGAGGGCGGCAAAGGTGGGCAGAGGGTGAGCGACGAACCGCATGGAGCCTCCTCGGACGATGGACCGACGGGCCCCCGCACGAGAAGCCCGTCCCGCCGCGCCCACACTACCAGCCCGCCGCTCGGCGGGCCAGCCGTCCGGGCCCCGCCGGCCCGCTACTCGAGAAGCCCCTCGGAGACCGCGCGCAGAACGTCGCCGGAGGTGACGATCCCCTCGAGCCGATCGCCGTTCACCACTACGGCACGGTGGATGCGCCCGCGCACCAGGAAGTCGGCGAGCTCACGGACGGTGGCGTCGGGCCGCACGGAGAAAGCCACCGGCGTCATGATGTCCGAAACCGCAACGGCGTCCAGCTCGGTCTCGGCGAACTGCTCGAGGAATCCCTCGCGGTTGAAGGGGGAGTCCTCCGGGAGGAAGAAGCCGTAGGGGTCGGAGTCCTCCTCTTCCTGGTCGTCGGGCTCGTGGATGAGCGCGTGGTCGGAGAGCGAAGGCGGACTCGAGGACGAGGCGACGTGCACGTCCGCGTCCTCCGCCGCCAACCGCACCACGTCCGTGGCCGACACCACACCGAGCAACTCTCCATGTCGACCCACCACCGGGGCGCCGCTGATCTCCTCGTCCGCAAGGAGCCTGGACAGCTGTCGGACCGTGGTCTCGGGCGTGACCGTCACCACCGAAGCCTGCATGATGTCACGTACGGTGAGCATGGCCCACCTCCTTGCGGGCCGGCCGTGGGCCGGCGACGCGGTCAAGGTGCGGGATGGTAGAGCAGGATGGGCAAGTGGCTTCCCCGAAGTACCTTGTCGGCCGTGCTCCCGAGGAGGGCGCGCGTCAGTCCCGTGCGTGCATGGGTGGCCATGGCGATGAAGTCGCAGTCGGCCCCTTCCGCCTCCGAGAGGATGCCGTGCCCGGGCTGCGCCACCAGGACGACGTTGTGGTCGACGCGCAAGCCACGCTCGCGCAGGCGCTCGACGTGCTCCAGCAGGTAGCCCTCGGCCGCGTCGCGTGCCTCGTCCACGAACTGCTGGTTCATCTGCATCGTGTGGGGGAGGTAGGGGCTGTTGAACTGCATCGGGTACGGCACCACGCGCACCAGGTGGAAGTCGGCGTCGAAGAGGGTCCCGAACTCGACCGCGTGGTCCAACACGCTCTCGGACAGCTCGCTGCCGTCCAGCGGGATCAGCATGCGCGTGAGCTCGACCGATCGGGACAGGTCGGGCTGCGCGCCCGACTCCTCGGGGCGCACGAGCAGGAGCGGACGCGAGGTGTGGTGCAGGAACGCATCGGCCACGCTGCCCAGCCACGCGCGCGAGAGCATCCCGCGCCCATGGGTGGCCATGACGATCAGGTCGACGGCCTTCCGCTCCGCTTCCTGCTCGAGCACCTCCACGACGTGGCCGGCTCCCAGGTCGGCCGTGACCTCACCGGTCGCCTGGCTGCGCACGCGCTCGAGCACGTTGGCCTGGTAGCTCTGCGTCCACTCCTCGGCCGCGTTCTCCCACTCGTCGTAGGCGAACGAGGGGATCGGCTCCTGAACGGTGATCAGGTGGATGTGGGCACCGGTATGGCGGCTTATGGCAAGGGCGAGGGGAAGGGCGGACTCCGCGAAGCGGGACCCGTCCAGGGGCACCATGATCTGGCGGTACATGGAATCCTCCGCGCTGGTTCGGGCGGCGGAGGCGCTCCGCCGCCAGCGTTTCCTTCAGAAGGAAACGGAGCCGCTCTGGTGGGGCGTGGTTGCAGCGGTGGCGAGCTCTTCACTCTCGACGAGTCCGTCGACCAGCCGGTCCACGGTACCTTGGCACTGTCCGGGCTCCCGTCTCGGGGCGAAGGGGATGACCACGCGAACGCGGGTGCCTCTGCCGGGTCCAGACTCCAGCGACAGCTCACCTTGAACATAACCGGCCCGCTCGTGCATCCCGAAGAGCCCCAGGCTCGTTCCGGTCTGCGCGAGCGCTGT
This sequence comes from uncultured Gemmatimonadales bacterium, assembly GCA_963823035.1. Classification (GTDB taxonomy): domain Bacteria; phylum Gemmatimonadota; class Gemmatimonadetes; order Longimicrobiales; family Gaopeijiaceae; genus SZUA-318. Next base: position 349,679 of record CAWGKG010000004.1, read on the forward strand.
GCCGAGGTCGAATCCGCGGCCGTCGTCGACGATCTGCGCGACCACCGACTCGCCCTCCCGGCTGAAGTGCACCTCCACGCTGTCGGCTCCCGAGTGGAAGACGGCGTTGCTCAGCGCCTCCTGGACGATGCGGAAGAGCGCCAGGGACGACTCGCGCGAGAGGGGCGGCACGTCCCCCAGGAACCTGAACTCGATGCGGCGGCCCTCTCCCAGGGAGCGGGCGTGGGCCTCGAGCGCCACCTTGACGCCGAGCTCGTCCAGCTCGGGGGGGCGCAATCGCCGAGCGACACCTCGGATCTCTTCGAGGGCGCTGACCACTTCTTCGCGGATCTCGGTGATGGAACCATCCGCACCACTCGAAAGGTGCCGCTCGGCGATACGCAGCCTCACCAGGACGCCCGCGAGCGTCTGGGCCGTGCCGGAATACAACTCGTGCGCGATGCGCTGACGCTCACGCTCCTCGGACTCGAGGACCCGCCGAGCCAGCTCCTGCTGGCGGGTCCGGTTGGCGGAGATCGCGTCGAGCATCTCGTTGAACGTGTCCGTGACGCGTTGGAGACGAGCGTCGGCGACAGGCGAGCCCGGCGCGCGGGCCTCGATCTCGCCGCGCCCGACACGGCTGGCGGCCTGCTCCAGCTCGTGCAACGGGGAGAGCGCGAGGCGCACCAGCCAGGCGTCCACGAGAACGCTCGCCACGAGGACGAGCAGGCCCACGGCGACGGCCGCGACCGCCGCCGGGCCGGGCAAACCCCTCCCCACTCCGGACGCGAGGCCCGCACCCACGATCGCTGCCAGCACGACCAGAGCCGCATTGGCGAGAACGATCTTCCAGAAGAGCGAGAGCCTCAACAACGCGCGCACTCGGGAAGTCCGTGGAGAACTTCCCGGCGCACCTCCGGATGCACCGATGTCGGCCGGCGCCTGGTGGAGGGAAGGGCGTCGCAGGGTTCCTGGTCACGTCTTCCGGAGTGGAGAGGGCGGCTGAGCATGCTATGTGGAATCGGCAGGCGTGTCGCCCGCCGGGAAGCCGTTCGGAGACGGGGGACTCGCGGGACCCGCCGTCTCGCGTAAATTCTCGGGTTGGGCGGGTCCTGGGGCTGTCAGGGACTATGCGCCCCCCGAGGTGGGAAATGCGCCGCCGGGAATGTGGGGGTTTTCTCCACACCTCGCGCGACGGGAGAGGAGCTTTGAGCGGGTGCTGAGCGCAGAGGATTACCGGGCCGTTTTCGAGGCGTCGCCGGATGGGATCATGGTCGTGGACGAGGAGGGTGTGATCCGCGACCTGAACGCCCAGGTGGAGGCGCTGTTCGGATTCGCGCGGGAAGAGCTACTCGGTGAGGCGGTGGAGATGCTCCTGCCCGACGCGTTCCGCACGGCGCACCGCGAGCATCGGAAGCGCTTCGTGCGGAATCCCCACGCCCGACCCATGGGTGCGGGGCTCGAACTCCAGGGCCGGCGCCGGGACGGGACGGTCTTCCCGGTGGAGATCAGCCTGAGCCCGTGGAGGCGGGAGCAGGATCGACGGGTGATCTGCGCGATCCGCGACATCACCGACCGCAAGCGCCTGCAGGACTTCTCGGAAGGCGCGCTCCGCTCGGTGGAGGAGGAGCGCCAGCGGATCGCACGCGAGCTCCACGACGACACGGCGCAGCGGCTGGCGACGCTCATGCTTCGCGTGCGGCTGCTCGGGATGGAGACCGACGAGGACCGGCGGCGGTTCGCCCTCGAGGAGCTGCGCGAGCAGATCCTGGAGGCCGCCGAAGGGGTGAAGCGGATCGCGCGCGGGCTGCGTCCGCCGGAGCTGGAGGAGGTCGGGCTGGTGTCGGCGTTCCACGCGCACCTGCGGAACCTTCGCGAGTCCACGGGGATCGAGGTGGAAGCCCACCTCGATTCCGTGGATCACTTGTTGAGCGACGAGGCGAAGCTGGCGCTGTACCGCATCGTCCAGGAGTCGCTCAGCAACGCGGTGCGCCACTCCGGCGCGGCGCGCGTCCGTCTGGCGCTTCGGGTGGAGAACTCCGTCGTCTCGGCGGAGGTGGAGGACGACGGGCGGGGTTTCCGGTCCGATCGCGTTTCGGAGCAGGGAGGAGGCCTCGGCCTGGTGGGGATGCAGGAACGGGCGGTCATGATCGGCGCCCGCATCACGGTGGACAGCACCCCCGGCGAGGGTACGCGCGTACGGGTCGAACTCCCTTCTTCGGCCGTGGAGGCCAAGAATGCCTGAAGGAACCAGGATTCTCCTCGTCGATGATCACGCGATGTTCCGCGCGGGGATCAAGGCGCTGCTGGAGGCGGAGGGGCGCCTACAGGTCGTGGGCGAGGCCTCGTCCGGCGACGAGGCGGTGGACAAGGTTCGGGAGCTCAAGCCCGACGTGGTGATCATGGACCTGTCCATGCCCGGATCCAACGGGCTCGAGGCCACGCGGCGCATCGCCGCGCTGGAGCTGGACACGAAGGTTCTCGTGCTCACCGTGCACGCGGAGGAGGAGTACCTCGTGCCGGTGGTCGAGGCGGGGGCCAGCGGCTACCTGACCAAGACCAGCGCCGACAACGACCTCATCGAGGCCATCAAGGTGGTGGCGCGCGGCGAGGTCTACCTCCCGCCGAAGGCGACCACGCTGCTGCTGCAGCGCTACAAGGCGTCCGAGTCGGAGGAGGGCGCGAGCCTGCACGACCTCAGCACGCGCGAGCAGGAGGTGCTGGCACTCACGGCCGAGGGCTACAGCTCCCGCGAGATCGGCAAGAAGCTGTTCATCAGCCCCAAGACCGTCGACACCTACCGCTCCCGCATCATGGACAAGCTCGGGCTGAACCACCGCTCCGAGCTCGTGCGCTTCGCGCTGCGGGTGGGGCTGCTCAAGGAGATGTAGGCCCCCTACTCGCTGGATCTCTGCGGCCTCGGCGGCCTCTGTGATAAAAGCGGTTCAACCACAGAGGCCGCAGAGGGAATCTAGAAGTCCATGCGCAGCCGGAGCACCACGTCCCGCCCCGGGTTCAGCGCGAACCGCTTGTAGCGGCTGAGGAAGTCCTTGTACTCGGTGGCGGCCACGTTGCGCACACGCAGCTCGAGCGCGGCGTCGCGGCCCATGAGCGTTCCACGCAGCCCGCCCGACAGGTGCACGAGCGTGTAGCCGGCGACGTCGTAGTCGAGGGCGTTGAGGCGCTCGGGTGCCGCCACGTTCTCCACCTCTCCGCCGAGATACGCCCAGTGGCCCGGGCCCGGCCAGGAACCGTGGACCTCGGCGCCGAAGACGGCGCGCCGCGGCGGCATGAGCGGGAGCGGCTCGTCGCGCGTGTCGTTCGTCCCGCGCACGTAGTCGCCCTTCCCGGAGAGGGTGAGCCAGGGGGCCGCGTCCAGCTCCAGGGAGGCCTCGCCACCGGCGAGCACGGCGTCGGCCTGCTCGTAGTCGAAGACCTGGTAGCCGTCCATCGTCCGGTCGGTCGGCTGGATGAAGAGGAAGTCCTTGAAGTCGTTGCGGTACGCAGCGACCTGCCCGCGGACACGGCTCAGCCGCCAGTTCAGGCCGACGTCCAGGTTGAACGAGCGCTCCTTGTCGAGCGTCGGGTCGCCGAACTCGTAGCGTGCCTCACCGAGGCGGGGGCCGGAGGCGTAGAGCTCGAAGAGCGTGGGCGCCCGCCAGGCGGTGCCCGCGTTCCCGGTGAGGGAGACGCCGTCCACGAGGCTCCACGCGGCCCCGACGCTCCAGGTGACCGCCGGAAGGTGCGGGTGGGCTGCCCGTCCGCGTCCACCTGCGCCAGGTCCGAGCGGACGCCTCCGAGCAGCGTCACGGGCCCGCGCTCCACGCGCTCGAGCAGGAAGACGCCGCCCGCGCGCTGGCTGGCGCCGGGCACGATGGGCAGCACGCCGTCGGTGGAGCTGCTCTGCAGCTTGCCGGTCACGCCGACCGTTCCGGAGGTGCTGGGGCGCGAGGGAGTGGTGCAGGAGCGCCTCGCCGAGCCCGGTGGTGAGCGTCAGGTCGAAGAGGGGCACTTCGACCAGGACGCCGATCGCGGCGGAGTCGGGGTCGTCCTCCATCTCGATGATGTTGTGGCGCTGGAGCTGGACGCGCGTCTCCAGGCGGGTGGGCCCGCCCATGGGGAAGTTGCCGAGAAGCTGGAGGCGGTCGTCCATGAGCTTGCGCTCCGGCCCGGCCTCCTCCACCCCGGGCTGCGCGCCGCCGGCGGGGGCATCCTCCTCGAGGAGCTTGAACTCCCCTCCGTTGTGCACGAAGCGCGTCGTGACGCTCCCCCACGGCCCGCGACGCACCAGCGCCCCCTCGGCGTTGAAGGCCAGGAAGCCCGTGTTGTCCAGCTCGCCGAGGGGCGTGTGCAGCGCCTCCGCGAAGCGCCCGTCGCCCATGACCCTCCAGCCCCAGGGCCCGCTCGCGCCCTCCCCGCGCACCACGGCGCCGGCCTCGCGGTTGTTCGTGGCGAAGGAGAGCTCCCCGCCGCTGCGGAAGAAGCCGTCGCCGCCGGCCGCGTCGGGGAGCGGCCGGGGGACGACGTTCACCACGCCGCCCACGGCGTCGGCTCCGTAGAGCACCGAGGCCGGGCCGCGGATCACCTCGATGCGGTCGGCCATGGCGGCGTCGATGGCCGGGCCGTCCTCGTCGCTCCAGGCATAGTCCTCCAGGCGGAGGCCCTGGGAGAGCACGAGCACCCGTGCGCCCGAGAGCCCGCGGATGATCGGCTTCCCGATCTCACGACCGGTGCTGAGCGTGCGCACGCCCGGGAGGTGCTCCAGCGTCTGCGCGAGCGAGACGCTCCTGTCGCGCTCGAGATCCTGCCGACCGAGCACGGATACGGGGAGGGGTGATCTCCCCGGTGACAGCGGCCCTCGCGCCACGGTCACGTTGAGCGGCTCGAGGGGAAAGGCGGCGGCCTCGAGCACGACCCGCACGGAACCGGAGCCTGAGCCGGGAACATCCACGGTCACCACCGCCGTGCGGTACCCGATCCGGCGTACCTCGAGGGTGTACGTGCCGTCGGGCAGCTCGGGGATGCTGAAGCGGCCTCCCTCGTCCGTGCGGACCGATCGTTCGAGCTCCACGACCTGGACGCGCGCGCCCTCGATCGACACCCCCGCGGCGTCGACCACGGTGCCTGCGAGCGTCTCCCGACGGAGGCTGCGGGCTCCCCCGGAGCGCGGGGCACGAGCGGCCACCGGGGCGGCGCCGAGGGACAGGAAGCAGACCAGCGAAATGACGCGATGGGCGCGCCGGCGCGCGCCGAGGAAAGGTCATCGGGGATTCGTCCTCGTGGCTTCGGGCGGGAAAGGTGGCAAGATATCGTGAACGGACCATGAATCCAAGATGAATGCTCCTTCATGTAGCCATGGGAGGCCATGGGGTGCACTATGTTCCGCCCCGGAGGACGCGGCCGGAGTCGGCCGCTCCGCGCGACAGGAGGGGAGCGGATGCGCATCCTGGTGGTCGAGGACGACAAGAAGGTCGCCAGCTTCCTCGAGAAGGGGCTCCGTGAGGAGGGGTACGCCGTGGACGTGGCCCACGACGGGACCGACGGGCTGATGAAGGCGCACGTGCACGAGTACGACCTCCTCCTGCTCGACATCATGCTGCCGGGGAAGTCGGGGCTCGAGATCGTGCGCGACCTGCGCTCGAAGGAGCGCACCGTGCCCGTGCTGATGCTGACCGCGCGCGACGACCAGGAAGACGTGGTGGTGGGCCTCGACGCCGGGGCCGACGACTACCTCACCAAGCCGTTCGGCTTCGACGAGCTGCTTGCGCGCATCCGTGCCCTGCTGCGGCGGGGTGGGGCGGCTCGTCCCGACCGACTGCTCTACGACGACGTGGAGCTCGACCGCGTGACGCACGTCGCGTCACGCGGCGGCGCCCGCCTCGATCTCACGCCCAAGGAGTTCCAGCTCCTCGAGTTCTTCCTCCTGAATGCCGAGCGCGTGGTGCGGCGCACCGAGCTCCTCGAGAAGGTGTGGGATCTGCGCTTCGATCCGATGAGCAACGTCGTGGACGTGCACGTCGGCCACCTGCGCCGAAAGCTCCGCGACGCCGGAGACGACCCGCTCCTGCACACCGTCCGGGGCGTCGGCTACCTCCTCCAGAAGGGCGCCGTCGGGTGATGCGCTCGTTCCGATTCCAGCTCGCGCTGCGGGCGGCGGCGGCCATGGCCGTGGGGATGACGGCCGTCGGGGCCGTCACCTTCCTCGGGCTGCGCTCGATCCTGGACAGCGAGCTGGACGCCTCGATCCTCAACGTGGCGTCCATCCAGGCCGCGTCGCTCACGGACGCGCCGGGCGGGGAGATGCACTTCCACGAGTGGGAGCTCACGCCGGAGGAGGCCGCCTCCCTCGAGGACCTGATCCGCTACGCGCAGGTATGGCAGGCGGACGGCGTGAGCCTGCTGCGCAGCCAGTACATGACGTCGGACCTGCCCCTGGACCGCGAGCACCTCGCGCGCGCGGAGGAGGGCAACGTCATCTGGACGCAGACGTCGTGGAACGGGATGCCGATCCGCGCGCTCTACTATCCGCTCGAGCGCTTCGGGATGGCGCACGAGCGCCACGTGCTGGAGGTCGCCGCCCCCCTCGTGAAGCGGAACGAGATGCTGCTGCGCGTCGGGCTCTTCCTCGGCGCGCTCACGCTCGTGATGTCGGGCGCGACCTTCGCGGGCGCGTCCTGGCTGGCCGGGCGGGCGATGCGCCCCGTCCACGAGGTGATCGACCAGGCGGAGGTGATCCGTGCCGGCTCGTTCGACGCCGCATCCACGCCTACGCCGAGATGCGGGAGTACCGGCGCCTGGTGGACGTGCTCAACGGGATGCTGGGGCGGATCCAGGGGGCGTTCGAGGCGCAGCGGCGCTTCACGGCGGACGCGAGCCACGAGCTGCGCTCGCCGCTCACCGCGATGCGTGGGGAACTCGAGCTGGCGCTTCGCCGTCAGCGTCAGCCCGAGGAGTATCGGGTCGTGCTGGAGAGCACGCTCGAGGAGGTGGTGCGCCTGTCACGGATCACGGAGGACTCTCCTCGTGCTGGCCCGGTCGGACTCCGGTGCGCTGCGCCCCCGCCTGGAAGAGGTGGTCGTCGCGGAGGTGGCGGGCCGGGTGGTGGAGCGACTGCAGGGTCAGGCGGGCGAGAAGGACCTCGAGGTGGCGGTCACCGACGAGGGAGGCGCGACCGCCCGGGTGGACCCGGGGCTGGTCGGCCAGGCCGTGTGGAACCTGGTCGACAACGCGATCAAGTATGCGCCCGGGGGTGGGCGCGTGGACGTCCGCGTCGCGCGGCAGGGCAGCGACGTCGTGATCACCGTGGAGGACTCGGGCCCAGGCTTCCAGGATCCCGCGGAGGCCTTTCGCCGCTTCTTCCGCGAGGACGCGGCGCGCACGCATGGGACGTCCACGGACGGCACGGGGCTGGGGCTCGCGATCGTGCGTGCCGTGGCCGAGGCGCACGGGGGCCGTGCGTCCGCGGAGAACCGACCGGGGGGAGGCGCACGGGTTGCGGTGCGACTGCCGGCCGGCGCGGCAGGGGTCGCCCCCGCCGCGCCGGCCGCATTCCGTCCGGCGGCCCGCGGTTGCTAGCGCGTCAGGCTACGAGCCGACCTTGAACGAGGCGCCGACGTTGATCGTCGACGCGCCGGCGCCCACGTCCGCGTAGAACGACGTCGCGGGCTGGAAGAAGTAGCGCACGCCGGCGCGGCCCACGAAGTAGATGCCGGAGTTCGCGCCGCAGTCGAAGCTGCCGCAGTTGTCGCTCACGATCCAGAAGCCGAGGCCCGCGCCGAGGAAGGGATCCCACTTGCCTTCTTCGACGTGGAAGTGGTAGTTGGCCGTGCCGCTGATCGGGATGTACGTCCAACTGTAGTGGCCCGCACCGACGCCGGCGCTGTAGTGCCACCAGTCGGCGCTGACCTCGAAGCCGAGCACGCCGTTGCCCATCTCAGGAAGGTCCTTGATGGCGTGCTCGAAGCGGCCGCCGATGGATACGGTTGCGTCTCCGATACCGCCCAGGCCGATCACCGCGGCCACATGGTTCGATCCGGCGGTGAAGCCCTGCGCCTGGGCGCGTCCGCTCCAGGCGAACGTGAGCAACAGGGCCGCGGCAGCGGCTATCCAGCGGGACGATCTCGGCATTACTCCTCCTCGAATGGGGGGCAGGCGGGATGTGCACTATCGGTTGACCACCGGGCTGCAGGCGGCGCTCACAATACAGTACGCGAAACGCGGCCGGCAACCGTCATCGGCGCCGGAACGACCCTCCCCGGATCGTCGTTCCTGAAGGTTTCTTCATCGGGATCTCACGGGGCCTTCACGCCTCCGGAGCCAGCTTCCGTGCTACCAGACGGCGGAACTCTCCGAGAGGTTGCATGTGAACAGACGTCCCCAGGCTCCCTGGACCCTCGCGGCCGCAGCCCTGCTCGGCCTCGGGCCGGCCGGAGTCGCGGCCCAGGGCCGGCCCGCGACGGACGCCTCCTCCGCGCCGATCGCGGCACCCGGCGACAGCCTGGAGCTCGCGTCGGTGCTGGCGCTGGCGAAGGAGCGCAATCCGAGGCTGCAAGCCCTCGAGGCGGCGGCTGACGCGGCCGCGTACCGCGAGCCCGAGGCTTCGACGCTGCCCGACCCGATGCTCCAGCTCGGCGTCATGAACTTCGGGCTGCCGCACTTCAACGCCGACATGCCCACGTCGATGGCGCCCTCGCTGCAGCTCACGCAGATGATCCCCTTCCCGGGGAAGCTCTCCCTGGCCGGCGACATCGCTTCGTACGGGCGGGAGATCGCCGAAGCCGGTGCCGGCGAAGCGTGGTGGGAGGTACGCGAGCGCACGGCTTCGATCTTCTACGACCTGTATGCGCTGGATCGTCGCCTCGAGGTGATGCGCGAGACGCTCTCGCTCCTCAAGGACTTCCAGCAGGTGGCCAAGGCGATGTACGTGGCCGGCACCGGCCGGCAGGCCGACGTCCTGCGCGCCGACGTCGAGGTGGCGCGCATGGACGGAGACATCCGACAGATGGAGGCGATGCGCACCACGAAGGCCGCGCGCCTGAACGCCCTCCTCGACCGGCCCGCCGACACGCCGGTCGCGACCCCCGCGCTCGGTGAGCTTCCGGTGGACGTGCCCGACGGCGCCACGCTGCGCGCCTGGGCCAGGGCGAGCCGCCCGGTGCTCGAGCGCGGCAGGCTGGGCGTGGCCCGTGCCGAGAAGCGCAGCGGGCTCGCGCACCGGCAGATCTGGCCGGACCTGACCCTCGGCGTCTCCTACGGGCAGCGGAATCGCGGGCTCGGCACCGAGAGGATGGGCAGCGCGATGGTGGGGTTCACCCTGCCCGTGCATGCGGGGAGCCGTCAGTACGCGGCCCGCGACGAAGCCGCCGCGATGGAGCGGCTGGCCGACGCGGAGCTCGGCGGGCTGGAGGCGGACGTGGACGCACGCATCGGCGAGCTGCTGGCCGAGCTCGACCGGACGCGCACGCTTGCGGACCTCTATCGCGGCGAGGTGATCCCCGAGGCGCACGCCACGGTGGAGTCGGCGTTCTCCTCGTACCGCGTCGGCGACGTGGATTTCATGACGCTGGTGGACGCCCACATGGCCGCCAACCGGTACGAGGGCGAGCTCTTCCAGCTCCTCGGTGACTACGGCAGGGCCGTCGCGGCCCTGGAATCGGCCGTGGGCCGCCCGCTCCCCCGCGACGGCGCCCTGATGGCGGAGGCACGATGAACACGAAGAAGCAGATCCTGTTGAGTGCCGGCATCGTCCTGGCCGCCGTCGGCCTGGTGGCCTTCCAGCTCCGCGGCGACGGCCCCGAGGCTCCCGCTGCCGCGCAGGGCCACGACCACGCGGCGATGATGGCGGAGGCGGGCGACGACGCGAAGCCGGTGTCGCTGGACGCGGAGGGACAGCGACGCATCGGGGTGACGTACGCGACCGTGGAGCTCCGGGAGCTTCCCGTCTCGGTGCAGTCCGTGGGCACCGTGGCCTACGACGAGACCCGTCTGAGCACGGTGAGCCCCAAGGTCGCCGGGTGGGTCGAGAAGCTGTACGTCGACTTCACGGGTGCCCCGGTGAAGGCCGGCCAGCCCCTGATGGAGGTCTACAGCCCGGCGCTGGTGTCGGCGCAGGAGGAGCTGGTCCTCGCGGCACGTCTCGTGGGGGAGGCGGGCGAGGGACGGGCGTCGGAGAACGCCCTGGAGCTCCTCCGGTCGGCCCGGCGCCGGCTCGCCTACTGGGACGTCTCGCAGGAGGAGATCGACCGCATCGAGCGGACCGGCGAGCCCACGAAGACGCTCACGGTGCGCGCGCCGGCGTCCGGCGTGGTGGTCGAGAAGAACGTGGTGGAGGGTGACCGGATCATGCCCGGGATGACCGTCTACCGCATCGCCGACCTCTCCCGCGTGTGGGTCGAGGCCGAGGTCTTCGAGAAGGACCTGGCCTTGGTGCGGGAAGGACAGGCCGCCCAGGTGAGCTTCGAGGCCTATCCCGGCAAGGCGTTCGCAGGGAAGGTCACCTATGTGTACCCCACGGTCTCCGTGCAATCGCGCACGGCGCGCGTGCGGGTGGAGCTCGCCAATCCCGGGCTCACCCTGAAGCCCGGCATGTTCGCGAAGATCGGCCTCGACGTGCCGCCGGGGGCGCCCACGCTGGTCGTGCCGCGCAGCGCCGTCATCGCCACGGGGGAACGGGCGCTCGTCTTCGTCCAGGCCGCCGACGGCATGCTCATGCCGCGCGAGGTGCAGATGGGACGTACCTCCGGCCAGCTCCAGGAGTTGCTCGCCGGCGTGGAGGCGGGGGAACGCGTGGTGTCGTCGGCCGCCTTCCTGGTGGACGCGGAGTCGAACCTGGGCAGCATGACCTCGATGCCCGGCATGGACATGGGGGCTCCCGGCGGTGACACCGCCAGGGACGGCATGCAGGGGATGGAAGGCATGGACCCCTCCGGCCACGAAGGCCACTGAGCGCGGAGGGAGCCGAGCCATGCTGAAGCGCGTCATCGAAGCCTCCGTGCGGAACAAGTTCCTCGTCCTGGTCTGCGGGCTCTTCATCGCCGTGGGTGGCATCCTGGCGATGCGCAGCCTGCCGCTCGAGGCCATCCCGGACCTCTCCGACGTGCAGGTGATCGTCCGCACCGACTACGCGGGGCAGGCGCCGCAGATCGTCGAGGACCAGGTCACCTATCCCATCTCCTCGGAGATGCTCAAGGTGCCCGGCGCCGTGACGGTGCGCGGCTACTCCTTCTTCGGGGCCTCGTTCGTCTACGTGATCTTCGACGACGGCACGGACCTGTACTGGGCCCGGAGCCGCGTGCTGGAGTACCTGTCGTCCATCCGCGGGCGACTTCCCGACGCGGCGCAGCCGGCGCTCGGCCCCGACGCGACGGGGCTCGGGTGGGTCTACCAGTACGCCCTGGTCGACACCACCGGGACGATGTCGCTGGCCGACATCCGCAGCTACCAGGACTGGACGCTGCGCTACCAGCTCACTTCCGTGCCCGGCGTCAGCGAAGTGGCGACGGTCGGGGGGTACGAACAGGTCTACGAGGTGACGGTCGACCCGATCAAGCTGCGTGGCTACGGGATTCCCGTGACCAAGGTGATGGAGGCCATCCGATCGTCCAACGAGGACGTGGGCGCGATGGTCCTGGAGCTCGCGGACCGGGAGTACATGATCCGCGGGCTGGGCTACCTGCAGAACCTCCAGGACATCGAGGACGTGGTCGTGAGCGCGACCGATCACGGCACGCCGGTGCGGGTGGCGGACGTGGCCGACGTGCACATGGCGCCCGACGTGCGCCGCGGCGTCGCGGACCTGGACGGGCGGGGCGACGTGGTGGGCGGCATCGTCGTCATGCGGTACGGCGAGAACGCGCTGGCCACCATCGAGCGCGTGAAGGAGAAGCTGGCCTCCATCCAGAACGGCTTCCCGGCCGGGCTCGTGGTGAAGCCCGTCTACGACCGCTCGGACCTGATCCACCGCGCGATCGGCACGCTGAAGGGCAAGCTGCTCGAGGAGTCCCTCGTGGTGGCGCTGGTCACCGTGCTCTTCCTCGTGCACGTGCGCAGCGCGCTGGTGGTGATCCTCACGCTGCCGCTCGGGATCCTCATGGCCTTCATCGCCATGCGCACCCTCGGCCTGGGCGCGGACATCATGAGCCTGGGCGGCATCGCGATCGCGATCGGCGCGATGATCGACGGCGCGATCGTCATGATCGAGAACATGCACAAGCACCTGGAGCGCGCGATCGACGAAAAGCGGGAGCGCGCCCGGGCGATGGGCGTGCCCATCCCCGGTGACGACGGGGAGGAGCTGCACACCCGTGTGCTCACGACGGGCGAACGGTGGGACGTGGTGGTGCGCGCCTCCAAGGAGGTGGGCCCCGCGCTCTTCTTCTCGCTGCTCATCATCACGGTGTCGTTCCTCCCGGTGTTCAGCCTGGAGGCGCAGGAGGGGCGGCTCTTCAGGCCGCTGGCGTGGACGAAGACGCTGGCCATGGGGAGCGCGAGCCTGCTGTCCGTGACGATGGTGCCGGTGGCCATGGGGCTGTTCATCCGCGGGCGCATCCATCGGGAGCACGCCAACCCCGTCAACCGCTTCCTGGTGTGGGTGTACCGGCCGGTGCTGGAGTGGGTGCTGCGCTACCGGTGGCCGGTGGTGGCCGCCGCCCTGGCCACCGTGGTGCTCACCGTGCTTCCCATGCAACGGATCGGCTCGGAGTTCATGCCGCCGCTTGAACGAAGGCACGATGCTCTACATGCCCACCACCCTGCCCGGGATCAGCGTGGCCAAGGCGCGGGAGACGCTGCGCGTGCAGGACTCGATCATCAAGTCCTTCCCCGAGGTCGAGAGCGTCTTCGGCAAGGCGGGCCGGGCCACCACCGCGACGGACCCCGCGCCGCTGTCGATGTTCGAGACCACCATCGTCCTGAAGCCCGAGGAGGAGTGGAGGCCGGGCACGACGTACGACGAACTCGTGCGGGAGATGGACGGTGCGCTCCGCTTCGCCGGCATCACCAACTCGTGGACGATGCCCATCAAGGGCCGCATCGACATGCTGGCCACGGGCATCCGCACGCCGGTCGGCGTGAAGATCTTCGGCCCCGACCTGAACGAGCTCGAGCGCCTGGCCAAGGAGGTGGAAGGCGCGGTGAAGATGGTGCCCGGCACGCGCTCCGCCTTCGGCGAGCGCGTGGTCTCCGGATCCTACCTGGACATCGACATCGACCGGGACGCGGCGGCACGCTACGGCATGAACGTCAAGCAGATCCAGATGGTGATCGCCTCCGCCATCGGCGGCATGGGCATCACGCGCACGGTGGAGGGACGGGAGCGCTACACGGTGCGCGTACGCTACCCCCAGGAGCTGCGCGACCAGCCGGAGAAGCTGGCGGAGATCCTGATTCCGGTGGGGATGCGTCAGGCGGCCATGGCGGACATGGCGGCCCCGGCCACGATGTCCGGGATGGACGGGACGAGCTCCGGCTGCCGGCGGCGGGATGGGCGCAGGCCGTCGACCGGCGCCCGGGGCATCGCGCAGATCCCACTCGGGCAGGTGGCGCGCATCCGCACGGTGGGCGGGCCGATGGCCGTGAAGACCGAGCAGGCCTTTCCCACCGCGTGGGTGTTCGTGGACGTCGAGGGGAACGACCTGGGCGGGTACGTGGTCGCCGCCAAGAAGATGGTGGACCAGATGGTGAAATTGCCCACCGGGTACTCCATGACCTGGTCCGGGCAGTACGAGTACATGCAGCGCGCGAAGGAGAAGCTGGCCGTCGTCGTGCCCGCCACGCTCGTCATCATCTTCCTGCTGCTCTACCTGAACTTCGGACGGCTCGGCGAGACGCTCATCGTCATGCTGTCGCTCCCCTTCGGCCTGGTGGGGGGCGTGCTCATCATGGCGCTGCTCGGCTTCAACTGGTCGGTGGCCACCGGCGTGGGCTTCATCGCGCTGGCGGGCGTGTCCGCGGAGATCGGCGTGATCATGCTGCTGTACCTGAACAACGCGTGGGAGGAGCGGCGAAGGCACCGTCCCGACGCGGAGGGGCTTCGTGACGCCGTGATCCACGGAGCGGCGCTCCGGGTCCGTCCGATCGTGATGACGGTGACCGCGGTGGTCGGCGGCCTGCTCCCGATCTTCTGGGGGCACGGCACCGGCGCCACCGTGATGCGCCGCATCGCCGCGCCGATGGTGGGCGGGATGATCTCGGCGACGCTGCTGACGCTCCTGGTCATCCCCGCGATCTACTCGCTCTGGCAGGAGGCCGCGCTGCGCTTCAAGGCGCGTGCGGCCTCGAAGGAGCTCGCCGGCACTCCGCCGCTGCCCGCCGGCGCCGACTGAGGCAGGAACCTCGATCATTCGGGAGAACCCGTCTCATGAAGACCCCATCGAAGTGCACGGCCGTGACCCTTTTGGTATGGGCATCCGCGGCCCTCGCAGGCTGTTCGAACAGCGCGACGACCGAGCCGGACCTGTCGGTGCCCGCTGCCCTCCTCAGCGTGCAGCCCACAGGCGGCTCCGTCGACGTGGCGGTGGATGCGGAGGTGGTCGTCACCTTCGATCACCCCATCGCCGAAGGCATGGAGGCGTACGCCGCCCTCTACGAGGGCTCGATCACGGGCCCCGAGGTGCCGGGCACATGGGCGCTCTCCGCGGATCACACGGCGCTGACGTTCACGCCCGACGCGCCTCTGAAGCCGGCCACGACGTACGTCATCCACATCGGGGGCGGAATGATGGACGCCGACGGCGACATCCTGGACCTGGGCTCGCACGGTAGGGGCATGGGTGGCGAATGGGCGACCGGGTCCATGATGACCGGCGGCATGGGCATGCACGGCCAGGGGGGCCACTCCGACCATATGGGCATGGGCTGGGAAAACCCCACCGACGGCACGTACGGCATGGTGTTCACCTTCACGACGGCGCCATGAGCGAGCTCCGCTCCGGGGCCGAGATGAAGGCATCGTCACGGTGGCCGTCACGGCCGTGGCCGGTGCGAGACGATATCCAGGAAGGAGTCGAACCATGAATGCGAAGCGATGGACGACCACGCTGACGCTGCTCGGACTCTGCGCCGTTCCGGCTGCGGGCCAGCAGCCGGCGGGGATGTCCCCACACGGTGCGCAGATGCATCCGGGCATGATGCAGCCCTGCCAGGCCATGAGCGCCGGGGTGATGGGCCAGGGTGGGATGGGCGCCATGCACGGCCGGGCCGGGATGATG
Organism: uncultured Gemmatimonadales bacterium; assembly: GCA_963823035.1. Lineage (GTDB taxonomy): Bacteria > Gemmatimonadota > Gemmatimonadetes > Longimicrobiales > Gaopeijiaceae > SZUA-318. The sequence goes on from CAWGKG010000004.1 coordinate 364,864, forward strand.
GGCACGGCCACGATGCGCATGGCCCCCGGCATGATGGGCTCCGCCGGGATGGTGGGCTCCGCCGGGATGATGGGCCCGATGGGCCCGATGGGCCCGATGGGCTTGATGCAGGGCGGGCGCCCCGATGCCAACGCCCTGCTCGGAGCGGCGGGGAGCTTGGGCCTCACCTCCGCCCAGCAGGATCGCCTCACCGCGATCGCAGAGACCGAGCACCAGGACCGCCAGGAGCGGATCGGGCGCGGCCATGGCCGCCTACCAGCGGGCGAGCGAGATCCTGCAGGCGGACGCTCCAGACGCGACAGGCCTACGAGCGAGCCCTCCAGGAGGCGTCCGACAACATGGTGCAGGTGCAGGTCGCGTCCGTACGCGCGGGGCAGGAGGCGGCCGGGGTCCTCACGCCCGCAGCAGCGTACCAGGCTGCAGGACAGCATGGCGCTGGTCGGTTCGATGCTGTGTGGTGAGCTCGGCGGGGCGGCGGGCGCCGCACCCGGTCCCGGTGGCCCCACGTCGTCGAGGTGAGGTAGGGGAATCCCCGATTGCGGGAACGGGGCGAAGCGCTATCTTGGAGTTGAGACTGATTCTCAAAGTAGTCACGACGATTTCGCCATCCGCAGGACTGCACATGGCTTTCACGCGGCGTCTACCGATGGTCGAGACAGCGACCGCGCCGTCGTTCGGGGAAGGGCAGGAGCTGAGCCTGGCGGACATTCCGCTGCGGCAGGCGTGTGAGCTGATCCGGATCGACCTTCCGCACGACGAGCTCGAGCCGCTGTTCGAGCGTGGGGTGCTACCCGGCTGTGAGCTGTGCCCGGTGCGGCGATCGCCGTCCGGTGACCCGATCGTGACGGTGGACGGCACGCTGCTCGCCCTCCGCCGCGAGATGGCAGGGTGTCTTTGCGTCCGTCTCCGCGTCGATCCGGGTGACGCTCCGACCGAGGGCGGACAGAGGCTGGCGTCCGACTGATCCGCCCGTTGTAGCCCTACCTTGTCCTCCGCACCACACGCCGACGCCGCCTCCCTCCGGCCACCCTCCGACATCTCCACGACCCAACCGGCACCCGACGCCGTGCGCCCGCTCATCGCGCTCGTCGGCCCGCCCAACTCGGGGAAGTCCACGCTCTTCAACCGCCTGACCGGGATGCGCCAGAAGGTGGCGAACTACCCGGGCGTGACGGTGGAGAAGAAGACGGGTCGCATCCGCCTCGCGGACGGCCGCGAGCTGGACCTGGTGGACCTCCCGGGCGTGAACGGCTTCTCCGCTCGCACGCTCGACGAGCGCGTGACGCGCGACGTTCTGGAGGGCCGTGAGCCGGGGATGCGCTCCCCGGACGCCGTCATCCTCATCGTGGACGTGACGCGCTTCGAGCAACAGCTCATGCTGTGCGAGCCGATCCTGCAGATGGGCATCCCCACGCAGCTCGTGCTCAACATGTCCGACGAGCTGGAGCGCCGGGGGGGCTCGATCCGCACGGACGTCCTCGGCGACAGGCTCGGGATGGACGTGGTGCACGCCGCCGTACGCTCGGGGCGGGGGGTCGACGAGATCCTCGGCTTCCTCGGCGAGGCGGCCGACCGCGGCGCACTCCCCGACCGCGCCTGCCCGGCGGTGTCGAACGTGCCCCACGGTGTGCAGCTGCCGATGGTCGACGTGTTCGCGGCCCGCCGCCGCGAGGTGCACGCGCTCGCGGTGGCGGCGGCGTTCAAGCCCGCCGGGCCCTCGAAGGCTCAGGAACGGCTGGACGCCGTGCTTCTGCACCGCGTCTGGGGGCCGCTGATCTTCCTGGCCGTGGTGCTGCTGGTCTTCCAGGCGATCTTCACGTGGGCGACGCCGCTCATGGACGGGATCGAGTGGCTCGTCGCCACGTCGGGCACGTGGGTGGGGGCGCACCTTCCGGACAACTGGTTCCGCTCGCTTCTGATCGACGGCGTTTGGAGCGGGGTGGGATCCGTCCTCGTCTTCCTTCCCCAGATCCTGATCCTCTTCCTCTTCCTGGGGATCCTCGAGGACTCCGGGTACATGGCCCGGGCCGCGGTGATCGCGGACAGGATGATGTACCGCGTCGGCCTGCAGGGGCGGGCGTTCCTGCCCGTTGCTCTCCGGCTACGCGTGCGCGGTGCCGGCGATCCTGGCGGCGCGCACGGTGGAGGACGAGCGCGACCGACTCACCACGATCTTCGTGACGCCGTTCATGACCTGCTCGGCGAGGCTCCCCGTCTACGCGCTCCTGATCGCGGCGTTCATCCCCGAGCGCCCGGTGCTCGGACCGTTCATGGGCACGCGCTCGGCCACGCTCCTGGGGCTGTACGGCCTCGGCATCGTCGCCGCGGTGGGCACGGCCTTTCTCCTGCGCCGCACGCTCCTGAGGGGTCGATCCAGCACGTTCATGATGGAGCTGCCCTCCTACCGGCTCCCCTCGCTCAAGTCGCTCGGCCTGCGCCTGCTCGACCGGAGCAAGGTGTTCGTGAAGCGCGCGGGTCGGGTCATCCTCCTGGTGGCGGTGGTGCTCTGGGTCATGACCCAGGTGCCACGCACGAATGGCGAGGCGCCGCCGCTCGAGCAGAGCGCCCTCGGCTGGGCCGGACACCTCATCGAGCCCGCCATCCGACCGCTGGGCTTCGACTGGAAGATCGGCGTCGGGCTGGTCTCGTCCCTCGCGGCCCGCGAGGTGATCGTGGGCACGCTCGGTACGATCCACGGCGTACAGGACGCCAACGAGGGGTCGCTGCAGCTCCAGGCGGCGCTGAAGCGCGACCTCGACCTGGGTGGGGCCGTCGCGCTGCTCGTGTTCTTCGCGTTCGCGCTACAGTGCATGTCCACGGTGGCCGTCATGCGCCGCGAGACCGCCGGATGGCGATGGCCCGCGCTCCAGTTCGGCTACATGCTCGCCCTCGCATGGATCGGCGCCTGGCTGGCCAACCGCCTGATCTGACGGACCTTCCGCGGCCCCGTCTGTAGGGAAGCTCCCCGCAAAAAGATTCCGGTTCTGCCCGACAGTCGCCGGACCCCGCACGTGACAAACTTCACCCCGTGCTGATTGAAGGGGGGCCAGGTGGAGCCACGTCCGTCCGTCGAAGCCCACCGCGGTACGGCCGGCGACGGCGAGCCGGCGTCCCGCTATCGGACGTGTGCAGGCGTGGAGTCCGGGTGGGGCATGGCGTCCCCGTGCCTCATCCCGGGCTTCATGTCGTGGCGCTGGAAGACCACCCAAAGACCCGCGACGAGCACGAAGCCGGCCAGGACCCGGCGGCTCCAGGGGCGCTCACCGGCGAGTCGGCGGACGCCCAGGCCGAAGGCGGCCAGGGCGGGCACGGTGCCGAGGCCGAAGGCGGCCATGGAGGCGGCACCCACCATGGGGTCGCCCGAGGCGACGGCGATGCCGAGGGTGGCGTAGACCAGGCCGCAGGGAAGCAACCCCGTGGCCATCCCGAAGAGGAAGCGGGATCCGAGGTCCCCGCGCTGCGCGGCGCGGGTCGCCAAGCGCGTGAGTCCGGGGATGCGCAGGGCCGGCTCGGGCACGACGCCCGCGAGGCCCGCGGCGAACCAGACGACGAGGGCGGCGGACACGATCGTCGCCACCCAGGTGGGACCCGGGACGGAATGACCGACCAGACCGGCGAGGGCCCCGAGGAGGGCGTAGGTGAGGATCTTGCCGGCGTGCCAGGCGGTGGTGTGCGAGACCCGTCCCCCGCAGGCGAGAGCGAACGAACCGCACATCCCGATGCAATGAGGGCTACCGACCAGACCCGCGAGCGCGGCGGCCGAGATGGCTGGAATCATGACGCGTGGGTGAGGCTGGCGAGAAGGATAGCGGGACCCTGAGGAAGAAGCCGAAGTCCACCTCACGAGAGAACCTTATGGAACAGACCTCTCCCGGTACAGCCGCGACCACCCGCGCGGACGTCGGCCAGGACCCTGGATACGACATGGCCATCGTGAAGATGTTCTTCACGGCGACCGTCGTGTGGGCCCTCGTCGGGATGCTGGTGGGTGTGATCATCGCGCTCGAGCTCGCCTGGTGGCCGGCCAACATGGGCCTGCCCTGGACGACGTTCGGGCGGCTGCGTCCGCTGCACACGAACGCGGTGATCTTCGCGTTCGCCGGCAACGTGTGCTTCACCGGCATCTACCACTCGATGCAGCGGCTGCTCAAGACGCGGATGTTCAACGACACGTTGAGCCGCATCCACTTCTGGGGGTGGCAGCTCATCATCGTGGCGGCCGCGATCACGCTCCCGCTGGGCATGACCCAGTCGAAGGAGTACGCCGAGCTGATCTGGCCCATCGACGTGGCCATCACGTTCGTGTGGGTGGTGTTCGCCGTGAACTTCTTCGGCACCATCGCGAAGCGGAACGTCAAGCACCTGTACGTGTCGATCTGGTTCTACATGTCGTTCGTGCTGACGATCGCCGTGCTGCACATCGTGAACAGCCTGGCGATCCCCGCGACGCTCTTCCGCTCGTACCCCATCTACTCCGGGCTCACGGACGCCCTGGTGCAGTGGTGGTATGGACACAACGCGGTCGGCTTCTTCCTGACCACGCCCTTCCTCGGGCTGATGTACTACTACCTGCCGCGCGCGGCCGAGCGGCCCGTCTACAGCTACCGGCTGTCGATCGTCCACTTCTGGGGCCTGGTGTTCCTCTACATCTGGGCCGGCCCGCACCACCTGCTCTACTCGGCGCTGCCGGACTGGGCGCAAACGGTGGGGATGGTCTTCAGCATCATGCTGCTCGCGCCCTCCTGGGGCGGGATGCTCAACGGCCTGCTCACGCTCAAGGGTGCGTGGGACAAGGTCAGGACGGACCCGATCCTGAAGTTCATGGTCGTGGCCGTGTCGTTCTACGGGATGAGCACGTTCGAGGGACCGATGATGTCGATCCGGTCGGTGAACGGGCTCGCCCACTACACCAACTGGGTCATCGGCCACGTCCACTCCGGCGCGCTCGGATGGGTGGGGATGATCTCCTTCGGGATGCTCTACTGGCTGGTGCAGAACATCTGGAAGCGGCCGCTCGCCCATCCCAAGTGGGCCACGCACCACTTCTGGCTCGCGACGATCGGCATCGTGCTCTACACCGTCTCCATGTGGGCCGCGGGCCTCATGGAGGGGCTGCAGTGGCGGGCGCTCAACGACGCCGGCCAGCTGGCCAACCCGGTCTTCGTCGACATCACGCAGCGCCTCAATCCGTTCATGTGGCTGCGCCTGATCGGGGGCTCGATGTACCTGATCGGCGCGATCATGATGGCGATCAACTTCTGGCAGACCATCCGCGGTCCCGCCCGGCCCATGGCGGCCGAGCCCGTGGCCGTCGGGGCGGACTGAGGAGACGGCCATGTCTGAGCACAACGAACCGGAGAAGGCCTACGGCCGCCTCCACAGGATCCTCGAGGGGAAGGCCGCGCTCTTCGCCATCCTGACCACCGTGGCGGTGTCCATCGGCGGGCTGGTGGAGATCGTGCCGATGTACACGGCGCAGTCGCTCACCTGGGAGCGCGCGGACTGGGTGACCCCCTACTCGGCGCTCGAGGTCGCGGGGCGCGACATCTACGTCCGCGAGGGCTGCTACCTCTGCCACTCGCAGATGGTGCGCCCCATGCGCGCCGAGATCCTGCGCTACGGCGAGTGGACCCGCTCGGCCGAGTACCAGTACGACCGCCCGTTCCTGCTCGGCTCGCGGCGCATGGGCCCCGACCTCCAGCGTGAGGGCGGGAAGTACCCCGACGCCTGGCACTACGAGCACATGCGCGACCCCCGCGCCACGTCGCCCGGCTCGATCATGCCGATCTATCCGTGGCTGCACCGGAACAAGGTCGATCCGGCGGACATCACGGCCTCGATGACCGCGCTGCGCAGGGTCGGCACGCCCTACGTGGGCGTGACGGTGGACAACGTCGCGGCCGCGATGGAGCAGCAGGGCCAGGCGATCGTGCAGAACCTCGCCGCGGCCGGCATCACCGCGGAGTGGAACGACGAGATCATCGCGCTCACCGCCTACCTGCAGCGCCTGGGCGTGGAGGGCAAGAAGCACCTCGCCGCCCAGCAGCAGGGAGGGAACGAATGAACCCGCTGCTGAAGGACGCGGCCGAGTCGGTCGCCATGGGATGGCTGCTGGGACTGATGACGGTGGTGTTCCTGGCCGTCTTCGTCGGCTGGGCCTGGTACGCGTACCGACCCCGGCACCGGGGCCTCATGGAGGAGCTCGGAAAGATGCCCTTCTCGGACGGAGGTGACGCGTGAGCAAGGAGACCAACCGCCGTCTCGGACACGCCGACGAGGCCGACGGAATCGAGGAATACGACAATCCCCTCCCGGACTGGTGGGTCGGGCTCTTCTGGTTCACGATCGTGTGGGCGGTCGGCTACGGGGTCTGGTACCACGCGATCGCGCACCGGTCGCCGGTGAAGCACCTGCAGGAGGAGATGGCAGCGGCGGACGCGCGTTGGCCCGCGCAGGCGGCGGCCTCGGCGGCCTCGGCGGCGGACCTCACGGTGACGCCGGCCGCGGTGGCGGCGGGCGAGCAGGTGTTCAAGGCGAACTGTGTGGTCTGCCACGGCGACCACCTGCAGGGCGTGATCGGCCCGTCGTTCCTGGACGACGAGTGGCTGCACGGTGGGCAGGCCTCGGAGATCATCCACACCATCACCGTGGGCGTGCCCGCGAAGGGGATGGTGCCGTGGGGCGGGATCCTGAGCCCCGAGCAGATCAACGAGGTGGCGGCGTACGTGATCACCAAGCACAGCGAGGCGACCGGCCGGCCCATCGACCAGATCCTGAAGGCCCCCGGCGACGCCGCGGCGGGCGGTGGCGCGGACACCATCGGCGCCCGACCGAACGGGTAGGCTCCGAGGAGCCGAGGAGACCATCGTGGCCGTCGCCAGGCTGCCGGGGATGACCGGCACGCGGGAGTGGGTCTACCCGCAGTCGATTCAGGGAACGTTCACGCGCATGAGGCGCTGGACGTTCCTCGGGCTGCACCTGGCGCTGTTCGTGGCGCCCTGGATCACGGTGAAGGGGCACCCTCTCGTGCTCCTCGACCTACCGCACCGGCGGGTCCACCTGATGGGCGCGGTGTTCACGCCGGCGGACACGATCTTCCTGGTGCTGCTCCTGCTGTTCCTGGCGTTCAGCCTCTTCTTCTTCACGGCCATCTTCGGGCGGATATGGTGCGGCTACGCCTGTCCGCAGACCGTGTTCCTCGAGAGTTGGATCCGCCCGCTCGAGCAGTGGATCGAGGGCGACCGCACGCGGCGCAAGCGGCGTGACGCCGCGGGCATGTCGTGGGACAAGGCATGGCGGAAGGGGGTCAAGTGGGGCGTGTTCCTGGGGGTCTCCGTCCTGCTCGGCATGGCGATGACCAGCCTGTTCGCCGGGGCACGTCCGCTGTGGACCGGCCAGGCGAGCGGGGCGGCCTACGCCTTCGTGGCGATCTTCGCGGCGTTCTGGTTCGTGGACTTCACCTGGTTCCGCGAGCAGTTCTGCATCTACGTGTGCCCCTACGCGCGCTTCCAGAGCGCGCTCACGGACGACGAGACGCTGCTCATCTCCTACGACACGGAGCGCGGGGAGCCGCGAGGTCACAAGCGCGGCCCCGAGGGCGGGTGCATCGCCTGCCAGAAGTGCGTCGTGGTGTGTCCCCAGGGGATCGACATCCGCAACGGCTTCCAGCTCGAGTGCATCCAGTGCGCGCGCTGCGTCGACGCGTGCGAGAGCGTGATGAGCCGCTTCGACCAGCCGACGCTCGTGCGCTACAGCTCGATCGCGGTGGACGACGGCCAGGCTCCGCGGCCGTTCCGCCCGCGCACGCTCGTGTACGGCGGGCTGCTCACGACGCTCACGGCGGCGGCCCTGGTGCTGCTGCTCGGGCGGGTGCCGTTCGAGGCCAACATCAACCGGGCGCCCGGCTCGCTCTTCACGGTGGACGCCGACGGCTTCGTCCGGAACACCTATCTCCTGAAGATCACCAACAAGGAGGCCGCACCCGGGGCGGTGGTCTATCATGTGCAGGTGGAAGGGCTCGAGGGGGCCGTGCTGACGACCTCGGAGCTGAACATCGCCCCCGAGGCGAGCGCAACGGTCCCGCTCATCGTACGGATGCCCCTCGCGTCGGCGGACCGGAGGACGATGCCCTTCACCGTGCGGATCCAATCGCCCTCGGCGGAGCTGCTCCTTCCGACCACCTTCAAGACGGGAGTCAGCGTCGGTGGAGAAGATGACGACTGACGCGGCGGCGCCGCGCCGAGGGAGGATCACGCTGAGCCGGGACCAGATCTGGCCCGCGCTCATCGTGCTGGGACTCGTGATCGTGTTGGCCGTGAACGCGGTGTTCATCTACATCGCGGTGACCGGTGCGGACGAGGTGGTGCCGTCGTACGACTCGGGCCAGCGCTGAGGAGGCGCCATGGATCCCCTACGCCTGCTCGCGGCCTGGATGCTCCTCTCGATGGTGGTCGGCCCCCTGGTCGGCGCACGACTCCGGCGTTGCAGCCGCTGAGGGCGGTCGAACCGTGCATCCCACGACTGCGGCTGCGTAGCTGATCGCGATGGGCGCCCCTCCCACGCCCCGCCCGCCGACGCCGGACGCCACGGAGGCGCGGGCGGAGAGCCGCGCGACCGACGGTCCCGTGACCTCGCGATGCCCCCACTGCGGCACCGTGGTCGAGGGCCCGGACGACGCCTTCTGCTGCGCCGGCTGCGAGATGGCATACGCGATCATCCGCGGGGCCGGGCTCGACCGCTACTACGCCGAGCGCGAGGTGTTCGCGCCGCGCCCCGAGCCCCTCGCGGGAGGGTGGGACGCGCTCCCCGTGGAGCCCGCGGAGAACGGCCAGTGCGAGATCCGCCTGGCCGTGGACGGGCTCCGCTGCGCGTCGTGCGTGTGGGTGGCCGAGAACGTGCTGCAGCGTACCGTCGGCGTGCACGAGGCGACCATCAGCTACGCCACCGGGCGGGCCACGCTCCGGTGGGACCCCGCCCGGGTCCGGCTCGGCGACCTGGCCGGGCGCATCGCCGCGCTCGGGTACCGCCCCCGCCTTCTCGGCGAGGAGGCCAAGCCCGACCGCGACCTCCTGCTCCGGCTCGGTGTGGCCGCCTTCGCGGCCGCGAACGTGATGATGTACGCGGCGGCGCTGTACGCCGGGTGGTTCGGCGGGATGGAGGCGCGCTTCGTCGCGCTCTTCCAGTGGATGTCGCTCGCGCTGGCCACACCCGTCGCGCTGTGGAGCGCCGCCCCCTTCTTCGCCGGTGCGTGGGCGGGGCTCAGGAACCGCGTCCTGCACATGGACGTGCCCATCGCCCTCGCGGTGCTCGTGCTCTACGTGCAGGGCGTCGCGGGCACCCTGCTCGGCGTGCATACGTACCTCGATTCGCTCACCATGCTGGTGGCGCTCCTCCTGGCCGGGCGCGTGCTCGAGTCGCGCGGACGACGCAGGGCGGCCGAGGCGGCCGTGACGCTCGCGGCGACCCTGCCCGCCACCGCGCGCCGGATGCGGAAGGGCGCCGTCGAGACCGTTGCGTCCGCCGAGCTGGCGCCCGGCGACCGTGTGGTGTGCGGCGTGGGCGAGGAGCTGCCGGCGGACGGCGTGGTGGTGGAGGGCGAGGCTGCGCTGCGCGTCGCGCTCCTGACCGGCGAGTCCGCGCCCGTGTCCGTCGGTCAGGGCGACCGCGTGTGGGCAGGTACGCTCGTGGTGGACGGCAACCTCACGCTCGAGGTCACGGAGGCGGCGGAGGAGACCGTCCTGCACCGCATGGCCGAGGAGCTGAGGGCCGCGGCCGACCGCGGGACGCGCCCCTCGTCCACGGACCGCATCGCCCCCTGGTTCACCGGCGCGACGCTGGCCGTGGCCGCCGGCACGTTCGGGGTATGGCTCCTTGTGAGCGGCGTCGACGCGGCGCTGAGCGCCACCGTCGCCGTGCTCGTGGTGGCCTGCCCCTGCGCGCTCGCGCTCTCCCGCCCGCTGGCGGCGGCCGCCGGCCTGGGGGCCGCGGCGCGGCGGGGGCTGCTCTTCCGGTCCGCCGACGCGCTCCTCGAGCTGGCCGACGTCGACCTCGTGGCGCTCGACAAGACCGGCACGGTCACGGCCGGCGCGCTCGACGTGGTCGGTGCCGGCGACGACGACCTGCGCATCGCGGCCGGGCTCGAGCGCTACTCCCTGCATCCCGTGGCCGTCGCGGTGGTTCGCGAAGCCTCGGCGCGCGGCATCCCCCTGCCGATGGCGACGGACGTGCGCGAGGAGGTCGGGGTCGGCGTGTCCGGGAAGGTCGACGGACGCGTTTGGCGGATCCGGAGCGGTGGGGCGGGGGTGGTGGTGCTCGAGGGGGAGGACGGCCACCGCGGCCTCATCCGTCTCGGCGACTCCGTGCGGCCCGATTCCGAGGAGGCCGTGGCGCGTCTGCAGGCGTTGGGTGTGGACGTGGCGCTCCTGACCGGCGACCACTCGGAAGCCGCCGCCCGCATCGCAGCGGGCGCAGGGATCGAGGACGTGCACACGCGCGTCGGCCCGGAGGAGAAGGCCGCCTGGGTGCGGGCCCGCCGCGACGAGGGAAGAAGGGTGCTGTTCGCCGGCGACGGCCTCAACGACGGCCCCGCGCTGGCCGTGGCCGACGTCGGCGTCGCGATGGGGAGCGGCGCGGCGTCCAGCATCCTCACGGCCGACGGCGTCCTGGTGGCCGGCTCGCTCCTGCCGCTGTCCACGGGCATCCACGCCAGCCGCGCCTGCCTGAAGGCGATCCGCTGGAATCAGATCCGCTCGCTGGTGTACAACGTCACGGCCGTCACCGCGGCGGCGGCCGGGTGGGTGAACCCCCTGGTGGCCGCCGTCCTGATGCCCCTGTCCAGCGCGCTCGTGGTGTGGGGCGCGTCGCGCGTCGAGGCCGGCGTGCGCCGCGCCGAGGAGAACGTGGCGGCATGAACTCGATCTTCTTCCTGGTGCCCGTTGCGGTCGCGCTCGCCGGCGTGTTCCTGTTCCTCTTCCTCAGGGCGGTGCGGGACGGGCAGTTCGACGACCTCGACGATCCGCCGAAGAGGATCCTGAAGGACGACTGAGGCGGGCTCCGGCAGCCCAGTCCTGTCGTCCGTCGGTCATCACGCCATGGCATCGATCGAAGATCTGAGAGCTACCGGGGCATCGGCTTCAGGTTGACGTCCCATCCCCACCCGCCCTGTTTGACGTGGGTGCACCCGCGGCCGGCTACCCAGGTCGCACACACAGGGACTTGCATGCCGTGAACGAGACCGCCCGCTTCGCCCTCATTCTGCGCGACCGCGCGTCGTACGACCCGATGGTGCTCGCCAAGGCACTGGCCGCAGCTCGCGAGACGCCGGTTCAGGATCAGGTGCTTGCCGCGAAGGCTGCGTGGGGGATCGTGGCGGAGGATCTGTCGGAGCCGGAGGCGAGGGCACTCGCGGAGGCCCTGCGGTCATCGGGTGTCGCGTGCGGTGTGGGCCCGACGGCCGCGTTGGCCGCACTTCCCGCGGTGGAACCTGCCGGGACGCTCGATGCGCTGCCGGCCGCTCAACCCGTGCTCATCGCGGTGGCCGGCATCACGGTCAACACGACGACGACCAGGACCGAGAAGAAAGGGCCCAGTGGAGGCCAGAAGCTCGCGAGCACGGCCATCATGATGACCACGGGGCTGCCCATCAAGATCGGAGGCCGGAAGCGGTCGGTGGAGAAGAAGCATGAAGAGCAAAGCCTCGCCTTCTATGCGGACCTGTACTACGAGGACCCCTCCAGGCGGTTGCAGATCGACAGCTCGCGCTTCGACTTCTCGTGCCTGGGGCCGCGCATGCTCTACCAGGCTCAGGGGAACCTGAAGCTCCTGATCGGCGACCTCGTTCAAGCTGCACCGGAAGCCGGGACGAATCACGGGACGCGGGTTCTTCTGGAAGGGAGACCCATCCGCACGATGGGCTACCGATCCCTGGAGGACCTGGAACGGGAAGCGCGCTGGCTCCTCACGTTGTGCGCGTTCGGGAAGTGAGGCGGAGCCACCTGCCGAGGGTGAAGCCCATCTACGAGCACATCGGTGCCGCCTATCGCAGAGTGCGACGAGAGGATCCACGCCTGGCACGCGTGATCCTCGACGCTCTGGGCGATGGGGACAGCGTCGCCAACGTCGGCGCGGGAACGGGGTCGTACGAGCCCAGGGACCGGCTCGTCGTGGCGGTCGAGCCCTCGATCACGATGCTCCGGGAGAGGCCGCAGGCGGGAGCCTTCGCGGTGCGGGCCGCGGCGGGGGCGCTCCCCCTCCGCGATGGCTCGGTCTCCGCCTCGCTCGCCGTTCTCACGGTCCATCATTGGGCGAACCAGGATGCGGGACTGGCCGAGCTGTGCCGCGTGGCGCGGGAGCGGGTGGTGATCGTCACCTGGGACCCGGAGAGCACGGGGTTCTGGCTCACCGCGGACTACTTCCCGGAATTCGTCGCAACGGATCGTGGGAGATTCCCGACCCTCGCATCCCTCTCCGCGCACCTGCAGGACGCGAAGGTGATCGCGCTTCCGATCCCCCACGACTGCCAGGACGGCTTCCTGGGTGCGTATTGGCGTCGACCGGGCGCGTACCTCGACGCGAGCGTCCGGGGCGGCATCTCCAGCTTCGCTCGTTGTCGCGACCTGTCGCCGTTGCGGCGGCTCGAGCGGGATCTGGAGGCCGGTACGTGGGAGGCGCGGTACGGCGCGACGCTGCCGGCCGAGGAGCTGGACCTGGGCTACCGCGTGGTTGTCGGCCGCCCGCGTCGGGCACGGCCCTCGGGATCTCCGTCGACGGGGGTGTGACACCCGGCCCGTCGCCCCCGGCCCGACCCGCTCGTATCTTGACGGCTCCCCTGACCACGAGAGCCGGACCGTGTCCACGATCGCCATCTTCCGCACCCGCCGACGCTGCGCGCGCCCGCGCTTCCCCACCGTTTCCGCGATCCTCGCGGCCTTCATCCTCCTGCCGACCACCGCGTCGTCCACGCCGGCGCACGCGACCGCGGGCCCGACGCCCCGGGGCGCCCCGTCCCGCCCCGACTCGGCCGGGAAGGTCCTCACGCCGGACGACTATGCGCGCTGGCGGACCATCGGAGACGAGACCATCTCCAGCGACGGGCGCTGGGTGACGTACGTCTACCGCTTCACCAACGTCGCCGACAAGGACGAGAAGCCCGAGCTGCACGTCCTGAACCTCGACACGAACGTGGACGTGGCCATCGCGGGCGCGTCGGGCGGCAGCTTCTCTCCCGACGCGCGCTGGATCGCCTACCAGGTGGATTCGATGCCGCCGCGGAGCGGCCGCGGAAGTGGGGACGCCGGGGAGTCGGAGGCGTCGGGAGCCACGGGAGGCCGCGGGCGCGGCTCGGGCTCCTCCACGCTGCACCGCGTGGAGCTGCGGGAGCTGGCTACCGGCAAGACGCAAACTTGGCACGACATGCGGTCCGCGACGTTCAACCGGACGTCGACGCACGTGCTCGTTCGCGACCGACCGGCGGCCGGCGCGGGTGGGTCCGGGCGCGGCGGCTTCGGGGGCGGACGGGGTGGTGGCGGCGCCGAGGCCCCCGCTCGGGGCTCCGACGCCATCCTCTACGACCTGACCACGGGGCGCAGCCTGCTCCTGGGGAGCGCGGGCGACGCCGGGTTCAACCGGTCGGGCGACCTGCTCGCCTACACCGTCGACGCCGAGGCGCGCGACGGGAACGGGCTGTTCGTGATCGACCTCGCCTCGGGCAGCACGCGCGCCCTGGACAACGACGCACGCACCTACGCCCGCCTGGCCTGGAACGACGCCGGCACGGGGGTGGCGGCGCTCAAGGGCCGGGAAGTCCCGAAGATGAGGGAGCGCGACAACGTGCTCCTGGTGGTGCCGGACGTGCGCACCGCCCTGGAGGACGCGAAGCGCGCGCCGGTGACGCTGGACACCACGACGTCGGGCTTTCCCGGCGGTTGGGTGATCAGCGAGCGGGCGGCGCTGAGCTGGAGCGAGGACGGCGCGCGGGTGTTCCTCGGGGCCATGCCGCAGACCCCCGCCGGCGACACGGTTCGGGTGGAGAGCTCGGATTCCACCACCGACGTGGACATCTGGCGGACCGCGGACCGCAACATCCAGTCGGAGCAGATGGCCCGCGCGGCGCGCGACCGGAACTTCACCTATACACAGGCGTTCGACGTCGCCCGCGGGGCCTACGTGGCCCTCACCGACTCCACGATGCGAGACCTGGAGATCTCGACGGACGGGCGGTGGGCCGTGGGGCGCGACGACCGCGCCTACATCTCCGACTGGAAGCCCGACCGCGCGGACTTCTACCGCGTGAATACGGCGACCGGCGCCCGCACGCTCATGTTCCGGGGGCACCTCACCCAGGGGTCCGCGTTCGGCATCTCGCCGGACGGCCGGAAGTACCTCACCTGGCAGGACGAAGTGTTCCAGGCGTACGACCTCGACCAAGGCACGACGATCACGCTGGGCGCCGGTGCGCCCGCGCTCACGGACACCACGTACGACCATCCGGGACCCAGGCCGCCGTGGGGCGTCGAGGGCTTCACGAGCGACGGCAGGAGCATCATCGTCGAGGACCGCTACGACCTGTGGACGCTCCCGCTCGATGGCAGCACGGCCGCGCGGAACGTCACGGACGGCTTCGGCGCGAAGAACCGGACGGCTCTGCGGCTGGTGCGCCCGGAGCCGATCGACCCGATGGCGAGCCGACGCGCGCGCACGGGGCGCGAATACGACCTGTCCCGGCCGGTGACGCTGTCCGCGTTCGGCGAGCTGACGAAGAAGGGGGGCTTCTATCGGCTGGCGAAGGGTCGGCTCGACGAGGTGGTCTACGATGACGCGATGTACGCCACCCCGGACAAGGCCGCCAAGGCCGACCGCTTCCTCTTCACGCGGCAGACGTTCACCGAGTCGCCGGATCTGCGCGTCTCGGGGCCGGACTTCGGAAGCGCGAAGCGCGTCACGGATGCGAACCCGCAACACGCCGAATACCGCTGGGGCCACTCCGTCCTCTTCGACTTCACCGACCGCTACGGCCACCCGCTCCAGGGTCTGATCTGGCTGCCCGACGACTACCGGGCCGGCGAGAAGCGGCCGGCGCTCGTCACCTTCTACGAGAAGCAGACCCAGATCCAGAACCGCTACCCGATGCCCGAGCTGTTCGTCAGCATGGGCCGCCCGACCATCGAGGCCGTGAGCCGCGGCTACGTCGTGGTGATCCCCGACATCTGGTACAACACGGGTTCGTCCCACGACGACCAGTTGGACTGCGTGGAAGCGGCCACGCGGAAGGCCATCGAGATGGGCTACGTCGACCCGGAGCACATCGGCCTCCACGGCCACAGCTATGGCGGGGAGGGGGCGGCCTACATCGGCACGAAGTCCCGGCTCTTCGCGGCGGTGGGTGAGGGCTCGGGCGTCACGGACCTCTACACCGACTTCAGCCAGGAGTGGGGCTGGTCGTACCAGAACAGCGGAGGCTCGGGCCAGAACGGCAACCAGTACTACATCTACGGGCAGGGCCGCTGGGGCGCGTCGCCCTGGGAGAAGCCGGACGTGTACCGCGAGGAGTCCGCGCTGACGCACGCCGCCGAGGCGACGCAGCCCATCCTCATCATGCACGGCACGGCGGATCCGACGGTGGCGTTCAACGAGAGCCTCAAGTTCTTCAACGCGCTCCGCTTCAACGGGAAGGACGCCATCCTGCTGGCCTATCCGGGAGAGGGGCACCACCTGGCCAAGCTGGGGAACAGGAAGGACTTCACGGTGCGCTTCTTCGAGTTCTTCGACCACTGGCTCAAGGGCGCGCTGGCGCCGAAGTGGATGACGGACGGGGTGCCGTTCCTGAAGAAGTCCGTGGTGGAGGATTCGGGATCGGCCGGGCGCTAGAAGGCCGGGGACTCCCGCGCGCTAGGGAAGCGTCTCGATGGCCCGCGCGGCGTCCGCGCGTCGCGAGAGTCGAGCGGCCTTCCCCTGGAACACGCGGCCGGATCCGCCCCCGCGTCCCTCCAGCAGCTCGGCCACCCGGCGACCCGCCTCCGCCACGTCGAGTCCGGCTTCTTCGCCGGCGGCGAGGAGGAACGCGCCCTCCTCCCCCTCGCCTGCGGTGAGGAAGACGACACGATCGGGCGCCCGACGGCCGACCTCGCGGGCGACGCGTTGCAGGAACGGGAGGTCGCGCTCGGACCAGTGAGCGACCAGGAGGCGTCCGGGCCCGGACGCCAGCGCGGCCGCCGAGGCGTCGGCGAGCTCCTCGTGAAGCCCGCGGAGCGCGCGCTCGGCGTCCTTCAGCCGCAAGAGCTTCGCCTCGAGCCTGGCCAGCAGCGCCTCGTCCGACGTGCCGAGGACCTCGCGGAGCCGGGCGTTCCTGCGATGGTGGACGTCGTGCAGCTCGCGGAGCCGCCTGCCGGCCGCCCAGTGGAGGCGCGTGCCGCCGCGCATGCTCTCGGTACCGAGCAGCTTGAGCGCCTCGATCTCGGCCGTGGAGGCGCAATGCGTCCCGCCGCAGGTGTTCAGATCGATCCCCTCGATCTCGACGAGCCGGACGTCGCCGTGGTGCCCCTCGGGCAGGCCCCGCGACCGGACGGGGAGGCCGGCGTACTCCTCCGGGCTCACGCGGCGGGCCGTGACGGGCCTGGCCGCGCGGATCTCCGCGGCCACGGCCTCCTCCAGCTCGGCCACCCGCGGGGCATCGAGGTCGGCCGTGTCCAGCTCGATGTCGGACGTCCGTTCCCCGAGGTGGAAGGCCGTGGTGTGCCACCCGAAGCGCTGGTCGGCGACGGCCGTGAGAAGATGCTGGGCGGTGTGCTGCTGCATGTGGTCGAAGCGGCGAGCCCAGTCCAGCGCCACGCTCACCCGGCCCGAAGGAGGAGGGCCCGCCAGGAAGTGGCGGATCACGCCGTCCACCTTGCGGACGTCGACGACCGGGACGTCTCCCACGGTTCCCCGATCCGACGGCTGGCCGCCCCCTTCGGGGAAGAGGAGGGTGTCGGCCAGGACCACGAAGGGGCGGCCCTCCTGCTCCCCGACCATGACTACCTCCGTGTCGAGGCGCGTGAGCCTGGGGTCACGTTCGTAGGCGTAGGTGAGGGGCACGTCGGCTTCCGCGAGTGAGGGATTCGTCGATCCACCGGGAGAAGGAGGCCGGAATGTGGTCAGCGGCGTCCCGCCGTGCCATGATGTGCACGTGACTCCTGTCGGCTCAACCGGGGCGATCGCCCAAGAGGATCTGAACGATGAAGAGTAGACGTGAGTTCCTCGCGGCCTCGGCCGCGGCGGGTCTGGGGCTGAGCCTGGGCTGCCGACCGGACGTTTCCGGCGACGCGCCGGCAGCCCGGTCTGCATCGGACGCGGAGGGGGGGACGGTCGCGCGCGCTCCCCGCGCCCTGAGCATTCTGATGCTCGGCGGCACCGGTTTCCTCGGCCCGGCAGAGGTGGAGTACGCCCTCGCGCGCGGCCACTCGGTGACGCTGTTCAACCGCGGCCGCACGAACCCGCAGCTCTTCCCCGACACCGAGAAGCTGGTGGGGGACCGCGCGGAAGGAGACCTGGCGGCACTGCAGGGGCGGACATGGGACGCGGTGCTCGACACCTCCGCCAACGTGGCGACTTGGGTGCGTGACTCCTCGGCCGCGCTGAAGGACTCGGTGGGACGCTATCTGTTCGTCTCGAGCATCTCGGCGCACACCGACAACAGCACGCTGGGGCAGAAGGAGGATGGTCCTGTCTTCAGCACCGCCGACTACGAGGACGTGGTCCGGAGAAACGCCGGCATGGGCGAGGCGTTCGGGCCGAACAAGGCGGAGGCCGAGCGCATCGTGCACGCCACCTTCGGCGAGCGGGGGTTGGTCGTGCGCCCGGGCCTGATCGTGGGCCCCAGGGACAGAAGCGACCGCTTCACGTACTGGCCGGTGCGCATCGACCGTGGCGGCGAAGTCCTGGCCCCGGGCGACGGCACGGATCGGGTGCAGATCGTGGACGTCCGCGACCTGGGCCGGTTCCTGGTGCACCTGGTGGAGGAGCAGGCGTCGGGCACGTACAACGCCGTGGGACCGCGCGCCCCGATGACGATGGCCGAGATGCTCGACGGCATCCGGGCCGTGACCCCGTCGGACGCCTCGCTCACCTGGGTGGCCGCCGACTTCCTGCGCGAACAGGAGGTGGGCGCGTGGATGGAGATGCCCGTGTGGGTCTACCCGGGTCCGGACACCCGCGGGTTCATGGACTGGGACTGCTCGAAGGCGATCGCGGCCGGGCTCGAGTTCCGTCCGCTGGCCGACACCGCCCGCGACACGCTCGCGTGGTGGAAGGCTCGCGGCCCCGACGCGCCGGCCCTCCGGACCGGCCTCGCACCGGAAAAGGAGGCCCGCATCCTGGCGGCGTGGAAGGCGCGGAGTGGATGAGCCCCACCCTGTAGTGCCCGGAGGACCCAGGTCGGGAGCCGGTGGAGTGACCGATGATCGATCGGGCACGCGCGCCCCCATGGCTTCCGTCCCCGCCCTCCGGGTCCACCCCCTGAACGGCGCCCCGCTCCGCAAGGACGGCGAGCACGTCCTCTATTGGATGGTCACGAGCCGCCGGCTGGGGTGGAACTTCGCGCTCGACCGAGCCCTCGACCACGCGCGCGCCCTCCAGCGCCCGCTGATCGTCCTGGAGGCCCTGCGCGCCGGGTATCCGTGGGCCTCGGACCGCCACCACGCCTTCGCGATCGCGGGGATGCGCGACAACGCGCGACGCGCGCGGGGAGGCGACGTGGCATACCACCCCTATGTGGAGCCCGAAGAGGGCGCCGGGAGCGGGCTCGTCGAAGCGCTCTCCCGCGAAGCCTGCGTCGTGGTCACGGACCTGTATCCCACCTTCTTCATCGCGCGGATGCAGCGCGCGGTGGCGGCGCGCCTTGGGGTCCGCCTCGAGGCCGTGGACTCGAACGGCTTGCTGCCGCTCGCCGCCGCTCCGAGGGCCTTCACGGCGGCGTACCACTTCCGCCGGTTCCTGCAGAAGAACCTCGGCGGCCATCTGGTCGAAGCACCGGCCGCGTCACCGCTGGAGGAGGACGGATTCCCCGCCTCGGACGGGATCCCCGCGGGCGTGGGAGCACGCTGGCCCGCGGCTCCCGACGCGCTCCTGAACGGCGACGAGGGGGCGCTCGGACGGCTTTCCATCGATCACGACGTGCCGCCGGTCTCCCTGCCTGCCGGGCCGGTGGCGGCCCGGGCACGGCTCCATGCCTTCCTGGACGACGGCCTGCCTCGGTACGGTGAGGAGCGGAACCATCCCGACTCGGACGCCGCCAGCGGGTTGAGCCCCTACCTGCACTGGGGGCATCTCTCCGCCCACGAGGCCGTCCACGCGGTGTTGGAGCGCGAGGGTTGGAGCCCGGCGAGGCTGGCCACCCGGGCCGACGGGAAGCGGGAGGGGTGGTGGGGCGTGGGACCGTCCGCGGAGGCCTTCCTCGACGAGCTGGTCACGTGGCGGGAGATCGGCTTCGTCCAATGCTGGCACGTACCCGACCACGAGGAATACGACACCCTTCCCGCGTGGGCGCGGGAGACGCTCGCCGAGCACGCCGCGGACGCCCGGGAGCACGCCTACACGTACGAGCAGTTCCGCGACGCGGAGACGCACGACGAACTGTGGAACGCCGCCCAGCGTCAGCTCCGGACGGACGGCGTCATCCACAACTACCTGCGGATGCTCTGGGGCAAGAAGATCCTCGAGTGGACGGAGCACCCCCGCGACGCGCTGCGCATCATGACCGACCTCAACAACCGCTACGCCGTCGACGGGCGGGATCCGAACTCCGTCAGCGGGATCTTCTGGGTGCTGGGCCGTTTCGACCGTGGGTGGCCGGAGCGCGAGGTGTACGGGAAGGTGCGCTCGATGAGCTCGGTGTCGACGAGGCGGAAGGTACGACTGGTGCGCTACATGGAGCGGTGGGGGAAGGCAAAGAGCGGGGACTGAGGCCGACGACCACCGCCTCGGGGCGGCCTCAGCGCTTCCCCAGCTCCTCCAGCGACCTGAGCGCGAAGGCCACGTGCAGCGCCGTGCCGGTCGGCAGCGTGTCCTCGTCCATCTTGAAGCAGGGATGGTGGACGACCCACGTCGATCCGATCGCCTCATTCCTCATCCCGAGCCCGACGAACACCCCGGGCACGTGCTGCAGGTAGTACGCGAAGTCCTCACCGCCCATCATCGGGGGCGCTTCCAGCACGGCGTCGGCGCCGAGCAGCTCGGCGCCGATCTCCCGGGCGAGACCCCAGCA
This sequence comes from uncultured Gemmatimonadales bacterium, assembly GCA_963823035.1. Lineage (GTDB taxonomy): Bacteria > Gemmatimonadota > Gemmatimonadetes > Longimicrobiales > Gaopeijiaceae > SZUA-318. Next base: position 385,100 of record CAWGKG010000004.1, read on the forward strand.
GTGCTCGTCGTTCGTGGTGGGCGGATAGTCGTGGCCGGGGAAGTCGACCGTGGCCGTGCAGCGGTTGGCGGCCGCCACGTGGCCGGCGATCTCCGACACGCGCTCCTGCAGCCAGCGCAGGTCGTCCATGGTGAGCGCCCGCAGCGTGCCGGTGAGGTCGACCTCCTGGGGGATGACGTTGAACGCCTCGCCGCCGCGCATCGTGGTGATGCTCACCACGCCGGCGCCGAGCGGGTCGAGCTCTCGCGACACGATGGTCTGGAGCTCGGTCACGATCTTCGCGGCCGTGACCACGGGATCGACGTTGAGGTGCGGTGCGGCGGCGTGGCCGCCCCGTCCCGTCACCTTGATGCGCACGCACCCGGCGGCGGCGAGGAACGTCCCGGTGCGGCCGGACAGCGTCCCGGACGGCGCGAAGGGCCACACGTGGATGCCGAAGGCGCGCTGCACGGTGGGGTTCTCGAGCGCCCCTTCCTTGCACATGCGGTCGCCTCCGGCGCCGCCCTCCTCGGCCGGCTGGAAGAAGAGCTTAACGGTGCCACGCAGATCGCCCTCGCGCCCCTTCAGCAGCTTGGCCGCGCCGAGCAGCATCGCCGTGTGACAGTCGTGGCCGCAGGCGTGCATCTTCCCGTCGACCTCGCTCCGGAAGTCGACGTCGGCCTCCTCGTGGATGGGCAGCGCGTCCATGTCGGCCCGCAGCGCGACGCAGGGCCCCTCTCCGGTGCCGAGCGTCGCCACCACGCCGGTCTCCGCGACAGGCCACCGGTAGGAGATGCCGAGCTGGTCGAGCGACTCGCGCACGAGGCGGCTGGTCTCCACCTCCTCGTACATGAGCTCGGGGTGTCGGTGCAGGCGACGGCGCAGCTCCACGATCCACCCCTGGATGCCCTTCGCCTCGCCCAGCAGCTCCTGCGCGTTCATCTGGCTCCTCTCTCTGTCGCGTGTCCCGGGGGGCGGGGGCCGGGCCCCCGCAGGCGGGACGCAGGCTAGGGCGGCCCGTCGGCGGCTGCAAGGCAGTGAAGCTTCCGATTGCGTCCCACCGTAGGTTGTGGAGTATTCCCCCGCGCTGGCACACGGGGCACCGACCGGTTGGCGGACCCCGCAACCCGCAAGGCGAGAACCCTATGATCGACTGGGACAACGTCGCACCGATGATCGTGGCCGTCGTGCTCATCCTCACGGTCGGCGGCGTGGCCGTGCTGCGCCCGATCGCGAAGCGCATCAGCGACCTGCTGGAGCTGTACACACGCGACAAGCAGTCGGGGCTCGAGAACGACGTGGCCCAGATCCGGGACCTGGTCGAGACCATGAACGCCCGGTTGCAGCTCATCGAGGAGCGCCAGGACTTCACCGACCGGCTCCTCACGGGCGACAGGAAGAAGGAGAAGGGGGAGCTTACCAGTGGCTGACATCATCGACTACGAGATCTTCGGCGACGACATGCAGCTCGTGGAGATCGCCCTCGACCCCGGGGAGGGCGTGCGCGCCGAGGCCGGCGCGATGATGTACATGGAGGATCGCCTGATCGAGAAGCGCCTGAAGCCGGGCGAGCGGCTGGGCGTCGACACGGGGTGCATCGTCGGCTTCTCGCGCGCCGTGGACTACGACATCCAGCTCGTGGGCGGCTTCAAGAACGCGCTCTTCGGCGGCGAGGGTATCTTCGTGGCGACGCTCACCGGCCCGGGCGTGGTCTACCTGCAGAGCCTCCCCTTCTCGCGGCTGGCCGACCGGATCGTACAGGCGTCGCGGGTGGGGATCCAGCGCCACGTGGGCGAGAAGCCCGGCGTGGCCGGCCTGGGCGCGAACATCCTGGGAGGGCTGCTGGGCGGAGACCGGTAGCGGCGGCGCGGTCCGCGCTCAGTGGATCGTATCGAGGCGGTGCGTGTTGGCGTTGATCTTGTCGACCGCGCGCTGTGCGTCGCCGATCTTCGACGCCCCGGGAAGCGGCATCGTCGAGAGGATCGAATCCTTCTGACGTCGCGTCAGCGTGTCCCGGTCCACCTTGGCGGTCGCCGCGCCTTCCCCTGCGGTGCGTCCGCACGCCCAGACGCCGAGCACGGCGAGGGCCACCACGATGACGCGTTTCATGCGCTCTCTCCTGCAGGGGCGGGTGCATCGGGACGCTCTTTCCACTGTTGCCGAAGGGGGTCCCCGACGCAAGTTGCCCGGAATCGACCCCGCCGACGTCCTCACGCCCCGAGGAGCCCATGAACACTCGACATGCCGCCCTCGCGCTCGCCACCGCGCTCGCCGTGGCCGCCTGTGCGCCGCCCGCGGACCGCATCACCGTGGAGGTGACGTATCCGGACACGTCGAGCACGGGCCCGCTCGACGGGCGGCTCCTTCTCCTCCTGTCGACGAATCCGGAAGGGGAGCCGCGCACGCAGGTCACGTACGGGGTCGGGGCGCAGCCGATCTTCGGCGTGGACGTGGACGGTTGGGCTGCGGGGGTCACGGCCACCTTCGCGGACTCGGTCTTCGGATTTCCGGTGCACCGTCTCGGGGACCTCCCGGCGGGCACGTACCGCGCGCAGGCTCTCCTGAACCGTTACGAGACGTTCCATCGCGCGGACGGGAAGATCGTGAAGCTGCCGCCCGACCGCGGCGAGGGGCAGCAGTTCGCGAGCAAGCCGGGCAACCTCTACAGCACGCCGGTGACGTTCACCGTCGGCGGGCCGGATACGGAGAACCGCCTCGACCTGGTCCTCGACCACACCATCGCCCCGGTGGCGGACTTCGCCGCCAAGGAGACGAAGTGGGTGAAGTACGTCCGTATCCGCTCGGATCTCCTGTCCGACTTCTGGGGAACGGACATGTACGTGGGCGCATGGGTGCTGCTGCCCGCCGGCTTCGACGAGCACCCGGAGGCGCGCTACCCGCTGGCGATCTTCCACGGGCACTTCCCCTCCTTCTTCGACGCGTGGCGCACCGAGCCCGCCGACACCACCACGCCGTGCGTATACTCCGAGCGCTTCCGGGTGGACTGTTACAACCACACGCTCGATCAGGGGAACTACCAGGTCTACAAGGACTGGACGTCGCCGGGCTTCCCGCGACACCTGGTCGTCGAGATCCAGCACCCGACGCAGTACTACGACGACTCCTACGCCGTGAACTCGGCGGCGCAGGGCCCGTGGGGCGACGCGATCATGCAGGAGCTGATCCCGGAGATCGAGCGCCGCTACCGGGGCATCGGCGAGGGGTGGGCGCGCTTCACGTACGGAGGCTCCACGGGCGGGTGGGAGGCCATGGCCGTGCAGGTGTTCTACCCGGACGACTTCAACGGCGCCTGGATCGCTTGTCCCGACCCGATCGACTTCCGTGCCTACGGCACCGTGAACGTCTACGAGGACCGGAACGCCTACCACCTGGACGAGCCCTTCAAGCGCACCCCGCGCCCGGCCGCACGCGACTGGCTCGGGCACATCAGCGCGACGGTCGAGGAGGCCAACCAGTGGGAGCTGGTGGTGGGCACCCATTCGCGCTCGGGCGGGCAGTGGGACATCTGGGAGGCCACGTTCTCGCCGACGGACTCGCTCGGCTACCCGGCGCGCATCTGGGACAAGATGACCGGCGGGATCGACCCGACGGTGGCGGCCTACTGGCAGGACAACTACGACCTGGTGCACATCCTGCAACGTGACTGGAAGTCGCTCGGGCCGAAGCTCGTGGGCAAGCTGCACATCTACGCCGGGGACATGGACAACCTCTACCTCAACGACGCAGCCTACCTGGCCCAGGACTTCCTGGAGTCCACGACCGACCCCTACTACGACGGTGAGGTGGACTTCGGCGACCGGGCGGAGCACTGCTGGAACGGAGACCACACCCGTCCGAACGCGCTCTCCCGGCTGCGCTACATCCAGATGTTCGCGCCCCGCATGGTCGACCGGATGATGAAGAACCACCCGCCGGGCGCCGACCTCTCGAGCTGGCGCTATTGATGGAGGCGTGCGTCGTCAACATCGGTCCGGCTCAACGCCGGCTGCGGTCCCGCCTCGGGGTTGCCGCCCTCGCGGTCGCGGTGGTGGCGGGCGTGGGCACGGCGGCGCTCGGCGTGGCTACGTCGCTCCGGGCCGTGCTCGTGCTTCCGCTCCTCTTCGGCGGCTTCCAGGGGCTGATCCAGGCCCGCGAGAAGACCTGAGTGGGGCTCGCTTCGCGCGGTCTGCGTGACCTCGGGCAGGGCCTGGAGCCCATCACCGACCCGCACGAGCGCGCGGCGGTGCGAGCCCAGGCCATGGGCGTGACGGGGAAGAGCCTGGCGGCCGCGCTCGTCGTGGGGGCACTCCTCCTGTCGCTCTGATCCGAACGGCGTCGGTCTCGTCGGCGAGCCAGGCCTGGAGCTCGAGCTCCAGGTGGTGGGTTTCGGCCCTCCTTCCCCTGCTTGCCCGGACTCCCGGGGCGTCCGAAGTTGCCGGGACGACCCTCCGCGACACCGTGCTTCGCCCGGGGACCCCATGAACGTCCGGCTCGACCTTCGCACCCCGGCCATCCTCCTCGGGGTGGCCTGCTCGATCTCCCTCTCCCTCCCCGCCACCGCCCACGCCCAGGCGGTCGACCCCGCGCTCACGCAAGGGCTGGTCTGGCGCTCGATCGGACCGCACCGCGGCGGGCGCACGAAGGCCGTGGTGGGCGTGCCCGAGCGGCCGGGGCTGTTCTACGTGGGCTTCGTGAACGGGGGCGTGTGGAAGACCACGGACTACGGGCGGGTGTGGACGCCGATCTTCGACGACCAGCCCACCGGCTCGATCGGTGCGATCGCCGTTGCGCCCTCCGATCCGGACGTGATCTACGTGGGGAGCGGGGAGGGGATGCAGCGCCCCGACCTCACCACGGGCGACGGCATCTACCGTTCCCCGGACGCGGGGGAGACGTGGACGCACCTGGGGCTGCGCGACGGCCAGCAGATCCCGCAGATCGAGGTGGATCCGCGCGATCCGGACCGCATCTTCGTGGCCGTGCTGGGCCACCCGTATGGTCCGAACGAGGAGCGGGGCGTCTTCCGCTCCACGGACGGGGGGCGCACGTACGAGAAGGTCCTCTACCGCGGCCCGACCGTAGGCGCGGCCGACGTGGCGCTGGATCCGAGGAACCCGGACGTGGTCTATGCCGACCTGTGGGAGGCGCAGGAGGGCCCGTGGGAGAACGGGAAGTTCACGGGGCCGGGGAGCGGCGTTTTCAAGTCCACGGACGGCGGTACCACGTGGCGGCGGATCGGGACCGGCCTCCCCACGGGGGAGGAGGGGCTGGGGCGCGTGGGCATCGGCATCGCGCCGAGCGACCCGACGCGCATCTACGCGATCGCCGCCACGCCCTCGGAGCGGGGCGGTGTGTACCGGAGCGACGACGCGGGGGAGACGTTCCGCCGCATCAACACGGATTCGCGCCTGTGGGGCCGCGAGGGCGACTTCCACGAGGTGAGGGTCGACCCGACCGATCCGGACATCCTCTACGTCGCGAACGTGGTGACGTGGAAGTCCACGGACGGGGGGAACACCTTCGAGGCGTTCCGCGGCGCCCCGGGCGGTGACGACTACCAGCGCGTGTGGATCGATCCGACCAACCCACGCGTGATCGCGCTCGCCGCCGACCAGGGCGTGGTGATCACCGTGAACGGCGGCGAGACGTTCGGCTCGTGGTACAACCAGCCGACGGCGCAGTTCTACCACGTCAGCACGGACAACGCCTTCCCGTACCGGGTGTGCGGCGGACAGCAGGAGAGCGGGTCCGCCTGCGTGCTGAGCCGGAGCGACGACGGCCAGATCACCTTCCATGACTGGCATCCGGTGGGCGTGGAGGAGTACGGCTACGTCGCGCCCGATCCGCTCGACCCGGACATCGTCTACGGGGGGAAGGTCACCCGCTTCGACCGGCGCACCGGCGACGTCCAGAACGTGGGCCCCCGCCCCCTGCGCACCGACGACTACTTCACCGTGCGCACACAGCCGGTGCTCTTCGCACCGACCGACCCGCACACGATGTACTACGCGGCCAACACGCTGTGGAAGACGACGGACGGGGCGCGCACGTGGGAGCAGATCTCCCCCGACCTGACGCGAACGGACTCGTTGATGCCGGCGAGCATCGAGCCCTGGAAGGACGCCCCCGACGCGACGCGCCACCACCGTGGGGTGATCTACACGGTGGCCCCGTCCTACGTGAACGGTGATTGGATCTGGGTGGGCACGGACGACGGCCTGATCCAGCTGACGCGCGACGGCGGCAGGACGTGGAAGGACGTGACGCCAGGCCAGATCCGCGACCGCGCCTGGAGCAAGGTCTCGATCATGGACGCGTCGCACACGGACACGCTCACGGCCTACGCGGCCGTGAACACCTTCCGCGTGGACGACCTGCGCCCGCACCTGTACGTGACGCACGACGGCGGCACGAGCTGGATGGAGATCGTGAACGGCATCGCCGAAGGCACGATCACGAATACGATCAAGGAGGACCCGGTGCGCGCGGGGCTCCTGTTCGCGGGCACGGAGCGGCAGGTGTGGTTCAGCATCGACGACGGGGCGGACTGGCAGTCGCTGCGTCTCAACATGCCGGCGACGTCGATCCGCGACCTGGTGATCAAGGACAACGACCTGGTGGTCGGCACGCACGGCCGCGGCTTCTGGATCCTCGACGACATCTCCGCGCTGCGACAGATCGACGCCGCCACGTCCTCGCAGGCGGCAAGCCTCTTCGCGCCCGGCGACGCCGTCCGTTTCCGCTGGAACCGGTGGACGGACACGCCGCTACCGCCCGACGAGCCGGCCGGGCAGAACCCGCCGGACGGCGCCATCCTCTACTACTGGCTGGGAGCTGCTCCGAAGGGGCCCGTGACGCTCGAGATCCTGGACGAGGACGGCCGGAGCGTGCGCGTCTTCTCCAGCGACGACGAGCCGGAGCCCATGCTGGAGGGCCAGCAGGTGCCGCCGCACTGGGTGCGCCCGCCCGGCCGACTGTCCGCGGAGCCGGGTATGCACCGCTTTGTGTGGGACCTGCGTTACGAGCGGCCCATAGGGATGCGGCGCGGGTATCCGATCTCGGCGATCGAGGGCTACACCCCCGCAGAGCCGCGCGGACCGATCGCCCGGCCCGGTGACTACGTCGTGCGTCTCCGGGTCGACGGAAGGGTGGCGAGCCAGTCCCTGCACGTGGAGATGGATCCCCGCGTCGACACGTCGCCCGCCGCGCTCCAGCAGCAGTGGGAGCTCTCCATGCACATCAAGGAGGTGCTCGACCGGAGGAACGAGCCGGCTGCCGATTCCCCGCGGCTGCGGACGATCTTCGCGGAGCTCGAGTCGCTCTACAGGATCCTGCAGGGTAGCGACCAGGCGCCCAGCCTCGGCACGATCGCGCTGGTGAACCAGCGCGTGGCGGCCGCGGAGCGGCTGTTGCCGCCGAGGTAGCCGGACCGCCGCGATGGCCATCGACCGCACGTCCAACTGCGAGACCCGACCCGAGCAGGTGGCCCTCGGTCCGAGCCGCATCGCCATACTGACGGCGGACTTCGAGGAGCGGATGTCGGCCGGATCGATGGGCTGCGTCGTCTTCTTCCGCTGAGGGGCGTGTGGGCGAAGCGCCTCCGTTCCTCTACGTCGAGCTGGCCCCCGCGCCGGCGCTGGCGCGCTTCGCGCAGGCGTACTGGGCGTTCGAGGTGCGAGGGCGGAGCCCGATTGCCCGCCACACGGTGTGGCCCGACGGCTGCCTCTCGTTCGTGTGTCGCTGGCGCTCGGGGGAAGACGTGCTGGTCGCGTTCAGCGGCCCACGCATCGACCCGATCCACGTCCCGGTGCGCGAAGGCGACCGCTTCCGCGGTGTGCGCCTGCGGCCCTTCGCCCTCGGCCCCCTGCTGGGGGTGGATCCGCGATCCGTCAGGGACCGGGGCGGCTCCGCTGCGGACCTCCTGCCCGGCGCGTCGTCGCTGGCGGCCGCCACCGCAGACGCGGAGGAGGCGTTCGACGCGCTCGAGGCGCGCCTCCTGGAGCGCGCCGAGCGTGCGCCGGATGCCGATCCGGTGGTGCGGCGCGCGGTGGAGGAGATCGAGGCGGCCGGGGGCACGCGTCCCATCCACGCGGTCGCGGGCCGCGTGGGCCTGGGCGGCCGGCAGTTGAGGCGCCGGTTCAGGGCGGCCACCGGGCTGAGCCCGAAGGAGTACGCGCGGGTCCGCCGACTCCGGACGATGGCCGGCGAGCGGATCATGGCGGGAGGGGAGTGGTCGGCACTCGCCGCGCGCTTCGGGTACGCGGACCAGGCGCACCTCGTCCGCGAGTGCGCGCGCATGACGGGGCTCACCCCCACGGCCTTCGAGCGCCGTCTGCGCCTCATCGAGCATCGCGACGTCGAGCCGTGACCGTTTTCCTCAAGACGGGTCGTGCCCGCCGGCCGTACCTTCGGAACCGACCCCCACCGGAGGATCTCCCATGCCGACCCACCGTCGTTTCGTGTCGTCCGCCCTCGCCCTGCTCCTCGGCGCGGCCCCGGTGAGCGCCCGGCAGGCAGGCCCGGCCGGCGCGCAGGAGATGCGGCGGCTCGCGCCCCTGGTGGGCGAGTGGGAGGGCACGGGGTGGGTCGACGCGGGCCCGAACGGCCGCCAGTCCTTCAGCGTGCACGAGTCGGCCCGATGGGCCGCCGGCGGCTCGGTGCTGGTCCTCGAGGGGCTCGGCACGCAGAAGCTGGACGACGGCACGGAGCGGGCGGTGCACCAGGCCTTGGGCGTCGTGAGCTGGGATGCCGGAGCCGCGGCGTTCAGCATGCACGCCTACCGCGCGGGTGGCGGTGAGGTGAGTGACGCGCCGACCGTCCGCGACGGTGGGCTGGTGTGGGGCTTCGAGGACCCGCGCGCCGGCCGGATCCGCTTCACGCTCGACATCGACGAGCACGAATGGCACGAGGTTGGGGCGCGCTCCGTGGACGGAGCGACCTGGGAGCCGTTCCTCGAGATGCGTCTCGAGCGCGTCGGGGGGACCTCGCCGGGCTCCTGACGCCGGCCGGCGCCTCCCCGCCGTCGGAGGATGGCGGCGCGGACGGCCATGACGTAGGCTGCGGAGCCGGACTCCCTCTCTGCCGAGGCTTCCGATGGCTCCGCGTCGCACCCCCTTCGCACGATTCCTGACCGCCGCAGCCCTTGCCCTCGGAGCATGTACCCCCGGAGGCGATCGCGTGACCGTGGAGGTCACCTTCCCGGAGTCGGCGAGCGCCGAGGCGCTGGACGGTCGCCTGATCCTCGTGCTGTCGAACGCCGTGGAGGGAGAGCCGCGCTTCGCCGTCACCGACGGGCCGGGCGCGCAGCCGGTGTTCGGCATCGACGTGGAGGGGTGGGCGCCCGGCGCGGCCGCCACCTTCACGGACACGGTCTTCGGCTACCCGGTGCCGCGGCTCGGCGACCTTCCCGCAGGCACCTATCAGGCGCAGGCGGTGCTCAACCGCTACGAGACCTTCCAGCGCTCGGACGGGCACACCGTGAAGCTCCCGCCCGACCACGGCGAGGGGCAGCAGTGGGCCCGCAAGCCGGGCAACCTCTACAGCACGCCCGTGACGTTCACGGTGGGTTCACCGGGTGGGTCGGAGCATCTGAGCCTCACCCTCGACCAGGAGATCCCGCCGGTCGGGGACTATGCCGCGAAGGAGACCGAGTGGGTGAAGTATGTGCGCATCCGCTCAGACCTCCTTTCCGACTTCTGGGGCACGGACACGTACCTGGCGGCGTGGGTGCTCCTGCCGGCGGGCTTCGACACGCACCCGGACGCGCACTATCCGGTCGCGATCTTCCACGGGCACTTCCCGTCGGGGTTCGACGACTTCCGCGTCGAGCCGCCCGACACGACCACGCCTTGCGAGTACAGCGCGCGCTTCCGACTGGAGTGCTACAACCACATCCAGCAGCAGTGGCAGCACCAGCTGTACCGCGACTGGACGTCCGCCAACTTCCCCCGCCACCTGGTGGTCCAGATCCAGCACGCCACCCCCTACTACGACGACTCCTACGCGGTGAACTCGGAGAACAACGGCCCGTACGGCGACGCGATCATGCAGGAGCTGATCCCGGAGATCGAGCGCCGCTATCGGGGCATCGGCGAGGGTTGGGCGCGCTTCACGTACGGGGGCTCCACGGGAGGGTGGGAGGCCATGGCCGTGCAGGTCTTCTATCCGGACGACTTCAACGGCGCGTGGGTGGCCTGTCCCGACCCGATCGACTTCCGCGCCTACACGGTGATGAACCTCTACGAGGACGAGAACGCCTACGAGCTCGACGAGCCCTTCAAGCATACGCCCCGCCCGGGCCATCGGGACTGGCTGGGCCACATCGACCGGACGCTACGCGAGTCCAATCAGCTCGAGCTCGTGCTGGGGACGAAGACGCGCTCGGGCGGGCAGTGGGACATCTGGGAGGCGGTGTTCTCGCCGGTGGGCGAGGACGGCTACCCGCAGCGCATCTGGGACAAGGTGACCGGGAAGATCGATCCCGAGGTGGCGGCGTACTGGAGGGAGAACTACGACCTGACGTACATCCTCGGGCGCGATTGGGCTACGCTGGGCCCCCGCCTCGCGGGCAAGCTGCACATCTACGTGGGCGACATGGACAACTACTACCTGAACGACGCCGTGTACCTCGCGGAGGAGTTCCTGGCGTCGACCACGAATCCCTTCTACGCCGGCGAGGTCGACTACGGCGACCGGGCGGAGCACTGCTGGAATGGCGACCACACGCAGCCCAATGCCATCAGCCGGCTCCGCTACATCCAGATGTTCGCGCCCCGCATGGTCCAGCGGATGATGGAGTCCCATCCGCCGGGCGCCGACCTGACGAGCTGGCGGTACTGAGCCGATGAGGAGGAGCGGGTGACGCTCCGACGACACGGAGGTGGGGCCGTGACGCGCGCGCGCACCGCGGCGCTCGCCGCGCTCTTCCTCGCGGCCGCGTGCGCGCCGGACGCGCCCGAACCGCAGGCGGAGCCGACGACGTCGATCCCGGAGGCGCCGGCCGACGCGGTGGTCGGCCTGGACTGGTCGGCGGACGGCAGCCGCCTGGCGGTGGCGTGGCTGCGTCGCGACCGAACGCGCATCTACGGCCTGCTCGCCCCCTTCGACAGCACGGCCCCCGAGCCGTCCACGGGGATCCCGATCACGAACGGCGAGGCGTCTTCCCCCACGTGGTCGCCGGACGGCCAATGGCTCGCGTTCGCCACCACGCGGGACGGCAACGGCGAGATCTACCGCGTCCGCCCCGACGGCACGGGTCCGGAGAACCTCACGCGCGACCCCGCGGAGGACTCGGAGCCCGCGTACGGCCACGGGGGAGCGCGTATCGCGTTCGTCTCGACGCGTGGGGAGGGGGGGAGGCCGCGGATCTGGACCATGGGCGGGGACGGCCGGGACGCGCGCGCCCTGGGCGACGACCCGGCCGGCGCGCAGCACGCACCCGCCTGGTCTCCCGACGGGAGTCGCCTGGCCTTTGCCGTGGGGGAGGGCGCCCGCACCGCGGTCTGGGTCGCCCGTGTCGACCCCTACGCGCCGGTGCGCGTCGCCGACGGAAGCGCTCCCGCCTGGTCGCACGACGGATCGACGCTCTTCTACACGCGCGCGGATTCGCTCTTCGCGCGGTCGCCGGCAACGCCCGACGGCGCGGAGGACTACCTCACGGAGGGCCGCGCGCCGTGCGCTTCACCCGACGGCGGCTGGCTCGCCTTCGTCCGCGGGGACCGGAGCTCCGCGGCGCTCTACCTCCTGGACCTCCGGCGCTCGACGGAACGCCGCATCACCCCCTGAGCGTCGCCCCCCATGGAACCGAATCTCCTGACGGACGTCGTGGTCCTCCTCGGCGTGTCGCTCGTGGTGCTCTACCTCGCCCACGGGCTGCGCCTCCCTCCCATCGTCGCGTTTCTGGCCACCGGCATGCTTCTCGGACCCCATGGCCTGGGTGCCGTGCGCGCCGTCCACGAGGTGGAGCAGCTCGCCGAGATCGGCGTCATCCTGGTGCTCTTTACGGTGGGGCTCGAGTTCTCACTCAAGGACCTCCTCCGCATCCGACGCACGGTGCTGGTGGGGGGCACCGTCCAGATGCTCGCCGTGATCGGGGTGGTCTATGCCGTGCTGGCGGCCCTGGGCATGGCGCGACGCGAGGCGCTCTTCCTGGGACTGATCGCGTCGCTGAGCAGCACGGCGGTGGTGCTGCGTATCCTCCAGCAACGCGCGGAGGTGGACGCGGCGCACGGGCGGACGAGCCTGGCCGTGCTGGTCTACCAGGACCTCATGATCGTGCCGATGATGCTCCTGGTTCCGGTCCTGGCGGGCGCCGGCGGGAGCGTCGCGGTCGCGATCGGCGGCTTCGCCGTGAAGGCCGTGGCGATCCTGGCGATGGTGCTGCTGCTGGCTCGCGTCGTCGTCCCGCGCATGCTCGAGCGCGTGGTGGGCACGCGCAGCCGGGACATGTTCCTGCTTGCCGTGGTGACCACGTGCCTCGCGGTGGCCTGGCTCGCCGCGGCCGGCGGCCTGTCGCTGGCGCTGGGTGCCTTCCTGGCGGGCCTGATCGTCTCCGAGTCCGAGTACAGCCATCAAGCCCTCGCGGACATCCTGCCCTTCCGGGACCTCTTCTCGAGCTTCTTCTTCGTCTCCATCGGCATGCTCCTCGACCTGCGCCTGGTGGCCCAATCCCCCGTGCTGCTGTCGGTGCTGGTGGTGGGGGTGCTCGCGGTCAAGGCGGGCGCGGCCGCCCTGGCGACCCTCGCGGTCGGCCTGTCGATCCGTACCGCGGCGCTGACGGGGATGGCGTTGGCACAGGTGGGGGAGTTCTCGTTCATCCTCGCGGGAAGTGGGTTGCGTGAGGGGATCATCGCCGCCGCGTCCTACCAGTGGTTCCTGGCGGCCGCGGTGGCTTCCATCGGGGCCACGCCGTTCCTCATCGCCGCCGCGCCGCGCCTCGCGGAAGCGCTGGACCGGCTGCCGCTGCCCGAGCGCCTCAAGGTGGGCGGGATGGCCGCGTCGACGCTCGAGGCTCCACCCGGCGCCGCTCCGCAGTCGGATCACCTGGTTGTGGTGGGCTTCGGCGTGAACGGCGGCAACGTGGGTCGCGCGGCCACCGTGGCCGGCATCCCCTTCACGGTCATCGAGATGAACCCGGCGGTGGTGCGGGCCGAACGAGCCAACGGGGTACCGATCCACTACGGCGACGCGACGCAGGCAGCCGTGCTCGAGCGCGCGGGCGTACCTCGCGCACGTGTCGTGATCGTCGCCATCTCCGACGCCGCCGCGACGCGACGCGTGACGGCGCTGTCGCGCTCGTTGAGTCCGGCGTGCCGGATCATCGCGCGAACGAGGTACCTGCACGAGGTCGACCCGCTCCGTCTCGCGGGCGCCGACCTGGTGATCCCCGAGGAGCTCGAGACGTCGCTCGAGATCGTGGCACGCGTGCTCGCCAGCTACCTCGTGCCGAAGAGGGAGATCGATGCGTTCCTGGCCGAGGTGCGTGCGGGCGGATACGGAATGCTGCGGGCTCCGACCTTCCCCGGTCCGAGCCTGGCCGATCTCCAGCCGCGCCTGGCCGAGATCGAGATCTCGACCCTGCGCGTCGATGCGGGAAGCAGCCTGGTCGGACAGCGGCTCGGCGAGACGGACCTCCGTCGGCTCTTCGGCGTCACGGTGGTCGCGATCCGGCGGGGCGACGCGTTCCTGTCCAATCCGGGTGCGGAGGCCTCCTTGCAGGCGAACGACGCCCTGATCGTCATGGGCTTGAACGAGGAGATCGCGTCGGCGGCGTCGCTCTTCCGCGCGGAGGGGCTGGACCCGTCGGGTCGGGAATGACTAACATCTCCGCCCACCAAAGGCGCGGAGCACGAGAGGATCATGGCACAGAACTCCTTCGACATCTCCACCGGCGTCGACATGCAGGAGGTCGACAACGCGGTCAACATGGCCGCCAAGGAGGTCGCGACCCGCTACGACTTCAAGGGCACGAGCTGCACGCTCGACTTCGACCGCAAGGAAGCGGTGGTCAAGTTGGACGCCGACGACGAGTACAGGCTGAAGGCGCTCATGGGTGTGCTACGGGAGAAGCTGTCGCGGCGCGGCGTCCCGCTGAAGAACCTGGACGAAGGGAAGGTGGAGGTGGGCTCGCTCGGCCGTGCGCGCCAGGCGCTCGGGCTCAAGCAGGGCATCGACCAGGAGACGGCCAAGAAGATCTCGAAGGAGGTCCGCGACGAGGGCTTCAAGAAGGTCCAGGTGTCGATCCAGGGCGAGGAACTTCGGGTGACGTCGCCGTCCCGGGACACCCTGCAGGAGGTCATGGCGTTCGTGAAGTCCCGCGACTACGGGGTGGAGCTGCAGTTCGGGAACTACCGATAGGCGCGCCCCGGCCGCGGGCGGCTGGCGCGCATTTCCGCGCCCGGTCCGAAGGTGCAAGCCCACCCATCGAGGAGGAGCATCCCGTGATCGAGAAGAAGCGCACCCTCGGCAGGTCGGCCCTGGAGGTCTCGACGGTCGGCCTTGGTTGCATGGGCCTTTCCGAGTTCTATGGACCGCCCACCCCCGAGGAGGAAGGCATCCGCCTCCTGCGCGAGGCCGTGGACGCCGGCGTCACGCACTTCGACACGGCCGAGATGTACGGCATGGGCCGCAACGAGACGCTGGTGGGGAAGGCGCTCGCCGATCGGCGCGACGGCCTGGTGATCGCCACCAAATTCGGACCGATGCGCGCGGCGGACGGGAGGCGGCTCGGTGTGGACGGGTCGCCCGCCAACGCGCGGCGCGCCTCGGCCGGGAGCCTCGAGCGGCTCGGCATGGACCACATCGACCTCTACTACCTGCACCGGGTCGATCCGGGCACGCCGATCGAGGAGACCGTGGGGGGCATGGCTCGCCTGGTCGAGGACGGGCGCGTGCGCGCGCTCGGTCTGTCGGAGGCATCTGCCCAGACGCTGCGCCGGGCGCACGCCGTACACCCGATCACGGCGCTGCAGACGGAGTACTCCCTCTTCAGCCGCGAGATCGAGGAGGAGATCCTCCCGACCTGCGTGGAGCTCGGGGTGTCGTTGGTGGCCTACTCGCCGCTCGGACGCGGCCTGCTCACGGGGAGCTGGGGAGAGGGGGAGAAGAAGAGGGAGGCGGGCCGGGGTGACTTCCGGGAGGTCGCGCAGCCGCGCTTCGAGGAGGCGAACCTCGCGGCCAACCTGGAGCTGGTGGAGGTGGTGAAGGAGGTCGCAAAGCGCCACGACGCGACGCCCGCTCAGATCGCGTTGGGGTGGGTGCTGGGACGCGGCTCCCACGTGGTGGCGATCCCCGGCACCACGAAGCGCTCGCACCTCGATGCCAACCTCGCGGCGCTCCGCATCGAGTTGACGGACGAGGATCGGCAGGCGCTCGATCCGCTGGTGGAGCGCGTGCGCGGGGCGCGGTACAACGAGGCGGGGATGGCCGCGGTCGGCCGTTGATGGCGGACGAGCCGAACCGCGGATGCCGGAGCGCGCGGCGCGCCCCTCACCTCGGTCCGAGGGCGCGGAAGAGGTAGCTGATCTTCACGAAGAAGGCGTCGTCCGTGCGGCGCAGCCGATCGAAGCGGAGCGGATCGGGCTCGGTCATCGTGTTGCCGTAGCCGAGGAAGAACACCGTCCCGGGCGTCGGTCGGTAGGAGAAGAGCCAATCGGCGCGAAGCGCGTTGGACACGGTGGCCGTGGTGGGCTCGTACGTCCCCGGCCCGGTGCGCCTCAGCAGCAGCCTACCCGTGCGCGGATCGCGCAGGGCGGTGCGCTCCGTGGCCGTGTACTGGGCCACCATGCGCAGGAAGATCGACCGCGTGACCTGATACTCGAGCTTCAGGCGCGGGATGCGCGTGAGCTGCGTGCGCTCGCCGTCGCTCCGGCGCGTGAAGCGGCTGCTCCGGTAGGTCGCGCCGATGCGGATCTGCTGCGTCGGGCGGACGTCGAGGCTCGCGTTCCAGTCCCGGCGGGAGACGCGCGAGGTCTCCAGGAAGTCCACGTCGCGACCGGTGGTGAGGCCGACCGACGCGGCGAAGCGCGCGAACTGCGGCGTGGTCACGTTCCACCGGGTGGTGAAGGCCGTGATGCGGTCTGACGGCCGGAAGGGCGCCGGCGCGGCCACCAGCCCCGAGTAGAGGTCCGCGTAGTCCGCGGGATCGAAGCCGTAGCTCGAGAGCGTAGGTGACACGCCGACCGACCATCCGCCGCGCAGCGTGACCTCGTTGTTCATCGACAGCTGGTCTTCGAGCAGGCTTCGGCCGGCGAAGAAGTCGTCGTAGCGCCACAGCGCGGTGCCGCGCACGAACGTGTTGTAGCGCTCGGCCAGCGCGCCCTGCGCGCCGTAGAGCGTGAAACGGTTCGCGACGCCCACCTCGACGATGTCCGTGCGCTGCACGAAGCCGTTGTCGGCCGCGAAGCCGTCGCCCAGTCCCTTCACCGAGTAGTGGAAGCCGTAGCTTCGCCCCGTGCGGTCGACCGCCGCCTCCCACATGGGCGCGGACCGGGTCGCGCCGTCCTCGGTGGTCGCGCTGAAAGCGCCCTGGAACTGCGCGTAGTAGAGCCCTCCGAAGACCCAACGCACGTCGGCGCCGCCCAGGTGGTTGCCGCGCCCGCCGCCCGACCGCTCGCTGACGAGCATCCCCACGGTCGACTGGGTGCCGATGCCGCGCCGCACGCGCAGGATGCCCACGAACGGGCGGGAGCCGTCGGCCGTGGTGGAGGGGTCGTCCAGGGCGGAGAGCACGGCCACGTCCGTGCGGCCCACCTTCCCCGTGAGCTTCACCGCCGCCTCCGGCCGCACCACCCTGCGGGTGTACACGAGCGTGTTCGGCACGTTGAACTGGTCGGCACCCTCCACGAAGAACGGTCGCCGCTCGGCGTAGAAGAGCGCGAAGCGCTCGTCGGCCGCGATCTGCGTGGCGTCCGCCTCCACCTGGCTGAAGTCCGGCTTCACGGTGCCGTTCAGCACCGCGTTGCTTCCCATCGCCCAGCGCACGTTGCCGCCGATGCGGGGCTCGTTGTCGTAGCGCCAGTCGCCGGCGTCGGGGCCGTCGCCCGAGATCGGGCTGCCCGTCGCGGTCGTCGTGAGCTCCGGGTTGAGCTGGACGACCTGGCCGTGGTGCATCCCGGTGAGGCCGACCAGCGTCCCCTCCTGGTCGATGAACGACGCGGCCGCCTTCCGCGTCTCGGTCCAGGTGATCTCGTAGCCGCTGTGCTGCACGTTGCGCTGGATCTGGATCCCCCAGTCCTGCGTGGACGCCGTCGGGTAGCGCAGGCTCGAGAAGGGGATGCGGATCTCCACCTCGTAGCCGTCGTCCGTGATCCGGCCCTTGGACTCCCAGATGTAGTCGGCGCTCAGGTCGTTCTGGCCGGGCATCACGTTGGAGCCCGGGATGAAGCCGCCCCCCTCGCTCTTGGTCCCGTCCGCCTGGACGCCGAGCGCGTTGACGATGAAGACGAGCGCACGATTGCGCTCGTCGTAGGTGTCCAGGAGGATCTCGACGTTGTCGTCGGAATCCACCTTGTCGCGGTCGGCCAGCGTGGCACGCACGGCCCCGTGCGGCTCGAACGCACGCACGCCGAAGTAGATCGCCTCGGGCGAGTACCAGACGAGCACGTCCGTCGAGTCGGGTGAGGGGCGCTGGTCCACCGGCTGGTAGACGGAGAAGCCGGTCAGAACGGCGGCGCGCCGCCAGACCGGCTCGTCGAGCACGCCGTCGATCGTCACGGAGGCATCCAGGGCGGGCGCCCGTACCTCGGTCTCGCCCCGACGGGCGTGGTAGACCGTGGCGGTCGTATCGGGGGCGAGCTGAAGCGCTGCGAGGAGGGTCAGGAGCATGTCGAAGGGGGTGAGGCGGGCGGGCTGCTCAGAAGGCCACGTCGAACTCCTCCTCGCCGTGGCCGAACGAGTAGGTCTTCTGGGTCTGGTCCGGGAAGTGGACGAACTTCACGATGTTGCGCTGGTCGTCGAACAGCTCGAGCAGGAGCGTGTTGCGCACGTGGAAGGTCGTGACCGTGCCGGGCGCCTCGAACTGGACGGCGTACCACCACACCGGCTCGCGGTCCAGCTCGTCACGTCCGGACGCGACGATCCGTCCGGTGAGGGTCTTCCCCTGCACGGACAGCCCGAAGCACGCGTTGAAATACGTGAGGAAGGCCGCGTCGGTGGCAGGGTCGTCCTCGAGCTCCAGGTCGGGGCGGCCGGAGTGGCCGCGCAGGGCGGCCCGGAGGTCGTCGAGGAAGAAGCGGATGCGCACGATGACGACGTCGTTCTCGACCGCGGCGGCGCCGTAGGTGACGTGCAGCTTGTGCGCGGCCGAGGCCCCCGCGTCCCCGACGGGCGCGAGGGCCATCACCAGCGACAGGAGGGCGACGATCATTCCGTGATCGGTCGCTTCCACACGTTGTTGGACCGATCGATGTCGGCGAACGCCTGGTCCGGGTCGATGACGATCTCCACGATCTCCTTGTTCCCGAAGAAGCCGGCCGTGAAGGTCAGCTCGTTGTTGCGCCATATGTCGACCGGGAAGCTGCGGCGCTCCTTCGTGCCGTCGTCGTACGTGACCTCGATCTCGAGCGGCATCACCAGCCCGCCCTCGTTGTCGACCTTGATGCGGTAGTAGTACTGACCGCGCGCGTCGTCACCCACCAGCTCCCTGGCCGCCTGCACCGAGACGTCGGCCACCGCCTGGTCGTTCGCGTGCGTCGTGTAGAACCACCCGCGCCAGAACCAGGCGAGGTTCTCACCCGCGCCCTCCTCCATCGAGCGGAAGAAGTCGGCCGGCTGCGGATGCTTGAACATCCATCCCTGCGCGTAGTAGTGGAACGCGTCGTCGAACGCCTTCTCGCCGAGGACGTGCTCGCGCAGCATCACCAACCCGGTGGCCGGCTTGGCGTAGCCGTTGTTGCCGAAGTCCTTGGCGATCAGGTCGGACTCCGTCATGAGCGGCTCCTGGTCCGGGTCGCTCATGTAGTCGACGATGTTCGGCGCGGGCCCGCGCTGCGTCTCCGCCGGCCACGCGCAGTCCGCCGTCTGCGTCCACTGCTCCCCGCAGTAGGATTTCGCGTAGTCACGCTCGCCGTAGTACTGCAGGAAGGAGTTCAGCCCCTCGTCCATCCACGTCCACTTGCGCTCGTCGGTGGCCACGATCATGGGGAACCAGTTGTGCCCCACCTCGTGCACGGTGACGCCGATGAGGCCGCGCTCCGTCGCGTCGCTGTACGTGCCGTCCGGCTGCGGCCGCCGGCCGCAGAAGGCGATCATCGGGTACTCCATCCCGCCCACGGGGCCGTTGGCGTTGACCGCCTTCGGGTAGGGGTACTCGAAGGCGAGCCGGCCGTACGTCTTCATGGTCTGGATGGTCGCGCGCGTCGACACCTTGTCCCAGAGCGGAATGGCGTCGCGCGGGTACAGCGAGTGGATCTTGATGGTCCGGTCGTCCGGACGGTACTTGAAGCCCGCGGCGTCCCACACGTACGTCTTCGAGCTGATCCAGGCGAAGTCGCGCACGTCGTCGGCCTTGAAGTGCCAGGTGAGCGTGCCCGAGCGCGTCGGGCGCGCCTCCGGCTTCATGACCTCGTCGGGGCGGACGATGAAGCGCGGCTCCTCGCTCCCGTACGCCTCCTCGAGCCGCTGCCGCTGCGTGGCCGTGAGCACCTCCTCCGGGTTCTGCAGCTCGCCCGTGGCGTCCACGATGTGGTTCCACGGCACGGTGATGCGCACGTCGTAGTTCCCGAACTCCAGGTAGAACTCGCCGCGCCCCATGAACTGGTCCGTCTGCCACCCGTTCACGTCGTCGTAGACGCTCATGCGTGGGAACCACTGCGCGTTCTCGTAGAGCCAGCCGTCGTTGACCAGCTCCTTCGCGCCGCGCCCCGCGTCGGGGACGATGTGGTGCCAGTCGACCTCGAACGCCTGCACCCCTCCGGACTCGAGCGGCTCCTCGAGGTTCACCCGCATGATCGTGTTGTTGATCCGGTAGTCCGCGTCGACGAGCGTGCCGTCGTCACGCACGAGCTGCACGCGCGTCAGGGTGTAGCCCGCGTCCGACGGGTCGAGCCCCAGGAAGCGGCGCGCCATCGGGCTCACGCGCTCGGGAATCGCGCCGGCCGCGGCCCGCGAGCGGCTGTGCTCCTCCGACGCCTGGTTCTGGTCGAGCTGCACCCAGAGGAAGCGCAGGACGTCCGGGGAGTTGTTGTGGTACGTGATGCGCTCGGACCCGTGCAGGGAGTGGTCCGTGGTGTCGAGCGCGACGTCGATGCGGTAGTCGGCCTGCTGCTGCCAGTAGCGCGGGCCCGGCATGCCCGCGGCGTTCCGGTAGTCGTTGGGGTCCGGCCACTCCTCGAGGATGCGGAACATCGACTTGTTCGTCTTCGAGCCGTCGTCGTGCAGCCATTGCTGCGCGGCCGCGGGCGCGACGCGCCCGACGCAGGCCAGGAGGAGGCATGCGCCGAGGGCGCGAAGGAGGCGGAGCTTCATGGTGTGCACTCCATGCGGAGGAGCGGGGTTCGCGGTCATCACGGAATGCGCTCTGCCAGGAGGAGCAGCGCGGCGAGGGAGGTCACGGAAGAAAGGATAACCGTCCAGAGGGCAGGACGCATACGCCCCAGGCGGACCACCCCCCAGCTCGTCAGCAGCACCCCGGACAAGATGCCGATCTGCCCCAGCTCGAGGCCCACGTTGAAGGAGAAGAGCGGGAGGGCGATGCTCTCCTCCTCCCCAAGCAGGGCGCGCAGGAAGGTGGAGAAGCCCAGCCCGTGGATGAGCCCGAAGAAGAGGGCCATGGCGTATTTCACCTGCTGCTGGCGGCCGGGTCGTCCGAGGCGTTCGCCGGGCGTGCGTGTCTCCCACAGGTTGAAGAGGCCGGTGGCCAGGATCGTGCAGGGGATCAGGAACTCCACCAGGGCGCTGCTCACGGACACGAGCCGCAGCGTGGCCAGCGCGAGGGTGATCGAGTGGCCGACCGTGAAGGCGGTCACCAGCATGAGGAGATGGCGCCAATGCGTCAGGGCGTAGCCTGCCGTGAGCGCGACGATGAAGAGGATGTGGTCGTACGCGCCCGGGTCCGCGATGTGGTCGAACCCGAGGCGCAGGTAGACGGCGAAGGTCGAGTGCATGGTGGGCGAAGATAGGCCCGGGGGAGCGCGCCGCCACGGGGCCTGGGCGCCTGCTCTCCGGGGGAGCGGGCGCGGGTGTCCGGGCGCGAACCCCCGACGTAGCTTCTCGGGGCTCCTCCGATGGAACCCGCACTCGAGGTCCGGCATGAACGTCGGTACGTCCGCCCTGGTCTTCGTCGTCCTCGCCCTGCCCGCCTGCGCCGGGCAGGAGTCCGCCGGCTCCGAGGCGGCGGACGAAGCCCGGCGCATCGCCACGGAGTTCGCGGACGGGTACTACCACCAGTTCCCGGAAGAGGCGTACGAGATCGGTTACCCGGACACGCCCATGGAGGAGCTGGGGGACCGTGGCCGGGCCGCCATGGACGCCTGGCGCGCCCGGGAGGACGCCTGGGTCGAGCGCCTCCACGCCCTCGACACCACGGCGCTGAAGGGGACGGGCGGCGAGGTCCCGTGGGCCTTCACGCTCGACCGTCTCGAGGCGTCGCAAGGACGGCGCGTGTGTCACATGGAGCTGTGGAACGTGAGCCCCACGTGGACGGGTTGGCAGAGCATGCTCGCGTCGACGTTCGCGGTGCAGCCGGTGGCGACCGCCGAGGAGCGGGCGGACGCGCTGGCACGGCTCGGGGAGGTGCCCGCCTATCTCGAGCGTGAGATGGAGAACCTGCGCGACGGGATGTCCGCCGGCTACCTGGCGGCGCAGTCCAACGTCGACGCGGTCCTGAGCCAGGTGGACGCCCTCCTCGCCGCCCCGCCCGAGGACTCGCCCTTCTTCTTGCCGGCCGACCACGCGGACGACCCGGCGTTCTCCAGCGACGTGCGCACCCGCATCGTCGAGGAGATCCGCCCCGCGATGGCGCGGTACCGGACGTTTCTCGCGGAGGGCTACAGAGGGAGGGAGCCGGTGGGCGTGGCCGCGAACCCCGACGGGGCGGCGTGCTACCGGGCGTCCGTGCGCTTCCACACGTCACTCGACCTCGACCCGGAGGCGATCCACGAGACGGGGCTGCGGGAGATGGACCGCATCCAGGCCGAGATGCAGGAGATTGCCCGCGGCAGCTTCGCCACCGACGACGTGAAGGGGCTGCTGCAGCGCCTGCGCACCGACCCGCGCTACACCTTCCGCTCCGAGGACGACGTGATGGCGTACGCGCGTGCCGCCGTCGACCGGGCGGCCGTGGCGGTGCACGACTGGTTCGGCTTCGTGCCCGACGCCCAGGTGATCGTGAAGCCGTTCCCCGCCTACCAGAAGGCGTCCGGCGGTGGCTTCTACTCCTCCGGTTCGGCGGACGGGAGCCGGCCCGGGACATACGAGTTGGGCACCTACGACCCCACCTCGATCAGCAAGGCGGGGATGGAGGCGACCGCCTTCCACGAGACGTATCCCGGCCACCACCTGCAGATGTCGGTGGCGCTCTACGGCGGGGACGTCCATCCGGTGCTCCGCTACGTCTACGTGGCGGCGATGGCGGAAGGGTGGGGGCTCTACTCGGAGCGGCTGGCCGACGAGATGGGCCTCTACTCCTCGGACGTGGACCGGCTGGGGATGCTGTCCAACGAGGCCCTGCGGGCCGCGCGGCTCGTGGTGGATCCGGGGATGCACGTGCTCGGGTGGTCGCGCGAGCGCGCCATCCAGTACATGCTCGACCACACGGCCGAGTCGCGGAACTCCGTGGAAGGTGAGATCGACCGCTACATTGCCGTCCCCGGCCAGGCGACGGCATACATGACCGGGAGCCTCGAGATCCAGCGGCTCCGGCACGATGCCGAGGAGGCGCTGGGAGACCGCTTCGACATCCGGGGCTTCCACGACACCGTGCTGAAGGACGGGGCCGTCACCCTGCCGATGCTTCGTGACGCCGTGTCCCGTTGGGTGGAGGAGAACCGATGAACGTCCGGCGCTTCGTCCCGTTGCTCGCTCTCGCCGCGCTCCCCTTCCTCGGGTGGACACCACCCGCTCAGGTGAAGAAGGCCGTGGCCGTGCTCCGCTTCGACAACAACACGGGAGACGCGCGCTACGACCATCTGGGCCGCGCGCTGGCCGCGATGATGATCTCGGACCTCTCGGTCGTCGAGGAGATCCAGCTCGTGGAGCGGGAGCGGCTGGAGGACCTGCAGAAGGAGCTCGAGCTCCAGCAGTCGGCGTACGTGGACCCGTCGACCGCGTCGACGATGGGGATGATGGTCGGCGCGGAGTTCGTGGTCACCGGGCGCGTTCACCGCGATGGATCCGGAGATGCGCCTCGACACCCGCGTCGACCGCGTGGAGACGTCCGAGATGGTGAAGACCGCGAACGTGACCGGGAAGAAGGACCAGTTCCTCGACCTCGAGCAGCGGCTCGCCGACCAGCTCGTGGACGGGCTGGGCGTGGTGCTCACGGGGGAGCGGCCGCGAGCGGCTGCGCGCCCAGCAGGAATCCAACCGGATCGACGACGTCGAGACGCTGGTGGCCTTCTCGGTCGCGCTCTGCCTGTTGGACTACGGCGACTACATCGACGCCTTCGACGAGATCCGGAAGGTCCACGACGCGGCGCCGAGCTCGGCCGATCGTGCAGCTCACCCTCGATCAGCTCAAGGACCGGGTCGAGCAGCGACGTGAAGGAGCAGGCAAAGGACCGCGCGGGGAGGGCCATCGGTGGGCTCCTCGGCCGGAAGCGCGCTCCGACGCCGAGCGCGTATCCGTCCGGCCTGCTGAGGTCCGGCGGCCGCCGCTTTCCGGGACTCCGCGCGGTCGTGCGCGGAGGTTGCGCGGACCGGTCCGGCCGCACATACCTGGCTCCATGAACCCGGCGCGCTCGAGCATCCCCGAGGTTCCCGGATGGCCCGTACTCGGGAGCCTTCCCGAGCTACGCCGCAACCGCCTCGACTTCTACGAGCGCGCGGGTGAACAGTACGGCAACACCGTGTCGTTCCGGGCGGGCCCGCTCGAGTTGTTCCTCCTCAGCGATCCGGCCGACGTGCACGTCGTGCTGGTGGAGCGCGCCTACGACTTCCACAAGTCGCCGAACTACGCCTACCTTCGTGCCTTGCTCGGCACCGGGCTGCTGACCAGCGAGGACGAGCTGCACAAGCGGCAGCGCCGCCTCATGGCTCCGTCTTTCACGCCCCGGCAGATCGGCGCGCTCGCCGAAACGTTCGTGACCTGCGCCGAGCGGCTCCAGTGGCGAAGGAGATGGAGAGCACCCACTGACCCGTCGCCGAGGCTGGGGTGACGCCGCTCCGTCAGGGCGTCGCCCCCGGCCCCGGCCAGGCGCGACCTCGACCGGGGCGAACGCTGCGCCCCCTCGAAGCAGTCAACCCCGTTGAGACCCGCGCGGGCGGCGGGCTCATCCCCGGAGTGGAGCTCCTGAAACCAGTTCTCCACGACGATCAGCTCGCCGGGGTCCGCCTCCGTCGTCCGACGGACCATCAGGAAGCGCCGGTCGTCCCGCGACACGGCGTACATCGGGTGCAGGCCGGACACCACGAACCCCCGAACGTCGAACATCTCGGTCGTGCGCCCCACGGAGAACGTCGGCGACGTCCGCACCTGCACGACACGCATGGTGCCGCGCAGATCCCTGTAGAACAGCTCGCTGCCGTCGTGCGACCAGACGGGCTCGGCTCCGCCGTCGGGCGAGACGGACCACTTCGCGGCGCGGGTGTCGGGGGTGGGCACGACGAAGACTTCTTCCTTCCCCGTCTCGTGAGAGGAGTATGCCAGCCAGCGGCCGTCGGGGGACAGCGCCGGACACAACTCGCTGAACTCGGTGGTCGCCAGGGGGATGGGCTCCTCTCCAGCCTGCGGACGGATCGCCAGGATGTCGGCTGCCCCCTCCGAGGGCATACCGGGTACGGCGCGCGGGACGTTGCTGGTCCGGTAGATCAGCCACTGGCCGTCGGGCGACCAGAGCGATTCGGCCAGATCACGCGGCCGGCTCAATCGCAGCACCGCGTGCGCACTGCCGTCGGCGGGCTTCGTCCACAGCTCGGCGGACCCGCCCGCGTTCGAGAAATACGTCACCGACCGGCCGTCGGGCGTCCACGACGGATATCCGTTCGAGGTCCCTTCGCCCGTCAGCTTGAACGTCGCGCCGCTCTCCATGTCCCGGATCCAGACGTCGGTGCCGTTGGCGCTCGTCATCACGACGGCGAGCGTCGAGCCGTCCGGTGATAGCGTCGGCCATCCGAAGCCGCCCTGCCACGACGGGTCGAGAGGCTCGACGGTGCCGTCGCGGGAGACCCAGACCAGCTCGCGCAGGCCCTCCCCCGGGCCCGTGGCGTACACCAGGGTTCCGCTTCCCGACACCGCCAGATCCACCGCCCCCCTGAATCCGACGCGCTGCTTCTGACTGACCACCTCGGCCGGGCCGGTCGGCTCCAGACGCTCGCGATCGAACGGCTCGATCATCAGGGTACTGTCCGGCGCCACGTAGATCAGGTGTCCGGAGGCCGCGTAGCGTGCATAGAGTCCTTCCACAAGGAGCTTGTGTGAGCCCGTCTCGAGGTCGGCCACGCCGATCGACTTCGTGCTCCCCGTGACGCTTGCATGGTCCACCGTGAACAGGACGCCTTCGCCGCTCGGCAAGACATCGGGATAGTGATGGTCGGTTTCCCCGTTCGTGGCGTCCAGCCGGGTGAAGAGCCGAGGTACCGCGCCGGGCTCGGGGCGCAGCCGCACCAGGCCGCTGAACGCGGGCAGGGCCGCATACACGAAGCCGTCCGGACCCCACGACGCGCCTCCGCTCCAGTCCAGCACATCCGTGACGACCACGATCGGGCCGCCCTGGAGCGAGGCGATCTTCAACGCGCCCTCCGAGAAGAACCCGACCCGCGCTCCGTCCGGCGACAAGAACGGTGACAGGGCCCGTTCGGTGCCCGGCAACTCGGTGGAGTGCAGCTGATCTCGCCGGCGCACGCGGAGCCGCCCCTCCCGTCCGCCGACGTAGACCAGCACGGTACCGTCCGGCGAGAGGGCGAACCGCCTGCCGGCCATGGCCGCCATCTCCTCTCCCGCGGCGAACGCCATGCTGTAGCGCAGGGGCGGCTCCGCGGGGGTGGGACGCAACCAGCCCCAGAGGGCGGCGGCGACGATCGCCGCCGCGAGCGAAAGCAACGTGACGTACGGAAGTCCCGGGCTGGCTCGAGGCGGTGGCGCGGCCTGCGCGGGGTCGACGGCACCCGCGGTTACTACGTCGATCGCGGAGCCCACGACTGCGACGGCATGCGGTCGCGCACCCGGGGAGGAGCGAATGGCGTCCGCCAGAGCCCTGGTCTCCTCGGACGGCTCCAGGTCGAGGTCTTCCGCCAGCTGTGCGGCGAATCCTCCGTAGGCTCGAAGGGCGGCGTCACGGTCCCCGGCCCGCCCCAGAAGTCCGATCAGCCGTCTGAATCCGACCTCGCCGTAGGGATCGAGCTCGACGGCCTTCCGCGCCCACGCCACCGCTGCGTGCAGGTCGCCTCGCTGCTCGTCCCGGTCCGCCATGCCGGCGGCCGCCTCGACCGCCAGCCTCCCGTACCGGGCCCGCTCGTCCTCGATCCACCGCTCGAGGTCCGCCTCGGAGACGTGCAGGCCGTCGAAGAAGGGTCCCCCGTACAGCTCCCACGCGGATTCGGGTGCGCCCTGCTCGAGGAGAGCCTCGAACCGGACGGCGTCACACTCCAACGCATCGGCTGCGATGCCCACCTCGTCGTTCCCGCGCGTCACGATCACCTCTTCTCCCAGCGACTTCCTCAGGTAGGAGAGGGATCGCCGGAGCGCGCCCCGGGCCCGGTCGGTGTCGGAGTCCGGCCAGAAGAGGGCGAGGAGCTTGTCCCTGCGCGTGAATCCACCCTGGCGTTCAGGGCGAGGTACGCGAGGAGGGCCAGACGTTTGGGCTGGGAAAGGACCGAGAGGAGCGGCTGCCCGTCGGGCCCACGTAGATCCGCCGACCCGAGGATGCTAAGCCGGAGCATCGTGTCCTGAGGATGAATCGCGGATGGTCTCAGGCTGGGTCACGGTGGGGTCACGTCTGGAGGATGGGGCAGCCATACGTTCGGTGAACCCGAAAAAAGGGTATCCGGCGCCCGCC
This sequence comes from uncultured Gemmatimonadales bacterium, assembly GCA_963823035.1. Lineage (GTDB taxonomy): Bacteria > Gemmatimonadota > Gemmatimonadetes > Longimicrobiales > Gaopeijiaceae > SZUA-318. The sequence goes on from CAWGKG010000004.1 coordinate 412,228, forward strand.
CGGGCCGCAACCGACCCGACCCTCCAGGAGGTAGCATGACGATCCCAAGACTGCTCGGCCTCGCAACAGCCTTCGCCTTCCTCTCGGCCTGTGGTGACACGCCCACCGCGCCGCACCCGCTGGACGCGGATCTGCTCGCCGCGTCGACCACGGCCCCGAGCATGGGGGGACCCGTGGTGGAGCACACGGAGGTCCACGAGTCGTTCCAGGCGCCCTGCATGACCTTCATGCTCGAAATCGTCGTCGACGCGAAGTTGGTCTCGCAATCGTGGTTCTATGCGAGCGGAGCGCCTCGGCGCACCAGGCTCCACGTCAATCAGGACGTGACGTTCACGAACCTCACCTCGGGCGTCGCCCTGAAGAACAACTCGAATCACAACATCGAGGTCCGCTTCGACGAGGAGGGCAACCCGACGGAGCAGGTGGAAAACGGCGCCCCGCAGAGGATCCGCGAATCGGGCGGCGGGAAGCTGCTCTACTACCAGATCGGTCATTCGGTGACGAGCTTCGACTTCACGACCTCTCCGCCGACGATGGACGTGACGTTCAGCGGCCACAGCAATGCCGACACCGCTCCCTCGGGGCCGTGTGAGGCCCTCGGGGACCCGGCGTAGGGCTCTCCTTCGCAAGAGGGCGGGACGGTTCCCTCGAGGGGACCGTCCCGCCGACGGGCGCGTGCTTCCCGCCGAGGGCCTCTCGTCGGGTTGGCGTGAAGGAGGCGAGTCTCAGCGGGGCGCCGGCGCGGCACCGCCTGGCCCGCCGATCGGCTTCCAGCGGGAGGCCGGAGCGAGCCGGTCCGCCTCGCCTCCGGGCAGCCAGAGGACCACAGCCTTCACGGGCACGTCGGAAAGGACCCGGTGCATGACCTCGTCGCCCTGGCGGACCACGCCCACCATCCCCGGCTCGAGGCGATGCGACGTGCCGTTCACCACGTGGTCGAGTACGCCCTCCACCACGTAGAAGATCTCGGTGGCGCCGTGGCGGTGGGCGGTCGTCGGCGCCGTGCCCACGGGAAGGGTGATCTCGGCCACCTCGAGGTCGTCCCGCCCGAGGTTGGCGGCCTCGAGCAGCAGCTTGATGCGGGTGCCGCCCGGAAGCTCGAGTTGGCGGGATCCACGGCTCGACCGCGCGTACTCGTCGTCCTCCTGTGCGGCGAGGGGTGGCGCCGTGAGCGTCGGGGCCGTGGCGAGCATGGCCATCAGCAGGGAGGTGCGTCTCCTGGGCATCAGCGGGCCTCCTGGATGTCGCTTCGTGGGCGCGGCGGGCGCACGTAGGCCGAGACGAGGCTCTCGTGCCCGGCGGCGTCCACCGCGGCGACACCGAAGACGTAGTCGTCGATCGAGAGGTCGGGGAGGACGGCCTCCGTGACGTCGCCCACCCAGCGTTCGTAGGTCCAGTCGGGATTCCAGGCGTCCCGCCAGACGATCCGGTAGCCGACGGCGCCCGTCGACGCGTTCCAGCGCAGCGACGCATCGTACCCGGACTCCCCGCGGCCGAGCATCGGGCCTCCGCGGCCCATCACGTCGGGCGCCGAGGGCGCGAGCGCCACGGTGGCGGCGGCCGCCGCGTTGACGCGGGCGTTCCCCGCGAGGTAGTCGAAGTCCACGCCGCCGAGCGTGTCGTTCGGCGAGTGCTGGCGGCTGTAGTTCTCCCGCGACTCGGAGATGCGCACCCCGGGGAAGCCACGGCGGTTGAACGCCGTGTGGTCGCCCCCGCGGCCGAAGCGGTCCTCGCGGGCGATCAGGCGCACCTCCCGGTAGGGCACGTACACGGCTGCCCACCGGCGGATGTAGCGGGCGATCTGCCGCGACGGCGAGTCCATGGGATCCTCGGAGAAGACCCGCAGCGTGCGGCTGTCGATGATGCCGTTGCCGCCGTGGCTGTTGCCGATGATGTCGTTGTTGAACACGGCGTCGATCCGCCATGCCTCCTCGGAGGCCTTCGTGGCGTGCAGGCTCGCCCCGACGAGCCCCTCCTCCTCCGCGACGAAGGCGACGAACACGAGCGTCGCGTCGAAGTCGAGCCCGCTCTGCGACAGCACCCGCGCGACCTCCATCGTCAACACGGTCCCGCTGCCGTCGTCGTTCGCGCCGGGCGCGGTGTTGTCCCACCGCGTCCAGTCGAACGAGCCGTCCGCGCGGCGGGCCACGGTGTCGTAGTGGCCCGAGACGTACACGCGCCGCTCGCTGCGGCCCGGAAGGACGGCGACCACGTTGCACAGCTCCGTGGCCTCCGGGATGCGCCCCTGCGCCGCGACCTGGTAGCAGTCCAGCGACACCTGGAGCTTCGGGCTGAAGCCCTGCAGGGTCTCCAGGATGTACCGTGCGCGCCGCGTCCACGCCCCAGTCCGGGCGGTCGGAGTGCGAGAGCGAGTGGCGTGTCTGGAGGTCGGTGAGCTTCCGCAGGTAGGCATGCAGCCGCTCGGGGGAGATGTCGGCGAGCGCCGCCTCGACGCGCGGATCGGCCCGCGGGACCTGCGCCGCGAGCGGAGTCGAGGCGAGCGACACGAGCAGGAGGACGATCGCCGCCCGCGGGCGCGGCGCGGGAAGTCGGATCATGACACGCCCCGGTTCGTGAGTCGGTGGATGAGGACGGCGGCGCGCTGCGTCTGCTCGAGGAGCGTCGGCAGGTCGATCCACTCGTCCACGGTGTGGTCGTTGCCGCCACCCGGGCCCAGGCCGTCGAGCGCCATGTCCACCAGCCCCGCCGTGAAGGACACGTCGGCCGCGCCGGCGTTGCGCGGATCGACGGCGGTTACCGGGCCGAAGCCGAGGTCGCGGCTCACCTGGTCGAACTGCGCCAGCAGGCGGCGGTTGCCCTCCGTGGGGGCGAGCGGCGGATAGCCGTCGTCGAAGGTGATCGTGGCCTTCGTGCCAGGAAGGCTCTCGCCGGCGATGAACGCCATCTTCGCGCGCGCCGCCTCGAGCTGGTCGAGCGTGATCGTGCGCAGGTCGCCGGTGACGACGGCCCGGCCCGCCACCACGTTGCTCTTGCCCGCGGCCGTCCCGCCGGCCGTGAAGTCGTCGTAGTCGACGTCGGTGCCCGCCACCATCACGCCGGGATTGAACGTGAGGAGCGGCTCGCCCGCCATCCGCTCGTAGAAGCCGTGCAGGATACGCGCCGCCTCGTAGATGGCGCCCGCGCCCACCTCGGGCTGGAAGAGCTGCGAAGAGTGCGCGGGCGTGCCGGTCACCTCGAGCCGCCACCCGGTCGAGCCGCGGCGCGCGACCACGGCGGTCTTCGGATCCGAGTCGCCGTTCTCGAAGGCGAGCGCGACGTCCGCGGGGCCTGCGGCCTCGACCAGCGCGGCCTTCGACTGCGCGAGCGGGGACCCGCTCCGCTCCTCGTCGCCGGTCATGACGATCGTGATCGCCATGCCGTCCAGCTCGCCGGCGGCGGCGAGCGCCTTCATGGCCTGCACGATGACGACGTCGCCGCCCTTCATGTCGACCACGCCGGGACCGGCGGCACGCTCACCGCGAGCGGTCGAAGCGCTGGAAGGGGCTGGAGGGCTCGAACACCGTGTCGAGATGGCCGATGAGGAGGAGGCGCGGCCCGTCGCCTTCTCGGCGGGCCACCAGGTGGCCGGCCCGGTCGAAGGCGTCTCCGGGGATCCACTCGGTCTCGAAGCCGAGGGCGTCGAGTTCGGCGCGGAAGATGCGACCGACCTCGCGCACGCCGTCGAAGTTCATCGTGCCGCTGTTGACGTTCACGACGCGCTCCAGCAGGGCGATCGCCTCGTCGGCGCGCGCCGCGGCCTCGCGCACGATCCTCTGCTCCACGGCGGAGGGGCCCTGCCGCGCGGACAGCGGCGCGGCGACGGCGAGCGCACACGCGCAACCTGCGAGCGCGCGAGCGGTGGGGGGAAGGATCTTCATCGCATCGGGGCTTGGCGTACGGTAACGGAAGGGGGACGAACCTAGGGTCGGGCTTCCCACGACGCCATGCGCGTGGCCAGCCGGAACACCGAGAGCGGCGCCGAGCCTTCCGCCTTGTTGTTGGCCACCACGAACACGTCGCGCTCGGCGATCAGGGCGTCGAGCGCCGCCACGGCGATCCGCTCCAGCGACTGCGGATCCTCGTCCTGGATGCGGTCGAAGGGGGCGTAGCGGTCCTTCGCGGCCTCGTACTGCAGGCCGGCGTGCAGCATCCACCGGATCAGGAGGACTGGCTGCTCGTAGTGGCGGACGGCCGTCAGCTGCTCCTCGAGCGAGGCCATGGCCGGATGGACCGTATAGCAGTGGGCCGAGCCCGTTGCTTCGAGCGCCGCGGCGTAGTCGGCCGTGAGGAGCGCGGGGGTCCGCAGCTCCACCGCGTAGCGAGGGCCGGGAGGGAGCGCGTCGAGGAATCGGTGCAGGCGCTCCGCGAACGCCCGCGGCCGCCGACCAGGTTGGGCGAGATGGGGGAGAACTGGAAGAGGAGGGGGCCCGCCTTCTCGCCGAGACCCTCCATCATCGGCGCGATCACCTCGTCGATCGCCCAGGTGGCGTCGAGGAAGCGGGGGTTGGGCCCTCGGATGGAGGAGGGCCCCGGGTCGGTCGGGGAGGTGAGCGAGGCGGTCCGCCTTGACCAGGAAGCGGAAGTCGTCCGGCACGGCGTCGGCGTAGCCGCGGAACTCCTCCGCGGGGATCGGCCGGTAGTACGTGCGGTCGATGCCCACGGTGCGCAGCAGCGGATGGCGGGCGTAGGCCGCGAGCCCGTGGCGCGCGAGGACGGTCTCCGAGACGGTGCGGTCGTAGACCACACCGGCCCACCCGGGGAAGCTCCACGACGAGGTGCCGAGGCGCAGCGCGCGGGGGAGCCGCTCGGCCGCCACCGGCGAGCTCACTCGGCACGGCGGCCGGGCCCACGGGGGAGATCGCCGCCGTGGGCGCGTCGTCGAAGAGGCCGAGCTGAGGGTCCGACCATCCCCTGGGTCTACGGCTGCGGCGCCCGCCTCCACAAGAGTCGCTCCATGCGATCCTCCTTGACGCCGCGCTATCTAAACGACAGATATATAACTCGCAAATGCATATGCTCCTTTCGCAGGGGTTCCGCCGATGAGCCTCACGCCGCTGACGTACGAGATCCTCCTCGCGCTCGCCGACGAGCATCGCCACGGCTACGGCATCATCAAGGAGATCGAGGCGCGCGCCGGCCCTTCCTCCGCACCGAGCACGGGGGCGCTCTACCTCGCGCTCCAGCGCATGGAGGCGGAGGGGATGGTGGCGGAGGCGCCGCGGCCGGAGGGGGACGACGACGGACGCCGCCGCTACTACCGCATCACGGCGCGGGGGCGGGCGGACGCGGAGGGGGAGTCCATGCGCCTGGCGGAGCTCGTCGCGGTGGCGCGGGCCAAGAACCTGCTTCCCGAGGTGCGCGTGTGACGCGCGGCCTCCTGCGATTCCTGCTGTGGCTCGCGCCGGGCGGTTTCCGTGCGCGCTACGGGGCGGAGGTGCTCTCCGTGCACGACGCGCGCAGGGCGGGCGGCGCGGGGCGGCTCGGGCGCCTCGGGTTCGACGTGAGGGAGGTGGCGGGGCTCGCGCTGACGGTTGCGAGGCTGCGCCTGGGTGGATCGGGAACGGAACGTGAGCGGACGACGACGACGGGGGGAGGAAACATGCTCGAGAGCACGCTGCAGGATCTGCGCTTCGCGGGACGCACGCTTCGCCGCAACCCGGGCTTCACGCTGGCGGCCGTCTCGGTGCTGGGCCTCGGCATCGGGGCGAACACGGCGATCTTCTCGGCCGCCAACGCCTTCCTCTTCCGGCCGCTGCCCTTCGCGGACGCCGACCGCCTCGTGATGCTCTACGAGACCAACCCGGAGTTCGGGTGGACGGACGCGGCGGCCGCGCCGGCGAACGTGCTCGACTGGCGCGAGCAGGTGGACGCCTTCGCGGACGTGGCGATGTACTCCAGCTTCGTGAACCGGATCCCGTACGTGCGTGACGGAGAGCCGGAGCTCGTGGGCGCGGTCAACGTCACGGGCAACTTCTTCTCGGTGCTCGGCGTGAAGCCCGAGGTGGGGCGTGGCTTCGACTGGGACGAGACGTGGACCGGGAACGACGACGTCGTCGTGTTGAGCCACGCCTTCTGGGTGTCGCACTTCGGCGGGAGCCCGGACGCCGTCGGGAAGACGCTCACCTTCGGCAACACCACGGTCGAGATCGTCGGCGTCATGCCCGAGGGATTCGACTTCCCCAATCCCGAAGCCGACCTGTGGTCGCCGTGGGGGTGGGACCCGGCCAACCGCCAGGCGGTGTGGTTCCGGCGTGCGCACTGGGTGGCGCCGATCGCCCGGCTGAAGCCCGGCGTCACGCCCGAGCGCGGCGGACGCTGCGCTCCAGGTGGTGGTCGAGCGCCTGCAGAAGGACTTCCCCGAGACCAACCGCGTGATGGGCGCGGGGCTCACGCCGCTGCGTGACTTCCTGGTGAAGGACGTCCGCCGCCCGCTCGCCGTCCTCCTGGGTGCGGTGGCTCTCCTGCTCCTCCTGGCGTGCACGAACGTTGCGAACCTCATGCTGGTGCGCGCGAGCGACCGGACGAGGGAGGTGGCGCTCCGCTTCGCGATGGGCGCGCGCGGCCGGCGCATCCTGCGCCAGATGCTCACGGAGGGGCTGCTCCTCGCCCTCCTGGGCGGGGCGGTCGGCCTCGCGCTGGGTTGGGTGGGGGTGCGCGCGATCGCCCGCATGCAGCCGATCGGGATCACGGGTGCGACCACGCTGGCCCTGGATGCGCGTGTGGTGCTCTTCACGGTGGGCGTGGCCGTCGCGAGCGGGCTCCTCTTCGGGCTGGCTCCGGCCCTGCGGGCCACGAGGGGTGACCTGCAGGCGGCGTTGAAGGAGGGTGGACGCGGCGGGTCCACCGGGCGCGGCACGATGCGCACGGTGGGGATGCTCGTGTCCGTCGAGGTCGGCCTGGCGGTGCTGCTGGTCGTGGGCGCCGGGCTCATGGTGCGCACCTTCTGGATGCTGCGCAGCGTCGATCCCGGCTTCCGGACGGAGGGTGTGGTGGCGGTGCAGTTCGGCATCCCCTCGGCGCGCTACGAGAAGCGCGACCAGGTGCTGGCCTTCCAGGACGACTTCGAGCGGCGCATGGAGGCGCGCCCCGGGATCACCCGCGTCGGCCTGGTCAACCAGCTCCCCCTCGCCGGCACGAGCTGGTCGAGCCAGTTCCAGGCGGAGGGGTGGCCCCCCGAGCGCGTCGGCTTCGAGATCCTGCACCGGCGCACCGACGCCGGCTACTTCGAGGCGCTCGACATCCCCCTCGTGCGCGGGCGGATGTTCGGGCCCGACGACGGCGCCGACACGCCTCCGGTCGTGCTCATCAACGAGACGTTCGCACGCCAGCACTTCCCCGGCGAGGACCCCATCGGCCAGAAGATCGCGTACGACCGGACGGCAGCGGCCAACCCCGACGGGAGCACCTGGTACGAGATCATCGGGATCGTCGGCGACCAGATGCAGACCTCGCCGGCCGATCCGGCGCGCGCCGAGGCGTTCGAGAACCGCGACCAGGACTGGGGCCGGAGCGAGTGGTTCGTGATCCGCACCGCGGGAAGCGTGGCCTCCACCGTGGCGGTCACGCGCGAGGTCCTGCACGAGATGGATCCCCTCATCCCGCTCGGCGCGGTCCGGCCCATCCGTGAGGTCTGGCGCGAATCGATGGCGCAGCAGGCGTTCATCCTCACGCTCCTGGGCGCCTTCGGCGCGATGGCCCTCCTCCTCGCGGCCGTGGGCGTCTACGGCGTGACGGCGCAGGCGGCGCGCAAGCGGACGCAGGAGATCGGCATCCGCATGGCGCTGGGCGCCGGCGCCTCCGACGTGGTCGGGCTCATGCTGCGCCAGGGGCTGGCCGTGGTGGCGCTCGGCCTCGCGGCGGGCCTCGCGGTGGCGCTGCTCGCGACGCGCGCCATCGCGACGTTCCTGTACGGCGTCGAGCCGACGGATCCGGCCACGCTCGTCTCGGTCGTCGCGCTCCTGGCGGGCGTGGCGGCGGTGGCCTCGCTACGTTCCGGCGCGGCGCGCGACCTCCGTGGATCCGGTGACGTCGCTGCGCGCCGAGTGAGGCGCTGGCCGGCGGTAGCCGCGGAACGGGCCCGGAGCCTACCTTCCCCGGATGGACGTGCAGATCTTCGGCGTCAAGAACGACGCCGACACCCGCAAGGCGCTGCGCTTCTTCAAGGAGCGCCGCATCAAGGCGCACTTCGTCGACTTCAAGGTGCGCGGCCCGTCGCGCGGCGAGCTCCGCCGCTTCTTCCAGAAGTTCGGGTCCGAGGCGATGGTGGACCGCTCGTCGAAGCGCTTCCAGGCGCTCGGGCTGAGCACCGCCCACTACGGCGACGAGCGCTGGATGACGATCGCGGAGGAGGAGCCCCTCGTCCTGCGCATGCCGCTGGTACGGCGCGGCAACGACCTCACCGTGGGCGCGGCCGAGGGAACGTGGAGGGAGTGGACGGCCTGAGGCCGCCGGCTCAGGACCCCGTCTCCCCGACGAGCGCGATCCGGGACCCGTCGGGGCTCACCGCGATGCGGCTCACGCGGATCCCCAACGCCGACAGGTCGGCGAACTGCGTCCACCCCTGCGCCCCCGGGCGCCAGGCGTAGATGCGCGCCTCGTGCGCCTGGAGGAGGGTGCCGTCGGGCGTCCAGGCGTGGAAGTCGCCGCCCTCGACCCCCTCCACGAGCAGCTCCGAGCGCCCCGTGGCGACGCGCAACCGCCGGATCTCCGTTCCGCCGTCCGGCCGTCGCTGGACGAAGCTGACGTCGCTCGTACCGGGGATGGGCTGCATCCCGCGCCCGATGTCGCTCGCCGGCGTGCCGGTCGTGCCCTCACCGAGCCGGGCGGTCTCCAGCACGGGTGGCTCGCCGAGCACGTACAGGACGACGTTCCGGCCATCGGCCCACGCGTGGTAGCCCACCGGCGCGATCGAGTCGAAGAGCACCGAGGGGTGGGTGCCGTCCGCGTCGAAGCGCCACAGACGCTGCGCCGAGTCGGCCTCCACGCGCACCGCGGAGAAGCCGCCGTCCTCGAGCGGCGTGGCCGAGTACTCGCTCTCGGGCGTCGTGTGCGTGACCTGCGTGCTCGAGCCGGTCTGGAGATCGTAGCGCCAGATGTCGGCCTGCCCGCCGTCGTCGATCACGGTGTACCAGAAGGCCGACCCGTCCGGGAGGAAGAAGGGCTGGTTGTCGTAGCCCGGCCGCTCGGTGACGTTCACGGCGTCTTCGATGCCGAGCGCGCCACCGGCGCCGTGCGTGAGCGTCGCGAGCCAGATGTCGGTTCCGGGAGGGGCCTGGGCGACGGTCGCGGTCGCCGCTCCCGCCCGCGTCGGGCCTGGCCTCGCCCCCGCACGCGGCGACGCCGAGCGCCGCCACGGCGACCGTCCACGACGGGAGCCGTTGCCGCCGCGCGGCCGCGGCGGTCGTTCCAGGGGCGAGCGTCATCGCGCTTCCTCGGTCCAGGGCAGGAGGAGTCTCTCGACGGGGAAGATGCGGGGCACCCCCGAGGGGGCGAAAGGCCTCGCGCGCGCTCGCGGGCACGCCCCGTCACATCGCGGGCGGCTCGTTCGTTCGATCGACATGAACCGACGACGCCTCGTGATTCCTTTCCTGGCCTGGGCCGCGCTCTCGTGCTCGGATCTCAGCCCGGAGGCGGCCGACCTGCGCCGCGACCTCGCCGCCAATCGTGCGCGTTGGGAAGCGCTCGGGCTGGAGACCTACGTCTACGAGGTCGAGCACTCCTGCTTCTGCCCGGTGGAGGCGATCGGGCCCGTCCGGGTCCAGGTCGAGAACGGGTCGGTCACGTCGCGCACCTACCCGCAGTCCGGAGACAGCGTCGCCGCCACGTTCAGCGACGTCTTCCCCACCGTCGACGGGCTGTTCGACGTGCTGCAACGAGCGATCGACCAGAACGCCGCCGACGTCCAGGTCACGTGGGACCCCGACACGGGTGTGCCTCTGCACTTCTCCATCGACTACATCGCGAACGCGGTGGACGAGGAAGAGGGCTATCGGATCGTGGACGGGCCCCGGACAACCCCCTGAGTCCCTTCGGGCATCACACGAGCGAACCCCGAAACGAGCGGAGCCGCGGGGGATGTTCCCCGGCTCCCTCGAGGAGCGGCACGTGCCCGAGACCGTCGGACTCACCGGATTGCAGCTGACCATCCTCCAGGTCCTGTGGGAGCGTGGTGAGGCCACGACCCAGGAAGTCTGGGAGCAGGTGGTGGAACAGCGCCCCCTGGCGCTGACGACCGTGGCGACGCTCTTGTCGCGTCTCGAGCGGAAGCGTGTGCTGGACCACAGGCGTCGGGGGAGGCAGAACGTCTACCATGCCACGGTGAGCCGCGCGGAGGTCCGACGCTCCAAGGTGCGGGAGCTGACCGAGAACCTCTTCGACGGCGATGCCACCGCCCTCATGAGCCACCTCGTGCGCGCCGACCAGGTCGACGCCGCCGAGCTCGAGCGCATGCGCGCGCTGCTCGAGGAGGCGGAGGCGCGCGAAGGGGCCGACGCGGATGCTTGAGGGCCTCGCGTCCCTGGCCGGACGCGCCGCTCCCTGGCTGCTCACCTACCTGCTTCACAGCACGGCGCTGATCATGGCCGTCTGGCTGCTCGACCGCGCCGGCGTGGTGCGCCGTGCCCGCACGCTCGACCTCCTCTGGAAGGCGGCGCTCCTGGCCGGGTTCGCCACCTCCACGCTGGTCGTCGGGTCGCGCCGCCCTCGCGAGGCGCTGACGCCGTCGCCGACGTCGAGGCCGTGGTGCGACGCGCCGGTGGGCCGCCCCCGGCGGGCGCGCTCACGTGGGTCTCGCCGCACGCGACGACGCGCGTCCGGGCGCGCGTCGTGGAGCCCTCCCCGGAGTGCCGGCGCCTCCTCGAGGGTGGGGCCGGCGGGGGGGAGGCGTGGATCGGGGCCCTGAAGGCGGCGTGCGCCACGGAGGGGCTCGAAGGGCGCGCCGTGCTCCTGTTCGTGTGGCTGGCGGGTGGCGCGACGCTCCTCCTTCTGGGCGTGCGGGACCGGTGGCGCCTCGGGGCCGAGCTCGCGGGGTGCTCGCCGGCGGACGGACGGATCGCGGCGATCGGCGCCTCGCTCGTCGGGAGCCGGCCCGGACGGGCCCGGATCCTGGTCTCGGACACGGTGCCCGCCCCCTGTGCCGTGGGTCGGTGCGTCGTCCTCCCGGCGCGTTGCGAGCAGGAGATGGACGACGGAGAGCTGTCGGCGGTGCTCGCGCACGAGCTGGCGCACCTGGCGCGGCGTGACCCCGCGTGGCTGGCGGCGGCCGACCTGGTGTGTCGCCTCGCCTGGATCCAGCCCCTGAACCGTGTGGCGGCCGCGGGCGTCCGTGACGCGGCCGAGCTGATGACCGATCAGCACACGCTCCGTCACACACGTCCGCTCGATCTGGCCCGCTCGATCCATCGGGTGTCGCACTGGGCCGTCCCGCACCGCCGTCCGGCGCGCGTGTCCGGGCTCGCCCGTCCGCGCGACGGATCTCTGACCCGCCGCGTGCGCCGGATCCTCGCGCCGGCGAGGGAGGGGGACGTCGGTCCCGCCTGGCCCGGGGCCCTGCTCGCGCTCGCGCTGAGCGCGGGTGTGATGCTCCTTCCGCCCGTGGCGATGACGCGCGAGCTGCGCGCGATCATGATCGAGCTCGAGGGACCGGCGTCCGGTCGGCACGGACGCCACGGCGAGCTTGGTCGAGGGGGCGCCGGCGGGTACACGCGTGCTGATCCGCGTGCGCGACCGGGGCACGCTCCGGGAGACGGACGCCACCCGGTAGCCTGCTCCCTCCGTGTCGGGCGGGCCTTCCGCGCTCCTCCATCCTCGCGCCGTCCGCCCTATATTGCTGCGCCCGGTCCGCGGACCCCGATTCGAACCCGCCAGGAGCTCTCGTGACCCCGACGCCCGGAGGACGCCGCCTCGCGACGGTGACCATCCCCGCGCCCGACCTCCGCCCCGACGCCTTCCTGCGCACCGCGGCGGGGCTCCCCAGGGGATTCTGGGCCAAGGGGGACCGCTGGGTCGCGCACCGCGGGGTGGCGGCCGACCTGCGGGGTCCCGAGGGCGCGGCCCCCGACCGCTTCGCGGACGTCGCGGAGGCGGCCGCGCTCCTCGCGCGCGATCCGCTCCTCGCGCCGGGCGCCACGCGGGCGCCGCGGGTCCGGCTCTACGGCGGCTTCTCCTTCCGGGCGGACCACCGTGCCGAGGGGGCGTGGTCGGCCTTCCCGTCCTATCGCTTCCACCTTCCCGCCTTCGAGCTGGAGGGGGACGCGAGCGGGGATGCCTGGCTGCGTGCGCGCGCGCTCGTCGCCGGGGAGGAGTCCGGGGACGCGCTGAGCCGTCTCCGGCGTGGCGCGGAGGAGCTGCGCGCCGAGTTGGCCAGCTCGACCGAGCGGACGGGCCCCGAGCCGCCTCCGGTACCGGCGCGCGCGGTCGCCACGGAGCGGGCCGCGTGGGAAGCCGCCGTCGAGGAGTCGCTACGGGCGATCCGCGATGGGCGGGTCTCCAAGGTCGTCCTCGCGCGCACGATGGACGTGGACGTCGCGGTGGATCCGGCCGACGTGGTGATGCAGCTCTGGACGATGAACAGGGGCAGCCACGTCTTCCTCTTCGAGCCCGAGGCGGGGTCGGCGATCGTGGGCGCCACGCCCGAGACCGTCACCACCCTTCGCGACGGCGTCTTCCACGCCACCGCCGTCGCCGGCTCGATCCGCCGCGGCGACACCGCCCGGGAGCAGGCCGAGCTCGCCGCGGCGCTCCTCGCGAGCGAGAAGGACCGCAACGAGCAGCGCATCGTCGTGGACGACCTCATCGCGCGGCTCGAGACCGTGGCGCACCAGATCCGCACGGACCCGCAGCCCCACGTCCTGACGCTCGCCCGCATCCAGCACCTGGAGACGGAGATCCGCGCCAGCGTACCGGCGGGGACCCGCGTTCTCGACGTCCTGCGCCTCCTGCACCCGACGCCCGCCGTGTGCGGCCTGCCCCGCGACGCGGCGCTCGCCGTGCTCGCCGAGGAGGAGCCCTTCGACCGGGGTTGGTACGCCGGGCCCGTGGGCTTCTTCGACGCCGAAGGCAATGGTGTCTTCGCGCCCGCGCTGCGGTCGGCCGTGCTGCACGGCGGGGTGTGGCGGCTCTTCGCGGGCGCGGGCATCGTGGAGGGGTCGGTACCGGCGCTCGAGTGGGAGGAGACGAGGATCAAGTTCACGCCGGTGCTCGACGCCCTCGGGGCCGCGGGCGCGGTGCTCGGGGACGACGACGTCACGCATGCCGTGGCCTCCGGGGAGTCGGAGCGGGCGGGGTGAGCTCGGCGGAAGCCACCACGGCCTGGGCGCGGGCCCTCGCCGACGAGCTGGCGCGCGCGGGGGTGCGCGAGGTGGTCGTCGCGCCCGGCTCCCGATCCACGCCGCTCGTGCTGGCCTTCGCGGCGGACGGGCGCTTTCGCGTGCGCGTGCACCTCGACGAGCGCTCTGCCGGCTTCTTCGCGCTCGGGGTGGGGAAGGCCTCGGGGATGCCCGCAGCGGTGGTCACGACGTCCGGCACGGCGACGGCCAACCTGTACGGGGCGGTGATCGAGGCGGCGCAGGCCGAGGTGCCGCTGCTGATCCTCACGGCCGACCGGCCCCTCCGCCTGCGCGGGGCGGACGCGAACCAGGCGATCGACCAGACGCGGCTCTACGGGCCGTACGTGCGGGCCTTCTTCGAGGCCGCGCCCCCCGAGCGCGACGACGCGGCGCTCCGGCACCTGCGCGCCCTCGCCTGCCGCGCCGTGCTCGCCGCCCGCGAGGCGCCGGCCGGCCCCGTGCACCTCAACCTCCCCTTCGACAAGCCGCTCGAGCCGCCACGCGCGTCGGCGGGGGAGGATCGGGCCGCGATCGACGCGTTCGCCGCCGCGCATCCCCTCGCCGCCGGCGGCCGCGAGGACGGGCGTCCGTGGGTGGACGTGACCCCCACGCGGCGGCGGGCCACGGCGGAGGTGCTCGAGCCGCTGCGTGCGCTGTGCGGCGGATTGGGGCGGGGCGTGGTGGTGGCCGGTCCCTCCTCCGATCCCGCGCGCGACGGACCCGCCGCGGTGGCCTTCGCGGCCGCGACGGGCTTTCCCCTCCTCGCCGATCCCCTGTCGGGGGCGCGGTGGGGACCCGTCTGCCGGCGCGCTGGTCGTGGAGGGGTACGACCTGTTCCTGCGCGACGAGGCGGCCCGCGCGCGCCTGACGCCCGAGCTGATCGTGCGCGTCGGCGCCAGCCCGACCTCTGCGGCGCTGCAGGGGTGGCTCGGGCACCACGCCGGCGTGCGCCACGTGGTGGTGGACGGAGGAGGTCGGTGGAAGGACCACGCGTCCGTCGCCTCCGACTACGTGCACGCGGATGCGGCGGATACGCTGTGCGCGCTTCGTGGCCGGGATGGAGCGGAGCGTCGACGCGGGTTGGGCCGCGGCGTGGCGGGAGGCGAGCGCGGCGACGCGCGCGGCGCTCGACGCCGACGCGGGCGGCGCACCCCACGAGGGACACGTCCTGGGCGCGGTGGTGCGGGCGCTGCCCGAGGACGCCACTGCTCTTCGTGTCCAGCTCGATGCCCGTGCGCGACCTCGACGCCTTCGGCGCGCCGCGCGAGGAGGGCCTGCGGGCGTACGGGAATCGGGGCGCGAGCGGCATCGACGGGATCGTCTCCACCGCCTTCGGCGTGGCGGCCGCGTCGGCAGCGCCCGTCGTGTGCGTGCTCGGCGACGTGGCGCTCTTCCACGATCAGAACGGACTGCTCTGGCAGCGCGAAGCCGACGCGCCCGTGGTCTTCGTGCTCGTGGACAACGACGGCGGCGGCATCTTCCACATGCTCCCCGTGCGCGAGCACGAGCCGTGGTTCACGCCCTACTTCGCCACGCCGCACGGCCTCGACCTCCGGCATGCCGCGGCGATGCACGGCATCCCCTTCGAGGACGCGGAGCCGGCGGGGCTGTCCGGCGCGCTCGCCGCGGCGATCGCGGAAGGTCGAACGCGTGTCGTGCGGGTGCGCACGGAGCGAGAGGCGAACCGCCGGCGTCACGCCGAGGTGGCCGAGGCCGTGGCCCGGAGCGTACGCGCCGCCCTGGGGTAGGGGCCTGCCGACCGAGAACCCATCTCTCCCGAAGACGAGACCGATGAGCAAGCCCGACTGGAAGGAAGTGAAGAAGTACGAGGACATCACCTACCACAAGTGCGACGGCGTGGCGCGCATCGCGTTCGACCGGCCCGAGGTGCGCAACGCCTTCCGTCCCGACACCCTCCTGGAGATGCAGGAGGCCTTCAGGGACGCGGGCGAGGACATCGACATCGGGGTGGTCCTGCTCACGGGGAACGGGCCCGCGAAGGACGGGAAGTACGCCTTCTGCGCCGGGGGCGACCAGAAGGTGCGCGGGGAGGCGGGCTACGTCGGGAAGAGCGGCGTGCCCCGCCTGAACGTGCTGGAGCTGCAGCGCTACATCCGGTCGATGCCCAAGCCCGTGATCGCGCTCGTGGCGGGCTACGCCATCGGCGGCGGCCACGTGCTGCACGTCGTGTGCGACCTCACGATCGCGGCGGACAACGCCGTCTTCGGGCAGACCGGTCCGATCGTCGGGTCGTTCGACGGCGGCTTCGGCTCGTCGTACCTCGCGCGCATCGTCGGGCAGAAGAAGGCGCGGGAGATCTGGTACCTCTGCCGCCAGTACTCGGCCGAGGAGGCCCGCGACATGGGGCTCGTGAACGCCGTCGTCCCCGTGCAGGAGCTCGAGAGACGAGGGTTGGCGATGGGCGCAGGAGATCCTCGACAAGAGCCCCCTCGCGATCCGCCTGCTGAAGAGCGCCATGAACGCCGACGTGGACGGCCAGGCCGGCCTGCAGGAGCTCGCCGGCAACGCGACGCTGCTCTTCTACATGACGGAGCAGGGGCAGGAGGGGAAGAACGCCTACGTGGAGAAGCGGAAGCCGAACTTCCGCAAGTACAAGTGGCTGCCCTGGTAGGCGCGCGTCGCCTGGGTGCTCGCGTCGCGCCCCAAGACGCTCACGGCGGCGGCCGCGCCGGTGGTCGTGGGCACGGGGCTCGCCGCCTTCCACGGCGTGGCGGCTACGCTGCCCGCGATCGCGGCGCTGGTGGGGGCGCTCCTCATCCAGATCGCCACGAACCTCGCGAACGACTACTACGACTTCGTGCGCGGCACGGACACGCACGAGCGCGTCGGGCCGCTGCGCGTCACGCAGGCCGGCCTGCTCTCCCCGGCGGCCGTGCGGGGAGGGATGATCCTCACGCTCGCCCTGGCCTTCGCGGTGGGGCTCTACCTGGTTGCGGTGGGCGGGTGGCCGATCGTCTGGATCGGCCTCGCCTCGCTCGCGTGCGCGGTGCTCTACACGGGCGGCCCGTTCCCCCTCGCCTACCACGGCCTGGGCGACCTGTTCGTCTTCGTCTTCTTCGGCCTGATCGCGGTGGCGGGCACGTACTACGTCCAGGGGCTCGCCTGGCCGCGCGACGCCCTCGTGGCGGGCTCGGCGATGGGCGCCCTCATCACGGCCATCCTGGTCGTGAACAACCTCCGCGACCTCGACACGGACCGGAAGGCGGGCAAGCGCACGCTGGCCGTCGTCCTGGGGCGTAGGGGCACGCGCGCCGAGTACGTCTTCCTGCTCGCGGTGGCCTTCGTGGCCCCCCTCGTGGGGATCGCCCGCTTCAGCTGGCCGCTCGCCACCGCCGCCACGCTGGTCACGCTTCCGCTCGCCGTCCCTCCCGCACGCCGTGTGCTCGGCCACGTCGAGCCGCGGGAGCTGCTGCCGGCGCTCGGCGAGACCTCCCGGGTGGTGGCGATCTACGGCGCGCTGCTCGGCCTGGGCCTGGCCCTGGGATAGCGCAGCATGGACGATCCCGCCGACTTCCTGGCCGAAGCGGCCGGGCGCTGGCCGCAGCGGCGCGCCCTGTCCGCGCCGGGTCGCTCGTGGAGCTTCGCGGCGCTCGACGCCTGGGTCGGCGAGCTGGCCGCGCGGATCCGGGCGGAGGATCGTCCCTCCTCCGGGGACGTTCTCGCGCCGGTCGTCGAGCCGACACCCGAGGGCGTCGCCGCGGTGCTGGCCGCCACACGCGCCGGCCTGACCGTGGCACCCCTCAACCCCGCGCTCACCGAGGCCGAACACGACGCGGCGCTGCGCGGCCTCACGGGCCCCCGCGCGGACGGGATGGCCGTCCTGTGGACGTCGGGCACCTCGGGCACGCCACGCGGCGTGGTGCTCGGCGCGGACAACCTGCTCGCGAGCGCCCTCGCGTCGCAGCGGCGGTTGGCGCTCGGGGAGGACGACCGTTGGCTGGCCTCGCTCTCCATGGCGCACGTCGGAGGGCTGGCCCTGGTGACCCGGGCGCTGATCCTGGGCTCGGAGATCGTCGCCTGGGGCGCGTTCGACGCCGGGCGGGCCTCCGCGCTGATCGACGAGGGGAAGGTCACGCATGCCTCGCTCGTGCCCACGCAGCTCCGTCGCCTCCTCGACGCGCGCGGCGGCCGGCCCGCCCCGGCGACGTTCCTCTGCGCCCTGATCGGCGGCGCGCACGCGCCCCCGGACCTCGTGGAGCGCGCGCTCTCCGAGGGGTGGCCGATCGCCCTCACCTACGGGATGACCGAGATGACCTCCCAGGTGGCGACGGCGCCTCCCGAGCTCGTCCGCGAGAAGCCGGGCACCGTGGGCGCGCCGCTCGACGGCGTGGAGGTGCGCATCGCGGACGGTGGCGAGGTCCTCGTGCGCGGGCGGACCCTCGCGCACGGGCTGATCGGAGCCGCGCACCCCCTGGTGGACGACGCGGGGTGGTACCGGACGGGAGACCTGGGCCGGCTGGACGGGGAGGGGCACCTGTGGATCACGGGTCGTGGCTCCGACCGCGTGGTCACCGGCGGCGTCACCGTGGATCCGCGCGAGGTGGAAGCGGTGCTACGCGCCCATCCGGCCGTCGTGGACGTGTGCGTGGTGGGGCTCGCGGACGCCGAGTGGGGGGAGAAGGTCGCCGCGGCCGTGGTGCCGGTGGAAGGTGCCTTCGACCTCGAGGACGTCGACGCCTGGAGCCGGGCCCACCTGGGGCCGCCGCGCCGGCCGCGACGTTGGCTCCTCCTCGACGCACTCCCGCTCAACGCGAACGGGAAGGTGGATCGCGAAGCGGTCCGGAGGCGCTTCCAGGAGCCCCTCCGGACCTGACTTCGCGCGGCCCGCGCTCGGCTCAGCGTGCCCGCTGCCTGTGCGGGATGCCGACCGTGACGCCCAGGCGGAAGGCCGTCAGGTTCGCCTCGCTCGTGTTCGGCAGCACCGTGATCGACCCGTCGGGGTGATCCACGATGTCGCCCTTCGTGAGGAAGCTGGCCACGCCGTTCTGGTGGCGCTCCACGCCGAGGTCGAGCCATACGGGGGTCCGCCCGCTCGACACGCGCAGGCGCACGCCACCGCCCGCCCGCCAGGCGAACATCCCGTCCGAGTAGTTCGTCGTGTTGGCGAAGCTCTCACCGTTGTTGTCGCCGGAGAGCGACGTCTGCGTGCCGAAGTACGAGAAGCCGAAGGAGGCGTTCACGTACGGCTCGATCGGCCCGGTCATGAGTACCAGCTCGGGCCCCAGCCCTCCGTAGAGGATGGCGTTCGTGGTGTTCATGTCGAGCTCGATGCGGCAGCCGACCGGGACGCTGAAGCACACGGACCGGTGCTCGTTCCCGTAGACCAGGAAGCCGAAGTCGGCGCGCAGGCGGAGGCGCCCGGACGGCTCCATCGGAATCGCGCCCCAGAGCTGGCCACCCCACCCGTTGTCGAAGTACGTCCCCAACTGACCGACCGGGTCCGCTCCCACGAAGCTCCCACCCACGTATCCGGCAGGCATCCCGTCGCGCTGCTGCGCGTCCAGGCCACCCGCGAAGACGGCCAGCGCCGCCAGCGTTCCCGCCAGGCGCTTTCCACCGTGTCTCATCGTCGTCTCCCTGTGAAGAAGGTCGTCCCCTCCACAGGGTGATACAGGCACGGGGCGTGCCCGGGCTCATCGACCGGCGGGATCCTCTTGTCGGAGAACGGGTTGGCCCGGCTGCGGCCAACCCGCGCGCGCGGCCGACATGTCCTCGCTGGGGGACACGTCTCCGCGTCGAGACGTCAGCGCCCGCCCATCGCTCCTCCCCGCGTGCCGGCGACGATGAACATCCTTCCCGAGTGCGCGCCGGACACCGCGCTCCACGCCGACGTGAGGAGGAGGTCGATCGCGCCGTCGCCGTCCACGTCGCCCACGCCGGTCGCGTCGAAGCCGAGCGTCTCCCCCATCACCTTCCCGGTGAGCGTGCGCAGCAGCGATCCGTCCGCGCCCGAGTAGAGGTAGACCTTCCCACCCGACGGCGCGGCCTCGTGGTTCTGCCACGCGCCGACCACCAGGTCGGCGTGCCCGTCGCCGTTCACGTCGCCCGCGTCCGCCACGCCGATCCCGAAGCCGTCGCCCGCCGCCTCGCCGGTGAGCGTATAGATCCGGTGGCCGTCCGCGCCCGAGTGGACGTAGAGCCGCCCTGCGCCCTGCAGCCCGTCCTTGCCGTTGCCGGGCCAGTCGGAGGCGTACACGTCGGTGACGCCGTCGCCGTCGACATCGCCGACGGCCGACACGAACATCCCGCCGAGCTGCGCTCCCTCGGGGTCGGAGTCGATCACGAAGGAGGGCTGCTCGGCCAGCCGCTGGTAGACGTACACGCGCCCGCGGTCGCCCTCACCGGCACCGGGCGCGCCGACGATGAGCGTCATGCGCCCGTCCCGCATCCCGCCGCCGCTCGTCGAGCCGAAGCGGTCGCCGGCCTCCTCCCCGGTGAGCGTGAGCAGCGCCGAGCCGTCGGCACCCGAGAAGACGTAGGCGCGACCGGCGTCCTGTCCCGCCGCGTCGTTGAGCGGCGCTCCGACCACGAAGTCGGCGTGCCCGTCGCCGTTCACGTCGCCCAGGTCGGCCACATGCTGGCCGAACGCCTCGCCGGACTGCCGTGCGGGGACCTCGAGGAGCACGCGGCCATCGTTCCCGGAGAAGACGACGGCCCGGTCGCCATACGGCGCCCCCGCCAGCACGTCCGGGGTCCCGTCGCCGTTCACGTCACCGGCGGCCTCCACCCCCAGCCCGAGCTGATCGCCGGGGTGTCCCTCGGCGCTCCACAGGAGCGCGCCGGTACCGGAGGAGTAGACGTACACCTTTCCGGTCGCGCTACCGTCGGGCTTCGCCCCCCAACTGGGCGCCGAGGTCACGACGTCGTGCACGCCGTCGCCGTCCACGTCGCCGATGTCGCGTGCGATCCACCCGAACTGGTCGCCCTTGCCCTCACCGCGCCACTCCCGGAGGATGCGCGCCGGCTCCACGAACGGGTCGTCGTACTCCGCCGCGGACGGCAGAAGGGCCTGGTAGCGCGGATCGTCGCGGAGGATGTCGCCCGCCGGGTCGAGATCGACAGCGGTGACGTCCATCCCCGCGTCCCTGGCGCGCGTCAGCCACGCGAACGCCCGATCGAGGTGGCCCGCCTGCGCCTGCGCCATCCCGCCCTGCAGGAGGGTGCCCCCTGCGTTGGGACGCAGCGGCACGGCCTTCTCGTACGCGGCCACCGCCGCGGGGAAGTCCTCCAGGCCGCGCAGGCTGTAGCCCAGGAGCGCCCAGGCCAGCCCGTTGTCGGGGTGGCTCGCCGTCACCTCGACCAGCACGTCGCGCGCGGCCGCGAGGTCGCCCGAGGCCATCGAGCCCTGCGCGGCCTGCAGGGCGTGCTGGACGTCAGGATCGCTCGACTGCGCGGACAGGGGGCCCCACGCGGGCACGCAGAGCACGAGGGGAAGGGCGACTCGGACGAGGCGTCGGATCATGGAGGGTCTCCGGGATCGGGTTCGGGTCCGGGGGAACGTACGTCCGTCCAGGTCGCCGGTTTCGATGCAACGCTTTCGGATCTCATGTCATCAACTATACTGTGAGACATGATAATGAACCCTGACGATCTGCTCCCGCTGAGCCCGCCGGTCTACCACGTCCTGCTGGCGCTCGGGGACGACGCGCTCCACGGCTACGCGATGATGCAGGCCTTCCGGGAGCTGACCGGTGGCACCGAGCACCTCCTTCCCGGAACGCTCTACGCGACGCTGGCCCGCATGGTCGAGACCGGCCTGATCGAGGAGACCGATCCTCCCGAGGTCGGCGCGGACGCGCGGCGTCGCTACTACCGGGCGACCGCGTTCGGCCGGCGTGTCGCGGCGGCGGAGACCGCACGCATGTCGCTCCTGGTCGAGGTGGCGCGATCGCGCCGCTTCGCGCGGGAGGACGCCGGATGACCGACGCCCGGCTGCCTCGCGCACTCTTCGCGCTCTCGCTCCGTGCCTTTCCGCCGGCGTTCCGGCGCAGGCACGCGGCGGAGATGCGCGCCGACTTCGCCGCCGACCTGGCCCGGAGGGCCGAGATCGGCGTCCGCGCGGCGGCGGCGTTCACGCTGCTGGCGTCGTGGGACGCGATGCGTCAGGGGCTGAAGGAGCGGACGCGGCGGGGATCCCCGCCGGGACATGGAAGCCAGCGACCCGATGAGGGGAGGAGGGGTGGAATGCTCGAAGGACTCGTGGGAGACGTGCGGCTCGGAATCAGGGCGGTGAGGCGCGCTCCGGGATTCACGGCCGCCGCCGTGATCGTGCTGGCGCTCGGCATCGGCGCGAACACCACCGTGTTCAGCGCGCTGAAGATGGCCCTCCTCACGCCCCTTCCGTACCCCGGTGCCGATCGGCTCGTGATGTTCGATCTCACGTTCCGGCGCTCCGGCGAGGGTGCGGCGCGCCCCTCCGTGTGGTCCTACCCCAAGTTCCAGGCGCTGGTGGAGGCGGACGACCGGCCGGTGGACCCCGTCGTGGGCTACGCGCAGCGCAACGCCACGCTGAGCGAGCCGGGGGATCCGGCCCTCGTCCCCGTCGAGCTCGTCTCGCCCGGCTACTTCTCCCTCCTGGGGATGGATCCGATCCTGGGCCGCGGCTTCGGTCCCGACGAGGGCGACGCCGCGGACCCACGCCTCGTCGCCGTGCTCTCCTACGGAAGCTGGCGCACCCGATTCGGCGGCGACCCGGAGGTCGTCGGCCGCACGGTCACGCTCAACGGCAAGCGCGTGGACGTCGTGGGCGTGGCGCCTCCCGGCTTCGAGGGACTCACCGGGGGCTCGACGTTGTGGGTGCCGATGGCCTCGGCCGCCGAGCTCTTCAACCGTTTCATGATCACGGGCGCGCAGGCGCACTGGCTCCACGTCGTCGGCAGGCTCCGCGACGACGTCACGCTCGACCGTGCCCGGGCGCAGGCTACGTCGATCGGCGACGCGATCGCCGAGCGCTTCCCGTTGGAGGACTCGAACAGCGTCTACGGCGCGGACGTGCGCGCGCTCGCGGACGTACGCGTCAACGAGGGGGCGCGGGCCGCTGTCCTCCTCCTCTCGCTCGCCGCGGCGCTGGTCCTGTTGGTGGCGTGTGCGAACCTCTCGGGGCTGCTCCTCGCACGCGCCAAGCGGCGCGCCCGCGACGGCGCGGTGCGCCTGGCCGTCGGCGCGTCTCGCTGGCGGCTCGTGCGGGGCTCGCTCGTGGAGAGCGCCGTGCTCGCTATCCTGGGGGGAGGCGTGGGCGTTCTCGTCGCGCTCTGGGGGACGCGGGCGATGGCGGCGGCCTGGCCCGCCCGCTTCCTGAGCAGCGGTGACGGGGAGATGCGGGTCACGGACCCCGCGTCCCTCACCCTCGATGGGACGGTCCTCGGCTACGCCCTCCTCGTCACGGCGTTGACCGCGCTGCTCTTCGGGGTGGTGCCGGCGTTGCGCGCCTCGAGGGGCGATCTGGTCGGT
Organism: uncultured Gemmatimonadales bacterium; assembly: GCA_963823035.1. Classification (GTDB taxonomy): domain Bacteria; phylum Gemmatimonadota; class Gemmatimonadetes; order Longimicrobiales; family Gaopeijiaceae; genus SZUA-318. Next base: position 435,024 of record CAWGKG010000004.1, read on the forward strand.
CGCCTCAAGGAGGGCGGAGGCTCCACGCGTCGGGGCCGGCGCGTCCTCGGCCTCGATACCCGCGGCGCGCTGGTGGGCGCCCAGGTGGCGCTCGCCCTGGTGCTGCTGGTCGGCGCGGCCCTCCTGGGGCGCAGCACGCAGCGCCTCCTCGACGTGGACCTGGGCTTCGACGCCCCCGACCTCCTCACCTTCGGCTACTCCATCCCGAGGACGAGCGCCTGGGCCGACGACGCCTCGGCGTTCCACGCCCGCTTCCTCGAGCGCGTGGCGGCGCTCCCGGACGTCGAGGGCGTGAGCGTCGGCACGGCGCCGCTCTCGGGCCACTGGTCGATCACCCTCGTGCAAGACGTGCCGGGGCGGCCGGCGATCGCGGAGGGGGAGGGCCCGCCCATCGGCATCCACCTCGTGGGTGACGACTACTTCCGGACGCTCGGGGTGCCCGTGCTGTCCGGCCGCGCCCTGGACACGCGCGACGGGGTGGGAAGGGAGGCGCACCTCGTCCTGAGCGAGACGGCGGCGCGCCGCATCTTCGGCGAGGAGGATCCCATCGGCCGGCGCATCCGGGTCGGCATCTCGGCGGACGACAAGGACGCGTACGCCGTCGTGGTCGGTGTGGTGGGCGACGTCCGCTACAACCGCCCGGACGAGGACGTCCTTCCCGAGGCGTACTACTCGAGCCGGGAGTTCGGCGACCGTACGGTGAGCGTGCTGGTGCGCACGAGCCGGCGACCCACGCGCGGTGCTTCCGGCCGTGCGCGCCGAGCTCGCCGCCCTCGACCCGCGCCTGCCGATCTTCGCGGTGTCGACGGGAGACGACCTCATCGCGGCCGCCGCGGGCGACCGGAGGATCGTGCTCGCGCTGCTCACGCTCTTTGCGCTGGTGACCGTCCTCCTGGCCGCGACGGGTACGTGGGGGATCGTCGCCTACGCGGTCGCCGAGCGGCGGCGGGAGCTGGGGCTGCGCATCGCGCTGGGGGCCGAGAGCGGGCGCATCGTCGGGATCGTCCTCGGGCAGGAGCGTGGCCGTGGCCGTCGTGGGGGTCGCCCTGGGCCTGGCGGGCGCCTGGGCCGCCTCGCGGCTCCTGACCACCTTCCTCTTCCAGACGAGCACGCTCGATCCACTCGCCTATGCGGGAGGGGCCGCGCTCCTCCTCGCCGTCGTGCTGCTGGCGAGCTGGCTGCCGGCGCGCCGCGCCACGCTCGTCGACCCCTCCGAGGCGCTGCGGGCGGAATAGCTCCGCGCGTCCTCGCGGCGCCGCTCCGGGAGCTTCCGCCGGAGCGGCGCGCCGCGGTGATGCTTGCGTCGCCGGCCCTTGGAACGAAGAGTAGGGGCCTCGGGGCGCTCTCCGCCGGTCCGCGCTCGCGCCGGCCGGCACCTTCACCGCCCCGTCTGCCCATCCACCGACCCCAACACCGGCGAGGCACCCATGTCGGGCTCGGGACTCGAATTCCTGACGGACCTCCTTCCGTGGTCGAAGCGCCGTCCACGGATCTTCATCAGCTATCGCCGTCGCGGTGACAGCGCCGGCTTCGCGGCTCGCCTCGCGGACCGGCTGGTCGCGCATTTCGGCGACGAGCAATGCTTCCGCGACATCGAGGACATCGAGTCGGGGATGGACTTCGTGGAGGCGATCGAGGACGCCGTGGCGTCCTCGCGCGTCATGGTGGTCGTCATCGGAACGGACTGGGTCACGGTCAAGGGCGCCGACGGCCGGCGCCGACTCGACAACCCCGACGACTTCGTTCGCATCGAGGTAGCCACCGCGCTGCGCCGCGGTATCCGCGTGATCCCGGTTCTCGTGGCGGGGGCCACCATGCCCACCGGCGAGGGCCTGCCCGACGAGCTCCAGGGCCTCTGGCGCCGGCAGGCACTCGAGCTGAGCGACAGCCGGTGGGACTACGACGTCGGGCAACTCACGTCGGCCATCGAGGGGATGGGGATCCGCAACAAGCAGAAGCGGGCGGCCACGGTGCTCGCGCGCAGGCTCCGCTGGGGAGGGATCGCCGCGGCCGTGGCCGCGGTCGTGCTCTTCGGGATCGGCGTGATCGTCGACAATCTGGACACGCTCCGAGGCGGTGCCGAGCCGAACACCCTCCTCGACGCCGGCGCGGCGATCCAGTCGCCCGCGCAGGATGCGGGTGTCCAGGGGTCGGTGGATCCCGCGCCCCGGGACATGCGGGATGTGGCCTCCGAAACGGTGCGCCAGCCCTCGATGCAGTCGTCGCCTCCCCCCGCCGAGGAGGTCCCCGCCCGGCGGGTAGCCCCGCCACCGAGCGCGGTGGACCGCTACCGCGACGCGCTCGTCGAGGCCATCGACGAGGGCAACGAGGCGCAGAACTACGCCCAGGAGACCCTCGACATCTCGGCGCTGGCCGACATCTTCACGGGCGCTGCGCTCCAGATGAACGTCCTCGCCGTGGGGCGGCTCTATCAGGGGGGCGAGCTGTCGTTCAACACGCTGCTCTCCCAGCGCTTCGGCGAGTTCCGCATCGATCCGACGGAGACGATCGCGCAGGTAGACGTCGTGGAGCGGTGGAGCGCCGAGCATCGGAGCGCGATCACCGGGGCGTGCATGCACCGCATTCCCCCGGCCGACGTGCCGCAGACGGTCCATCTCCGGCGCAACGGGGCCTATTGGGTCATCGAGAACATCACCGGGGAAGCCTTCACCGAGCCCGACCCGGTGGGCTGCTGACGGAGGTCGGACGGCAGGCCGTCGGGGCCCTTCGACCGGACGCCGGCATGCGCCGGAGGATGCGGTCCCGACAACTACGGAGCCCGTGCGGGGATCTTCCCCACCGGCCCCGGGCCGCCCTCCCCGACAGCCTCCGCCGGCCGCATCCTGGCACCTTTTCTCCGTGAGCGGGTCCACGCGGGATCCGCCTGCCCACGCGGAGGGACGACGTGCACCACAGCCGGTGGAAACGGAGCGGGGGGACGTCCCGGGCGCAGCGGCGGTCACCCCGGCGCCCATGGCGGATCGGGACATCCCGGCATGCCGCGGGATTTCGACACAGGCGCCCTTCCTCGTCATCTGGGAGACGACGCAGGCATGTGACCTCGCCTGCAAGCACTGCAGGGCGGAGGCGCAGCCGAACCGGCACTCCGGACGGAGCTGACCACGGCGGAGGCGCGCACGCTGCTCGAGGACGTGCGTCGCTTCGGTCCGATCATCTTCGTCTTCTCCGGCGGCGACGCGCTCAAGCGCGCCGACATCGTCGAGCTGACCCGCTACGGCGTCCGAGCTCGGCCTGCGCATGGCGATCACGCCCGCGACCACGCCGCTGTGCAGCGCGGAGCGCCTGCGCGAGCTGCACGAGGCCGGGATGGCCCGCCTGGCGGTCAGCCTGGACGGATCGACCGCGGCGGTGCACGACGAGTTCCGGCAGGTGCGTGGCTCCTTCGACCACGGGCTGCGCATCCTGCGGACCGCCCGCGAGGTCGGGATGTCCACGCAGGTGAACACGGTGGTGGCGCGCCACAACGTGCAGGACTTCCCCGTGATGGCCGAGCTGCTCTCCGAGCTGGGCATCGTCTTCTGGGAGGTGTTCTTCCTGATCCCGATGGGCCGCGCCCGCCCCGAGGACGTGGCCGGCGCCGACGCGTTCGAGCGGGTGTTCAACGAGCTCTACGACCTGGCCAAGACCGTGCCCTTCGACATCAAGGCGACCGCGGCGCCCCACTACTCGCGTGTGGTGCTGCAGCGAAAGGTCGCCGAGCGGCGCGCGGGCGTGCGCGACGAGGCGAGCGACGTGCTCACGGACGGCGTCGGGCCACTCGCTGCGTCGACGGCATCGGCAGGGCGCGTGGCGTGAACGACGGCGACGGCTTCCTCTTCGTCAGCCACGTCGGCGAGATCTTCCCGTCGGGGTTCCTGCCGAACTCGGCGGGCAACGTGCGTACGCACGACCTGGTCGACACGTACCGGCACGCGCCTCTCTTCAAGGCGCTGCGCGACCGGAGCCGGATCAAGGGGAAGTGCTCGGTGTGCGAGTACCTCCAGGTGTGCGGAGGAAGCCGTGCCCGCGCCTTCGCGGTCACCGGCGATCCGCTGGAAGCGGAGCCCTTCTGCGCCCACGTTGCCGCTGCGCTGGCAGACGGATGGTCGAGGCGGGCGAGGCGGAGCCGGACGAGGCGTACTTCGCGCACCGCGCGCTCCGGCAGGGAATCCCGCTGACGGTGCTCTGAGCCGGGCCCTCGCGACCCCGTAGGCTGGCGCCCTCGATTAGCTTCCGGGCTCCACGACCTCGATCCTCCTGAAGCCGGATAGCTCCATGATCGCCTTCTACGGGATGGGCCTCCTGGGCTCGAACTTCGTGCGCGCCCTGCTCGAGCGCGGCGAGACCGTCCACGTCTGGAATCGCACCGCCGAGCGAGCCCGCGCGCTCCAGCCGGACGGCGCCGTCTCCTTCGACGACCCGGCGGAGGCGGCACGCGGCGCCGAGCGCGTCCACCTCACCCTCTCCGACGACGCCGCGGTGGACGAGGTCCTCGAGCGGGCGCGCGGCGGCTTCGACGCGGGGGTGACGATCGTCGACCACACGACGACCTCGCGCGCCGGGGCGGCAGAGCGCGACACGCCGGTGGGCGGAGCGCGGCGTCGTCTACCAGCACGCGCCGGTGTTCATGGGACCGGGCAACGCGAGGGAGGGCACGGGCTTCATGCTCGCGTCCGGCGCGCGCGCGCGCTTCGATGCGCTCGAGCCCGAGCTCGCGAAGATGACGGGGAAGGTGGTGTACCTGGGGCCGGAGCCCGACCGGGCCGCGGCCTTCAAGCTGATGGGGAACCTCTTCCTCCTCACCATGACCACGGGGCTGGTCGAGATGCTCTCGCTTGCGAAGGCCATGGGCGTCGACGCGGCCGAGGCGGCCTCGCTGTTCGACTGGCTGAATTTCGGCGCCTCGGTCCCCGCCAGGATCGGACGCATCCTCGAGGCCGACTTCGTCCATCCGTCGTGGGAGCTGGCCATGGCGCGCAAGGACGCCCGCCTCATGCTCGAGGAGGCGGGCGCGGCCGAGGTGCCCCTGGCCGTCATCCCCGCGATCGCGCGTGAGATGGACCGGTGGATCGAGAAGGGCCACGCCCACGACGACTGGACGGTGATCGCGAAGGACGCGCTGGCATGACGTGATCGCGGGGGGGTGAGAAGAAAACGGGCTCGGCAGCGTCCTACAGGTGATCGCCGTAGCCCGTCCGCGTACCGGGACCGACCGATGACGTCCTCCTACCTCCCCGCACCCTCTTCAGTGACGTCGGAATCCGACCGCGCGCCCCTTCCGGACGGGGAGGGCGCGGCCGGCATGAGCACGACGCGTCTCCTGCGCGCCGTGACCGAGGGGCTGCCGCAGAAGCCTCCCCGCCGAAGCGCCACCCGGTGGCGTGATCGGCGCGCGGCGTGGCTGACGCTCCCGCCCGGCTGGACGCGCGTCCAGGTGGGCGACCTCGTGATCGCGGTCCCGGGCCCGACACCCGGCGGCACCACGCTTCTCCTCGTGGTGGAGCCGGTGCGCGTGGTGGCGAGCGGTTCCATCGAGGTCGACTTCGGGCGGGCGGCCTCCGAGCCCGGGCTGTGGTTCCCCGGCGATCCGCCGACGCCGCGGGAGACGATCGAGGGTTGGACGTTCCTCGTCGGCTCGGGGCACCTCGCCCTGAACGGGGCGTCGTACGCGGCCGTCACGGCCGTGGCGCGCAGGAACGCGCTCCGGGCGCGCTTCTGGGCGCTGGCCGACTCCGAGGACACGCGCGCGCGCTACGAGTCCGCCGTGCTCGACGCGATCACGAGCGTTCGTGGCTTCGTCGAGGGCGCGGCCCGCGATCGGGTGGGGTGAGAATCCGAGCCGGGTCTCGGCGTTCTATCCGACATGAGCGGCGCATCGGCGCGCCGTCCTCCGATCGGCCGGTAGCCGATGCTCCACTCCGGAGGCCTCCCCATGACATCGATCGATTCGACGGTCGGCTCCCCTCCTCGCGCTGCTCGCGGCGTCCCTCGCGCTCCCCTCCACCGCGAACGCCCAGCTCGGCGGTCTGGCCCGCAGGGCGAAGAAGGCCGTGACGGCCAAGGCGGACGAAGGCGATGTACGTTAGCCGCCGCCACCCCCCACGTTCGACGACCGCGTGCTCGAGATCACCGAGCCTCGCCTGGCCGGATTCCTCGAAGGCCTGAAGGTGGAGGCCGCCGTCGCGAAGGAGCCGGCGAGGGAGGCAGAGGCGAGGAGGCGGCGTACGAGAGCGCGACGAAGGCGTACGAGAAGGCGGAGAAGGAATACAACGCGAAGATGGAGACGTACGGGGCGCGTGCGCGGAGCGGTTCCGCGCCGAGGAGGATGAGGGCGAAGGTGGCGAACGAGGCCAGGATGGAGAGCGCGGACGAGATGGGGGACGACGAGTTCGAGGCGTACGTCGAGGACCTCGCCCGCCGCGGCGAGGAGATCGCCCGCGACGTCGAGGCCGGGAAGAACGATCCCGGAGACCGCAGCGCAGCCAGCGAGGCGTACGTCCGTCGAGGTCGCCGCGATGCAGGCGGAGCAGAGCGCGCCGCGGCGGCTCGTGATGTCCGGGATGGCGGCGGAGACCCATCGAGCGGCGACGGAGGAACCCGCGGCTGGTGGCCGCGTGCGGCGAGGAGCCCGAAGGCCCCCGAGGCGCCGATGTCCCTGACGGGGCCCGAGGGCGTGCTGGCGCCGACAAGGGCGCCGCCGCCGCGGGACTGAGCGTCGAACAGTACGCGATCATGCGCGAGCGGGTGCTCTACTGGGCCGACGAGGACGGACGTCCCTTCGGGGATGGGCTTCTCGGTGGACGAGATGGGCCTGCTGACCGAGAAGAAGGACGCGATCGCGCAGGCGGTGAAGGTCATGCGCAAGGCGAAGGTCCCGCTCTGATCCGGGGGATCCTCGCGGCCGGCCTCCTGCTCGCGCTGGCCCCCGGCTACCGGACGCCGGGCAGGAGGGCAGCGCCCTCGCCTGTCGCGCGTCGGGGACGACTGGGTGCCGCTCTGGGAGGAGAGCGCAGCGCCGACGCGGTGGAGCGAAGCGGCTGGAGCCGCTCGCCGACGCGACCGAGATGGAGGGAAGCGTCGGCAGGCGTCGAGCGGGGCGAGGTCACCATCCGCCGGGAACGGGAGCCGTGGCGGATCCGCGTCGTGCTCGTCCGCATCGACCCGGCCCTGATCGAGCTGCGGCTGGTCGTGCCGCCCCGGCGCGACGACGGCTTCGCCGGGCGGTGGAGCGTCTCGCAGGCGCCTGCGGAAGCGGTCTTCGCAGTCAATGCCGGACAGTTCACGAGCGGGCCATGGGGGTGGGTCGTGCAGGGCGGGGAGCGGCGCCAGCGGGCGGGACGGGGCGCGCTCGCGCCCGGCTTCGCGGTGACGACGCGGGGGCGCGTCGCGCTCCTGCCGCCGGACAGCCTCGATGCCGCGGCGAACGGCGTGGAGGAGGGCTTCCAGTCGTATCCGGCGCTGCTCGTGGGCGACGGTGCCGTCCCGCCGCCCCTCCTAGCGGCACGGGACGGGGCGTCGACCTGGCGCACCGGGACGGGCGCCTCGCGCTGGGGCTCCTCCGCGACGGCCGGGTCCTGGTCGCGCTGACGCGCGTGGAGGGGCTGGGCGGGCTGCTGGAGATCGTCCCGTTCGGGCCGACCACGCCGGAGATGGCGGCGCTGATGGGGGCGCTGGGATGCCCGCGCGCGGTCCTTCTCGACGGGGCCTCTCGGGCCAGATGATGGTCGTGGAGGACGGGCGGAGGGTGGAGTGGAAGGGGCTGCGGCAGGTCGCGGCGGGGCTGGTGGGCGTGCCGCGGTCGTGGGCCCGGGCGAGCCGCTGACCCGTGCTCACTTACGCGGCGCCTGCGGGAGCCTATCTTCCTCGGCGCATGGACGAAGAGACCCTTCGGGACGAGGTGTCCCCAGCGCTCGAAGAGCACGTGCGCCGCTTCGCGGATCTGCTCCGCTACGCGCGCCGGCGCCACGGGCTCGATCCCCACGATCTCGACGAGCTCGTGCAGGAGGTGCGTCTCCGTCTCTGGCGTGCCCAGGGGACGGGTGAGAAGATCGCGGCCGTTTCGTCGTCCTACGTATACCGGACCGCGATGTCCGCGGCGGTGGACCTGATCCGAAGACGGCGGCATCGAAGCCACGAGGTGGCGCCGCTCGACGGAGAGGGCGGCGCGGCCTACGCGGATCCGTCTGCGGGGCGGATCGTCGCCTCCGGAGAGGTGCGTGACGCGATGCAGCGTGCGCTGAGCACGATCGCCAGGCCACGCGCGGTCGCGGTGCGGATGTACCTGGCGGGCTACCCGCGGGAGGAGATCGCCGACCTCCTCGGGTGGAGCGAGGCGAAGACCCGGAACCTGGTCTACCGGGGTCTCGCGGATCTCAGGGCGAGGCTCACGGAGCTGGGTGTCGGACCGGAGGGGAGGGCGTGATGAACGACGACGCGCTGGGGAAGCTCTATCGACGTGCGATGGTCCAGCCGCGCGCGGGCGACGGCGAGGCATGCCCCTCTCCGGAGGCGCTGCGGGCGGTGGCGGAGCGCACGGCGGGCGAGAGGGGAGCGCCTCACCCTCATGGAGCACGTGGCGGGCTGCGCGGATTGCCAACGGAGCTGGCGCTCCTCGGCCAGGTGGTGGCGACGCGGCCGGCGGCCCGGCGCTCCCTCGTCCCCGCGCGGTGGTTGGCCGCGGCGGCCGTCGTGGCGCTGGCCGTCCTGGGTGGACGGCCCTCGCGACGCGTGGGCGCGTCGCGCCCGTCATGCGCGGCGACGAGCCCGCGGTGACGCTCGTGGCGCCCTCGGGCACGCGTCCAGGCCGCGCCGGCTCCCCTCTTCGTGTGGCGCCCGGTGGAGCGCGCCACCCGCTACGAGGTGGAGGTGCTGGAGCCGGACGCCCGGCCCGTGGGGGCCGCGGCCGTCCGGGACACCGTCATGGTCTCGCCGGACGGCCTCGCCGTGGGGGTTCGATACCGGTGGCGGGTGACGGCGCTACGCGCCGACGGCACGCGCATCGAGAGCAGGCTGGTCGGGTTCGATCTCGTCCACGAGTGATGTCGACCGTGCGGTTTGGCAGCCGCTCACCCGCCGCGCGCCCCTGACCGGCGCCGGAACGCCGCCACCACGACAGCAGGACCGCCGCACCGCCGAGGATGGGCAGGGCGCGCCTCCACGGGTGCGTGGCGCGCAGCGGAACCACCAGCCGTTCGTCGCCCACCACGGTGAGCGTCGCCCAGACGTGGCCGGGGCGCCACGCGCGCGCGCCTCGCGCTTCGCCGCGCGTACGGCCTCCGTGACGGGAAGGCCCTCCGACAGCGCGGCGTAGACGGCATCCACCAGGCGCTCGGCGGCTCGGTCCTCGAGCGCCCAGCGCGTCAGGATCACGGTGCGGACGCCGGCGACGCGGAACGCCGATGCGAGCCCCACCACGCCCTCGCCGCGCACGACGGTGCCGGAGGCCGTCGAGCAGCCCGAGAGGAAGGCGAGGCCGGCATCCAGCCGCATGCGCGCCACCTCCGCCGCGCGCACCACGCCGTCCTCTCCGTCGCCTGGCGCCAGGAGGAGGGCCGCGCCGGACAGGCTGGCCTCGTCGAGTCGGGCGTGCGTGGCGAAGTGGAGCACGCCGAACCGTCCGGGGGAGACCTGCCCGAGTCGCGCCTCGGACGCGTCCGCGCCCAGGAGCACGACGCTTTCCGGCCCCCCGTGGCGGGCCGCCTCCCGCGCCTCCCGCGCGGCGTTGGGCAGCGGGCGGAGTGCCTCCTCCGTCCCGGCGGGCGCGCGGGGATCCCCGAGCGCGAGGACCGCGGCGGGCAGCTCGACGGGGGGCGATCGCCACTGCCGGAGGGCGAGCGAGGCCGAAGGCTGGAGGCTGAAGGCGAAGCGCTCGACGAGGGGCGTTCCGTCCTCGTCGGTCAGCGCGTCGAAAGGCACGAGGTGCAGGGACCCGTCCGGCACGAGGACCACCTTCTGCACCGAGGGCGGCAGCAGCGACGGCACATCCCCGAGGACCGCGGCCGCCACGGATCGGGCAAGCGGCGCGGGGTCTTCCCCCGATCGGATCATCGCGTCGAGTCGGCGCACGTCGGGCTCCACGGAGTCGACCGGCGGTAGGACGCGGGCGTACGCGCCGAAGCGGCCGAGCGCGAAGAGCGTGGTGGGCTCGCCGCCGCGCCCGGTCACCCAGATGAGCAAGGCGGTCCGCTCGTCGGGCGCGGCCGCCTCCACCTCGGCGACGGTCGCCGCGGGCGGTGCCCCCTCCGACCGCGTGGAGTCGGTGCCCGGGAGCGTATCGCCGGGCGCCTCGATGCGGGCGAGCTGGTCCCGCAGGCTCCGTGCGCGCATGCGGTCGGCGAGCGCGAAAGCCGCCTCGACCCTCCCGCCGGCGGCGAGCGCGGCGACGATCGTCGCGAAGCCCAGGTCCGGATCCGAGCGGTCCTCCGCGACCTGGAAGGCGAGGAGGCGAAGCTCGGGGAAGGAGAGGGTGGCCCGCCACGCCTCGATCCCGTCCATCGCATCCGACGCCATTCGCTCCGCGCCGTCGAGGTCGCCCCGACGCGCCCGGATCTCCGCCAGCCGCATGCGATAGTAGTACGCCCAGTCGGGCTGCCCACCCGCCGGGTCGCGCTTCCAGGCGGCCTCGACGCGGGCGAGCGCGCCGTCGAGCTGCGCCTCCGCGTCGTCCAGGCGTCCACGCTTCAAGTCCAGGACGGCCTGGTGGTAGACGAGTCCCTGAAGCCGCCCGATGCATGCCGGTGGCCTCGGCGTCCACGCGAGCCGAGTCGAGCTGCCGCTCGGCTTCGTCCCAGAGCGCCTCGGAGAGGGCCGCGTGCGCCAGACCGATACGGGCCGCCACCACGCCCGGGGCGAAGCCGAGGGGCTCCAGGACCTCGATCGAGCGCCGGTACGCCGTCGCGCGCGGCGGCGGGGTCGTTCGCCGCGAGCGCGAGGTCGCCGCGCGCCCCGTCGATGGCGCCTTCTCCGTAGCGGTCGCCTTGCGCCGCGAAGAGCCGGGCGGCGCTGTCCGCCGTGGCCGCCCCCGACCGGAGGTCCCCGACCGCAAGGTCGATGAAGGCGAGGTTGGCGTAGACCCACGCGCGCGGCGCGTCCGCTTGCGCCCGGGAGGACACGGCCAGCGCCTCCTCCAGCTCGCTCCGCGCCTCCTCGAGCCTTCCGATGGTGCGGAGCCAGTACCCCCGCCATTGCAGCGCCGAGGCCAGTCCGACCCCGTCTCCGAGCCGGCGGCGGATCTCCGCGGCCGTGCCCATGTCCACCAGAGCCCCGTCGACGTCCCCCGTACGGGCGCGATCGGAGGCGAGCGAGCCGAGGCACCAGCTGCGCAGGCGTTGGTCGTCGGTGCGCTCGGCGAGCCTCAGGCCGAGGGTGGCCTCCTCCGCCGCGGGGCGACTGCTCAGCACCGCCACCTCGGCGCGCCCACAGTGGAGCATCGTCCCGAGGAAGGGATCGTCCCCGACCCGTGGGGCGGCCTCGGCGAAGAGGGACTCGGCTTCCCGCGGACCTGCGGTGCGGGCGCGTGTCAGCGCCAGGAGGAGGAGTGCCTCGGTCTCCGCCTCGCCGTCGCGGATCTCCCGCGCCTCCTCGAGCGCGGTGGCGAGCGTCCGCTCGGCGAGCGGGAGGCCCCCCCGTGCCCGCGCACTCTGGGCGACCGCCATCCTGGCCCGCACCGAAACGGCGTCGGGCGGCGCACCGGGTGGGGGGAGGAGGGACGTCAGGAGGGTGTCGGCGCCGTCCAGGTCGTACGTGAGCTGGGCGAGGGTGGCCAGGCCGAGGCGGGCGAGGCGGTCGGAGCGCGGGGGCCGGGCCTCCGCCTCCCAGACCGCGCGGAGCGCGGCGACGCTGTCCCCCTGCACGGCCGCGGCCGCACGCCGGACGATCGCGCGGGGTCCGTCGGGCGCCTGGAGCTGGAGGCCGAGAAGAGCGGTCAGGAGGAGGGGAGCGAACACGCTCCGAAGTACCAGGCGCCGGCACCCCCGGCAAGTCGCGGCGCTTGACCGGCCCACGGTGGAATCCCCTTCCTGGGTCTCGCCCGGCCCCGGGCCGCACCGGGGACGGTCCGGTGAGCGACCCTCGAGGCGGACCGAAGGGGTGCTCACCTTCCGGGCCCTGTCTCTCCCGCGGGCACGGCCCGACCCGACGTCAGCGCTTCCGCCATCCGTCGAGCCTCGACGAGCCGGCCTGGAATCCCCGGCCGGGTCTTCCAGTTGGCGGCTACGTGCAGCCCGGCCGGCAGCGTCCAGCCGCGCAGCGCCCGCCATGACGCGTCCCAGGCGGGCATCCACTCACGCGCCACGGCGAGCGGAGCGGCGTCGTAGCCGGTGCAGCGGCGGAACTCCTCGATGGCCAGGGCTGCCATGGCGTCGTCGCCGAGCTCCACGACCTCCGGGCGGCGGGCGCCCCCCAGGTAGGCCGTGTAGACGTTGTGCCGGCCGAAGAGCGCGTCGTTGTAGGTGACGCCGCGTAGCGCGAGCATCTCCGTGAAGGCGACCTGGAAGCCGAGGCCCACCAGCGGCGTGTCGGCGTCCAGGTGGACGACGCCCAGGGGGTTGTAGTGGAGGCGGCGGAGCGCGGATGCGGCGTCCGGCGCGGGGCCTTCGAAGAGGTCGGCGGCCCCGGGAGCCGGAATCGTCAGCACCACGTGCTCGGCGTCGATCGCCTCGTCGTCCATCTGCACGCGCCAACCGGCGCCGTTCGCCTCGATCCGCCGCACCGGGGCGGACAGGCGCAGGGTGGGGCCCAGCGTGCGCGCCAACGCGTCGGGGAGCGTCTGCATCCCGTCGCGGAAGGAGAGGGGTGCCGGAGGGCGGATCGTGCCACCCCGTCGCAGCAGCGGCAGGAGGAGGCTCCGCCGCACGCCGAACTCGCGCAGGACGTGCCCAGGGAGAGCCCGACCACCATGTCGGCGGGATCGGAGGCGTACAGGCCCCCGTAGAGGGGGGCGATGAGCGTCTCGTAGATCTCTCGCCCGACCTTGCGCGTGAAGTAGTCGGCGACGGACTCGTCGGGGTCGGCCCCGGCCGTGAAGGGCTCCGCGAGGAGGCGGAGCTTCGCGGGCCAGCCCACGATGTCGGAGCGGAGGAACGCGCCGGGGGAGAAGGGCACCGGGTGCAGGCGGTCACCCCGGTACACGTAGAGGCGCAGCGACGCCGAGGCGGTGAGCGTCTCCCCCTCGAGGCCGAGGCGCGCGATCAGCTCCGCCATCGACTGCGTGAGGCGTGTGCGCTGCGGCCCCCATTCCAGCACGCGGCCGTCGACACGCGCGCTGCGGATCACGCCGCCGGGACGGTCGGACGCCTCCAGAACCACGCAGTCCGCGCCGTGCCGGCGCAGCTCGTCGCCCAGGGCGAGTCCCGTGATCCCCCCTCCGACGATGGCGATCATCCGCCCGCGGCCTTCCCCTCCGCGGGGACGTACGGGCTCGGCGGGAGGTCGCGCGCGCCGTTGGTGCACCAACAGTCGTGCATCGGACAGCAACGGCAGGCGGACAGCACCCCGTCGACGGTCGGGTCGTCCGAGACCGCGCGCGTCACCAGATCCGCCAGGAAGTGCGGAAATCCGGGTCGTCGTGGGGGACGGGCACACGGTGGACCTCCTTGCCGAGCGCCCTCCGCGAAGGCGCGCAGCTCGTGGTCGAGCTCGGCGAGCGTCTCGGACTGCTCGTGCATGAAGGAGATCGGCACCACCACCAGATGCCGCTCGGCGACCTCCCGGATCGCGATCTCGTTGTCGGGCTGTGTCCAGCGGATGCGCCGGTTCGCGTGGTTCTGGAAGCCGACGCGGTAGCGGTCGGCGCCGAGCCGCGCGGGCCACCTCGGCGCAGTGCTCGAAGACGTAGCGGTCGTAACGCCCCTCGACGAGGTAGCGCACGGCGTGCCATGCACGGAGAAGTAGAGGAGCGTGTCGGGAGCCCCGAGGTCGAGCCCGCTCTCGTCCAGGAAGCGGCGCACGTGCGCGGCGCGCATCCCCACGTAGTCCGGGTGGTGGTGCCAGCCGGACAGGCCCACGAAGCGCGGGGCCCATGCGAGCTCGTCGAGGGCGCGCCGCACATCCCGGAGGGCCGCCACCGTCGTCGAGTGGCCGCACATCGGGTAGACGGGGAGGCCCACCAGGGTGTCCACCCCGTCCGCGCGTGCATGGGCGACCGCGTCGCCCACCGACGGGTCCGTGAACTGGAAGGCCGAATACACGCGAAGGCGCGGAGACGCGCGTCGACAGCACCTCGGCCAGGGCCCGTGCCTGAGCGTCGGCCTGCGCGTTCAGCGGAGAGCCACCGATCGCCTCGTAGTCGGCCACCAGGCCGGGCGCCCGGTCGCGGGCGAGCTGACGGGCGCGCGGTGCGCGCGGGTTCGTCCGCGTGACCCTCGAGGCCGGCGTTCTGCAGGAAGATGCGCTCGAGGTAGGGCTGCGCCTGGTCGAGCGTCGCCTCGTCGGGCTCGCCGAAGTTGAGGACGAGGATTCCGGTGGACACGAGGGCAGGCTCCGGCGGGTCGGTGGCGCAGGGCCTGCGAGGAGGCCGCGTGGACAGGCTCCTAGCACGTGCGAAGAGCTGCTCGTGCACGTGGTCGACGAGGAACGCCAACCGGTCGGGGTCCGTGTTGCGGTGGATGCCGTGACCGAGGTTGAACACGTGCGCTTGGGCCGCCTCGCCCTCGCGCAGGACCTCGTCGGCCGCGGCGGCCAGCTCGGGCCGCGCCGCGAACAGCGCCGCCGGATCCAGGTTGCCTTGGACCACGGAGCCCTTCCCCAGCGTGTGCACCGCCGTGGAGAGGGGGACCGTCCAGTCGATCCCGATCACGTCCGCGCCGATCTGGCGCACGGCCGGAAGGAGCGACGCCGCGCCGTTCGCGAAGTAGATGATCGGCCGGTCGACACGGGCGCGCACGGACTCGACCAGCGTCTGGAGCACGGGGAGGACGAAGTGTCTGTAGGTCGAGGGCGCGAGCAGCCCGACCCACGAGTCGAAGAGCATGAGCACGTCCGCCCCGGCGCGCGCCTGCGCGACGAGGTAGCGCGACATCGAGCGGCCCAGGAGGTCGAGCAGCTCGTGGCCCAGCTCGGGCATGGCGTGCAGGAAGCCACGCGCCTCCGCGAAGTCCTTCGAGCCGCCGCCCTCCACCAGGTAGCAGAAGAGCGTGAAGGGCGCACCGGCGAAGCCGATGAGCGCGGCCTCGTTGCGCAACGCGGCCCGCACCAGACGGAGCGTCTCCATCACGTACGGCACGCCCTCCTCCGGCTCGAGCTCACGGAGCGCGGCCACGTGCGCCCGCGTGCGGATGGGGGCCTCCAGGACCGGGCCGGGATCGAACGCCACCTTCACGCCCATCCCCTCGAGCGGCGTCATGATGTCGCTGAAGAGGATGGCGGCGTCCAGAGGGAAGCGCTCCATCGGTTGGAGCGTGATCTCCGCGGCGATCCCGGGCGTGCGCGTCGCCGTCAGGAAGTCGACGCGCTCGCGCAGCGCGCGATATTCGGGGAGGTAGCGCCCGGCCTGCCGCATGATCCACACGGGGACGCGCCCGTTGCGCTCACCGCGGCAGGTGCGCTCGAAGAGGGTCGCCTCAGACATCGGGAAACTCCGGCGCGCGCAGGATCGCCTCGGCGGCCTCCAGCGTCCGCTCGACGTCGCCGGGCGTATGCGCGAAGGACCAGAACCACGCCTCGAAGGGACTCGGCGGGAGGTGGATACCGCGGTCCAGGAGGCCGTGGAAGAGCGCGGTGAAGCGTGCGCGCGACGACGCCGAGGCGGACGGCCAGTCCACCACGGGACCTTCCGAGAAGAAGAGGGAGCCCATCGCGCCGACGCGGTTCCACCGCATCGGGATGCCGAGGCGGTAGCCGAGGTCCGCGAAACCCTCGTCGAACATCCGTCCGAGGGCCTCGAGTTGCTCGTAGACGCCTTTCTCCTCCTCGAGGTAGCGGAGCGTCGCCAGCCCCGCGGCCACGGCCAGCGGGTTGCCCGAGAGGGTTCCGGCCTGGTAGACGGGCCCTTCGGGAGCGATCTGGCGCATGAGGTCCGCGCGCCCGCCGTAGGCGCCCACGGGGAGCCCGCCGCCGATCACCTTCCCCAACGTGGTGAGGTCGGGGGTGATCGCGTAGCGCTCCTGAGCGCCACCCGGGGCCACGCGGAAGCCGGTCATCACCTCGTCGAAGACGAGGAGCGCCCCGTCCTTCCGGCAGAGCGTCTGCAGCCCCTCCAGAAAGCCCTCGACGGGTGGGACGCAGCCCATGTTGCCCGCCACCGGCTCCACGAAGACCGCCGCGATCTCACCGGCGTGCGCGTCGAAGAGCGCCTGCACGGAGGCCAGGTCGTTGAACTCGGCGACCAGCGTGTCGGCCGCCGTCCCCGGGGTGACCCCGGGGCTGGAGGGGACGCCCAGCGTGGCCGCACCCGAGCCCGCTTCGACCAGGAAGGCGTCCCCGTGCCCGTGATAGCCACCCCGGAACTTCACCATCCGCGCGCGCCCGGTGGCCGCACGGGCCAGGCGGAGCGCGCTCATCGTCGCCTCGGTGCCGGAATTGACCATGCGCACGATCTCGATGCCCGGCACGCGCGCCACGATCGCCTCGGCGAGCTGGATCTCGCCCTCCGTGGGCGCCCCGAAGGAGGTGCCCTGCTCGAGCGCGGCGGCGAGCGCCCGAACCACCGTGGGGTGGCCGTGACCGAGCAGCATCACGCCCCACGAGCCGACGTAGTCGAGCAACTCGTTGCCGTCCACGTCCTCCAGGAAGGCCCCGTGGGCCGCGCGGATGAAGCGGGGCGCGCCACCCACGCCCTTGAAGGCGCGCACGGGGCTGTTCACGCCGCCGGGGATGACCCTGCGGGCCCGCTCGATGAGCGCCTCGGCACCGGTGGCGCCGCCCTCCTCCGACCTCTTCGTCGTCGTGCCCGTCGTCTGCATGCCTGTCCCTTCCCATCGCTCCATGGTCTTCTCTTCGACCGACTACTCCTGGTCGGCGCAGGCGTCCACGAGGGCGCCCACCGTCGCCCTGTCGGCGATGCGGACGTCCATCCGCCCCGCCTTGCCCAACGCCGCGGCCGTGGTCGGGCCGATGGCCACCACGGCGCACGCCGTGAGCGCGTCGGCCAGGCGTCCGCCGAGGGCCTGCGCCAGCGCGCGTACCGCGGACGGACTGGCGAACGTCACCACGTCGACGCCGCGGATCAGGTCGCGGTGCACCACGGTGCCGTCCGGCGGCGTGGGCGTCGTGCGGTAGGCCTCGACGCGATGCACGTCCGCGCCCATCCACCGCAATTCCCGGTCCAGCACGTCCCGCGCCAGGGACCCCGCCGGGAAGAGCACCCGGGCGCCGCTCCGCAGTCCGGCTTCGGCGAGCGCGTCCACCAGACCGTTCGCGCCGTTTCCGCGACCGACGACGTCCACGGGCCAACCCCGTCGGGACAGCGCCTCCGCCGTAGCCTCGCCCACGGCCGCCACCCGCGGGCGTCCCTGCGGCACCGGTACCCGCTCGGCCACGGCATCCACGGCATGCGCGCTCGTGAAGGCGATCCAGTCGAAGCCCCCGAGGGCGGCGAGAGCCGCCTCCAGCGGCCCGGGATCCTCCGGTCCCTCGATGCGGAGCGTGGGCCAGACCCGCACCTCCGCGCCCTCGGCGCGCAGCGCGAGCACGAGCGTGTCGCCGGGCCGTCCGTCGCGCGTGGTGGCGACCACCCGCCCGTTCAGGCGGCCCATCAGCCCTGCCCGACCGTACGGGGTGGAGGGCCCGCCCAGACGGCGTCCCGGAGCGAGGTGAGGCCCAGCTGCGCCACGAGATCCGCCGCGGCCCTCCTCCCGAGCGTCACGGCCTCCTCTACGGGCCCCGCGCATCGGGCCCTGGTGATGCCGGCGGGACCCACGACGGCCGCGCGAAGCACGAGCTCGGCGCCGTCGACCCGCGCGAGGGCACCGACCGGGGCCTGGCAGCCCGCCTGTAGCGCGCGCAGACAGGCACGCTCCGCCGTCACCTCGGCGCGCGTCCGGGGATCGTCCAGGGCGGCCACCGCGTCGCCGGCCTGGTCGTCGTCGGCGCGGATCTGGAGCGCGAGCGCTCCCTGCGCCGCGGCGGGGAGGAGCACGTCCGGGTCGAGGATCTCGGTGATGCGGTCGGCGAGCCCCAGCCTGCGCAGCCCCGCCACCGCCAGGACGATAGCGTCGGCCCGGCCGTCGTCCACGGCCTGCAGACGCGTCGGCACGTTGCCGCGCTGGTCCTGGATCATCAGGTCGGGGCGCGCGAGGCTCAGGAAGCCCTTCCGACGTGGTGAGGACGTGCCCACCCGGGCGCCCGCGGGCAGCGTGGACAGGGTGGCGCCACCGCTCACGAGCGCGTCGTACGGGTCCTCTCGCACGGGGAGGGCGCCGAGGGCGAGGCCCTCGGGGAGCGCCGTCGCCAGATCCTTGCACGAATGGACCGCGAGGTCGATGCGCCGTCAAGGAGCGCGTCCTCGATCTCCTTGGTGAAGAAGGACTGGCCCAGCTCGGGGCCGAGCGGTACGTCCTGGATCCTGTCGCCCGCC
This sequence comes from uncultured Gemmatimonadales bacterium, assembly GCA_963823035.1. GTDB lineage: Bacteria > Gemmatimonadota > Gemmatimonadetes > Longimicrobiales > Gaopeijiaceae > SZUA-318. Next base: position 453,535 of record CAWGKG010000004.1, read on the forward strand.
GTGCGGATCTCGACGAGCTCCACGGTGAGTCCGGGATGGGCCGCCTCCAGCTGGCGGGCCACCATCGTCGACTGCGCGAGCGCGAGGCGTGAGCCGCGCGTTCCGAGGCGGAGCGTGCTCATGGGCGCTCCGCCGGTCCGAGGCAGGTGGGATCCACGCCGAAGAGGGAGGTCGCCGTCTCCAGCAGGTGGCGTCCCTCCTCCCTCGAAGCGTCCGCCTCCCGAAGCGCGAGCGTCGGGTGGTGCAGCACCGCCCGCGCCAGCGAGCGCGCGAGCTTGTGGAGGTCCTCCCGCTCTCCTCGGTGCGCCCGCGGGCCGTGCGTTCGGCTTCCGCCTGCGCCAGCTCGAGCACCTGCTCGCGCACGGCGCGCAGCACCGCGACGGACTCGCGGGAGCGCAACCACCTCATGAAGGCGTCCGCATCCTCCGCCACGATGGCCTCGGCGCGCGGAAGTCTGGGCGGCCCTCGCCTCCCGCGCGGCCTCCACGCCCGCGAAGACGTGCTCGAGGTCCATGACACGCACGCCCGGCAGCGTCGCGAGGTCCGGGTGGAAGTTGCGCGGGTGGGCGAGGTCGAGGAACCAGCGCCGTCCGGCGTCGCGTGCACGACGTCCGCGATCAGCGCTTCCTGGACGAGGTCGCCGCGCTCGGCGACGGCGCCGACCACCACGTCCGCACCTGCGATCAGCCCGGGCAGGTCGTCGAGCGAGGCGGCGGTGGCGCCCAGCTCGGCGGCCACCAGCTCCGCCTCGTCGAGCGTCCTGTTCGCCACGATGAGGCGGCCCACGCCCTCCTTGCGCAGGAGGCGTGCGACCAGGCGCCCCGTGTCCCCCGCGCCCAGGACGACGGCGGAGAGGGGAGCCAGCGAGCCGGCCCGCTGCCCGAGGAGGGTGAGCGCCGCGCCGGCGAGCGACACGGCGCCCCGTCCGATCCCGGTCTCCGTGCGCACGCGCTTGCCGGCCGCCAGCGCGTTCTGGAAGAGCCGGAGGAGGAGGGGACCCGCGGTGTGGCGGGTCGAGGGTGCTCGAGCGCACCGCGCACCTGCCCGATGATCTGGGCCTCGCCGTGCACGACCGAGTCCAGCCCGGCGGCGACGCGGAAAAGGTGGACCACCGCCACCTGACCGCGCAGCGCGTAGGAGTGCGCCTCGATATCCTCCGGCGCCATGCCGGTTCGCCGTGCCAGCAGCTGACGCAGACGCAGGAGCGCTCTTCCGGGTGCGCGCTCGCGCCGTAGAGCTCGAGGCGGCCACAGGTCACCGAGCGGCACGGCCTCGTCGAGGACGCCCCTGGCCATCAACTCGGCCAGGGCTTCGTAGATCTCGTCCAAGTCCACGTAGAGGCGCTCCGCTCATCGCGGCGAAGCCACCGAGTGGCTGGTGCCGAGGACGAAGAGCTCCCTGTGAGCCTCGCCCCTCCTCTCCCCTTCGTGCGTCACCGTCGTCATCCCTGGATTCTCGACGGTCGGTGTCCCGGATGTCGCGCTCACGCACGCCTCCCCTCAGACTTCAGCCAGCCAGCGGGCGGCGTCGAGGGCATGGTAGGTGAGGACCATGTCCGCACCGGCGCGCCGGAAGCCCATGAGCGTCTCGAGCACCACGGCGCGCTCGTCGATCCACCCGCGCTCCGCGGCGGCCTTCACCATGCTGTACTCGCCCGAGACGTTGTACGCCGCGAGCGGATGGTTCGGGAACGCCTCGCGCGTGCGCCGCACCACGTCCAGGTACGCGAGGCCCGGCTTCACCATGAGGATGTCGGCGCCCTCGTCGATGTCCACCGCGTGCTCGAGCATCGCCTCCCGGCCGTTCGCCGGGTCCATCTGGTGGCTGCGCCGGTCGCCGAAGCGTGGCGCGCCGTCGGCCGCGTCCCTGAACGGACCGTAGTAGGAGGAGGCGTACTTGACGGAGTAGGAGAGGATCGGGGTGTCCATGTGGCCGTCCGCGTCCAGCCCCTCGCGGATCGCCCGCACCATCCCGTCCATCATGCCCGACGGCGCGACCACGTCGGCTCCGGCACGCGCGTGCGAGACGGCGGTGTTCGCGAGTCGCTCGAGGGTCGGATCGTTGAGAACGTTGCCCGCGTCGTCGAGAAGGCCGCAGTGCCCGTGCTCGGTGTACTCGCACAGGCAGACGTCCGTGATCAGCACACCCCCGTACGCCCGGGCGCGCAACGCCCGCACGGCGCGCTGCACGATGCCCTCCTCGGCGTCGGCCTGGGATCCCCGCGCGTCCTTGTCACCGGGGATGCCGAAGAGGATCACGGCGCCCACGCCGGCGCCGTCCGCTTCGTCGGCCACCCGACCGAGCTCGCCGACCGGCCAGCGCATCACCCCCGGCATCGACTTGATCTCGGTCGGCTCGTCCTCGATCTCGGTCACGAAAAGGGGGAGGATGAGCTGGCGCGGATGGACGTGGTGCTCGCGCACCAGGGCGCGCAGGGCAGGGGTTCTGCGAAGGCGGCGAAGTCGCGTGTTCACAATCGGATCCGGGTGTTTCGGACCTATCGGATTCAGGTAGGTGGAATCTCCCCTCACGCGCTGTGCCGCGAAATCGGGAATCCCCCTCTACCTGGGTCCGTAGTTCGCCCGACCCGGCGGTGGGTAGGTGCCCGACCCCGTCCGGGGCCGGCTATTCGCCGCGCAGAGCCACCATCGGATCCAGCCGCGACGCCCGGCGCGCCGGGACGAGGTTGGCCGCCGCCGCGACGATCACGAGGAGCGCCGTGACCACGACGTAGACGACCGGCTCGAGCGGACCCACCTCGACCAGGATGCCGGCCACGAACCCCCCTGCGGCCACGCTCGCGAGCAGCCCCACGCCCGCCCACGCGGCCACGAGCAGCATCCCCTGGCGGAACACCTGGCCGAGCACCTGGCCGTGCCGGGCGCCCACGGCCATGCGCACGCTGATCTCGCGGGCGCGCTGGCCCACCGAGTACGAGATCACGCCGTACAGGCCGGCGACGGCGAGGAGGAGGGCCACCGCGGAGAACGTGCCGATCAGCCAGGAGGTGGCCCTGCGGGTCCAGAGCGACCGGTCCATCGACTCGGACATCGTCCGCACGTCCGCCAGCGGCAGCTCCGGGTCGAGCTCCGCCGTCACACGGCGCGCCGTCGCGACGGCGTCGGCCGTGGGGCCGTCGTAGACCATGGCGATGTTCATGCCCGAGCGCGGGAGCTGCCGCCACGGCTGGTACACGCCGGGCCGCATCGGCTCGTCCACGCCGTAGTGCTTCACGTCGCGGGTGACGCCGACGACGGTCAGCCAGCTCCGTCTCGTCGTCCGGTGCGCTGGTGCCGGGCGCGATCCGCCGCCCTACCGCCTCCTCCACGCCACCCATCCGCGTGCGCGCGAACGTCTCGTTGACGATCACGACACCCGCTGCCCTCTTCGCGGCCGTCGAAGGCGTCGAAGTCGCGTCCGGCCAGGAGCTGGACGCCCATCGTCTCGAGGTAGCCGGGCGTGACCACACGGTTGAGCACCACCGGATTGGCGTCGTCGTCACCGCGCGGCTGCTCGCCCTCGACCACGTAGAAGCACCCCCAGTGCCCCGAGAGCGGCAGGCTGCTCGCCGCGGCGACGTGCTCGACGCCCCGCTCGGCTCCCAGGCGATCGAGGTACGACGCACGAACGCCTCCCGGCTGGCGGTGTCCGGATAGCGCGCCGTCGGGGAGCGAGATGGAGTACGCGGTGACGCGGTCGACCCGGAAGCCGGGGTCCACCCGGCCGAGCCGCCAGACATCGAGCGTGCTCAGCCCGCCGACCACGAGGAGCACCAGGGCCAGCGCCACCTCGCCCATCACGAGCAGACCCATCCCGCGACGCCGGGCCGCCGAGGCCGTGGTGCGGTTGCCGGGGGCGGCGTGGGTGCCGCGCGCCATGCGCAGCGCGGGGGCGAGCCCGAACAGGAGGGTCGCGGCCGCCGTGAGGAGGAGGCTGAACGCGAAGATGCGCGCGTCCAGGTCGAAGGTGATCCACGGCGGGAAGCGGTCGGCCATGGCGGACACCAGCGCCCCCGAGCCCCAGAGGCCGAGGGCCGTGCCGCCCAACGCGCCCAGGAGGGCCAACAGTGCGCTCTCGGTGAGGAGCTGCGAGGCGATGCGCAGCCTCCCGGCGCCCAGCGCGAGGCGCACCGCGATCTCGTCCTCGCGGGAGAGCGAGCGCGCGACCATGAGCCCCGCGATGTTGGCGCACGCGATGAGGAGCACGATGCCCACCGCCGCCAGGAGGAGTCCCGCGCCGAGGCGCACGTCGCCAAGGTAGCGGTCGCGCAGCGAAGACATCACGGGCGAGGTGATCTCGTTCACGTCGCGCGACTCGATCTGCCCCTTGTGCACCGAGGTGAGGTCCGCGAGCGCGCGCTCCATCGTGACGCCGGGCGCCAGCCGACCCACCCCGGTCAGGTACCATCCGTCGGTGCTCGCCGGATCCTCCTGCAGGGGCGTCCAGAGCTGCGCGTCGGCCACGAAGCGCGCCTCCGGGGGGAGCACGCCGACGATCTCGTACGGCTCGCCGTCCAGCGAGATGCTCGTTCCCAGCACACCCGCGTCGCGATCGAAGCGCTGCGCCCAGAAGCCGTCGGAGAGGAGGACCACCTTCGGGCCGTCGGGCACATCCTCGGCGGCGGTGAAGAAGCGGCCCACCTCGGGCTCGAGGCGGAGGACGTCGTCGAGGTCGTGGGAGGCGGAGACGTAGGAGATGCGCTCCGCGGAGCCCTCGGAGGCGAAGTTCGCCCCGCCTCGGGTGTAGACCGCCATCGAGGCGAACGTGCGGTTCGCCTCGCGCCACGCGACGAAGTCGGGGTAGGCGATGCCGACGTACTCGAGATTCCACTGCGGCGCGGTCTCGTCGAGGTCCACCAGCCGTCCCGCCTCGTCGAAGGGCAGGGGGCGCAGGAAGAGGCCGTCGAAGACGCGGAACATCGCCGCGTTCCCGGCGATGCCGACGATCATCAGGAGGAGGATGAGCCCGGCGTAGAGCGGCTCGCGCAGGATGCGGCGCCAGGCGTAGCGGACATCGGCGATCATCTTCGACATGCTCTCTCCCCCGGCGACCCCCGTCGCCTGTCCCCGCGTTCCCCTCGCCCGCGTCCCCCACTCCGCCGCGGCGCCTCGCGCCACGTCCCAGGCGACGGAAGTCCAGAAGCGGAGGCCCGGCTGCCCGCACTCGTCCATCCACGCCGCCCGCATCTCGACGAACAGCCGCTCCATCTCGTCGCCTCGCGATCTGCGGAATGCAGGCGGGAAGAGGCGCAGCAGCGCCCGATAGGCACGCCGTCCGCGGTCGCGCTCCATGTCAGGAGAGCTCCGACTCGGCCGTTCGCACCCAGCGGGCCAGGAGATCCGACTCGCGGCGCAGCCGCTCGCGTCCCGCCGCGGTGAGCGCGTAGTACTGACGGCGCTCGTCGTCGGGCTCGTGGTCTGGAGAGGGCACCGACGCGATGAGCCCCTCCTCCTCGAGCGTGGCGAGCGAGCGGTAGAGCATGGCCGGCCACAGCCGCATGCCCTCCTCGGTCTGGTCGAGCACCGCGCGCTGGATCCCATAGCCGTGCAGGGGCCCTCCGGCCAGCGCCAGGAGGATCTGGAACCACTGCAGCTTCATCGGGCTGGGAATCATGGCGGGCCCATTCGATATCAGATGGGATTGATACCAAATGATATCATATGGACCGTCGAAGCAAGCCCCGGTATCTGCCCGAGCCATCGAGTCGGCGGATGCACCGGGGCGGGCGTGCCGCGACGGACGGGGCGCGGTCGCGGAACGGCGAACCCGACCGGCTCGCTCTCTACGGCGTGTGCACGATCTCCACCGCCATTCTCGTGCGATCGTCTCCGTACACCGTGGCATACGCCAACCTGCCCTCGTCGGCCGCGGGCACGTGAATGGCGCCGATGAACACGCGTGCGGTTTCATCCTTCTTGAAGTTCCGACGCGGCCCCGACTCGTAGCCGAGGGCCCTCCTACCACGCACGTCGCAGCCGACGCCGGTGTCGTCACTCGCGGCAACTCGCCCGTCGTCGAAGTTGCCCCTGCTGATCGGGCTGAACACGGCGCGGCTCCCGGGCGTGTCGAGGTACGTGACTTCGAACAGCAGCGTCACGCAGCTGCCGTTGGAAACTCGCTGCCGGAGCCCACCGGGATCCTGCGAACGCCTCGGCGAAGCGAGCGCCGCGGTGTTGAACAGGTAGGCGTAGACCGGGGCCTGGTGCTGCTCGTACTTCAACTGCGCCATGTGCTGCACGTTGTTCCGGTTGCTCAGACCCTGGGCCCCGTAGGACAGAGTCCGGATGGCCTTTTCCGGATGCGCCTTCTTCATGGCGCCGATGAGTGCCGTGGCCTTCTCGTCACCCAGGGACTCGGCGAGGGTCTGACGCCACTCCTGCTCGGTCGGGTTGGAGAGGAACCGCATGCCTTCCTCGGTCACCGAGCCGATCAGCATCGGCACGCATTCCCCACCGCCTTGAGCTGCCGCGAGCGGCAGGAGCCACAACCCGATCCCCTCGTCGGTGCGCCTCCGGTGGTGTCGAGGAAGGTCGCAGCCCGGGGGGGCCGGGCTTGCTCGCGCGCACGCGCCCGCCGCATGTTCGCGCCCCATGGACGACTATCCGAAGTACCGCTCCCACTGGATCCCGCGCACGCGCGACGGGCGCATCGCGACGGTGGCGTTCCTCCTCCTGTTCGCGCTGGCCATGCCGCCGTTCACGCACCGGTGCTCGACCGCATCTACCCGACGATCCTGGGGATGCCCTTCCTCTACGCGGTCCTCCTCTTCGTCTACGTCGCCCTCATCGGAGTCCTGATCTGGGCGCTCCGGCGCGGCGTGTAGCGGGGGCCCGCCGATGGAGCCCTGGGTCGTCTCGACGAGCCTGATCTTCGTCTACCTCCTCTTCACGCTGGTGCTGGGGATCGTGGCGAACCGGCGCATGAGCGTCGACATGGAGGACTTCCTCCTCTACGGGCGCAAGGCGGGCTTCGTCGTCCTGTACCTGACCGTGGTGGCCACCTTCCACTCCGCGTTCGCCTTCCTGGGATCGGGCGGCTTCTTCTACACGCACGGCATCGGCTTCTGGGCGGCCGGCACCTGGACCGTGCTGGTGGGCGCGATCACGTACGTGCTCGGCACGCGCATCTGGGCGCTCGGCAAGGCGTTCGGCTACATCACCCCGGCGGACATGCTCGCCGACTTCTACGAGTCGGAAACCGTGCGCGTCGCGGTGGCCGTGGTCTCGGTGGTGTTCACGATCCTCTACATCCAGGTTCAGGCGAAGGGGCTCGGATACATCATCAACGTGGCCTCGGGCGGGCGCATCTCCATGGAGATCGGCACGTTCGTCCTCCTGGCCGTGGCGGCCGCCTACCTCATGGCGGGCGGGCTGCGCGCCGTGTACTGGACCGACGTGCTCCAGGGCATCTGGATGTACCTCGCGGTGTGGATCGGTGCGATCGTGCTCTCCTACGAGCTGTTCGGCGGCCCGCTCGAGCTGTGGCACGCCGTCGAGGCCGCGCACCCCGAGCTGCTCACCCTCCCGGGTCCGCGCGGGTTCTTCACGCCGGGGATGTGGGTCGGCATGACGATCACGCTCTCCTTCGGCATCGTCTTCCAGCCGCACATGATGATCCGCTTCTACACGGCCGTGGACGCGAAGACGCTCAAGCTCCTCGGCGCCACCACGCCGATCTACCTGATGACGCTGTACATCCCGGCCGCGCTGGTGGGGCTGGGCGGGGCGGTGGCGCTGCCCGGGCTGGAGATCCCCGACCAGATCTTCCCCGAGCTGCTCTTCCGCTACTCCCCGGCCTGGCTGACGGGCCTCATCCTCGCGGGCGCGACCGCCGCGGCGATGTCGACCCTCGACTCGATCCTGCACGCGAACATGACGGTGCTGACCCGCGACGTGTACCAGCGCTACGTCGCGCCGGAACGATCGCAGGCTCACTATGTGTTGGTGGGTCGCGTGATCGTGGTCGCGCTCCTGATCGTGGGCTACTTCCTGTCGGTGAAGACGTTCGGCTTCCTGGTGACGCTGGTGACGCTGTCCGGCTCGGGCGCGCTCCAGCTCATGCCGGCGATTCTGGGGGTGTGTTTCCCCGGCGGGAGGGTGCTGACGAGGGACGGGGTGCTCGCGGGACTGGCCGCGAGCATGGTGACGCTCTACGTGACGCTGGTGGTGACGCCGCACCCGCTCGGGATGCACGGCGGGCATCTGGGCGCTGCTCGTGAACGCCATCGTCGCGGTGGCGGTCTCCGCCGTGACGGAGAAGCCGTCCGCGGATACGGTGCGGCGCGTCCACGGCGAGGTGGAGCGATTCGTCTACGGAACGGAGGAGTGACGGAAATGCGGACGGCGCGCGGACGACTCGACATGGCGAGGCCCTGGGTCCCGGTCCTCGGCGTGATGGCACTGACGATGGTCTGCCGCCCCGGGGTCGCGCAGCAGATGCGTGCGGGGCCGCCCGAGGTCGGTCCGGAGCACGGCTCCCTGGTGGTGGTGGGCGGCAACATGCGCGACCCGGAGATCTACCGGCGCTTCATCGAGCTGGCCGGCGGACCGGACGCGCCGATCGTCATGATCCCCACGGCCGGGGGCGCCGAGGAGTACGACGCGTTCTATCAGGGGCTGGTCGCGTGGCGGGAGAACGGCGCGCGCAACCTGATCGTGCTGCACACCACGGACCGCAAGGTCGCCGACACGGAGGCGTTCGTGGCGCCGCTGAAGACGGCGCACGGCGTCTTCTTCTTCGGGGGGCGGCAATGGCACCTCGTGGACGCGTACGCGGGGACACGCACCGAGACCGAGATCCGCAACGTGCTCGAGCGCGGCGGCGTGATCGGCGGCTCGTCCGCGGGGGCCTCGATCCAGGGCTCGTTCCTCGTGCGCGGCGACACCGAAGTCGAACGAGGTCATGATGGGCGACCATCAGGTCGGCTTCGGATACCTGAGGAACGTCGGCATCGACCAGCACGTGCTGCGCCGCAACCGCCAGTTCGACCTGATCGAGGTGGTGGAGGCGCACCCCGAGCTGCTCGGGATCGGGCTGGACGAGAACACGGCCATGGTCGTGCAGGGCGACATGGCGGAGGTGATCGGCGCGTCCTACATGCTCGTCTACGACAACCGGAAGACCACGGGCGACGGCGGGAAGTTCTACTTCCTGGCGCCGGGCGACCGCTTCGACCTGGCGAAGCGTGAGGCCGTACGGCCCGCGCAGACGATGCGCCCCGTGGAAGGGCCGCGGACCCTCCCCTGGGGTGCGGGGCGATGAGCGCAGCCCGGCCGGGCGTGCGACGCCGGCGCGCGTCCGTCGGGTCGATCGCGGCGGCGATCCTGATCTCCGCCTGCGCCGAGCGTCCTCCCGAGCCGATCCCCATGGACCCGGCGCAGCACGCCGCGGCGGTCCAGGCCTTCGCGGACGCGCGCGTCGCGGAGCTGTCCGCGCCCGACTCCTGGCTGTCGCTGATCGGGCTCCTCTGGCTTTCCGAGGGTGAGAACACCGTCGGCTCCGCGCCCGACAACGACATCGTGCTGCCGGCGAAGGCGGCGCCCCGGGTGGGCACGCTCACGGTCGACGGGACCGACGTCCACTGGCGGACCGCGGCGGGCGTCACCGTCACGATGGGCGTGGACTCGACGCTCGACATGTCGGCCGGGTCGGGCGCCATCCCCCCGGACGTGTCGGGTGATCCCGCGGTCACCGAGGCCGACCTCTCGGAGAGCCCGGGCGAGGGGAAATTCGTGGTGCTCCGCCACGGCGACCTCAACTGGATCATCATCCGTCGGGGTGACCGCATGGCCGTGCGCCTGCGCGACAACGCGAGCGCCATCTACGACGCCTTCCACGGCATCGACCGCTTCCCGACCTCGGAGGCATGGCGGGTGACGGCGCGCTGGGTGCCGCACGACAAGCGGGTCGCGGTGCCCAACGTGCTCGGGACGGTCGCGGAGGTGGCGTCGCCCGCGGCGCTCCACTTCTGGATCGACGGCCGGGAGATGACGCTGGACGTCCCCGGCGGGGAGGAACACGGTCGCTACATGCTCGTCTTCGCGGACTCGACGAGCGGGCGCGAGACCTACGGCGGCGGTCGCTTCCTCTGGATCGACGGCCCCGACGCGGAGGGTCGCGTGGTGGTCGACTTCAACATGGCGTACAACCCTCCCTGCGTCTGGACGGAGTTCGCGACCTGCCCACTTCCCACGAAGGACAACCGACTCCCCGTGGCCGTGGTGGCGGGGGAGAAGAACTGGGCAGCACACTGAGTCGAGGATTCCAACGATGAAGACGACGCGGCCGTCCGCGCTCCTCCTGTTTCTCGCGACCACCGCCGCCGCGCCCCTCCGGGCGCAGGAGGCCCGACCCTTCCTCTACCAGCCGGCGCCGAGCCCGGACGGCTCGGAGATCGCCTTCGTCTCCTCCGGTGACATCTGGGTGGTGCCGGCCGCGGGGGGCGATGCGCACCTCCTGGTCAGCCACGAAGCGGACGAATCGAGGCCGCTGTACGCGCCCGACGGGACGCGGCTCGCGTTCGTCTCGGATCGCGACGGCGACGACGACATCTACGTGCTCACGCTCGCCACCGGCGAGGTGCGCCGCCTCACGTGGGGCGACGGCGCGGAGGAGCTGGACGCCTGGTCCCCCGACGGGAGGTGGATCTACTTCGCCGACGGACGCGGCGACCCGGACGGGAAGGCCGACGTATGGCGCGTGTCCGCCGGCGGTGGCACGCCGATGCGCGTGCTCGCGGACCGCTTCGCCCCCGAGTTCCATGCGGCGGTGTCGCCGGACGGGCGCACGCTGGCGATCGCCGCGGTCGCGGGGATGGCGCAGTCGCAGTGGTGGAGGCACGGCCACGCGCACATCGACGAGTCCGAGATCTGGCTCGCCACCCCCGGCGAGCCCCCCTCGTACCGCAAGCTCTCGGAGAGCGGCTCCAAGAACGTCTCGCCGATGTGGTCGTCGGACGGGTCCACCCTCGTCTACGTCTCGGACCGCTCGGGCTCGGAGAACCTCTGGAGCCAGGCGACGGGGGGCGGCGAGGCGCGCGCGCTCACGAACTTCCGCGACGGGCGCCTCCTCTTCCCGACGGTCTCGGCGGACGGGCGCACGGTCGCCTTCGAGCGGGACTTCGGCATCTGGCGCATGACGCTGCCGGACGGTCGCGCCGAGCGCGTGGCGGTGACGTTGGACGGCGCACCGCAGCGCACGGGCATCCAGCACCTGAGCCTCACGAGCGGCTTCGGCGAGCTCTCGCTCTCGCCCGACGGGAAGAAGGTGGCGTTCATCGCGCGCGGCGAGGTGTTCGCGGCGTCGGCGAAGGACGGTGGCCAGGCCACGCGGGTCACGCGCACGCTCGCACCCGAGGAGGAGGTGGCGTGGGCGCCCGATTCCCGTCGCATCGCCTACACGTCGCGTCGGTCGGGGAGGCCGAAGCTCTTCCTCTACGACTTCGGGAGCGACGAGGAGCGGGCGCTCACGACCGGGAACGGCTCGGACGTGACGCCGCGCTTCTCCCCCGACGGCGCGAAGGTGGCCTACGTGCGCGACGGACGGGAGGTCCACGTGCTCGACGTGGCCTCGGGCAGCGACCGCCGCGTGGCCGAGGGGCAGCTGTGGGGGGCGCCGTTCACGCTCGCCGAGCCGCTCGTCTGGTCACCCGACGGAGCCTGGCTCGCCTACTTCGCCACGGACGCGCACATGTTCACGAACGTGTGGGTGGTGCCGTCGGACGGCGAGGGTGACCCCCGCCCGGTGAGCGAGCTGGCCAACTCCTCCGCGTCGTCGATGGCGTGGTCGAAGGACGGGAAGACGATCTACTTCGACACGCAACAGCGCACGGAGAACGGGGAGCTCGCCCGCGTCGACCTCGTGCCGCGTACGCCGACGTTTCGTGAGGACCGCTTCCGGGACCTCTTCCAGGAGGAGAAGAAGGGCGGGGGCGCCGATTCCACGGCGGCTGCCGGCGAGGCCCGGGACTCGACGACGCGCGTCGTCTTCGAGGCGGTGCGGCGGCGGCTCGAGCTGCTTCCAACGGGCGTGGACGTGGGCGCCATCGCGCTCAGCCCCGACGGGAAGACGCTCGTCTTCACGGCCGCGGCCGAGGGCCAGCAGAACCTCTACGCCTACAGCGTCGACCCGGAGCGCGACGAGCCGGCCGTGACGCGCCAGATCACCTCCACCCCCGGCTTCAAGAGCCTCCCGCGCTTCACGCCGGACGGGAAGGAGGTCTACTTCCTCGACCGCGGGCGGATCCGGGCGGCCAACGTCGCCTCCGGCGACGGGCGGGCCGTGGCCGTCACGGCCGAGCTGGACGTGGACTTCGACCAGGAGAAGGTGGAGGCGTTCGACGAGGGATGGACCTACCTGCGCGACGACTTCTACGACGCGGCCTACCACGGCGCGGACTGGCAGGCCGTGCGCCGGACCTTCGAGCCCTACATCCGCGGCGCCGGGACGCGCGCCGAGTACTCCCGCCTCATGAACATGATGGTCGGGGAGCTGAACGCCTCGCACCTCGGCCACGGCGTGCAGGGCCCGAGCGGCCCGAGCACGGGCGAGCTGGGGGTGCGCTTCGACCGGGCGACGTACGAGTCCTCCGGGCGGCTGCGCGTCACCGAGGTGGTGCACCTCGGCCCGGCCGACGTGTCCGGGGAGATCGCGTCCGGGCGACTACATCCTCGCGGTGGACGGCACGGACGTCGGCGCAGACACGAACCTCGACCGCCTCCTGCAGGGGAAGGTGGGCGACAAGGTCACGCTGCGCGTCGCCGCCGACGCCTCGGGCGCGGGCGCCCGCACCGTGACCGTGCAGCCGATGTCGGCCGGTCAGGAGCGCCAGCTCGCATACCGGGACTGGGTGGAGGCCAATCGCGCCTACGTCGACAGCGTGAGCGGCGGCCGGCTCGGCTACGTGCACATGGCCGACATGGGGTGGGGCTCGTACCGGCAGCTCGTGGAGGACCTCGACGCCGCCAACTTCGGGAAGGACGGCGTGGTCATCGACATCCGCAACAACCACGGCGGCTTCGTGAACGCGTACGCGCTCGACGTCTTCGCGCGCCGCGGCTACCTGACCCTGGAGATCCGCGGCTACCCGGAGACCCCCGCGCGCAGCCTCCTCGGCCAGCGGGCGCTGGAGAAGCCGACGGTCCTGGTCGTGAACCAGCACACGCTCTCGGACGGGGAGGACTTCACGGAGGGATACCGAACGCTCGGGCTGGGGGAGGTGGTGGGCGTGCCCACGGCCGGATGGATCATCTACACGTGGGGGCTCCAGCTCGTGGACGGCTCGTCGCTGCGCATGCCCCGCTCGCGGGTGCGCGGGCACGACGGCCAGGTCATGGAGCGTAATCCGCGCCCGGTGGACGTGGAGGTCGTGCGGCCGATGGGCGAGAGCTACACCGGCCGCGACAGCCAGCTCGACGCTGCGGTGCGTGTGTTGACCGGGGGTGGACGGTAGCGCACGCCGGTCGCCGGCGGCTCAAATCCAGAAGCGGATGAAGTGGCGGTGGAGGCGGGGCTCGTCCCCGTCGTCCGCCGCGCCGCTTCCGGGTGGCGGCGGGGCCTCGAACACCTCGAGAAGGTGCGCGCCGGACGTCAGCGCCTCCGTCGACAGGTACGCCACGAGCCCGTCGATGCTCGCCCCGGTCCCCGCATCCAGCACCCAGTCGGGACGCACCGGATTGCCGTCCAGGCGCACGGTCCACAGCCCGGCCAGGCAACCGATGAGGGCCTCTTCCTCGCCCGGCCCCGGTGGCGGATCCGCGAGCGACGTGCCGATGGGACCGCGGCGGCTCAGCGTCGGCAGCGTGGGACAGCGCTCCCGCATGCGCGCGGCGTCCCGGCGCGCGACGAACGGAAGGCGCAGGCGCACGTACGGGCCCTCCACGACGTCGGACTGGATCGTGGGGAGGCCCCGGCTGGCGGCGATGTTGGACGCGCTCTCGTAGTAGCGCCCGTCGGCGGTGGCCGACCCCGGGCGCGTCGGGAAGGCCTCCGATGCGGAGACGACCAGGTCGCCCGAACGCACCTTCTCGCCGCCGACGAAGAGGCCGATGAGGACCACGAACACGCCCCCGAGCACGCCCCACATCGCACGCCGGCGCAGGTTGCTGAAGAGCGTGAACTGGATCGGCATGAGCAGCGGGCCGGCGAACAGCAGATAGTTGGCGCGCAGCACGGCCCGAAGCAGCCGTGCCGGGCGGCCCGCGCCGTCCAGGCGCGCGCCGAGCAGCCGGTCGATGCCGACGGCCAGGAGCGGCACCGCCACGATCGCCAGGAGCAGGACCCACCACACCGTGCCCAGCGCCGCGCCCGGGAAGACCCAGCGGCGCAAGCCGAGCGCGCCTAGACCGGCCAGGGCCGCCACCGTGCTCGACAGGACGAAGAGGAGCACGATCCAGAAGGCGAAGGAGAAGATCGTGCTGCCGAAGTGGTCCGCGCGGCGAGCCATCGCGGGTAGGGTGCGGAAGGCCTCCTGGTAGGTACGCTTGGCGATCGGTCCGTAGCGGATCCGTTCCCAGCGGATCCCGTCGGGGAAGACGGAGTCGAGCCCCAGGAGCCCGACCCAGTAGGCGCGCGCGATGATGTGGACCGCGAAGGCGCCCACCAGCGTGAAGACCATCAGCTTGGCGTAGTACCAAACCACGAACACGGTGGTGAAGTACGGGCCGCTCAGGCTGAGCGCGATCGAGTCCCACCATGCGTCGAGGTGGCTGGGGACCTGCGTGAGGGCCACCAGCATCCCGCCGGAGATGATCAGCTCCACCTCGCCGGTGAGCTCGTGCAGGCGACGCGCCCACGCGCGGTCGGGGTCGTCGGGTGCGGTGTCCGGCGCGGCGTCGGAGGTCGTTTCTGGGCTTTGCATGGCCCCATTCTTGGCGCACCTACCCTCCCCGCGCTACCATGGGCGGCCTGCCCACCGTCACCGGAGCGCGCCCATGCCGCACGATCCCGCCGCCAACGCCCGTCGGCGCCCCTCGGTCACCGACCCGGAGGCCCGTGCGCATCAGCAGGCGTACTGGCGCACGAACGTGCGCTACGTGTCGCTCCTCCTGGTGGTGTGGTTCGTGGTCTCGTACGGCTGCGGCATCCTCCTGGCGGAGCGGCTGAACGCCTTCCGGATCCCGGGCACCGGCTACCCCGTGGGCTTCTGGTTCGCGCAGCAGGGGAGCATCTACGTCTTCGTGGTGCTCATCTTCCTCTACGTCTGGCTGATGAACCGGCTGGACCGGGCCTACGACCTCGACGAGGTGGACGAGGGATGAACGTCCAGTCCTGGACGTTCGTCCTGGTCGCCGCGTCGTTCGCGCTCTACATCGGCATCGCCGTGTGGACGCGCGCCGGCTCCACGCGCGAGTTCTACGTGGCGGGTGGAGGCGTGTCTCCGCTCGCCAACGGGATGGCCACGGCGGCCGACTGGATGAGCGCGGCGTCGTTCATCTCGATGGCCGGGCTCATCTCCTTCATGGGCTACGACGGCTCCGTCTACCTCATGGGATGGACGGGCGGCTACGTCCTCCTCGCGCTCCTGCTCGCGCCCTACCTGCGCAAGTACGGCGCCTTCACGGTGCCCGACTTCGTGGGGGACCGCTACTACTCTCAGGTCGCGCGCGTGGTGGCCGTGGTGTGCGCGATCTTCGTCTCGTTCACGTACGTGGCGGGTCAGATGCGCGGCGTCGGCATCGTCTTCTCACGCTTCCTGGAGGTGGACGTCACCACGGGCGTGGTCATCGGGATGACGATCGTCTTCTTCTATGCCGTGCTCGGAGGGATGAAGGGCATCACCTACACGCAGGTGGCGCAGTACTGCGTGCTCATCTTCGCCTACATGGTGCCGGCGATCTTCCTCTCGCTCCTGATCACGGGCCACGCCATCCCGCAGATCGGGCTCGGCGGCGTCGACCAGGGCTCGGGGCAGCTCCTCCTCGAGCGGCTCAACGGGCTGCACCAGGAGCTGGGCTTCGCCGAGTACACGTCCGGGACGAAGTCCACGCTGGACGTCTTCATGATCACGGCGGCGCTCATGGTGGGCACGGCGGGGCTGCCGCACGTGATCATCCGCTTCTACACGGTGCCACGCGTGCGCGACGCCCGCCTGAGCGTCGGGTGGGCGCTCGTCTTCATCGCCGTGCTCTACACGACCGCGCCCGCCGTGGCCGTCTTCGCCCGCACGAACCTCCTGGCCAACGTGGCCGGCCGGCCCTACGCGGAGGTGCCGGAGTGGTTCCACAACTGGGAGGCCACCGGCCTGATCGGCTTCGAGGACAAGAACGGCGACGGCCGCATCCAGTTCGTGGGTCCGGCCGCGCGCGACGCGGCCGGGGCGCCGATCGCGAACGAGCTTCGCATCGACAACGACATCATGGTGCTCGCGAACCCCGAGATCGCCGGCCTTCCCGCGTGGGTCGTCGGGCTGGTCGCCGCCGGCGGGTTGGCCGCCGCGCTGTCCACCGCGGCGGGGCTGCTGCTCGTGGTGTCCACGGCGGTGAGCCACGACCTCCTCAAGCGGGGGCTCCGTCCCGACATCTCGGAGAAGGGCGAGCTGGTGGCCGCGCGCATCGCGGCGGGGGCGGCCGTGCTCGTGGCCGGATACCTGGGCGTTCATCCACCCGGGTACGTGGCGCAGGTGGTGGCGTTCGCCTTCGGCCTCGCCGCGTCCTCGTTCTTCCCCGCGATCATCCTGGGGATCTTCTCGAGGCGCACCACGCGCGAGGGCGCGATCCTGGGCATGGTGTCCGGCATCACTTTCACGGCGTCGTACATCGTGTGGTTCACGCTCGTGCATCCGGAGCTGAACGACGCCACGCATTGGTGGTTCGGGATCTCTCCGCAGGGGATCGGCACCGTGGGGATGGTCCTCAACTTCGTGGTGACGTGGACGGTGTCGCGCTTCACGCCGGAGCCGCCGGCCCACGTGCGGGTGCTGGTGGACCTCATCCGCGTGCCGCGCGGCGCGGGCGTGGCCCACCAGATCGACGGCTGAGGTGCGTCCCGCACGCGGAGTGCCCAGAGCCGGGGTGCGCGAGCCGCTCGCCGTGGGCGCGCTCCTCCTGAGCGGCCTTCTGGCGCTCGATGCGTGCGGCGGAGGCCGACCGCGGCCGGACCGCGGCGGAAGCGACGGACAGCGTGGACGTGCCGGTGGTGATCCCGGTGCCGGAACCGCTGGAGGCATCCCCCGAAGCTCCGCTCGAAGAAACGGAATGGAGGCTGGTCGCGCTGCCGGGGGCACCCGATCCTCCCCAAGGAGCGCGGGCCACGCTCGTCTTCGCGCACGAGGGGGGCTTCGTGCGCGGCAACACGGGGTGCAACGACTTCGACGGATCGTGGGAGATGGCGGGGACCCGCCTCACGCTCGGCCTGGGTGAGATCGGCCGTGCGTCCTGCGCGCCGGAGGTCGCGCGGCTCGAGACGGACTACCTGGAGGCGCTCCGGCGCGCGGGGAGCTACCGTTTGCGCGGGGACACGCTCGACCTGCTGGGGGCACAGGGCGTCGTGGCCCGCTTCGAGGCACCGTAGGGCGCGCCGAGGACACCGCGGGACCCGGGAGGTGGGACGATGGATCTGCTGATTCGGAGGTTCGCGGCGGTCACCCTGATGCCGCTGCCCGTCTGCCTCGCGCTGGGCGTCGTCGGGTGGGTGCTGTGGGCTCGTGGCCGCCGGAAGAAGAGCGGGCAGGCCCTCGTCGCGCTCGCGCTCCTCCTCCTCGCGGTGCTCGGGCTCCCTCCGGTGGGCTCCGCCCTGGTCGGCCGTCTGGAGCGAGATGTGCGCCCCTTCTCGGGCGGCCCGGTGGACTACGTGGTGGTGCTGGGCAGCGGCCACGTCTCGGACGCCGAGCTACCGGTCAGCTCGCGCCTCTCCGAGGTGGCGCTCTTCCGCCTGGTGGAGGGACTGCGCATCGCCCAGGCCCAACCGCTGTCCACGCTCGTCCTCTCGGGGTACGGCGGCGCCGATCCGCGCCCCAACGCCGAGGTCTACCGCGACGTCGCCATCGCGCTGGGGTTCCCGGTCGCGCGCATCGTGACGGAGGGGCGTCCTCGCACCACGAGCGAGGAGGCCGAGCTGCTCGAGCCGCTTCTCCGTGGACACCGCTTCGCGCTCGTGACGTCGGCCACGCACATGCCGCGCGCGCTCGCCATCTTCGAGGCGCGCGGCCTGACGCCGGTGCCGGCGCCCACGGGCTATCTGGGCACGCGCGGTCCAGGCTTCCGCGCGCTCGACCTGGTGCCCGACGCGGGCGCACTCTCCCTCACGCACCGCGCCTGGTACGAGGCTCTCAGCCGCTTGTGGGCTCGTATTCGCGGGGACCTCTGAGGCGAACAGACAGGCGCGGTAGCGGACGGGCAACCCTCGACGCGGCGGGGCGCATCTACACGCGTAGTAGAACCCGAACAGGACGGACCGCCACCATGCGCAGACTTCTCGTCGACCTCTCCGCAGCCGCTCTCGCGGCCGCCTTCCTCGCTCCCGCGCTCTCGGCCCAGACTTCGCTCGGTCGGCCCGAGGCACGGCTCCCGGACGACTTCGGCTCGATCCAGACGGTGCGCGAGCTGCCGGACGGCCGTGTTCTGGTGGCCGACCCGCTCGGCAAGGCGCTCTACGTCGTGGACCTGGACGCCGGCACCCGCGAGGTCGTGGGCTCGGAGGGGCAGGGACCCCAGGAGTACCGCCAACCCGACGCCGTCTGGCCGTTGCCGGGCGACTCCACCCTCCTGGTCGACCTCGGCAACGCGCGGCTCGTCGCCGTGGGGCCGGGGATGGAGTTCGGGAGGACCCGTCCGATCAGTCAGGGCGACTTCCAGCCCGGACAGCCCCTCGTGTTGGCCATCCCGCAGGGCGTGGACGCCCGGGGCGCCATCTACTTCCGCTCCATGGGCAGTGGCGGGATGGGCGGCGAGCTCCCGGACACCGCGGACATCCTGCGCCAGCCGCTCGACGGCGGGGCGTCCTCCACGGTCGGGCACTTCAAGGTGCAGGACCGCAAGGTGAGCCGCTCCGGCGGAGCCCAGAGCCAGAACGTGAGCATCGAGCAGATCCCCCTGTCGCCGGAGGACGCGTGGGGCGTGGCGGCGGACGGCTCGGTGGTCATCGCCCGGGCGGGCGACTACCACGTCGAATGGGTGGGCCCGGACGGGAAGGTGACCCGCGGGCCGACCGTCACCTACCGGCCACTCGGCATCGGCACCGCGCGAGAAGGAGGAGTACGTCACGGAGGCGGGTCGTTCAGGGGGCGGCATCGGCGTCCAGGTGCAGGTCGTGAACGGAAACCCCTCCATGTCCTTCCAGCGCGGAGCGGGTGGCGGGCCGAAGCGCGAGATCGACGGCTACACCTGGCCCGAGCGCATGCCGCCGATCTACGGGGGCCGCATCCCGGTCGACCCGTCCGGACGCGCGTGGGTGCGGCGGCACGTCGAGGCGGGCGAGCGTAGCACGTACGACCTCTTCGACCGGGCGGGGAAGCGCGTGGGCACCGTCACGCTCGATCCCGGCGACCGCGTGATCGGCTTCGGGAAGCGGGGCGTGTACGTCGTCGCCTTCGACGAGTTCGACCTGAACTACCTCGAGCGCTACGCGATGCCGTCCTTCTAGGCCTCCGCCCAGGCCTGCGCGTTCGGGCTCAGCGTACCTCGGCCCCGGCGACGTAGACCGCGGAGAGCGTCCGCGTGGCGGACACGTCCGCGAGCGGGTCGGCGTCGAGAACGAGGAAGTCTGCCCAGCGGCCCGGCTCGAGCGTGCCCACGTCGGTCAGCCCCAGGCAGTCGGCCGCCACGCCGGTCGCGCTGCGGAGGATCTCCTCGGGCGTCATCCCGGCCTCGGCCATGAGGGCGAGCTCCATGTGCTCGAAATAGCCCGGGAAGCGGCCGGCCGGCCCCGAGTCGGTGCCCATGGCCACGGGGATCCCCGCGTCCACGAGCGTCTTCAGGTTCTTCTGGGCCTGACGGAGCGCGACGCGGTAGCGCGCTGCCGCGGGGCTCGCGGCCGTCCGGCGCATCTCCTCCGGGCTGGAGAGCCGCGCCATCTCGGAGCGGTCCGCCCAGCGCAGGAAGAAGGGATCGTCGAAGAAGTCGGGGTGCTCGCCGTAGACGAACGTCGACACCTCGCGGGTCAGCGTGGGGACGTAGCAGACGTCGGTGTCCCGGAGGAGCGCCACCAGCTCGGCGTCCACGTCGGCGTCGCGCACGGAATGCGCGATCAGCCCCGATCCCATGCGCAGGAGGCGCTTGGCGTCGTCGAGATAGAAGAGATGGGTCGCCACGCGCATGCCGCGCACCCGCGCCTCGTCCATCACAGCCTGCACCACCGGCCACGGCATCTTCTCCGTGGTGCCGAGGTTGTCGTCGACGCGGATCTTGATCCAGTCGACGCCCGCGTCCGCGTTCGCGTCCACGGCCGCCTTCGCCTCCGCGGCCGAAGAGCCGCCGATGACCGGCCCCGCGAAGTGCAGACGCGCACGCCCGAGCCCGGGCCGGTCCTGGGTGCGCCTCACCGCTGCGGCCTCGGGCGGCTCGTCGCCCAGGCTGTTCACGGTGGTGACGCCGTAGCGAGCGTAGAGGAGGAGGTCTCCTTCGATGCGCGCGACCGTGTCCTCGGTGCCCGCCGCCGCCCACCGTCCGGTGATGTGTCCATGGGCGTTGATCAGCCCGGGAACGACCCAGTGCCCGGCGAGATCGACGACCGTGGCCCCCGCGGGCACCGAAGCGCGGCCGACGGAGCGCACGCGCCCGTCCTGCACGACGAGGGTGGCGTTCGGTAGGGCGGGGGCCCCGGTGCCGTCCCACAGCGTGGCGCCCGTGAAGGCGACGGTCTGGGCACGCGCGGGCGCCGCGGCGACGACGGCGAGAACCGTCAGGGCGGGCGAGGCATCCGGCTCGAAGGCAGGTCATGCTGCGGACGGTATGCATGGGGCCGCGCCTGCGCCAGAGCGCTCGTCGGGACGCCGCGGGGCCATTTCGCCCCGCCCCTCGCGCGGGCGCCGCCGACGCCTAAGATGGTCCGCGACGCGCGCACCCACGGCGACGCCGGCCACCCGGCGAGGAGTCATCGGCATGACGCGAACCACGACCGGAAACGCCCTCCTCCTCCTGATGGCGGCCTGTGCCTTCCCGTCCCCGGGACCCGGACTCGAGGCGCAGACCGTCCACCGGCTCGCGGCGTCCCCCTCGACGGTGGCCTGGGGCTACTACTGGGCCGAGGCGAAGCCGGTGCTCCGCGTCCGTTCCGGGGACATCGTGGAGGTCGAGACGCTGCTCACCTCCAGCCCCACGCGGTTGGAGGGGGCGGGGGTTGCGGCCCAGGACGTCGAGCCGGCCCTGCGCGCCGTCTACGACCAGGTGCAGGACCGCGGACCGGGCGGACACATCCTGACCGGGCCGATCTTCGTGGAGGGTGCCGAGCCGGGCGACGTCCTGGAGGTGAAGATCCTCTCGATCGGCCTCCCGATCGCATACGGCTACAACGGATGCAGCGGCTTCCTCCCCGACCGCTGTGGCGATCCGCGTATGCGCGTCCTCGCGCTCGATCGATCCGCGATGACGTCGGAGGTGCTCCCGGGGGTCACCATCCCGCTGCAGCCGTTCTTCGGGAGCATGGGCGTCGCGCCGCCTCCCGCGGAGGGTCGCGTCAGCAGCAATCCCCCCGGGCGGCACGCCGGCAACCTGGACAACCGCGAGCTCGTGGCGGGCACCTCGCTCTTCATTCCCGTGCACGTGCCCGGCGCCCTCTTCGAGGTGGGCGACGGCCATGCCGCGCAGGGCGACGGCGAGGTCGACCAGACGGCCATCGAGACCTCGCTCACCGGCCGCTTGCAGCTCGTCCTGCACAAGGGGCAGAAGCTCGCCTGGCCGCGCGGCGAGACGCCCACGCACTGGATCGCCATGGGCACGGACGAGGACCTGACCGTGGCCACGCGCGTGGCGGTCGAGCAGGCCATCGAGCTGCTCATGGACGTGAAGGGCCTCCCCCAGGTGGAGGCGTACCGCCTGGTGAGCATCGCGTGCAGCGTGCGCGTGACCGAGCTCGTGGACGGGAAGGTCGGCGTGCACGTGATGATCCCGAAGTCGATCTTCGGCGACCAGGCACGGCGCGGAGCGACCGATGCGAGCGTGGACGCCGGGACGCCGGTGCATCACACCGTGCGCGCCGACGGGCACCCGATGGCGCTCTGGGAGAAGCGGCCCGAGGTGCCGCAGGCGGTGGTCCTCCTCCTGCACGGGCGTACGTGGAGCGCGCTCCCGGACTTCGACCTGCACGCGCCCGGGGAGAACCTCTCCGTGATGGACGCGCTGGTGGCCCGCGGGTACGTGGCGTACGCGCTCGACCAACGCGGCTACGGCGCGACGCCGCGCGACGACAGCGGTTGGCTCACGCCCGACCGGGCGGCCGACGACGTGGCGGAGACGCTCCGGTGGATCCGGGCCCGCGAGCCGGACCTGCCCGTGCACCTGCTGGGGTGGTCGCAGGGGTCCCTCGCCAGCCAGCTCCTCGCGCAGCGGCATCCGGAGCTCGTCGACCGACTGGTGCTCCTGGGCTATCCGCCGCTGCCCCCGAACCTCCCGGCGGACGATCCGTCGGGCGAGCCGCCACGTGCGGCCAACACCGCGGAGGCCGCCGCGAGCGACTTCATCACGGAGGGCTCGATCAGCCCCGCCGCCCGTCGACGCGTACGTACGGGCGGCGCTGGCCGCCGACCCGGTGCGGGTGGACTGGACGCATCAGGATCAGTGGAACCAGCTCGACCCGGCTGCGGTGACGGTGCCGACGCTGGTGATCCATGGCGAGGGCGACCCGATCGCGCGTCCCGACGGGCAGGCCGCGCTGTTCGAGAGGCTGGGCACCTCGGACAAGGCGTGGGTCGTGGTGCCCGGCGGCGACCACGCGGTGCTGCTCGAACGTCCGCGCGGGTACTTCATCGACGCCGTCGACACCTTCCTGCGCGGGGGGGCCGGGCGATAGCGGCCCGGTCCGGGTGGGGCGCTCAGGGATCCCAGCCGAAGCGGTCGAGGTCGATGCGGTCGCGCGCGTCGAAGACCACGCCCTCCGCCTCGAGCAGGACGCGCTGGATGCGCTCGAAGGCGGTTCCGCCCGCCCGGCGGCTGACCTCGCCACGGGCGTTCACCACGCGGTGCCACGGCACGTCGGCGTCGTCCGGGAGGGCGGCCATGCAGTACCCCACCTGGCGCGCGCGGCCGGGGAGGCCCGCCTCGTGCGCCACCTGTCCGTAGCTGGCGACGCGACCGGGCGGGATCCGACGCACCACGTCGTGTATTCGGGAATAGTTGCTCATCGGGAGGAAGGCTGCCGCGTGCGCGGCGCCGACGCAAACCACGGGAGGGGGAGGTCATGACCCACGACGTACGGTATCCCACGGGGAAGTTCGTGCCCAAGGGGGCGGCCCTAACGGCCGAGGAGCGGGACACGCTCATCCAGCGCATCGAAGCGCTCCCCGGAGAGCTGCGCGCCACGCTCCAGGGACTCGGGGAGGAGCAGCTCGACACGCCCTACCGTGACGGAGGGTGGTCGCCCCGGCAGATCGCGCACCACCTCGCGGACTCGCACCTGAACGCCTTCGTCCGCATGAAGCTCGCGCTCACGGAGGAGCGCCCGACGATCAAGCCCTACGACCAGGAGGCGTGGGCCACCCTGCCGGACGTCGAGGGCGTGCCGGTCGAGTCGTCCCTGCAGATCCTCGACGGCCTGCACGCCCGGTGGACGCGACTCCTGCGTGCGATCCCCGCGGACGGATTCGCGCGACCGGTGATCCATCCGGAGATCGGCGACATCGACGTGGGGCTTCTCCTGGAGCTGTACGGCTGGCACGGCCGTCACCACGCGACGCAGATCAAGGAGTGGCGAGCCCGATCGGGGTCGTGAGCCGACCGGAGCCAGGCATGGCGCGTCAGGCGCCGCCCACTACCTTAGGGGTCTTCCATCCCCCTGTTCCAGAGTCGAGCCATGCCTGAAATCGGTCCGCTCCACCCCCAGGTAGTCCACTTCGTGGTGGCGTCGCTGATCCTGGGTCTGCCCATCTACTGGCTGGGCTTTCTCAAGCGGCCGCGGTTCCTCCGCCCGATGGCCAGCGTCCTCCTGATCGTCGGAACGGTCGCGTCGATCGTGGCGGTGCGCTCCGGCACCGACGCGCACGGGGCGGCCGAGCGCATCCCCGGGGCCCGATCCGCGGTGGAGGAGCACGAGGAGCTCGGGATCCTCACCCGGAACATCTTCGAGGGCATCCTCCTCATCGAGCTCATCGGGTTGGCCGTGGCCTGGAAGGCGGGCGGGGCCGGCTCCTCGGTCCTGTCCGTGGAGACGGGAGAGGCGCACGCGGCCGGAGCGTCCACCATGCGCTTCGCCTCGACGGCGCTGCGTCTCGTGGTCGCGGTGGCCTGGACGGTGGGCGCCTTCCAGCTCTACGAGGCCGCCGAGCACGGGGGTGAGCTCGTCTACAACTACGCGGGCGGGGTGGGCGTGCGCTCCGGGGATCCCGAGGACATGGGCCGGGTGCTCCTCGCCGGCCTCTACGGGGAGGCGCAGGTCGACCGTAGCGCCGGCCGCAACGAGGACGCCGCGCGGCTCATCGACGAGATGGTCCAGCGCTATCCCGACAACATGGACGTGCAACTCCTCGGCGTGGAATCGCTCGTCGGCGACACCAAGGACGGGCGGGCGGCTCTCGATCGGCTGGCCTCGCTGCAGCTCCCCGACGACCCGCGCACGGAGCTGCGCCGCCAGACCATCAAGTTCGACGCGTACATGCTGCTTGCCATGCCCGATTCCGCTCGGGCCGCGCTCGACGCGGTGCCCGAGCGCTACAGGGAGTCCCGCCCGGTCACGGAGCGCCGAAGCCGGCTGGGAGGCTGAAGAACCGCGGCACGGTGCTTCGGCCTCCTCACTTCGGGGGCGGCACCCGCCCCGTCGTGTACTCGAGCAGCACCTCCCGCAAGATCGCCGTGAGGTAGTCGTCCCGCGGCCTCTCGGGGCGGGTGAGCCGGTCGAACGTCTCGTGGTCGAGCCAGACGCCCAGACACCCCGGGCACTGGTCGGCCTTGCCCTGGGCGGTGCGGATCTCCTCGAGGCGGCCGCCGCACTTGGGGCAGTGGTCCGCGTGGGCTTCGAGCCACCGGCGTCGTTCCTCGCGGGCGTGGCGCGCCTCCCGCTCGCGCGCCACCGCCATGCGGCTCTTGAACTCCTCGCGGTGGAAGTACTCCTCCTCGTTCCGGCTGGGCTTGCCCCACGGCTGGTGGGGGAGGCGATGGGTGAACTCGGACATGGGTCCTCCTGCGTCGTTCCGCGCGCACCCTTCCTACACCGCCGAGGGCCACGTCGTGCCCGGGAGCGGTCTCCTACAACGCGAAGACCCGCTTCGGGTTCTCGTACAGGACGGCCCGCAACGTGTCCTCGCGCAGCCCCATCTCGGCGAAGCCCTCGCGGTAGCGCTCCCAGCTCAGCCCGTTGGAGCCGAAGAGCACCTTCTGCGCCCCGACGCGCGACCGGAGGAAGGCGACGAGCGAGGGGGTGAAGTACTTCGGCAGCCAGGCGCTCACGGAGAGGTAGACGTTCGGCCACTTGGTGGTCACCGCGATGAGCTCGTCCACCCACGGCCACCCGGTGTGCGTGCCGATCAGCGTGAGGCCCGGGAAGTCGCAGGCGATGCGGTCGATCTGGATCGGCCGACCGTGCTCGCTCGGCATCGCCTCGAGGACGTGGCCGACCTGCATGGACACGGGCACGCCCAACTCCTCGCAGCGGGCATAGAGCGGATACATCTTCCGGTGGTCGAGCGGGATGTCGTAGCCGTAGATGTGGATGTACACGCCCTTGTAGCCGCGCTCGTTCACGTCCTCCTCGAGCTTGCGCAGGCTGCCGCGGATGTCGAAGGGGTCGTAGTCCGCGAGCCCGTACACGCGCCCCGGGTAGCGGCGGGTCAGCGCCGCGATCTCCGCGGTCATGTCCTTGGCGAAGCGCGTCTGGCGCGGATACGACCAGGCGAGGAGGTCCGTGGCCAGAACCGACTCGACGCCCGCCTCGTCCATGGCGGCCACGAGGGCGTCACCGTCCTCGTAGCCGTCGCCCCACGCGAGCTCGACCTTGCACTTGAGCTCTCCCGGGGAGTTCGTCGCCTGCACCCAGCTCTCCTTCCAGTCGCGGAGGAGAAGGGGGAAGAGCGTGTCGATGAACGGGACGTCCGCCATGGTTGGAGCCTCCGTCGGATGGCCGGCCGCGGTTCCCCCCGAGCGGGGCTGGCTCGTCGGTGCGATCGGCGCTGCTTTCGTGCAACCTATGGAACTCGTTCCGCCTCCGGCCGTAGGGAAAATCCCGATATCCGCGAGGGGGTTCGCGACCTCGGCCTACCGACGTCCCTTGACCGCGGGGCCCCGCGGCCTACCGTTCCAGCCCATGACCTCGATCCTCGAAGAGCTGAGCTGGCGCGGGATGCTGTACGCCTCCACCGAGGGGGCGAAGGAGCACCTCGACGAGGCTCCGCGCACGGCCTACATCGGATTCGATCCCACGGCGGCGAGCCTGCACGTGGGCAGCCTCCTTCCCATCATGGGGCTGGTGCACCTCCAGCGGGCCGGGCACACGCCCATCGCGCTGGTGGGCGGCGGTACGGGTCTGATCGGCGACCCCTCCGGGAAGACCGCCGAGCGCCAGCTGCTCACGAAGGAGGCCGCGGCCGAGAACGCGGAGGGGATCCGGGCCCAGCTCGAGCACTTCCTCGACTTCGACGCCAGGTCCAACGCCGCGCGCATGCGCAACAACCTCGACTGGCTCGGGGGCCTGCCGCTCGTGGACTTCCTGCGCGACGTCGGCAAGCACTTCAGCGTGAACCAGCTGCTGGCGAAGGAGTCCGTGAAGCGCCGCCTCGAGGGCGAGGACGGCGGGATCTCGTTCACGGAGTTCAGCTACGCGCTGCTGCAGTCCTACGACTTCCTGGAGCTGTACCGCCGCGACGGCTGCACCGTGCAGATGGGCGGCAGCGACCAGTGGGGCAACATCACGGCCGGCACGGACCTCATCCGCCGGATGGCGGGCGGCCGGGCGTACGGCGCCGTCTTCCCCCTCGTGACCAACGCGGCGGGTGCCAAGTTCGGGAAGTCGGAGGCCGGCGCGGTGTGGCTGGACCCCGCCCTGACGTCCCCGTATCGCTTCTACCAGTTCTGGGTGAACGTCGACGACGCCGACATCGGTCGCTACCTACGCTTCTTCTCGCTGCTCCCGCGCGCCGAGATCGAGGCGCTGGAGGAAGCCGTGCGCACCGAGCCTCAGGCGCGTGCGGCGCAGAAGGCGCTCGCCGAGGAGGTCACGCGCCGGCTCCACGGCGAGACCGGACTGGCGAAGGCCGTGCAGGCCACGGGCGTGCTCTTCGGAGGCGAGATCGAGGGGCTGGCCGCCGACGAGGTGGCGGACATCTTCGCGGACGTGCCCTCCTCGAGCATCGCCCGGCACGCCCTCGCCGGCGAGGGGATGTCGATGGTGGATCTGCTCGCGGAGACGGGGGTTGCGTCGTCCAAGGGGGACGCACGCCGCTCCATCGAGGGAGGCGGAATCTACCTCAACAACCTCCGGGTCACCGACGCGGCCCAGAGCGTGCGTGCGGACGCCCTGATCGAGGGCCGATTCCTGGTGCTCCGTAAAGGGAAGAAGAGCTACCACCTCGTGGCCGTGGCCGGCTGACGACAGAAAAGGGGGTCCCTGGGGACCCCCTTTGCCGTGCGGCAACCGATGAAAGGGCTCCGGTCTAGAACACCACCTGCCAACCCGCCACGATTCCCCAACTCGCGCCGAGCTGAGGCCCGTCGTACTGCTGGTGCGCCGGGAAGATGAACTCCAGCGCCAGGCGGTGGCCCGCGAAGCGTGATCCTTCCGGAAGGTAGAGGTTGATGCCCACCGGGACGTCGAGCCGCTCCCCGGCGAGGAAGTACGCGTCGTTGCCCGGGTCACGGGACATGTCCAACGCCGGGTCTGCGCCGTCGATGCCGCCCCACTTGAGATAGTGCGCGCGGGCGGAGATCGAGAAGAACTTGTTCATCCGGTAGGCGGCCCAGGCGTTCCCCTCGTACTGGTTGCCGAGCCCGTAGTCGAGCGAGTTCGTGCCGAACCGCAGGAGGCCCGTGAACTGCACCCCGACGGTGCCGAACTCGTTCTGAGCCTCGATGGTCATTCCGGGCTCCACGCCAAACGTCCCGGCACCGGGGCGCATGTCGTAGGGCAGCGCCTCCTTGCCGGGCGTGGAGAACGGCGTCTCCGCCTGGACGTCGGAGGTCCCCGTGGGAATCAGCGCCCCGACCTGCAGGTGCGCGCGGTAGGGCCCCTCTTCGAACGCCTTGTAGAGCGCGGTGACCCGAAGGTCCCCGAGATCGTTGGCGTCCGTGACGTAGAACAGGCCACCCTCGGTGAGCTGCTCACGGCGTCGCTGCGAATAGCCGATGTCGCCCACGAGCGTGAGGTTCTCGCTGAACCCGTAGGCTATGGTGACCTCGTGCGTCATGTTCGCGAGCGACAGCGGCGCGACCGGATAGGAGTCGAGCGTCTGGTCCACCGTCAGGGAGTCGTTCTGGAACCAGACCCCCTTCGAGTCCATCTGCGTGAAGCGGTAGGTGAATTGGATCTGACCCGCGTCGAGCAACCGCCCGGCGTTGATCCCGATCGGCGGCTGGGCGTCGGGACGCTTCGACGTCCACACGATTTCATCCTGTGCCGCCAGCGGGGACGCGACGGCGAGCAGGACGGCGATGAGCAAGCTCTTCCGACCCATGGAAAACTTTCCTCCGACTCGGTATGCGGCCGGACGGACCGGCCCCCAGCGTTCCGATCACCAAGATGCCCTGTCGCCGCAGGAGAAAACAAGTGTTTCTTGCTCCGTGGTGCTCGGGAGCACTCCGTCGAAGGCGATCCAGGCGGGGAGGATGAGTTGCAAGCCCCGGGCCATCCGCGGCGTGCCGGCCGTCGACCGGGAAGGCCGGACCTCAATCCCCGTCGGCGAGGCCCGCGGGAGCGGCGAGCACCGCGTCGGGGATCCCGAATGCGTCCACCAGGAAGGGGGCGCACGTCGCGCACGTCGGAGCAGAGCGCGTTCACCTGGTGGCGGATCGCGCGCGATTTCGCCGGCTCGAGGTACCCGGCTTCGAGGTACCACCCCCGATGCGCCTCGATCCTGGAGAGGCCGTGGAGCGAGGTGAGCGTGCGCAGCATCTCCGACAGGCCGGGCGTGGGTGCCCGTGCGACGCCGTCCTCCAGGGCCTCGAAGACGATCCGCTCGGCGTGGGCGCGGGCGAGCGCCACGAGGTGGTCCTGACAGGCGTCGATGGCCCGGAACGAGTCCAGCCCCTCGTCCAGGCGGCGCTTCAGGCGCTGCGCCACGGAGCGGAGCAGCCGTTCCTCGCGGTAGAGGAGCGCCCCGTGCTGGAAATCCGGATCGCGCAGGTGCTCCTCGTCGGTGCGCCGCGTCACCAGCGGATTGAGGGAGACGAGCGTCTCGCCGGCCCGATCGGCCAGGTAGCGCACCATCCCCCAGAGGCGCAGGTCACCCATGTCGTGCCGGAAGCGGAGCAGCAGCCCCTTGGCCACCAGCTGGAGGAGGACCGCGTTGGCGCCCTCGAAGGTGGTGAAGACGTCCGTGTCCGCCTTGAGCGCGCCGAAGCGGTTCGCGGCCAGGTAGCCCACCCCGCCGCACGCCTCGCGGCAGGCCTGCAGCGTGGCGACGCATCGATCGGAGGCGTAGGCCTTGAGGGCGGCGGCGCGCACCTCGAGCTCGGCCCCCTCTTCGTCCGAAGCCGAGGGTACGTGCCGCACCAGGTCGCGCACGGCGAGGTGAAGCCCGTAGGTGGTGGCGAGCGCGGGCATGAGCGCGCGCTGGATCATCCGATGGTCGAGGAGCGGGACCTCTTGCTCACCCTCCGGTCCGAACTGGCGCCGCCGTCCGCCGTGACGCACCGCGATGGTCAGCCCGACCTTGGCCGCGCTCACCGAGGCGGCGGCGATGCTGATCCTCCCCATCACGAGCGTGCCGAGCATCGTGAAGAAGCGCTTCCCGGAGCTCGGGATCGGGCTGTGGTACCGTCCCGCTTCGTCGATGGCGCCGAAGCGGTCGAGCAGGTTGGTGCGGGGAACGCGCACGGCGTCGAACCAGATGCGCCCGTTGTCGACGCCGTTGAGGCCCTCCTTGAGTCCCCGGTCCTCGATGCGCACCCCGCGGAGCGGTCTGCCGTCATCGTCGCGCAGGGGCACGAGCAGGGCGTGGACGCCGTGGTCCTCCCCGCCCACGTGCAGGCGCGCGAACACGGTCGCGATGCGGCCGTCGCGCGCGGCATTGCCGATCCAGTCCTTCCCCGCGTCCGGGTGCGGCGTATGGACCACGAGCTCGTCGCTCTCGGCGTCGTACGTGGCCGTCGTCTCCAGCTCCCGCACGTTGGAGCCGTGACCCGTCTCCGTCATCGCGTAGCAGCCCGGAAGCTCGAGCGAGGCGATGCGGCGCAGGTAGCGCTCGTGGTGCGCGCCGGTCCCGAGCTGGAGGACGCTTCCCCCGAAGAGGCCGAACTGGACGCCGTACTTCACCATCAGGCTCAGATCCCCGTAGCCGAGCGTCTCGAACACGGCGACGCTCGCGGACGGGTCGCCGCGGCCACCGTACGCCTCGGGGTGGGCGATCGCGCCGTATCCACGCGCCGCCAGGTGCCGCAGCGCGGCGAGGGTGCGCGTCCGGTGCTCGTCCATCGACAGCCCTGGAGGGATGCGGAGCGGCTCGCGCCCCATCTCGTTCAGCAGCTCGTCGCGCAACGCGCGGTGGTCCTGGTCGAGAAGGCCGCGCAACGTAGCCGCGTCGAACGCCGCCGCGGGAGGGCGCGGACGCGCCGGCGGCCCCGCCCCCAGCACGCGGCGCGCGGCATCCGTTCCGACCACGCCCAGGGCGGCTTCGAGAGCGCGCAGGTCCTCCGCAGCGCCGCCCCTGGAGAACACGTCGGACCCGGCGGCGTGGGCGAGCGCGAGCCCGAGATCGGTGAGCGAGCGGGTGGCCACGGCCACGTCCTTCGGCGCCAGGGCCCGTGCGCGGCGCGCCAGCGCGGCCACCTCGGTGGCGGAGGGAGGCGAGCCGGCGTCCAGCCAGGGAAGCAGCTCGGCCCGGGCGTCGGCGTCCAGCCAGCGCTGGTCCTGGACCCAGCCGAGCAGCGCGCTCATCTCGGTGGGCAGGAGCATGCCGTCCGCCCACGCCGTGTAGACGATCGGAAGGACGCCGAGCAGCTCCGGGCGATCGGGCCACCTCTTCGAGGAAGGCATCTGCGGGGTTCCGGGATCGGGGTTCACGTTGCCTGCGGGGCTGCCGGGGGGGTCACGCGGATCGCCTTTCTCGAGAGGGGGGCCTCACGCTCCTGAGAACCCTTGACCCCCCGTCCGGGTTCGCGCAACGTCACCGTCTCTCCGCGACCCGAGGCACACGAGGAAGCATGGCTCAACCCCTGGTAGGCGTCATCATGGGCTCCCGCTCCGACTGGGAGACCATGTCGCACGCGGTGGACACGCTCGAAGCGTTGGGCGTGCCCCACGAGGTGCGGGTGGTCTCGGCCCACCGCACGCCCGACCTGCTCTTCGAGTACGCGTCCTCGGCGGAGGAGCGCGGGCTCGAGGTGATCATCGCGGGCGCGGGCGGAGCCGCCCACCTCCCCGGGATGGTGGCCTCCAAGACCGTCCTCCCCGTGCTCGGCGTCCCGGTGCAGAGCCGGGCGCTCAACGGCCTCGACTCGCTCCTGTCGATCGTGCAGATGCCGGGTGGCATCCCAGTGGGGACGCTGGCGATCGGCAAGGCCGGCGCGATCAACGCGGCGCTCCTCGCGGCCGCGACGCTGGGCGCGGCGCACGCGGAGGTCCGGGAGGCGCTGCGCCGCTACCGGGCGGATCGTACGCAGGCCGTGCTGGACGACCCCGACCCGCGCCGCTGAGTGGCCGCGCCCGCGAAGAAGGTCGGCATCCTGGGAGGCGGGCAGCTCGGGCGCATGCTCGCGCTGGAGGGCCGCCGCCTCGGCATGCGCTTCCGCTTCCTGGAGCCCAAGCAGCCCGCCCCGGTGGACGACCTCGGCGAAGTGGTGCGCGCCCCCTACGACGACATGGACGCGCTCGACGCCTTCGCCGACGGATTGGACGTCGTCACCTACGAGTTCGAGAACGTCCCCGTGGACTCGGCGCTCCATCTGGCCGAGCGCCTCCCCGTCCACCCCTCTCCCTCCGCGCTCGCGGTGGCGCAGGACCGCATCGTCGAGAAGGAGGCCTTCGTCGAGGCGGGGATCCCGACGGCGCCCTTCCGCGGAGCCGACTCCCCCGAGGCGCTGGAGGCCGCGCTGGACGAGATCGGCCTACCCGCGGTGCTGAAGACCACGCGCTTCGGGTACGACGGGAAGGGACAGGCCGTCCTGCGCTCCCCGGAGGACGTGGAGGGGATCTGGGAGGACCTGGGCGGCGTGCCCCTCCTCGTGGAGGGCTTCGTCCCGTTCCGGCGGGAGCTGTCGATCGTGGCGGTGCGGGCCGTGGACGGGAGCTGCGCGTTCTATCCGCTGATCCAGAACGAGCACCGCGAGGGCATCCTGTGGCGGTCCACCGCACCGGCGCCCGACGTGCCGGCCTGGCTGCAGGCCCGCGCCGAGGACCACGCACGCCACCTCCTCGAGCGGCACGACTACGTCGGGGTGCTGGCCGTCGAGCTGTTCGACGTCGGCGACGACCTCGTGGCCAACGAGATGGCACCGCGCGTCCACAACTCCGGGCACTGGACGCTGGATGGGGCCGTGACCAGCCAGTTCGAGAACCACGTGCGCGCGGTGTGCGGCCTGCCGCTCGGCAGCACGGCCACGCGCGGTCCGTCGGCCATGCTCAATTTCCTGGGAGACGTGCCTCCGCTCGCGGACGTTCTGCGCGTACCCTGCGCCCATGTCTACCTCTACGACAAGTCACCTCGTCCGGGGCGTAAGGTGGGACATGTCAACGTGACCGGGGCGGATGCCGGCGCGGTCGCGGCCACGCTCGCGCGGCTGGAGTCGCTGAGGCCAGGCTGAGCGGAGGCAGCGGCGCCGAGGCGCGCCGCCAGAGCCACCCCTGAAACGCCCGCGGCCGGCCCGTCGTACTGCAATCATACAAAGTCGTCATGGGCCGGCACGACGGAGGGGACATGGGGGATCGCGGGTTCCTGGGCGAGTTCGAGCAGATGATCCTCCTGGCCGCGTTGCGGCTCGGCGGCGACGCATACGGCGTGCGGCTCATGGAGGAGCTGGAGTCGACGGTCGGCCGGCGGGTGTCGCGAGGCTCCGTCTACGTCACGCTCGACCGACTCGAGGAGAAGGGGTGGCTCGTGTCCTCGCACGCCGAGGCCGGGTCGGAGCGCGGTGGCCGGCCGCGTCGGGTCGTGCGCGTGACCGACGAGGGAAGGGAGCAGTTGCGGCGCTCCCGTGAGGCGCTGCTCGCGCTGTGGGACGGGGTGGAAGACGCGCTGGAGACGCCGTGACCCCGCAATCGCCAGGCGGGCCGGCCGCGGGCGGGCCGGCGCGGCGACCTCCGGAGCCGCCGCGGCTCCTGCGCGCGCTGCTCGAAGCGCTCCTGCCGCCGGGGCTCCGGACGGAAGCGCTGCTGGGGGACCTCCACGAGGAGTTCGCGCGGCGCGCGGGCGAGCGCCCCGTGGCGGCGAGGGTGCGGTACCTGCTGGACGGCACGGGCGCCGCGTGGCGCTACGCGTGGGCGGGAAGGGGACGATTCACCGGGGGCGACGTCATGGACGGGATGTGGATGAACGTGCGGTACGCGGTACGCCGGCTCCTGCGGAGCCCGCTCTTCACGCTGGTCGCGATCCTGTCGCTCGCGCTCGGCATCGGCGCGAACACGGCGATCTTCAGCGTCGTGAACGCGGTGGTCCTGCGGGACCTCCCCTACACGGACCCGTCCACGCTCGTGGACGTCTACCAGTCCATGCAGGGCTTCTCGCACGGCCCCCTCTCCTATCCGGACGAACGGGACCTGGCGCGGGACGCCGCCGACGTCTTCTCCGGCGTGGCGGGCTCGCAGATCGCGCTCGTGCAGGCCGACACGGACGAGGGCGTGGAGATGCTCCCCGCGGAAGGGGTGAGCGGCGCGTACTTCCCGATGACCGGCGTCCGCCCCATGGTGGGTCGGCTCTTCACGGACCAGGACGAGGTGGCTGCGGGGGCGCACCCGGTGGTGGTGCTCTCCTACGGGTACTGGCAACGCCGCTACGGCGGGGACCCGGGCGTGGTGGGGCGGGCGATCCGCCTCGCGGGCCAGGACTACACGATCGTCGGCGTGGTGCAGCAGGAGTACACGGGGCAGATCCGCGGGATCGGGCCCGAGATCTACTTCCCGATCCTGATGGCCGAGGCGCTCCAGCAGGGGAAGGGCGTGGTCGACGGTCGCGCCAGCCACGGCTTCTTCACGAAGGCGCGGCTCGCGCCCGGCGTCACGATCGAGCGCGCACGGGCGGCGCTCGCGGCGCTCACGGCGGCCTACAAGGAGCGCTATCCCGAGGAGTGGGGTCCGATCGAGGGCTTCGTGCTCGTGCCGACCGCGGACGTCATCATGAACCCGATGATCGACCGCGTGCTGGTTCCCGCCATCGCGATGGTCATGGCCGTGGTGGGGCTCGTGCTGCTCATCGCGTGCGCCAACCTCGCCTCCTTCCTCCTCGCGCGTGCAGCGGATCGCCGTAGGGAGATCGCCGTGCGCATGGCGCTGGGCGCGCGCCGCCGCTCGCTGGTGGTGCAGCTCCTGACCGAGACCACGCTGCTCTCGCTGGTGGGTGGAGGAGCGGGTATCCTGCTGGCAAGCTGGTCGCTGGGCGCGCTCATGGCGGCTGACCTCCCGCTCCCCTTCCCGATCGCGCTGGACCTTTCGGTCGACGGGCACGTGCTCGCCTTCACGACCGTCGTGTCGCTCGTGGCGGGGGTGCTGTTCGGCCTCGCGCCGGCGTTGCAGAGCACGAACGCGGACGTCTCCTCGACGCTGCGCGACGAAAGCACCGGCGGTGGCCGGGGGCGTGGCACGTCGCTCAGGAACACACTCGTGGTGGCGCAGGTCGCCGTGTGCGTCGTGCTCCTCACGAGCGCCGGCCTCTTCCTCCGCAGCCTGAACGCGTCCCGGAAGGTGGACCCCGGCTTCGGGCACGACGCGGCGGGGGTCCTCACCATCGGCGTGCCCGAGGCGCGGTACTCCGAGGAGGAGGCGCGTCTGTTCCTCGAGGAGCTCGAGGGGCGCATCGCGTCGCTCGAGGGCGTGCAGGCGGTCGGCCTCACCGGCAACCTGCACCTGAACACGCTCAACACGAGCTTCGCGCGCGTGAACGTGGACGGCGTGGAGCCCCCTCCCGGGCAGGAATACAACGCGGTGGACTACGCGCGCGCCGACGAGGGCTTCTTCGACGCGGCCGGCATCCCGCTTCTCGAGGGGCGGAACTTCGCGCCCACGGACGAGCAGGGGGGCGAGGAGGCCGTGATCGTGAACGAGGCTTTCGCGCGCCGCTTCTTCCCGGACGCCCCGACCGGGAACGCCGTGCGGAATGCGTTGGGGAAGGTGGTCCACCTCTCGGAGTCGGACGCACGCATCGTGGGGGTGGTGGCGACGGCGAAGATCCGTCAGCTCGGCGAGGAGCCGCGGCCGTTCCTGTACCGGAACCAGCGGCAGGCCTTCGGGCGCGACGTCACCCTGGTGGCGCGCACCTCCGCAGACGCGGAGCGCACGTCCAGGGACATGCTCCAGGCGGCGCGGGCCCTGGATCCCGAGATCCTCGTGTCGGAGCGCACGACCATGGCACGCCACCTCGCGGTCATGCTCCTCCCACGCCGGCTCGGGGCGCTCGTCGTGGCCGGCTTCGCCTTCCTCGCGCTTGCGCTGGCGTGCATCGGGCTCTACGGCCTCGTGAGCTACGCGGTCGCCCGCAGGGCGCGCGAGGTGGGGATCCGTCTCTCGCTGGGCGCGAGCGCCGGTACCGTCGTGTGGATGCTCGCGGGCGGAGGGATGCGCCTCGTCGCCCTGGGCGGGGTGATCGGCCTCGCCGCCGCGGCTGCGCTCGCACAGCTCCTGTCGCGCCTCCTCTTCGGTGTGCCGGCGCTCGATCCGATCACCTTCGTGGGCGTGCCGCTGGTGCTCGGCTGCGTGGCGTTTCTCGCCGCGTGGATCCCGGCGCGCAAGGCCAGCCGTGTCCACCCCGCGGAGGCGCTGCGCGCGGAATGAGCCCCGGCGTCAGTCGTCGCCTCCCGCCCAGCCGACGCCCACGGGTGCGGCCGCGTGCGCGGGCCTCCGCGCGAAACGGCGGCCCGCCCACTTCTGGAGCTGGTCGAGGTAGGTGTACACGACCGGCGTGACGTAGAGCGTCACGAGCTGCGAGAAGGCCAGCCCGCCCACCACCGCGATGCCCAGCGGACGCCGTGACTCGGAGCCCGCACCCGTGCCGAGCGCGATCGGGATCGTCGCCATGAGCGCCGCCATCGTGGTCATCATGATGGGGCGGAAGCGGATGCTGCACGCCTGCAGGATCGCGTCGGTGGGGCTGCGCCCCTCGTTGCGCTCGGCGTCGAGGGCGAAGTCGATCATCATGATCGCGTTCTTCTTCACCAGCCCGACGAGCATGATCACGCCCACGAACGAGTAGACGCTCAGCTCGGTGCCGGTGACCCAGAGGGTGAGGAGCGCGCCGAACGCCGCGAAGGGGATCCCGGAGAGGATCGTGATCGGGTGGATGAAGCTCTCGTACAGGATGCCGAGCACGACGTAGATCACGAAAATCGCCATCGCGAGCAGGAGCAGCAGTCCCTTCTGCGTGTCCTGGAAGGCCTGTGCCGTCCCGGAGAAGTTCGTCGTCACCGCGGACGGGAGCACCTCGCCCGCCGCGCTCTGCACGGCGCGAACCGCGTCACCGAGCGCGACCTCCGGCGCCAGGTTGAAGGAGAGCGTGACGGAGGGCACCTGCCCGGAGTGGTTGACGGCCACGGGCCCGATCCCGCGGGTCAGCCGCGCCACGGAGCTCATCGGCACGAGCGTGCCGCTCTGGGCGCGGACGTAGAGCTGATTGAGCGCGGAGATGTCCTTCTGGTATTCCGGGAGCAGCTCCATGATCACCCAGTACTCGTCGTCCTGGGTGTAGATCGTGGACACCTGGCGCGAGCCGTAGGCGTTGTAGAGCGCGTTCTCGATCTGCTGCGCGCTCACGCCGAGCGACGCGGCGCGCTCCCGGTCGATGTCCACGTTCACCTGCGGGTTGCCGATCTTGAGGTCCGAGCTGACGTCCACCAGCTGCGGCAGCGTGGCCAGACGGGCCTGCAGCTCGCGTGACGCGAGGTACAGCGTGTCGATGTTGGCGCTCTGCAGCGTGAACTGATACTCGCTCTGCGCGAACCGCCCGCCGATGCGGATGGCCGGGGGGTTCTGCAGGAAGACGCGCAGCCCCGTGACGTGGCCGAACTTCGCGGACAACTCGCGGATGACCTGGTCCACCGGGAGGCGCTCGTCCCGCGGCTTCAGGTGCAGGCTGATGCGGCCCGTGTTGCCGCCGCCCCCGAAGCCACCTCCGACGAACGACATGAACGCGCCGACGTTCGGGTCCTGGAGGAGGATGTCCGCCACCTCGCGCTGATGCGCCACCATCACGTCGTACGCGATCCCCTCGGCGCCTTCCGTCGTGCCCTGGATGCTCCCCGTGTCCTCGGCCGGCAGGAAGCCCTTGGGCACGATGACGAAAAGCGCCACGGTCGCGACCACGATGCCGAGGGAGAACGCCATCGCCGCTCGCCGCCGTCCCATGACCCACGCGAGGCTCCGCTCGTAGGCGCCGAGCACGCGCGCGTACACCCGCTCCGACCACTCGTACACCCGGCCGTGGTGGGCCTCCTTGCTCGGGCGCAGGAAGCGGCTGCCCAGCATCGGGGTGAGCGTAAGCGACACGAAGCCGGACACGAGGATCGCCACGCCGATCGTGACCGCGAACTCGTGGAAGAGGCGGCCCAGGATCCCACCCATGAAGAGGATCGGGATGAAGACCGCGGTGAGCGACACCGTCATCGACAGGATCGTGAAGCCGATCTCCCTGGAGCCGTCGAAGGCGGCCTGCATCGGCGGCTTACCCATCTCCATGTGCCGAACGATGTTCTCGAGCATGACGATGGCGTCGTCGACCACGAAGCCCACGCACAGCGTGAGCGCCATCAGGGAGAGGTTGTCCAGGCTGTACCCCATGAGGTACATGACCGAGAACGTCCCGACGATCGACATCGGGAGCGCGAGGCTCGGAATGACGGTAGCGGACAGGTTCCTCAGGAAGAGGAAGATGACCATCACCACGAGCACCAGCGTGAGCAGGAGCGTGAACTTCACGTCCGACACCGACGCCTGGATGGACTCCGAGCGGTCGTGCAGGATCTCGATGTTCACGCCGGCGGGGATCTGCGTGCGCAGCTTCTCGACCTCGGCGCGTACCCCGCGCGCCACGGCGACCGTGTTCGTGCCGGGCTGGCGCTGGATGGCCAGGATGATCGAGGGCTTGCCGTTGTACCAGGAGGCGTTGCGGTTGTTCTGGACGTCGTCGAGCACCTTGCCCAGGTCGCCCAGGTGGACGGCCGCGCCGTTGCGGTACGTCACGGCGAGCCTGCGGAACGCGGCCGCGTCGTGGAGCTGGCCGCTCGCCTGCACCGTGTAGGCGCGGTCCGGGCCCCAGAGCACCCCGGAGGGGAGGTTGACGTTGCCGGAGCCGATGGCGGCCGCCACCTCGTCGATGCCGATGCCGCGCTGCGCCATCGAGCCCGGGTCGAGCTGGACGCGCACGGCGTATTTCTGCGCGCCGAACACCGAGACCTCGGCCACGCCATCCACCGTCGAGATGTGCTGCGCGAGCACGGTCTCGGCGTAGTGGTCCAGCTCCGAGAGGGGCATCGACTCGGTGGTGAGCGCGTAGTAGAGGATCGGCGAGGCCGCCGGGTTCGACTTGCGGATCGAGGGCGCGCGGATGTCCTGCGGGAGCTGGCGCATCGCGGCGCTGACCGCGGACTGCACGTCCTGCGCGGCCGCGTCGATGTTGCGGCTGAGCGTGAACTGGAGGGTCACGTTCGTCGAGCCCAGCGAGCTCGTCGACGTCATGTTGTCGAGCCCCGGGATCGTCGCGAACTGACGCTCGAGCGGCGTGGCCACCGCCGCGGCCATCGTCTCGGGGTTGGCTCCCGGGAGCGACGCCGACACGGAGAGGGTGGGGTAGTCCACGGTCGGCAGATCGCTCACCGGAAGGAGCCGGTACGAGACGACGCCGAAGGTGAGGATGGCGATCATGACCAGGGTGGTCATGACCGGCCTGCGGATGAAGATCCCCGAGATGTTCACGGCTGTCCTCCCGGTACGGAATCGCGCGCGGCGCCTCCCTGGCCCGCCGCCGAGCGCCCGGCCGGGTCGTCCCCGCCGGCTCCCTTGATCTGCACGATGGTGCCCTCGGCGAGCCGTGACTGCCCGTCCGTGACCACCCGCTCACCGGCCTCCAGCCCGGAGTCCACGATCACCTGGTCGCCGAGCGTGCGCCCCAGCACCACCTTGCGGCGATGCGCCGAGCCGTCGTCCGCGACCACGAACACGAAGCTCCCGTCCTGCTCCGCGACCGGAGCGGCCTGGGGCACGAGGAGCGCGTTCGCCTGCACGTACACCTGCAGGCGCACCGACACGTACTCGCCCGGCCAGAGTGCCCGGTCCCGGTTGTCGAAGCGGGCCTTGAGCAGGACGGTTCCCGTCTGCGGATCGACCGCGTTGTCGACGAACGTCAGCGTGCCGGTCTCCTCCATCCCTCCCGATCCCTCCTCGCCCTCGGCCGGCGTCACCGTCGCCTGCAGCGGCTCGTCCGAGCCGTACTTCTGCACGAGCGGCAGGACGCGCCCGGGAATCGGGAAGCGCACCATGATCGGCCGGATCTGGTTGATGACCACGAGCGGTGACGTGTTGGGCTTCACCAGGTTGCCCTGGCGCACCAGCACCGCGCCCGTGCGCCCCGAGATGGGCGCGGGGATCACCGTGTAGGAGAGGTTGAGCCGGGCGTTCTCGACCGCCGCGCTGTCGGCCTTGACGTTCGCGGCCTGCGCGCGGGCCGTGGCTTCGGCCTGGTCGGCCTGCGACCGCGTCACGTAGTCCAGCTCCACGAGCTTCTGGTACCGCTCGGCGTCGCGCAGGCTGTTGATGGCCTGCGCCTCGTCGCGCGCGAGGTTGGCTTCGGCCTGGCGGAGCGCGGCCTGGAAGGGGCGGGGGTCGATGTGGAAGAGCGGCTGGCCCTTCGTCACCTCCTGCCCCTCGGTGAAGTCGACGGAGAGAAGGACGCCGCCCACCTGCGATTCCATCTGCACGGTCTGCAGGGGCTCCACGGTGCCGTCCGCGACGACGACGTAGGGCGCGGGCGCGAGGGTCGCCGTCGCGACCGTGACCGGCACGTCCGGACGCGGGGGTCGGCCACCGGCGTCCCCGCAGGCCACGAGGCAGGGAAGGAGGATCGCGGGGGCGGAGACGACGAGGCGGGGAGGGAAGCGCATGGGTCGGGGTTTCTCTAGCGGAGCGGATTGGAGTCCGAGGCGACCGGGATGGGCGCGGAGCCGTCGACGCCCAGCACCCCGCCGTCGTGCGCGAGCCGAGCGAGGGCGAGCAGCCAGCTCCAGCGGGCCTGGCTCTGCTGGGCGCGCGCGTCGGCGAGGGCGTTCTGTGCCGTGAGGAGGTCGAGGATGGTTCCGACGCCCTCGCGGTAGCGTCCAAGCGCGACCTCCTCCGACTGCTGGGCGCTGGCCAGGAGGTCGTCCGAGGTGTGGACGCGCTGCGTGGCGGTCTGCAGGGCGTAGTACGAGGTGAACACCTGCTGGATGACTTGCTGTCGCAGGCTGTTGGCCTGCGCTCGAGCCGCGTCCGCGCGGTCGGCCGCGCCCTGGTTCGCGTAGCTCTGCGACAGGCCCGTGAAGAGCGGGATGGAGAGCCCGAGCGAGAAGGTGTAGCTCCCGCCGCTGAACTGGGACACGTCCGAGTAGACGCGCCCGCCGTTGCCGTTGAGCATGAGGCTCGGCCTCCCCTGGCCGCGCGTGGCGCGCGCCGAGGCGTACGCCTGACGGGCACGAGCGTCCGCGGCCGCCAGGTCCGGCCGGCTCCGCACCGCCTGGACGATGAGCGAGTCCACGCTCTCCGAGACCGCTCCGACCGGCGTCTCCACGGGCGGCGGCTGCAGTTGGAAGGGAGTGTTCGCCGGCACGCCCATCGCGACCGCCATGGAGGCACGCGCCGCCTGCAGGATCCCGCTCGGTCGACTCGGCCGCCAGCCGCGCCTGCGACGCGGCCGTGCGCGCCTGGAGGACGTCCGCGATCGTGGCGAGCCCGACGTCGTGGCGGTGCTCCGCCGCCTCGAGGTTCGCCTCGGCCTCCCGGACCGAAGCCTGCTGCACCTCGAGGAGCGCCTGGGTGGCCATGTAGCCGAAGTACGCCTCCTCGGCCTGGAGCACCACGCCCTGGATGACCGCGTCGTGCGTGAACCCCGCCGCGTACGCCGCCTCGCGGGTCGCGTCGCGCGCGCCCGCGCGCCCCCCCATGTCCAGCACCATCCAGGAGAGGTTCAAGGTGGGGGAGACCTGGTTCCTGCGGCCGCCGAATCGCACCGACGTCGCCACCTGCTTCGAGGAGAGCGCCGTCGCGCCGGCGGTGATGGTGGGGAGGAGCCGCCCGCGCTGCTCGCCGTACGCGTCGGAGGCCGCGCGCACCTGGAGCCAGGAGACGTGGGTCGTCGGGTTGTTGCGTAGCGCCAGGTCGACCACCTGGGGGAGCGTGAGGCCGCGCGCGGCCTCCGCCAGCTCCGCGGGGAGCACCCGACCGGTCGCGGCCTCGGCCATCGCGGGCGCCTCGACGCGCGGGAGGGCCTCCGCGGGAGGGATCCAGAGGTCGTGCGGGGAAGGCGGCGCGCCCGCCGCTCCGCCCACGCTGGGCGGACCGTGCACGCAGGCGGTCACCAGCACCGTCGCGGTCATCGTCGCCAACCACGTACCGCGGGCGCCGCGCATGCGACGCCTCTCGGTCACCTTCCCGCGCATCGGGTTCCTCCCGCAAGGGAACCGGGCGACGATCGGGGCTCGATCGGCCGTCCGCATCGTGTCGATGGACCGGCCCTTACACACCCGAGGCCGTCGGAATGTTGCCGCGCGCAGAGGCGTGCGACGCCCGAAGTCCGGGCGTCGTCCGCAGCCTACCTCGGGATCGGCGTGCACTCCCGCAGAATACGCTCCCTTCGACCGGCGTCGCCGATCCGCTCGAAGAACGCCTCGAGGTACTGGACGGCCTTCTCTCGCCGGTCCGGCTCCACCAGGTCGAAGTCGCGCCACAGGGCCAGCATCTCGTCGCGGTGGTCCACGAACCGCTGGAAGACCGAGTCGAAGTCGACGTCGTCGTGGCAGAAGCCCTGATAGCGGCGCTCGCGCACGGTGCGGATCCCGAGACTCGGGTCGGGGCGGGCGTAGCGGGTGTTCACGATCCCCGACCAGTCGAAGTCGTACGACACCGGGACGACCGACCCGTCCATCTCCCGGATGATCTCGACGTTGTGCCGGAACACCGCCGACCAGTCGGTCATGCCGATCATGTAGCTGAAGACGGCGCCGAGCGCGGCCTTCGAGGGATCCATCATCGCCGGGTGCACCTGAGGCGCCTCGAGCGGCACGCCCTCGTTGCGCGCCGCCATCTGGTCCTTGTGCTCGAGGAGGAAGGCCCAACTCGTGAAGGACGCCTCGGGATCGTCGGTGTCCTGGTAGTGGACGCGCGCCAAGCGTGCGCGGAAGCTCTCGTCCGTGAGGAGGTTGTACGTCGGGTAGATGAGGTACTCCTGGAGGATGTACTGCTCGTAGTCGTTCTTGCCCGGCTTGCAGGTGACGTACAGCTTCAACCGATTCTGTCCCTCCAGGACCGTGCCCTCCAGCTCGGGCTGGTCCTTGTCGAGGTCGACCCAGAGCGGGGGGAAGTCGCAGTTGTGGCGATCCCTGCGCCAGTTTCCCCGCGTTTCGAGCTTCGTTTCCAGCGTGACGTCACGGCCGTCCGCGCCGTGGAGCGTGAGCGCGCCCTCGCGCTCGTGCGCCTCGTCCCCACGGTCCTCCTTCAGGATCGTGGTGAAAGGGCCGGCGAGGGTCAGCTCGAGGGGATCCGTGGCTGCGAAGAGGGGCTGGGTGCGGGCCCGCGCGAC
Source organism: uncultured Gemmatimonadales bacterium (assembly GCA_963823035.1). Classification (GTDB taxonomy): domain Bacteria; phylum Gemmatimonadota; class Gemmatimonadetes; order Longimicrobiales; family Gaopeijiaceae; genus SZUA-318. Next base: position 496,727 of record CAWGKG010000004.1, read on the forward strand.
GTCCTCGGGGGCGACCTTCCACGGATCCGTCTGCGCTTCGGGGTCCTGTGCCAGCACGAGCGTAGGCGCCCACAGCAGAAAGAGGACGGCCGCCGCGCCCGCGAAGGGGCGACGGCGGCCGTCGGCGGCGTATCGGGCATGCGTCGGGTGCATTGCGCCTCCTCACGGCGGAATCCGCCGAGAAGGTAGGCGCGGCCCCCGTGGCTCGGCCAGCGTGCCGGTCCTGGAGTGTGCCCCGGGGGCAGGCCTGAGCCTACGGCGTGCGCTCCCCGTAGCCCAGCAGCACGTTGGTGGTGCCGTCCCCGCGATGCGCGGCCACGAAGACCATGCGGCCGCTGTCCTCGTCGCGGGCCCACAGGGAGCCCTCGTCCAGGTTGGTGTCGCTGCGGCGGTGCTCGGCGTCCATCCGGTAGCCGTCGGCCTCGAGGCGGTCCTTGTAGAAGGAGAGGATCTCCTCGATCGACGCGTCGCCCTCCCAGGCTACGGCGCCCAGCGCTCCCTCCGTCCCGTCGAGCGAATAGACCGGCCGGGGGGCTCGGGGAAGCCGTCCATCAGCGGCACCCAGGAGGGCATGCGTTGCGCGCTCTCGCCGAAGCCGAGCCGCAGCGTCTCGCCGTCGTCCGTGCGGACCTCGAGGCGCCCGCCGTCCTCGCCGCGGGTCAGGTCGAAGCGGACGCCGCCGTCGTCGGAGTCGATCGTCAGGAATCCGCCATCGTCCGTGCGCACCAGGTCGATGCGCGCGTTGCCGTCCGGGGACTCGATCGAAAGCGTGCCGCCCGCGTCGGTGCGCCGGAGACGCAGGCTCACCCGTCCCTCATCGGTGCCGAACACGAGCGACGCTCCGTCCGACTGCGAGGAGGCATCGACCTGCGAGGTGTGCTCACCACGCGCGTCCACGAGGGCCTTCACGAAGGCCTCGGACGGGTCGGCCGACGACAGCCCCCGCAGGAAGCGGATGCCTTCCACGGGTTGCACCTCGAGCAGGGCCTCGTGCGCCTGGAGCCGTTCCACCAGCCGTGCGGCGGCCGCCTCGGGTCGCGCCTCGGGAGCAGAGCGGGCCGCCCGCTCCGGGGCACGGTCGAGTCGGTGCATCCCGTGCCGTGCCCTGGCGTTGGCGAGCATCGCCCCGCCGACGCCGAGCACAAGGAAGAGTCCGACCGCGGCGAAGAGCCAGGCGAGAGGTGAGCGCCCCCCGCGTCCGCTTCCGTTGACGGCTCTCTCGTATTCGCGGTGCATCGGGATCTCCGGTTGGGTTGTCGGCCGACGTCCGGGCGCGCGCCGGGCTACGAGACTCCCTACGAACGCGTCTCGTGAAGGATTCAACGGGGGCCTCCCGCGGCCCCGGTTGAAACCCGGCACGCAGGGCTCGCCGTACTGACTATGTAGAAAACTGCACACGCTGGCCCGTACCGCCCGCGGACCCGGTATCCGGGGTGGAGGGAACGGAGGATGGATGGGCTCCATCCTGACGGTGCTCGCGCGCCTCTGGGTGCGACTCGTCTCCGTGCTCGTGCCCGGACGCGAGCGGGGCGAGTGGGTGGAGGAGTGGACGGCCGAGCTCGCGGCGACCGGCTCGCGGGCGAAGCACGCGTGGGGGGCCCTCCCCGACGCCTGGACCCTGAGAACGGATGGGTGGACGGTGGACCGGATGCTGAGGGACGTCGGGACCGCGGTGCGGGGGTTGGCGCGCCGGCCCTTCTTCACAGCGCTCGCGGGGATCACCCTCGCCATCGGGATCGGCGCCAACACGGCCATCTACAGCGTGGTCGACGCGGTGCTCCTGAACCCGCTCCCGTACCCGGAGAGCGACCGGATCGTGTCGGCCAACCACACCGCGCCGGGGCTCAACCTCCCGGTGGTGCCGCACTCGGAGGCGATGTACATGACGTACCTGGAGGGATTCCGAACGCTGGAGTCCTTCGGGGTCTTCGACGAGGACAACGTGAACCTCGTCACGGACGCCGACCCGCAGCGCATCGCCGCCGCGCGTGTGACCCAGGAGTTCTTCGACGTGATGGGCGTCCAGCCCACGCTCGGGCGCGCCTTCGCGGAGGGAGAGGACCGGCCGGGCTCCGAGGCCGTGGCGATCCTCGGCTACGGACTCTGGCGGCAGAGCTTCGGCGCTGACCCGAGCGTCGTCGGCCGGCTCGTGGAGATGGACGGCGTGCAACGCCGCGTGATCGGCGTCATGCCCGAAGGCTTCCACTTCCCCGGCGACGAGGTGGAGCTGTGGACGCCCATGGTCATCGACGCCAGCAAGCCCGACCTCGGGTCGCTGAGCTACCTGGGCGTCGGGAGGCTCGCGCCCGGCCAGACCCTGGCAGCGGCGCAGGCCGAGATGCAGGACCTGCTCTACCGCTTCGCCGACGCCAACCCCGGCGAGCTCTCGCGCGGCCTCATGGAGCAGGCGGGCCTCGTGCCGGACGTGAAGCCGCTCAAGGACCTCTACGTCACCGACGTGAAGCAGGCCCTCTGGGTCCTGCTCGGGACGGTGGGCTTCGTCCTCCTGATCGCGTGCGCGAACGTCGCGAACCTCTTCCTCGTCCGCGCGGAGGCGCGCCAGCGTGAGCAGGCGTTGCGCTCCGCCCTGGGTGCGAGCCGGGGCGACCTGGTCCGGCAGTACCTGGCCGAGAGCGTGACGCTGTCCGTGGGCGGCGGGCTCCTCGGTCTCGGGCTCGCCGCCCTCGGCGTGCGCGCGCTCGTCGCCATGGCCCCCGTGTCGGTGCCGCGCCTCTCGGAGATCGGCATCGACGGAAGCGTCCTCGCCTTCACGGCGGCGATCTCCTTGGCCGCCGGCCTCCTCTTCGGGTTGTTCCCGACGTTCGCCTACGCGCGCAGGGACCTGTCGGGCGCGCTCAAGGAAGGGGGGCGAGCCTCGACCTCCGGACGGGAGCGTCACCGGGCACGAAGCGCCCTGGTGGTCGCGCAGGTTGCGCTCGCGCTCGTGCTGCTTGTCGCCTCCGGACTGATGGCGCGCAGCTTCGCGGCCCTGCGCCACGTGGATCCCGGGTTCGCGGCGGCCGACCGCCTCACCTTCCGGCTTTCGCTTCCCTCGGCCGAGTACCCGGACGTGGCGACGCTACGCGTGTTCTACCGACAGCTCGTAGACCGTATGGCCGCGATCCCCGGCGTTCGGGACGTGGCGCTCACCACCGCCGTGCCGCTCGAGGCCGACTACAAGAACGCGAGCCCCATGGAGGCCGAGGACAAGCCGACCCCCGAGGGGGACCTCGCCCACCTCGTGAACGTGCGCAACGTGAGCCCGGACTACTTCGGGACCCTGGACATCCCCTTGGTCGAGGGGCACGCGCTGACGTGGGACGACGCGGCCGACGGCGTGCGCTCGGTCGTGGT
>CAWGKG010000005.1:0-247055 GCA_963823035.1 uncultured Gemmatimonadales bacterium
CCCCACGATCCTCCCTCTCCCCGCCCTCGCCATGAAGGCCGCCTTCGGGCAGCTCGGGGAGGAGACGCTGCTCTGGGGCCAGCGTGTCATCCCGGCCCGCCTGGAGCGCGCCGGGTTCCGCTGGTTCTACGAGGGCGTAGAGGATTCACTGCGGTTCCAGTTGGGTAGGCCGGAAGCCGAGGACTAGCCCTCCGCTCCTTCGAAGGCCGCGAGCGCCTCGGGGAGGTCGACGCGACCGGTCTCGGCCGGGTCCCACTGGGGGGCCAGGCCCACGTCCTCCGCGATGCTCGCGTAGGTGGCCTCCGCGCCGAGGAGCACCCCCGGGACGCCCGCGCCCGGGTGGGTGCCGCCGCCCACCAGGTAGAGCCCGTCCACGTCCTCGCTCCGGTTGTGCGGGCGGAACCAAGCCGTCTGCGTGAGGCGTGGCTCGATCGCGAAGGCATTGCCGTAGGTGGCATTCAACTCCTGCGCGAAGTCGTTGGGTGTAAAGATATGCAGTACTTCGATTTCCTTGCGTAGGTCCTCCAGGCCCCACGCCTCGAGGAACGCGAGGATGCGCTCCGCGAGCAGCCCCTTCTCGGCCTCCCAGTCGATGCCGGAGCGCTGGTTGGCCACCGGCACGAGCACGTACATGCTCTCCCCCCGGGCGGCGCCATGCCCGGGTCGGTGCGCGTCGGCGCGTGCAGGTACATCGAGAAGTCGTCGGGGAGGATCTTCCTTTCGAAGATGTCCCTCAGGAGCTCCCGGTACCGCTCGCTGAGCACGAGGGTATGGTGGGCGAGTTGCGGGTACTGCCGTCGCGTACCGATGTAGAGGAGGAAGCAGCTCATGCTCCACCGCGTCCGGCGGATGCGCCGGTCGGTCCACCGACGGCGGTGCCGGGCGTCCACCAGAGCGCCGTAGGTGTGCCCCGGATCGGCGTTGCTCACCACGAGATCCGCCGCGTAGCGGCCCCGGTCGGTCCGCACCCCCACCGCGCGGCCGTCGCGGACCTCGATCTCCCGCACCTCCTCGCCCGTTCGGATCGTGCCGCCCAGCTCCGTGAAGAGCCTCCCGAGCGCCTCGACCACCGCGTACATCCCGCCGCGCGCGAACCAGACGCCCCCCTCGCGCTCGAGGTAGGGGATCATCAGGTAGATGGAGGGCGTGTGGAAGGGATCGCCTCCCACGAAGAGCGGATGGAAGGAGAACAGGAAGCGGTGCCGGAAATCGCGGAACCAGCGGTTGACGAGCGAGGTGACGGAGCGATGTCCGCCGAGACGGAGGAGGCGGGGGAGGAAGCGCAGCATCGTCCCCAGGGAGTCGAACGGCCGGGAGCCGAGGCGGTCCCCGATCACCGCGTCGTAGAGCGGGCGGACGCGCGCGAGGAAACCGTCGAAGTTGGCCGCGTCGCGTGCGTCGAAGCGCTCCATCTGCGCCTTCATGCGCTCGGGATCCCCGACGTAGTCGATGTGCGTGCCGTCGTGGAAGTGCACGCGGTAGTAGGGGTCGAGCGGCATCAGGTCGACATAGTCGGTCAGCTTGCGTCCTCCCGCGCGGAAGACGTCGTCGAGGATGCGCGGCGCCGTGATGAGGCTGGGGCCCATGTCGAACACCCAGCCGCGGTCCTCGAGCTGGTAGGCGCGCCCCCCGATCCGCTCCCGCTTCTCCAGGAGTGTGACCCGTACGCCCGCGGCCTGAAGACGACAAGCGAGGGCGAGGCCCCCGAAGCCGCTTCCCACGACGACCGCTTTCCGTGACGGGCCAGCCACCCGTGAAGACATCGCGCCCCCTCAGATCCGAGCGCGGGCGAGCCCGCGCGAAGCCAGCGCGAGCTTGGTGGGCAGCGAGGTGTGCGCCCGCCGTCCCAGGTTGTCGTACCCGCCGCGTCGTACCTCCCGCTGGATCCCGTGGTACGTCTCGGCCGCGACCGCCACGGGCCGCCGGAACCAGGCGGGGAGGCGGCGGATACCGGGCCAGGCGCGCGCGTACCAGGTGTCGGCGCGCACCATCACCGCGTCGAGCACGCGACGGTACGATTCGGAGATCGGCGAGGACCCCGCTCGCATGGCCTCTAGGGCGTCGTGGTCGAGTCCGTGCGCGGCGAGCAGCTCGAGGGGGAGGTAGAGGCGGCCGCGCTCGAGGTCCTCACCGACGTCCCGAACGATGTTCGTGAGCTGCATCGCGTGGCCCAGGGCGTGGGCGCACTCGAGGAGCTCCGGATCATCGAGGCCGAAGAGGTGCGTCATCCATCCGCCCACCGCCCCCGCGACGCCGAAGGTGTAGGTCTCCAGCCGCTCCCAGTCGGGGTAGGGCGTGGGGGCGAGGTCCAGCGCGACGCCCGCCAGCAGCGCGTCCGGATAGCGCCACGACACGCCCCGGCGCCCGGCTTCGCCCACGACCTCGTCGAGAAGCGGTACGCCCGTAGCGGACCCCTCGAAAGCGGCCCGCGTCAGCGCCGCCCATGCGTCGAGGCGCGCCCGGAGCCGGCGCTCGTCCAGCGTCGGGCTCGCCTCGTCCACCAGGTCGTCTGTGAACCGGCAGTACGCGTACAGGCCGCGGACCAGGCTCGCCTCCACCCGCGGAAAGAGCCGCGCGGCGAAGTGGAACGTCCGGGCATGCCGGCCGAAGAGGGTCGCCCAGCGGTCGGGGCCTCCGACCGCCCGGGCCATGTCGGCGACCTCCCACTCGGCCACGTTCCCGAGGCTCGACGCCGAGGGTGTTGCCGCGTCGCCCCTCGACCGGGCGAGCGCATCCTCGCGGGCGGCCACGCCGCGCTCGGCCGCGTGGACCCAAGCGCCGACCACGCTCGCCACCACGGTGTCCCCCGGCGCATGGGCCGTGGTCCACCGCGCCAGCGCCTCCGCCTCGGCATGGACCCGGGCCAGGCACCGGCGCGCCGCGGAGGCGCCGCCGCCCCGCCCCAGGAAGACGGCATCGAGGAGGGATGCCTGGTCGAGGGAGAAGTCCTCGAGGCCCGCCTCGTCGAGGACCCACGTCCACTTCCGCTGCCGATAGTCCTGGAGCGGAGGCTTGCCCGTGACCGCGGCCGGACAGAGGTCGAGGAGGTCGTCCACCCGCTGGTAGAGCGCGCCCAGCGTGCGTCCGAACGCGACGAGCGCGTCCATCTCGTGCCCGGTCGAGAACGCGCACGCGAGCGCCGCCGCCGCGCCGAACAGTTCCCCGGACTTCCCGGTGACGATGTCGACATAGCGCTCCGCGCTCAGGCGCCGACCCCGGTGGGCGCCCTGGTCGATCTCACCGGCCACCGTCCGCTCGACCGCCCGGATGAAGACGTGCAGGAAGGCCGGCGACCCGGTGGCGGCGGCCGCGCGGTAGGCACCCGTGAGGTAGTGGTCCCCGAGCGCCAGCGCCGCGCCGACGCCCTCGCTGGCGGCGACGGTCGCCTCACCGCGTCGCAGCGCGGCGCCGTCCAGCACGTCGTCGTGCAGAAGGGACGCCTCGTGCACCATCTGCACCGCGAGGGCACCCAGCCAGAAGCGCTCGTCGAGCCGATCGCGGGCCTCCGGCCCGACCAGCGCCCACGCCACGAGCGGCCGAAGCAGCTTGCCCGCCGGCTCGGGCACGGCCATTCCGTCGGCACGCAGCCTCCGCGCCGCACCCGCCAGGCCGGCGCGCACCCACCCCTCCGGATCCAGGCCCGGGGGGTGGACCCGTGGCGCCACCGAAGGGCCCGGAACCGTCACGGGGTCCTCCCGGCCAGAGCCGAGGGTTCCGACGGGACCGCCCCCCGGACCGCGGGCCCGGCCGCACGGCCACGTTCGTCGGGGCGGGTGCTCGCCGTAGGCGCCGCAGCCGAGCCCACTCGAGCGCACAGGAACGTCGCGAGCCCACAGGCCACCAGCCCACCCAGGGTGGCGAGGACCGCGCCGGTCAAACCGGCTGCGGCGATCATCCCCAACGGCATGAAGAGGACCACGAGATAGTACGCGGCCAGCCAGCGCACCGGAAGACGATCCAGTCCCAGGCGCCCGCCCGAGGCGTCGAGGACCCCGACGAGGAGGAGACCGGCAGCGTACCACCCGAGCAGGTTTACCCAGGGCATTCCATAGTAAGCACCTGGGTGCTCCCACCTCCAGTACGGTGTCAGGTAGCTCATCGCCGGGTCGAGCGCGAGGTCCCACGCCACGAGCCAGGCGGCGCCGACCGCGATCCGCAGCGCGCGGTTCGGGATCCAGGCGCGGGCCACCACCCAGGAGGGCAGGGCCATCAGGAACCAGCTCACGGGGATGAGGAGCGGCACGCGACCGCCCACCTTCGGACCCAGCAGCGCCGAGTAGCCGTAGCCACCGAACGGGACGCCGGTACCCGTCCCCACGTGTTCGAGGAGGAAGGCCAGCCCGGACACGGCCAGGAGGGCGGGGACCCACCGGGCCCGCAGCCTCCCGACGAGGAGGATCCCCAGCGTGGCCAGAGCCAGGACGATGTGGAGCCGGGCGAAGAGACCGAACGACACCCCATAGATGCGCGTCGCGAGGGGTGTGACCGGCAGCCGCTCCGGGTGGATCACGAAGTTCCAGTAGCCCCCCACCGCGACCGCCGTGAACGCGGCCAACGCCCACAGGACGCCACGTTCGAGGGCGCGCTTGGCAACCGTGGGGCGGCTCACGCGCTCCTCGCGGGCTCGGGGACGAAGTCGCCGGCCAAGGCGGCCTCCAAGGCATGGCATCCGCTGAACGTCCCCACGGATGCGAAGGCCCCCGCCAGGAGCGCCACGTCCACGTCGTGGTGGAAGCTCCCCCCGAGCGCGAGCGCATACGGGCGGGACGCATCGTACGTCTCGCCGAGAACGCGAACGACCCGTGCGGCGTCCCCGGCGGCCGCGGGCGGCGGAAGGGACACGCACACGAGCGTGGCCTCACGGCTCCGCTGCAGGGCGCCGAAGTCTTCGATCGGCACGTCGGGGCCGAGGTAGCACACGTCCCATCCGAGGCGCTCCAGGAGGACGCGCACCGTCAGGGCACCCAGGTGGTGCTGGTTGCCCTCGAGGGTGCCTACGATGGCGACCGGCGCGGAGGGGGCTGCCGGGTCCGGGGTGCGGGGGGCCAGGACGCGCACGAGAACCTCGCTCATCGTCTGCGTCACGAGGTGCTCCTCGCCGACGCGCAGCCGCCCCTCGGCCCATGCGGTGCCGACACGCTCCATCATGGGGCGCACGCCGTCGTCGATGAAACGGCAGAAGGCGACGGACGGCTCGCGGGCCAGGGCGTCGAAGAGGAGGCCGACGCGGCGGATCCGACCCCGGAAGACCCACCCCATGGCCAGCTGGAGGAGCCGCTCGAACGCCCCGTCCTGCCGAACCGCCTGGAGCGCCGTCCAAACGTGTGCCTCGTAGGGATGGAAGGGCGACAGGACCGTCCCGACGCCGCGGGTACGCGCCAGGGCGAGCGCGTCCTCGAGACGGATCCGACGATGCCCGCCCGACGTGGATTCGAAGGGGAGATCCCCCTCGTTGCACCAGCGCTTGACCGTGGAGGCATGGACCTCCAGGAGCTCCGCAGCCTCGGAACTGGTCAGCAGCAGGTCCTCGTCGAACCGCTCCATCTACGCCCCCTGGACGCTTGGTGGTGGGCCGGCGACCGAAGGTCGTCTGCCCGGGTCGCTCTATGGGGACATTATGAGCGGTTCAAGACCCTATGTCAAGGGCATAGAGAACGTATAATCGCTCAACAAGGACTCAATGAACGCTTTCTACTCCGAGACGATCGAACCCTCGTCGTCGAGAGGGGGATAGTCACGCCCCTCGAGGCGGAGGCGCTCGGCAAGGAGGGGGTGGACCCATTCGAAGAGGGTCCGTCGGTAGGCTTCGGCGTCGAGGCGCGGACCGTCGTACATCCCCGCGGCTTCCCGCTGGCGCATGGCCTCGTAGAGGAGGAGGGCGGTGGCCACGGACACGTTCAGGGAGTGCACCATGCCCATCATCGGGATGGAGACGTGCTCATCGGCGAGGGCGAGAGCCGGGGGCGAGACCCCGTACAGCTCGGCCCCCATCATGATGGCGATGGGGCGGGTGTAGTCCACGTCACGGTAGCCGCGCGACCCCTCGCCCGGGTGGGCGGCGACGACACGGAAGCCCAGCCCCCGCAGGTGCGCGACCGCCGAACCCACGTCCGCGTGCTGGTGCACGCGGATCCACTTCCGCGTCCCGGCGGAAGTCGCGTGGTGAAGCTCCAGACCCCGCCCGGGGGGAACCACGTGGGCCTCGAGCACGCCCACGGCATCGCAGTTCCGCAGGATCGCGGAGAAGTTGTGCGCCTTGTTGACCTTCTCCATGAGGACGGTGAGGTCGGGCTGCCTGCGGGCGAGGACGGCGCACAACCTGCGGAATCGCTCGGGACGCATGGGATCGGGGTGCGGGGTCGAAGGTCCGTGGCCGTGGGGAGTATACCGCATCGACCGCTACAGCGCGGGGAGACGGTGCCTTGCGGTGGGTATGGATCGTGCGGTAGGCTCGACGGGCCCCCTCCGTGCGTTTGCGGAGATGCCCCATGATCGAGCCCATCGAGAACCTCCCCTTGGACGTGCTCGGATTTCGCGCGAGCGGACGGGTGACCAGCGCGGACTACGAGTCCGTGATCGTTCCCGCGGTGAACGAGGCGCTGGAGGCCCGCCGGAGCATACGCCTCCTCTACCAGCTGGCCCCGGACTTCGAGGGCTTCGACCCCCACGCGCTGTGGGAGGACTCCAAGGTCGGCCTGCGCCATCCGATGGCCTGGGAGCGCATCGCGTTCGTGACCGATCTCGGATGGCTGCGTCGAGCCACCCGCGCGCTGGGCTTCACCATGCCGGCCGAGGTCCGGGTCTTCAAGAACCAGGCGTTCGACGAGGCACGAGCCTGGATCAGCGCATGAGCGCGGCGGTCGGGGACGCTCGTCGACGCTTCGTCACCCCTTCAGGCTGAGCGCCCCCTCGAGCGCGTCCCAGCGACCGCGCGCGACCCGCAGGCGGACGCTGTTGTCCAGGAGCACGTGTCCGCCTCCGTCGGGATCGCGGACCAGTTCCCGCACGCGGTCCAGGTTCACCAGAACCGACCGGTGGATCCGCAGGAATCGGCCGTGCCCCAGGGCGGCCTCCAGCGCGTGCATGCGCGCTGCGAGCAGATGCACCTTGCCACCGGCGTGGAGGCGGACGTAGTCGCCGTCCGCCTCGGCCCACTCCACCTCCTCCACCGGCACCAGGACGGTCCGCGCGCCGACGCGGACGCCCAGACGGCGGGGCGGGCGCGGCGCCTCCTCGTCCCGATCGGAGGTGAGCTGGCCCGCGGCCCCGCCGGCCGTTCGCCGTCCCTCGAGCAGGGTCGCGAGCGTACGCCGCGCCGCGAGGGCGTCCTCCGCCTCGAGCCTACGCAGCGCGCGCGCCACCGCGGCCTCGAAGCGCGGCCGGCCGAACGGCTTCAGCACGTAGTCGAGGGCGTGCACCTCGAAGGCACGCAGGGCGTGCTCGTCGTGCGCCGTGACGAAGACCACGCCCGGCGGCACTGCGTCGCCGAGCGCCTCCAGGACGCCGAAACCGTCCCGGTCCGGCATCTGGACGTCGAGGAAGAGGAGGTCGGGCGCCGTGCGGCGCACCACCTCCACCGCGGCGTCCCCGTCGCCCGCCTCGCCCACGATCTCCACCCTGGGCTCGTCGGCCAGGAAGGTGGACACGGCCTCTCGCGCGGCGGGCTCGTCGTCCACGATCACGGCCCGGAACGGACGGCGCGCCCGCTCAGCCATCGGCGGCCACCCGCGCCGGGATCACCAGGTGCACCCGCGTGCCTCCCCCCTCCGGCCGGTCGTGCGTCATGCTCTGGGCCGATCCGTACAGCTGCGCCAGGCGCGCGCGCGTGTTGGGAAGCCCGACGCCGGTACCCGACCTCGTCGACGGAGCGTCGATCCCCGGGCCGTCGTCCACGACGGTGAGATGGAGCCTGCCGTCTTCTCTCCACGCCCGCACGTCGATGCGGCCCGCGGCGGAGCGGGCGGAGATCCCGTGGCGGACGGCGTTCTCCACGAGGGGCTGAAGCACGAGCGGTGGCACGAGGCAGTCGGCCGTGCCCACCTCCGCGTCCACGGTGACGCGCAGGCGATCACGGAACCGCCCCTCCTCGATGCTCAGGTAGTCACGCACCATGGTCAGCTCCTCCTCCAGCGGAACCTCGAGGCTCCGTGTGCTCGCCTGGACGCGTTGGAAGAGCGCCCCGAGCCGGTCGAGCATGGCGTCGGCCTCGTCGGCGCGTCCGCTCCGCCAGAGCTGGCCGAGCGTATGCAGCGTGTTGAAGAGGAAGTGCGGCCGGAGCTGCGCCGTAAGCGCCTCCAACCGAGCCCGGGCCAGTTGCCCCTCCTGGCGCGCCAGGTCCAGCTCGCGGGCGCGTAGCGCCTGCCGCATGCGCACCATCTGTGTGATGCCCGCGAGCGCCGCGTAGACGAGCACGATGACGTGGATGCGCATCGTGGCCCAGTAGACGCCCTGGCCGAGGAGACGCCCCACGCCCTGGAAGGTGCCGGCCCGGAGCCAGAAGCCCAGCACCACCATCACGTTCACGCCCCACGCCACGAGAGGGAGCGCCAGGACGTGCACGGGAAGGCTCCGCTTCCACGCGGCCCGGTCCAGCGGGAAGCGCACCGTGAGGCCCACGATGGCCAGCGTGCACGGGATCCAGGGAATGACCTGGATCAGGGCGTTCACCACGGCCGGGCCGAGGGCGGCCTCCTGGCCCTGGAGGGTCGCGGCGAGCGCGGTCTGGGCGCCCCAGACGACGCCCACGGTCAACCAGCCCAGGACCACCAGCAGCACCACCCGCCAGGTCATGATCCCCCCGTCCGGTAGGGCCTCGTCGGCGTCGGGCGGCGCCGGTCAGAAGCCGAACGTGTGCGTGTACTTGACGATCAGGCTGCGGGCCAGCGACCGGGGAAGCTCGGGCGCACCCGGGTCCACCCGTCGATCCGTGGCCAACCCTTCGTTGTAGACCAGCCAGAGGTCCGTCCCCTCGGCGAAGTTGTAGCGCAGACGGACGTTCAGGTCCAGCCGATCGTCGACCGAATCGTACTGGACGAAGGCGTTGCCCGAGGCGCGCGCGTCCAGCGCCGTGCGCACGCGGAGGCGGACCAGGTGGACGTCGACCGCCTGGTCACGGTCCGGGAAGCGGATGCGGCTCAGCTGGTAGTCCGCGCCGAGCTCCATGTGGCGGGACAGGTTCCAGGTGGGCGTCAGCACGAGTTGCACCCGGGTGCCGTCGAAGAAGGTCCCGGCACGCAGGTCCATGTCGGTGCGCAGCCGTCGCCCCGTGCTCATCGACAGGTAGAGCTGGAGGTCGGCGTAGGTATAGGCGCCCACGGGGACCCCGGCGCCGTCCCCCAGCCCGAAGGCCGTCGCGACGTCCTCGTGGAAGAGCTTGGGTTCGAGCCATCCACCGCCGCCACCCTTGGTCTCCCATTGCACCCAGGCGGCGTACTGGGACGATTCGAGCGCCCCGTCCGCGTTGCGGAACGTCGAGAAGGCCAGCATGCCCGGCCACACGCGGCGAAAGACCGGGTGATCGTCCGTGAAGAGGTACCAGTTGGCCAGCACGTTCACGGTGGTGAAGTCGCGGCGGGGGGCGAACCCCACGGCGGGATCCCATGCGTCTCCGGCGCGCGCCGCCTCCAGGGTGTAGGCGAGCCCTCGGTTCGCTCGACGCTGCCAGCGGGCGTTCCAGACGCTCCGGCCCGCGACGTCGACGGAGGCGGGCTCGTCGTCGGAGGCGCTCGCCGCCCACTTCAGCGTCAGGTAGTCGTCGCCGAACAGGCGGAAGGTGCCGTCGACACCCAGCGCACCCCTCCGCGCGCCGGCGCCGGAGCGGCCCGTGGCCATCAGCCCCACGGTGGAGTAGTCGTTGAGCACACGTCGGCGAAGGCGCCCCACCGTGAAGCGCTCGCCCGCGAGCCCGCCCGCGGCGGTCGTCTCCATGCCGAGCAGCCCCACGTCCCACTCCCCGAGCCGTCCGACCACGCGGCCGCCTCCACGGACCGGAACCGGGATGCGGTCGTCGGTCAGCCCGATGCGCCGCGAGTGGAAGAGACGACCTCCTCCGCCCGTGGTGAACTCGAAGATCCCCGAGCGCTCCTGGAAGAACCTGCGCTTCTCCGGATAGAACAGAGGGAAGCGGTCGAGGTTGACCTGCTGGTCGTCGGCCTCCACCTGCGCGAAGTCCGTGTTGGCGGTCAGGTCGACGGTCAGGTTGCTCGTGAGGCCGTATTGGACGTCGCCACCGACCTGGGTCTGCCGATCCGTGACCGACCGATACGGCGCGCCGCCCGCTCCGTCCGGCATCGTGACGCGGCTCCGACCGCCGAGGACGTAGGGGGTCAGGCGGAGCGGATTCCTCGTCCGTACCCCCTCCAGCGACACGTCGCGGGCCCGAGACGGCTGACGGAACTGGAAGGCGGGATCGATCGCGGGGAAGGTGACGCGCTCGTTGAGACGAGACACGAGGCGAGTGACCGTAAGCCCCATCACGGCCTTGCCTTCCGCGTCTACCTGGAAACCCAGGGTGGAGAAGGGGATGCGTACCTCGGCGAACCATCCGTCGTCGGTCACGGTCGTGCGTGCGTCCCAGAAGCCGTCCCAGCTACCGTTCAGGGTGGCGCCGTCGTCCGACACCAGGAGGTCGAAGCGGATGCCGGCGGGCGTGGTGCCGAACCACTTCGCGTTCTCGTTGTCGTTGAACGCGTCGACGTAGATCGCGAAGGCGTCGTCGCCGTTCCACCGATCGCGGTAGAGGGAGTTGACGCGAACGCCCTCCGCGTCGCCGTCATGGAACCACCCGGCGAACCAGAGCGCGTCGTCGTCGTAGGCCACCCGGATCTCCGTGCGCTCGCGGGGCGTTCCGCGGAACACGGGGAGGTACATCGTCAGCGGCAAGGACGGCACGGCCTGCCATGCCGGGTCGTCGAGCCTACCGTCGAGCACGATCGGCGCGGTCAGCCTCGTGAGCGGAAGGGGGAGCGCGTCCTCCCCGCGCGCGTCGGCCGCGCCGGCGCCCCCCGACGTCTGTGCCACCCCGGTGCGGGCCGTACCCGCGCTCAGCGCGATGCCCACGGCACACGCGAGCGTCCTCTCCCATCCCCCCATGCCCATCCTCCCGTCGCCGTGTGGACCTCGCCGCCACCCGTGCCCCCGCTCAGGGCTCGATGACCTCGATCCCGTCGCGATCCTCGATCCTGCCCATCAGCCCCCACCCACCAAAGACGTCGCTCACCGCCACGACCACGTCGTGCTCCCCCGGCGTGAGCGCCAGATGCACGGTCGCCTGGTCCGGCGTGATGAGTCCGTCGCGACGCGGGAAGTTGTGGCTGTAGGAAAAGCGGCCGGTGAAGATCGGCCGGCCGTCCAGGAAGACCGTGGCGTCGTCGCTGTAGCCCAGGTCCAGGCGCACCGTGCGCGCCCGTCGCGCCCGGAGGCGGAAGCGCGCGAAGGCGAGGGCCGGTCCCCTTTCGGGTCGCTCCAGCTCCCGATCCAGGGAGACGAGGCCGGAGGGGGCCGCCTCGGCGAGGCTCCATGCGGACGTCGCGAGGCCCTGCGGCAGCGCATCCAGCTCGGCCGCCTCACCCTCACGCGGGGTCGAAAGCTCCCAACGACGGATCACCGCCGCATCGGCCGCCTCGGGCTCCGGAGCGGGGAAGTCGTAGGTGGTGACGCCCGGCAGCACCCTCACGTCGGCCAGGGATACCGTCCAGGGGTCCGCCGCCGTGGCGCCCGGCTGGCTGGCCCAGAAGCCGAACCCGCCGCTGCTTCGGCCCGTGTGCAGCCGGCCCACCCGGAGATCGGGCGAGGTGGCATCGCCCAGGAAGATCGCCGCCTGCCGCCCCTTCACCTCGATACGGACGTGCTGCCACGCGCCCGGATGGTAGGCGGCGAACGCCGTGGCGTCCGGGCCGTGGTGCAGCTGCCACTGGCCGACGCCCCGGAAGGCCGGGTTGTACTGGATCGCGTCCGGCAGCCCCGACTTGTGTGGGCGGAAGTAGACATCCTCGTACGTCCCGTCCTCGCCGATGCGGAGCTTCACGCCGACGAACGTGCGCCGGTCGCCGACCTTCATGTCGAATTCGACCGTTCCGTCGGACAGCACGAAGCCACGCCGCCGGACGTCCGCCTGCCTCAGGTTCAGCACAGCGCGGCCGTCCACGACCCCGGGGGTGCCGTCGCCCCGGATCTCCCACCCCCCGTCGTCCATGGGGAGCGTTCCCTCCTGGGCATGCGCGCATGCCGCACTGCCCAGCAGCGCGCA
Source organism: uncultured Gemmatimonadales bacterium (assembly GCA_963823035.1). Classification (GTDB taxonomy): domain Bacteria; phylum Gemmatimonadota; class Gemmatimonadetes; order Longimicrobiales; family Gaopeijiaceae; genus SZUA-318. The sequence goes on from CAWGKG010000005.1 coordinate 12,248, forward strand.
CAGCATCCCGAGGCCGCCCGTCACCCGTCTCTTCGTCTTGCGCATCCCGACCTCCCCGTCACCGGTTCGGGCGCCACCCGCCCCGTCGCGCTCGGCGCCCCTGTCCTTGCGAACCCTGGCGGGGGAAGGAGGCGGCGCCAGCCCCCGGACGGTGAACGGTGGAACGCGCCCGACGAACGGTGGAGGAACCGCCGCCGGCGGCCCTCACCGTCCCCGGTCCCACCTGCCGCGGCGCTACCACGGGTGGGGCGGCACCGCGGCGTCCGGGATAGCTTGGAGGGGAGGGGCGTTGTGCAAATCGTCCACGCCGATTCGTCGAATGCCCATGAGCCGATCAGCATCGCCCGACGGGACGGGGCCGGCCGGACCGCGATCCGCAACGCCCCCACGCACGGACTGGGAGGCGGTCTACCGTGCCGTCTATCCCGACGTCCGGCGCTTCCTCGCCTGGATGCTGCGGGACGACGAGCGCGCCCAGGACCTGGCTCAGGAGGCGTTCGCGCGCCTCCTGGGACGGCAGGCCGACAATCCCAGAGGCCTGGTCTTCCGGACCGCGTCCAACCTCGCACGTGACGAGGCTCGGTCGATCGTTCGACGCCGCCGCCACCTGAAGCTCCTGCGCGTCGAGGAGGACGTCCGTGCGGAGCGGACAACCACGCCGGCCCGGGAGCTGGAGGCGCGCGAGCGGGCCGGGCGCCTGCGGCGCGCGCTCGACGCGCTCTCCGAGACGGACCGTGAGGTACTCCTGCTCTGGAACGCGGGACTCAACTACGCCGAGATCGCGGAGCAGACGGGGCTCGCCCACGGGGCCATCGGGACCACGGTGGCCCGGGCCAAGAAGAAACTCGTGAGCGCGCACGACGCGCTGGAAGGCAGTGATGCGGCACTTGGATGAGGGGACCCTGCAGGCCTGGCTGGACCGGGACCGCTCGGGGCTGAGCGCCTCCGAGCGCACCGAGATCGAGCACCACCTGGCGGCTTGCGCCGCGTGCACGCGGCGCCTGGAAGAGACGGAGGAACTGTCGAGCCGGGCCGAGGTGCTGCTCGGTACGCGAGCGCCGAAGTACGACGCGGTGCCCACGTATGCGGAGTTGGTGGCGCGCGCCGACCGATACCGCGCCGCTGGGCGCCGGCGGTCCGCATGGACCGCGGGGGGATGGGCGGCCAGCGTCGCCGTCGCGCTGGGCGTCGGTTGGATGGCCAACGACCTCTACCGCGCCGACCCGGTAGCCCGCGCCATGGAGGAGAGGGTCGAGGCGCCCGCCGCCGCGGCGACCCCGCCGCCCGCCCTCGTGCGCGGTCGCGTGACCGATGGTTCCGGCCGCCCGTTGGCGGCGGCTCAGGTCGTCGTCGACGGGACGCACCTCGGGACGCTGACGCGAGACGACGGCACGTTCACCCTCTCCCTCGAGGGCATGCCCGCCGACTCGGCGATCGAAGAGGTCACGGTCACGGCGCAGCTCATCGGATTCGAGAAGGAGAGCCGCGCCCTGGCCGTTCGGGGAACCGACGTCGCCTCCGCGGACTTCCGGCTCGAGCCGCAAGCCCTCGCCCTGGACCAGGTCGTGACCGGTGCGGCGGCGCCGGGCGTCACGTCCGGACCCCAGGAGATCCTCCTCGCGCCCGGCGGAGACGAGCGCGCCTGGACCGTGACGAGCCGCGCGGAGGCGGAGGAGCGGGCGGGCTTCCGGCTCGTCACGGTCCCGGATCTGAGGGTGATCCGGATCCAGGTGGAGGAGACGGCGGACGTGACGCTCGTGCGTGTCGTCCAGGAGCTCGGGGAAGGCAACGTGCTGGACCTCGTGGAAGGGCGGGGGACGTTGCGCTTCGACGCCACGGCGCCCGAGGACGGCCGGTCCCGTGCAACCATCCGGCGGGGGGGCGTATCGGTCGCGGCGGCCGCCCCGGTCACCATGGATGCGTTGAGGGCGTTGCTCGAGCGCGTGCGTTGATAGGGACGGCCCGGTACCCGGCGCTTGCACGGGGTGCCGAACGGACCGAGACTCACCCGAACACGGCTCCACGCTTTGCGCCGGGGTGGCGAAATCGGTAGACGCAGGGGACTTAAAATCCCCTGGGAGCAATCCCGTCTGGGTTCGAGTCCCAGCCCCGGCACTTGGTAAGTGCTTGACAACATATGCGTTACGAGATCATAGCCCGAGTGTCTTCGGACGGCCTCGTGATGCCTGGTACGACGCCTCGGTACGGACGCGGTACGAGCCGTGGGCCGCACTCTCGTTTAGGGGGCTCGACGAAGAGTACCGGGTGAGAAACGGGAGAGACGTTGACAGATGTCGGATCGACGGCGGCCCGGTGGGCCCGAGACGGATTAACGACCGACCGCACTCCGCCAGGCATCGAACTCAGCAGGGCACAGTTTCCTCCTCCGGCGGTGGTGGTGGGGGCCCCCAGCGCCATGACGGGGGGAAGGGAATCGGGGTTTCCCCGAGTTGACGGTACGTGGGCGGCGCTGTAGCCTGGCAGAGGGCCAATGGAGTTGTTGTGCCGAGATGTCCACTGGGCGCTGCAGGTGTGCTGGTATGCTCAGCCGATCGCCGATTACCGCGGCGGGCCTCGCTCGGGCCGGCGCAGGCCTCTGGGTGGTGCTGGCGTGGCGGCGGTGCAGACGGCGGGGGGCGGCATGCGCCGGTTGATCGGAGTGCTTGCGTTTGCTGCGGCGCGTCACCCACGACCTCATGACGGTCCTGGCCTATCGTAGGCTGGCCCTTCATGCACGAGCGCCCGGTCCTTGAGCCGTCCGTGCGCCATCCCCCCGGGCGGATGTGATGCTCGGCACCCACAGCCGCGATGACCAGCAGGGCTTTCACCTTCTCCTCGGGCAGCCCGATCGACCGGAGCACCGCCCCGAGGTCCGTGGGCTCGCCGTTCTCCGGCCCGCGCCCGCCGCGCCCTCGAGCTCGCTCCCTGGCCGAGGCGGTCTCGGTTAACACGTCGGGGTCCCGTCCATCCATATAGATCCGCTCGCGCGTCGCTGAACCTGGGATCCAACCCCCGCCAGCATCTCGGACGCGCTCGTCCTGGGTCTCACGGCGCATCCGATCGGTGGAGCGGCGGCGAATCCCGTGCACGCTGAGCGCACGCTAGCTCGCGCGCCTCGCCTCGCTCGCCGAACGCCAGGGCCTGCCCCGGGCCATCGCGTGGTGTGAGGCGGAACGCAAGAAGCTGCCCGAGCCGCCTGGCCTCTTCGCCCGGCTTCGGACTGTGCTCTCGCGCTCGAATCAGCCGGCCCCGACCCGCAAGGTGGGCCGAGCCCGCGCGCCAGCACGATTCACAACGACCGGTCGACCGCTGGCCGGTTCGATCGCGGCTCCTCGATTTCTGTTGAGCCCCGCCTCGAGCGGATGCTCACGTCCGGTAGTTTGCGATCCGCGAGCCGACGACCGGGAACGCCACGACGAGCAGCAGGATCCCGCTCATGAGTTGGGCGCACACGGCCCAGCGGGCTGGGCCGGTCGCGAGCTGAAAGTCGCCGTAGCCGAGCTCCCCGCGCTCCTCCGTCGTCAGGCCGTCCGTGCGACGCCCTTCATCCCGGTCCAGCTGCACGGCCCAGTTCCGGATCGTCTGCGCTGACGGCTCGAACTCCCTGGCCAGCTTCTCCGGCGTGCGCCCGGCCCGGCCTAGCTCCACCATCTGACGACGGAACTCCCCAGGATACGGCGGTCTCGTTCGTGGCATCGTGGTCTCCCTCCTCTTCCCAAGAGGTGAGGTCTCCACGAAACCGGGTCAACTCCACTCGACGCCTCCACCCGAACCGACCCGGGTCGGTGGACGCGCATGCGCCTGCTCTACGAGGCGGGCCGCGACGAAGAGGCCCGCGTGCTTCAGCGCGCCCTCCCGGCGGATGCCGCTCGTGCCCTCGACTACCGCGCGATGTCGGGCCTCCTCGCTGCACGTGGTGGGGACGAAGCTACGGCGCGGAGCATCGACGCCGAGCTTTCGGCGATCGATGGCCCCTGGCTCTTCGGCGAACCGACCTTCTGGCGTGCGCGCATCCACGCGGTCCTCGGCGACGACGACGCGCTGGATCTCCTGCGCGCCGCCTTCGCCCAGGGGCAGGGGGCGCAGGCGTGGCACGACGTGCACGTGTCGCGTGACTTTGACGGGCTGCGCGGGAACCCCGCCTTCGAAGCGTGGGTCCGACCACGCTGACGATCGCGCTCAGCGGGACCGTGCGGCCCCGACCCGCACGCGCCGCCGCTCAACCCCCCGCCGGTACCGAGAACTCCCTCAGCAGCCCGTTCTCGTCGGCGTCGGGTACCTCCGCGATCCACGCGTACCGGCCGGGCTCCAACGTGACCGTGAAATAGCCGGTCTCGCCCGCCGGCATCTCGTTGAGCCCGCCGACGAACGTCGCCGGCGCCGGCGTCTGGAGTCCTCCGGGGCGCGTCCAGTCCATCCACCCGACCACGGCCCCCACGTCCGTGTCGTCCGCGAGACGGACGAGGTGCACGTCGTGACCCACGAAGTTCGGGTAGACCGTTTGGTCCGCGAAGTGGACGGCCACGGTCTGCTCGCCGACCACCGGATCACCGGACAGCTCGATCCCCTGCTCGGAGGAGACTGTGAGCGTGAGGTCTGCGGACGGCTCGGGGACCGACGACGGGGGACCGACGACGGTGAACTCGTGGACCATCCCGTACGCGGTGCTGTCCGGGTTGAAGGAGTGGAAGACGCCGTCTGTCTTCACATAGCACTCCAGCAGGTACCGGCCCGCCTCCAGGTAGACGGTCGACTGCGAAGTGCGCCCGGGCGCCGTGAGCCCCGGCCCGCCGAAGAACACGATGTCGCCGAACCAGGCGGGCAGCTCTCCGAACTTCGCGGCTGCCTCCTCCGCCCGCCCCGCGAGCATGAGGTCCAGGCCGTCCTGGAAGACGGGCGCGGCCTCCTTCTGCTGCTCCTCGATGCCGATCCCGGCGGGCATGTGCTCGACGACCGCGAAGTGCGTCATCGTGGAGGCATTGCTGAAACGGAAGGTGGTCCATCCGGCCGGTGCCGAATCGGGCGCCTGGAAGGTGCGATCGACCGCGACGATCTCGAACACGCCCGGATCCGAGGCGCTGGAGGCCGCAGCCGAAGCAGCGGATCCGGACGATTCGCGGTCCCCGCCACAGGCGGAGGGAAAGAGGAGCACGGCGCCGACGAGCGGAAGCGCGAAGCGGGGTCGCATGGGCGGATCTCCTGGGAGGGTGATGTTCGGTCGACGTTGTCACCCGTAGGCCGGCCGTCCGGGCGTGTCAACCCGACACGCACGAACCCCCTCACGGCCGGGGAGGCGATCCCCGGCGCTCGGGACCGCCTCCCCGCCTGGTCGATCCTCCCCGCCTCCGGCGGGTCTAGCGAGTGCTCTCCATCTCCTTCGGCATGCGCTGGAACTGGCTGCGCGTCGAGGGCGTGGGCAGCGCCGCGACGAGCGCGGAACTCGACGACGCCCCCACCTTGAGGAGCAGGAGCGCGAGGCCAGGGATAGGAACGCCAACCGCACGGGGGGGCTGGAAGACACGGTAGGGAGGGGGGTGGCGGGGAGCAAGGTGCTGCGCCGCGTGGGGAGGAGGTGGAGGAAGAAGGAAGGGAAGGGCGCTGGTGGGAGGGGATGGCCTGGTTGGGTCAGCAGGCTGGCGGGATGGGCGGGGATGCGCGCGCGGTATCAGTCGTCGAAGCCAGGAGGCAGGGACTGGTCAAAGGTGAACGGCGGCTCGGGATCGGCTTCTGCGGGATCAAGAGGCGGAGGTCTGGTCGATCATCAGGAAGTCACCCTGCGGCGGTCCGCGCGCGGGAGCGGGGGGAGGGGCTGGGCAATTGGCGGTTCGGTGGGTGTGGAGTGCACGGGCGGGGCGTCACCGCCTGAGGCGTGCCGATAGCGATGACGGCCGACGCGAGGAACGCCCCGGGGGGAAAGCGAGGTACTTCGGATCTTCAGCCGCCACTCGGTGGAGGGAAGCTCCCACAGCCCCCGTTCGCGGCACTGGCCTGCGGCGCGCGGCGGAGGCTACGGCGCTCCGGGGTCCGCCGCCGTATGCCGCTCGGCGAAGAGCGCGGCCTGATCCGGCCTCTCCCACGCGCGATACAGGTCCTCGAGGCGCGCCGCCGTGGACGTCGTCCACACGTCGTCCTCTCCACGGTCCCGGCGGAAGGTCTCGTAGCTGGAAAGCATCAGTGCCTCGGCCTCGGGGAAGCGCCGCTCGTCGACGAGCACCTCGGCGAGGCGCACGGCCACGATCACCGTGAAGTGGTAGTCGCGGCCCCGCTGCTCGACCCACCAGCCGTGGAGGTGCCGGTAGATCGCCTCGGCCTCCGCGTACTCCCCCTCACGCTGAAGGATGTGCGCGAGGCGCGCGCTGAGCTGGCCCCAGAGCGTGTGATCGCGACCGAACAGCGTATCCGCGAGCGCCTGGCCGTCGCGGGCCATGCCCTCGGCCGCCGCGTACGCCCCTTTCGCCTCGAGGAGCTCGGCTCGGTTGGCGAACGCCTGCACCAGCGTGCGGTTCGGCTCCGTGGCGAGGGCGCGTTGCAGCGCCAGTGCCTCCGCCGTCACCGAGTCGGCGGCCTCCACCCTCGTGCGTGCGCTCAGCAGCGCGCTGGCGAGGGCGTTGAGGGCTACGCCGACCAGCGGATGGCGGTCGCCGTAGACCGCGCGATTCGTGGCGACCCCGCCGCGCAGCACCTTCTCGGCACGCTCGTGCTCGCCGCCGTACTGCAGCATCCGGCCCAGCCAGACCTGGCTGCTGGCCAGCTCGGGCGTGGGCGTCGGAGGGAGGCTGTCGATCATCGCCTCCCACGCGGTAAACGCGCTGTCCGCGGCAGCCATGTCGTGCAGAGCGTGCAGCGACGACCCCACGCTGAACTGCGCCTCAAGCAGGAGCGACCGGTCGCCGAGGCCCCTCCGCGTGCGCTCGACCACCTCGCGGTACAGGGGCACGGCCTCCGCGAAGGCCTCCTCCGACTCCAGCGTCGCCGCCAGGTCGAACAGCGTGCCGGTCAGCTGTCGCTCGTCCGGCGTCGGGCTGGCGCGCTGCAGCGCCAGCGATCGCCGGAGAAGGGCGGCTCCGCGCTCGTGCTCACCGAGGTTCACGAACACGCGCCCGGTGACGCCGAGCAGCGTCGCCTGGACTGCCGGCTGGTCCGTGAGCGCGTCGGCGCGCGCGACGCCGCGCTCCAGCAGCTCCCGCGCGGTGATCGTGTCGCCGAGGGCCTCCCCGGGGTCGCTGGCCTCGAACAACCCCATCAGGTAGCCCGTCACCTGGGCGGACTTCGCGGCCTCCGCGGTGGCCCGGTCGCGCTCGCGGGCGGTGGCGGCCTGCTGGACGAAGAGGGCCCCGGCCGACGCGATCACCACGGCCGCGAAGCCGGCCGCGACCGCCACCCCGACGCGGTGGCGGGTCACGAACCGCCGCGCCCGGTAGGCAGCGGTTCCGTCGCGTGCGCGGACCGGCTTTCTGTCCAGATGCCGGCGGATGTCGTCGGCCATCGCCTCGACGGAGCCGTAACGCAGCTCGGGCTCCTTGCGGAGCGCCTTGAGCACGATGGCGTCCAGGTCGCCCCGCAGCACGCGGGCCCGTTCCCGCGGTTGCGGAGGGGCGGAGACCGCCTGACTCGGCCGTGCGGGGTCCTGCGTGAGCACCGCGTCCTCGATCGCCCGCACTCCGGGCCGGTCGGGCTCGAAGGGCCGCCTCCCGGTCAGCAGCTCGTAAAGGACCGCGCCGAGCTGATACACGTCAGTGGCGGTGGTGGCCGGCTGGCCGAGGATCTGCTCGGGGGCGGCATAGGCAGGCGTCATCCAACGCTGCCCCGTCCGCGTGTGCTGCGTCGAGGACCGGTCGCTCTCGTCGTCGAGCAGCTTGGCGATCCCGAAGTCGAGCAGCTTGGGCTCGCCGGACGGGGTGACCAGGATGTTGGCGGCCTTGAGGTCCCGATGGATCACGAGTTGGCGGTGGGCGTGATGGACGGCTCCGGCCACCGTGAGGAACAGGTCGAGGCGCGCGGGCACGTCCAGCCCGTGCGCCTCCGCGTACCGGTCGATCGTGAGCCCTTCCACGTACTCCATGGCGAGCCAGAGCCGGCCCTCGTCGGTCATACCGCCGTCGAGGAGGTGCGCGATGCTCGGGTGGACCAGCTTCGCCAGGATCTGTCGCTCGGAGCGGAACCGCCACGCGGTGTCGGGGGTGTCGGCGCCGGGCCTCAGCAGCTTGAGCGCCACGCGCTGCGTGAAGGCGCCGTCCGCGCGCTCCGCGAGCATGACCCGACCCATCCCACCGCGGGCGATGGTCCGTAGCACGCGATAGGGCCCGATCCTCGTTCCGGCCACGTCCCCGTCGGGGCGCTCCAGCGCCTCCGCCAGCAGGCCGTGCGGGGGCGACTCCAGGAAGGTCTCCACCCGGCCGTGCCCGGCCAGCACAGCCTCCACCTCGTCCCGCAACGACGCGTCGTCCGCGCACAGCCGGGCGATGAGCGCCGGCCATTCCCGCACGGGCGATCCAGCACCTCGTCGAGGATGCGGCTCACCTCCGGCCAGCGGTCGGCGTTCACGATCCGTCGCCCGGAGCCGCGCCGCTCTCGTGGAGCACCCGGTAGAGAAAGAGCTTGGCCTTCCTCCATCTCGCTCCACGGTGCGGGTAGACACGTGCAGCAGGCTCGCCACCTGTTCCTGCGTCATCCCGCTGAAGAAGAGGTACTCCACGATCCGGCGGAGGCGGCGGTCGACGGCGTCGAGCTGGTCGAGCGCCTGGTCGAGCGCGAGGAGCTCGTCCAGCCGGATCTCGTAGGCGCCGTGCCGCGCGGAGAGCGCGGTGGCGTGCATCCCGCCTCCCCGCTTCCTCGCCTGCTCACGCCGCGCGTGGTCCACGAGCACCTGGCGCATCGCGTGGGCGGCCACGCCGCAGAAGTGGGCGTCGTCGACCCAGTCGCCCGGCGAGCCGGCGCTGAGCTTCATGTACGCCTCGTTCACCAGCTCGTCGGTGCACAGCGCGCTGTCGCCCGCGCCGACCCGACGCAGCTGCCGCCGCGCGATCCGGCGCAGCTCGTCGTGGACGACCGGGACCAGGGCGTCCAGCCGGCCGGAGGCGCCCATGTGCTTCGCAGGGGCACGAGAGGACTCGTCGACTGTGGACTTGGACCGCACGGCATGTCTCTCGGGGCAGCGTCGTCGTCGCGTCACCCGGCAACTTACGGCCGCCGGCGGCGGGAGGACAAACCGTTTCGCAACGGATGCGCTGGTGCCGAGGCGCGGGGATCACGGGGCGCACGGACCCTCCACGAGCTGGGCGGGCGCGTCCGTGACAGCCGTGGGGTCCGCCCCGATGGGGACGTGGACCTCAACCGTCGTGGTCCCCAGGTTGCCGCTCGTGTCGAGGATGGCGAGCTCGACAACGTAGACGCGTCCGTTGCCGGTACCCTGGCCCTCCGCGCGCAGGTGAACGGCCCGGCAGCTGCGAGCGATGACGATATCGCGGTGCGTCCGGTCGTCGTCTCCCCTTTCGGGCTCGTCGCTGGTGACGCGCGTGATCACCACGTCCTCGAGCGTGAGGTCCGGATTCCCACGCACTTCGAGCACCAGGTCCCGCACCCGGAGCGTCCGATACCGGTGGTCCGGTGGGGAAAGCACCAATGGGTCCGGACCCACGACGATCTCGGGAGGGGGACGGGGCGCGGTGGGAACCTGGACGATCACCGTGGTGGGCTCCGAGAGCGCGCCGTGCTCGTCGCGGGAGACGTACGTGAAGACGTCCGTGCCGGTGAAGCCGGGGGCTGGCTCGTAGGTGAAGGCGCCGCTCGTGACGATTCGCGTGATCTTCCCGAACCTGGGCTGCGTGAAGCTGTTGAGGACCGAGCCGTCGCCGTCGAGGTCGAGGTCGTTCGCGCTCAGGCCCGGCGCCTCGATGGCGAGCGGCATGTCCATGAGCGTCGCGAACGCGTCCGGCACCGTGGTCGGGGGCCGGTTCGGGTCGGGGAGCACCTCGATCGCAACGTCCACCGGGTCCGACAGGTTCCCCTCGGCGTCCCTCAGCACGTAGGTGAAGGCGTCCGAGCCGACGAAGCCGGCCTCGGACTCGTAGGTGAAGGCGCCGCTGGTGACGATCCGTGTGATCCTGCCGTGCGCGGGCTGCGTGAAGCTGTTGAGGACGAAGCCGTCGCCGTCGGGATCGAGGTCGTTCGTCTTGAGCCCTGGTGCCTCGATCGCGAGGGACATCCCCACGGTGGTGGCGTAGTCGTCGGGGAACCCCAGCGGGTCCTCACCGCCGGGCGCGAGGACCTCGATGCCGACCGTCGTCGGCTCCGAAAGCGCCCCGCGCGCGTCCCTGGAGACGTAGGTGAAGGCGTCCGAGCCGACGAAGCCCGGATCGGGGCGGTACGTGAACGCGCCGCTGGTGACGATCCGCGTGATCGTGCCGTTGGCGGGCTGCGTGAAGCTGTTCAGCACGAATGCGTCGCCGTCCAGGTCGAGGTCGTTCATGCTCAGTCCCGGGGCTTCGATCGCCAGGTCGACGTTCATGAGCGTGCCGAAAGCGTCGGGCCGCGGGGTCGGAGGGCGATTCGGGTCGGACAGCACCTCGATCGTGACCCGGACAGGAGCGGACAGGTCGCCGTCGACGTCGCGCAGCGTGTAGGTGAAGGCGTCCGCTCCGACGAAGCCGGCATCCGGCTCGTACGTGAAGGCCCCGCTGGTGACGATCCGCGTGATCCTGCCGTGCGCCGGTTGGGTGAAGCTGTTGAGGACGAATCCCGTGCCGTCGAGGTGGATGTCGTTCGCCTTGAGGCCCGGCGCCTCGACGGCCAGCGGATCGCCGGCGGTCGTCACGTACCGGTCGAAGACCCCGATGAGCGGGCTGGGGGGCGGCGTGCTCCCGAGCGTGGTCGTGGTGGGTGCCGCAGCGCGGCCGGGGGTCGGGCTCTCCTCCCCGGCTTCCGCGGGGGAGACCTCGGGTTCGGTGGGGCTTTCGCATCCCGAGACGAGGCAGGCGAGGGCCAGCGCGAGCGTGGTACGGCGGCCGAGGCATCGTCGTGTGAGCATGATCACCTCCGGAGCGAGCCGACGGCGGCGGCACGTGGCGTGGTCGTGTCGGCCGGTTCGGGTTCGAAGGGTGGGGTGTAGCGCGGCAGGGAGAGGAGGTTGTCCTCGGTCGAGGCGTCGGGGTGGTCCCGGTAGTAGGGCTTGCCCTCACGGACGATGATCTCCTTCGCCTCGATCACGAGAGCACCCGCCTCCTGGAACCGCGCGAGCTCCTCCGGCGCCATGTCGAAGCGGAGCAGTGCGTCCATGGCGACGGAGAGGAGGGGCGGTAGGCCGTCGGCCTCGAACTCCTCCTGCGCGAGGCCGACCAAGTCGTCGAACCGCTCGTCGACGGCCAGGGTCAGCTCCGCGTCGGTCGGCGGTCGACCCAGCTCCTCCTCCAGACGCGCAGCCTCCTCCCTCCGTACCCGGCGCCCCAGGCGTGCCTCGAGCTCTGGACGTTCCCGCGCACGAAACGCGTCGACGAGGCGCCCACGCTCCTCCTCGATCTCGCGCCGGGTGATGCACAGGATGTGATCGATCTGGCCGCGCGGCGTATGCACACGACGCGGCACGAGGGCGATGGGGGCCAGGACGCGCGTGGGTCCGCCCTCGCGATCGGGCACCCTGCGCTCCGTGATCTGGTCGGGGGTGAGGCTGACCAGCGTGGGCTCACCCGCGGGGTCGGCGCGCCGGAACGCGCGCCGATCCGTTCCGGGCGCAATGGCGGCGAAGTCCTCCTCGAGCTCGGCGAAGTCGCTCACGCGGTAGCGCAGGTGCGTGACCGTTCCCTCCTCGTCCCGCTCCTCGTCGCGCAGGATGGCACCCCGCTCGGGGTGGGGCTCCTTTCCCAGCGTCGCGCGCCCCTCGAAGGCGATGCCCGAGAAGTCGATGCGCACGGCCTCGAGGAGGGCGACCACCTGGTGCCGCGTCTCGTAGATCGGATCCCATCGTCGGGTGGCTGCCGTGACGCGGTGCGGGAGCGCGTCGAGGAACGACAGGTCCGCCCCCTCGGCCGCGCCCGCCAGGAAGTGGGCCACCAATGGCTCCACAACCAGGCCGTTGGCGAGCATCAGGGCCAGAAACGTGCCCGCTCCGGCGACTACGTTCAGGCTGAGCAGGCCGACGAGGGCACCTCCGAGCAGGGCGAGGACGACGCCCGCCGGACCGGTCCTGAAGGCCGTGTCCACGTCCCAGGTGAGGAGGCCCTCTTCGATCTTCGGCCTGAGGAAGATGAGGAAGTGGAAGTCGGGATCGAGCGGGGCATCGGTGTACTCCCCGTGCACGTTGATCGCGAGGCCGCCCGCGGGCTCGACGCCCGATTCGCCCCGTACGACCACCTCGGGTCCGATGGTGATGCCCTTGATCTTCCCGATGACGTCGCTGTCCGGATCCTCGGGGCGGACCCGCAGCGGGAAGTGGAACCCGCCGTCCTTCCTTCTCTCCGCTAGGCGCGCATGCGCGTCGGGCCCGAGCGCGGCGAAGAGGCCGGGTGAGGTCGCGAACGCCAGGTCCTGACCGTCCGCGAGGAAGTTCTGCGCGGCGTCGAGGTCGCCACGGTCTTCCAGGAAGGCTCCCCGCTCCGGACCGGTCCGGAGCACCATGTTGATGTAGAGTCCGATGGCGTTCCGCGTGTCTACCGACCCTCTGAGCTTCCGCAGGGCCACGCTCTGGACGCGGCCGGTCGAGAGGCCCAGCGGGACCTCGCGGTCCACGGCGTCTTTGATGCTGGCGAGGAGCTCCGCCCGGTCCGCTCCCCGGCTTTCGGCCAGGACGACAACGATGCCACCGATTTCCACGACCTCGAGGGAGAGCCGGTGGTTCCTCTCGAAGCGTCCGTCCGGCTCGGACGTCAGGCGGAGGGTGGCGAAGAGGTCGAGACCACCCTCCAACGTCTCCCCGGTCAGGTTGTCGACGACGGTCACGAAGAGCCCGATGCGAACGTCGGCCCCGGACTCGTGGTCGAAGAGGATGTCGACGACGAACGCTCCCGGCGCGTCGGCGGGGAGCTCCGCGTCCGGATGGGGTGGGTAGAGGCGATCGTAATCCTGCCTCGGATGGACGGTCACATCCAGGTCGAGCCCGGGGTCGTCCGGATTCTCGGGCACGCGGGTGAGGCGCATCCGGGGGGATAGGAGACCCGCCTCGATCTGGGCGAGGAGGACGTAGGCGACGTAGCGGTCGGAGAGGAGGGCCTCGGTATCGAAGCCCGAGGTGACCAGGGTGGAGTCGATCATGAGCTCGTCCGGGTTGGAGGGAGGTCCTTACGCCGCGAGCCCTGCGTGGTGCTGCGGGCAGCGTGGCGGGGGCGCTCGAGCGCCCGGGGGGCGATGCATTCCCCTCTCGTTGATACGGAGAAGCGCGGTGCGACCCGACGTGAGTGGCGCGACCAACGCCAAGGTTGTCGGGACAGCGAGAACCTCCCGAATCCTGAGATCCTGGCGGCGGAGATCGCCGAGGACCTGAGGGCCGCGCTGGAGGCGTTCGAGGCGATTCAGGCGGAACTAGAGACTACCGAACCCTGATGAGGGGGGATTCACCATGAGCAGTGACACACCCTTGTAGGATCTCCCGCTCCAGCCGCAGCTGCTTGTTCTCGCGCCGCAGACGCCGGAGCTCACCGCGCTCCTCCGTCGTCAGGCCGTCCGTGCGACGCCCTTCATCCTGGTCCAGCTGCACGGCCCAGTTCCGGATCGTCTGCGCCGACGGCTCGAACTCCTTGGCCAACTCCTCCGGCGTGCGCCCGGCCCGGACCAGCTCCACCATCTGGCGGCGGAACTCCTCAGGATACGGCGGTCTCGTTCGTGGCATCGTGGTCTCCCTCCTCTTCCCAAGAGGTGAGGTCTCCACGAAACCGGGTCAACTCCGCTCGTGGCGGTTGCCCCACTGCGGCTGAGCGCGCAGACGCGGCTCTCCGAGCGCGGCGCCTTCTACCTCTCGGTCGACATGCTCGTCGGCGGCGCGACTGCCGCTGTCGGCGCGGTCCGGGCGCACCGGCCCGTGTTGGACGCCACGCTGCGCGGCATGGCGGGTGGGGCCGTCGTGCACACGGGCAAGCGCCTGGTCGGCACCGGCGAGGCCGCGGTCCGGCTCGCGGGCGTCGAGACGGTCGCGCTGGGCGCGAACATGGTGAGGAACGCGTCCGCGCCGGACGGCTGGTTCTCCGACCTGGTGTTCCCCGTCTATCCGTTCCTGGTCCGGAGGCTGTCGAGCCGGCCGGGCGATCGATGGTCCGTGCGCGTCTCGGGCGCGGGCGTGGTCGGCATCGTGATGTCGACGCGCTCACGGGGCACCCGCTTCAGCCTCGGTCAGTCGCTCCTGGCCAGCGGCGCGGTCTTCGTGACCGACGCGCCGTCGCTCGGCTGCGCCGGCTGGGGCGATTGTCTCCTCCAGACACGCGGGCTGCACAACTACGGGTCGACGGTCTGGGCCCGGGGCTACGGCCGGGCGGACGAGGTGATCACCCACGAGTCGATCCACATGGCGCAGTTCGTCCTGAACGACGTGCTCTACGCCGAGCCCGCAAGCGATTTCGCGCTCGGTCGGCTCGGGCGGAGCGATTCGTCCGTTGGCCGGGTCTCGCGTTGGCTGGGGCGCCACGTGGTGGTCGACGCCTTCCATCCGCTCGGCCTGCTCAACATGGCGAGCGACGCGCTGACGTCAGCGTCGGCAGACAGCTTCGCCGAGCGGGAAGCCACGTTCTTCGCGGGCGAGGACCTGTGCGCGGCCCGGCCCGGCGCGTCGTGCAGGTCCTGGTAGGGAGGCGACCCACCGGGTGACGCCGGATCTCACCGGAGGCGCCCACGTCTTTGCGGATCTCGGCCCTCATCGCGCCGACGCGCACCACCTCCCCGAGGTAGAACCTGTTCTGGCGGACCGCGCAGGTGTCGGAAGAAGCGGCCCCCGTGAACCAGAGGGCCTCGTCCAGGGCAGCTACGCCTCCGGCTCATCCATCGCCATCGCTGTGGCGAGCGCCTTCCGGGCCGACTCAGTGATGGCCACCACAACGGGATGCTTCAACCGGCGGTCCACCGAAATGGCGAAGAACTGCTGGCTGATACCGTGGGCCCGGCCGATCCGCTCGACGGCGAAACGCACGCGAAGGTCGTCGCTGATGATGGCGGGCGCGGCGAACATCCCGGCTCCCTCTTCCGCCAGGACGTTGATCAGATCGATGTCCTCCACCTCCGCCACGATCCGCGGCTGGATGGCGTTGCGGGCGAACCACTCCTCGATGGAGCGCCGCAGCGCGTTACCTTCGCCCGGGAGTAGAAACGGCAGTCCGTCCAGGCTGCGGGGGAAGTCCCCGCGGGCCTTGTCTGCCAGCAGCGGCGGTCCGAAGACGTCGATGGGGCTCGATCCCAGCGGGTGGTTGAACGCCCGTACGCTCATGTGTTGCGGGATCGGCGTGTCCGCCAGCACCAGGTCCACCTCCTGCGTGGACAGCTCCGACATCAGCCGATCCGTGCCCTCTTCCCGCAGAACCAGCCGGACCGGGCCCTCCGCTGCGAACGCCGGAGCCAGCAGCTGGACAGCGACGAGGTTCGGCAAGGCTGCGGAAAGCCCCACCACAAGCCGCAACGGACGCCCTCCCAGTCCGCCGCGGACGGTCTCTTCCAGTTCCCGCATCACCCGGAAGACCTCGTCGGCGTAGTCGAGCACAACCCTCCCTTCCGCCGTCAGCTTCATCGCCCGTCCACTGCGGTCGAAGAGGTGATGCCCCAGCACCTTCTCCAGCTTCTGGATCTGCACGCTGATGGACGGCTGGCTCACGTGCAGCGCTTCCGCCGCCGCCGTGACGCTCCCTTCGTGCGCAACGGTGCGGAAATAGTAGAGCCGGCGATAGCTCAAGGCCACGGCGATCTCCCCCGGCGAAGGAACCGGTGCGACGGTCGACGCCGACGCGTGCGCACCATAGCTATAACCTATGTCAACGAGACGAAATATATATTTCACATACAGCCCACGCCATGCGAGCTTTCCAGCGGGACGACAGGTAGGCGGCGCTGATGGCACGCGAGACGATGCTGGCCCGGGCGCCTCCGAGATACGCCGACGGAAGGGGGCAGCCGCATGGTGACGGTCATCATCGATCACCCGCAGAGCCGGGCGAACCTGCTGCGCGAAACGCTGCGATGGGATCCAGCGCTGCGCCGGGCAGGGATCCTATTTCTGAAGGTGGAAGGAACCGATGACGCCCTCTGGGTCCTGGTGCGGAAAGGCGCACGAACGGTGCGTCTCGGTCGCGGGCCGGAATGGCGGGCGCTGCCGCTGGAGCAGTTGAAGCAGAGTCTGCACGCGCAGCTGACGAGGATGCTCGCACCGGCTGGGCCTCTGTGGGACGGGTGGCCCGTCCGAGCGCCCTTTCCGAACAGCAGGTGGCGTTCGCCCGGTTGATTCCGGCACAGCGGTGGTGAGGAATACATGCAGAATAGACAGGCAACCTTGGATTGTCCGGTGTGCGGTGCCAGGCACTCGGGTCTGGCCGCGATCCCCGCCCGCGACACTCGTTGGCCGTATCGGATCGAATGCCCCGAGACCTGCATCCAGATCCCGGCACGTCTCGACAGCCGTGGCGAGGTAATGATCGGAGTCCCCGAGGCGGTTCGCCGATCCGTTGCTCCATGAAGAAGAGCCGGCCCCATGCCGGTTGGCCGGAGGGAGTGTAGGCAGTGGATCGCGAGCGGACGCCTTCGGATTCAGGCAATGTTGCGAATGTCGTTGCCCCGAGGTCACCGGCTGCGCCTGGCATCAGGATCGCGGTGGTGAGCGCGAAGGGCGGAACCGGAAAGACCATGCTGGCGACGGCGCTCGCGAGCGTTGCTGCGACCCGGCATGGTCTGTCCACCTGCTACGTCGACTGCGATGTCGAAGCGCCGAACGGCCATCTCCTTCTTCATCCTGCCATCGCAGTCCGACGCCCCGTCACGTGCCCTGTGCCGCAGGTCGAGGAAGGGCACTGTGAGGGGGGCGTTCGCGAGGTCTCCCGCGTCCTGGGATACGTGGAGGCGGGGTGGGCCGGTCCCGTCCGCTTCGTGCAGGGCACGCTCGAGTTGGGACAGCCCCGATCGGTCCCCGTCATCGAAGACGTACTGAAGGAGATCCCCCTCGACGCAGATCTGGTGGTCATAGACGCGCCGTCGGGCACATCGTGCCCTCAGATCGTGGCCTCGAAGAACGCGCACCTGCTGCTTCTGGTGGCGGACGCCACGCCCTTCGGCAGGGTGGACCTGGGGATCATGCTGGACCTCATCAGGAGGAAGCTGGGCGTGGACTATGCCGTCGTCATCAACCGTAGCGACGTGGGTGACCACCGTCTCCATGCGCTATGTGCGAGCGAGGGCATCCCCGTCGTCGGCACCATACCCTGGTCACGGACGATCGCGCGCGCTTACGCCCGTGGGCACCTGGACACCCTTGCAGAGACCCTGGAGGATGTGCTCACCTCCGCTCTGGAGCACGCCCTGACTCTTGGAGCAAGGCCGCCATGCTGATCCGGGAAGTCGCAGTCGTCAGCGGAAAAGGCGGAACCGGAAAGACGTCCATCGCGGTTTCGCTGGCCGCCCTGGGGCGACCTCTCGTTCTGGCGGGGTGCGACGTCAGCGCGCCCGAACTGGAGTTCCTGACCGAACCCCGTGATGGCATCCGGGTCCCGTTCGTCGAGTGCCAGACGGCCCGGATCGACCGACTTGAGCCCGCGGTCACGGGCGCCTGGTTCCTCTCCGAGACCCGGTTCGGCCCCATGGTCCACGCGTTCCTGCACCCAGGGGAAGGCGGCAGCGGCGAGCTGGTCAGCACCGTCCGCATGCAGGCCCGCATGGTAGCCGCGGATCGTGGGCTTCCCCTCGTGGTAGTGGACGGTGCCGCCGGCGTGGGGTGCCCGGTGATCGCGTCGCTCCGCAATGTGGACCTGGCGCTCGTGGTGGCCGAAGCGACGCTGGGCGGCCTCCATGATGCCACGCGCGTCCTGCGGCTGGCAGGCGCAATGGGGGTGGACACCGCGTTGTGCGTGAACCGTTGGGACCTGGACCCGGAGCTCGCCGACCGTGTGGAGGAAAGGGCCCGGGTGCTCGGGGCGACCGTCATGGCCCGGATCCGCGACGATACGGAGTTCGTCGCGAGCCAGCTCCGACGAGAAGCCGTCGTCGAGCGCGCTGTGGACGGCGTGGCCGCGGACGTCGCACGTCTTTGGGATCAGGTGCGGCATCGGCTCCTGGATGCGCCAGCGGACGAGGCGCGGGCGCTGAACCACCGAATGCCACGAGCAGAGCGCCCATCCTCCGGGCGACGAACTTCGCGAACTTCACCCGCCCGCAGTTCCGTCTGAGCTGTACGGGCAGGAGCAACCTACGATGGCCGGCCTGGACAATCGGGCTCCACACGATGCGCTCGCCGCGGCCCAGTTTCACGTCCTCTCGTTCGAGGGCCCCGACGCCTACGCCCGAGCAGGTGGCATCGCAGCCCGGGTTGTCGGCCTCGCCTCGGCCATCGCCCAGGCGGGCGCCGACACGCACCTCTGGTTCGTAGGGGCTCCTGAGCTCCCGGGGCATGAGAGGAAGGACGGCATGGCCCTCCACCGGTGGTGTCAGTGGATCAGCGCCTACCACCCCCGCGGCGTCTACGACGGCGAAGACGGAAAGGTCAGGGACTATGCCTCTTCGCTCCCGCCCTTCCTCTTGGACGAGGTGCTCCGGCCGCACCTTGCCACCCCTGGTGCCAGGGCGATCGTTCTCGCCGAGGAGTGGCAGACGGTGGACGCCGTCCTCCTCCTGGACGCGGTGCTGCGTCAGGCGGGGCTGCGTGAGCGCGTGCGGATCCTCTGGAACGCGAACAACACGTTCGGGTTCGACCGTATCGACTGGGCTCGCCTCAGTGCGGCCGCCCTGCCGACCACGGTCAGCCGTTACATGCGCCTCCGCATGATGCGGTTCGGGGTCGATCCCCTCGTCGTCCCGAACGGTCTGCCCGCGGAGTCCTTTCGGGAGCCCTCGGAGCGCGCCGTCGCGGAGTTCTCCAGACGAGTTCCGGACCGGCTCGTCTTGGCGAAAGTCGCCCGATGGGATCCGGCCAAGCGATGGCTGTTGGCGGTAGACACGACGGCCGAGCTCAAGCACCTGGGGGCGCACCCCCTGCTCATCGCCAGGGGCGGCGTCGAGCCGCACGGCGACGAAGTGAGGAGCAGGGCGCAGGCATCCGGTCTGCGTCTGGTCGAGCGACGGCTTCGCGCCCCCGGCGAGCAGGGGCTTCTCGGTGCAATGGCGGGGACCGGGGACGCCGACGTCCTCCTGGTGGAGGACGCCCTCGACCACGAAGCCAAGGCCTTGCTCTTCCGTGCGTCATCGGCGGTCCTGGCCCACAGCGGCCACGAGCCGTTCGGGCTGGTGGGCCTGGAGGCCATGGCCGTGGCCGGCCTCGCGTGTACCGGGGCCACGGGCGAGGACTACGTGATCTCGGGGTGGAATGCGTTGCAGCTTCAGAGCGCCGACCCCCGCGACTTCGTGTGTCAGATGCTCCGGGTGCTGCGGGATCCGGACGAGGAGCGTGCGCTGCGTCGAAACGGGCGGGCGACGGCGCATGGATTCGCGTGGCCGCGGGTCCTCGCCACATCGCTGTTCCCGGCACTGGAGATCGTCCCGTCGCCGGCACCGTCCGCACTCGCCGGTCCGGCGGAGGCTCCCTGGCCCGCCGCCACGTGGCGCCGAGCACGCTACCCGGGTGGCACGGAGACGCGCGATGGTCCGAGGCGTCGCCCGCGGACACGAGTTCCTGTGGATTCCTCTGCCCGGCACGCCAGCCCGCAGGGCCCGGGCGGACGGGAAGAAGGAGGATGCGCACGAAATGTGAGTGCGACCGACGTGATCGGGGATCGCCTCGCTGCCCGCGACTTGTCGCCCGTGGGTGGGGTGTCCCAGCTGGGGCGGAGAAGGAATCTGCCGGATCCGTAGTTCGTACCTTCGTCGCGCCACAGCCTTCTCCGCGTTGACACGGATACCACGATCCGGGAAAATACGGGGGGCGTGGACGGACCCGGGGCGCTCCGATCTCAACCCCCTTTTCAAGCCCCCGGGAACCGTCAGCGGTGCGGCCATGAGGCCCTGTCCGCCGCCCTGTCGAGGGGGGAATTCCGAACGGAGACACGCCATGAGGAGGCGAGCACCGGTCTTGGCCGGGGCGGCGATGCTGGCATTCGTGTTGGCAGGCTGCGAGGGACCCACTGGACCCATGGGACCCGCGGGAACCGCCGGCCCTGCGGGCCCACAGGGCCCCGCCGGCCCGGCCGGAAACTCGACCTGCCAGGAGTGCCACAACGACGACTCGAGAATCGTCGTAAGAGAGCTCCAGTATCAGTTCTCGGTGCACTACCTCGGCGGCGACTACGACCGGAACGAGGCGCCTTGCGCTGCTTGCCACACGCACCAGGGCTTCATCGAGCGGATCGCGAGCGGCGCCCAGACGGCCGGACCCATCGACGACCCGTCCCCGCAGGGCTGCAGGACCTGCCATCAGATCCACACGACGTTCACGGACAGCGACTTCGCGCTGACGACCACGGCCCCGGTGAGCCTGTGGTACGCGCCGGGTGAGACGGTGGACTTCGGTGAGGGCAACCTGTGCGCCCAGTGCCATCAGGCGCGTCCGGTGACTCCCCTGCCCACGATCGGCGGCCCCGACGTCACGGTGACGTCCAGCCGCTACGGTGGGCACCACAGCCCGGTGGCAGAAGTGATGGGCGGCGTGGGCCTGTTCGAGTTCCCGGGCAGTGCCACCATCGACGGCGGGCCGTTCGTGCACGGCGGTCCCAGCGTCGGCTGCGCGAAATGCCACATGGCGACACCGATCAACGGAGCGCAGGCCGGTGGACACAGCCTGAACATGGCGGCCGATGGGGACGACAACGTCAACGGGTGCAATTCGTCGGGTTGCCACTCCACGGTGGAGGACTTCAACAAGTACGGCGTGCAGGCCGACGTCCAGGGCAAGCTGGATCAGCTCGCCACGCTGCTGCGGGCCAAGGGCATCATGGCCGCCGCGCCCAGCGTATCGAGCGTGGCCGGCACGTGGCCGGCCAACGTGGCCGCCGCGTTCCTCAACTGGCAGATGATCACCGAGGACAAGAGCCTCGGGATCCACAATCCGCCCTACGTGCTGGACGTGCTGCAGAACACGATCCAGGCGATGCAGTGACGCCCTAGACGGCACCGCGTCGAGGCCGTCGGCACTCGGTCAACGCTCGAAGCGTCGGAGCACCGGCGCCGGGAAGGTCCGGCGCCGGTGCTTTCGTTGGGTGTGGAGCAGGTCCCCACGAGGCGGGTGGCCGTGGCCGCGAACGAAGTCTATCCTTGCCTCGT
Organism: uncultured Gemmatimonadales bacterium; assembly: GCA_963823035.1. Lineage (GTDB taxonomy): Bacteria > Gemmatimonadota > Gemmatimonadetes > Longimicrobiales > Gaopeijiaceae > SZUA-318. The sequence continues at coordinate 33,602 of CAWGKG010000005.1, forward strand.
TGGGCGGCGAGCGAGGTGCCAACCGGGAGAGGTGCGATGAGTTGGAAAACGGCGCTCGGTCTGTGGATCGCAGCGGCCCTCGCTCCGACCCCGCTCGCCGCGCAGGAGGCCCGTGCGGGCGCCCTCACCTTCGAGTCCTCCAGCACCGACACGGGCGTCGTGGGTTGGAACCGCACGGCCGGAATCTCCCTCGACTCCACGACCGTGCACGGCGGGCGCTACGCGGGGCGCATGCACCTCGAGAGCGACGCGCCGGAGTCGGTGGCGATCCTCTCGATGTCCCTTCCGCGCACCTTCGCCGGCGATACGATCGAGCTGCGCGGTTGGCTGAAGACCGAGGACGTGCGCGGCTTCGCGGGGCTGTGGCTGCGCGAGGACGGCAAGAGCGGTCCGGTGCAGTTCGACAACATGCAGAGCCGCAAGCTCTCGGGGACGACCGACTGGACGATGTACCGCATCCGGCTGCCCGTCGACGAGCGCGGCCGGACCGTCTTCCTGGGCGCGCTCCTCGCGGGCGGGGGCACCGTCTGGGTGGACGACATGGAGCTGCTCGTCGACGACGTCCTGCCGGAGGAGGCACCGCCCTACCTGCCGCCCCCCGACGCCGTGACGTCGGACACGGAGTTCGACGGGGGCTCCGGGATCGCGAAGATCTCCCCGTCGCCGGCGCAGGTCGAGAACCTGCAACTCCTGGGGAAGGTGTGGGGTTTCGTGAAGTACCATCACCCACGCGTCACCGGCGGCGAGGTGAACTGGGACTACGAGCTCTTCCGCGTCATGCCGGCCGTGCTGGCGGCCCCGGACCGCCCCGCGGCCGAGCAGGTGCTGATGGACTGGCTGACGAAGCTGGGCGACCCGGGCCGCTGCTCCCCCTGTGCGCGAGCGCCCGACAAGCCGTATCTCGCTCCGGACAACGGTTGGATCCGTGACCCGGGCGTGGTCGGCTCCGCGCTGGGTGACCTGCTCGTGCGCATCCACGACGCGCGACCGGCTTCGGGGGAGCAGTACTACGTAGGGCTCACGGACGTCGGAAACCCCGACTTCGGCGACGAGGCCGCCTACGCCGAGCCGGCCGCGCCGGACGCGGGCTACCGCATGCTCGCCCTCTACCGCTTCTGGAACATCATCGCCTACTGGTTCCCCTACCGCGATCTCCTGGACGACGATTGGGACGACGTGTTGGCGGAGTTCATCCCGCGCTTGATGGCCGCCGAGACCCCCGCCGCGTATCGCCTGGTGACGCTCGAGCTGATTGCGCGCGTCCACGACACGCACGCGAACTTGTGGAGCGATCTGGTCGTCCGCCCCCCCTGGGGACCGGCGCAGCTTCCTGTCGTGACCCGCTTCGTGGAGGGAAGGGCCGTGGTCACGGGCTACACCCACGCCGAGCTGGGGCCCGCGACCGGATTGCGGGTGGGCGACGTGATCGAGGCCCTGGACGGCGTCCCGGTGGACTCCCTCCTGAAGGCGTGGCGACCCTACTACGCGGACTCCAACGAGGCCGCGCGTCTACGCGACCAGGGTCGAGTGCTGACGAAGGGCGCGCAGGGACCGGTCCGGGTGCGCGGCCAGCGGGCGAGCGGCCCCTTCGACCTGACCGCCCGTCGCGTCCCCCTCGCGGACCTGGATCTCAGGGCGGGGCAGACCCACGACCTTCCGGGCGACGCCTTCCGCAGGCTCACGGACGAGGTGGCGTACCTGAAGCTGTCGGCCGTGAAGAGCGCCGACACCGACGACTACGTGCGCCGCGCGGCCGGGGCGAAGGTGCTGGTGATCGACATCCGCAACTACCCCTCGGAATTCGTGGTCTTCTCGCTCGGTGGCCACCTGGTTTCCGCGCCCACGGAGTTCGTCCGCTTCACCCACGGAGATCCGGCGAACCCGGGCGCCTTCACGTGGACGCTTCCGATCGCGATCCAGCCGATGGCGCCGCGCTTCGAGGGGAACGTCGTCATCCTGGTCGACGAGGTTTCCCAGAGCCAGGCAGAGTACACGACCATGGCGCTGCGCTCGGCCCCCGGTGCGCTGGTCGTGGGGAGCACCACGGCCGGGGCCGACGGGAACGTCTCCGCGATCACCCTGCCGGGGGGGCTGCGCACGATGATCAGCGGGATCGGCGTCTTCTACCCGGACGGGACCCCCACGCAGCGCGTCGGCATCCTTCCGGACGTGGAGGTTCGTCCGACCCTCGCGGGCATTCGGGCGGGGCGCGACGAGGTCCTCGAAGAAGGGGTGAGCCGCGCACTGGGCAAGGCGTTCACGCTTGGCCGGGATCCCTCGTGAACACGCTGACCCGGAGCGCCCGGCGCGGGCGGTCGACCCTCCTCCTCCTCCTGATGTCCGCCGTCGTCGCCCCGATCGGCGCAACCGGCCAGGTCGTCCACGGCAGTCTCCGCGACGCAGCCTCCCGCGCGCCGGTGGAGGGCGCCCTCGTCCTCCTCCTCGACGTCTCGGGGAGGCGGGTGGGAGGCACCCTCACCGACCAGGGCGGATCGTTCGGATTCGTCGCGCCGCATGCCGGGCGGTTCACGGTGCAGGCCGAGCGGATCGGCTTCGCGACGGTGACCTCGGAGCCGTTCGCCCTCGCCCCCGACGAGGCCCACACGATGGAGCTCCTGATGGCGGCGATGCCGGTGTCGCTCGAGGGGCTCGAGGTGGAGGGGCGGAGGCGCTGCGTCGTCCGCCCGGAGGAGGGAGCGACGCTGTCCCGCGTCTGGGGGGAGGCGCAGAAGGCGCTACGGAACCAGGAGTGGACGGACGGCACCGGGCTGGCGCGCTTCCGGCTGCGCCGGTACGAGCGCGAATACGACGCCGCCAGGCGCATCGTGATGTCCGAGCGCGTGGTCTTCCGGGGGTGGACGCACGGGAATCCGATCCGGAGCCTCCCGGCCGAAGACCTGCTCGCGCACGGGTTCGTCCGGCGGGCCGACGACGGCGGCTACGAGTACTACGGACCGGACGCGTCGGTGCTGCTGTCCGACGCGTTCCTCGATACGCACTGCTTCGAGCTCTCGGTGGACGAGCACGATCCCGAGGTCATCGGTCTGGCCTTTGAGCCGATCCGTGGGCGGGGGGTCCCGGACATCTCGGGAACGCTCTGGCTGGGCCGAGCGGACGCCCGCCTGCGATTCCTCGACTTCATCTACACGTCCCCGCCTTGGCCGGAGGCCGCGAAGGTCGCGTCGGGGCGGATCGAGTTCGCCGAGTTGCCCGGCGGGCAGTGGGTCGTCCGCAACTGGTGGATCCGGATGCCACGCATGGAGCGGGACATCAACATGATGGTGGGCGGCTCGTCCGGTTTGCGCGTCGCGGGAATCCTCGAGGTCGGAGGGGCAGCCACCCAGGTCGGTATGCCCGGCGTGCGCTCCGCGGCCCCCCAAGGCGCGGGCGGGGTCGAGGGCACGGTCTGGGACAGCACGCGTGGACAGCCCCTCGTGGGTGCCGAGGTACGGTCGGAGGACGAGACGCTTCAGGCCGTGACCGACGACTGGGGCCAGTTCATCCTGAGGGCGATCCCGGACGGGGACTACGCACTCGTCTTCCGCCACCCGCGCCTCGACTCCCTGCCGATGGCGCCCACCCCCGTGTCCGTGACGGTCGTCGGTGGAGGCACCACCCAGGTGCGTCTGGCGATTCCCTCCCTGGCCTCGATGATCTCCACCGCCTGCGGGGAAGGGGAGCCGCCGAAGGGCTCGTCCGTCGTGGTGGGCACCGTCACCGATGCCGCGGACCGGGAGCCCGTCGTCGGGGCCACCGTGACCCTGGAGTGGACCGACTACGCGGTGGTCTCGCGGAGCGAGGTGAAGAGCGACACGCATGGGTTGCGCGTCACGACCGACGGGCGCGGCCGGTACACGGGCTGCGGCATTCCGCCCGGCGTCCTGCTGTCGGTGCGCGCATCCATGGGTGACGTGGTCGGCGCGGTCGTCGAGAGGGCCGTACCGCGCGGGTGGATCGTGAAGCTCGACCTGAGCATCGCGTCCGGGCGGTAGGAGTCGCGGCCGCGGACGCGCAGCGGACGCGCCTCGATGCGCCTCGATGATGCGCCTCGATGATTCTTGCGTGACCCACCGGCCGGCCCTAGGCTGTGCCTACCCCCCCTGGGCACGAGTATCCAATGCCTGCCCTCGCACGGATGCTCGCCCCGCGTTCGGCTCTCCACGAGCCGACGGGCGGCGCGCCGTGCAAAGTCGCTTTCCCCGGGTTCCGCGCCAGGCGGCGGGGACGCAGGGCCGGCCAAGCCTGGGTCGGGAGGGGTGCCATGATCGGTCGCTCGCCAGCATTCCAAAGCGCATTGGCCCGGCTCGACCGGATCGCCGCCTGCGACGCCGGCGTCCTGCTCGAGGGCGAGACCGGAACGGGCAAGGAGCTCGTCGCGCGCGAGATCCATTACCGCAGCGAGCGCCGGGAACGTCCGTTCATTCCCGTGAACTGTGGCGCCCTCCCCGATGCCCTTCTGGAGAACGAGCTGTTCGGGCACGCTCGGGGCGCGTACACCGATGCGCGCACGGAGCAGCCGGGGATGGTCGAGCTGGCCGACCAGGGCACCCTCTTCCTGGACGAGGTGGACGCGCTCACACCGAAGGCCCAGGTGACCCTGCTGCGCTTCCTCCAGGACCAGCGCTATCGTCCGCTCGGCAGCCGGGTGGAGCGAAGCGCGGACGTCCGCATCGTCGCCGCGAGCAACCGCGGACTGGAGGGGCTCGCCGGCTCCCAGCGCTTCCGACTCGACCTCCTGTACCGGCTGCGCCTGCTGTACGTCCACCTTCCACCGCTCCGTGAGCGGCCGGGGGACGCGGCGCTCCTCGCCGAGCACTTCGTGGAACTCGCGAGCCGCCGCTTCGGCGGCCCGGTCCGGCCGATCGACGCCGACACACTGGCGTGGCTGGACCAGTACGCGTGGCCCGGGAACGTCCGCGAGCTCGAGAACCTCGTGTACCAGGCCTTCCTGGTGGACGACGGGCCGCACCTCGCGATCCCGCGCCCCACGGGGCTGGCGGAGGCCGGCGGCGACGGGCCGCCTCCGCTCAACTATCGGGCCGCCAAGGCGCGCGCCATCGCCAACTTCGAGCGCAGCTTCCTGACCCGTGCGCTGCAGCGCGCGAAGGGGAACGTGTCTGCGGCGGCACGCCTGATCGGGACGGAACGCCGTCATCTCGGGCGGCTCCTGAAGAAGCACGGCATCGAGGCCGCGCCGAGAGCCTGACGGCTCGGTCCACGCCCGCTCCTTCGTGGCGCGCGGCTTCAACACCCTCCGCAGCCCCTGACCGACCGTCGCGACCGCACCGGGTCCGCGCGGACCCGGGGGCGGGTCCTCAGACCCCCAGGCGCGTTCCGGGCCGAACCGCGCCCTCGCGAGGCGTCCGCACCCGTCGGGGGGTGGGTGCGGGACGACCCACCCCGAACAGGCCACACCTCGATCTCCTTTGTGGGACAACGGTTCTCGGCGCTCGTTGTGCTGGCACGTTCCGTGCGCCAAGCACCTCGGCAACTTCGACGAACGATGATCCGGGAAGCACGGGGTGAGCGATGCCACGCGGGAGCGAAGAGGGGCGATTCGTGACGCGATCCTGGCCTACCTGCGCCATCACCCCAGGGCTTCGGATTCCGTGACCGGCATCTGCTCATGGTGGCTACCGGAGGAAGGCGTGGAGGAGGAGCAGACGGTGGTCGAGGGGGTCCTGGAGGAGCTGGCCGTCGCGAGGTTGATCCGACGCTTCGAGCTTCCGGAGGGCACGGTGATCTTCGCGAGCGTCGAGCCCGACCGGCGCGGCGCCTGACCTGCGGAGAGGGTGGCGAACTGAGCGATGGCCAACGTCTGGGCGATCCACTCGGTGGGGAACTCCATCGTGACGTTCCTGCGCAACACCTATCCGACGCAGATCGGGGGCGTGGACCTGCCCGCGTGCACCTTCGAGCTGGTCTCCAGCGGGCAGCTCACCGGCGAGATCGCCGAGACGACGCGCGTCACGCTCTACCTCTACCGCATCACCGTCGACGAGCACACGCGTCAGACCCGTCGCGCCGGCGCCTCCAGAGCCACGCCCGTTCCGCTGAGCCTGGACCTCCACTACCTCCTCACGGCGTGGGCGGCCAATCCGCTGGACGAGCAGGTCACGATGGCCTGGGCCATGCGCCAGCTGCACCAGGTGCCCGTGCTCGACCTGGCGATCCTGTCGCCGGAGGGAGGCTGGGGCCGCGACGAGAACCTCCATGTGCTGCCCGCCGAGCTGACCACCGAAGACGTCATGCGCATCTGGGACGCCCTGGAGCCGTCCTATCGCCTGTCGACCTCCTACGTGGCCCGCGTGGTGCGGCTGGACCCGGACACCGACGACGAGACCTTCCGCGTCCGTGGTGGCTCGCCGGCTCGCCCTCGGCGAGGAGGAGCGAGGATGACGCGATCGCTCCGCGAGCTCGAACGGGTCGAGTCCCGGGCGCTCGCCGCCCTGCGCTTCGTCGACGCGTCCACCGGCACGCCCATCACGACCGCCCTGACGCTGCGCGCGCCCGCCGGCGGCGTCGAGTGGCTACGCAGCGTGAGCGGGCTCCGCGTGGTCGCGAGTTGGACCGAGCTGGCCGCGCACGCCTCCTCCTTCGCGGAGCCTCCGGCCTCCCCGGCCGTCGGCTCGCGCGTTCTGCGGCTGACGGTCGACGATCCGACGGGCCTTCATCTCCCGCGCGCCGTGGCGCTCCCCCTCCCACGCGACCCCGACCCCGCGCACGTGGACCAGGCGGACTCGCTGTTCCGGGCGGTGGAGGTAGCGATGTATCCCACCGCCCGCACCTCGACGGGCGCGAACTGGTCGGTCGTGCGCGTGAGCCTGCGGGAGGGCGGGGGCGACGCCCTGGGAGGTGCCCTCCTGCGTGTGCGCCGTAACGGCGACGTGCTGGGTCGTGGGCTCACCGACGGCCGTGGGGAGGCCCTGGTGGCGCTACCGGGCGTGCCGATGGTGACGTTCGGTGAGGACGACGAGGCCGTGGTCGTCACCGAGATCGCCGTGACCCTCCAGGCCGTCTTCGACCCCTCCGCCGGGACCCGCATGTCCGCCGAGGACGTGGCCGCCGGGCGGCCGGCACCCGTACCCGTCGTCGACCCCGACGCCCTGGAGGCCGACGTCGACACGCTCCCGAACGCTTCGGCGCCGCTCACGATCGCGGCGCGTCGGAGCCAGACCCTCGCCATGACGCTCGATCTGCCATGACGCCGACCGAGGTTGCCCCGTGACCGCACGCTGAGAGGAGACGATCCATGCCAGAGTACCTCGCACCTGGTGTCTACGTCGAAGAGACGAGCTTCCGCGCGAAGTCCATCGAAGGCACCGGAACCAGCACGACCGCCTTCGTCGGCCCCACCCGTAAGGGGCCGGTCAGCGAAGGTGAGGACGCCCCTGAACGACCGGAGTTGCTGACGAGCTTCGGGGACTTCGAGCGCATCTACGGCGGCCTGGGCGACCTGACGCTCGACGGGGAGAGCGTGCCCAACTACATCGCCCACGCCGCCCTGGGCTACTTCAACGAGGGCGGATCCCGCCTGTACGTCTCCCGGGTCATCGTGCCCTCGGAAGCCGCGGACGACGGCGGGGCGACGGCGTCGAGCGTGACGGTCCTCGACGGGGCCGACGCCGCCTCGAGCGTACGCTTCGACGCGCGCTTCCTCGGCAGCGCCGGCGACGGGCGGATCACGGTCATCGAGACCGTCGCCCCCGCCTCCGATCGCACGATGACCACGGCGCCCGACGGCACCCTCCTGCGCACCGGAGCCGGGGCCGGCGAGGCGCATCACCTGAAGGTCGCGGGCGCGTGGATTCCCGCGGACGACCTGGAGGGCGACGCCGCGGACGCGGCCGCGCTCGCCGCGGACGACCCGCGTATCGTCACGCTCCTGGTGGTGGCGCGCGACGCGGACGGCAACGAGCTGAGCTGGGAGGACCTGGGCTACGACACGCGGCACCCACGCGGCGTGGGACACGTGCTCGCGGCGCGGCCGGCGCGGCGCGCCGACCATCTGCAGAACGCCTTCGCGATCGTGGTGGGCGCCGACGTGAGCGCCCTCGCCCTGCACGACGCGCTCTTCACGGGGGCGACCGCCGACGCGCAGGGACGGCAACAGCGGGCGTGGGCGCTGACCGGCGGCGGCGACGGGGCGACACCCACCGCCGACGCCTACACGGACGCGCTCTGGGAGGTGGCCAACCTCGAGGACGTGGCGATCGTGGCGGCGCCCGGCTCGAGCGCCTACGGCGACGTGGACGCCGCGCGCGGGATCATGAACGCGCTGGTGGCGCACGCCGAGGCACGCAGGGCCTACCGGATCGCGGTGCTGGACACCCCGCCCGAGCAGACCCCGGGGGAGGTGCGCGAGCTGCGCGGCCAGCTCGACTCGCGCTACGCGGCGCTCTACTACCCCTGGCTGATCGCACCCAACCCGAACGCGCGCCCGGGACGCGAGGACATCCCGCGGGAGATCGCGCTCCCGCCGTCGGGCTACGTGTGCGGCATCTACGCGCGCAACGACGTCCAGCGCGGGGTGCACAAGGCGCCGGCCAACGAGGTGGTGCGCTCCGCCATCCGCTTCGAGGTCGACATCAACTTCGGCCAGCAGGAGGTGCTGAACCCGATCGGCGTCAACTGCCTCCGCCTGCTGCCGGGGCGGGGCTACAGGGTGTGGGGCGCCCGCCTGATCTCGTCCGATCCGGAGTGGAAGTACGTCTCCGACCGCAGGTACTTCAACTACCTCGAAGCGTCCATCGACCGGGGCACCCAGTGGGCCGTGTTCGAGCCCAACGGGGAGCGGCTGTGGGCCAACGTGCGCCAGACGATCAGCGACTTCCTCTACAACGAGTGGAGGAACGGCGCGCTGCTCGGCTCCACCCCGGACGAGGCGTACTTCGTGCGCTGCGATCGCAGCACGATGACCCAGAACGACCTGGACAACGGCCGCCTGATCTGCCTGATCGGCGTGGCCATCATCAAGCCGGCGGAGTTCGTGATCTTCCGCATCGGCCAGAAGACCGCCGACGCCCGAGCCTGAGAGGAGCCTGACCCATGGCCAACCGGACCGCGCCCTACGGCGCCTTCAACTACCTCGTGAACTTCGACGGTGGCGAGATCTTCGGCGGGTTCTCGGACGTGTCGGGCATCGGCACGGAGCTCACCGTGGCCGAGTACCGCAACGGCAACGACAAGGAGAACCACGTCCGCAAGATCGCGGGCGTGCACAAGATCTCGGACGTCACCTGCAAGCGCGGCATCGTCAACTCGCAGTCGCTGTGGGACTGGATCAAGAACGCGCGCGTGGCCGGTCCCAGCGCCCAGAAGACGGTCACCATCACCCTGCTCGACGAGTCGCAGCAGGCGGTGCAGTCGTGGGTGCTGCGCGGCGTGATCCCGATGAAGTACACCGGCCCCACGCTCGCCGGGAAGGGCGGAGGGGACGTGGCGATGGAAGAGGTCGTGCTCTCGGCCGAGGGGATGGAGATCGAGACGTGAGCGCGCGATGCTGAGCGGGCTGGACTTCGAGACCGCCGAGCCCGGTGCTCCCGCGGCCCCGAACCGAGCCGACGTCGCCTGCTTCGTCGGCTTCGTGGGAAGGCGGGTCGGCGTGCCCGTGCCGGCCGCGGTGCGCGACCAGCTGCGTGCCGCGGGGTGGGTCGACGGACCGTGGGCGCTCGATCCGGATCGCATCGACGCGCTGTTGCAGGTCCCGGTCGTCCTCGACGGGTGGAACGCCTTCGACCGCCTGTTCGCGTGGAACGCGCGTACGGTGCGCGCGGGGGAGCCGGGGGTGTGCGCCGGCTACCTGGGCGCCGCCGTGCGGAGCTTCTTCGCACACGGGGGGCGGCGGCTCGTCCTCGTGCGCGCCGGGGACCCGTGGCCCTACCTGGACGGGGAGGCGCGCACCGTGGCGCGCACCGCCCGCATCGAGGCGCTGGTGCCCTCGCTCGGCGAGGCGCCGCGTCCGTTCGACGCGACGGACCCGCGCACCTGGCGCGGGATCCAGCACCTCTACGGTCTCGGGGAGGTGAGCCACGTGTGCCTCCCGGACCTGGCGGACCTCTTCGCCGCCGACCCGCCGGACGTACCCGTGGAGCGTGCCTCCGCACCGTCGCCCGAGGTGTTCGTGCCCTGCAGCGTCGATGAGCCGGCGACGCCCGTGGACCGGGGCCTCCGCTTCGTGTCCGCGCCGCGCCTCGACGCGGCGGGATACGGCGCGTGGGCGGGTACGGTCGCGGCGACCCGTACCTTCCTCGCGCGCCACCGGCGCGACGCGCTCATGGTGGCCACGCTCCCCCTCCCGCAGACCGAGGCACGGGACCCGTCGCCGGGAGGTGTCCACGCGGGCACCGACTGGCTCGCGTTCCTTCATGGCACCGGCGTGCTCGAGGGCGTAGGGACCACGGACGCCGCGGCGGCCGCGAGCGCGTTCGTGCACCTCGCGTGGCCCTGGCTCAGGACGACGAGCGCGGAGGACCTGCCCGAGCAGATCGAGCCCGCCGGCGGTTTGCTCGCCGGCCTGCTCGCCGCCAACGCCCTCGCGCGCGGCACCTTCCGCTCCGTCGCGGGCACGCCGCTTCCGCGGGTGATCGCGCCGGTGCCGATGCCCGACCTCGGCCTGGGGCCCGACAGCCCCACGGCACGCCTGGCCGAGCGCGTCTGCCTGATCGGACCCGAGACGGACGGCGTGACCCTCCTGTCCGACGTGACCAGCTCGCCCGACCGGGCGTGGCGCCCCGGGGGCGTGAGCCGGCTGATGTCCACCGTGCTGAGGGCGGCCCGCCGGGTTGGCGAGGAACAGCTGTTCGAGGCCAACGGCCCGGAGTTGTGGACCCGGATCCGCCGTGCCATGGAGGATCTCCTCGACGCCTTCGTCCGCGCCGGCGCCCTGGAGGCGCGGGGCCGCGAGCCGGCCTACGAGGTGCGCTGCGACCAGACCACGATGACGCAGAACGACCTCGACAACGGACGGGTCCGCGTGCACATCACGGTGGCGCCCGCGGCTGCGGTGGAGCGCATCACCGTCTCGCTCGAGCTCGGGGCGGGCGGCGCCGCTTCCGGGCTGCGTGAGGTGGCGTGATGAGCGAGAGCGCACCCCTCCACGTGTTCCGCTTCCACGTGACCTTCAAGCGCGATGCGCTCCAGGGCGCCCCGTCCGGCGGGCCCGTCGACCTGTGCAGGGGCTCGTTCGCCGAATGCACGGGCCTCGAAGCCACCATGGAGCCGAAGGTCATCAAGGCGGGCGGCATGAACTACGGGTCCCCCCAGCGGGCGGGCCCGGTGAGCTTCTCGACCGTCGTGCTCAAGCGCGGTATGACGTCGACGCGGGACCTGTGGCAGTGGTTCCAGTCCGTGGCGGGTGGCGGCTACGCGATGCGGTTGTCCGTCGAGATCGCGATGCACGACACGCGCGGGGAAACCGTGCACACCTGGGGCCTCAAGCGGGCGATGCCCGTGAAGTTCAAGGCCGCCGACCTGAACGCGCGCGGCACCGAGATCGGGGTGGAAGAGCTCCACCTGGCCCACGAAGGGCTGCAACTCCTGGGCAGCGGCTGAGGAGAAGACGATGACGACTCCGGAGCTGGAACGCGTGGAGCTGGCGCACTTCAAGACGTTGCCGCCGGGCGGCGCGCCGAGCGTCGAGTTCGACGTGCACTTCAACCCGACGTCGCTGCAGCACACCATCTCCAACACGCTCAAGGACGAGGGGAGCGGAGGCCGCACGAAGCAGTTCGTGGACAAGACGACCGCGAAGCTCAGCATGCAGCTCGTGTTCGACACCACGGACACGGGCGAGGACGTGCGCGTCCACACGGACAAGGTGGCGAAGCTGCTGCAGCCGGTCGCCGAGGACCAGAAGCAGGTGCCGCCCAACGTCGAGTTCAGTTGGGGCCTCTACAGCTTCCTCGGCATGGTGGAGCAGTACAAGGAGACCATCGACTTCTTCGCGGCGAGCGGTGTGCCGTTGCGCTCCACCGTGGACATCTCGCTCGCCAGCCAGGACGTGCAGTTCGACAGCGCGAAGAACCCGCCGGCGAGCGTGGACGGCGACCTTGGACCGGAGCCTTCGGTGCTCGCCGGGGGCGGTGGACCGAGCGGTCTCGCGAGCGCCCTGGGCGATCCGCGCGCGGCGCGGGCCATCGCGTCGGCCAACGGGTCGGTATCGCTCCGCTTCGGCGCCGAGGCCGGCCTGGCCGTCGGTGCGTCCGTCGAGCTGAAGGCGGAGGCCGCCTTCTCCGCGGGCGCGAGCGCGGGCATCGGTATCGGTGCGAGCGCCGGCATCGGCATCGGAGCGGGTGCAGGCATCGGTATCGGTGCGGGCGCGGGCATCGGCATCGGTGCGAGCGCGGGCATCAGCGGCGGTGCGAGCGCGGGCATCGGCGGCGGGGCCTCGGCCGGCGCCTCCGGCGCTGCCTTCGCCGCCCTCCGTACGGGCGTCTCCGCCTCCACGTCCATGCCCAGCGGTCGGCCTCTGCTCAGCGCGTCCTCGAGCGCCGGCGCGGTCGGCGGCGGCGCCAGCTTCGGCCTGGGCGGCAAGGCGGAGACCCAGGCCGGCGCCAGCCTTGGCGCGGACGTCGGCGCCGGCGCCGACCTCAACACCCTCATCCGGTTCGAATAGCCACGCGGGAGCGTCGAGATGCCCATCGTCTTCGAAGAGGTCAGCGGGGAGATCGTCCCCGAAGCGCGCGCGGAGCGCCCCGGTGAGGCCGTGCGTGCCCCGGCGCCGTCGCCCGCGGAGCTGGACGACCGGATCCGCTTGGTGCTCGCTCGTGAGCGCCGCCGCGCCCAGCGGCTCTCGGACCGATAGGACACGGCCATGCCCGCCAGCGACTCCCACGACCCGATCTACCGCGCGCGGCCGACGCTCCGCTTCAACGGAGAGCCGGATTCGCGGGCCAGTGAGCTCGTGCAGAGCATGCTCATGAGCGAGGCCGAAGGCGGGATGCGCGCGCTCGAGCTCGGGCTGTCCAACTGGGCGAGCACGCGCGACGGTGGGGCGGAGCTGGCCTTCGGCGCAGACACGCGCCTGCGGCTGGGTGCCGAGATCGAGGTCTACGGAGGGGAGGTCGACCAGCCACGCGAGCTCTTCCGTGGCCATATCACGGGCCTCGAGGCGCATCACGAGCGCGGCCGCCCTCCCGAGCTCCTGGTCTTCGCGGAGGACGCCCTCCTGGGCGCTCGCATGGTCCGACGGAGCCGCGTGTTCCGCGACCAATCGCCCGCGGACATCGTGCGCACGATCGCCTCGGGGCTCTCGCTCCAACCCGTGGTGGCGGGCCTGGATGCCCCCGTGCAGACGTGGGCGCAGCTCGACGAGACCGACCTGGCGTTCGTGCGCCGGATCCTCGCGCGCTTGGACGCCGACGTTCAGGTCGTGGGGACGGAGCTGCACGTGTCCCCGCGGGCGCAGGTGCGGCGCGCGGACCTCACGCTGAGCGCGGAGGACGACCTCCGATCGATCAACGTGTGCGCGGACCTGGCGGAACAGGTCACGAGCCTGAGCGTGCGCGGGTGGGACGTGGCGCAGGGGCAGGCGGTGAAGGCGGAGCTGCACCAGGGGACGAACCTCGGCCCGGGTCGGGGCCGCAACGGCTCGGAGGTGCTGCAGGAGGCGCTCGGCGACCGACCGGACAACGTCGGCCACCTCGCCGTGGGTAGCCAGGACGAGGCGCAGGCGCTGGCCGAGGCCGCCTTCGACCGCCGCGCGCGGCGCTTCGTGCGCGCCACGGGCGTCACGGAAGGCAACCCGAGCCTCCGCGTCGGCGTGCACCTGCGCATCACGGGTCTCGGGACGCGCTTCGACAACGAGTACTACGTCGCGAGCACGCGGCACCGCTTCGATCTGCACGAGGGCTACCGCACCGAGTTCACGGCCGAATGCGCCTTCGTGGGAGGCGATGCCTGATGGACGGTTGCTCGCACCTGGCTCCCCTCCTGGAGCGCCCGGCCGGCTGGCTGTACGGTGCGCACCTGGCCCGCGTGGTCTCGATCGACGATCCGCAGGGCGCGAACCGCGTCCAGGTCCGCCTGGTCGCGTGCGACGACGCCGAGGAGCAGGACGCTCCGCTGTGGGCGCGCGTGGTGTGTCCCTTCGCCGGCCAGGACCGGGGCGCGTTCCTGATTCCGGACGTCGACGACGAGGTGCTGGTCGCGTTCCACAACGGCGACCCCTCCTACCCCCTCGTGCTGGGTGGCCTCTGGAACGGGAGCGCCACGCCGCCCGCCGAGATCGGCTCGGACGGGAATCGCTACAAGCGGCTCCGCTCGAAGAACGGCGTGACGATAACGCTGGACGACCAGTCCGGGCAGGAGGCCTTCGTCGCGGAGACGCCCGGTGGACAGCGCATCACGCTCCGCGACGGTCCGGGCACCGTCGTGATCGAGGACGCCAACGGCAACTCGATCGAGCTCGCCACCTCCGGCATCACCGTGACGGCCGCGGCCAAGGTGAAGGTGGAGGCGGCCAAGGTGGAGGTCAGCGCCGGGATGGTGGACGTGAACGCGGCCATGGCGAAGTTCTCGGGCGTGGTGCAGTGCCAGACGTTGATCGCCACAGCCGTGGTGTCGTCCTCGTACACGCCCGGCGCGGGCAACGTCTGGTAGGCCGACGATGAGCCCTCACCCGATCACCCTCGCCGGCCCGCGCAGCCTGAGCGATGCCTTCGCGCCCTTCCTGCTCGAGCGGGACGACCCCGACTTCGTGGGCGCCGTCCTCGCGGAGCTGCCCACCCCCGCGGGACGGACACGGCTGGTGGGGACGCGCGCGCAGGCCCGCACCTCGGACCAGGTGCTCAAGCTCTATCCGCCCGTACAGCGCCGCTTCCACATCGCGCTGGTCGAGGCCTGGTGCGAGACGGCGGGCCGGCCGCGGATCGACCCGAAGCGCGTCGACGCCGCGGGGATGGTGCTCCGCCGCGTGCACGCCGGCGCGGACGGCCGCGTCCTCGAAGGATGGATGACCGCCTCGGGGGTGCTGCGCGGTTGGGTCCCGGTCGACCGACTGGGCGATGCGTGCTCGGATCCGGAGCCCTTGGTGCGGCGGGCCAGGAAGGACACCGGAGTGGTCTCGATCGACCGCGCGTTGCGCGCCCTTTCGGCCGGCACCGACGCGAGCGTCCTGCAGGAGGACGTCGCCCCCATGTTCGTGGCGCCCCCGGACGTGTGCGCGGGCAGCGGGCGGACCTACTACTACGGCGTCGTGCCGACGGCCAGCTCGGAGCTGGCGCAGGCCGAGCCGGACGTGGCCGCCGCGTTCGAGGGATTCGAGGCGGACTCCGCTGCCTTCCTCGACCACCTCGTGAGCCCACTGCGGGGGCAGGGCACCACCTTCCCGAATCCCCCGCTCGCCGCGCGCCGCTTCGACAAGGGCTGGCTCGAGACGCTCCTCGAAGCGTCGCCGACCTCGGGTCCCGGCCTGTTCCTCAGGCTGCTGCGCCAGGTCGTCGTGGAGTTCGACGCCTTTGGGGAATCGGCGGCGGCGCGGGCGCTCCTCGCCGAGCTCGAGGACCTCCGCGTGGAGTACGTCCTGCAGGAGGGCGAGACGACCCGCCGTACCCGGTCCGCGGCCCAATTCCTCGGCGATGCGGCCCACGTGCTGCTGGAGGGAGGGAGCGGGACCGTGGAGATGCCGGAGCGGTGGCCGGCGATCTCGGATGCGGCGAAGGCCACGCTGGCCGGTAAGCTGTCAGCAGCCATGCGCGAGCGCTTCAAGAGCGTGACGGGCCGGCCGGGACGCTTCGACGAGCCGGACGCCGCGTACGTGCTGCGCGCCTTCGTGCGGCTCAAGCCCGAGAACGGTTGTCCCCCACGCACGGTGTGGAGCGACTACACGGAGCCGTTCGTCATCGCGCCCTGGTACGAGAGCGTGGGCAACCCGGTGAAGATCGCGCTGCCCGACCTGACCGATCGCAACCTGCTCAAGTCGCTCAAGCCCAACGTCGCGTTCACGGTGCCGCCGGCGCTGCAGGGACTGCTCACCGGCAACCCGAAGGACCTGATGGAGGGGAAGGGCGGGGGAGCCTCCTTCGGCGTCGGTTGGATCTGCAGCTTCAGCATCCCCGTGATCACGTTCTGCGCGTTCATCGTGCTGAACATCTTCCTGTCCCTTTTCGACCTGATCTTCAACTGGATGCTCTTCATCAAGATCTGCATCCCGTACCCGAAGGCGAAGTAGGGAAATGGCCATGAACGCCCTTCCACGACCCCTTCTCGGTTGGCCCCTGATGCCGCTGCCGGACGAGCACGGCAGGCTGTCCTGGCCCACGCTCGAGGACAGCGTGCGCGAGCTGATCCGCGTCGTCCTGAGCACGCGGCCGGGCGAGCAGTTGATGCGCCCCGATTTCGGCGCCGGGCTCGAGCTGCTCCTGCACGAGCCCAACACGCTGGCCACGCGTCGGCGCATCCGCGACAGGATCCAGGACGCGATCACGCGCTGGGAGCGCCGTGTCGTACTCGACCGCGTGGACGTGCGGGATCTGGACGGGGAGCCGAGCCACGTGCGCGTCGAGATCGGATACCGCCTGGCCCGTAGCGGAGCGCCCGCCTCGGTGGCCCTGACCGTTCAGCTGGAGGGGTGAACGTGCCGATCATCCCGCCCGTCCTGGACGACCGCCGCTTCGATGACCTCGTCGAGGAGCTTCTCGCGCGCATCCCGGCGCATACGCCCGAGTGGACGCATCCGCGCCAGGGCGACCCGGGGCGCACGCTGATCGAGCTCTTCGCCTGGCTGGCGGACACGCTGCTGTATCGCGCCAACCTGATCCCCGAGCGGCAGCGCCTGGTGTTCCTGCGCCTGCTCGGGCAACGCCTGCGCCCGGCCTTGCCCGCGGGCGGGGTGGTCTCCCTCTCGTACGCCCAGGAGGACACGCTTGCGGCGACGCGGCTCGCGCCCGGCGGACGCGTCGCCGGCCCGGTGGCCTTCGAGACGTTGGCGGAGACGACCGTGCTCCCGATCTCCGCGGAGGTCTACTACAAGCGCAACCTGAGCGACGCCGAGAGCGCGAAGATGGCGGAGGTGCTCCAGGGACTTTCCAGCATCCACCGTCTCGCGGGCGCGCCGAAGGGCTACGAGACGGCACCCCTGTTCGGAGGGGGCCGCCCCTCGACCGAGGGCGTGGACGTCTTCTCGGCGAGCGCGGACCACGCCCTGTGGCTGGCGCTCCTCGCGCCCGCCGCTCCGGACCCCGGGCAGCAGCCGACCTTCAACGATGCCGCACGCGCCCAGCTCGGGGGAGGGGACACCGGCGCGCCGGCGCTGCTCTCCGTGGGGGTCGTTCCGGCGGTGCGGATTCCCGAGCTGTTCGAGGACATCGGACCGCGCGCCCGCGTTCCCGTGCTGTGGGAGATCACGACCCGGGGCCGCGGCCCGCAGGAGACGGGCTACCTCACGCTCGACCCGGTTCCCGAGAGCGATACCACCGCGGGGCTGACGCGCGAGGGGGTCCTGCGCCTCCCCCTCCCGGACGAGTCGCTCCTCTGGGCGCCCAGCAACGACGTGGGCGAGAACCCGCGGGCGGGCGTCGGGGACACCCCGCCGCGTCTCGACGATCCGGAGAAGGCGGTCCGTCTGATCGCCTGGCTTCGCCTGCGGCCGGCGCCGGGTCAGCCCGACGTGAAGTTGGAGCTGTCGTGGATCGGCATCAACGCGGTGCCGATCGAGCAGCGGATCACGCTGGGCGGGCGCGTGCTGGGGGCGTCCACCGGCGCGGCCGACCAGGTGTTCGCGCTGCCGACGGGCTCCGTGGATCCGGACACGCTGCAAATCCAGGTCGAGGAGCCGGGAAGGGGCTACCAGGCCTGGCAGCGCGTCGAGGACCTCGCGGCCATCAGCAGCGATCCCCAGGTGGCGCGCATGGCCCCGGCCTACGAGCTCGACGCCGAAGCGGGTACGGTGCGCTTCGGTGACGGCGTGCGCGGCCGCGTCCCCGAGCAGCAGATGCGCGTGCGTCTCGCCCTGGGACGGTTCGGGGGCGGTCGCGCCGGCAACCTCCCGGCGGGGACACTCACCGAGATGTCGGCACGCCGCGTGGAAGGCGGCAGCGCCCCACCGCTGAAGGTCTCGCAGCCCCTGCCCACGGACGGTGGCGACGACGCCGAGACGCTGGCCGAGGCCGAGAAGCGGATCCCGACGCGGTTGTGGCATCGGGAGCGGGCGATCACCATCGAAGATTACCGCAGCCTCGCGCTCGAGGCGCCCGGCGTCGAGGTGGGACGCCTGGAGGTGCTGCCTCGCTTCGAGCCCCGGGGCCGACGCTTCGACGTGCCGGGCGTGGTGAGCGTGATGGCGCTCCCGGCGCGCGCTCTCTCGGGGCCGCCCAACCCCCGTCCCGACCGACCCTTCATCGAGACGTTGCACGCCTACCTCTCCGCGCGCGTGCCGCTGACCACGGAGGTGTACGTCATCGGGTGCGAGTATGTCGCGCTCGGCCTCGCGGTCGGCGTCACCGTGCGCGACGGCTTCGGCCCGGACCAGGTACGCCACGAGGTTCGCCAGACGCTCGAGCGGCTCCTCTGGCCGCTCGTGGGCGGCGGCGTGGACGGCGAAGGCTGGCCGCTCGGCCGGGCCGTGCGCGAGCGCGAGCTCGAGGTCGAGGTTTCGCGCGTTCGCGGCGTACGTGAGGTGACGGGACTCAACCTCTTCGGGCGCGCGCGCCTCCCCGACGGCGACGAATGGCGCGCCCTGGCCCACGACCCGGCCGACGGCACGCAGAGCCTGACGCTCACGCCCTGGCAGCTTCCCGAGCTGCTCTCGGTGGTGGTCGCGGACGGACCCGCTCCGACGGACCTGCGCGCCGTGCCCAATCCCTTCGCGGACGAGCGCGCCGTGGCCGTGCCGGTCGTGCCCGAGGTGTGCTGATGGACGCGAACGGGCAGCGCTTCTGGATGCTCGCGGGGTCGGCGCACTGGCGCTGGCGCAGCCACGCCCGCTGGGACGAGGCATGCCAGGCCCTCCGCCTCGCCAGCGAGCGCACCCTGGCCACCCCCGCCGACCTGGTGAGCGCGCACGCGGCGGCCAACTCGGCGCTGGAGCGGGTGCCACGCGCCCTCGACGAGGTGGAGGCGGTCGCGTGGTGGAGCCCGGACGACGCGGCCGTCGTCGCGCGGAGCACGCTGCCCGGGGCCGCCGTGTTGCTTCCCCTGCCGGCCGCGCCCACCGACCTCGTCGTCGGCTTCGACGGCGTGCTCTACGCCATCGGCTCCGGCGGGGTGCGCCTGCACGACCTCCGAGGGCGGTGGGAGGACGTCACCGTCGAAGCCGCGGACTTCACGCCCTGGCGCGCGGCGGCCGACCCGCGCGGCGGCCTCTGGCTGCTCGAGCGCTCCAGCGGACGGCTGGCCCGGCTCACGGGGATGCCGATGACGGTCGGGCCGTACTTCGAATACTCCGGCACGACCTTCCGACCCGACCCCGAGAACTGCCGACCTCCGACGATCACGCTCCTGCGCGCACCGGCGTGGTCGGTGGACGAGCGTCCGGTCGCGCTGGCGTGCCCGGGCGAATCCGGGCCGGCCGTCCTCTCCTGGATCGGAGGGGAGGGGACGTCCCGTCTTCGCTTCTGGAACGAGCGGGAGCCGGCCCTCGGCGAGGCGTACGAGCTGGTGGGCGCCCTCTGGGCCTACGGCCTCGCGTTCGTGGACGCGGATACCGCGGTGGTGCGCGTCCCCGACCGGGTGGACGCGCCGGCCTTCGAGCTGTCCGCGGCCGACGCGGACGGGCGCATCCGACCGAACGGCGACATCTACCCGCTGGCCGCGGAGGCCGTCGAGGCGCCCTTCGCCCACCGGCTCGGCGGACCCCCGCGCTATCCGGTCGCGCTCGAGGGCGGTCCGGGCGCCGAGCCGCTGCATCGGCTCTCGCTCACGAACCTCGCGCGTCGAGGTGAGGCGCGACACTTCACCGGCGACGACGTGCATCCGATCGACAGCGGCGACACGCGCACCGTATGGCATCGGCTCTACGCGGAGGCCCGCATCCCGGCCGACACGGGTTTCGTCGTATGGTGCGCGGCGACCCCCGAGGCTTCGCCGCCGAACCCGGACGACCGCTCCGCCTGGCTCCCGCATGCCTTCGGCGAGACGCCCCTCGTCGAGCCGCAAGCGCCGCGCGCGGCCAGGGAGCGCGCCCCGTCCGAGCTTCCGCACCATCCGGGCCTCGGCTCGCTGGGCGGCGGACGAGCGCCGCGCGGGACTGTGGTCGGCTCTGATCCAGGACCCGCGCCGCCGGGTGCGCCGCCTCGTAGGGCGGTACCTGTGGGTGCGGGTCGAGCTCTTCGGGGACGGACGCGTCGGCCCCGAGATCGCGGCGGTGCGCGCCTGGGCGAGTCGCTTCTCGTACCGGGATCGCTACCTCCCACGCCTCTATCGGGAGAGCCAGTTCGGGGCGCCGGCCGTCGCTCCGGGCGAGCGCGTCGCGGCGGTGGAGGCCGAGCGGGCGGACGCGCTCGACGCCGGTGGCAGCCTGCCGGAGGCCCTGCGCGCGCGGCTGATGCTCGAGGGCGTGGTGCCCAGCGCCGACGCGCGCGTCCGCGTCGACGTCCCCGGCGAGCGGTGGCTTCTGAGCGACGGTGCGGGCGGCCGGGCCTGGCGCCTGCAACGCGAGGAGGCGCCGGCCACCGGCGCCGCCATCGGCGTCTACCGGCCGCAGGCCACGCCCGCCGACTTCCTCGAGCGCATGCTGGGCAGCTTCGAGGGCCTGCTCACGCCGGTGGAGGACCGGATCGAAGCGGCGCACCTGCTCACCGATCCCGCCGTCGTGCCGGAGACGAGCCTCGACTGGCTGGGCGCCTGGATCGGCGTGGGCTTCGACCCTGCGCTGGCGGGTTCCCGGCGCCGGGCCTGGCTGGCCGCCGCACCCGAGATGGCGCGCCGGCACGGCACGCGCGCGGGTCTCGAACTGGCGCTCGACGTGGCGAGCGGGGGCGGCGTGGCCGGTGGCGAGATCGTCGTGCTCGAGGACTTCCGGCTCCGCCGCCTCCTCGCCACACTCCTCGGCGTCGACCTCCAGGTGGAGGACGACCCGCTCCTCCCGGGGCTCGTCGTCAGCGGCAACTCGGTGGTGGGCGACACGCTCGTGCTCGGCGAGGCCGAGCGCGTCGAGCTGCTGGCCCTCTTCCGCTCCGAGGTGGCGAGCGCGGAGGAGAACCAGGCGGTGCTCGCCTTCTACGAGAAGCTCGCCTTTCGCGCGACCGTCCTGGTGCACCAGAGCATCACCGAGACCGACCTGGGCCTCCTCCGCCGCATCGTCGAGCTGGCGAGCCCCGCGCACGCGATCGTGCGGGTCGTGACGGCCACGTGGCCCCTGCTCGTGGGCGTGGCGAGCCTGGTCGGCGTCGACACCTACCTCGGGCCGAGGCCACCCCGACGCCCCGCGCGCGTCGACGTCTCGGCGGCCGGCCAGGACTACGTCATGGCACCCGCGACGCTGGATCCGCGCCTCGCCGGAGCCGCGGCTGCCATGCCGGCCGACCCGCCCGTGGCCGACGCGGGCGCGGACTTCACCACCCCGTTCGGTGCGTCCTTCGAGCTGGACGGGAGCGGATCCGACGCTGCCCCCGGGCGGCACATCGACGAGTACCGCTGGCGGCTCCTGCCGCCGGACTGACCCCTACCCATTGGAGACCCCATGGCCGAGTTCATCATCAACACGGACGTCAAGACCGACACGCCGACCGTCGAGGTCACGATCTCGCCCGACCGTCCGCTGGCGCTCGGCAGGCATCGCTTCCGCCTGATCGTGGTGGACGACTCGGGCAACAACTCCGTACCCGACGAGGTGGACGTGATCGTGGCGGACTCGGAGGCGCCGACCGCGGTGCTCTCGGCGCCGGCCACCGTCGCCTTCGGCGCGAGCTTCCCGCTCGATGGGCGGCGCTCCGTGGACGCGGGTGGCGGGCGCATCACGACGTACCTCTGGACCTACCTCGGCCCGAACCCCCGCTGAGCCCCCACCATGGCACGGTTCGCGGTCGGCCGCCCGGTCAAGACACGGGAGCCCGTCGTCACCGTCGACGGCGGGCTGGATCCGGGCGTGCACCGATTCCAGCTGGTGGTGACGACCGTGGACGGCCGCGTCAGCAAGCCGGACGTGGTCAGCGTGACCGTCGCGAGGGGCATCCCGACGCCCACCCGCATCCCGATCCCCAGGGAGTGACGCCATGAGCGCAACCACCCGCCTCCCAGAAACCGATCCGCTGTTCGCCCGACCGGCACCGGAGCGGCCGTTCTACGCCACGGGGATGCTCCTCGACGCAGGCGACTTCCTCGACGAGCAGACCTACCATCGCGGGCGGCTGGCCCAGGCGGTGGCCTTCCTCACGGGCGGCGGTACCCTCGCCGGGCTGGCCGTCACCCACGCCCCGGAGGCCGAGGGCACCGCAGAGGAGGTGCGCGTCGCGCCGGGCCTCGCCGTGGACCGTCTCGGGCGCCTGGTCGAGGTGCCTCGGCCAGCCTGCGTGCGGCTGCAACGGTGGTGGGAGGCGACCTTCGCCGTCGACGACGGCGACACATTGTTGCGGGCCGCCTACGAGGATCCGGCTCGCTTCGTGAGCGCTCGTGCCGCCGCAGAGGCCGGCGAGGACGGACGCCCCGCGATCCCCGCGCGGGCGGTGGTGGCGGACGTCTTCGTGCGCTTCGTGGCGTGCGAGCGGGGGCTGACGCCGAGCTTCGCGGCGGGTCCGTTCGACGCGCTCGACGCGGTCGCCACGTCGCGGCTGCGGGACGCCTACGAGCTCCTGCTCGTCCCCCGGGACGGGTTGGACGACGACTTCGACGGCCTGCCTCCCGCCGGAGAGGATCTTTCCGCCATCGAGGAGCTCGACGCTCGGCGGGCCGCCCTGCAGGACGCGGTGCTCTCCGCGTGGCCGGAGGGCGGCTCGGCCGGCCTCGCGGACGCGCTGCCGCCGCTACCCGAGCACCCGCGCGGCATCGACGCGACGGCGCAGCTCCTCGCGCGCGTCCTGATCCCCGTGGGCACCGACGACCCGCCGGAGCGCGACGGCGCGGACGTGGTGATCGACAACTGGCCACGCCGCTTCGTGGCTTCGACCCGTCTCCTGCAGCGCTGGCTCGGGATCTGAGAGGAAGGAGAACGACCATGGAATTCGTCCGAGGCTCGAATCGCGAGCTCCTGCCCGCCGCCGTCGCAGCCGACCTGCGCAGGGCGGGCGCCCTGATCGAAGACCACCGCCGCGAGCGTCCGCGCTGGTTCGACGGCCGCTTCCTCGCGGCCCGCGACCTGGTCCGGGAGCAGCAGTACTTCCTGACGCGTGAGGCGGACCTCGGGCGCGCCGCGGGGAGCGGGGTCGCGACGGGCCTCGACGTCACCGTGGGCTCGAGCTCCCAGACGCTGCGCATCGGCGCGGGGCACGGCATCACCCCGTCGGGTGAGCTCGTGCTCCTCGAGCGGTCGCTGACCGTGGATCTCGCCGACCTTCCCCGCGCCGAGGGGCTCTCGGGGAAGTTCGGGCTGGGACGGATCCCCGTGCCGCCGCTCCGGAGCCGCACGGGGCTCTTCGCGCTCGGGCTGCGCCCGGTGGAGTTCACCGCGAATCCCGTGGGCGCGTACCCCACGTCGATCACGGGTCAGCGCACGGTCGAGGACGGCGACGTGGTCGAGGCCACGGCCGTGGTGCTCGTGCCGTGGCCGGACGACGGCAGCGCGGACACGCTGGACGTCCGCAGGGGTCGCGCCGCGCGCGCCGTCTTCGTGGAGGGCGACGACCGTGGCCTGGCGGCGGACGTCCTACCCCTGTGCATGCTCGCCCTGAGCGACAACGCCGTGGCGTGGATCGACGTCCCCATGCTGCGCCGGGAGCTGGGCGCGGACCGCGCCGACCTGCCCGGGCTGGGCCTGGCACCGCGTGCCCTCCGCTTCGCGCACCTGCTGCAGCACCAGGGGCACGTCGCCGACGTGATCGCCGCGAACGGCGGCCGCAGCTTCCCGGCAGCCGCCGTCTTCCCGGCCCTCCCGCCCGCCGGACCCCTGCCGCCGGGGGTGATCGATCCGGGCGATTTCACGCAGCGCTACTTCCCGGCCGAGGTCGACGTCGACTTCGCCATCATCCCCGAGGACGAGCTACCCGCCCTGGTCGAGGAGGCGCTGGCGCTTCCCGCGTTCGACCTCACCGCCGCGGACGAGGCCCTCGATTCCAGCTCGGTCCTCGTCCTGGCGCCGGTCCCGCGCGAGGAGTGGCGGTCGGTTCTGGCTCGCCTGGAGACGCTGACGCGCGCGGTCCGCCCGGCCGCGCCCAACCGCGTCGCGGCGCGCAAGCCGTTGGAGATCCTCCAGCTCCTGCGGGTCCCCACGCCGGCGGCGGCCCCGCTTGGACCCGACGAGTCCGTCGGATGCGGAATGGCAGCGGCTGGCCCGGCTCGACAGCCTCTGGTACGTGCGTCGGCGGAACCTCGCCTACCGCGAGGATCTGACGGGAACGGCCAGGCGCCTGGCGGGACGGGAGGCGGTGCTCAGCTCGGGCCGGCTGAGCGGGC
Source organism: uncultured Gemmatimonadales bacterium (assembly GCA_963823035.1). Classification (GTDB taxonomy): domain Bacteria; phylum Gemmatimonadota; class Gemmatimonadetes; order Longimicrobiales; family Gaopeijiaceae; genus SZUA-318. Next base: position 58,085 of record CAWGKG010000005.1, read on the forward strand.
TCGACGCCTTGGGCCTGCGCACCCTCCTCGACGCGACGCTCGAGCGCGCGACACCCGCCGCGCGCACCGAGATCACCAGCCTCCTCGCGAGCCCGCGCATCGCCGACTCGCCGACGCTGACGGCGGCCACGTTGGGCGAGCTGTCACGGGCCGACAAGGTCGACCTCGCGGCCGCGCTCCGGACCACCTCGGCGCTCACCGCGCCGAACGCGGGCGCCGGGCTGACGCGCCTCGACGCCGGCGGGGTGGCGGACAACCCGGCGGCGATCGAGCGGATCGCGAGCGATCCCGAGTGGCGCACCCTGGACCGGGAGGCGCGCCTGGCCTCCACCGACGCGCTGCCGACCATCACCGAGCGGTTGATCACCGGGACGACCCCGACCCGGGGCGGTACGACGCCTCGCAGGGGAGGAGGCTGAGGAGACCACGATGAGCATCTCCCCGATCACCCGACCCCTTCCGGGCGAGCGCGTCGTCGCGCTGTGGCCGGACGACGGCGCCGCGGCTGCGGCCACCTGGCTTCGCCGGCCGAACCTCTTCCCCGGTCGCGCCCTCACGGCGCCCACGCTGGACGCGCGCGCCCTCTGGGAGGCGGGACACGTCGCCCAGCGCGGACAGGCGTTCACGGCCGGGGTCGTGCGCGGCCTCGGGGTCGACACCTCGATCGGCGAGGTGCCCGAGGGCGGCGGGCGGCCGGCGCTGAGACTGCGCATCGGGGCCGGGCAGGGGCTGGCGGCGAGCGGGGAGGACGTCGTCCTCCTGCAGGAAGTCGAGGCGGACCTCTGGGGGCTGCCCGTCGTCGCGCCCCCCGGCGTCTTCGAAGGCGGCGGGTTCGGGGGCGGTGGCGTGCTACAGCCCCGCTCGATCGGCCCTGCGCTCGGTGATCTCCTGGACACGTTCCCCGACGCGCTGCCGCGCGCGGGGGTGCTGGTGTTGCAGCCCGTCTCGGTCGAGCACGCGGACATCGACCCGGACGACCCGTGCGACCGGTGCGGGTGCGACGGCGCCGTCGGCTTCGAGGACTGGCGCCGGGCCGATGCGGCGCGCCTGCTCTGGTACGCCTGGCCGGAGGACCGGCTCCCGCTGCCGCCCGGAAACGCGCAGCTCCGCAACCGGCTGGCCTGGACCGTCTTCGACGCGGAGCGGGCCCTCGAGCCCGGCGCGGTCCTCCCATGGGAGGAGGTCGGCGTGCCGCTCGCCCTGGTCGGCGTCGACGCCGCCTTCCTCCCACGCTTCACGGACCGCCACGCCGTGGTCCGGCGTGGCGGACGGGGCCGCTACAGCCGCCTCGAGCTCGCCGCAGGGGCGTCGGGACGCGCGCTGGGAACGAGCGCGCGCCTGCCGGGACTCTGGCAGGCGCAGATCGAACAGCTGGCGGAGCAGGTGGCCGCGCTGGGGAGTCCGCCGCCGGCCCCGGGCGAGCTGGCCGCGGACTTCGACCGGTTGCCTCCGTGCGGGCTCCTGCCGAGGAACGTGATCGACCTCGGCACGCAGAGCAGCGCCTTCTTCCCGGAAGCGTTCGACCTGGACGCCGTCCCGGTTCCGGTCGAGCAGCTTGATCTCGCGCTGCGCGAGTGCGCCGGCCTCGCGCCGCTCGCGTTGGCGGGCGGCGAGCGCGTACGGGTGCTGGTGCCGGTCTCGCAGGCCTCGTGGGAGCCCCGTCTCCTCCTGACCGAGGAGATCGACCCGGAGTTCCAGGCGACGCTGGACCGCTTCCTCCTCGATCGGGGCCGCACCCTCGGTGGCCGTCAGTCCGTGCGCGTGAAGAGCGCCGTGCTGCTCGATGCCCTTCGCGGGGAGGCACCGCCCGTTCCCGCGATCGGCGACGACCCGCAGGCCCTCGAGCCGGAGACGCTCGGCGCGTGGGGCCCACCCGCCGCTTCCGGCGGCCACCGCTCGGCGACGCGCGCCGGTGTGCACGGGCACGCCTTCTCCGGCGCGAGCGCCACCATCACGCCCACCGCCGGTGACGCGCTGTACGCCTGGGTCCACCTCGACGCCGACAACCCTCCGCGCACGCTGATGCTGGAGTGGCGGAGCGGGAGGGCGGAGCACCGTGCCTACTGGGGGGAGAACCTCATCGACCGCGGGAGCGACGGCCGCGTCACCCGCCTGCGCGTGGGCGACCTGCCCGAAGCGGGGCGCTGGCTGCGCCTGGACGTTCCCGCCGCGGTGATGGAATTCGAGGACGCCGCGCTCGACGGGATGGGCTTCGCGCTCTTCGACGGCCAGGCGGCCTTCGGCCCGAGCGGGAGGCTGAACGACGGCGTCGAGCTCCCCTGGTTCGACGGCACGCCGCCGAAGGGGGCCGAAACGGGCGGCGACGAGGACTTCGAGCTTCTCACCGCCAACGAGCTGCTCGCGCCCTTCGAGGCACAGTACGGCGTCGTGCCCGCGGATGCGGACGCCGACGTGCCCGACGGCGTGAGCGAGACGCTCACGGAGTTGGTGGCCGACCCGCGCCTGACCGACCTCCTCTCCGTGAGCGAGCGGGCCCAGCTTCCGGAGCGAGGCGTGGAGGGGTTCATCGCCTATCTGAGGGCGCGCGCGGACCGGGCCGACGACCTCGTCGACTACGGCTTCCTGAAGGTCCAGACCGACATCTACCGCGTCCGTCAGCTGGTGCTGGGCACCACCGACGCCACGAGGCTGGCGGTGTCGCCCGCCCTCGCGGGGATCGCCAAGGCCGAGACCGCCGTGGCCTCGCAGGAGAGCATCGCCACCTACTTCGACAAGCTGCGCGGCACCAAGGCGGCGACCGCCTCCGGCACCACCGAGGCGTCGCCGGACGCCGGCACGACGTCGGGCGCGGGCGGCGGCACGCGCGGGAGCTTCTTGTCTCGACAGCGTGGCGCGCATCTCGCAGCCGGTCGTCACGCTGCGCGGTGGGACACCGATCGGGTTCCCCACCGCGGCCGAGGCCGTACGCGCGCAGACGACCACGGCGCCGCTCGTGCGGGGCTCCACGTACACGCCGGGCGACATCACCAACGCCCCTCCGCTCGTCGGCAACTTCGACGTGCGCACGCTCAGCATCGTGGAGCGGCTCCAGCTGCCGAAGGCGCAGGAGGCGCGCGACTACTCCACGGCCACCCGGCACGAAGCGGTGCTCGGCCTCGTGCGCCTCGCCGATCAGCTCACGAAGGAGGACGGGGAGGTGCCCGGGCTGTTCGACGACATCGACGTGTGGGGGCTCACGGGCGACGAGTTCGTGCCCGGAGGAGACGATCCGGTGGCCGCGCTGCGCCGTCCGCTGCGCGACTTCATCAAGGCGGACGGGCGTGCCACGCTGCTGTCGGCGCTGCTGCGGCCCCCGCTCCGTGACGCGGCCGACGAGGCGGGGAACTTCTCCGACAGCGCGGACATGGCCGACCGCACCATCGCCCTCCTGCGACAGGTGGAGGGGAGGGTGAAGCGCTACCGCGACGCGATCGCGGCGTGCGAGGAGGCCCGCGGCGCGCTCGCGGCCGACCTGTCCGCGCTCGGTACGCGGGAGACCGACTGGGCCGGCCGGCTCGCGGAGGCGCGTCACGACGTCGCCGTCACACGCGCGCTCATCGCCGAGGAGCAGGCGCGCCTGGACGCGATCAACGAGCGTCGCGCCGCCATCCTCGAGCGCGAGGTGCGCTTCGTGGCGTACCTCCGTCCGCGCACGACCGAGGACGCTCTTCCGGCGGCCTTCCGCTCGCTGGATCCGGGCCTTCTCGAGGCGCCGGTGCCCGCCTGCCTCACCGCGCGGGAGGACGCGCCGGAAGAGCTGAGCGACATGCTCGCGGTGGTGCGGGAGGCGCCCGCCGCCTGGTTCCGCCTGCAGACGAGCCTGCTCGACGGCCTGGACCGCGTCGACCTCCTGCTCCGAGCCGTGCGGACCGCGCAGGTGCGCACGCAGCTCGCGAGGGCGCAGGCACCCGCGACCCTGGTCGCGGCGGCCGGTCCGTCGGCCGCGATCGGCAAGGTGCAGACGGCCCAGCGGGCGCGCGTGGACCTGGTGCGCGCAGGGGCGCTGCAGCTCGACGTCGCGCGCCTCGCCGGGATGAGCTGGCAGGGTGTGCGCACGGAAGCCGCCAAGGTGGTGTCCCTCGGCGACCTCATGGAGGGAGAGCACGGGAAGGGGGCCGTGAGCCGCGACGCCGCCGCCTTCTTCGAGCGCTTCGGACGCATCTGCGCCTGCCTGCACGCCGGGTTCTCGGGCGTGGCGCCGGCCCTGCGGCTCGACTGGGCGGAGACGCTGTCGCAGTTCGACGAGGCGCCCAACCTGCGCAACCTCTCCGCGCTGCCGCGTTGGTCCGAGATCGACTACGCCGTCCGTCGCCGCCTCCAGGGGCTGGCGGACTGGCTCTTCGACCAGCTCGAACCCGCGCGAGGCCGCGCGCGCAGGCCCTCGTGAGCGACGTGGTGCGCATGTGCCTGCTGCTCGCGAGCCACGCCCCGGTGGGCCGCATCGTCGCCGGGCGCGTTCCGCGTCCGGTCACCGCCCGCCCGGGCGTGCGCATCCCGCTGGTCGCGCTCGACCCATCCCGTCTGCGCGTGGGCATGCAGGCACGGGTCTACCGGGCCGACACGATCGTCGCGCGCGCGGTGGTGGAGGACCTGGGAAGCGCGGAGGCCTCCGCGCGGGTCACGTACGCTGCGGGCGCCTCCGTCGAGCTGGACGAGAACGTCCGCGTGCACTTCGCCGACGCGGCCGAGCTGGGCTTCGCCGTCGCGACCTCCGCTTTCGCGCGCGGCTGATCCGATGTCGGCCGCCGTTCGGCGTGTCTGCCGCCTGCGCCTCCGCGGAGGGAGCGAGGCGGCGGTGCGCCGCACCGAGCTCGCGCTGCGGGACGCGATGCGCACGGCGAGCCTGCACGACGAGGGCGGGCGCCTCGTCCTCGTCCGTCGCCTGGCCCTCGGGCCGCTGCGACCCCGGGCCCGCCCCGAGCACGTGGCGCGTGCGCTCGAGGCGGCCCTCGCCGAGGTCGCGGCCGAGGGCCGGCACGGAGCCGACCCCACGGCCGGTTCCGCCGGCATGGTCTGGTTCCGCGACGCGCTCGAGGCCCATCTCGCGCTCGCGGGCCGACTCCTGGTCGGCCCCCCACCCCGCGAGTGGTACTGGCCGCTGGTCACTCGCGCGTGGAAGCCGGGGATGGACCTGGGTGAGGCCCTGCGCGCCCTGACCCACTCGTTGGGATCGCTGCCCGAGGCCCCGGCCGCGCTCCCCGAGTGGTTCGCCGCGCTCGTGCGGGCCGGCCACGGGCGGAACGTCACCGCGTCGCTCCGGCCCGCCGACGTGCGGTCGCTGGAGGAGGTGTTGGGGTGGTCGCCGCCGCCGGGGGAGGAGGTCGAGCGCGCCCCCGTCACCGCTCACCGGGAGGTATCGTCCGTGGGGGCACCCTCCCTTCCTGCCGCCCGGGGCGCGTCCCCTGGCGAGCCGGCTACCAACGACGCGCGGCGGTTCGTCGCGGCGGTCTTGCGTGCCTCGGCGGCGCAGGACGCCGCGCTTTCTCCCCGTCGGGGATCCGCCCCGTCCGGGTACGGGGGCGACGCGAAGTCACCGACGGCCGCCGACGGCCCGGTCGGCGCCGCACGCGCGCACCACACGCTACCCGCCGACGACCGCGACGGCGCCTCCCTCGGAGCGCTCGCGGCCGACGCGCTCCCAACGGCACGGGGCCCCGTGCCGGCCGCGTCGACGGTGTCACCGGGCGCCCACGAGGTCCCGAGCACCGAGGTGGAGGAGCCGACGGCGTCGCGCTCCGAGGAGGGCGCCGCGCGGTCCCCCGGACCGGACGGTCCGCCACTTCGCGTCATGCCCGCCGCCTGGCCGGGTCTGCGTGCGACGGAGGCCGGAGGCATCGGTTTCGTGCTCAACATCCTCCTGCGGCTCGGGTACGACGCGTGGCTCGAGCAGGACGCCGACCGGGCGCCGCAGGCGGTGGCGCAGCAGGTGGTCGCTCGCGTGCTCGACGCCCTGGCCGTGCGGAAGGAGGACCCGGTCCGCGACCTGGTCGGCGCGTACCCTCGGGCTTCTCCGATCCGCGAGACCCTGTGGGGCCGCGGCTGGACCCTCGCCGTGTACCGCTGGCTGCGCCTCCATACGGGCATCGGCATGGACGAGTTGGTGCTGCGTCCCGGTCGGATCGCCCTCACGCGGACGCACCTGGACGTGTGGTTCGACCCCGACGCTCTGCGACCTGCGCATCCGACGTGCAGGCCTCGACCTCGATCCGGGCTGGGTGCCGTGGATCGGACACGTCGTCGCCTTCCACTACGAAGCCGGGGACCCGCGTTGAGCGCCCCGGCCGCACAGCGCGCCACGGACATCCCCCTGGTGGGCATCGCCTTCGCGCTCCTGGCGGGGGAGGGCGCAGGGGAGGGGATCGAGGCGGCGTGGCTCGACGGGTGGCGCCGCGCTGCTCCAGGAGACGGGCGAGGACCCCCGCACCGCCCTGGAGCGTTGGCTCCACCGGCCGGCCCGCGCGGACGCGCGCCTGCACGCACTCGCGCTCGCGCTCCGCCTGAGCACGGGCGAGACGCTCGCCGCGGCCCTCGCGGTCGCGGTCGAGACGGACGCGATGGCCGGACGGGTCCTCGCGTGGCTGCAGAGCCCGAGCGGCGGCGCCCGTCCCACCGTCGGCCTGCTGGCTCCGTTGGCGGCGGCGTTGGACGGTGGCACCGTCGCCACGCAGGTGGCGACGCTGGTGGGGGGGCGCGCCGCCGCCGCGGGCCTCATCGAGCTCGAAGACGACGCGCGCCCGTTGCCGGAGCGGGGCGTGCTCGTTCCCACGCCGACCGCCCTCGCGTTGGCCGGGCAGGCGAGCCGATGGCCGGGCATCGAGGAGGCGCTGGACGACCCGCCGCCGCTCCCCGCCTCGCTCGTGGCGCTGGCCGCACGGTACGCGACCGCCTGCGCCGAAGGGTCCATGGGCCTCGTGATCCGGAGCGGGCACCCTCGCGAGGCACGCGCCGGGGCGCAGCTGGTCGCGCGCGCCCTCGGTGCCGAGCCCGCCTTCATCCCGCTCGATGCGCCGGACGGACTCGGACCGTGGCTGTGGTTGACCGGGCGGGTGCCGGTGATCTGCGGCGAGCTGACACCGGGCGAGCAAAGGGCCCTGCCACCGATCCCGGGGTACCCGGGCCCCGTGCTGGTGGCCTCCGGGCCCGACGGCGCGTTCACGCAGCGCGGGCGACCCGGTCATGTCGTGGAAGCTCCCGGTTCCGGACGCCACCGAGCGCGTGGCACTCTGGCAGGAGCTCACGAGCGACGCCGCGCTCGCCCACCAGCTCGGCTCCGCCTTCAGACACGGCGCGGCACGCATCCAGGGACTGGCGCGCGCCGCTCGCTTCCAGGTTGCGCTCGGCGGAGACGAGCGCGTCCATGCGAGCCACGTGGCGGCCGCGGGACGGAGCGGCGCCGCTGCCGATCTGGGGAGCGTCGCCGAGCTGATCCCGGACGCCATCGACGACGCGGCCGTCGTCCTGCCCCCCCAGCTTCGCGCGGATCTCGAAGCGCTTCTCCTGCGCTGCACGGGGCGAGACACGCTCGTCGACGCGCTCGGGGAGGCGGCGCGCACGCGCCACCGTCCCGGCGTGCGCGCGCTCTTCTACGGACCCTCGGGTACCGGGAAGACGCTCGCGGTCGGATGGCTCGCCACGCGGCTGGGGCTCCCCCTCTACCGGGTCGACCTCGCCAGCGTGACCAGCAAGTACATCGGCGAGACCGAGAAGAACCTCGCGCAGCTCTTCGCCCGCGCCGAGAACGCCGAGGTCGTCCTCCTCTTCGACGAGGCGGACGCGCTGTTCGGCAAGCGCACGGACGTCAAGGACTCGAACGACCGCTACGCGAACGCGCAGACGAACTACCTGCTGCAGCGCATCGAGTCGTTCGAGGGCATCGCGATCCTGACCAGCAACGGCCGCGCGCGTTTCGACAGCGCCTTCTCACGGCGCCTCGACGCCGTGATCGAGTTCCCGTCGCCCGCGCCCGAGGAGCGCCGCGCCATCTGGCTCGCGCACCTGGGCGAGGAGCACGACGTCGGCCCACCCGAGTTGAACCGACTCGCGGCGGGTTGCGATCTCGCCGGGGGCCACATCCGTAACGCCGTCCTCGTGGCCGCCGCCCGCGCACGCAGGCGGAACGGACCGATCACCTTCGAGGACCTCGCCCGGGGCGCCGTTTCGGAATACCGCAAGCTCGGAAGACAGCCCCCGTCGGGGCTGGCGACGGCGCGATGAGCCACGCGCACGCGGCGCCCGCCCACCACGAGCGTGCGAAGCCCGCCCGCGTCCGGCGAAAGGAGGCCGCTCCGAAGGCAGGCGTGCCGCGCTTCCTGAGCACGCCGGCGTTTGGGATGGAGGGCGGGCTCACGGTGGGGGAGCCCGACGATCGCTTCGAGCGCGAAGCCGACGCGACCGCGGAGGCGGTGATCCGGCGCATGGAGGCTCCGGCGAGCGTCACGGCGGCTCCGCCGGCCATCCGGCGGAAGTGCGCCGAGTGCGAGCAGGAAGAGCGTCGGAAGGGCGAGGCTGCCGCGACGGGCCCCGTGCGCAGGAAGGGAGGCCACGCGCCGAGCGTGCCCGCCTCGGTGTCGCGGGCGCTGCGCGGGGGTGGCGGGGCCGGGCACGGCCTTCCCCCGACCGTGCAGCAGCGGATGGGCGCGGCGTTCGGAGCGGACTTCACGGGGGTGCGCCTGCACACCGGACCCTCGGCCGCGCGCATGAGCGGCGAGCTGGGCGCCCGGGCCTTCACGCACGGCCGCGACATCTACTTCGCCGCCGGACACTACGCGCCGGACACGCATGAGGGCGGTCTGCTGCTCGCCCACGAGCTCACCCACGTCGTGCAGCAGACGGGGCCCGGCCACATCCGGCGGGCACCACCCAGGCCGGCGGCTCCTCCCGCGGTCGTGCCCGCCCCGGGACCCTCCGACTTCGAGCTCAAGGCGCAACCGAAGTCCGACTGGAGGCGGATCTACTTCGCGAAGGGCTCCGCGAAGCTGAGCAGCGCCGACAAGACGGAGATCGGCATCTTCAAGCTGGTGCTGTCCAAGAGCGTCGACGTCCTCGGCTACGCAAGCGTCGAGGAGTCGGCCGCGGTCGCGCAGGACCGGGCGGACGCGGTGAAGGCGGAGCTCGAGAAGGGGCCGAACAAGGCCAAGGTGACCACGGCCAAGGGGAACCCCGGCGCCATGGCGGCGACCAGCGACCTGCCCCAGGCACGCAGCGCCGAGATCGTCGAGGCGGCGTCCGCGCCCTCCGTCGTGGACTGCAAGGCCAAGGACAAGAAGGGGAAGCTCGTGCATCCCCCGACCCAGCCCTGTACGAAGATGGACCCCGCCACCTGGAGCGACTTCAACACCGCCCACCCCGTCGCCAAGACGGCCATGGCGGACGCGGTGGGCGCGGTGGCGGGCGCGCCCACCGCGGACGACGCGGCGCTCATCGACAAGTTCTTCGGTGCGCACGACGCGGCCACGCTCTCCACGCTGCGCACGAACCTCGGCAACCTGGAGAAGCACGTCGGCCGACTGGACAAGATCACGTCGTGCGGAGGGGCCTGCGACACGGGCCTGTGCGAGAACGGGGGGGTCATCGCCTACAACTCGGACATCGACGCGAAGTCGCGCATGACACTGTGCGTGCCGAAGTTCAAGTCGCTGAACACGAACGACCAGGTACGCAACCTCATCCACGAGAGCGCCCACGGCACCTCGCCTCTCGGGGGCAAGCCCTCGACGGGCACCGAGGACGTGGCCTATCGCCACGAGCGCATGCTCTTCCACCTGTCGACCGCCGACCGCCTGCGCAACTCCGACAGCTACGCGCTCTTCGCCCTCTTCCTCCACGAGTTCCGGACGACGGGGAAGAAGGACGCCGTCCCCTCGGGGATCCGCACGCCCTCGAAGGACAACCTCGACAAGGCTTTCGCGGGGACGGAGCCCGCCGAACTCTCGCTCGCGCTGGCACGACTCGAGAAGCGGCTCGGATGGTGCTCCGACTGGGTCAGCCAGCTCTACGGCGAGATGTCCGGGGTGCGGAACGGGAAGCAGACCTGGGCCACCTCGTGGGCGGAGGACCTCATGAAGAAGGCGGCCTCGCTCTTCCCGCTCACGGCTCCACCCGCAAAGCCCACGGTCGTGGACCAGGCGCGTGTGGCGGCCATGATCGACCGCTATCGACGGATGCGCTGGGGTGTGAAGCGCGACCTCAGCGTGAACCGGATGGCGGCGGGCGTGATCGCCTGGCCCTCGTCCGGCAAGAAGCCCGTGGTGGGCGCACACCCTCCAGGTGGGGCCGGACTTCTTCAAGGCGAGCGCCGACGACCAGGTGTCGCTGCTCGTGCAGCACCTCGCGGACGCGACGAAGAACGTCGAGAAGGCCTTCATCCCGGCCTACGTGGCGCTGGCCGAGTGGATCCACCAGCAGAACCCATGACGCGACCCGACGGCCTGGGCTTCCGCCTCCTGCTACCCGGCGATCCCGCCAGCCTGCGTCCGGTGCGAAGGGCCCCGCTGCCCATGCGCGCCGACACGGCCTGTCTGGCGGCTGTCGCACGCGCCGGCCTCCACCTCCTGATCCCCCATCCCGGAGAGACGCGCAGCGCGCTCGTCCGGTGCGGACCCGGGGAGGAGCCGCGCACCCTGGCCGAGATCGACGTCGTGCCCGTGGCGTTCGCCGCGTGCGGGGAGGGGTTCCTCGTGTGCGGCGCCGAAGCGGACGGAGCGCCGACCACCCGCTGGCTCGACGGGAGCGGAGAGGTCGGGTGGCGCCTCGAGGGCCCCGGCGTCGAGCACACGCGATGGCCCGCGCCCGTGCACGGATCGACCCCGCGCGTGATGTGGCAGGAGGCGCCGGACGCGCTTCTCGTCGCCGACGTGGGCCCCGCGGGCGCCGGGCGCGGCCGCTCCGCCCCCCTCGGGCCCGGCCCCCGTCGGCCTCGCTTCCGCGGACGGGGAGGCATGGGCCGTGTGGCGCTCGGGAGACGACGTTCGCGGGGTCGTCATGGGCGAGGGCGAGCCGCATCCCTTCGCGATCCGGGGGGCGGAGGCCGACCTCGTGGCCGTCGGCGCCCACCCCGGAGGCGCGACGGTCCTCTGGAACCGGGGCGACGACGTGTGGGCAGCCGGCGTCCGACGGGCGTCTCCGGCCGGCACGGCGACCCACGTGCTCTCCCTGGCCGGACGCCCCGCCCGGCTCGACGTGGTCGACGCCGCCACGCCGATCGTGTGGGCGCGCCTCTTCGACGCGCTCGACGACGGGCCCGCCGCGGGGGATGCGGGCGACGGCGGCTCCGTCGTGGGAGCCCCGGGGCTCGGAGTCCTCGGCGTCTCCGGCACGCTCCACGAGGTCCTGTCGTGGGAGGATCGCGTGGTCCTCGTCGGGTCCACGGAGATCGTCTGGCTGGAGCCGCTCGCGGGCGGCGTCCGTCGGGGAGGCTGATCCTTGCGCCGCAAGCCCTCCTTCCGACCCGAGCCGACCCACGGTGCGCCCCGGGGACGAGCGTCCGGGGCGCGCCGGAGAGCCTCCGAGCCGCTGGCCGACGCGCCGGCTCCGAGGTTCCTCACGCAACCCGGCGATCCGGCTCGCACCGTCCCTCACGGTTCAGCGGCAGGAGGAATCCGGCCAGCTCACGCCACCCTCCATGCTCCAGCCGACGGACCCGTACGCCCGCTACCGTCCGGACTTCGGGTTCCGCTTCCGCTTCGACGAGGAGCTCCAGCCGTGGGCGCTGGCACGCGGCCGGGCGCTGCTGTCGCCCCCTGGCGTCCTGGCCGACGTCGCCGGCGTCGCTCCCGTGGTGAGCCTGCCCGGCGCCACCGGCACACCCCCGACCGCTCCCGCACCGACGACGGCGGCCCCCACGAGCCCCGTCCCCAGCCCCGACGCCGAGCCCGCCGCCCCGCGTCCGGGCACCGGGGGTGACGTGATGGGCGCCCTGCTCTCGCTCCCTCAGGTCGGCCTGCTGCTGGCGGACGTGCAGCACCAGTTCACGAGCGGGTTCACGCGCTACTGGGAGCGTGCCTCGCTCGGCGACCAGATCGGCTTCGTGAGCAGCTCGGTCGTGGTCGGAAGCGCCATGCTGGCCCCGGTGCTCGGCTTCGACGAGCCGCGCGCGTTCGTCCTCCCGCTGCTCAACGACCTCGTGATTCCCGTGCCGGGACTGAGCGGCTACGGGCTCGAGTTCCGTTTCGGGGAGCACGACGTCATGATCGGCGCGCATCTCGACGTCGGCCTCCTCTTCCCCTCTCTCTGGTTCGGTGGAGGGTCCTTCACGCCCATCGGCGGCCCACCGGGGAGCGATCCGAACGCACTCCCACCGCTGGCGCGCAAGGCGGAGGGATCCGAGCCGCCCGTCGATGCCCGGTCGGTGGCCGCCGGCCTGCGCGCCAGGTCGGGCGGGGGCAGGGCGCTGGACGAGCGGACCCGCGTCGAGATGGAGCCCGCGCTCGGCACGGACCTCGGGGCCGTCCGCGTGCACACGGACACCGGCGCCGACGCGCTGGCGCGGGGTCTGCGCGCGCAGGCGTTCACGACCGGGAGGGACATCTTCTTCCAAGCCGGTCACTACGCCCCCTCGAGCGCGGACGGGCGCAGGCTCCTCGCGCACGAGCTGGTGCACGTGGCGCAACAGGCGCGCGCGCCCGTCGGCGGAGCACCCGTCGGCGGAGGGCTCTCGGTCGGAGAAGCCGGTGGCGCCCACGAGCGCGAGGCCGACGCCCTGGCCGAGCGCGTCGTCGCGGGAGGGGCGCCCCCGCAGGCCCACGCACCGGCCCCGGCAGGGTCCGGCGCGGCCGCGCCGGGCGGGACCGTCCAGCGCAAGCCCGCGCCCGGAGGGCAGGCGCAGCCGGTGCCCGCGGAGCAGGCGCGCAAGATGGCGCCGCCCCCCTGGACGGACTACTTCGACGAGGTGGTGCCGGCCGTCCTCGAGGCGGTGGAGAGCAACCGGAAGGTGGGCCTCGACCGCGCCATGTGGCTGATCATCCAGGCCTACGGGGAGCAGTCGCCCGGCGTCACGGGGCCACCCTCGCGGCACCGCAACCGTCTCTTCAACGAGCAGGCGGCCGTCGAGATGAAGGACGGGAAGATCGAGCGGGTGCTGCCGGGTCAGGAGAGCGAGGGCGTCCACCTCTACAACCTGCGCCAGAACGAGTCGCCCACGCGCGACAAGAAGGACATGAAGAGCAGCCCCACCTTCGGATACGACACGCCCGAGCGCGCCGCGCACCACCACCTGGAACAGCTGCAGGCGCGCTGGGGACCGGCCTGGACCGAGCTCACGAAGGAGAAGGGCACCTTCGAGCAGTTCGCCACGGGGCTGAAGACCGCCGGATACGCCAAGGCCAACGACTACGCGACGAGCCTCGCGGGCATCAAGAACCAGGTCCAGCGGCAGGTGCGGGCATGGCTCAAGTACCGCCTCCCGGAGATGCGCGCGCGCGTCCCCGACATGGAGGCCTATCTCGACTTCCTGCGGGGCGAGCGGGACCTGGTCCGCCAACGCCTGCGGGAGGAGCCGGATCCCGTCGGGAGCCTCGCGGCGGAGCTGCGGAGCTACGACGGGATGGTGCGAGGGATGGAGAAGCAGCTCGCCGACGTCCGGGCGCGCCTGGGTCGCCTCGAGCGCTTCGCCTCCACGCTGGGCATGGAATCCCCGAAGTGACCAAGAAATCACACGAGGTCACAGATCCCAAGATACAGTCCTGTAACGCTTTGGGTCTACGCGGTCACTAACACAGAAAGATCGGCGGGTCGTCGACCTCCCGCTCCATCTCCCGCACCAGCCCGTTCACGAGCTTCTCCACGAGCTCCTCCAGCCTCTTCCCGCAGCGCTTCGACTCGCACTCGTAGGCGTGGAAGAGATGCTCGCTCAGCTCCACCTCGATCTTCACCTTCGGCATGGCACCTCCTGCGCCGACGCCTACGGGACCCGAGCGGACGCCTCTCCCGCCACGGGCACCGCCTTGTGCCCGTAGCAGCGGATGCCCCCGTGCCCTTCCTTGCGGATGAGCCTGAACTCGAGGGCGACCTCCATACCCGGCAGCACCTCCTCGACCTCGCAGTCGACCACCTGCGTCATGAAGCGCGCGCCCTCGGGCGTCTCGATCACGGCCATGGCGTAGGGCGCCTCCATCACCAGGTCGTCGGGCGGCGTGCGCACCACCGTGGAGGTGAGCACGCGCCCCTTCCGCGACAGGTGGATCGTCTCGACCTCCTTGGCGCGACAGGCCGGACAGACGCGGCGGGCCGGAAAGCTGACCTTGCCGCAGGCGGTGCACCGGCCCGCTTCCAGCCGGTAGCGGTTGGGGACCTCCCTCCAGTATCTCGGGCTCGGCATGGTCACGCCCTCTCGAAGATGTGGACGACGGAGCTGGCGCCGGATCCGCCCATGTTCTGCGCGAGCCCGAGGTGGGCGCCCTCGACCTGGCGCGCGCCGGCCTCACCCCGGAGCTGCTCGAAGATCTCGATGGCCTGCGCCACCCCCGTGGCGCCGACGGGGTGTCCCTTCGACTTGAGTCCGCCGCTCGTGTTGACCGGGATGCGGCCACCCAGCGCGGTCATGCCCGAGCGCGCGGCCTCGGCGCCCTCACCGGCACAGGCGAAGCCCAACGCCTCGATGCAGCAGATCTCCGAGATCGCGAAGCAGTCGTGCACCTCGGCCACCTGGATGTCCTTCGCGCTCACTCCGGCCATGCGGTAGGCCCGCTCGCCCGCCTTGGCCACGGCGTCGAGCGCGGTCAGGTCGGGTCGGTCGGCCAGCGCCATCGACGACGTGGCCTGCCCGATCCCGACGATCTTCACGGGTCGGTCCGTGTAGCGGTGCGCGTCCTCCAGCGGGCACAGGAGGACGGCCGCCGCCCCGTCGCTCACCGGGGAGCAGTGCAGGAGGCGGAGGGGATCGGAGACCAGCGTGGAACGCATCACCTCTTCGACGCTCACCTCCCTGCGGAACTGGGCCTTCGGATTGCGCGCACCGTGCGCGTGGTTCTTCACGGACACCCAGGAGAGGTCCTCCTCGGTGGTGCCGTAGCGCTCCATGTGCGCCCGGGCGATCATCGCGTACAGCCCGGGGAAGGTGACGCCGTGGTAGACCTCGCCCTCCTGGTCGGCGGCGGTGGCCAGCACGTCGGTGACGTCCGCGCCGTCCGTCATCTTCTCCACGCCGGCCGCCATCACCAGGTCGCTCATCCCGGACGCCACGGCCATGAAGCCCAGGCGGAGGGCGGCGCCGCCGGACGCACACGCCGACTCGACGCGCGTCGCGGGGATCCCCGCCATCCCGAGGTGGTCGGCCATCAGCGGCGCCAGGTGCTCCTGACCGACGAACTGCCCGCCGGACATGTTGCCCACGTAGAGATCGTCCAGGTGGTCGGCGCCGGCGGCCTCCAGCGCACCGACGGCTGCCTCCACGAAGAGATCCCTGAGACTCGACTCCCACAGCTCGCCGAAGTGGGTCATGCCCCCGGCGACGATCGCTACCTCTCGCATGGTCCCACCTCAGCTGTTGACGATGATCTTCTCGCGGTACTTCGCATACTGGCCGTACGTGAGGTAGCGCCGGGGCCCCTCGAGCATCCCCCACACGGTGGGCGCGAGGCCCTGCCGCTCGGGGAGGAGGTCGGTGGCGCGCAGCACGAAGGAGTCGCTGCCCGCGCCCGACCCGAACGAGGTGATGAGGATCAGGTCACCGGGGTCGGCCACGTCGAGGACCGCGGCCAGCCCGGTGGGGGAGGAGCCGGAGTAGGTGTTGCCCATGAGGGGCACGACCCATCCGACCTCCATCTGCTCCTTCGTGAAGCCGAGCTGCTTCCCGGCCGACTGCGGGAACTTCCCGTTGGGCATGTGGAAGACCGCGTAGCGGAAGTCGGACGGCTTCATCCCCGTCTTCTCGAGGATGGCCCGCGTCGACATCATGACGTGCTTGAAGTAGGCGGGCTCGCCGGTGAAGCGCCCGCTGTGGCGCGGATAGAACTCTCCCTCACGCCGCCAGAAGTCCGGAGTGTCCGTGGTGCAGCTGTACGTCTCCAGGACGTCGACGAGCGGGTCCGTCGACCCGAAGATGTAGGCGGCTCCGCCCGCCGACGCCGAGTACTCCAGGGCATCGTTGGGCGCCCCCTGCGAGGTGTCGGCACCGATGCCGAGCGCGTACTCGACCCGGCCCGACTCGACCAGACCAAGCGCGACGAACATCGCCTCGGTGCCGGCCTTGCAGGCGAACTCGAAGTCCGCCACGTGCACGTCGGAGCCGATGCCCAGCGCCTCCGCGACGATCGTACCGGTGGGCTTCACGGCGTAGGGATGGGACTCCGAGCCGACGTAGACGGCGCCGATGCGCGTCGGGTCGATCCCGGCCCGGTCGAGCGCCGCACGCCCCGCGGCGACGGAGATCGTGATCGTGTCCTCGTCGATGCCGGGGACCGACTTCTCCTTCAGCAGGAGCCCCCGGGCGATGGTGCCCGGATCCTTCCCCCACTGACGCGCGATCTCCTCGGTGGTGATGCGGTTGCGCGGTACGTACGCTCCGTAGCCTACGATGCCTGCCATAGCCGTGGTTCCTCCTCTCCGGCGACGGGCAGGCGTCCGGACGGGGTTGCTGCGGGATGGGATGATCCGTCCTCAACCTGGGCGCCGGAGCGCCACAAGGCAGTCGGGATTGTCCAGTATGCGGGTGTGGTGAGATTCCCGGCACGGGGGCGGGCGGCGCGAGCCTCGCGGCGCGCCGCCCACCCCCACCGACGTCAGAAGGTCACGGGCTCCGCGGCGCCGTAGAGCACGCCGTTGAACAGCAGCTTGAACGTGGCGTGGGGCTGCCCGCGGAACGTCACCGCGGGCCCCAGGAGCGCAACGTGCCCGGCGCCTACGCGCGCCGACACGACGGCGGTGCCGCCGTCCAGGTGCGCCTGGCCCCACGCCCATCCGGAGCGCAACACTTCGGCCCCGGCGAACCAGGCCACCGGGGCGACGCCCTGGAGGGAGGCCGCCGGTTCGAGGTCGAACACCGGGTTGTTGTCGTAGACCACGTCCACCTCCGCCGGCAGGCCGTACGCCAGCGGGTTCGTGGGATCGGTGTGAACGCGCAGGAGGGAGCCGGGGATGTAGAACTCGTCCTCCGGCAGCGGTTCGCGCGTGCCGTCGTCCGCGATGCGCGTGAGGTGGTCACGCACGGGCACGCCCAGGACGTGGCCCATCGTGGTGGAGGTGCCCACGGCCACCACGGTGCCTCCAGCCTCGAGGAACGCCTTCACCTGGGGGATCGTCCGCTCCCGCGTGAGGTGGCCGAGCCATCCGCGGTACTCCGCCGGGATGTCCGCCGCGGCCGGCTGGTCGCCCGCGTCGTAGCGGCGTTCGACGTCCGTGAAAGCGCCGTCCGGGAAGACGAGGACGTCGAAGCGGCTCTTCAGGTCGCCTCGATCCAGATCCTGCGGGTAGACGCGCTCGTACCCGAAGCCGTACTGCTCGAAGAGCCACCGGTCCCACCCCGTGGTCATGAGCCCGCCGTACTGGTCGTAGAGCCCGATGCGCACGGGTCGGAGCTTCCAGGCGTCGCCCTTGGGCGCCTCGCCCACCGCTTGGACGGGCACGCCGAGGTCGCGGGCGCCCTCCTCCAGGATCCGGCGCGCGTCGCCCGAGGCGGGCACCCAGATCGTCCCGGCCGCGAACGTCCGTCCGTCGACGACCCGGGCGTCCTTCAACCAGTACACGTCCGCCCCGGCCTTCAGGAGGCGGTTCGTGACCGTGAAGCGCGTCGTTGAGCGCGTGGCTCACCAGGTAGCCGGCCGGGTTGGAAGCGCCGGAGATCCTCGCGGACGGTGCGGGCTCGAGCGCGTCGAGGACGGGGAAGGGCGCGTCGAACCCCTCCTGCGCCGACGCGTAGTGGACGCCCATCTGCCAGGCCAGCGTCCACCCGGTCATGTCGTAGGGCGGGATCGGCGGGCCGCCCGGATACGCGAAGTCGTTCGGGTGGTGTTGCGGCTCGAACATGTCGAGCACGTGCGGCCCGAACGCCTGGTCCGTCTTCACGACGTACGAGCCCGCCGGATAGCGGTCGGCGCCGATGCGCACCTCGGAGGTGGCCTTGCGCACCTCGATGCCCGTCTTGATGAGCGCGTTCACGAACTTGACCGCGGTCGGGAAGTCGGGCTGGTCGGGCGGGATGACGTAGCCGCGCGCGTCACGGTGCGCCGGATCGTGGAGCACCTTCTCGTACAGCTCGGTGGGCGCGGCGAAGCCGCTGCGCACGCCCATCCCGTGCGGCAGGTCCGCCGCCGCCTTCTCCACCGCGGCGATCCGGTCCGGCGTGGGCGTCCAGGAGTCGCGCCGCCCCCGCTCGATCTGCCGGCTCCCCTTGCGCCACATGTCGAAGAGCAGCCGCTCGCGGTTCTTCGACGCGTAGTCGAGCACGGCGCGGTTGAGCTGCATCTCGTAGTCGATCGACTGCCGGTAGTGCCACGTCTGCGGCGGCACGGGCGCGGGCAGGTCGCTGTGCGGCAGCTGCATCGCCGTCACGAAGGGGAGCTGGACCGGCGTGGGGTTGCCGATGATCTCGGTGAGCAGCCCGACCATGTTGTGGAAGTACACGATCGTGCGCAGCCCGCCGTTCCACCACGTGGAGTAGTTCGAGAAGCTGCGCTGGCCGGAGCCCGGCATCCCGCGCTCGACCAGACGCGCGTTCATGGCCGCGCCCACCTCCTCGATCTGGAGGGGGACGAGCGGGTCGAAGTGGTAGTTGAAGGGGTCGCGGAAGGGCGGCACGAAGACCACGCCGCCGGTCTGCCCGAAGCCCGGCTGGTGGTGGTTGTAGACGATCTGTGGAAACCACTCCCGGAACATGATCCGGTTCATGTTCGTGGTCTCCGGCATGTTCGACATGAAGAAGTCGCGGTTGTTGTCGTGACCCACGTACTCGTTGTAGACGCGGGGCAGGTCGTACAGCGAGCGCGCCTTCTCGTCCGGCTTGCGCATGTACCAGTCCGCGACGATCTCCTGGCCGTCGGGGTTGGCCTGCACGGCGAGCAGGACCACGTCGTCGAGGAAGCGCAGGGTCTCCTCGTCCGTGCCAGACACCATCTGCCACACCAGCTCCATGAGCTGCTGCGAGCCCACCGTCTCCGACGCGTGCAGGCCACCGTCGATCCAGATGATCGCCTTGCCGTCCTTCGCGAGGGCGCGCGCCTCCTCCTCGCTCAGCCCCTCGGCGCGCGTAAGGCGGGCCGAGACCTCCCGGTAGTGGTCGAGGCGCGCCTGGTTCTCGGGCGAGGTCACGATCGCCATGTACTGGCGACGGCCCTGGGCGGTGGGCCCGATGTCCGCGAGCTGCATGCGCGGGGACTCGTCGGCCAGCTTCTTCCACCATGCCTCGAGCTGCGCGTAGGTGGCCATGTGGTAGTCGGCGCCGAGCTCGAAGCCGAGCGCCTCGCTCGGCGTGGTGAGGCGCGCCTGCTGCGCCGCGACCGGTCCACCCGCCAGGCCGATCAGGAGAAGAACGAGGGGAAGGGAACGTCGGGATCGGACGATCGGGCGAGCGCACATGGGAAGGGGCCTCTTCCTCTCGGGAAGCGGCGAGCCGGCGGCGGACAGTCGGACGGCCTGCCAGTTGGACACGATCCCGTCGAGATAGGGAGGGCGCCCTCCCGCCGCAAGCGAAGGCGGGCCGGCCCCGGGGCGGGCTACTCGGCCGAAGCCTCCGCCTTGGTGAGGCCCGGCCTCGAGGTACCACGCTGGGCCGGCGACCCCTTGTCCGCCTTGGGTGCGCGCCGCGACGCCCGGCGTACCCACCCCGGGATGCGCGCGCTCATCAGGACGACGTAGATCGCGGCCAGCAGAAGGGGAAGGCGCACGTCCGACTTCACGAGCCAGTAGTAGTGGATCACGCCGAGCACCGCGGACACGTAGACCAGCATGTGCAGGCGCGTCCAGCGCTTCCCGAGCCTGCGGATCCACCCCTTCGTGGACGTGAGCGCGAGGGGCATCAGGAGAAGGAAGGCGGTGAAGCCCACCGTGATGTAGGGCCGCTTCTTGATGTCGTCCCACACCCAGTCGAGGCGGAATCCCAGGTCCAGCACCATCCAGATGGAGAAGTGCAGGAGGGCGTAGTAGAAGGCGAACAGCCCGAGCGGCCGCCGGAGCTGGATGATCGGGTTCCACCCGGTGAGCCGGCGCACCGGGGTCACGGCCAGCGTGGCCAGGAGGAGGATCAGCGTGGTCATCCCGGTGACGTGCGTGAGCTTCTCGATCGGGTTCACCCCCAGCCACCCCAGGAAGAAGCCCGCGATCATCCACGCGGTCGGCGCGAGCGCGCCGAGCCACAGGAGGGTCTTCAGCCCGAGCACGGCCGGTTCGTCTTGGTCGCCATCGTCGTCGTCAGGAATGTGCCATGGAGGCGGCTCAGATCCACTTGGTGAGGTCCATCCCCGCGTACATCTGCTGGACCTCCTCCGCGTAGCCGTTGAACATGAGCGTCTCCCTCCGCCGGAACTCGCCGATGCGGCGCTCGCGCGCCTGGCTCCACCGGGGGTGGTCGACCTTCGGGTTCACGTTCGCGTAGAAGCCGTACTCCCGCGCGTTCGTCGCCCACCACGTGTTGCGCGGCATCTCCTCGACGAAGCGGATCTTCACGATCGACTTGATCCCCTTGAAGCCGTACTTCCAGGGCGTGATCAGGCGGAGCGGCGCGCCGTTCTGGTTGGGGAGGTCCTTGCCGTAGACGCCCGTGACCAGCAGCGCGAGGGGGTTCATGGCCTCGTCGAGCCGCAGCCCCTCGATGTAGGGCCAGCGGAGCACGCCGGTCTTCTGACCCGGCATCTCCGAGGGACGCACGATGGTCGTGAACTCCACGAACTTCGCGTTCCCGGTCGGCTCCACCCGCTTGACCAGATCGGCGAGCGGGAAGCCACGCCACGGCACCACCATCGACCACGCCTCCACGCAGCGCATACGGTAGACGCGGTCCTCCACCTTGTAGGGCGCGAGGAACTCCTCGAGCTGGTAGCTGCCCGGGTTCTTCACGTGCCCTTCGATGGCGACGGTCCACGGCCGGGGCTGGAAGCGCCCGGAGTTGTCCGACGGGTCGGACTTGCCCGTGCCGAACTCGTAGAAGTTGTTGTAGGTCGTGATCTCGTCGTAGGCGTTCACCGGCTCGCCCAGCTCGGACTTCATGTCCTCGTAGCGCACCTGCTGGCCGCAGCCTGCCCGTACGGCCCAGCGCCGCCAGCCCACCGGGAGCGAGCGCGAGGCCGGCCGCGCCGGCCGCCGCGCTCATCAGGAAGCTCCGCCGGTTCACGTAGTCGTGCTCCGGGGTGATCTCCGAGGAGGGGACGGCTGACGGCTTCTTGATCCGGATGATCATGGCGGCGCTTCCAGGGAGGTGGGCGTCCGGCTACGGGTCGCCCTACGCGTCGAGTTCGCTCGGGCCCGACAATAGGGCAAGGCTCGTGCTCAAACCCTCCCGCGGTGGAATCGGTTCCCGGAAGTGCTTGTGCGACAACGACCGGCAGCGCCCGCGCCGGGGGGCACGCGGCGCCTTGCCGCCGTTTCACGAAACAGCGTGCGCAACGAGCGAAACGGGCGTGTGGAACGCTGCTGCCCCCCGCTCAGTCCATCGCGCGCGCCGGCTCCACGCCCACGGCCTCCCGTGCGGCTCGGGCCGATGCCAGCAGCGCGCTCCCCAGGAGGAGCGCCGCCACCGCCAGGTAGGCCGTCGGGCCCAGAGCGGGAACGCCGCCCACTCCCTGCCGCAGGAGCGCCACCAGGAAGGACCCGAGGAACACCGCGATCGCCGCACCCCACAGCGCGCCGCGCGCGCTCCCGCCGAGCGTGAGCGCCAGGACGCGCCGATCGGTGGCGCCGAGCGCGCGCCGTACCGCGAGCTCGCGGGCCCGCCGACGCGTCACCTGCAAGGCGGTGGCGTGCGCGCCGTGGACCGCCAGGACGAGCGTCAGCAGCCCGAGCGCGACGGCGATGCGCGCGATCCACCCCAGGGGGGCGGCCGCGGCGCGCCGCACCTGGGCGAGCGTGCGTGCATCCGCCGGACGGTAGCCGCCTGCGTCGAGGAGCGTCCGTGCCGCCTCGACCGCCTCGGGCGTGCCGCGCAGGAGGACGTCGCCGCGTCTCGGCGCCTGCTGGAGCGCCGACACGTACAGGGCCGCGTGGTCGAGGTCGTCCCGCCCGACCACCTGGAGGTCGGCGTCCTCCACCACGCCCACCACCTCGAACCAGTCGTCGAGGCCGTCGCCGACGCGCACCAGGTGGCCCAGGGGCTGGCCGTCCTCGAAAGCCGCGTTCGCGAACGTCCGGTTCACCACCGCGACACGCTTGCGCGCCCGTCACGTCCGCCGCCGTGATCGCGCGACCGCTGGCCACGGGGAGTCCGACCGCCGAGAAGTAGCCGGGGCCGACGGCGTGGTGGTCCACGCGCGCCCCCACGAACGGCATGGGGATCAACCCGCGCACGCAAGCGCCGCACTGGGCCGTCGCGTAGTCGCGCACTCCGAGTCCGAGCACGGCGCCCGGCGTGGCCAGGCTCTCGGCCTCGATCCCCGGGACCTTGCGGATACGGGCGAGCATCGCGGCCCACGCGGCTCCGTCGGCTCCCTTCGGAGCCTCCACCGGCACCGCCACGGTGTCACCGTCCGCCCCGGACGACGCACCCGGTCCGCCCAGCGAGATCGCGAGCGCCAGCGCCCCGAGCGCCACCGCCCCGGCGGCCCCCATCTGAACGGAGGAGAGCGCCCGGCGCCGGAATGCCTCCCCACGATCGTCCGTCGCCCGTCCGCCCACGGCGAGGTCGCGCGCGAGCGGGAGGGACCGTCCGACCGTGAAGCCGATGCGCACGTAGACGCCGGTCGCCAGGGCCAGCACGGCGAAGAGGGCGGGGAGGAGCGTGGCCGCGGCGGACAACCCCTCCACGTCGGCCGCCATGCCCGGCCAGGTCGCGCGCAGGACGCCCGCGAAGGCCATCCCCAGGAGGAGGCCCAGCGCGAGCGCGGAGGCCACCAGCCTGCGCACGTCCGCGAAGAGGAGGCCCAGGAGGACGCGGGGACCGGCGCCCAGCGCGGCGCGCACGGCCACCTCACGGCGCCGGGACGCGCCCGCTTCCACCAGGAGCACGAGCGCGTTCAGGAGCGCCACGGCTGCGGCGGCGAGGACGAGGCCCACGACCATCGCGGCCATGCGGTCGAGCGCTCCGCTCTGGAGCTGGTCGGGCCAGACCACGCGCGAGGTCCACGGCAGCCCCATCGCCTCGCGAGGCAAGGCCTCGAGGCGGAGAAGCGAGCGGAGTCCCGGGAGCTCCAGCGCGGCGATCGAGCGCGCGCCCACCACCAGGCCCGCGGCCGCGGCGAGGGAGACCATCGTAACGCCCGAGGCCGCCAGCCCCCGCGTCCTCGTCCCCGACCTTGCGTCGTGCCCTTCGCTCATCCTCGCCTCCCTCCTCGCTCGTCGAACGGTACGTCGGCTCAGCCCCGCTTCCAGGCCGGGAAGATGTCCCCCAGCCCGGACGTGATGAACTCCACCGCGATCGCCGCGAGGATGAGCCCCATGAAGCGGGTCGCCACGTTCATCCCCGTGCGTCCGAGGGCCTTCGCGATCGGCGCGGCCGCCAGCAGGATCACCCACGAGAGCACGGCCACGACGGCCGCCGCGCCCACCACCGCCAGGTGCCCGGACACCCCCTCGCTCCGTCCGGCCGCGATGATCATGAGCGAGATCGAGCCCGGCCCGGCCAGGAGCGGCATCCCGAGCGGAACCACGCCGAGGTTGGGACGCTCCTGCGCCTCCTGGGCCTCGAGCGCCTCCTCGGGCGTCTGCTTCGCCGCGTGGAGCTTCGCCTGGAGCATGCTCCAGGCCATCCCCAGGATCAGCAGCCCGCCGGCGACGCGCAACGACGCCACGCTGATGCCGAAGAAGCGCAGGAGGCTCTCGCCCGCCACGTACGAGACGGTCAGGATCACGAAGACGGCGACCGCGGCCTGGCGGGTGACGCGCTTCCGGTCGGCCGGCGCGATGTCCGCGGTGAGGCTCACGTACGCGGGGATCGCCGAGAACGGGTTGACGATCGAGAAGAGCGAGATGAAGAACAGGAGGAAATCGCGCACGCGCGGCTGGGCCCGTGTCGAGGTGTCGGCGGAAGGTCGAGGGTGGAAGCCTAGCGAGCACGGGCCTGTGCATCAATCACGGCGCCCTGGCGTGTCTTTCACGGCCCGGGCGCCCTTTCTACCTTCCGTGCTCCGCTCCGTGCTGCGCCCTCCAGGAGTCCCCGATGCGCGCCCGCTCCGCCTGCCGCTCCCTCCTCCTCGCGCTCGTCGCCGTCCCGACGGCCGGCCTCCTCGCACCGCCCCTCGCGGCCCAGACGCTGGCCACGCTTCCGGACGGCTTCTTCTCGGGCGCGGACTACCGCCACATCGGCCCGGTCGGCAACCGCGTGAGCGCGGTGATCGGCGAGCCGGGGAACGCCAACGTCTACTACATCGGCGGCGCCTCGGGCGGGGTGTTCAAGAGCGAGGACGGCGGCGTGTCCTGGCGCCCGATCTTCGACGACCAGGATGCCATGTCGATCGGCGCGCTCGCGCTCGCGCCCTCCGACCCCAACGTCCTCTGGGCCGGAACCGGGGAGCCGTTCATCCGCTCGAACGTCTCGATCGGCGACGGGGTCTACCGCTCGACGGACGGCGGCGAGACGTGGCGACACATGGGGCTCGAGAAGATCGGGAGGGTCGGGCGCATCGTCATCGACCCGCGTGACCCGGACGTGGTGTTCGTGGCGGCGCTCGGCCACCTGTACGGACCCCAGCAGGAGCGCGGCGTCTACCGGACGAGGGACGGCGGGGAGACGTGGGAGCGCGTCCTCTTCGTCGACGAGAACACCGGCGCCGTCGACCTCGCCATGAACGCCGCCAATCCGCGCATCCTCTTCGCGGCCACGTGGCAGATGCGCATCTGGACGTGGGGGCGCGAGAGCGGTGGCCCGGGCAGCGGCCTCTGGAAGTCCACGGACGGCGGCGACACCTGGGTGCGCCTGGAGGGGCACGGCCTCCCGCGCGGCACGATGGGGAAGATCGGCCTGGCCGTGAGCCCCGCCGACCCGGACCGCGTGTACGCGCTCATCGAGACCAACTCGAACCGCGAGTACGAGCCGCTCGAGGACCACGAGGGGGTGCTCTGGCGCTCGGACGACGGCGGCGCGACGTGGGACATGATCAACGCCGACCACACGCTCGCGCAGCGTCCGCTCTACTACTCGCGCATGGCCGTGGAGCCGGACGACGCGGACGAGGTGCACTTCATGTCGACGCGTCACTCGAAGAGCCTGGACGGCGGCGTGACGATCGAGGGGGGCGGGGCGGGGGGCGACAACCACGACATGTGGATCGACCCGAAGCTCCCCGACCGGATGATCGTCGGCCACGACGGCGGCATCAGCATCTCGACGACGCGCGGGACGGTCCTGGTTCCGGCCCCAGCTCCCCGTCGCCCAGATGTACCACGCGTTCACGGACAACGCGGTGCCGTACAACGTGTACGGCAACCGGCAGGACGGCTCCTCCTTCGGCGGCCCGTCCAACACGCTGTCCTACGGGGAGATCCCGATCGGGGCCTGGAAGACCGTGGGCGGGTGCGAGTCCGGCTTCGCCGTGCCCGACACCGTGTCCAACGACGTGGTCTGGTCGGGGTGCTACGAGGGCATCCTCGACCGGAGCGAGCTGTCCACGGGCATCACGCGCACCGTGAGCGTCTGGCCGGACAACCCCGAAGGGTGGCCCGCGGCGGACCTGCGCTACCGGTTCCAGTGGACGTTCCCGATCGCGATCTCGCCGCACGACGCCAACACCGTCTACGTGGGCAGCCAGCACGTGCACCGCACGAGGAACGGCGGCCAGAGCTGGGAGGTCATCAGCCCGGACCTCACCACCAACGACAAGTCCCGCCAGCAGGCGAGCGGCGGCCTCACCACGGACGACGTGAGCCCCACCTACTACGCCGTGCTCTTCGCGATCGCGGAGTCGCCCGTCCAGGCGGGCGTCATCTGGGCGGGCTCGAACGACGGCCGCGTGCACGTGACCCGCGACGACGGGGCCGACTGGACGGACGTCACGGGCAACATCCCCGACCTCCCGGCCTTCGGCACCGTGAGCAACATCGAGCCGTCACGCTTCCGGGCCGGCGCCGCCTACCTGACCGTCGACTTCCACCAGCTCGGGAACACCGATCCGTACGTCTACAAGACCGAGGACTACGGGAAGTCGTGGCGCTCCCTCGCGGCCGGCATCCCGAAGAGCGTGTTCAGCTACGCGCACGTCGTGCGCGAGGACCCGGTACGCCCGGGGCTGCTCTACCTGGGCACGGAGAACGCCGTCTACGCGTCGTGGGACGACGGCCGGACGTGGCATTCCCTCCAGGGCGACCTCCCCCACGCGCCGGCGTACTGGCTCACCGTCCAGCCGCACTTCCACGACCTGGTCGTGAGCACCTACGGGCGAGGGTTCTGGATCCTCGACGACGTCACGCCGCTCGAGCAGCTCACGGATTCGGTGCTGGCCGCGCCCGCTCCACCTCTTCCAGCCGCGCGACGCCTACCGCTTCGTGATGCGCGAGGGTCGGGCCAGCCAGCCGGGCGACCCGGCCGCGGGGGAGAACCCGGACTACGGCGCGACGCTGAACTTCCACCTGAAGGACGCGCCCGCCGGATCGGTGAGCGTCGTCATCGAGGACGAGGGCGGCACGGCCGTGCGCACGCTCCCCGTGCGGAACGCGCACGCCGGGCTGAACCGGGTGGTCTGGGACCTGACGTACACGGCCTCCGCCCGCCCGCGGCTGCGGACGGCCGCCCTGGAGCACAGCCACGTCACGGTCGGTGACGACGGCGTGGCGGCCCCAGGTGGACGGCGGGTCCGTGCGCCCACTCGCCGTGCCGGGGCGCTACCGCGTCCGCCTGAGGGCGGGCACGGAGGAGCGGACCACCTGGCTGACCGTGCTGCAGGATCCCGCGTCGAAGGCCACGGCGGCCGACATGCGGGCGAAGCTCGACATGCAGCTCGAGCTGCGCGAGATGACGGACTCGACGGCGGCGCTCGTCGACCGCATCGAGTGGACGCGCAAGGGACTCGACGGCGTCTCCGCACGCCTCGCCGGGGAGGCGGGATGGTCCGACGTCGTGCAGGCCGGCGAGGCGCTCCAGCAGGCGCTGGTCGACCTGGAGATGCACCTCTACGACCTGCGCCTCTCGGGCGGCACGGCCGGGCAGGACACGGTGCGCTGGCCGCGTGAGCTCTTCGCGAAGCTCACCAGCCTCGCCGGCTACATCTCGGGCTCCGACGACCGACCCACCGACCAGGCCGCAGAGGTCTTCGAGCTCTACCGGACGCAGCTCGCCGAGCGGCTGGCCCGCTGGCGTGAGATCGCGGCGGGCGACCTGGCGCGCTTCAACCGGACGCTCGCGGAGCGCGGACTCCCGCCCGTCATCTCCCAGCCCTGAGGGCGGGTCCTCGAACGTCGTGGTAGACGTGCCCGCGACGTGGGCCGAGCGCTGAGCGCGGCGCGGCGGATCGCGGGCGGGCTCCTCCCCGGCGGCGGACTCGTGGCGCTCGCGCTCGGGTTGCACGCCTGGGCGCCGCGCACCCTCCTGGACGACGTCACCCACGGCTACCCGTGGGTGGCGTACGCGGCCGCAATCCTCCTCGCCACGCTCTTCCACCGGAGTCGAGTGGCCGTCGCCGCGGTCGCCCTCGCGGGCGCCACCTGGGCGCTCTCGCTCGGCTGGCCGGAGCCCGTGCTGGCGACGGGGTGGGCGCTGCTGATCGGGGCGCTGGCGCTCATGCGTGACCGGGGGACCGTCGCCCCCTCCTCGGTGGCCCAGTGGGCCGTGCTCGTCATGCTGGCCGAGCTGGCGGCGATGGTCGCGCACGGAGGCGCGCCCGGGATCGCGCGCCTCCTCGACCTCGGAGGCGGGGGTGACGGGTCCCGCTGGCTCGGCCTACCGCAGCTCCAGCTCGGGATGTGCGCGCTCGCCTCCGTGCTGCTCGCCGCGGCCCTCTTCCGCTGGCGCGGCGCGGTCGAGCGCGGCCTCGGGTGGGCGCTCCTGCTCGTCACGCTCGGGTTGCACCCCGCGGTGGGCGGGGACGCGCCCCTCGTCTTCCTCCTCGTCGCCGGTGTCGCCCTCGCGCTCTCGGTGGTCGAGACGTCGTACGCGATGGCCTACCGGGACGAGCTGACCGGCCTCCCCGCGCGCCGAGCCCTCCTGCGCGACATGGACGGCCTCGGCGGGACGTTCTCGGTGGCGATGGTGGACGTCGACCACTTCAAGAAGTTCAACGACCGTCACGGCCACGACGTCGGCGACCAGGTGCTGCGCATGGTGGCCGCCCAACTGGCCCGGGCGCCCGGAGGCGCGCGCGCCTACCGATATGGCGGCGAGGAGTTCACGCTCCTCCTGGCCGGGCGGACCCGCGACGAGGCCCAGCCCCATCTGGAGGCCCTGCGGGTCTCGGTCGCCGAGGCGTCGTTCGCGCTGCGAAGCTGGAGACGCCCCCGGAAGAAGCCGGAGAAGTCCCTACCCAGGAAGCGCGCGGCGAAGCCTCGGCGGCTCTCCGTGACGGTGAGCATCGGCGTGGCGGATTCCGCCGGGGGCCAGCGTTCCGCCGACGAGGTCCTCGGGAAGGCGGACAAGGCGCTCTATCGGGCCAAGAAGGCTGGACGCAATCGCTTGTCACGATGATGTTTGTGTCCCGTGACATGATCTGAATTCCAGGACCTACCGAGCCGGGCGGCCCTCCATCATCGCGACGATCTCCGCGACCGTGCTCGCCCCATGGTCCTCGTCGTACCATGCGTAGATGTGCTCGTGCAGCGCCTCGCTGCTCATGTCGGCGCGATGGGCCTGGTACCACGTGGTGAGCGGGGCGGGCCGCTCCACGAGCGACCCCACCTCCCGCCAATCCTCGTCGAGGAGGAGCACGGTCGGCGTGGCCGGGCGCCCGTCCGGCGTGCGATGCGCCTCCATGACGCCGCGGCCGCGCTTCGAGTCCACCACGCGCATCTCCAGCCCGGGCACGGCCTCCACCAGTCGGGCCAGGTAGGGGATCGTGTTCGCCGAATCCCCGCACCAGTCCTCCGCGATCGCCAGGAGGCGCCAGCTTCCCCCCACCGCCCGGGCCCGCCCCAGGAGCGAGTCGGGGACGGCGGCGGCGCGGTAGTGGTCGTCCCACTGGTCGCGGCGGCTGCGCGCCGCCTCCAGGAAGTCGGCGAAGGTGCGCCCGGACTCGTAGAGCTCGCGCACCGTTTCGACGCGCGACGAAGAGGGGGTGGTGCTCCCGTCCGCGGACGCCCGCGGCCCGCCGAGCTTCCTGCCGAGGAAGTCGAGCGCGGCCTCGTAGGCTGCCTTCCAGCTGCGGTGCAGGAGGAAGCCGTGCACCTCGTCCGGAAAGACGAGCTGCTCGAAGTCCACGTGGCGCTCGGCCAGCGACTCGGCCATGTCGACCGACTCGGAGAAGGGGACGTTCCGGTCGTCGTCACCGTGGATGAGGAGGACGGGCGAGCGCCACCCGTCGATCGAGGACATCGGTGAGGACCGGAAGGCCAGCTCGGAGAACTCCGGGTGCGCCTCGGCCTCGTAGTCGGGCACGAAGTTCTTGATGACGACGTTCCAGTCGTGGACGCCGTGCAGGTCCACGCCCGCCGCGAACAGGTCCGACGCGCGCGACAGCCCGAGGGCGGTGAGGTATCCACCGTACGACCCACCCCAGAGGCCGATGCGGTCGGGGTCGACGTCGTCTCGCGACTGCAGGTACAGCCCCGCGCCGATCACGTCGTTGAACTCGCTCGCGCCGGTGGCGCCGTAGCCCAGCGCCTCACGGAACTCCATCCCGTAGCCGATGCCGCTCCGGTAGTTCACGGCAAGTACCACGTAGCCCTGGCTGGCCAGCACCTGGTTGAAGGCGTAGGCGTTCGAGTAGTAGTCCAGGTGATGGAAGCCGAGGAGCATCTGGCGGCGCGAGCCACCGTGGAAGAAGACCATCGCCGGGTGGTGCGCTCCGGTGCGGGCGCCCGGCGGCAGGAAGAGCTGGGCGTGGATCTCCATCCCGTCGGCTGCGCGGAACACCACCTGCTCCGGGGTGACCATCCGGTCGGCGGGGAAGGCCGCGGGGAGCTCGGGGCCGACGTCGCGGCGCGCGCCGTCGACCATCACGACCGTGTGCGCCGGCCGTGACGTCGAGGAGGCGTGGAAGGCGAGCGTGCCCGCACCGGTGGTCACCGCGCCCCACTCGAGGCCGGATCCCGGCGTGAGCGGCCGCGGCGCGCCGCCGCCCACGTCCACCGTCCAGACGTGCTTCCGGTCGATGTCGTCCTGGTTCGCGTCGTACACCATGCGCCGCCGGTCCGGCGTCATCCCCACATACTGCACCTCGAAGTCCCCCGGCGTGAGCGCTGCCGCCCGCCCACCGGCGGCCGGCACCGAGTAGAGGTGCTTCCAGCCGTCGCCCTCCCAGGGGAAGACGAGGCGGTCGCCCGCACCCCAGAAGAGCTGGTCGTCCGCGTCCACACCGCTGAAGACGCTCCCCGCTCCCTCGTTCGCGCGCCACACCTCGCGCCCCTCGCCCGTGGCCGCGTCGGCGACGCGGATCGAGAAGGGCAGGCCGCTCCGGCGGGGCGCGAAGGGGAGCTGGTCGCGCTCGTGCGGCACCCGGAGGAAGGCGATCCGCCGGGAGTCGGGACTCCACGCGGGCGAGCCGTCCTCATGGACGCTCGGGTCGAGGTAGAGGACGCTCCCCGACGCGGGATCGACGACGCCGACGAAGGCGTGGTCCCCGCGGTTGCTGACGAACGCCAGCCGGCTTCCGTCCGGCGACCAGCGAAAGCCGCCGGGGCCGCCGCGTACGGTGGCGAGCTTGGCGGCCTCGGCGCCCTCCCGCACGTCGATCAGCCAGATCTCCCGCCCCTTCGCGTAGGCGATACGCGCGCCGTCGGGGGAGAGCGCGAACCCGCCCCCGTCGACCAGCTTGCGGGGCTCACCTCCGGCCGTCGCGACGATCCAGATGGCGCGACCCTCTGCGTCGGGTGTGGAGCGCGGGTCGGGGATCTCCCCCTGGCGGTTCGGGGCGCCCCCGCGCACGTACAGGACGTGGGCACCGTCCGGCGTGAACGCCAACGAGCCGACCTCCTGCCCGTCGTCGTCCGGGTACGCGGTGAGGGCGCGTCCCTCCCACGCCGGGCCCTCCGCCACCCAGACGTTGCGGGCCCCCCGGTCGTTCTCCACCCAGGCGATGCGATCGCCGGTCCGCGAGGCGACGAGACCGGACGCGAACGAGAAGGCGAGCGCGTCCTCCACCGTGATCTGCGCGCGGCCCGGGGTCGGAAGCGTCGCGAACGTGCCGAGGGCGAGAAGCGCCCCCGCGACCCCCCCGAGGACGCCGCGCCGCCTCATGCGAGGCCGTTCCGGACCACGTGGGTCACGGCGTCCACGAAGCGGTCGAGCTCCTCGGGCCGCGTGTAGACGCTCGGCGACACCCGGATGCCCTCGAACTCGGGGTGCTTGATGCCGACCGCGAGGATCCGATGCTGGTCCCAGAGGTAGGCGTTCAGCTTGCCGGTGTCGACGCCCTCGACCTGGACCGTGGCGATCCCGCAGGCGAAGCCGGGCTTGAGGCTCGTGTGCAGGCGCACGCGGTCGTGCTCGAGCAGGCGCTCGGCCCAGTAGTTCCGCAGGTACACGAGGCGCGCGTCCTTCCGCGCCGGGCCGATGCCCTGGTGGAAGGTGAGGGCCTCGCCGATCGCCAGGTAGTTGGCGGCGGGGTGCGTCCCGATCTCCTCGAACTTCCGGATGTTGTCGTCCATCGTCTCGGGCGCGGCCATCATGGGCCACACGTCGGGGATCTTCTCCCGGCGCACGTAGAGCAGGCCCGGTGCCGTGCGGCGCGAACAGCCACTTGTGCAGGCTGGTCGAGTAGTTGTCGACGTCGAGCTCGGCGAGCGTGAAGTCGAAGTGCGCCAGGGCGTGGGCGCCGTCGACGATGAGCGGGATGCCGTGGCGGCGCGCCATCGCGGAAAGATCCCGGACCGGGAGGATCTGGCCCGTGATGTTGATCATGTGCGACGCGAGGATCGCCTTCGTCCTGGGGGTGATGGCCGACTCGAAGCGGCGCACCACCTCGGCGGGATCCTCCGCGGGGATGGGCAGCTGGATCTGGCGCAGGACGATGCCGTCCCGACGCTCGCGCTGCTTGAAGGTCGTGATCATGCGCGGATAGTCCTGCGTGGACGTCAGGACCTCGTCGCCGCGCTGGAAGTCGAGGCCGAGCTGCATGATCTGCAGGCTCTCGGACGCGTTGCGCGTGAAGGCCACCTCCTCCTTGTCGACCCCCCACTGGCGCGCCATCCGCTCGCGAACGCCCTCCCGCTGCGGCTCGAGCACGGACCACATCGTGTACGGAGGGGCGAGGTTCGAGTAGTCGAGATGCCGCTTCATCGCGTCCTGCACCCAGCCGGGCGCGGGGCTCACGCCGCCGTTGTTCAGGTTCACGAGCGTGCGGTCCACCGTGAAGGCCCGGCTCACCTCGAACCAGAAGTCCTCGTCGCCCGCCAGCGCGGCCGCGGAGCCGGGGTGTCGGGCGAGCTCGTCCGCGATGTCGGACGCGGACGCGGCCAGGGCCGTCGGACGGAACGGGACCCCGAGCGCCGCGGCGGCGGCCGGGAGGGAGAAGGTGCCCAGGAAGGTGCGGCGGGTCGGCATGGCGCGTTCCTCCTCGTAGGTGGCTCGAAGGCATCATCCTACGCGCACCCGCCTACGCTGTCCAACCTCGCGCGGGGCGTCGGTTTGCGGCCGTGCGCGCCACCTTGGAGCCGACCGCGGGAGGGGCTACCTTGCCGGCGTGGGCCCGGCACGTCCCGTTCTACGCGTCCTTTCGAATGATCCGCCTCACCTTCCTCGGAACCGCCGCATCCCGACCCACGGTCGGGCGCAACGTGAGCGGTATCGCCGTGCAGCGGGAAGGGGACCTCATGCTGTTCGACTGCGGGGAGGGGACGCAGCGGCAGATGATGCGCTACGGCACGGGCTTCGCGGTGGGGTCGATCTTCGTGACCCATCTGCACGCCGACCACTTCCTCGGGATCACCGGGCTCCTGCGCACGATGGGACTGCAGGGTCGCACCGAGACCCTCCGCCTCTACGGCCCTCCGGGCTCCGGGGATCTGCTCGGCAGGGCCGCGATGCTCGGCGTCGAGCGCAACAACCCGTTCGCGCTCGAGATCCTCGAGGTGGAGCCGGGCGGCTCGGTGCCCATGGGCGCGTACGCGATCGAGGCCTTCGAGGTGGTGCACCGCACCTCCGCGGTGGGTTGGGCGATCGTCGAGGAGCCGCGCCTGGGTCGCTTCGACGTGGAGCGCGCCCGCGCCCTGGGTGTGCCCGAGGGCCCGCTGTTCGGGCTGCTGCACCGAGGCCAGCCCATCGAGGTCGACGGCAGGATCATCCACCCGGACGAGGTCGTCGGTCCCTCGCGGCCGGGCCGGCTGGTCGTGTACACGGGTGACACGCGCCCCTGCGCGCAGACGGTGGAGCGGGCGGCCGGGGCGCAGCTGCTCGTGCACGAGGCCACCTTCGGGTCGGACGAGGCCGAGCGGGCGAAGGACACCGCCCACAGCACGGCCGCCGAGGCCGCGGCCGTCGCGCGCGAGGCGGGCGTCGGCGAGCTCCTCCTCACGCACCTCTCGGCGCGCTACTCGGACGTGCCGGCTCCGATCGAGGAGGAGGCGCGCGCCGTCTTTCCCGCCACCCGTGTCGCCCACGATGGCCTGGTGGTGGAGGTTTCCTTCGCCGAGGAGCCGGAGTCCACGCCCGCTGGCCCGGCGGGCCGGCGCCGCAAGGGCATGAGCGGGCTGATCGCGCGCAGACCCGGGGGCGGGGAAGTCCGCTCCGACCGGCCGGAGTCGCACCTCCTCGGCGTCCGCACCGAGGCCGAGCGCATCGGCCGGTGGGAGGTGCGCGCGGCCCAGTGGCGCGCCCTCGAGCTGGCACGCTCCGCCTTCGGGGCGGAGGCGCGCGGCTCGATGATCGGGCTGCGGCACCAGGGCCCGATGCGCGGCCTCATGCGGCTCGACGTCCCCTTCGAGGACCTCGACGAGCACCGACGGCGGGAGGCGAACTTCCTCGGGATGGTCGGCGCGGATCCGATCCTCGCGCGCGTGCCGCTCGTGTTCGTGGTCGGACCCGATGTCGGCACCGATGCCTGCTGAGGAGGAAGCACCGCGCTTCAAGCGCGTCGCGGTCCTCGGGCTGGGCCTGATGGGCGGCTCGCTGGTGCGGGCGCTGGCGCGCCTCCCCGACCGGCCCTTCGTGACCGGCTGGTCGCCGGACCCCGCGGAGGGGGAGGCGGCCCACGCGTCCGGCGCGCTCACGGACGCGGCGGGCTCGGTCGCCGACGCGGTCCGTGGGGCCGACCTCGTGGTGCTGGCCACGCCGCTCGGCGCCGCCTGCAGCCTCGTCGGCTCGCTCGCCGCGTCCCTGCGGGCGGACGCGGTGCTGACCGACGTCGTGAGCCTGAAGGGTCCCGTGGCGGACGCGGTCCGCCGTTCCGGCCTCACGGGTCGCTGGGTCGGCACCCACCCGATGTGCGGCGGGGAGGCTTCCGGGTTCGCCGCAACGCGACCCGAGCTCTACGAAGGGGCGCCGGTGTGGATCGTCCCGGGGGGAGCGCCGGAGGCCCTGGTGGCGGGGGTCGAGGCCTTCTGGCGGATGCTGGGCGCAGAGCCGGTCCGTACCGACGCGGCAGCGCACGACCAGCTCATGGTCGTGGTCAGCCACCTTCCGCAGCTCACGGCCAACGTGCTGGCTCGCGTGCTGGCGGACGCGGGCGTGACGCCGGACGCGCTGGGCCCGGGCGGACGGGACATGACGCGCCTGGCGGGCAGCTCCCCCGCCATGTGGCGGGAGCTGATCGCCCACGCGCCCGGCTCGCTCCCGACGAGGCTGCGCGAGGTCGCGGAGGGCGCTCGCGCGCTCGCGGACCGGATCGAGAGAGGAGACATGGACGCCGTCGAGGCGGGCATGGCGGCCACGCGCCGCTGGAGGGAGGGGCGATGAGGGTGCGCGTTCCCGGGGACAAGTCGCTCACGCAGCGGGCGCTGATCTTCTCGGCCCTCGCGGAAGGGGAGAGCCGGCTCTCGGGCCTTCTCTTCGGGGGAGACGCGGACTCCACGGCCGGCGCGCTCCGGGCGCTCGGCGTCCGGATCCCGCCGCTGCCGGCGGGCGGGGAGGAGCTGCGCGTGCGCGGCGTCGGGCTGAGGGGCCTCACCGCGCCGTCCGCACCGCTGGATCTCGGCAACTCCGGCACCGGCGCACGGCTGCTCATGGGGGTGCTGGCGGGGAGCAGGATCACGGCCGAGATGACGGGCGACGACTCGCTGCGCGGCCGCCCCATGGCTCGGGTGAGCGAGCCGCTCACCGCGATGGGCGCGCGCTTCCGCTGGCTCGAGCGCGACGCACGTCTTCCCGTCGAGGTGGAGGGAGCGCGTCCGCTCCGGCCCCTGGACTGGACGAGCCCCGTGGCGAGCGCGCAGGTCAAGAGCGCCATCCTGCTGGCCGGCGTGGTCGGCCACGCCTTCGCGCTGGTCACCGAGCCGCGTCGCTCGCGCGACCACACGGAGCGCCTCCTCGCCCAGGTCGGGTGCCCCCTGGTCGAGCACGCGGCCGGCGGCGGATGGCGCGTCGAGCTGCGCGACCCGCCGGAGCGCCTCGCGCCTCTCGACTTCCGGGTCCCCGGCGACGTCTCTTCGGCCGCCTTCCTCCTCGCGCTCGGCGCGCTGGGCGGGGTGCCGGGCGGCATCGAGATCGAGGGGGTCGGGCTGAACCCGACGCGCACGGCCTTCCTGGACGTGCTCGCCCGCATGGGCGTGCCCGTGCGCATCGAGCCGGATGCGCCGACGGCGGGTCACGACGGGCGCGAGGGGGAGCCGACGGGCACGCTCGGGACGGGCGCGGCGACGCTGCGCGGCGTCACGGTGGGCGCGGACGAGGTGCCCCGCCTCATCGACGAGCTTCCCCTCCTCGCCGTCCTGGCGGCGCGCGCGCGGGGGGAGACCCTCATCACCGGCGCGTCCGAGCTTCGGCACAAGGAGTCCGACCGCATCACCGCGACCGTGGAGAACCTGCGCGCGCTCGGCGTCGAGGCGGAGGAGCTTCCCGACGGCATGGTCGTGGCCGGCACGGACCGTACGCTCGAGGGCCGCGTGCGCACGCATGGGGATCATCGCATCGCGATGTCCTTCGGCGTCCTCGGCGCCGCGCCGGGCAACCGCATCACGGTGGACGATCCCGCGCGCGGCCGACGTCTCCTTTCCGGGCTTCTGGACGCTGCTCCGCTCCCTCCGCGACGGGGTCGCGGGATGACGGGCGACCGGGCGCGCGGACCCATCGTCACGATCGACGGTCCCGCCGGGTCGGGGAAGTCCACCACGGCGCGCGAGGTCGCGCGCAGGCTGGGCTTCCGGCACCTGGATTCCGGCGCCCTCTACCGTGCGCTCACCTTCGCGCTCCTCGAGTCGGGGCGGCCCGCCGACGCCTGGCCGTCGTTGTCGGCGGCGGAGGTCGCGGGGCTGGGCGTAGGGATCCGGGCGCGCGACGGGTGGGTTCGACGTCCTGCTCGGTGATCGGATGCTCGGCGACGAGCTGCGCACTCGCGCGCGTCACCGACCAGCGTCTCGCCGCTGGCGCGCATCCCCGCGGTGCGGGCGGCCCTCCTGGGGCTGCAACGGGAGGCCGGGAGCGGAGGGGAGCCTGGTGGCGGACGGGCGCGACATGGGCACGTCGTCTTCCCCGACGCCGAGGTGAAGGTGTTCCTGCAGGCCGACCTGCGCGAGCGGGCGCGCCGACGGCTGCTCGAGCGGGCGGAGGGCGAGCCCGGCGAGGAGGCGGTATCCCGACGAGGCGGAGGCCATCGCGACCCGGGACCGCCGGGACACGCGATCGCGAGATCTCCCCGCTGCGCCGGGCGGACGACGCGATCGACCTGGATACGACCCGGCTGACCTTCGAGGAGCAGGTGGAGGCGGTCGTGGCGCTCGTGCGCGCCCACGGAGGGGAGGGCCAAGGGTAGCACCGGCGGGCGTTGACGCTCCACCGGGGCCCGCCTACCTTTCCGGGTCTCGGCACCAGCCATCTGGGACCGAGCAGTATTCGCCGAAAGGCCAACGAGAGCGCCAGGTGCCCGGCCACGGAGCCAGGGTCCATGCCTTCTCCGGCCTTTCTTCGTTTTCCCCCGAGCCCGGACGTTCCGTCCACGGAATTCCGGCAAGGACCCGCGACTCCCGCGCGGGACATCCGAGACCATGACCGACAACCAGACCCCGATCGAGTCCGACGACCTCACCCCCGAAGAGCTGGCGGAAGAGGAGAACGTCGAGGTGGACGCCCTCACCGGAGAGGTGCGCACCGCCGTGATGGACAACCCCCCGGGCATCTCCCCGCTGCTCCTCAACGACCCCTATGGCGAGGAGCCGCTCTCGACCTCCCGCGAGGAGTTCGAGGCGCTCCTGGAGGAGTTCCACGAGGACTTCCAGGACATCCGCGAGGGCGAGATCGTCAACGCGAGGGTCCTGCGGGTCACCGACGCGTCGGTGATCCTCGAGTTCGGCTTCAAGAGCGAGGGCTCGGTGGCCCTCGACGAGTTCAAGGAGCCCCCGGTCGCGGGTGAGGAAGTCGAGGTCCTCCTCGAGAGCCTCGAGGACGACGACGGCGTCGTCGTCCTCTCCAAGAAGAAGGCCGACTTCCTGCGCGTCTGGGAGAAGATCCGCGAGGCCCACGAGGCCGACCGTCCGGTCAAGGGCACGCTGGTCCGCAAGATCAAGGGCGGCGTCACCGTCGACCTCATGGGCGTGGACGCCTTCCTCCCCGGCTCGCAGATCGCGCTGCGCCGGGTCCCCAACATCGAGGACCTGATCGGCGAGACCTACACGTTCAAGATCATCAAGCTCAACAAGCGGCGGCGTAACATCGTCGTCTCGCGCCGGGTGATCCTGGAGGCCGAGCGGGAGAAGAAGCGGGAGACGCTGGTCAAGGAGCTGCTGGTCGGTCAGGTGCGCGAGGGCATCGTGAAGAACATCACGGACTTCGGCGCCTTCATCGACCTGGGCGGCCTCGACGGCCTGCTCCACATCACGGACATGTCGTGGGGCCGCGTCGGCCACCCGTCCGAGGTGGTGGAGATCGGCAAGGCGCTCGACGTGAAGGTCCTCGACATCGACTGGAACCGGGAGCGCATCTCCCTCGGGATGAAGCAGCTCCTGCCCTATCCGTGGACGGACATCGACAAGAAGTACCCGGTCGGCTCGCGCGTCCGCGGCAAGGTCGTGTCGATCACGAACTACGGCGCGTTCGTCGAGCTGGAGAAGGGCGTCGAGGGCCTGGTCCACATCTCCGAGATGAGCTGGACGCGCAACGTCCGGCACCCCTCGAAGGTGGTGTCGATCGGCGAGGAGATCGAAGCCGTGGTCCTGAAGGTGGACCCCGACGACGAGAAGATCTCGCTCGGCATGAAGCAGATCGAGGAGGATCCGTGGCTCGCGCTGCCGGTGAAGTACCCGACCGGCACCAAGCTCAGCGGCGTCGTGCGCAACCTGACGTCCTTCGGCGCGTTCGTGGAGATCGAGCCGGGGATCGACGGTCTGGTCCACGTCTCCGACATGAGCTGGACGAAGCGCGTCGAGCACCCCTCCGAGGTCGTGCAGAAGGGGCAGGAGGTCGAGGTGATGGTCCTCGACGTCGACGCCGAGAACAAGCGGATCAGCCTGGGCATCAAGCAGCTCCTGGACGATCCGTGGCCGGGCATCTCGGAGCGCTTCGCGCCCATGGTCGAGACCGACGGGCACGTCGTCCGCGTCCAGGACAAGGGCGTGGTCGTGGACCTCGGCGACGACATCGAGGGCTTCGTGCCCGCGTCGCACTCGGGCATCGAGGACGCCAACCGCCTCGAGGAGTACTACGGCGACG
This sequence comes from uncultured Gemmatimonadales bacterium, assembly GCA_963823035.1. Classification (GTDB taxonomy): domain Bacteria; phylum Gemmatimonadota; class Gemmatimonadetes; order Longimicrobiales; family Gaopeijiaceae; genus SZUA-318. Next base: position 97,032 of record CAWGKG010000005.1, read on the forward strand.
GCGACCCGGTGAGCCTGCGCGTGCTCGAGTCCGACGCCGCGAACCGGCGCATCGTCCTCGAGGTCACGGAGACGCCCGAGCGCAAGCCGCAGGAGGTCATCGACGCGGCCCGCGCGGCGCGCGAGGCTGCGGCGAGCGGTGGCGAGGGTGGCGAGGAGAAGCCCGAAGCGAAGCCCGCCGCTCCCGAGGCACCCGCTGCGGAAGGCGAGGCACCCACTACGGAGGCCGAGGCACCTGCTGCGGAGGTCGAGCCGGAGGTGGCGACCGAGGAGGTCGTCGCCGAGGCGGAAGTGGTGACCGAGGAGGTGGTCGCCGAGGCGGAAGTGGTGACCGAGGAGGTCGTCGCCGAGCCGGAGGGCGAGCCCGAGGAGGCAGAGGTGGCGGAAGAGGACGAGGACAAGGCCGCCACCGAAGGTTGACCGGTGACGTACCTCGAACCCCGGAGCCGAGGGGAAGCATGACCCCGACTCGTTGGATCGCCCGGACGCGACTCGCGTCCGGGCGCTTCCTTGTCCCTTGGATCGTCCTCCCTGCGATCCTCCTCCTCGGGTGCCAACCCGTGGCGGTGGCCTCGGGTGCCGGTCCGTCCGCTCCTCCCTCCTTCCCGGACCCGGTGCTCGCGGAGGGCACGATGTCGCCGGCGGACGCGTCGCGGGCCGCCGAGATGTACGCCACGGCCGAGCGCGCCCTCGAAGAAGGGCGGGCGGCCGAGGCGCGCGAGATCGCCGCGCACATCGTCGACGGGTTCCCGTCGGCCCCCGTCTCGGGTCGGGCGCTCTTCCTCCTGGCGCGCGCCTGCCTGGACGACGGAGCGCCCCAGGCCGCGGACGAGGCGGCCGGTCGCTTCGCGGACCTCCTGACCGAGGGGGATCCGCGCGCCGCCGAGGCCCGCATGGTCCAGGCCGAGGCCCGAGACCGGCAGGGAGACGAGGAGGGCCGCCTCGACCGGCTGCTGCACATCGGCCCGGGGGCCGCGACCAACCTGGTGATCCGCGCCGCGGACGACACGCGCGAGGCCGCCGGCGAGCTCGAACCGGGTGTGCTGGGCGCCGTGCTTGCGCGTACGCCCGAGGACGCGGTGCTGCGCCCGGTCGCGCTCACGACCTATGCCCTCGCGCTCTCCCGCACGGGCGACGCGGACGGGGCGCGCACCAGCGCCCGCGCGGCACTCGCGGCGGGGGCACGAGGAACCGACTCGCTCACCGCCGTGGCGATCGTGGAAGGGCGTCCCGTGTCGGGCTACGACCGCGTGGGACGCGCGCGCTCCCTCGAGATCGCCTCGGTGCTCCCGACCGGTGGCTCGCCGGGCTTCAAGGAGTTCGCCGGCCTGATCGCGGAGGGCGTCGAGGTGGCCGCCGCGAGCTTCCTCGACGGCACGGTCGAGGTGCGCGTGGACGCCCGCGACGACCGCGGCGACCCCGCGGTGGCGGCTTCCACGGTGGAGGAGCTCGAGGGCACATCCGTGCTGGGAGCCGTCGGCTTCCTGGAGGCCGGCGCGCTGGAGGCGGCGGCCCAGGTGCGCAGAGGCCCGATGCCCCTGATCTCGCCCACCGCCCGTACGGCGTACGTCGACGGGGCCTACACGCTCTCGGGGGCCGATCCCCTCGCCGCCGCCGCGATGGCGCGCTACGCGGCCCGGGAGGGCTTCAAGCGGGTGGCCGTGATCCACTCGAAGGCGCCCGAGTCCACCGAGGAGGCCGACGCCTTCGTGGAGGCGCTCCAGGAGACCGGCGTCGCGCTCGCCGGCCGCTTCGAGTACGACGCGGGCGCCACCTATTTCGGCGACCAGATCCGTGGCGCGCGCGAGGCACTGCGTGCCGAGGAGATCCAGGCGCTCGGGCCTGGGCCCCGACGACACCCTGCACGTGGAGGTCCTCGAGCCGGTGGCCGTCTTCCTCCCGATTCCCGCCCGAGGACGTGGAGCTGGTGGCGCCCCAGGTGACCTTCTTCGGACTGGACACCCTCGCGATCCGCACCCTCGGCACGTCCGGGTGGACGGACGCGCAGACGCTGCAGACCGTCGACCAGCGTCACACCAACGGCGTGGTCGCCACGGCGCCCGGTGGACGCCGGCCCCGACAGCCCCGGGTACGCGCGCTTCCGCGAGGCGTTCGAGAGCCACTTCCGCCGCACCCTCGTGAGCCCCGTGCCCGCGCTGGGCTACGACGCCGCGCTCCTCCTCCTGGAGGCGACGCGCAACGGCGCCCGCTCGCCCGCGGACGTGCGCGACGCCCTCGAGCGCGTCCGCGACCTGGAGGGCGCCACCGGGACGTTCTCCGTCGTCGACGGCCGCGTGGTGCGCCGCACGCACATCGTCCAGATCGAGCACGGCACCCTCATCCCCGCTGGGTAGGAGGCGCCCTCCAGGCATGTCCATCCACGACAAGCTGAAGCGACTGGAAGAGCTGAGCCGCCAGGCCGAGCAGGGGGGTGGCGAGGCGCGCATCGCCGCGCAGCACGAGCGCGGGAAGCTGTCGGCGCGCGAGCGGATCGACCTCCTGCTCGACGCCGACTCCTTCGTGGAGCTCGACCGCTTCGTCACCCATCGCTCCACCGACTTCGGCCTCGCGGACAGGAAGTTCCTCGGCGACGGCGTCGTCACCGGCTACGGGACGATCCACGGCCGGCTGGTCTACGTCTTCAGCCAGGACTTCACCGTGTTCGGCGGCTCCCTCTCCGAGGCGCACGCCGAGAAGATCGTGAAGCTCCAGGAGATGGCGCTCAAGAACGGCGCGCCCATCGTCGGCCTCAACGACTCCGGAGGCGCGCGCATCCAGGAGGGCGTGGTCAGCCTGGGCGGCTACGCGGACATCTTCCTGCGCAACACGTTGGCGAGCGGCGTCATCCCGCAGATCAGCGTCATCCTGGGCCCGTGCGCCGGCGGCGCCGTCTACTCGCCGGCGATCACCGACTTCGTCTACATGGTGCGTGGCACGAGCTACATGTTCGTGACGGGTCCCAACGTCGTGAAGACGGTCACGCACGAGGACATCGACATGGAGGGGCTGGGCGGGGCGGACGTGCACGCCTCCAGGTCCGGGGTGGCCCACTTCGCGCACGACTCGGAGCCCGAATGCCTCGAGGCGGTGCGGGCGCTCTTCCCCTTCATCCCGCAGAACAACACCGAGCTTCCCCCCACCCTCGAGACCACCGATCCGGCGGATCGGCAGGACGAGAAACTGCTCGAGGTCGTACCGGACAACCCCAATCGCCCCTACGACATGCACGAGGTGATCCGGCACGTCGTGGACGACGGGGCGTTCTACGAGGTCCACGCAGGATTCGCCGGCAACATCCTCGTCGGCTTCGCCCACCTGGGCGGCCATCCGGTCGGCGTCGTGGCCAACCAGCCCTCCGTCCTCGCCGGCGTGCTCGACATCGACTCGGCCGACAAGGGCGCACGCTTCGTCCGCTTCTGCGACGCCTTCAACATCCCGCTCGTCGTCTTCGAGGACGTCCCCGGCTTCCTTCCCGGCGTCACCCAGGAGCACGGCGGCATCATCCGCCACGGCGCGAAGCTCCTCTACGCCTTCAGCGAGGCCACCGTCCCCAAGGTGACCGTCATCACCCGCAAGGCGTACGGGGGCGCCTACGACGTGATGAACTCCAAGCACGTGCGCGGTGACGTCAACCTGGCCTGGCCGCAGGCGGAGATCGCCGTCATGGGCCCGAAGGGCGCGGTCGAGATCCTCTTCCGCAAGGAGATCGCCGAGGCCGACGACCCGGAAGCGGCCACGGAGGCGCGCATCCAGGAGTATCGCGACACCTTCGCCCACCCCTACGTCGCCGCCGCCCGCGGCTACGTGGACGACGTCATCGACCCGCGCGAGACCCGCCCGCGCCTGGTGAGCGCCCTCGACATGCTGCGCAACAAGCGGGACGAGAACCCGCGCAAGAAGCACGGCAACATCCCGCTGTAGCGCCGACCCCTGGTGCGCCGACGTCGGGCGCCCGGACAACCCCCCGCACGTCCCTTCGCATCCCATGGGTGGCTGGCGAGTTCGGCACAACCTGGTGGGAGGACGACGATGAAGACGATGCGACGGCCTGGATGGACGCGCGCGGAGCACGCTCGTCACCGGAGCGATGGCGCTGGCTGCGCTGCTGGCGACCACGGTGGCGGCGGCACAGGACCGGTCGGCCGGCGATCGCGACGCGTGCCGCTGCGTGGACCGCGACGGGAAGGAGATCTCCGACTGCACCTGCCTGCGCAGCCGCACCACGAACGACCTCGTCCGGGGACTCGCCCTCTACCGCGGCGCGCGGGCGCGCCTCGGGATCACCGTGTCCACGGAGCAGGGCGCCGAGCTCGACGCGCGCGGCGCCCGCGTGCAGTCGGTCACGCCCGACGGCCCGGCGGACGACGCGGGCATCGAGGAGGGCGACGTCGTCACCCGTGTGGACGGGCACAGCCTGCTCGAGGCCCTCGACGCCGACACGGAGCGCGACTTCGACCTCGACCGGTCGGTCCCCGTCCAGCGGCTGCTCGCGATCTCGCGGGGCCTCGATCCCGGTAAGGAGGTGGAGGTCCAGGTACGAGCGCGACGGACAGACGCGCACGGTCACCGTCGAGGCCCGCGACCTGGCCGGGTGGACCGACTTCGGCGTGGTGGGTCCGGGGTGGGACCGCCAGGAGATGGCGGATCGGGTGCGCGCGCTCGGCGATCGCATGCGCGAGTACCGCTTCCAGGCGCCCAGCGGAGGGGAGGGCCTCCACTTCTGGTCGGACTCGACCTCGTCGCCGCGCGTGCGCCTCATGACCTCACCCGACGCCGGCGTGTACCTCTTCGGGCGAACGGACGGCCTGGAGCTGCTCGAGCTGAACGAAGGGTTGGCGGGCTACTTCGGGGTGTCCGGGGGCGTGCTGGTGACCGACGTTCCCGAGGACTCGCCGCTCGGGCTGCAGCCCGGTGACGTCGTCCTCGCCGTCGGTGACCGCGATGTGGACGGACCCGGGCATCTCCGACGGATCCTGCGGAGCTACCAGGACGACGAGCCCATCACCTTCCGCATCATGCGCCACGAGCGGGAGATGAGCGTCCAGGGGCGTCTCTCGCCCTGAACCTCGTGCACCTCGTGCGCGGCCGCCCGTCCCACTGACATCCGGGCGCGTCGCGGACGACCGGGGTGGGGTCCTCCGGGCCCCACCCCATCTTTTCGCCCACCGCCCCGAGCTCCGGCCCCGCGCGGGGTTTCCCCCTCCGGCGCCGGGAGCGTAAGTTCCGGGCCCGGAACCCCGAAGGCCCGTCTCCCAACGCCTTTTCCACGATCCGCCACCTTTGATCCGCACGCTCCTGATCGCCAACCGCGGCGAGATCGCCGTCCGCATCATCCGTGCGGCGCGCGAGCTCGGCATCCGCACGGTGGCCGTGTACTCGGAACCGGACCGGCTGTCCCCCCACGTGTTGAAGGCGGACGCGGCGCGGCTCCTGGGGCCGGCGCCCTCCTCCGAGAGCTACCTGCGCGTGGACCGGATCCTCGAGGCCGCGCGGGCCTCGGGAGCCGACGCGATCCACCCGGGCTACGGCTTCCTGGCGGAGCGCGCCCCCTTCGCTCAGGCCGTCGTGGACGCCGGGCTGACCTTCGTGGGCCCGACCGCGGCCACCATCACGGCGATGGGCGACAAGACCGAGGCCCGCCGGCGGATGCAGGAGGCCGGCGTCCCGATCGTGCCGGGCGTGGTCGAGCCGGTGGAGGACCCGGACGCAGCCGCCCGCGCCGCCGAGGACATCGGCTATCCGGTGCTGCTCAAGGCGTCGGCGGGAGGAGGAGGGAAGGGGATGCGCGTGGTGGCCACGCCCGGGGAGCTCACGGGCGCGTTCGAGGCCGCCCGCCGCGAGGCGCTGTCGGCCTTCGGGGACGGCTCGGTCTACCTCGAGCGCTACCTGGACCGCCCGCGCCACGTGGAGATCCAGGTGCTGGGCGACACGCACGGCCACGTGATCCACCTGGGCGAGCGCGAGTGCTCGATCCAGCGGCGCCATCAGAAGCTGGTCGAGGAGGCGCCCTCTCCCGTGCTCACGCCGGACGAGCGGGCCCAGATGGGCGAGGCGGCCGTGCGCGCCGCCGAGGCCGTGGACTACGTGGGCGCGGGCACCGTCGAGTTCCTCTACCAGGACGGTGACTTCTTCTTCCTGGAGATGAACACGCGCGTGCAGGTCGAGCACCCCGTCACGGAGCTGACCACCGGCCTCGACATCGTCGAGTGGCAGCTCCGGGTCGCCTCCGGCGAGGCGCTGCCGATCACGCAGGACGAGGTCCGGCTCTCCGGCCATGCCATCGAGTGCCGGATCACCTCGGAGGACCCCTACCGGGGCTTCCTCCCCTCGACGGGCACCGTGACGCACCTCGAGATCCCCAGCGGCCCGGGCGTGCGCTGGGACGGGGGCATCGAGGCCGGCTTCGAGGTGTCGCTCCACTACGATCCCCTCCTGGGCAAGCTCATCGTGCACGCGCCCACCCGGGAGGCCGCCATCGCGCGCATGGCCCGCGCGCTCGACGAGCTGGTGGTGGTCGGGCTGGACACGAGCGCCCCCTTCCACCGGAGCGTGATGGCGGAGGAGGACTTCCGCGCCGGCCGGCTCAGCATCCGCTACCTGGAGGAGCATCCCGACCTCGTGGACGGCGCCCACGACGAGGAGCTGCTGCGGGCCGCCGCGGTGGCTGCGGCGCTCCTGGAGGAGGACGACCGCCGCCGTCACCGGACGCCGAGGATCGGGAACGGAAGCGCCGGGGCCGCCGCGATGTCCGCGTGGAGGGCGCTCCGGATGGCCCTGGCGTCCGTGAGCGCTCGACCCTCGGCGAAAGGGGGTGGCGCCCTGGAGCGCGTGCGTATCCGCGCGCTCGCTTCGAGCGGGGCGGGGGTCGCGGACCTCCCGGACGGGCGGGTGGCCTTCGTGCCCCGCACGGCGCCGGGCGACGTCGCCGACGTCCGCGTCGTGCGCGTGCGCAAGCGGTGGGCCGAAGCGACGCTCGTCGATCTCGTGGAGCCCGCTCCCGAGCGGGTGGAGCCGGCCTGTCCGCTCTTCGACCGCTGCGGCGGATGCGCGCTGCAGCACCTGGACTACGCCGCGCAGCTCGCCTGGAAGGGGCGCTTCGTGGCCGACGCGCTGCTGCGCATCGGTGGCATCGAGATCGAGCCGCCGGCCGTCACGCCCTCGCCGCTCCGGACGAGGTACCGGAACCGGCTCACCTTCACGGTGCGGCGGCTCCGCACCGGTCGCGTCGTGGCCGGCTTCCACGCCCTCGGGGACCCCGACCGGATCGTCGACGTGCGGGGCGAGTGCCTCCTTCCCGAGCCCGGAATCCTCGAGGCCTGGACCGCTCTGCGCGCCACCTGGCGACCCGGGTCGCCGTGGCCCCTCCCGAGCGCGCGCGAGCTGCGCCTGACGCTGCGCGCCGTGGACGAGGGCGCCCTCCTCGTCGTGCGCGGGGGGCGGGAAGGATGGGATCCGGGCGACCTGATCGAACGCGTCCAGGCGATCCGCGCGGTCTGGCACCAGCCCGAGAATCGAGCGCACGCCCGGCTCGTGGCCGGCGCGCAGCTCCACGAGTCGCGGGGCGAGGAGCGCCTCCTCGTGGGCGGGCACGCCTTCCTCCAGGTGAACCGCGATGCGGCCGCTTCGCTCGTCGCGCACGTGCTGGACCGGTCGGGGTCGGGCGAACGCGCCGTCGACGCGTACGCCGGCGTAGGGGTCTACGGGCGGGCGCTGGCAGGTGCGGGGTGGCGCGTGACCGGGATCGAGCGTGACCGCGAGGCGTGCGCCGCCGCCCGACACGACCCGCCGGACGGCTTCGAGATGGTGGAGGGCGCCGTCGAGGCGTGCCTGGACGCATCCCTCCCCGCCGACCTGGTGATCCTCAACCCGCCCCGCACCGGCGTGGCGGAGGAGATTCCCGGGATCCTCCTCCGCCACCGCCCGCGCCGCGTGATCTACGTGAGCTGCGACCCGGCCACCCTCGCGCGGGACGCGAAGCGGATGGCCCCGACCTACGCGCTCGTCGACGCGCGTGCGTGGGATCTCTTCCCGCAGACGGTCCACGTCGAGACCGTGGCCGTCTTCGAGGCGGAGCGCTGATGCGCTGGTTCGTGACGGTGGGCGAGCGGACGTTCGAGGTCGAGCTCGGCCCGGACGGCGTCCTGGTGGACGGGACGCCGATGGAAACGGACCTCGCGCACGTGGAGGGCACCGGGCTGCACAGCCTGATGCTGGACGGTGCCTCCTACCGCCTGCTCGCGAGCCGGGACCGAGGGGGGACGTGGGAGTTGCACCTGCGCGGGCGGCGCTACCGGGCGGAGGCCATCGACGAGCGCACGCGCGTCATCCGCGAGATGACCGGCGCGCCCTCGGGGCCGGGCGGTCCCAAGCCGATCCGCGCCCCGATGCCGGGCCTGGTCGTGAAGGTGGAGGTGGAGGAAGGCGACGCGGTCGAGGCGGGCCGGGGGATGGTGATCGTCGAGGCGATGAAGATGGAGAACGAGCTCAAGGCCGAGGTGGCCGGCGTGGTGGCGCGCATCCACGTCGAGCCGGGGCAGGCCGTCGAGAAGGACCAGATCCTCGTCGACTTCGTCGCACCCGAGGAGGAGGAGGGATGACGGACGACCGCGGGTGGGTGACGGACAGCGACATCCCCGTCGATCGTGTCTACGGCCCCCCGGGCGCGGAGGGCGAGGAGCCGGCCGCCTTCCCGTTCACGCGCGGCGTCTACGCGGACATGTACCGCGGCCGGGTCTGGACCATGCGCCAGTATGCCGGGTTCGGCACCGCCGAGGAGACCAACGCACGCTTCCGATACCTCCTCGAGCGCGGGCAGACGGGGCTGTCGGTGGCCTTCGATCTCCCCACGCAGATGGGCTACGACTCCGACGCCGCGATGGCGGCCGGCGAGGTCGGGCGGGTGGGCGTGGCCATCGACTCGCTCGAGGACATGCGCGCGCTCTTCCGGGAGATCCGCCTCGACCGCGTGTCGACGTCGATGACGATCAACAGCACGGCCGCGATCCTCCTGGCGCTGTACGTCGCGCTGGGCGACGAGCAGGGTGTGCCGCGCTCGGAGCTCTCCGGCACGGTGCAGAACGACGTGCTCAAGGAGTACGTCGCGCGCGGCACGTACATCTACCCGGTGGCCCCGTCGCTTCGCCTCGTCTCCGACATCCTCGCGTTCTGCGCGCGGGAGGTGCCGCGCTGGAATCCCATCTCCATCTCCGGCTACCACATCCGTGAGGCGGGCTCGACGGCCCCCCAGGAGGTCGCCTTCACCTTCGCCAACGGCCTCGAATACGTGGACCAGGCGCTGGCGCGCGGCATCGAGCTGGAGGCCTTCGCGCCGCGCCTGTCGTTCTTCTTCGCCGCGCACAACGACTTCCTGGAGGAGGTGGCGAAGTTCCGCGCGGCACGCCGCCTGTGGGCGCGCCTCATGCGCGAGCGCTACGGCGCGTCGGATGCCTCCGCGCGCCTGCGCTTCCACACGCAGACCGGCGGCTCGACGCTCACGGCGCAACAGCCCCTGAACAACGTGGTGCGCGTCGCCGTCCAGGCGCTCGCGGCCGTTCTGGGGGGCACGCAGTCCCTGCACACGAACGGCTACGACGAGGCCCTCGCGCTCCCGACGGAGGAGTCCGCGCGCATCGCGCTGCGCACGCAGCAGATCCTCGCCTCCGAGTCCGGTGTGGCGCGCACGGTCGATCCGCTCGGCGGCTCCTGGTTCGTGGAGGCCCTCACCGACGAGATCGAGAGCCGGGCGCGCGGCTACCTCGAGCGCATCGAGGAGCTCGGCGGCGCGGCGCGGGCGATCGACTTCATGCAGGAGGAGATCCACAGGGCCGCCTACGCCTGGCAGAAGGACGTGGAGTCGGGGGCGCGCTCCGTGGTGGGCGTGAACGTCCACGCGGAGGAGGAGGGCCCACCCCGCATCGGCCAGCCCGACTACGGCGCCCTGGAGCGCGGTCAGCGCGAGGCCCTCGCCGCCCGGCGGGGCGCACGCGACGGCGAGGACGTGCGCGCCGCGCTCGCCGCCGTGGCCGAGGCGGCACGCGGGAGCGACAACCTGATGCCCCCGATCATCCGCGCCGTGAAGGCCGACTGCACGCTCGGCGAGATCAGCGACGTCCTGCGCAGGGAGTGGGGCAGCTACGACGCCTGACGGTGGTAGTCGCAACCCCCTCTGTTGGTTACGTTTCTGGGCTGTTGTCACCCAACGGTTCCACGCCGCCAGGCAGCCATGCCCACGTACGAGTACCGCTGCCCCGAAGGGCACGAGTTCGAGGTCTTCCAGCGGATCTCCGACGATCCGGGGGCGAAGTGTCCGGAGTGCGGGCGCCCCGCCGAGCGTCAGATCTCCGCCGGCGCCGGCTTCCTCTTCAAGGGAGAGGGGTTCTACATCACCGACTCCCGGAGCCAGGACTACAAGAAGAGGGCCTCCTCGGAGAAGGGCGGCGGCGACGCGAAGGCGGAGCCGGCGAAGGCGCCCGAGAAGAAGCCCCCGTCGACGTCGGGAGAGGGCTCCTGAGCGAGGCGGCGCAGGACGCCATCCGCGCGGCGCTGGAGAAGGCGCTCGCGGAGCTCGGCGTGGACGACGTGCGCATCGGCATGGAGCGCCCGCGCGACCCCTCGCACGGGGATGTCGCCACGAACGTCGCGCTCACGCTCGCGAAGCGGCTCGGGCGGCCCCCCCGGCAGATCGCGGAGGAGCTCGCCGGCCGACTCGACCTCGAGGCCGCCGGCGTCACCGCGGTGGAGGTGGCGGGCCCGGGCTTTCTGAACTTCCGCCTGAGCGCAGGCACCGTGGCCTCCGTCCTCGACACGATCCTCGAGGCGAACGAGGCGTTCGGGCGCACCGACGGCGGCCAGGGGCAACCGCTCATGGTCGAGTTCGTCTCGGCCAACCCGACCGGCCCGCTCCACCTGGGGCACGGTCGCCAGGCCGCCCTCGGCGACGCCATCGCCTCGCTCATGGACTGGACCGGGTGGAAGGTCCACCGCGAGTACTACTACAACGACGCGGGCCTGCAGATGGACCGCCTCGCCGAGAGCGTGCGGGCTGCGGTATCAGGAGCTTCACGGCCGCGACGTGGAGATCCCCGAGGGCGGCTATCGCGGCGAGTACGTGAGGGAGATCGCGCAGGCGTTCGCCGAGCGGGACGGCGACCGCTGGCTCGACGACGACTCGACCGAGGCGCTCGACGCCATGCGCCACTACGCCGTGGACGTGCTGCGCGCCGAGCAGGACCGGGACCTCGGCGAGTTCCGCGTCCACTTCGACCACTACTTCCTCGAGTCGTCGCTCTACGACGCCGGGAAGGTCGACGAGACCGTGGAAGCGTTGCGCGCGACCGGACACGTCTACGAGAAGGACGGCGCCATCTGGCTGCGCACGACCGAGTTCGGGGACGACAAGGACCGGGTGATGATCCGGGGCAACGGCGCCCCGACGTACTTCGTGCCGGACGTGGCCTACCACATGGACAAGTGGGGACGCGGCTTCCACCGCGTCATCAACGTCCAGGGCTCGGACCACCACGGCACGGTGGCGCGCGTGCACGCCGGCCTGCGCGCGCTCGGCTGCCCCGAGGGGTATCCCGAGTACGTCCTCCACCAGATGGTGCGCGTGGAGCGGGACGGGAAGGAGGTCAAGGCCTCCAAGCGTGCCGGCGCCTACACCACGCTGCGCGAGCTCTTCGAGGAGGTGGGCGTGGACGTCGCGCGCTACTTCCTGCAGATGCGCAAGCCGGACAGCCACCTGGTGTTCGACCTGGACGTGGCGCTCGACCAGTCCGACAAGAACCCCGTCTACAAGGTCCAGTACGCCCACGCGCGCATGTGCTCGATCTTCGCGAGGGCGGGCCTCGCGCCGGAGGAGATCGACACGGACGGCGTCGACCTGGCGCTGCTGACCCACGAGCTCGAGCGGGAGCTGGTGAAGCACCTCGGCGAGTTCCCGGAGACGGTGGTGCGGGCGGCCGAACAGGCGGCCCCGCACGTGGTGTGCGACTACCTCGAGCAGACCGCCGGCGCGGCCAATTCGTGGTACCACGCGGGCAATCCCACGCGCAACCCCGACCTCGCCGTCCTCGTGGACGATCCCGCCCTCCGCGCCGCCCGCCTCGTCCTGGCACGCGCGCTCCAGATCGTCCTGCGGAACGGCCTGGCGCTCCTCGGCATCGAAGCCCCACAGCGCATGGATCGCGCCGTGGACGACGACGCCGCCTGATTCCCCAACCCCCCGGTCATGTCCATCCTCTGTGTCGGCAGCGTGGCGCTGGACTCGGTCGAGACGCCCTTCGGCAAGGCCGAGCGCGTTCTCGGCGGCTCCGCGGTCTTCTTCTCCGCCGCCGCCACCGTGTTCAGCCCCGTACGGGTCGTGGGCGTGGTGGGGGACGACTATCCGCTGGGCGACCTCGACTTCCTGCGCGCGCGGGGGGCGGACCTGGCGGGCGTCGAGAGGGCTCCGGGCGAGAGCTTCTTCTGGGCCGGCCGCTACCACTACGACCTGAACTCACGGGACACGCTGGCGACGCGCCTGGGCGTGTTCGCGGACTTCCAACCGAGGATCCCCGAGGGCTTCCGGGACTCGCGCTTCGTCTTCCTGGGCAACATCGATCCCACGCTCCAGCACCAGGTCCTCGACCAGGTGGACGCCCCCGATGTGGTGGCGTGCGACACGATGAACTACTGGATCGAGGGCAACCGCAAGGAGCTGCTCGCGCTGCTCGAGCGGGTGGACATCCTGATGGTGAACGACGCCGAGGCGCGGCAGCTCGCCGACGAGCCGAACCTCCTGAAGGCGTCGCGTTGGATCCGCGACCGGGGCCCGACCACCGTCGTGGTGAAGAAGGGCGAGCACGGAGCGATCCTGTTCGCCGACGGATGGGTGTTCTTCGCGCCCGGGTACCCCCTCGAGGTGGTCTTCGACCCCACCGGGGCGGGCGACGCCTTCGCGGGCGGCTTCATGGGCTACCTGGCGTCCGTCGGCTCGATCGACGCCGACGACCTGCGGCGCGCCATGGTCTTCGGCTCGGCGATGGGCTCGTACGCGGTGGAGGACTTCAGCGTGGACCGCTTCAGGACGCTCGAGGCCTCCGACGTCGCCGAGCGGGTGCGGGAGTTCCGGGAGATGACCGCCTTCGAGGCGCGCGTGGACGGGCACCGTGTCTGAGCCGACCCACGGGGGAATGGACTACCGCGCCGCCGGGGTCGACCTCGACGCGGCCGAGCGTGCCAAGGAGCGGCTCAAGGCGCTGGTGGCCGCGACCCGCGACCGGTGGACGCTCTCCGAGCTCGGCAGCTTCGGCGGGCTCTACCAGGTGCCGGAGGGCCACGCCGAGCCCGTCCTGGTCGCCTCGGCGGACGGCGTGGGCACCAAGCTGAAGGTGGCGTTCGAGGCCGGCCGGCACGAGACCGTCGGCCAGTGCCTCGTGAACCACTGCGTGAACGACATCCTGGTGCAGGGCGCCCGTCCGCTCTTCTTCCTCGACTACCTCGCCACCGGCGAGATGGACGAGGCGGTGGTCGCCGAGGTGGTCGGAGGCGTGGCCCTGGCGTGCAAGGAGAACAGCTGTGCGCTGCTCGGCGGCGAGACGGCGCAGATGCCCGACTTCTACGCGGCCGACGAGTACGACCTCGCGGGCTTCGTGGTCGGGCTGGTCGAGCGAGGACGCATCCTGGACGGCGGCACGATCGAGGCCGACGACGTCCTGCTCGGGCTCGCGTCCTCCGGCCTGCACACGAACGGCTACACGCTCGCCCGCCGCATCGTCTTCGACGCGATGGGGCTCTCCGTCGACGACGAGCTGCCCGGCACGGGCCGCAGCGTGGCGGACGAGCTGCTCTCCATCCACCGCAGCTATCTGCATACGTTGGCACCGATCCTGCGTGACGACCTTGTCCGCGGGCTGGCCCACGTCACCGGCGGGGGCATTCCGGGCAACCTCCCCCGCGTCCTTCCGGACGGCCTGGGCGCCGTCGTGGACCGCGCGGCGTGGGAAGTCCCCCCCGTCTTCCGGACCCTGCAGGAGGGCGGAAAGGTAGAGCGGAGCGAGATGGATCGGGTCTTCAACATGGGCGTGGGCATGATCGCCGTGGTGCGGCCGCAGGACGCGGACGCGGTCGCGGCGCGCGTTCGCGAATCGGGTGTGGACGTATGGCGGATCGGGCGGGTGGAAGCCGGACGCGGCGTTCGGTACGTCGGATGAGGCGGAAGCGCGCGTCGCTGGCCGCGCTCCTCGCGGTGGCGACGGCCCTCCTCCCCGGGCGGCTGACCGCCCAGAGCCTGGACCGACTCGCGACCTCCTGCAGCGACGCCGGCGGGGACGTGGTGCGCTGCGCCGAGCTCGCAGTGACCGCCCGGGCGCTCCAGGGCCACCTCGGCCTCATGTCCGGGCTGGGCCCGGAGGTCGCGGGAAGCGCCAGCACGCTCGGGAGGCGGCTGGGGACCACCCCGCGCATCGCGATCGAGGTCCGCGCCGCCTTCGCACACCTGGGACTCCCCGACCTGGCGGACCCCGGCTCCGAGCCCTCGCGCGAGGCCTCCTTCATCGTGCCCTCCCTACGGGGTGGTGTCACCGCGGGGCTGTTCGACGGCTTCCAGCTCCTGCCGACCGTGGGGGGCTTCCTGAGCCTGGACCTGTTGGCGCACGGCAGCCTGGTGTTCCTCCCCACCGGAGAGGGATTCGACGGGAAGGCGACGGCGCTGACACTCGGTGCGCGCTTCGGGCTCCTGCGGGAGTCGTTCACGCTGCCGGGCGTCTCCGTCTCCGTCTCGCGACGCATGCTCGGGCAGGTCACCTACGGCTCGGCAGAGGGCCCGGGCGGCGGCGAGGTCACGGTGGACCCCACCGTCACTTCGATCCGGGCCACGGTCGGGAAGGACCTCCTGGCCGTCGGCGTGCTGTTGGGGATGGGCTGGGACCGCTACTCGGGTAGCGCCGACATCGTCGCCGCCACGGACGCAGCGCCGATCACGATCGGGGACGGGTCGTTCAAGAGCTCGCGCAGGCTCTGGTTCGCCGGAGCCGCGATGAACTTCCTCGTGCTGCAACTGTCGGCCGAGGTCGGGATGGGCCGGCGGATTCGACGCGGTGACCGAGTACCGGGGTGCACCCTTCGACCCCACTGGCGGTAACTTCTATGGCAGCGTGGCCTTCCGACTGACCATCTAGTGTCCGGGACCGGACACCGATCACCCCGCGCACAGGAGTCCCCCGAGTGTCCCGATCCGGGATCCTCTCCGCCGCGGACGAAGCGCACCTCGAGCGCGCCCGACGGCTCGCCCGTTCCGGGTGGGGACGGGTCCACCCCAACCCGCTCGTGGGTTGCGTCCTGGTGCGCGACGGCGAGGTGGTGGGGGAGGGGTGGCACCGTGAGTTCGGCGGACCCCACGCCGAAGTCGTCGCCCTCGAGGCCGCGCTGGGCCGCACGGAAGGCGCCACCGCCTACGTGACCCTGGAGCCGTGTGACCACCAGGGCAAGACGCCGCCTTGCACCCAGGCGCTCCTGAGCGCCGGCGTACGCCGCGTCGTCTTCGGCGCGGCCGATCCCGGTGCGGCATCCGGGGGTGGGGCGCGCACGCTTTCCGACGCCGGTGTGGACACCGTGGGCCCGGTGTGGGACGACGCCACGGCGTTCGCCGAGAACCCGTCCTTCTTCCACCGGCACCGACACGAGACGCCCTTCGTCGCGCTCAAGCTGGCGATGACGCTGGACGGACGCATCGCGAGCGCGCCGGGGAAGCGTACGCGCATCACCGGGGCCGAGGCCGACGGCCTGGTCCACCGACTCCGCTCCGGGTTCGAAGCCCTCCTCGTGGGTGCGGGCACGGCCCGCGCGGACGACCCGCGCCTCACCGTGCGACTGGCTCCTCCAGGTCGCGTCCCACCGCGGCGTATGCTCCTCGACCCGGCGGCGGGCCTCCCGTCCGACGCGGCACTCTTCGCGGAAGCCGACACGGCACCCGTGCACGTCTTCACGCGGCGCGACGCACCCGAAGGGGACCTGGAGCGCCTCGAGGTCGCCGGGGCCCACGTGCACCCCGTGGACGGCGAGGGATCGCTTCTCGACCTCCGAGCCGTCCTGGGCATCTGTCGCGGGCTCGGTATCGGCTCGATCCTGTGCGAGGGGGGTGCCCGTCTGGCCGCCTCCCTCCTGCGGGACCGGCTCGTGGGCCGCCTGTACCTGCTGGTCGCTCCCCGGGCGCTCGGGAAAGGTGGGCTGGCCGCCTTCGGCCCCCATGCCGAGGACCTTCCCTGGGACGACTTCCATCGCGTGCTCCCCCCCGAGGGGTGGGGACGCGACACGCTCATCGTTCTGGATCGGAAGGAGATGTGATGTTCACCGGCATCATCGAGAGCACGGGGCGGATCCGCCGCGTCGAGGACCTCGAGACCACGCGCCGCTTCGTCGTGGAGGCGCCCGCCTTCGCGGGCGAGCTCGCGCCCGGCGACTCGATCGCCGTGGACGGCGCGTGCCTCACCGCCGTGCTCGCGGACCACGACACCTTCGCGGTGGACGTGATCGGCACGACCTTGGAGCGGACCATCGCCGGTGGATACGCGGCGGGCACCGCCGTGAACCTCGAGCGCGCCATGCGATATGGATACTCGTCTCGACGGCCATATCGTTCAGGGACATGTGGATGGAGTCGGTCATCTCGTCCAGATTCGAGAAGATGGCGAATACTGGCTCATGGACTTCCGGATCCCTGCCGAGGTGGCGGGTACCACGATCCTGCACGGATCCATCGCGCTCAACGGCGTGAGCCTCACGGTGAGCGACCTCCCCGAGGAGGACGTGGTCCGGATCGGCATCATCCCCTTCACCTTCGAGCACACGAACCTCGGTGGGCTGGGGCCCGGGGACGCGGTGAACGTGGAGGGCGACCTCATCGGCAAGTACGTTGGGAAGATCCTGGCCAGGGGCGGACGGGCCGAAGCTCGCCTCGAAGGCTGAAAGGGGACCGCATGTCGTTCGACCGTGTCGAAGACGCCATCGAGGACATCCGCCGTGGGCGGATGGTCATCGTGGCCGACGACGAGGACCGAGAGAACGAGGGTGATCTGGTCATGGCGGCTGCATGCATCACGCCGGACCACATCAACTTCATGACCAAGTACGGCCGCGGGCTCATCTGCGTGCCGATGACCAACGAGCGCGCCGACGAGCTGGACCTTCCGCCGGTCGCCGACACGAACACCGACCCGCAGGGGACGGCGTTCACGGTCCCGGTGGACGCGCACCGGCGCTACGGCGTCACGACCGGCATCAGCGCCCACGACCGCGCGAAGACGATCCAGGTGCTGCTCGACCCGCGCACGAAGTCCACGGACCTGCGCCGACCCGGGCACATGTTCCCCCTGCGCGCCAAGCCGGGCGGCGTCCTCAGGCGTGTCGGGCAGACGGAGGCCGCCGTCGATCTCGCGCGCCTCGCCGGCCTCGAGCCGATGGGCGTCATCTGCGAGATCCTCAACGCGGACGGCACGATGGCACGCCGCCCGGAGCTCGAGGCGTTCGCGGAGGAGCACGACCTGCGCTTCATCACGGTGGCCCAGCTGGTGGCCCACCGGCTGACGAAGACGCGCCTCGTGCGCAGGATCGCAGAGGCCGACCTGCCGACGAAGGCAGGGAGCTTCAAGGTCATCGGCTACGAGAGCATCGTGGACCAGCGCGAGCACCTCGCGCTGGTGAAGGGCGACGTCGCGGGGAAGGCGAACGTCCTGGTACGCATGCACTCCGAGTGCATGACCGGCGACGTGTTCGGGTCGCTGCGCTGCGACTGCGGGGAGCAGCTCGCGGCGGCCATGAGCCAGATCGAGGAGGAGGGGCTCGGCGCGATCGTCTACCTGCGCCAGGAGGGGCGGGGGATCGGGCTCGGCAACAAGCTCCGCGCGTATTCGCTGCAGGACGAGGGCATGGACACCGTCGAGGCCAACGAGCGGCTCGGGTTCAAACCGGACCTGCGCGACTACGGCATCGGCGCGCAGATCCTCCTCGACCTCGGCCTCAGCTCGATCCGCCTCCTGACCAACAACCCGCGCAAGATCGTGGGACTCGACGGCTACGACATCGAGATCACCGGTCGCGAGCCGCTCAAGATCGTGCCCGGGGAGCACAACGAGCGGTACCTGGCCACGAAGCGCTCCAAGCTGGGACACATCCTTTGAGCTCCGAGGGGAGCTCCGCAGCGGATCGCCGCGGCTCGGTGCGCGCCGAAGGACTGCGCTTCGCCGTCGTCGTCGCCCGCTTCAACGCCGACGTGACCGACCGGCTGCTGCAGGGCGCCCTCGCTTGCCTTGCCGAGCACGGCGCGCGCGACGAGGACGTGGAGGTGCTGCGCGTCCCCGGGGCGTGGGAGCTGCCGCAGACGGCGGCGCGCCTCGTGGAGCGCGGCAGGAGCGACGCCATCGTCGCCCTGGGATGCGTCATCCGTGGAGAGACGCCGCACTTCGACTACGTGTGCGCGGAGGCCAGCCGCGGCCTGGGGGCGGTCGCGCGCGCGTCGCGCATTCCCGTGCTCTTCGGCGTGCTCACGACGGACACGCGGGAGCAGGCGATGGCCCGCGCCGCGGACGGGCCGTCGAACAAGGGATACGAGACGGCGCTCGCGGCCGCCGAGATGGCCGACCTCTACAGGAGCGCGGAGCTCGCGTGATCGCCGGACGGGAAGCGCTGGGACGCGCCGAGCGCATCGACCGCAGCCGCGCCCGCGCCTGGGCCCTCCAGGTCCACTACCAGTGGGAGAGCACCGGGCGGGGGGGCAGGCTGCGCGACGCGCTCGTGGACGCGGCCGCCCTGCGACGGATCTCGCCGCGCCGGCTCCCCTACGTGCGCCGTCTGCTCACGCTCATGGACGAGCACCTGGCGGAGGTGGACGCCGCGATCCAGGGGGCGCTGGAGAACTGGAGGCTGGAGCGGCTCTCCACCCTCGACCGTGCCGTCCTGCGCGTCGGTGCGACCGAGCTGCTCTTCGTGGAGGACGTGCCGCCCAAGGTCTCCATCCAGGAGGCGATCCGCCTCGCGGAGCAGTATGGCGGCCCGGATTCGCCGCGCTTCGTGAACGGGGTGATGGACGCCCTCTACAAGGGGCTGCCCGAGGCGAAGGGGTGACGCCTCCCGAGGTCCGCTCTCACCTTCGGATCCTGGTCGTGAACTGGCAGGACCGGGAGAACCCGCAGGCCGGCGGCGCCGAGACGCATCTCCACGAGATCTTCGGCCGACTCGCCGGCCGTGGGCACGACGTCACGGTCCTCGCCTCCGGCGTGGCCGGGCGCGGCCCCGCGCGCGCGCCTCGACGGGATGACCGTCCACCGCACGGGCGGACGTCACACCTTCTCGCTGGCGGCCCCTCGCTACTACCGCCGCCGGCTGCGCGCCGAGCCCTTCGACGTGGTGGTGGAGGACCTGAACAAGGTGCCCCTCTTCACCCCGACGTGGACGGAGGCGCCCGTCGCGCTCCTGGTGCACCACCTCTTCGGGGGCACGGCCTTCCAGGAGGCCTCCTTCGCGGTGGCGGCGGCGACCTGTCTCCTCGAGCTGCCGGTGCCGCGGGCCTTCGCGGGCCGGCCCACGGTGGCGGTGTCGCACAGCACGCGCGACGACCTCGTCCGCCGCGGGATGGACGGGGACGCGATCGAGGTCATCCCGAACGGCGTGGACCTCGAGACGCTCGCCCCGGTGCCGGAGCTCGGGCGCTTCGACGAGCCCACGGTGCTCTACCTCGGTCGTCTGAAGCGCTACAAGCGCGTCGACCTCGTGGTGCGGGCCGTCGCGGCGCTGCAGCGGAGCGGGCGCGGCCCGTCCGGCTGCTGGTGGCGGGGAAGGGCGATCACCTCGACACGCTGCGCGAGCTCGTGGCGGAGCTGGGCGTCGGGGACGCGGTCGACTTCCTCGGCTTCGTGGACGATGCGCGCAAGCTGGAGCTGTTCCGGCGAAGCTGGGTGCACGTCCTGACGTCCCCGAACGAGGGGTGGGGCATCTCGAACCTCGAGGCCGCCGCGTGCGGCACGCCCACGGTGTCCAGCGACGCTCCGGGACTGCGCGAATCGGTCGTGGACGGGCGTACCGGCTTCCTCGTACCGCACGGAGACGTCGCGACCCTCGCGGACCGCATCGGGGTAGTCCTTGTCGGATGCGGAGCTGCGGGAACGCCTCGGGCGGGGGGCGCGGAGCTTCGCGGAGGGCTTCTCCTGGGAGGCGTCCGCGGACGCCATGGAGGCTTTCCTCCTCCGGGTGGTAAGGAATTCCCGCGCCGACTAACTTGAATGCATCAGGTCACCTTCCGAGTCGGAGGCCGAGTTGAGAGTCCAGATCGCGGCACGTCACTGCGATGTCCCTGATTCCGTTCGCCTGCGCACCGAGGAACAGATGGAGCGCCTCGCCAAGTACGACCCCAGGGTCGGCGCGGCAGAGGTGGTCTTCGAGGAAGAGAAGCGTACCAAGAAGGTCGAGATCGTCCTCTCCGTGGACCGGAGCGAGCCCGTCGTGGCCCATGGCGAGGGCGAGGAGTTCCGGACGGCTCTCGACCAGGTGGTCGACCGCCTCAGCCGCATGCTCAAGCGGCAGCGGGCGCAGGCCAAGAGCCACCAGGCTCCCAGGATCTCCGAGGAAGTGACCGGATAGCGCAGCCAGCCCCCATCTAGAGGCACGTTGAGCCGAAACACCCAAAACTCGAGCCCCGGCAGCGCGAAGAGCATCCCGGTCCAGGAGATCCTGGACCAGAAGCGCGACACCCTCGGCCTCGAGCTCCTCACACCGGACGTCCCCCTGGATCGTCCGGCCTCGGACGCGGACGTGTCCAGCCCGGGGCTCGCGCTCGCGGGCTACACGGCGCGCGTCCCCGAAGGCCGCATGTGGGTCTTCGGGGAGACGGAGATGACCTTCCTGGCCACGCTCCCGCCCGAGACCGTGCGCGAGCACCTCGACCGCCTGTGCGCGTTCGACGTGCCGGCCATCTTCGTCAGCAAGGGTCAGCAGGTGCCGCGGGAATTCCTGGACGTCGCCACCGCGCGCGGCGTCCCGGTGCTCCTGAGCCACCGGAGCACGAAGTACCTCTACCAGCGTCTCAAGCCGTTCCTCGAGGCCGCCCTCGCTCCGTCGACGAACCTCCACGGTTCGCTGGCGGACGTCTACGGCGTCGGCCTCCTCTTCGTGGGCGAGAGCGGGGTGGGGAAGAGCGAGTGCGTGCTGGATCTCGTCGAGCGCGGTCACCGCCTGGTGGCCGACGATCTGGTGCTCGTCTCCAGGCGGGGCAACGACGTCCTCATCGGGCGCGGTCACGAGCTCCAGCGTCACCACATGGAGATCCGGGGGATCGGGATCATCGACATCCCCTCGCTCTTCGGCATCCGCGCGATCCGGCAGCAGAAGCGCCTCGAGGTGGTCGTGCAACTCGAGCTGTGGGACGGGCAGCGCAGCTACTCGCGCACGGGCCTGGAGGAGGACGAGGCCGAGATCCTCGGCGTCAGGGTGCCGCGCGTGACCGTGCCGCTCAATCCGGGAAAGAACATCACGGTGATCTCCGAGGTCGTGGCCATGAACCACCTCCTGAAGTACTCGGGGATCCACTCCGCGCAGTCCTTCGACCAGCGCATTCGGGACCAGATGAAGCCCGTCCGCGAGTATCTGGAGCAGGACTATGAGTGAGACCGGGAACACGCCGCCGCTCGCACGCGGGATCGTCGTCGCGCACGGCACGATGGCCTCGGGCCTCGTGGACGCGGTCCGGCGCATCGCGGGTGGCGCCGCCGATTCCCTCACGCCGCTCTCGAACGAGGGGATGAGCCCGCAGGAGCTGCGGGGCGCCCTCGAAGCAGCTCGCGGGCGACGGGCCCGTCATCGTGTTCGCGGACCTCCTGTCGGGGAGCTGCGGGATGGCGGCGATGGTGTCGTGCAAGGACGGCGGGGGGCGCGCGGTGCTTTGCGGCGTGAACCTCCCCATCCTCCTCGACTTCGTCTTCCACCGTGACCTGCCGCTGGGGCAGCTCGTTCCCCGGCTCGAGGGGAAGGGACGCGACGGGATCCGTCGTCTCCCGGAAGCGAGCTGACGGGGATGCCGATCGTCCTCTACCGCATCGACGAGCGACTCATCCATGGCCAGGTGGTGCTGGGGTGGGGCAACTACCTCCGCCCCGACCGCTTCGTGGTGGTCGACGACGAGCTCGCGGCGAGCGACTGGGAGCAGGAGCTCTATCGCCTCGGTGCGGGCGATGCGGAGGTCCTCTTCGACTCGGTGGCCGGGGCCCAGGCCCGCCTGCCCGAGTGGCGCAACGACCCGGCACGTTCCATCCTACTCACGAAGAACGTGGGCACGATGCTGCGCCTTGCCCGCGGCGGCCACCTGAGCGGAGAGAAGGTGAACGTGGGTGGTCTGCACCACGGCCCGGAGCGCATCGAGGTGCTGAGCTACCTCCATCTGACGGCAGGCGACCGTGCCGACCTCTCGGCGCTGGCCGATGAGGGCGTGGACGTATCCGCGCGGGACCTGCCCGATGCCCACAAGGTGCCCCTCGACGGTCTGCTGGGATCGTGATGGAGCTCGTCTGGATCTCCCTGCTGGGCGGCGTGCTCGCCCTGGACGCCACCTCGGTGGGGCAGTTCATGGTGTCCCGGCCGCTCGTCTCCGGGGCGTTCGCGGGCTGGGTCGTGGGCGACGCCACCACGGGGCTCCTCGTGGGCGCCCTGCTCGAGCTCTACCTCCTCGTGTCCTTCCCCTCCGGCGGCGCCCGCTTCCCCGAGGGCGCGACGGCCACGGTGGTCGCCGTCGCCTCCGCCACGGCGGCGGCGGGCCCGGGGGCGATCCCCCTGGGCGCCGCGATCGGCCTCGTCTGGGGGCAGGTGGGCGGTGCGACGATCTCGGTCCTGCGCAAGCTCAATGGACGCTTCGTCCTGGAGCCGGGCGCCACGCAAGCCGGGGCGGGTGGTGGCGATCCACCTGGGCGCCCTGGCCCTGGACTTCGCGCGCGGCACGGCCGTCACGTTCGTGGGCGCGCTTACGGGCCGCTTCACGGTGACCCTGCTCGCGTCGGCCTGGCCGCTGGACTCCGGGGACTCCCTCGGTCTCCTCCTGGTGGGCGGAGCCGTCTCGGCAGGCATCCTTCTGCGCAGCCTCGGTGGCTTCCGTCGCAGGCGCCTCCTCTTCGCCCTCGGCGTCGCCGCCGGCCTGGCGGGAGCGCGGTTCCTGTGATGGCGGCCCTGACGCGTCGGGCCCTTGCGGCGGCGTTCGCCCGCTCGTTCCTCATCCAGGGATCGTGGAACAACCGCACGATGCTGGGATCCGGCTTCGCCTTCGCGATGCTTCCGGCGCTGAGGCGGATCTTCCTGGACGATCCCAAGGCGTTCGAGGCCTCGCTCGGCAGGCACCTCGAGCACTTCAACGCGCACCCCTACCTGTGCAGCGTCGCGCTCGGCGCCGCGGTCCGGCTCGAGGCCGACGGCGAGGACGCCGAATCCGTCCGCCGCTTCAAGACGGCCGTGCGCGGCCCCCTCGGCGGGCTCGGCGACGCGCTCGTATGGGCGGCGTGGCTTCCCGCGGTCTCGATGGCCGCGCTGGCTCTCGTCTGGCTCGGAGCGCCGGGTTGGGTGGCCGTGATGGTCTTCCTGGTGGTCTACAACCTCGGGCACCTGGGTCTGCGAGCCTGGGGATTCCGTGCCGGGCTGGCCGAAGGCCGCGACGTGGCCCGGTCGCTCACGCGGGCGTCGCTCAGCGCCTGGACCGAACGCGTCCGTGCCCTGGCTGCGCTCCTTCTCGGCCTGCTGGTGGGCTCTCTCCTCGGCGGCGAAGGCGGGCTGGGCGAGGCCGGCGCCGTGTGGGGTGGGCTGGCCGCCGCGGCCTTCGTGGGCGGAGAGCTCGTGGGGCACCGGCTGTGGCGGCCCACGGCCGTGGCCGTGGTGGCCGCCGTCGCCCTCGTCGCGACGTGGGGGTGGCTGCAATGACGGACGACGGACGCGTCATGCGCGAGGTACAGATCGTGAACCGCGCCGGCATGCACGCACGCCCCGCCGCCGAGTTCGTGAAGACGGCCGGCAGGTTCTCGGCCGAGATCACGGTCGAGAAGGACGGCCTGGAGGTGAACGGAAAGAGCATCATGGGCGTGCTCATGTTGGCTGCCGAGCAGGGAAGCCGGCTGCTCCTCTGCGCCTCGGGGCAGGACGCCACCGCCGCGCTCGAAGCCCTCGGCGACCTCGTCGGCCGCGGGTTCGAGGAGGTGTAGACGGTGTCTCTCATCCTCGACGGCTCCCCCGCTTCCGAAGGGATCGCCTCCGGCAAGGTGTTCATCCTCCACTGGGGCGTGCCCAACGTGCCGCACGAGACCGTCCCCGAGGAGAAGGTGGCCCAGGAGCTCGACCGCTTCACCGACGCCCTCCGCTGGGCCAAGGGGCGAATCCGTGAGGTCCAGGAGATGACACGGGAGCGCCTCGGCCCCGTGGAGGCGCGCATCTTCGATCCCCAGCTCCTCATGCTGGACGACCCCGCCGTGGTGGAGGGCACCGCCCGCTACATCTCGGAGAACCACCTCACGGCACAACGCGCGTTCGAGTGGCGGATGCTCGAGCTGCACGCGATGTGGAGCCGGACGTCGCAGCCGATGGTGCTCGATCGGCTCAACGACCTCGAGGACCTGATGATCCGGGTCCTGCATCGCCTTCTCGACCACCACGACCCCTCCGATCTGGCACGCGAGCAGGGGGGCGTGATCGTGGTGGCGCGCAACCTCACGCCGAGCCTCACGGTCCACCTCGACCCCGAGCACGTCCTGGGGATCGGCACCGACCTCGGCACCCGCACCGCGCACTGGGCGATCCTGGCCCGCTCGCTGGAGATCCCCGCGGTCGTAGGGCTCGGCCGCGTGACGCAGATGGCGCGCGAGGGGCAAGAGGCGATCCTCGACGGGCGCATCGGTCGCATCGTGCTCGCGCCGGAGGCGCGCGACCGCGAGGCCTTCCGCGCCCGCCAGAGGAGCCTGCGCCTGTGGGAGGAGGAGGCGGCCATCCTCGCAGAGCAGGACTCGGTGACGGCGGACGGCCAGCCGATCGCGCTGCGCGCCAACCTCGACCTTCCCGCGGATGCGGAGCAGGCCCGGGCGTACGGCGCCGAGGGCATCGGGCTCTTCCGCACCGAGTTCCTCGTGGTGGGTCGCAGCCTCATGCCCGGTGAGGACGAGCAGTACGAGGCCTACCGGCGCGTCGCCGAGGCCTTCCCGAACGACAGCGTGACCATCCGGACGTTCGACCTGGGTGGGGACAAGTTCCCCATGTTCCTGCACATGCCCCAGGAGGAGAACCCGTTCCTGGGGTGGCGGGCGATCCGCGTCTGCCTGGACGAGCCGGAGCTGTTCCGCACGCAGCTGCGCGCGCTGCTGCGGGCCACGGCACACGGCGACGTGCGCATCATGCTCCCCCTCGTCAACGACGTGGACGAGGTCCGCCAGGTGCGCGCGCTCCTCGCGGAGGAGGAGGATGCGCTGCGCCGGGACGGGATCCCGTTCAACTCGGGCTACAAGCTCGGGGTGATGATCGAGACCCCCGCCGCGGCGCTGGACGCGGCCGAGCTCGCGCGTCACTCCGACTTCTTCTCGATCGGCACCAACGACCTGGTGCAGTACACACTCGCGGTGGACCGCACCAACACGCGGCTCGCCAAGCTCTACAACCCCTTCCATCCGGCCGTGGTGCGGCAGCTTCACCAGGTGGCGCGCGTGGGGCGGGCGGCGGGCATCGAGGTGAGCGTGTGCGGGGAGATGGCGGCCAACCCGCTGGGAGCCTTCCTCCTGCTCGGACTCGACATCACGGCCATCTCGATGGCGTGGCCTTCCCTCCCCGAGATCAAGAAGGTCGTGCGCGACGTCCGCATCGAGGACGCCCGCCGCGCGGCTCGTAAGGCATTGGCCGCGCCCACCAGCAAGGACGTCACGCGCTGCCTGGTGGAGGGCATCGGCGACTCCGTCGACCTCAAGGTGTTCTCGGGGCGCTGGAGCTTGTCGGTACCCCTGTGATTGCATAGCGTTTTCGTCGCCGTCACCCAACGAAATCCGACCGAGCGGGGCCGACCCTTGAGCCGCACGCTATTCACGTCCGAGTCCGTCACGGAAGGACATCCGGACAAGATCGCCGACCAGATCTCCGACGCCGTCCTGGACCACCTCCTCGCCGAGGACCCGAGCTCGCGCGTAGCCTGCGAGACGCTCGTCACCACCGGCATGGCGATGGTCGCCGGCGAGGTCACGACGGAGGCCTACGCGCCGGTCGCGGAGATCGTGCGCGGCACGCTGCATCGGATCGGCTACACGAACGCCGCCTACGGCATCGACGCGCACACGTGCGCGATCCTCACCAGCCTCGACCAGCAGTCCCCCGACATCGCGATGGGCGTGGACCGCGGCGGCGCGGGCGACCAGGGGATGATGTTCGGCTACGCCTCGGACGAGACGGAGGAGCTCATGCCCGCGCCGATCATCCTGGCGCACCGGCTCACGCATCGGCTGGCCGAGGTGCGGAAGAGCGGCGAGCTCCCCTGGCTGAGGCCGGACGGGAAGGCACAGGTCACCGTCGAGTACGAGGGAGCGCGCCCGATGCGCGTGCACACCGTGGTCGTCAGCACCCAGCACGGCGAGGACGTGGCACAGAGCGACCTGGTCGAGGCGCTGCGCTCGCGGGTGATCGCCGCCGTCCTTCCGGGTGACCTCTACGATCCCGACGACTGCATCGTGCACATCAACCCCACAGGCCGCTTCGTCATCGGCGGGCCGCACGGCGACGCCGGCCTCACGGGCCGGAAGATCATCGTCGACACCTACGGCGGGATGGGACGACACGGCGGCGGGGCATTCAGCGGGAAGGACGCCACCAAGGTGGACCGTTCCGCCGCGTACGCGGCGCGGTGGGCCGCGAAGAACGTGGTGGCCGCGGGGCTGGCGCACCGCTGCGAGATCCAGCTCGCCTACGCGATCGGCGTGGAGAGCCCGGTGTCGATCCACGTGGACACCTTCGGGACCGGCTGCGTCAGCGAGGACGCGCTGAGCGACGCGCTGGACGAGGTGTTCGACTTCCGCCCCCTCGCCATCATCGAGCGCCTCGGGCTGCGCAAGCCGATCTTCACGCCCACGGCGGCGTACGGCCACTTCGGGCGCACGCCGGAGGAGCGGGTCCCGGACCTCGAGTCGGCCACGGAGCCGATCTGGTTCTTCCCGTGGGAGCGCACCGACCGAACGGACGACCTGAGGCGCGCGACGGGCCTCTGACGCCTGCGACCGCGCGGCACGAGGGATTCCCGAGGCCCGGTGAGGGAGCGCGAACGCGTGGTGGGGGGCGGGCGACGACGGGAGCGAACCCGGACCGCCCTTCGGAGTATTGGTCTGGGAATCGCGGGGGCCGCACGTCCCCGGAAGTCCCCTCAGGTCGGAGTCACCGCGCGGTGCTGGTCGAAGTGAGAGTTCAGAGCCTCGGGCTCGACCGCTCCACGAACACCCCCGTCGTCATCCTCCAGGAGATCGGCGGAGAGCGCGTGCTCCCCATCTGGATCGGACCCGGTGAGGCGAGCGCCATCGCGATGCACCTCGCGGAGATGGAGTTCGCGCGCCCGCTTACCCACGACTTGCTCGTCGCCGTCCTGAAGGGGTTGGGTGGCTCGGTGCAGCGGGTCATCATCACGCGGGTCGAGAAGAGCACCTACTACGCCGAGCTCATCGTCCAGCGCAACGGTCAGGTCTTCTCGCTGGACGCCCGTCCGTCCGACTCGATCGCGGTGGCCCTCCGCGTCGACGCCCGAATCTTCGCCCAGGAAGAGCTGCTGGAGCACGGATCCGTTGAGGTCACCGAAGACGAATCCGCGCCGGGTGTCGATCCGGGTGCCGTGGAGGAGATCGACGTCTCCGGAGCGATGGGACCCGAGGAGCTCAAGGAGCATCTCCGCAGGCTGAACCCCGAGGACTTTGGCCGCTTCACGCCCTGACTTCGCGCGACGACTTCCCCGGGTCGTCGCCCTCTTCCTCCTGCTGGGGACCCGCGTTCCCGCGGCGAGTCAGGTTCCGGCGGAGCCCGTGCTCCACGGCCGTGTCATGGTGGGCGACAGCGTGCTGACTTCGGGCACGGTGGTGCTGCATCACGTGGCCGAGGCGAGCCAGGGGGAGATCGATTCCACGCGCGTATCCGGCGACGGGACCTTCTCCTTTCGCCTGCCCACGGTCCCGGACCCCGGACGATCCGAGGTCTATTTCGCCTCCGTACGCCACAGCGGCATCCTCTATTTCGGCTCGCCGATCAACATGGCGGTACAGCTCGACTCGCTGTACGAGATCCACGCCTACGACACGCTCTCCGCGCCGGCCGGTGGTGCCGAACTGCCCGTCGAGGTGCGCAACCTCTTCCTCGAAGCCGACGCCGACCGCTGGCAGGTGACCGACCTCTTCCAGCTCCGCAACGACGGGGACCGCACGCTCGTCGCCCCGGAGGGTGGCTTCATCTGGCGCTACCCTCTGCCGGCCGGCATCGAGAACCCCACCGTGGCCCAGGCGGAGTTCGCCACCGGAGCCGCCGCCGTCGAGGACGGACAGCTGGTGGTGCGCACGCCGCTGCCGCCCGGGCAGCGGCTGTTCGTGATCCGCTACGACGTACCCGACCCCTTCCTCGACCTTCCGCTCCCCGGCTCCACGGAGACCCTCGAGATCCTCGTGCGCGAGCCCGCGCCGCCGATGGACGCGCCCGGCCTCGTGGTCGGCGATCGGGTCGAGATCGAGCCCGGTTCCACCTATCGCCGCTTCAGCGGCCTGAACCTGAAGGACACCGAACGCCCGGCTCGTCGAAGCCGCACAGCCGTCGGCCCCACCCGTGCGCTGGTTCGCGGTGATCCTCGGCATCGTCCTCGGCTCGGTGGCCGTCTGGGCCGTGCAGAAGCGGACCCCGCCGCGCGCACCCGCGCCCACGGGCGAGATGCGCAGGGGGCTGATCCTCGAGATAGCCCGGCTCGACGAGGCTTTCGAGGCGAACCCCGATCCGTCGGCGGAGGAGCGCGGGGCCTACGAGGCGCAACGTGCCGAGCTGCTCCGGCGGCTCCGTCAGCTCTCCTAGGCACCGCGGACCATGACGGCGATCGGCACGCGGGCGATCCTCCTGCGCGCTCACGCCTATGGCGAGACCAGCCGCATCCTCCGCTTCTACACCGAGTCGCACGGCATGCTCGCCGTGATGGCGCGCGGCGTGCGCGGCAGGGGGGGAAGGGTGGCCTCACCCTCGCGACCTTCGCCACCGGTGAGCTCACCGCCTTCGTGAAGCCGCACCGGGACCTGCACACCATGAAGGACTTCGCGTGCTCGCGCCTCCGTTCCGGGCTCGGTGCCTCCGTCCTCCGCTTCGCCGGCGCATCCGCGGTGGCGGAGCTCGTGGTCGCACACGCCGACGAGGAGCCGCGCCCCGAGATCTACCTGGCCCTGGAGGACGCGCTGGACGGGCTCGAGCAGGTGCAGGAAGCGGGCATCGCGACCGCCGCGCTCTCCGGGGCATGGCGCATCGTGGAGGCGTTCGGCTTCGCCCCCGAGCTGGAGGTGTGCACGCGATGCGGCACTCCGCTCGGCGCCGAGGAGATCGGACGCTTCGACTTCGCGGCCGGCGGCATCCTGTGCGCCGCCTGCGGGGCGGGGGGTGCGGGGCCACGCGTCGGACCGGGTGCCCGCGCGCAGCTCCACGGCCTGCTCGCCGGGAGGTTGGACCCCCCGATCACGCACGCACGCCGACACCTGGCGCTCCTCTCCGACTTCGTCGCCTTCCATGTGGCGCAGCGGCCGCTCAAGTCGCTCCGCTTCCTCGGTGACCTCCTCCCCGGTGACGAGGAGGAAGCGACTTGAGCGGGGCCACCAGGGTCGTGGTCGGCACGGCAGGCCACATCGACCACGGCAAGAGCGCCCTCGTGCGCGCCCTCACCGGCGTCGATCCCGACCGCCTTCCCGAGGAGCGCGAGCGAGGCATCACGATCGACCTCGGCTTCGCCGAGCTCCCCGGAGACGACGAGCTCCAGCTCGGCGTGGTGGACGTGCCCGGCCACGAGGACTTCGTGCGCACGATGGTGGCGGGCGCGACCGGCATCGACGTCGTCCTCCTCGTGGTCGCGGCCGACGAGGGGGTGATGCCGCAGACATCTGAGCACCTGGATATCGTCGAGCTGCTCGGGGTGCCGGAAATGGTCGTCGCGCTCACCAAGACCGACCTGGTCGACGAGGAGTGGTATGGCCTCGTCGAGGACGACGTGCGGGCGCGCCTCGCCGACACGCGATACGCAGGGGCTCCCCTGGTGGGCACCTCGGCGACGGCGGGCACCGGTCTCGAAGCCCTCCTCGACACGCTGCGGGTGGCGGCACGCCGCGGCAGGCGGCGCAATGCGGTGGATGTCGCCCGACTTCCCGTGGACCGCGTCTTCACCCTGCAGGGCACCGGGACGGTGGTCACCGGCACGCTCTGGTCGGGAACGCTCGCGCAGGGCGAGCGGGTCCACGTCCTGCCGAACGGCCCCGACGCCCGTATCCGGTCGCTCCAGGTGCACGGTCGCGACGTCGCGGAGGCGCGGGCCGGCGAGCGCACGGCCGTGGCGCTCACCGGCGCCGAACGCCGTGCGATCGCGCGCGGCGCAACGGTCGTGAGGGCGGAAGGGTGGGCGCCCACCTGGATGCTCACGGCCGACGTGCGGATCCTGACCGGCTCGCGGTGGGGGATCGAGCATGGGCTCCGGGTCCGGGTCCACGTGGGTACGGCCGAGGTCATGGCGCGTTGCGTTCCGCTCGACGGGCCCGTCGAGGCCGGCGAGCGCGGTTGGGTCCAGCTGCGCCTGGAGGCGCCCGTGGTGGCGCGCGCGGGCGACCGCATCGTCGTGCGCAGCTACTCGCCCGTGACGACCATCGGAGGTGGGGTGGTGGCGGAGTCGTCTCCACCCAAGCGGAAGGGCCTGGACGCCCCAGGAGCGTGCCGCGCTCGAGGCCCTCATCCAGGCCGTGCCGGCGCCGGCCGTACGCGCGGCACTCCGCCTCGCCGGTTGGGAGGGAGTGCCCATCGGGAGCCTCCCCGTGCGCGCGGGATGCACGCCACGCGAGGCCGAGGCCGCGCTGGCGTCGGCGGTCACGGACGGCGCGATCACCGCTCGGGTCACGGCCTTCTCGGCGGAAGTGGCCGCCGAGGCCGAGGCGGGTGTGCTGGCCGCGCTCGAGGAGGGCCACCGACGGCTGGCGCTACGCCCTTCCGTGCCGCTCGACCGCCTCCGTGCGTCCCACCCGGCATGGGCTCCACCCGAGCTGGCCGACGCGATCGTGGAGCGGCTCCGCGCCCGGGGAGGGGTCGAGCTGGCCCAGGGCGGCGCTCGACGGCCCGGCTTTCGTCCCACGCCCACGGACGACCAGGTGGAGGCGTGCAGGGCCCTGGGGATCGCCTATCGCGAGGCCGGCCTCGCGGCGCCGTTCCTCGAAGAGCTGCCCGAGGCGCTACGCTCGCGTTCCGACCTGCCCGAGCTCCTGCGCCACCTGGAGGGAGAAGGGACGCTGACAACGGTGGCCGAGGGGCTCCTCTACGACGCGCAGGTATTGGCGCGGGCGGAGGCCTCGATCCAGGACGAGCTGGGGGGTCGCAAGGACCTTTCCCCCGCGGACTTTCGTGACGTGCTTCCCGTCTCGCGCCGGCATCTCATGCCTCTCCTGGCCCACTTCGACGGGGCGGGGGTCACCCTCCGGCGGGGCCCTGTCCGGGACGTGCCTACCGGCACCTGAGTCCACGGCGCTCGCATGGCCGAGGCAACCGAAACGGAGTCGGAAGCGTCCAATCCCGCGAAGAGAGTTGACCCCCGCTCGCACCCCGCGGTACAATGGAGGTGAGCGCGAGTCGCTGCGGTATGCTTCACACTTGGAGCGCGATCGATCCTCGGTTACTGCACAGCCACCTCTGTGCGGAGGTCATGATGAGGCGCACGCTTGGCGTCTTGTCCGTCCTCCTTCTCTCGTGCGGCGCGTCGGCCACCCTCTCGGCTCAGGAGGCGGGACGCGATCCGCCTGGGCGGGCGAACGGATTCCAACTCGAACAGAACTACCCGAACCCGTTCAATCCGGAGACAAAGATCCCCTTCGTTCTCGCGGAGGAGCTCTTCGCCGACGGACGACCGGCCGTTGTGACCCTGCGTATCTACAACCTCCTCCAACAGATGGTCGCCGTCCCCGTGGCGCTCGGTCATCCGTCGGGTGAGGGCGTGCAGGTCCGGGATCTCGAGTACACGCAGCCCGGTCGCTACGAGGCGTTCTGGGACGGGCGAGACCTCTCCGGGCGCCAGGTGGCGTCCGGGATCTACTTCATGCAGCTCACCGTGAACGGGGTGAGCCAACTCCGGAAGATGTACGTCCTGAAATAGGTCGTTCGGGACGCCTTCAGGACAGGAAGTAGAGGAACCTACCGCAGTGCTCGCAGGCCTGTAGCTCCGCGTTCGGATCCATCTCCCCGGCGGTCGCGGCCGGGACCGAGACGTAGCATCCGTAGCAGATGCCGGCGATCACGGGCACCATCACCCGCTCCAGGTGGTCGGCGATGCGCTCGTACCGACGCCGCACCGGCAGGCTCAATTGACCCACCAGCTCCTCGATGCGGCTTTGGAGCGTGGCGACCGCGTCTGCGGGGACGATGCCGAACTCGTCCTCCTCCAGCTCACCCACGCCGGACTCCGTCTCCAACTCGCGCACCTTCGCCCTGAGATCCTGGATCTCGAGGAGGGTGGTGAGTTGTGCGTCCATCACGGCGGCCCTCAAGGTGCTTTCCGGTCGAGCAGCTCCAGGAATTGGTCGGCGCTGTCCAGGTCCAGGAGACGCTCCGGGACCTCCGAGTCCTTGGCGAACTGGGCGATCTTGCCCAGCACGGGGAGGTACTGGTTCGACACCTCGAGCGGAGGCGCGACGATCAGAAAGAAGTTGTGGACCGGCGCGCCGTCGATCGCGTTGAAATCGACGCCCGACGGCTTACGCCCGTACGCGAGGCGGAGCCGGTTCACCACGAGCGACCGGCAGTGCGGGATCGCGATGCCGCGCCCAATGCCCGTCGAACCCAGGTTCTCCCTCCGCTTGAGCGTCTTGAAGAGAATCGCCTCGGACTTCTCGTCGAGGCCGAGGAGGGCAACCAACTCCTTGAGCAGGTCGTCCTTCACCTCGGACTGCAGGTCGAGCTTCACGACGTCGGCCGTGAAGAGATCCCGGAGCCGCATGTATCGCCTCCAAACGTGCTTGGATTCGTTCTGTCACAGGGTATATAGCTCCGTATGTTAACACGCCGCGCGGCGAGCGCCTAGCATCCGGTGCTTCACCGCACCGGCCGCGCTCCTTAGCTTCCCCATCAGCCATGGCCACCTTCCTCCGACACCTGTCCGGGCCGATCACGCCCCTCTTCCTCGCTCCCCAGGCCGGGGTGAGCGAGTCGCCGTTCCGTCGCCTGTGCCGACGGTTCGGAGCGGACGTGGTGGTCAGCGAGTTCGTGAGCGCGGCCGGCATCGTCATGGGCACGCGACGCTCGCACGAGTATCTCCGCTTCGACGAAGCGGAGCGGCCGATCGGCATCCAGATCTTCGGGGCCGATCCCGCCCAGATGGCCGAGGCCGCGGCCTTCGTCGAGGAGCTGCACGCGCCCGACTTCGTGGACATCAACTTCGGGTGTCCCGTCAAGAAGGTGGTGAAACGCAACGGTGGCTCCGGCTGCCTGCGCGACCTCGACCTGGTGGCGCGCATCATCCGCGCGGTGGACGACGCGACCCGGCTACCCACCACCGTCAAGATCCGGAGCGGATTCGACGAGAGTACGCGGGACCCCGTGGGCATCGCCCTCCGTTGTCAGGAGGCTGGCGCCCGAGCGCTGTCTATCCACCCGCGCACCCGGGCCGACATGTACAGTGGCGATGCGCGTTGGTCGGAGATCCGCGACGTGACCGAGGCGCTGGAGATCCCCGTGATCGGCAATGGGGACATCCGGCGCGGCGACGACGCGCGGCGGATGCGCGACGAGACCGGCTGCGCCGGCGTCATGATCGCGCGCGGCTCACACGGCGATCCCTGGATCTTCCGGGAGGCGAGGGCGGCGCTCGACGGAGCGCCGGTACCCCCTGAGCCCGACGTCGTGGAGCGCTTCCGGATCTGCCTCGAGCACGCACGAAACGCCATCGCCTTCGAGCACGACGCGCAGCGGGCGATCATCGACTTCCGCAAGCACCTCGGCTGGTACACGAAAGGACTGCCGGACGGGAGGCGGCTGCGCACGGAGCTCTTCCAGTCCACGACGCTCCAGGACGTCGAGCGGCTGCTGGAGGGCTACCTGGAGGGGCAGGGGGTCTGCGCGCCCGCGTAGGCGGGGGCGATCAGTGTCGCGCCCCGTCCGCACTTCCCGGCGCGGCACGCGCACGGGCGAGCATCCGGTTGGCTCGCTGTGTGTCCTTGTCGGCGTCGCCCTTGGCCCCCAGAAGGGTCGAGTAGCTCGCCTGCAGGATCGGGGCGGCCTCGGCGAAGCGCCCCAACGCGACGAGGCAGCTTCCCAGCTCGAGGCGAGCGTAGGCGACCGAGACGCCCGACGGGTCCAGCTTCTTCTCGCGAATCGCCCGTGCCTCGCGCAACAACGGCTCCGCTTCGGCGCAGCGCCCGCGCGAGCTCATCATGCGACCCAGGCCCAGCAGGCCCACGGCAACCGTTGGATGGTCGACGCCGAGCGTGCTTCGCCACGTCGTGAGCGCGCGCCGGAACATGGCTTCGGCCTGCTCGTAGTCGCCCCTTCGTGCGAGCAACTCGGCGAGGTTGTTGTAGCTCTGGCCCACGTCCGGGTGGTCGTCTCCGAGGGCCTTGCGGCGCTGCGTCAGCGCCTCGCGGAGCGCGCGCTCCGCGCCGTCGAGATCGCCTTGCTCGCGCCGAGCGGCACCCAGGTTGTTGAGGCCGGTGAGTACGCTCGGGTGCGTCTCGCCGAGCGTCTTGCGCCAGATCGCGAGCGCCCGCTCGAAGGCATCGGCAGCCGGACGCCACTCCCCCTGGAGATACAGCACGACCCCGAGGTTGTTGAGGCTCGCCGCCACTTCGGGATGATCGTCCCCCAACGTCTCCCGTCGGATCGCCAGCGCCTCTTCGTTCGCTTGCTCGGACTCTTCCAGCCGCCCCTCCGAGCGAAGGAGCAGGCTCAAGTTGTTCAGCGTGAGAGCGACGTGGGGGTGCCGGTCGCCGAGGAGCTTACGACGCATGGCCAGGCACTCGCGCAGCAGGGGCTCCGCCCGCTCGTACTCCCCCGCGTCCGTGAGGATCGTAGCGAGGTTGAGGAGGCTCACGGCCACCTCCGTGTGGTCGCCGCCGTAGATCTCCCGGCGCAGCGCGAGCGCTTCCTCGGCGAGCGGCTCCGCCTCCGCATACTTGCCCTGGCGCCAGAGCGCCACGCCGAGGTCGCTGAGACTGCCGGCGATGGCGTTGGGCGAGCCTCGCCTGCGGTTGATGGCCAGGCTCTCCCGGTACAGGCTGTCGGCCGCGGCGAGATCTCCCTCCGCGTCGAGGATCGCGGCCAGATTCGCCATGCTCACCGCCACGAGGGTGTCGCCAGCCCCCAGTTCCTCCAACTGCACCCCCAGTACCGCGCGCGCCAGCTCCTCCGCCGGCGCGTACTCGCCCTGGTCGTAGAGCAGGGACGCCAGGTCTGCCGCGCTCTTTGCGGTCTCCAGGTCCCGGGGCCCGAGGAGTCTCTCCCGGGTCTCCTTCGCCTCCTCCAGCAACGGACGCGCCTGCTCGTACAGCCCGAGCTTCTGGTAGATCTTCCCGAGCACGTTGAGCATGTCGGCGCGCACCGCAGGCTCCGCTTCGAGTCCGCTCTCCAGCCGCTCCGTGCCCCTGTCCAGAAGCCCGCGGGCGGTGACGGTATCGCCCCTCGCCCGGTCGGGGTCCGAAGCCTCGAACAAGCCGACCACGAACTGGCTTACGCGGTCGGCGCGGAGCGCGTGACGCGACGCCGCCCGCGCCTGCCACGTGGTTCCGATCAGGCCCGCGACCAGCGCCGCGACGGCCACCGTGCTGGCGGCCACCGCGACCCGATTCCGACGCGCGAAGCGGCCGAATCGGTAGAAGGCGCTGTCGCGCCGCGCGGTCACCGGTCGACGCGCGAGGTGGCGCCGCAGGTCCTCGGCCAGGGCCTCGGCGGAGCCGTAGCGCCTCTCCGGCTCCTGCCTGACGGCCGACAGCACGATGGCATCGAGATCGCCTGCGAGCCGCCGCCGCAACTGCTCCGGCGTCGTACCGCGGGCCGCCGCGATCTCGGCGGGCGTTCGGCTCCCCGCGTGCGCACCCTCGCCCCTCGGCGCGTTCGCCCGCGTCGCGGTGGTGCTGGGTGGCTCCGGGGTCGTCTCGGAGAGCACGCGCAGGACCTCTGCCAACGTCCGGTCCCGGAAGCGATTCGGCCGACGTCCGGAGAGCAGCTCGTACAGGACGGCGCCGAGCCCGTAGACATCGGTGGCCGTCGTGACCGGCTCGCCGCGCACCTGCTCGGGCGCGGCGTATTCCGGCGTCAGCATCTGAAAGCCGGTGACGGTAGGCGTCGGACCACCCATCTCGGTGTCCGGCTCCAGGAGCTTGGCGATGCCGAAGTCCAGCAGCTTCACCCGACCGTCGCGCGCCACGAGGATGTTGCTCGGCTTGAGGTCGCGGTGCACGACGAGGTTTCGATGCGCGTAGGCCACGGCCGCGCAGGCGTCCAGAAAGAGGCGAAGTCGCGCGTCGACGTCGAGCCCGTGCTCGTCGCAGTATTCGGTGATCGGCGTGCCGTCCACGTACTCCATCGCCAGGAACGGCCGCCCGTCCTCGGCCACGCCCCCATCGAGCAGACGCGCGATGTTGGGGTGCGTGAGGCGAGCCAGGATGCCCCGCTCGCGCAGGAACCGCTCCACGCAGATCGACCGAGCCGGAGGGGTCGCGAACGAGCTTGAGCGCCACCCGTTGCTCGAAATGCCCGTCGGCGCGCTCGGCGAGGTAGACGGCACCCATCCCCCCGCGCCCGAGCTCGCGCAGGACGCGGTACGCCCCGAGCCGCTCTCCGGTCCCGGCCGGCTGTCCGACTTCGCCCAGCGCCGCCACGACCCACGCCGGGTCGGGCGGATCGAGAAGCCCCTCCGCACGGTCGTGTGCCTCGAGGAGGGACTCCACCTCCGCCCGCACGCCGGGCCGGTCCCGGCACGCGTCATCGAGGTACGATGCGCGTTCCGCCCCGGGGCGCTCCACCGCCTCCGCGAACACCTCGGCGATCGCCTCGCGCATTTCGATCGGCGGGGGCTTCCGGCTGCCGCTCACGCTTCGTGCTCCGCCATCTCTCGTTGCAGCCAGGCACGAGCCAACGCCCAGTCGCGTTTGACGGTTCGCGGGGCGATGCCGAGGACCTCACAGGTCTCCTCGACGCTCAATCCCGCGAAGAAGCGACACTCCACCACGCGAACGGCGCGCGGGTAGATGTCGGCGAGCTCCCCCAGTGCCTCGTCCAGCTCGATCAGGTGTTCTTCGTCGGGCTCCGCGACGAGGTGTGCGGCCCTCAGCGACAGAGGGCGTACGCCTCCGCCGCGCTTGTCCCGCCGCCGCCGTCGTGCGTGATCCACCAGCACATGTCTCATGGCGCGGGCAGCGGCACCGAAGAAATAGCGACGCCCGTTCGCCATCACACGCGAACCATCCACCAGACGCAGGTACGCCTCGTGCACGAGGTCGGTGGTGGCCAGCGTGGCGTGTGCGTCCGCACGGGCCAACTGCCTGCGTGCCAGGACGCGAAACTCCTCGTAGACGAGCGGCAGCAGACGGTCCCACACGCCCTCGTCGTCGGCCTCTGCCGACACGAGCAGCGAGGTCACGGTCTCGCGGGCGGCGGCGGATTGTACCATGACGAACCGACTGGAGGGTCTGGCCTACCCGGCACAACCTACGGCGACCCTCGATGCATCGTCCATGGTGCCGGCGGAATCTCCTCCTCGTCGGGGCCCATCGGGTACCCCCGCCCGACGTGGCTGCACGGATCTCGTGGCCCCTCTCGACGCGCAACGACGCACGGAAGGGCAGGAGGGTGCGCCCCACGCGCGCCGGCCCCATTCCGACGACATCCCCTACGAGGAGGAGCAGGTACGATGAGGCGAGTCGACATCCGCCGGTCACGGCTGGCCTTGGTGGCCTCCGCAGCCTTCCTCCTGGTGGCCGGCTGCGGCGGCGAAAGCCCCACGAGTCCCGCGGGCCCGGGAACCCCGCCGGGACGGTGGGAACCCCGGCGACAGCGCCAGTACGGGCAATCCGCAGTCGCCCTACGAATGCGAGAGGAAGGGCTATCCCTGCTCGCTGTCCGGCGTGCCCATCGACATCCTCGAGCGCAGCGACGCGCTCGGAGACTCGGTCGTGACCATGCTGGTGGACGGCACGTCCGCCGCCGACGCGGTGGCCTGGCTCCAGGCGCGGCCCGGGATGGCCGAGGTCCAATCGGACGACGGGGCCATCCGCTTCCGGCTCGACGGCGGTCGTGGCACGTGGATCATGCTGGAAGGCGACGAGGTCGACGGGGACGCGGCGGCTCCCGTCCGCGGTGATCCCGCGCCAGCCGGTACCGAGCCGCGACAACAGCGTCGTCGGAGAGGGCCTCGACAAGAAGCGGGCGCTCGTGCTCTCCCCCTTCCTGTGGTCGTTCGGCGGGTACGACGAGGGACCCGCGGTGCAGGCGATCCTGGAGAACACCCGCGGATACGGGGTCGGCGTCACGTTCAAGGGGAACGCCACGGCGATGGACCGCACGGTCGACGTGGCGAGCTTCAAGGGGTGGGGGGCGTACCAGGTGGTGCACGTCACGTCTCACGGGAAGCGGGTGTGCGACGGGGCCGGCTGCCGCGCCATGGTCGTCATCAACACCGTCGAGGCGCTGGCCGCAGGCGGGACCCAGACCCCCGCCGAGGTGGCGCACGCGCTCGAGGAGGAGGGTCTCGACGTCAGCAAGTCGAAGCACAAGCCCGGCGCCACCTACATCGCCGCCACCGCTCTGTTCTTCCGCAAGACCTACCCCTCGGGGCTGGACAATACCGTCGTCGTCTTCAACGCGTGCCAGACCTTCGGCTCCGCGGCCACCGACCTCGTCGACGCGATCCAGGGTAACAGCAGCGTGGTCTTCGGGTGGGACGAGGCCGTGTACGCGAGTGAGGCGCAGGCCGCGGCCATCGCGCTCTTCACCGAGCTGTCGGAGGGCGGGTACCGAGCCGAGATCGCCTACGATCGGCTGGAAGACCTGAAGACCGGCAGCGCCACCTCGTATGGGCCGGCGCCCACGCTGATCCTCGGGAAGCGCCCCACGGGTGGGGACCTCCGCATCCGGGACATCGTCACGCTGCTGGATCCGGCGACGGAGCAGGAGCTCACGGCATCGAGCGTCGTCCCGATCGACGGGACGAAGGACGACGGTGAGCCGGACGGGGCGCCGTGGCTCGTCCGCGTCGACGGCATGAAGCCGGAGGAAGCGGAGAAGGCGTCGCTCCACGTCACCATCGACGGCGTGGACGCGGAGCCCGTCCTGGTCTCGAGCGGCACGGCCAACGACGACGACCAGTGGACGGTCGGCGGCACCCTGCCGCTCGGCTACGATCTGGAGGACACCAAGACGGCGACCTTCCAGGCGTGGGTGGAGCTGCCGGACGGCGGCAAGACCGACCACGAGGTCGCGGCGACGCTCAGCGGGGACGAGCCGCTCATGGGCACGACGTGGGAGTTCGACGCGACGCACACGACGAGCTACACCGGGATTCCGAACACGCCCTACACGTCCACCACGCACCTGATCCTGACGTTCGAGCCAGGCCAGGATCCGAGCGAGCCCAACCCGCGCTACGTCGTCACCGGCGGTACCGTGACGTTCAACTGGACCCATACCCTGGGCGAGTGCTCGTATGTCGCGCCCTCCATCACGTTCGACGTCACGGACGAGATCGCCAACAACTCCGTGCTCATCTTCGACACCACGAAGGACCCCGTCACGTATCGGGGCTTCATGAGCACGGTCGGTCCGGACGGTCGAGGTGGCGGAGACCTGCGGGATCGACGGCGAGACCCACACGCGGAGTCAGCGGGCGACGAACACGTGGATGTACGTCGAACCCGGAGGCGAACAGTCGGTCTCGGCGGACAATCGCAGCATCACGGGCACGTACCGCCGCGAGCAGGTGTTCACGGGCCAGACGTTCATCCAGGACTCGAAGTACACGATCAACCGGATCCGCTAGGCGTCGGTGCCCCGACCGAGGCCATGCGACGCGTCCGTCACGTGGACCGGGGCCCGGCCGTCGGTGTATCTTTGGACGAGGTGGATGTTTGACAGAACCATCCCTTCACCGGGGGCGTCACGGTTTCGACGTGTTTGGTGAACGTGGAGGAGCGTGCCGAGGCCCCGACACCTCGTAAAACCTCGGGAAACCTTTCAATTGCCAACACCAACATGGCGATGGCCGCGTAAGCTTCTTACGTAGCCCGTTTCACGGATTGCCCGCCCAGGGCGGCCCGCT
Source organism: uncultured Gemmatimonadales bacterium (assembly GCA_963823035.1). Lineage (GTDB taxonomy): Bacteria > Gemmatimonadota > Gemmatimonadetes > Longimicrobiales > Gaopeijiaceae > SZUA-318. Next base: position 137,538 of record CAWGKG010000005.1, read on the forward strand.
GAAACGTCGATAATCTGGGCTGGTCCCCCGGCAGTGCCGCCGGGTCGGGGGCGAGATCAAAGGTGGCTGGCTGAGGAATCGGTTGATCACTGGCCGCCCGCAGCGAGACCCATCAGGGATCTACGCACGTAGTGCCTCTGCAGGACCCATGCGCGGACGCGGGTTCGACTCCCGCCGCCTCCACTCGGCCCTACCGGGCAGTTCCCGGTAGGGCCTTTTTGTTTCGAGCCCGAGTGGGGCGGCGGGAGGCGAACCCGCCGGGATTCGCGAAGCGAAGACCGAGAGCGGGTTTGGTGCCGATGGAGCAAGGACGCTCTCGCAAGACCTTCCCGCCGACCGACGAGGCAACGCCGCGGCGGCGCAGCCGCCGTGGCGGTACTCCCGCCGCCTCCACTCGGCCCTACCGGGCAGTCCCGGTAGGGCCTTTATGCTTGTGCCGAGTGGGGGCGGCGGGAGGCGAACCCGCCGGGATTCGCGAAGCGAAGACCGACAGCGGGGGTGGTGCCGATGGAGCAAAGACGCACTCGCCAAGATCTTCGCGCCGACCGAGGAGGCAACGCCGCGGCGGCGCAGCCGCCGTGGCGGTACTCCCGCCGCCTCCATCAAACAGGTCTGACCACCATCTCGGCTGGTCCCCCGGCAGAGCACCCGGGTTGGGGGCGAGGTCAACGGTGGCGGGCTGAGGACGCGGTTGATCAATGGCCGCTCGCAGCGAGACCCTTCAGCGATCTACGCACGTAGTGCCTCTGCAGGATCCATGCGCGGACGCGGGTTCGACTCCCGCCGCCTCCACTCGGCCCTACCGGGCAGTTCCCGGTAGGGCCTTCTTGTTTCCCCGAGTGGAGGCGGCGGGAGGCGAACCCGCCGGGACTCGCGAAGCGAGGACCGAGCGCGGGTTTGGTGCCGATGGAGCAAGGGTGCTCTCGCCAGACCTTCCCGCCGACCGACGAGGCAACGCCGCGGCGGCGCAGCCGCCGTGGCGGTACTCCCGCCGCCTCCATTAGGCCCTCGGAGCTCCCAAGCTCCGGGAGTTTCTTCTTGCCTCCCGTTTCGAGACTCCGCGGCGGGAGGCGAACCCGCCGGGACTCGCGAAGCGAGGACCGAGCGCGGGGGTGTGCCGACGGAGCACACCCGTCCCCGTGGAATCCTGCCGCCAGTCACGACCGCCTGGCCTTGACGACTGATACCGCGCGCGCCTCCCCGCCCATCCTCCCATCCCGATGACCCAACCGGGCCATCCCCTCCCACCAGCACCCTTCCCTTTCCCCTTCCTCCACCTCCTCCCCCACGCGGCGCAGCACCTTGCTCCTCGCCACGCCCCTCCCTGACCGTGTCTCCCGGTCCCTTCGTGCGGTTGGATTTCCTGTCCTTAGAGGATCCCACGCCGTTTGCCGAGTCTGGATGCGCCCCGTACCCTGGGAGGGTCCGTCGAGTCGCACGCAGATAAGGTGTTTCATGTACCACCGCCGCCCTCCCCCGCTCCACGTGTCGGGAAGCCTTGCGCTCCTGGCGTTCCTGGGCTTCGTCCCGGGCGCGACACAGACGCCGGGAGCCGGCGGCGCGGCTCCCGGCGCCGTGGCCCCTGACACCCTCCCCTTTCCCGAAAAGAGCATCGCCATCTACGTGGGCCGGAACCTCACGGCCGACGGCTCGGTGCTCCTGGGCGGCTTCGGCCACGAGCCTTCGAGCCACTGGTACGAAGTCACCCCCGCCAGGCACTTCGCCCCGGGCACCCGCATCGAGGTGGGCATCACCCAGGACGCCCGCGTTCCCGGGCGGCGCATGATGGTCCCCCAGGTGACGGAGACCGCGCGCTTCCTCACCACCAACTACTCCGAGTTCGCCGGCTTCCCGCCGCCCCTCACCAACGGGGGACTCAACGAGTACGGCGTGGCGGCCCGGGACGTCTGGTCGCCTTCCCGCCAGGAACTGCGGGACATGACGCCGGTGCCGCAGACTGGGCTGAGCTACAGCGACCTGTCGCGCATGGTCATGGAGCGGGCCACCAGCGCCCGCGATGCCGTGGAGATCGTCGCGGACCTCATCGAGCGGTACGGGTACGCCACCTACGGCGGCAACTCCCACCTGTTCGCCGACTCCACCGAGGGGTGGGTGCTCATCGACTACGCAGGAGGCCAGGGGCTGTGGGCCGCGGAACGCCTCGGATCCGACGAGGTGCGGGTGCTCTACCCAGGCCACATCGGCGACTTCCCGGTGGACTTCGAGAACGACCCCGATCACATGGCGTCGGCCAACCTGGTGGACTTCGCCGTGGAGCACGGATGGTGGGACCCGGACTCCGGCGAGCCCTTCAACCTCCACGAGGTCTACGGCCAGACGTTCCCCAGCGACCCGTCCCGGGAGGATCCCCACAACCTGTTCCGGTACCCGCCCCTCCTCCAGCGCCAGATCCGGGACATGGCGCCGGTACGGGTCCAGGACATGATGGCGCTGGTCCGGGATCCGCGCTGGTCCAACGACGGCTCGGGGTATGGCCAGGTGGCCCATCTGCGCGCCGGCGCCCCCGGAGAGATGGGCGTGCTGTGGATGTCCATCACCGGCGCCGTGGCCAGTCCCTTCGTCCCCCTCCGGGTGGGCGTGGACGACGTCCCGCCGGAATACAAACAGCACCGGTACATGACCAAGGCCGCCGACTGGGCGTTCCTGGATACCCGGTACGCGCCCCTGGAGGCGACGCGCTCGGCGTTCCGCGTCCACAAGCGGCTCCTCTACCACATGTGCGCGCACCCCGAGGCGTTCCTGGACCCGGTGACGGCCACGCTGGAGGCGTTCGAGTCCCGGGAACTGGACGAACAGTCCGACCTGGAGCGGCGGGCGACGGCGCTGTACGCCGCCGGAGCGGCGGACTCGGCCCGGGCGCTCATCACCGCGTACAGCACAGACCGACTTCTGGCCGGACTGGCCCTGGGCGAGTCCCTGGTGGAGCAGGTGGAGCGGGCCACCGTGGCGCGCTTCGGCGTACCCATGCCCGGCGTGGACGTCCCCGAGGGGGCATCGTGGCGTCCGGAGAGCGCGGAGATGATCCAGCGCCCCGGACAGACCTACCACCGCTGCCTCATGGAGGAGCGCGCCGACGAGTACCCCAGGCGCCATGGCGTCTACAGGTCCCTGGCCTCGGACACTCTGGTGTCCCGGGTCCTGGGGAATCGCTGAGGCGTGCCTGGCCAAGCAAGGTCGCTGAAGATCCACCCGCCGGTCTTCTTCATCTCCGGCGCGCTGCTCCTGGTGTTCCTGGGGATCGGCGTCTTCTTCACCGAAGCGGCAGCGGACTTCTTCCCCCACCTCCTGGAGGCCGTCTCCACCTGGTTCGGTTGGTTCTACGTCCTCAGCATCGCCGGCTTCATCGGGGTCGCGGTCTGGCTCCTCCTCAGCCCCTACGCAGGCATCCGCCTGGGCGCCGACGACGAGAGGCCCGCGTTCTCCCGGTTGAGCTGGTTCGCCATGCTCTTCAGCGCCGGCATGGGCATCGGCCTGGTGTTCTATGGAGTGGCCGAGCCCATGATGCACTACGCTTCTCTGCCGGGCGTCGAGCCGCGCAGCGCCGAGGCGGCGGCGCGGGCCGTGCCGGTCACGCTGTTCCACTGGGGCATCCACGCCTGGTCCACGTACCTGCTGCTGGGCCTGGCCATCGCCTACTTCTCGTTCCGGAAGGGGCTGCCCCTGTCCATCCGGTCGTGCCTCCATCCCCTCCTGGGCGACCGCATCCACGGACCCATCGGGCACGCCGTGGACATCCTGGCGGTCTTCGGCACGCTGTTCGGGCTCGCCACCTCCCTGGGGCTGGGCGCCATGCAGATCAGCGCCGGCCTGGAGTACGTGTTCGGTGTGAGCCGGGGCCTGGAGACGCAGCTGACCCTCATCGCCGTCATCACCGTCATCGCCACGCTGTCGCTGGTCAGCGGGGTGGATCGCGGCATCCGCCGTCTCAGTGAACTGAACCTGCTCCTGGCCGCGGCGCTCCTCCTGTTCGTGTTCCTGGCGGGCCCCACCGCGCACCTGGCGGCGTCGTTGTTCGGCAATGTCGCGGGATACGCGCGCCAGTTGGTGGTGCGCTCGTTCGCCCTGGGTCTCCTCAGGGGCGACGCCGCCGAATGGTCCCGGTCGTGGACCATCTTCTACTGGGGATGGTGGATCGCGTGGGCGCCCTTCGTGGGAATGTTCGTGGCCCGCATCTCACGGGGACGGACCATCCGGGAGTTCATCCTCGGCGTCATGCTGGTGCCGCCGGCGGTGGCCGTGGTGTGGTTCACCGTCTTCGGCGACACGGCCCTGACCCTCGAGGCGGCCGGGGGCGGCATCTCCCAGGCCGTTTCCCAGGACCTGGCCACGGCCATCTACGTGGTGCTGGACAAGCTCCCGTTCGCGGCGGTGTCCTCGACTCTGGCCGCCGCCGTCGTATCGGTGTTCTTCATCACCTCAAGCGACTCGGCCTCCTTCGTGGTGGACATGCTCACGTCGGGCGGTCACCCCAATCCGCCCCGGTGGCAGCGCGTCTTCTGGGCTCTGGCCGAGGGCGCGTGCGCCGCGGTGCTTCTCTACGCCGGCGGCCGGCGCGCCCTGACGGCGCTGCAGGCCGTGGTGGTGAGCATCGGACTTCCCTTCTGCGTGGTCATCGGCGTCGTGGCCGCCAACCTCGTGGTGGGGCTCCGGCGGGAACGCCGGAGCCCCGCCGGCGGAGGGGACGTGCCGGACCCGACGGTAGCGTAGGTTGGACGGCGCCCCACCTCCAGGACCCACCCACGGAGTGATCCATGTCAGCCGACGGAGCGAAGCCCGGAGCCGCCACCACCGCCGTCTGGGCCGGTGAAGAGGACCGGCGCTCCGGCGCCCCCACGCAGGCGCCCATGGTGGGCTCGGTGTCCTTCGGCTACCGGGACCTGGAGGAGTGGCTCGCGGTGGCCAGGGGCGAGCGGGCCGGCCACATCTACGGCCGGAACACCAACCCCACGGTGGCGGTCTTCGAGGAGAAGGTGCGCATCCTGGAAGGCGCCGACGCGGCCACGTCCTTCGCCACCGGGATGGCGGCCATATCAGGGACGCTCTTCGCGCTCCTGAAGCCCGGCGCCCGCGTCGTGTCCACCCGGGACACGTATGGGGGAACCAGCGTGGTGTTCACCGACGATCTACCGCGCTGGGGCGTGGACGTGGTCCTGTGCGACACCGAGGACGCCGACGCCATCGAGGCCGAGTGCGCCCGGGGGTGCGACCTCCTGTACCTGGAGACGCCCACCAACCCCACGCTGAAGGTGCTGGACCTGGCGCGGCTGTCCGCGGCCGGCCACGCCGTCGACGCCACGGTGATGGTGGACAACACCTTCGCCACGCCGGTGAACCAGAACCCGCTGGCCCTGGGCGCCGACCTGGTGGTGCACTCGGCCACCAAGTTCCTGGGCGGCCACGCCGACGCCCTGGGCGGCGTGGTGTGCGGAAGTGAGGCGCTGGTCCGCAGGATCTTCCGCTTCCGGGAGATCACAGGCGCCACGCTCCATCCCGAGGCCGCCTACCTCCTGCTCCGGGGCATGAAGACGCTGGCCCTGCGCGTGGCACGGCAGAACGGGAGCGCCCTGCGCATCGCCCGCTGGCTGGAGGAGGCCGACGGGGTGGCCTCGGTCCACTATCCGGGGCTGACGTCACACCCGGCCCACGAAGTGGCGGCCCGGCAGATGCGGGGCTTCGGCGGCGTCCTCAGCTTCGCGCTGGACGGAGGGATGGAGGCCGTGGAGTGCTTCCTGCCCGCGCTGCGGTGGGCCCACCTGGCCGCCAACCTGGGCGCCGTGGAGACGGTGGCGGGGACGCCGGCCACCACCAGCCACGTGGAGTGCACCGCCGAGGAACGCGCCACCCTGGGCATTCCCGAAGGGCTCATCCGGTACTCGGTTGGCATCGAGGACCCGGAGGACCTGCTGGCGGACCTGGAGCAGGCGCTGGCGGCGCCGCGGGGCGGCTGAGGTAGCGGACAGGCGCAGGTGCCCGGACCCTGGTACAGACATTTCGTCTGAAGGGGCGTACACGCCCCCGGTCCAGGGGGCATCACCCTGAATCCAGGAAGGACCATGAAACAAGGACGCCCTGATAACGGAACTCAACGAAGATCTGGCGGGCAAACTCGCTGCAATTACCCAATACATCAACGTACGCCGCCAAGGCTACGGGACCGTATCTCCCCCAACTCAACCAGTTCTTCCTCGCAGAAGTGGGCGACGAGCGGAGACACGCCGAATTCCTGTCCGAGAAGATCGTGGCGCTGGGCGGAGAGCCCGTGACCAAAGCCCGGAAGGTCCCCGAAGCGTCGAGTAGTCACGACACGCTCAAGGCCGTTCTTTCCGAGGAGCGCAAAGCCGTGGATAACTACACCCAGCGGGCGGAACAGGCCGAGGAGCTGGGCGAAAAGGAGCTCGCGGTCATGCTCGAAGACATGATCGCCACGCGCCGCGGATGTTCAGGTTCTCGTCCCGCCCCACGTGGAGCAAAGCGAGCCCGGCGCCGCTCACTAGGAGGCCGCCGACAGCGACGCCCATCATCAGTGGCCCCATCACGTCGTGGGGTTCCCGGACGGATAGGTAGTCGAAACGCCCTCTTGAACCAAGAAGCATCGTAGGGAGCGGGTGGAAGGGGAGCGAGCGTGGGGTGAGAGGAGCTCGGCGGCAGGAAGGACGAGGCGAAGGGGGCGAGACACGGCGAGGATGCTCGGAGGGGCCGAGACCATGAGCGGATGGGCGGCGAGGGCCGAGAACGAGTGAGGGAGTGTGGAGGGCGCCCGAATCAGTCGTCGAAGTCGGCGGGCAGAGACTGGTCGAACTGGAAGTCGGGCACGGGCTCGGGGCCGGCGGGGTCAAAGCTCGACGTCTGGTCGAGCATGAAGTCACGCTGGGGTGGGCCGCGAGCAGGTGCGAGGGGCGGGGGTTTGTTGGGAAGGTCGAGGTGAAGAAGGATGGCGGAGAGGACGGGCGGATCGGTGATGAAGGCGAGGACCTTCATGGACCCACCGCAGGCGGGGCAGAGGAGCGGCAGGACCTCATAGATCCGGGTGAGGAGCACGGCCCAGCGGATACGCGCCGGGCTGGCGAGCCGAGGAGGGTCGTCCAGGTCACTGGGCACGGGATGGGGTGTTCCACCATCGGCAGGGCAGGGCATCTCGGCCGGGGATCGACCGATGGCGACGACGGCGGCGCGCAGGCCGGCATGAGGCGCGAGGACGCCGTGGTAGCGGTGGCGGTGCATGCGCGGCGGGGGCACGAAGGCAACGAGGCGCTCGAGGAGCTGGAGAGGCGATAGGACGATCTCGGTGCGCCCGTCGGGCGTGGGCTTGGGAAAGCGGTAGTGGAGGCGCGCGTCGGGGGAGGCGAGGGAGGCGACGCCGGCAAGGGCATGGAGTCGTTCGAGCGCGAAGGGCGGTCGGGCACAGTAGCGCACGAGGCGCTCGAGGCCGGCGCGGTCGTCACCCTCGATGCGCACGGAAGCGTCGATGCTGAACCCACCGGAGCCCTGCCAGGAGAGCATGTGGAGGGCGTCGAGCTCATCGAGCAGCCCGTGGGCGCGGAAGTATCGGAGGACGCGACGCTGAATGACGCCCTGGAGCCGGGTCCAGTGCTCGGGCTGGAGGAGGGTGGCCTCGTGGAAGCGAGCCTCACGGGTGTCGTCATCACGGGTTCGGGAGAAGACGCCGTCGAGGACGACGAGGTGGAAGTGGGGATGGGCGTTGAGGGAGGAGCCGAAGCGGTGCAGGAAGCTGACGGCGCCCAGCTGGGCGTCCGAGGGCGCGCCGGGGCTGGCGTGGCGGAGCGTGGTGCGGATGGCGCGTAGGAAGATCCGGAGGACGGCACCCGCGACGTCGGAGTTGTGATGCAGGAAGGGCCGGAGGCGCTTGGGCACCGAGAGGACCCACTGCCTGGCGGCGAGGTGGGGCAGCACGTGGTCGGTGAGGTGAGCGGCAAGCTCGGCCATGCGCCGGGTGTTGCAGGAGGGGCAGATCCCTCGGCCCTTGCACGAGAATGGGATCAGCCGTTCGTGACCGCAATCCTCGCAGCGAGCCCGGGCGAACCCGTGCGCGAGGAGGGATGACCGCACCGCGGTTTGGGCGAGGAAGGTCTCCAGATGGTGTTGGACGGCCGGGTAGAGCGGCGTCGCGGTCGGACGTCGAGGCCGATAGGTGGGCGAGGTGGCCGGACGCGATGGCCTGGCAGGTGAGGGAAGGGGCCGGAAGAGTCGCTTGGCCGGAGTCGCCATGGCCGACGGTGCCTCGGGTCACCGAGCGACGCCATGGGCCGATCCGCCCTGGATGGACATGCGTCCACGCCTCGGGGACCCCACACCTCAGCCCACACCCTTGTGGCCGAGATGCCCCAGATGCCTTGCGGCAGTAGCGACATCGCCGGATTGGGCCGCTCACGCCCACACCGGTTCGACTCCCGCCGCCTCCACTCGGCCCTACCGGGCAGTTCCCGGTAGGGCCTATTTGCTTGTGCCGAGTGGAGGCGGCGGGAGGCGAACCCGCGCGGACTCGGCGAAGCCGAGGACGCCGAGTGGGTTTGTGCCGATGGAGCAAGGACGCTCTCGCCAGACCTTCCCGCCGACCGACGAGGCAACGTCGCGGCGGCGCAGCCGCCGTGGCGGTACTCCCGCCGCCTCCATCAAACAGGTCTGACCACCATCTCGGTGGTCAGGCCTGTCTGGCGTTCCACTTGTTGATTGGGGGAGATCAGCGGCAACTCCGGGCATGGGTTTCCCTGCGTTTGGATCTCGCCGTCGTCCACGACGCCCCCAGGAACACCAGTCCGTCTTCTCGGGCGACAGGGTCACGATAGCGGCGTCGGCACCGGCTCCTCGTAGACCTCGACGTTGTCGATCTTGGGCGCGACGATGTCGCCTTCGGCGAACCCGCCGCCCGCCTGCGGCTCGCAGTTGATCCGCGCCCGTAGCTCCTCGGGCGTGAGGAGCGGTAGCATGGGGTCGTCGCGCACCGCCTCGACGATGCTTGTTGGAGTTGTCCACGAAGCTGGCCGCGATCACCTTCCCCTCGTCGGTGCTCGTGTAGCCGCCCTCAGCCGCCCCGGCGCCCCCGAAGACCTGCAGCGCGCCCAGGACGAAGTCGGTCTTGCGCGCCTTGCCCGCGGCGGACGCCACCTGGACGCCGGAGCGGGTCGCGGTGATCAGGACGCTGGTGGAGGCCTCCTTGAACTTCAGCCCCCCGGCGATGGCGCCGACCCCATGTCCAAACAGGCTGCCGACCGCACCTCCCACGCCACCGGCGTCGTCGTCGGAGAAGAGGATCTCCGGAGTCAGGTGGAAGTCGGCCGCCTGCATCTGCACCGCAACCAGGTTGGTCTCACCGGTCAGGCGGGGTTCGACATGGCAGGGCTAGGCGGGGTTAGGCGCGCGTCCGCGGCAACGGCGTGGCGGTACGCAGCGTGATGGTGACGGATACGGCCATGACGGTCTGGATGCAGAGGCTCATGACGATGGCGTCGAAATGCTGTAGGCCGAAGGCCGCGTTGGCCGCGTGCAGCAGCGTGTAGAGGCTGAAGGCGATGCTGATCACCGCAAAGACGGTCAGTTGCGCGGCGATGGCGCGGTCGCGTGCTTCCGGGTCGGGGTGCGGCGTGCGGCTGCGGTTGCTCAGTTTCCACCCGCCGAGCAACGCCAGCAGGCCGTTGGTCACCAGCAGGGTCAGGTTCCTTGCCAGGGTGTCGCGGCCGAGGTCGAAGTCGTGCAGGGACAGGTCCGCAAGCACGGTCATCGCCAGCATGGCCAGCGCCAGCGTGAGCAGCCACGGCGGTACGAAATCGGACAGGCGGCGGGGCGCCGGGCCGGTGCTGCCTTGTGTTGTTGGGTGCAGCTCGCGCAGGCGGCGGAACAGGTGGAAGCAGAACACGTCCATGGCCAGCATCGGTAGGAACTGCGCGGCGCCGAAGACTCCCGGCCAGGCCCTGGGGATGGGTGTTTCGGTCCCGTGCTGCCAAGAGAGGATGGCCACGAGCGCGAGTCCCGCAAGCAACAGCAGGTGATTGGCCCAGGTGAAGAGGACCAGGCCGGTGCGGTAGGTGGACACCGGACGCGGGTACAGCCGTGGATGGGTCGAAGCCGGGAAAGCTTCCAGGATCGCGCGCAAGCGGCGCTTGACGCTGTACGGGACGACCGCCGAGATCAGCAGCACCTGCCCAAGGAAGACGAGGTAAAACAGGACGTTCATGCGGTCGTGGCTCCAAGGACAGGAAGAAGGGCCAGGAACTCGAACCGCCCTGTCGGCCCGACGGGCATGGTATTCTGCGGGGTCAGGAGGAGCAAGCGGCGAGAGCTCGCTTGGGGTGGGGGCGAGGGTGAACGGACGAGGCTGGGTGAGAGCAGGGGGATGCTCGCAGAAGCCGAACCGATGATCGGATGGGCAGCGAGGGGCGATGCCCGAATGGGGATGCGCGAGGGGCCGAGCCATTGTCAGTCGTCAAGTCGCCGGGCAGAGACTGGTCGAACTGGAGGGCACCGCGCGAAGCGTGGTCGGGCACGGGCTCGGGATCGGCGGGATCGAAGCTCGGCGTCTGGTCGAGTAGGAGGCCGCGCTGAGGTGGGCCACGCGCGGGAGCGAGGGGCGGGGGTTTGTTTGGGGGGGTCGAGGTGAACGAGGATGGCGGAGAGGACGGGCGGATCGGTGATGAAGGCGAGGATTCTCATGGACCTGCCGCAGGCGGGGTAAGGGAGGAGCCGAAGCGGTGTAGGAAGCTGACGGCGTCAAGCTGGGCGTCCGACTCCACCCACCAGGGCACGCCGTTGCCCAGAGGGTCGGCTTCCGCGGCCCGGGCGAGGAAGGTCTCCAGATGGTGTTGGACGACCGGGTAGAGCGGCGCCGCGGTCGCACGTCGAGGCCGATAGGTGGGCGAGGTGGCCGAACGCGATGGCCGGGTGGGTGAGGGAAGGGGCCGGAAGAGTCGCTTGACCGGAGTCGCCATGGCCGACGGTGCCCCGGCTCACCGAGCGACGCCATGGGCCGATCGGCCCTGGATGGACATGCGTCCACGCCTCGGGGACCCCACACCTCACCCCACACCCTTGCGGCCGAGACGCCCCAGATGCCTTGCGGCAGTAGCCACATCGCCGAATCGGGCCGCTCACGCCCACGCCGGTTCGACTCCCGCCGCCTCCATCAAACAACCCGTCGCGTGTAGTCGTTGGAGAAGACGCCGTCAGGATCAAAACGCCGGCGGGCCTCCAGGAACGTGTCGAGATTCCCTTCGGGATAGAGTGCCCGGAGCCTATCCCGCTCTGCGAAGAACGTCTTCCCCCAGTGGGGCCGGGCGCCCAGCCCGGACTCCGCGACCTCCTCCAGCCGTCGGAGGAACGCCCTCGACCCCTCGGTGGGCGCGGCATGGATGTCAACGAAGACCACGTCGCGTCCGTGGTTCGGGGCGAGCAGTACGTTGGTCGCCCCCCCTACCACCCGACACGTGTAGTAGGGGCGCTCCCGATCGAACGAGGAGGTCGGCGGCTTCGACGACTCCCACAGGTCGCGAAACGCCTCGTAGCGGTCCAGCGGAATAGCCAACTCCATATTGATCCAGTCGTTCCGGTCCAGCGCGAGCTGCCCGACCCGCGCGACGCCCGGCAGGCTCCGGACCACGCCCGAGCGGATGAAGAGCAGACTCGAAAGCGGGATGTGGAGGGCGTACCCGCGCCCGGCCAGGCCCAGAACCCGACCCAACGCGGACCGGACCCACGGGGTACGCAGGACCGGAGCGATGAACGCCGTCGCCCGGGCGCGTCCGTCGCCGATGTAGTGCGCCCGGTCCACCGGGGTGCCGTCGGGCACGCGGTCGATCGTCACGCACAGCACGACGCGTGGGTCGAACGGGTGCGGCACGAAGCGCAGGTACTCGTGCTCGCGCATCAGGGTGGGGAGCCGGTTCCCGAACCCCGCGGCCGGCTCGCACCGTACCTCGTAGCGGCATATGCCCACGGGCTCCACTTCGAGCGTCACGGCCACCACGGGCCCGAACGCGCCCAACGCGAGGCGCAGCGCCGACAGGTCGGTCTCGTCCGTCACGTGGTGAAGCGTGCCGTTCGGGGCCATGACCGTCGCGGCCCGGATCAGTTCGGACATGACGCCCCCCTCGCGACCGTACCCGTGCGTACCCGTGGCGAGCGCCCCGGCCAGCGTCTGCGCGCCGTAGTTGCCGCAGTAGCGCAGCAGGTAGCCGCGCGCGTCGAGGTACTCGCACAGCGCGCCGATCGAGATGCCGCCCTGGCACGTGACACGGCCCGCCGCCTCGTTCCAGTCGAGCACACGGTCCAGGTCGTCCATGGAGACCATGCACGTGCCCGAGAAGAAGGCGTCGTTGTAGGAGTGACGCTTCCCGACCAGGCGGATCCGGTCGCCCCGCCCGGTCGCCGCCCGCAGAACCTCCGAGAGTTCCTCGACGGTGCGCGGCCGGTGCACGGCCGGCCCGAGCGCGCCGAACGTCCTCGCGTGGTTCTCCACCCACTCGAGCGGGCGGACCCCCCGGAGCGCCGGGCCCAACCCACGGACTGCCTCGCCCCACACCCGCTCCGCGCGCCCCGGGTCCACGCTGCGGGCGCTCGGGGTCCGCGCGACGCCTCGGTCCCAGTACAGTTCGCGCCGTTCCGCCGGCAGGAGAGCCGTGCGCAGGATCTCGCCGGCCGCCGTCTCCGGCGCGCGGACGCGCGACCAGGTCTGTTCGAGACGCGCGAGCAGCGGCGCCTTGGCCCGGTGGATCTCCGAGTCCACGAAACCCGGGGACACCACCCGCACGGTCAGCTCGGTGTGCAGTTCCCCGAAACGGTGGAAGAACCCGAGCGCGGCGTCCTTGGATTCCGCGTAGTGCCGCCAGAAGCCCAGGAGGGGGCCGCCGGGGATCGCGGCCAGGCGATGGGCCTCGCTGCCCACGTACACCACGCGGCGCAGCGCCGAGTCCCGGCACAGGTCGAGTAGTCGATGCGCGAGCTGGAAGTTCGACAGGAAGTTCACCTGCCAGTGCAGTTCGTGACCGTCCGGCGTCCGGATCGTCTTCCATGGCACGTGGACGCCCGCGTTGAGCACCAGGAGGTCGATCGGGCGTCCGTCCGCGACCAGCGCGTCGGCGAAGCGTGACACGGAGTCCAGCGAGGTCAGGTCCAGCGGCCGGTGTACCGATCCCGGCCCCGACGGGCGTCGCGAGCCGACGGTGACTGCCGCTCCGGCCCGAACCGCCTGTCCGGCGAGTGCGCGCCCGATTCCGGCGCTCCCCCCCGTGACCACCACGTGTCGTCCTTCCAGAGCGCGGTGCATGGGGGTCGAATCGCGTCGGTGTTCCAGCGTTTGCGTCGCCATCCCCCCTCCCGGTGAGCGTCGCCGGGCGGCACCGTGCCGCCACGTCCGAAAGCTGCCGGAAAGGCCCCACCACTCCGATCCGCACTCGCGCCTAGTGGGAGGACGTCCGCTACGTAGGGGTCGGGGCCGCACTACGTAGGAGGTGCGTGGTCGACACGCTGGGCGGGCTCGCTAAGTTGGTCACAGACATCGATCCGTCTTCGCCTTCCTCGTCCTCACCGACCGCGATGATCCCTCGGCCCCCGACCAGCGACGAGCCCGCCCTGGTGGGCCGGAAGGCTGAGTTGGCTCGGCTCTCAGCGCTTCTGGTCGATGAGAGCGGTCCGGGGATGCTCTTCCTGACCGGAAGCGGGGGGCTCGGCAAGACGCGTCTCGCCGCAGCCTTGATCGAAGAGGCCCGACGCGGTGGCTGGACCGTCGCGTTGGGGCGGGCCTATCCCGCGGAGAGCGGACTCGCCTACGCGCTCCTGTCCGACGCCTTCGTGCCGCTGGTGAACGACCTGCCTCCCGGCGCGCTCACCGCCCTCACGCGCGGCGCCGACCGTGAGATCGCCTCGCTCCTGCCGGGACTCGGCGGGACCGTTCCGCCCGCGCAGGACGGCGCCGATCCCGTCGAGTCGAAGACCCGCCTATTCTGGAACTTCACGGACCTGATCGGGCGCCTCGCGGAGCAGCAACGGCTGCTCGTGGTGCTGGAAGACCTGCAGTGGGCAGGCGAATCCTCGCTCGAGTTGCTCCATTTCCTGGTGCGGAACGTGGGCGGAGAGGGGCTGCGCGTCGTGGCGACGTACAACGCCGACCTGGTGCAGACCGACGGCTCGGTGGACCGCATGGAGGCCTCCCTCCGCGCCGCGGGCATGGCCGATCGGCTGACGCTGGGCCCGCTGTCCCGGGATGACTCCCGCCAACTGGTCCGGGATCTCTTCGGCACGGCCGCCGCCGTGTCGGACCGGCTCGCCGATCAGGTGCACGCCTGGACGGGCGGCAACCCGCTCTTCCTGCGCGAGACGCTGCGCAGCCTGGTCGCGTCGGGTCAGCTCCGCGAGGACGACGGGGTCTGGCTGGGCTGGGAGGCTTCCGAAGTGGAACTCCCCGGATCGATCCGGGAGGGCCTCCTGCGGCACCTGCGCCGCCTGTCGGCCGACGCGCGTCGGGTCGCGGACGCGCTGGCGGTGGCAGGCGGACCCGCCGAGCACGGCTTCCTCGAGCGGGCCGGCGGACCGGAAGGCGAAGCCCTCCTGGCCGCCCTGGACGAGCTGCGCACGGCGTCGGTGACCAGCGAGGACGCGCTCGGCGCGGACGTCGTGTACGACTTCACACACCCGATGATGCGAGATGCCGCGTACGCCGAGTTGGGACTGGCCCGACGGCGCTCTCTGCACGCGGCAGCGGTTCGCGCCCTACGGGCCACGCGTGGCGACGAGCCGGGCCCCGGGTCGGGTGCGATCGCGTACCACCTCGTGCGCGCCCCCGGCCTGCCGGAGGCGGGGGATCCGGTGCCGCACCTGGTCCGCGCCGGCTCGGACGCGCTCGAACGGCACGCCGGAGCCGAAGCCGAACGGTATCTGGACGCCGCACTCGAGGCGGCCGACACCGACGCTCTGCCCTCCGTCCTCGACCTGCTCGCCGGGGCGAAGCTCCAGTGCGGCCGGTACCGGGAAGCGGTGAGCCTCTGGCAACGTGCGCTGGAAGGCCTGGAAGACCCGGCCGCCCGCGCCCGCGTCCTGCGGAGCATGGGGTTGGCGAGCTATTGGGGGGGGCGCCACGACGAGGCGCTCGGCTTCCTGGAGCGAGGGATCGGTGCCGCGGAGGGTCACCCCCTGTCGGAGGCGGCACTCCGTCTGGCACGGGGCGCCTGCCTCCTGGAGGTGGGGCGCCCGGACGACGCGCGCGCCGACCTGGAAGAAGCCCTGCGGCTCGCTGAGTCGGCGGGAGATACCGCCGCCCGGGCGCGCGCGCACCGCGCATTGGCGATCCAGCACACCTGGACCGGTCCGCCGGGCGCGGTGACGGACCACGCTGCGAGGGCGCTGGCACTCGCACGCGAAGTCGGCAATCCGAACGTCGCGTTCTGGAGCCACTGGGCCCTCGCCGTCATGGAAGGGATCCGCGGCAACACGGACGTGATGGGCGAGGAGATCGACCGGGCCGAGGCCGTGGCGGAGGACATGCGTTCGCCCGTGCTGCGCATCTGGGCCGCAGAACTGCGGCTGGAGCGCGCGTACGCGATCGGAGAGTGGGAAACCGGGATCGCGATGGGGGAGGGGACGATCGCGGAGGCGCGTCGACTGAATCAGACGAACCTGCTCCCGCGCCTCCTGGTCTGGACCTCGCTGATCTATCTGGGCCGCGGGCAACTGGATCGCGGGCGGGCGATGGTGGACGAGGCATGGGCACTCGCGGGGCTGGACGGCGACGGCGACGAGGTCGGCTCGGTCGACATCCACACCGCGGTGCCCGCGCACATCGGCCGCGCCGCGTGCCATCTGGCCGACGAGGACTGGAAGGCGACCGTCGCGACGGCCCGCGCGGGTCTCGCCCTCGCCGACCAGAGCGGGTACACGATCTGGGGGATCCACCACCTGCAGCCCCTCATGGCGGAAGCCCTGATCCGCGCGCGGGAGCTGGATGGGGCCGCCGCCCTCGCCGAACGCCTCCGGCGGGAGTCGACCCGCCTCGACCACAAGCTGGGCCTGGCCTGGGCCGACGCCTGCGAGGCGCTCGTCGTCTGGCTGGAGGGAGACCTGGACGAGGGGATCCGGCGCCTGAAGGCAGCCGCCGAAGCGCTCGAGGCCGTGCCCCTGGTCCCCGATGCGGTGCGGATCCGACGTCAGCTCGCGGCCCGCCTGGCCGACGCCGGGCGCCACGAGGAGGCGGTCGCCGAGCTGCGCGCCGTCCACGCCCGGCTCACGCAACTCGGCAACCCCACGGAGCTGGAGAAGGCCCGCCTGCTCTTCAAGAAGCTCGACACGCGCCCGCCGCCGCTCACCCCGGTCGACGGCTCGGGTCGTCTCACCGGACGCGAGATCCAGATTGCCCGCCTGGTGGCGGAGGGGGTGAGCAACAAGGGCGTCGCCAAGCAACTCGGTGTCTCGCCCCGGACCGTCACCACCCACCTTGCGAACGTCTACCGGAAGCTGGAGATCTCGTCCCGCCACGAGCTGGCCCACCTGGTGCGGACGGGGCACGTCGCGAGCTAGGGAAGCTCCTCACCCCGTCGTGTTCCAAAACCCAGCCGAGGTAACCGACGGCGAGGAGTGTCGTAGGGTTGGTGCCCTGTTTCCGCCGGGGGTGGAGGGTAGCAGTCTCAGCCGACGACGCGAGGTGATGAACACGCCGTTTCAGATGCTCGTCATGATCGTCGCGGGCTGGGTCAACGAGCATCAACGCACCGTCATCGCCTACTTGCAGGAAGAGAATCGCCCGGGAGTACGACGGCAGCGAGGGGAGACGGCCAGGTCGCCCAGCGGTCGCTCGAGAGATCCGCAAGCTCGTGGTACGGATGGCGACGGAGAACGAAGGCTGGGGTTAGATGCGGATCGTCGGAGAGCTGGCGAAGGTGGGGCATCAGGTCTCGCGTTCGACCGTGCGAACGATCCTGATGGAACACGGGATCGGACCGGCTCCAGAATGATCGCCGCGCATGCCGTGGTCGAAGTTCCTGAAGGCCCACTGGGAAGCGATTGCCGCGGCGGACTTCTTTACCGTGGAGGTGTGGACCGCAGTTGGACTCGTCCGCTACCTGGTGTTCTTCGTCTTGGATCTTGGCACAAGGCGTGTGGAGATCGCCGGCATTGCCCCGGTACGACTGATCGAGCGAGAACCGCTGTCGTGTTCGGGGCCTATTGCCTGCCACTAGCAGCCCGTGGTAGAAATACGGCGGCCCGCGTTACGCGCGCCACGGCCCCGAATCCTAGGCGGATCTCCGAAGGCATAGCCCTAGCTACGTCGAGGAGATCCAACGACGGGGTAACAACGCGAAGCGTTGTCGGGGCCGTGCCGCCGTAACCCACCACCATTCAAGTTCTTGTAAGCAATACGGTGGCGGGCGCAGGGGGGTCGCGGGCTCATACGTCGTCGTTCCTCCTCGCCGTAGCTAGGGCTACGACTCGTCGTCTCTCCTAGTCTGATCCTCGCGAGCCCCCTGCGCGCGGGCCACTGTATTTCTACCACGGGCTGCTAGGACTAGGTGGACTCCTGAATCACCACGCAGACCGGCCGCCTGACCCTCGGCTGGGTTTGGGAACAGGACGCCTTCTAGTTTGTGCCGAGTGGGGGCGGTGGGAGACGAGACCCGCGCGGACTGCGCGCAGCGCAGAACGCCGAGCGGGTTTGGTGCCGATGGAGCAAGGACGCGCTCGCGAGACCTTCCCACCTTCTACCTAGAATTGGGGGTGTCCACCCAATCGGGGGTACTCCAAATGGCCTACATCGCTCCCTAAGCGCGAGGGGTATATTTGCTGACTCGCATCGGCCTACCGTCATCCCTTCCCCCGGACATCGCCGAACAGTGTACGCCGTTCTTCATTCTCCCCAAGGATGCATTGGAGGCGTGACGTCATTTCCACGGACTGCGTTGTTCACGACCATCGCCGTTCTCCTCGTGGCCGGTTGCGTATCGGTCAACAAGTCCGTGTTGGACCGATCGTTCATGGCTCAGCCCATCGCGAGGGATGACGTCCACGTCTACCTCCCAGGCGACTCGATTCCGGAGTACACGCGGATTGCAATTCTGAACGCCAAGGGCGACTCGGAGATGACCAACGAAGGGAAGATGATCGACAAGCTTCGCGAAGAGGCGGGGAAGTTGGGGGCCAACGCGATCATCATGAGGGAGATCGAAGAGCCGGGGACAGGCTCGAAGGTCGCCAGAGCCCTGCTGGGCACTTCTTCCAACCGGAAGACCCAGGCTGAAGCGGTGTTCGTACCCTCACTCCGCAAGCGCCTGCCCTGAGCTTCCACCGAGGCCGGCCCGAGATCCTCACCTATCTGGAGGAGTTCCATGCGTACGATTGCGATGGCTGTTCTCGCAGCGGCCCTGGTCCTTGCAACCAATGCTGAACCGGCTCAGGCGCAAAGCCGGCCACAGACGCGCGAGGGTTTCTTCATCGGCTTCGGGTTCGGGTGGGGATCACTCGGGTGCTCTGATTGTAGCGGCGAGCGCGAGTCTGGCTTGTCGGGCTACTTCAAGCTCGGTGCGGCCGTCAACCAAAGGGTCCTCCTCGGATTCGAGTCGAACGGTTGGTTCAAAGAGCAGAGCGGAGTCACCCTGTCACAGGGCAACGGAAGTGCCGTCATCTACCTCTATCCAAACCCCGAATCGGGCTTCTTCATCAAGGGCGGGATCGGACTCGCCACCCTCAACCTGGATGTGTCCGGGTTCGGAAGTGACAACGTGACAGGCTTCGGCTTGGTCGGCGGCCTCGGCTATGACGCACGCGTCGGTCGGAACTTCTCGCTCACGCCGTTCGGGAACTTCGTGTACGGGAGCTTCGACGGAGGGAGCACCAACGTCATCCAGGCCGGCATCGGGCTTACTTGGCACTAGTGGGCAGCTTGTTCGGCGGGATTCGTCCCTGCTATGGACCTTTCGCACCCGGAGGCCGGAATGGGGACCAACCACAGGCCAGGAAGCTCACGACGCCGCCTTCATCTCGTCCCGCGCACCGTGGGCCCTTTGGACGCCACCGAGCCTCGACTTCAGTTGAGGAACACACCCCGTGGCCTATCCGCTCCTTGGGGGAGGAGCCCGAGCGTGACCGTGGGTGTGACGACGAGCCACATGCGCAAACTGGCGGGCTATCTACGCGAGGATCAGGTGCGGGCGTACTCGTTTCGAAAGACTGCGCTCTCCTCCACAACAGGAGGGAGTTGAGGCGCCGAGTCTTCGGGATTCCTGAGTCGCCGGGGTACCGCACGCCAAACGGTGAAGTGGACGTTCTGCCGGGCCTCTGGGAGGCTCGGCTGGTGGTGCTGTGATCTAGGATGCCCTCATCGTTCACCTGGCTCGACTACTCCGAACGCGACCGGCGACGAGCGCTCGACGTCGTCGATCTCTTCCGCGAAAGCGGGACGGTTGACGAGCTGGGACTCGGCTCCATCCGGGACAGTTATTCCGACCTGTTCTTCCCAGGCACCAGCACCATCCAGACAAGGGCCTGCTACTTCCTAATCCTCCCGTGGACGTTTCTGCGGATGGAGCGGCTTCAGGTCTCCTCATCGAAGGCAGAGTCCTGGGCCCGAAACGAAGAGCTCTGGCTCAACCAACGGCTGCTCCAGGGCGACGACACGGTAGGCGTCTTTGGCTCTCAGGCCGGACGAGCACTGAAGCGCCTCCCGAGCGTGGCGTACTGGGGAGGACTCGCCAGTTGGGGCATTCGGCTCTTTCCGGGCATCGCCAGTGCCTACTTCAGGTCTCTTGATGGCCACTACCGCAGACTTGACGCGGCCAAGGGCAGACCGGTGGATCCGGAAGGCAGGCAGGCGCACCCGGCAAACTGGCACCCGCATCTGCCAGACCCTCCGAGACATTTCCCGAACAACGTGTCGGTGGCCCTTCGCCGTCAGGATGCGGAGTACCTCTGCGACCGTATCCAGGCTAGGCACCCGAAAAGCCTGCTGGCCGAGTTGACTCGACGGGCCAACCCAGATGATCTGGAGACCGAGTGGCCATGGGACCTGGCGAACGAGTCCACGATAGCTCCTCCCCTTCGCCAGCATCTTGAGCACGCCAAGCTATTCGCGGTGTGCATGCATGGGGCGGCACTTCTCTACAACCTCATGCTGGCAGAGATGCGGGAGAGCGAGGAGCGCGTCGAGAACTACCAGCTTGAGTGGAACGGCTGGTCGGAGGATTTCGACGGCCTCGGGGAGGCGGTTCTTGGCTGGGACCTCTCCACGGTCTGGTCAGTCGTCCGCCAGCAGGGGCGGTCCATCGGGTTCCCGACCCGGGCCTTCGTCGCAGCGTGGGTGACCGAGCTGAGGGTCGGCGGACCCGCCACAATGATCCTCCCGGGGTCCACGGCGAGAGGGCTGATCATGGATCGCGAATACCAACTGAAGCGCTCTCGTGCGCGTCTTCACAGCCCGAGGCACCTGGAGTTGTGGGGTGGCCGGTCCGGCGCGGATCGGTTGAGCTACCGATGGCCGGACGCCCGGGCCTTGCTGACGGACATCTTCGAGGGCCTCGAGCGGGGTGGGGACGATGCTGGAAACGCGTGAGCGCACCCTCCTCCTCGAGAGTCTACGGCCGCCACCGGGGTACGGCCTGGGTCGGGCAGTTGGCACGAGCTACACGCTGGACCTCATCGCGCTGCTGACGGCTCCCCTGGCCTTCACGTTCTTCGATGCGCACGACGAAGACGGAAGCCCCGTCGCGGACCCGATAGCGCTCCTCGAGGCGCTCAGGCGCCACGCAGAGAAGATCACCCTCTTCTGCCAGGCCGGCGCGATCTCGGTCCCAAGGCCAGAGCAGGCACTGCTGGCCTACCTCGAGGGCTCGGTTGTCGAGGTGCGGTCGCCCATGGGGGCCGGGATCTTCCACCCAAAGGTCTGGGTGATGGAGTTCGTCGCCGAGGGTCAGCCCGCCATCTACCGTTTCCTGTGCCTCAGCCGGAATCTCACCTTCGATCGCGCGTGGGACACCTGCCTCTGCCTCGAGGGGCCGCTGACGAATCGGCAGAGAGGGTACCGCAGGAACGAGCCGCTCTCCAGCTTCCTGTCGGCTCTGCCGGACCTGGCCGCACGGCCGGTCCCCGCGTCGGTTCGAGAGGATCTGCGCCGCATGGCGGACGAAGTGCGACGCGTCAGCTTTGGCACGCCAGAGCCGTTCAGCGACTTCGTGGTCCATCCGCTCGGGTTGAAGCCAGGCCACTCCTGGCCGTTTCCGCCGGCGGAACGTGCTCTGGTGGTGTCCCCGTACCTGGCCACACCCACAGTCGAGCGGCTCAAGCGCGATCACGCGCTCGAGATCCTGGTGTCTCGGCCGGACGCAATCGACGAAGTCCACCTGCGTTCAGGCGGAGAGGCAAAGGCTCTGCCGGAGGAGTGCTTCGTTCTCGCTCGGGGGGCCAATCTCGACGCACGAGAGGGCGCCGAGGATGACGCGGCTACGCTGGAGGAAGGGGCTACCGAGCCCGGGGCGCCTGATGCGCCGGAGCTCACCGGGCTCCATGCCAAGCTCTTCGTCTTTGAGGACGGTTCCGAAACCCGAATGTTCACGGGCTCCGCGAATGCCACCCAGGCGGCATTTGGGCTCAATGTAGAGCTGCTGGTTGAACTCGTTGGGCCTACCAAGTCATGTGGGATCGACGCTTTGCTCGGACGCGAGGATGATCCACGGCAAGACACCCTGAGGTCGCTACTTCAGACATATCGGCCGGAGGCGCGTCTGGTCGTCGATGATGACCAACGAGCACTGGAGCACCGGGTCGATCAACTCGCTGCCGAGCTGGCAGGATCACATCTCATCGCAGAAGCGCAGGAGCTCGATGGCGGCGCTCGTTGGGATCTGGAGCTCTCCGGCCGCCTTCCTCCGATCCCCGATGGCGCATCCGTGCGAGCGTGGCCCGTCACGCTTTCATCCGAGAGCGCCCGCAACGTGAGTGGTGGCGCCGAGGACAGGCTCGCGACGTTCGAGGCCCTGTCCTTCGAGGCCCTCAGTGGCCTCTTCGCCTTCGAGATCGTACTCCAGGACGGTCAGGCCAAGGCCAAGCGGCGGTTCGTGGTGACGGTGGAACTCCGAGGAGCGCCGGCGGACCGGAAGGAGCGTTTGCTGAGGTCCTTCCTGAAGGATCGCCGCCAGGTCCTTCGGCTGCTACTGCTCTTGCTCATGGATGAAGGGGCGGATGTCTCGATGTTCATCCAGGCGTCCCATGACCCGGAAGCCCGACCCACCGGTCCGTTCGGAGGCCCAGCCGAAGCCACGCTCCTGGAGTTGCTTCTCCGTAGCCTGGATGCCAGCCCCGACCGAATCGATCATGTCGGGCGGCTCATTGCCGACCTGAGTCGAACGAGTGAGGGACGCGACCTCCTCCCCGAGGACCTCGATGTGATCTGGAAGCCAATCCAGGCTGTGCGCCAGGAGCTCTCCCGGTGACACTCCGGATCGAGCAAACGCGGCCTGACGTCTCAGCGGCCCTTGGACGATTGAAGGGCTTCCAGCGCAGTACAGTGGAGTATGCGTTTGAGCGCCTCTACCGAGCGCCCGACTCGACGCGGCGCTTCCTGGTGGCGGACGAGGTCGGCTTGGGAAAGACGCTGGTCGCCAGGGGGGTCATCGCCAAGGCCATCGACGAGCTGTGGGAGTCGGTAGACCGGATCGACGTCGTGTACATCTGCTCGAACGCGCAGATCGCGGCGCAGAACATCCAGCGCTTGCAGGTCGGGGGATCCGCCTTCGTGCACGCGGACCGGCTCACGCTTCTGCCGACGGTCATACGCGATCTCCGCCAGAACAAGGTGAACTTGCTGGCATTCACTCCGGCGACGTCGCTGGAGCACAAGAGCAGTCTGGGAGACTGGAGGGAGAGGGCGCTGCTCTATCACCTCGTGCAGCTCGTGTGGCCCTCAGAGGGAGCGGGCCCGAAGAACCTCTTTCAAGGGGGAGTCACGGACCGCCAGGACTGGCGGCGTCGGCTCAGTGCCTTCGCGGAAGACGAGCACATCGACCGGGCCCTGGCGCGGGCCTTCAAGAGGCGCCTGCGAGAGGTGGGAAAGGGGCCACGATGGGGCGGGGAAGGGCTCAGGAAGAGGTACCTCGACCTTTGCGAGCGCTTTGGACGGTTTCGAGACTCGTATCCCGACGAGGATCGGTGGGGTCGGAATGCGTTCATCGGGCGCCTCAGAGTGCTCCTTGCCGAGACATGTGTCGAGGCGCTCGAGCCGGACCTGGTCATCCTCGACGAGTTCCAGCGATTCAAGGACATCCTGGACGGCGATGACGACGCTGCCGAGATGGCGAAGCGGCTCTTCACCTTTTCGAATCACGAGGCGGACGTACGGCTGCTGCTGCTCTCCGCGACGCCGTACAAGATGTACACGTTACACCAGGAGAAGGACGAGGACGACCACTACAAGGACTTCCTCCGAACGGTGGAGTTCCTCGACCCACATCTGAAGGAGACCGGGCGGTTCCGGAAATTGCTCGACGACTATCGGGTTGCGCTCTACCAGATTGAGAGCGGCACGGAAGCCCTTCAGGGGGTGAACGAGAAGATCGAGGCCGAACTCCGGCGCGTGATGTCCCGCACGGACCGGCTCAAGGCGGCGGAGGACGCGTCCGGCATGCTGCGAGAAGTTCCGTCGCGGGGCGTGGAGCTGAGGCCCGCTGAGGTGCGCACCTTCCTTGCGCTACAGGAGATCGGCCGGGAGGTGGACCAGCCACAGGTCCTCGAGTATTGGAAGTCGGCGCCGTATCTCCTGAGCTTCATGGACGACTACAAGCTCAAGTGGGAGGTTACCCGGAGACTCGGACGGGCGTCGGGCCGACGCCTCACCGAGCTCATCTCGTCGGACGCCTTCATTGCCCTGCCGTGGTCCGACGTGGAGGAGTACAGAACGCTGGATCCCGCCAACGCGCGACTGCGGGCGCTTCTCGAATGGGTGGAGGAGACGCGCCTGTGGGAGCTCCTCTGGCTGCCGCCGTCCTTGCCCTACTATTCGCCCCGCGGAGCCTGGCAACACGCGGCTGAGGCCGGTGCCACCAAGCGGCTTGTCTTCTCGACCTGGAACGTCGTGCCCAAGGCCGTGGCTTGCCTCGTCAGCTACGAAATCGAACGCCGGATCTTCCGCCGGTTCGAAGCGGCCCCCCGCAATACCCTGGAAGAGCGGAAGAAGCGTAGCCCCCTGCTGAGATTCGCATCGACTGACGGGAGACTGACGGGCATGCCAGTTCTGGGCTTGTTGTATCCAAGTCCGGCGCTGGCTGCTCTCGGCGATCCTGCTCGGGACGGTACGCCTCAGGCTGATCTGGGAGAGGTGGTGTCACGCGTCCGCGAGCAGGTCCAGCCGATCCTCGATCGGCTCACCCTCCGCTACCAGGGCTCAGAAGGGGAGCGACAGGATGAGGCGTGGTACTGGGCCGCTCCCATTCTCATGGACCTGGAGAGAGACGGCGCACTGACCCGCGAGTGGTTCGCTGATCCCAACCTGGCGGCGGTCTGGAGCGGGGCGGAGTCGAAAGAGGAGGAGGACTCGCGCTGGGGCGACCACGTCACCGCCGCCAAGCAGGTCATCGAGCCGACTCTCGAACTCGGTCGCCCGCCCGACGACCTCGCTGACGTTGTTGCGGGCCTCGCCGTCGCGGGGCCGGCAGTCTGCGCCCTGCGGGCGCTCACCCGGGGGTCGGATGTCGGCGCTCGCACGGATCTGCGTGCGCAAGATCGAGCCGGCCAGATCGCCTGGGGATTTCGCACGTTGTTGAATCAGCCCGAAGCGATGGCCCTCATCCGAGGCGCGCGCCAGGGCGACGAGACACCCTACTGGCGCCAGGCCCTCGACTACTGCGCCGAGGGTCACCTGCAGGCCGTCCTGGACGAGTACGTGCACACCCTTCGAGACCTCGAAGGCTTGTTTGACGTGGAAGACGAGGAGGCCTGGGAGAAGCTGGCTGAAGCCATCCTGGGCGCACTGTCACTGCGCACAGTGACGAGAAGCGTCGACGACATCCGATGCGAGGACGGAAGTGCCCGGGTGGAGAAGCGTCGGCTCCGCAATCACTTCGCCATCCGGTTCGGCGATCAGGAGAGTGACGATGGAAAGGCGGGAGCACGGGAGGACCTTGTCCGCACGGCCTTCAATTCCCCGTTCTGGCCCTTCGTCTTGACCTCGACCTCGGTGGGGCAGGAGGGCCTGGATTTCCACGCCTACTGCCACGCCGTGGTCCACTGGAATCTCCCCGCGAACCCCGTCGATTTGGAGCAGAGGGAGGGCCGCGTGCAACGCTACAAGGGGCACGCCGTCCGGAAGAACGTGGCGCACGTATTCGGAAGGGACGCCTCGGGTATCGGCTCGGAGGACGTGTGGAACGCGCTCTTCGAGATCGCCCGGCAGCACGCCCCCACGGACCATGGACTGGTTCCCTACTGGCTCTTTCCGACGCCGGGCGGTGCGCAGATCGAACGCCACGTTCCAGCGCTCCCTCTGAGTCGCGATGCCTACCAACTGGAGGCGCTCAAGCGGTCTCTGGCCGTGTACCGGATGGTGTTCGGACAGCCGCGGCAGGACGACCTGATGGCGTTCCTGCTCGATCGCTTCCCGCCTGATGAGCTGTCTGAGATCACTTCGTTGCTCCAGATCGATCTGTCACCTCCTGCCTGAGACGGCACGCTCCCGCGGCCAACCGTCGCAGAAGCGACCATCGGGGGATTCCTGGAGAGCCACAGTGCGACGGGTAGCGTCCAGTGGATCGAAGGAAGGCTCGCCTTCCCACGTCCACCTGGAGGAGAGCGGCGGCGGGCGCGTCGCGGCCCTCGGCTAGATGCCGGCCACGGGCTCAGCCGTCCGCACGAACACCCGCGGCGGCGGCGGCAGGTTGTCCTCCCGCGGTGTGGGGTTCACGGCGTCCGGCCGGTCCTCGATACCGATCGGGCTCATCGACAGCGGCGGCCACAGCGCGAAGACGAGCAGATGCGTGAGCGTAGCGGCCAGCAGCGAGGTCGCGAGCAGCGGCTGGGCCCTGTCCTTGAGGCGTTCGTTCGCTGTGCGTGGGAGCGCGTGCGCGGTGGGGGCCACGGGACACCTCCTTGGATGCGTTGGCGCCGCGGTGGTCGTCGCGTCACCTCTTCCTTAACCTACGACGGTTCAGCGCCAGCGGACTAGAGTTCGAGCATGAGTTCCGGGTCTCAGCCGGGGCAACGTGGGCGAGATAGTCCTCCGGGCCTCGGACACCTTCGTCGGGCGGTTCCGCTTCTTTCACAGCCGCGCTCCCCTGCTTGCCGCCTTCTTCACGGCGCGATAGCGGCCGCTCGCCCGTTCCGCGGCGTCGGGCCAGCGCCACAGACGATCGTGCAAACTGGGCGCGGCCCGGTCGCGATCACCGGTGCGATGGAGCCCAGGCTCCGCCAACTCACCGGCATCGTGGTCTCGGTCTGCGGCACCCCGTCCCAGGAGCCTCCGGCCGCCGAGGGACTCATGGCAGCTGAGTTCGAGCTCCGCTCGGTGCGCGGCGCGCCCGCCTATCTGGGCGTGGTCCGGACGCGGGGCAGCGCGGTGCAGCTGGCCATAGCCCTGGCCGAGCGTGAGGGGACTAACGAGAAGGGACAACACGCCGTAAACGGTCGTGTAGGTCCCGATTCCTACGCCCATATCCAGCTCGATCCACTGCCGCGGGATCACGAATGCGAGCAGGAGCCCCACCGCCGCCAGGAACACCCCGGTGAGGAGCACCGTCCGCGCCTTCACCCGACTGCGCCGGAACTCGATGGGGGCCTTCATCAGTCGTCCGGCACCCGGGTCGCGTCTCCGGTGACCGGTGCCTCGCCTCTACCGCGCGCCGAGGCGGGTATCGCCCTTCACGGAGCAGATCGCTCGGGAGACGAACCTGGAGGCCTTCGACCTGGCCGGCCTTCTCCAGGAGGGGATGCCGGCCGGCTGGTTCTGAAGCGACAGAGGTGCCCTGAGCGCCGACCCGTGGCATCCCGCGACAGCCGATTTCCTTATCGGATGAGGTCCAGGATGGGACCCCACGTGTCGTCGTCGGGGGTCTGGTAGACCGAGTTGTGGCCCGAGGTCTCGAGCGCCAGGAACGTCGCCTGCCCGCGGGCCGCCGCGGCCAGCTCCTCCCCCATGGACAGCTTCACCATCATCGCCCGGGCCCTCGAGTTGCCGTAGGAGCATCTGGCCGAGCACTGAGGCTCACGCCATGCGCGAGTGACTCTACCCCGATCCATCGACGTCCCACCGCCCCTGCTCCCAACGCCACGGGCAACGCGACGAGCGCGTACACGGCCGAAGGCAGGGCCATCCTGGGGTCGTGGAGAAGCGTGAGCGCCACGAACGTGGCGGTCGCGACGTTCTGGAGCCCGAGCTCGATGGCGATGGTCACAGAGGCGGATGCCGGTAGCCGGGCCGCCCGTGCAAGGACCAGCCCGAGGATCGTGGCGCCCATGTCGAGGGCAACGACCGGGGCTCCCAACTGGCCGAGACCCTCCCGCAGAGCGCCGGCATTCTGTGCCGTGATGAGGCCGATGACGGCAAGGAAGAGCGCGACGGACAGAACGCGTACGCGTCGCTCCAGCGCCGTGGCCCTGGGACCGAGGCTCCGGCGAATCGCCATCCCCAGGAAGATCGGGAGAACGGAGACGGTGAGGAGCCGGGCCATGGTCACGTCCACCGGGAGGTGCAGGGCCGGGTGCGTCCCGGACCAGACGGTCGCCATCCACCCATACAGGATGGGGATGGAGAATGGAGTGGCAACGCTCGATAGAGCGGTAAGGCTCACCGAGAGGGCGAGGTCGGCTCCCATCAGGCCACTGACGACGTTGGAGAGGGCGCCGCCCGGCGAGAGGGTCAGAACCAGAATGCCCAGCGCGAAGCTCGACTCCAGTCCGTAGATCCGGACAACCAGGACCCCCAATACGGGCAGGAGCAGCAGCTGGCCGCCGAGGCCCACGGCCAGTGCTCTGGGAGTCCCGAACACACGCCCGAAGTCGGACAGCCGCAGAGACAGCCCGAGCCCCAACATGAGAACGATGAGGGCCGCCGGCACCAACGCCGCCGCGAGACCCGACTCGGCCACGGTCAGGCCAATCCCACTCCCACGAGCACGTTCGTGGGGAAGACGGCGGGCCCCTCCCCCTGGGCCTCCTCCACGAGGCGAACGAAGGTGGCGCCCGCGGCGTCGATCTTCTCCGGTGAGATGGCCGCGAAGGCAGCCGCTACCGGGGGAGCCACCGCCGGTCCCCAGCGGCGCCAGAACGCGCCCGGGTCCTCGACGACCCAGGGCACGCTGGTCTCCTCGACGCGGACCTCATGGAAGCCGCTGTCCCGGAGTGCGGCGCTCAGGCCCTCCCGATGGGAGTACCTCTCATAGGAGACGCCCGCGGCTACGGGGTTCGCCCCCACGGAAGCCAGCGCGGCGACGAGGGTCTGCCACAACGTCGACTTCCGGGGAGAGGCCACGTTGGTGACCACGACCCGGCCACCCGGCCGCACCACGCGCCGGAGCTCCGAGAGGCCACGCGCCGGGTCATCGAAAAGGACGACGCCGAGATTCGACGCAGCGCAGTCGAAGGAGTCGTCCTCCAGGTCCAGGGCCATTGCGTCCATCTGGCGGACCTCGACTTCTCCGTCCCCGTCCAGCTTCGATCTCAGTCGATCGAGCATGCCGGGAGCCCGGTCGATGGCGGTGACGTGGGCACCGCGCTCCAGGGCCGGCAGGGTCAGAGCTCCCGTTCCGGCTGCCACATCCAGAACGTGCTCGCCGGGGCCGAGTCGCAGGTGATCGAGGGCGACGACCGCCACACGCGAGCTGAATCCCACGAACATGGCCTCGTAGTCGTCGACGAGGTGGCTCCACCTGTCAGGGGTCTGTCCCACCGCGCTGCCGGATTCCGTCTGCTGGGTACCATGGGCTGTGTTTCTCATGTGCCCAAGCTCCAAGCGCGCCCGTCCCGACGAAATCGCAGGAAGATGGGATCTTCGGAGACGGGCATCCCAGGAACCCGGGATGTCAGGCGCCGCCGAGTCCCCGCTCCAGGGCGTAGCGCACGGCCTCCGCCCGCCGCTTGGTCCCGGTCTTGGTGTAGATGTGCGTCAGGTGACGGGTGACGGTGTTGAGGCTGATGGAGAGTCGCTCTGCGATCTCTGCGTTGGTGGCGCCACGTGCGACCTGGCCCAGGACCTCGCGTTCGCGGGGCGTCAGGCGTTCGAGCCCTCCGGCGTCTCCCAACCGGGGACCCACGAAGGCGCGGATCGTGGCCAGCGTCCCGTCGTCCACGGGATTCCCTTCGTCACCACCCACCAGGAGGCGCGCACCGGGAATGCGGGCGGCGAGCTCGCGGCTCCGCTCTTCGTGGGCCAGCGCGTTGGACGGGTCGTACACGACAAGCGTGGGAGCACGCACCTCTCCCAGCTCGGGCGTCACGTCCCAGGCACGCCGGGCCTCGAGGAAGGCGAGGAACTCGGCCTGCGTGGTCGCGTCCCGCGCCACCGCGGCCCACCGCCGGGCCTCCTCGGCGTCCCGCCAGCCCAGCGCTGCCTGGCAGATGGACTCGGTGAACATCTCCCAGTCGGTCGCCGCCATCCTGAACAGGGAGCTCATGCGGGGCTTCTGGCCGTGGGCGGCGTCCCCTGCGAAGCTGTTGTAGAGTACGAGGTTGGACACGCTCCCGGGGTGCCGCGCGGCGTAGGCGATGGCCGGTAGACCTCCGGTGATCCATCCCAGCAGGGCGACGGGTCCGGACGCGACTGCGCCGACGATGAGCTCGATGTCCTGCACCAGGGCGTCGATGGACTGCGGCCCGTGCCCCCTGCTCGAGAGTCCGCCGCCACGATGGTCGTAGCGCACCACCGTGAAGCTCCGGGCGAGCCCTTGATACCACCGACGCATTCCCTCCACCGACCATTCGGAGCGGGCGTGTCCGAGCTGGACGTTGGGTGAGTGGAGAAGCACCGGGCCACGACCGAGCTTCCAGTAGGCCAGGGCGAGACCGTCGGCTCGACGCACGTAGCGGATGGTGGGAGCGGTGGGCATTCCAGGGCCCAATCTGGCAGGGGAGCGGCCCTGGAAGTCAAGGGAAGGAGTTCGACCTGCCCGGCAGCGTGCCTACTTCGGACCTCCCAGGCGCGTCAACTCGGCCTCCGCCGCAATGAACCCGAACGCGGGCCATCCACCCGAGGCGACCGCGGTCTGGAAGGCAGCGCGGGCCCGTGCCGTGTCTGCGTTCAGCAAGTACCAGTTGCCCAGCCCGTACCGTAGGGTGGCCACCTGCACGTCCTGGGTGTCGGCGGGCGTGAGCAGTTCGTCGGGCTGGATCAGCCCGCGATAGAGCTGCAGGCGCCGCGTGTAGGCGTTCTCCGCCGGGATCGGATCCGCGTTGTCGTCGAGCCAGGCCTTTGCGTCCGCCCGGCGCCCGGCCCGGGACAGGGACATCCAACCCCAGTCGATGGAGCCCGCATGCTCTTCGGCGTTGGGCGCGAAGGGCAGGCCATGCATGAAGGCGTCCGCGGCTCCGTCGAAGTCGCCGGACACGTACTTCACCACACCCAGGTGGTACCAGCAGCCGTACGTGGTCGAGTCGAGGGCGAGGCCACGCTCCAGGTCTGCGCGCGCGCTATCCAGTTGCCGCACCGACAGGTAGCGATGGCCCCGCCACCGGTAGAACAAGGCGCGGTCCGGAGCGACTTCCAGCCCGCGGGTGAAGGTCTCGATGGCCTCGTGGTATCGCCGGATGCCGGCCTGGGCGAGGCCGAGCTGAAGGATCTTCTCGACGTTCCGCGGGTCGGCCGCCAATTCCGATTCGGCCTGAGCCACCGTCCCCGTGTCCGACAGCGCGACGTACTCCACGCCCGCCGGTGAGCGATACTCCACGAGGCGCTCCGGCGGAGGCGTCGGCGCGGTGCAGGCGGCCTGAAGCAGCGCGAAGGTGCCGAGGCGTCCGTACGTCAGGATCAGCTTTCGCGTGCGCATGACTCGGCTCCGTTAGGGAGTTGGCCCGGGGGTGCCCCCGACGGTCCGCCCTCCGCGGGCACGTGCGGCCCGGGCCTGCTCCAAGGCCAATTCGATCTTCCAGCGCCGCCCTTCCTTCCAGATGCCGACGATGTTCCGCGTTGCGAGGATATCCGTGGTGGGATCGCCTTCGACGAGGACCACGTCCGCACGGCGACCCTCGGCGATGCGGCCCCTTCCCGGCAGGCGGAACGCGTCCGCGGGAGCCGAGGTCGCCGCAACCAGCGCTTCCACAGGGGTCAGCCCCGCCCGCACGAGCAACTGGAGCTCCCGGTGCAAGCTGACGCCCAGGGCCGTCCCCGGATTCGGGGCGTCGGTGCCGGCCAGGATGACGCCGCCCGCGTCGTGCACCGCCCGTACGCTCGCCAGGGCGTTCCGGATGGACATCGTACCGCCCGCCGGGGGAGGGAACCTCTGCAGGAGGCCGGCGATCTCGTGGGGAGAAAGCCGGGGCCCGAGCACGGGGTCGTTGACCAGTGTCGCTCCACCGGCGACTCCCGAGGCCGACTCCAATACGGTGAGGGTCGGCACCACGAACACTCCCGCGTTCGCGACCAGGGCCCCGTAGTCCTGGTCCGGCAGGCGGTCCGCGAAGGTGTGGGCCAGGCCGTCGGCACCGGCCCGGATCGCCATACGGGCGAACTCGTAGTCTCCCACATGGACGATCGCCAGCAAACCTCGATTGTGGGCGGCCTGGATGGCGGCGCGAAGGGTCGCCTCATCGAGGGTGGGCAATGACCTCCCGAGCTCGCTTCCGTCCTCGAGTACGATCTTGATGTAGTCGGCTCCCTCCGCGAGGCGCGCGTCGATGAAGTCCTGCGCCTCGGACGCGCTCGACAGCGTCGGGATCGGAACGCCGTATTCGGTGCCGTGACCCCCCGGGGCGGTCACGAGCGTCGCGGCGGAGAAGAGGTCCGGGCGGTCGGCCGAACGACCGGAGGCCTGCTCCGCCTTGAGTTGCGCGAGCGTGTCGGGGTCGGTGGCCATGTCCAGTTGGGTGAGGACCCCGTACAGCGTCGCGTACTTGAGCCAGGTGCGGCTGAACGTGTGCGTATGCGCGTCGATGAGCCCGGGGAGCAGGGTCTTGCCGGCGCCGTCGATCACACGCGCCCCCTCCGGCACATCATGCGACTCACCCGGCAGCGCGATCCGGGCGATGATGCCACCGTCGAGCACGACCGTCGCGGTCGGAATGACCCGTTCGCCGTCGAAGACACGAACGCCCTCGAAGACGGTCGGAGCCCAGATCTCGAGCGTGTCGGATCCGGTGGCCGTCTGCCGGGCGACCGCCGGCGATGCCCCCAGCGTGGCGCCGAGCGCTGCGATCACCGCGAGCACGGGGCTCGTCTCCCGGAAGACCCAGCGTCCTCGCATCGGCCTCACCTCCGAGAACGTCATGGCGCGATCCTCCCGCTCGACGTGAGCCGACGATGTGCAACGCACCCTAGCCCACTCTTTGGGGATCCGCCAAGAGAAACCTCGACGAGGGTAAGGAGCGGGCGCCGTCCGTCGATCCGTTGTCCGGGTCGGGCGTCCCGAAGTGCCACCACGGGTGCGACCCGGGTCGCTCGCCGCGCGGGTGCCAGGCCCCCCCGCGAGCTACCCCTGGGGTCCGGGCGGGATGTTCTGGTTCACCCGGAAGAGGTTCTTCGGATCGTAGCGGTTCTTCAGTTGCACGAGGCGCTGGTAGCTGCCGCCGTACGCGGCTTCCACGCGATCGCCCTCCTCTCCTGTCATGAAGTTGACGTACGCCTCCCCCGTCGCGTAGGGCGCGCTGGCGGCGAAGAGCTCCCGACACCACCCGATGCAGGCCGAGTCCTTCGCGGGATCGCTCCAGCGCCCGTGCACGTTCATGACATACGCCGCGCTCCGCCCCTGGTAGGCCGTGGCGTCGTCGGGAACCCGGCCCATGGCGCCGCCCACCTGACCGATGAAGACCTCGCTCTGATCGTCCGGAAGGCGTCCCAGGTAGTCGACCACCGTGTCGATGAACCCGTCGCTCAACTCGGCCAGATCGTGCGTCTTCCAGTAGTTGCGTTCTCCCGGCGTGAGAAGCGGGTCGAACGCCTGCTGCCACCCCACGAACGGGTTCGGTCCGATCACGTCGGCGATGGGGGTTCCGATCGCCCTCAGCGGCGCAAGCGCCTCCTCTCCCGCGGCCATGCCGCCCGCATACATCGCGGCCAGGACCACGACCTCGGTTCCGTGAACGTGCTCGGGAAGGAACGGCAGCGGGGGAGCCTTGCGAAGCACCACCCAGACCGTCACCTCGTCCGGTGCCTCCGCCATGACGTCCCGATAAGCGCGCAGCACCTCTCCCGCGTCGGCGAACGGGTGCACGACGAGTCCGGCCAAAATCTGCGGGTCGATCGGGTGCGCCCGGAACTCGAAGGAGGTCACCACGCCGAAGTTGCCACCGCCACCTCTGATGCCCCAGAAGAGGTCCGCATTCTCTTCGGCGCTCGCCCGCACGACCTCGCCGTTCGCCGTCACAACCTCCGCCGCGAGCAGGTTGTCGGCGGTCAGCCCGTGCTTCCGGCCCAGCCATCCGAGCCCGCCGCCCAACGTCAGGCCCGCGACACCCGTGGTGGAATTGATGCCGGTGGGCACCGCGAGCCCGTGTGCCTGTGTGGCCGCGTCGAGGTCACCGAGCGTGGCCCCCGGCTGGACGCGCACGGTGCCTGCGTCCGCGTCCACCTCCACAGCCTTCATCTTCTTGAAGGAGATCATCAGACCCCCGTCGCACGCAGCGTTGCCCGCGATGTTGTGCCCCGCCCCGCAGATCGACAGGAGCACCCCATGCTCCCCCGCGAAGCGAACGGCCCGAACGGCGTCCTGCGTCCCGCGACACTCGACGATGGCCGCCGGACGCCTGTCGATCATCGCGTTCCAGAGGGTACGCGCCTCGTCGTACACTGCCGAGTCGGGGGTGAGCAGCGCGCCCTCGAGGGCGTCGGAGAGCGTGGAGAGGTCCACCTCGGTGGTTCCTCCGTTCAATGCGCTCATGGGGGAGGCCATGATCTCATCTCCTGGCTGTGACCGAATCGGGGCAAGGGGAACATGATTACACTTCCGATTCGAAGGAGCAATCTTCTCGCAGGTGTTGCCCCAGTGACCCGTACAGCATAGGTGGAGCTGCCCCGCCTTCGTGGACAGGTGAGCAGTGGGGTGTTCCATCTGTCCCCGTCGCCGTTGGACAGCCACGCCTCCCCGCGACAGCGGGGCCGGCTGCTGTTGACCTTTG
Source organism: uncultured Gemmatimonadales bacterium (assembly GCA_963823035.1). Lineage (GTDB taxonomy): Bacteria > Gemmatimonadota > Gemmatimonadetes > Longimicrobiales > Gaopeijiaceae > SZUA-318. The sequence continues at coordinate 171,786 of CAWGKG010000005.1, forward strand.
GGGGGTCACGCGGCATCGGACGCCACCCGGATGGCGTGGCGGCGCTCGAAGTTGATCGGCGAGATCTGGCCGAGCGCGGAGTGCCTGCGCAGTTCGCACTCGATCGTCGCGAAGAAGCTCTCGCACAGAGCGTTGTCGTAGGCGTCTTACGGACCAGGCGCCTCGGATGTGTTGTGGCAGTGCTCCAAACGTCCGATCAGCCCTTTCCGGCCCATACCGGCTCGACTCCCGCCGGGATTCGCGAAGCGAAGTCCGCGGCCCCGCCGACAAGGCCACAGGGCGCGCGCTTCGGCGCGCACCCGGTCAGCGCATCAGCTTCCGCACGAAGTACGTGAACTCCAGAGCGTTCGTGTGCGCCGACTGGATGAGGTTGGCACCGGCGCCGTGGCCCCCTTCCGTTACCTCGTAGAAGAGGTAGGGATGGCCGTACAGCGCCATCTTCGCGGCAAACTTCCGGGCGTGCTGCGGACCCACGCGGTCGTCCTTGGTCGTCGTCCAGATGAGCGGCTCGGGGTACGTCACGTCCCGCTCGAGGTTCTGATACGGGGAGATCGATGCAAGGAAGGCGCGCTCGTCCGGGTTGGAGACACTCCCGTACTCGCCGACCCACGAGGCGCCCGCGTCGATCTGCTCGAAGCGCAGCATGTCGAGGAGCGGCACCTGGATGTCGACGGCATGGAAGAGCTCGGGATTCTGGGTCATCTCGACGCCCATGAGCAGCCCGCCGTTGGAGCCGCCCATGATGCCGAGCTTCGGCGTGCTGGTGATCCCGCGCGCGATGAGATCCCGGGCGACGGCGGCGAAGTCGTCGTAGATCACCTGCCGGTGCGTCTTGAGGCCGGCCTCGTGCCATGCCGGCCCGAACTCGCCGCCCCCCCGGATGTTGGCCAGCGCAAACACGCCGCCCCGCTCCAGCCACAACTTGCCGACGGTCCCGCTGTAGCGCGGCGTCTCCGAGACCTCGAACCCACCGTAGGCATTCAGGATGGTCGGGTTCGAGCCATCCATCTTCATGCCCCGGGGATGCACCACGAAGTAGGGGATCTTCGTCCCGTCCTTCGAGGTCGCCTCGAGTTGCTCCACGGTGTCCCTCGTGGCGTCGAACTGTGCCGGTAGGGACGTGATCCGTGTCGCCCGCCCGTTCCGGCCGTCGGCCAGCCAGACGCTGGTGGGCGTGAGGAACCCCGTGACGTTCACGAACGCCTCACTTCCCCGGTCGTTTCCGCTCATCACCCCCGTAGACAGGTTGTCGGGCAGCGACAGACGCTGTTGCGTCCACCTTCCATCCTCTGTGCGAGCGAACGTGAACACCCGGCCGCGCACGTTCTGGTAGATGCTCGCGAGCACCTGATCGCGCGTTGTCGTCACGCCGTCGATGGACTCTCGTGGGCCGGGAGTGAACACCACCACCGGATCGAGCCGGTCCGGATGTGCCGCGGCACCCGCGGCGTCGAACGAGGCCAGCGCGCCGCTCGCGATGGTCGTCTCTCCCTCCTGCCACGGCTCCGAGAGCTGAACGAGGATCTGCCCGTCCACCATTCCCACCACGCCCGACTTGAGCGGGAGCGCGAGCTTCACGACGCCGGACGGCGTGACCAGGTGCTGTTCCGACTCGAACGTCGTGAGAGGTCGGTCGATCACGACGGCACGGTGACCGGTGCCGTCCGTGAGGGTGGCAGGCCGGACACCGTATCCGCCGTCCTTGGCGTCACCGCGGAAGATCTCGACCGCGTCGTCGAGCGGCTGTCCACGCACCAGGCGTTTCACGATGAACGGATAGCCCGAGGGCGTCAGGTCGCCCTCTTCCCATTCGCGCGCCACCACGACGGTATCCTCGCCCTGCCAGGTCGCCTGCTGTTTCCCGCGCGGCAGCTCGAACCCGTCCTTCACGAACGAGCGCGTCTGCAGGTCGAGCTCACGATAGGTGACCGCGTCCTCGCCGCCGTCGGAGAGCGCGATCAGACAGCGCCGTTCCGCGGGCGCCGCGCAGTCCGCGCCCTTCCACACCCAGTTGGCGTTCTCTGCGCGCGCCAGCGAGTCCAGGTCCAACATGGTCGTCCACCGCGGCGACGACGTCCGGTAGCTGGAAAGGGTCGTGCGGCGCCAGACGCCGCGAACGTGCATGCTGTCCTGCCAGAAATTGTAGAGATCGCCTCCGAGGAAGGAGGCATACGCGATCCGGTCGTGGGACTGTGCGATCGCCAGCGCGTCCTCACGCAGCGCAGCGTAGGCGGGATCGTTCTCCAGATCGGCGCCGGTCCTGACATTCTGGCTATCGACCCAGGCCATGGCACGCGCCCCGGTCTGCTCCTCGAGCCAGAGGAACGGATCGGCGGCGGCGTCCATCGCCGAGGTGGCTGGCTTCTGCTCGCACGCCTGGACGGCGAAGGCAGCCATCAGAGACGTGAGAGCCGTCGCAGATCGCATGCTGTGTCCTCCGGGTGGGGTCAAAACGGATCGGGGATCCAACCGCCCTCCTGGACCGAGGAGCATCGTAGGCAGCGCGGGAGGGGCGAGCAAGCGCCACCGACCCGGACGGCATGAACTCCGAAGGGCTCGTGGCGATGCCCGACGGCGCGTTCTGGATCGCCGACGAGTACGGGCCGCACATGGTCCACTGTCAGCGCCGCACGAGGAGGGTGACCGCGAAGCCGAGGTCGGCGACGCGGACCTTGCTCCGCGGCGCATAGTTCGCCTCGACCCAGGCCGCGAGCGCGGTGCCGTAGCCGACACCGAACGGGCCGCGCCCGTACTCCGAGGTGTCCTTGGGCACGATGACCACCACGTCCGGCGGCGAGGCCTCGAACGCCTGCGTCCACGCGGCGTCGCCGAAGACGACCTCCTCCGGAGGCATGAAGTTCACGTAGGGCGTGGGGTTGGGCACGCGCGCCAGGTAGTTGATCATGACGCCCTCGGGGAGCACCGCCGCAGAGCGGGCGCCGAAGGCGGCGAGCGAGTCGACGGCTCCCTGCACCAGGGCGCCCCGGACGTCGGCGCGGAAGCGATCCCGGCCGGACCCGACCCACCCCGTCTTGGCAGCCAGCCGCGTCGCGGTGACCGAGAGGTGCTCGACCGCGAAGAAGGCGATCAACGCGAAGGCGCAGGCGCGGACCACCGCGCCGCGGAGCCCCCGCGCGTCGAGGTGGTCGGGAAGCCACCCGACGAGCGCGGCCACGACCAGGAGGGTCGCGGGCATCGCGAGGGCGAAGCCGTAGTGGGCGACGCGGGCGTGCAGCAGCGTCTTGGCGAGGAGCACGAGCGAGAACGTGGCGAAGGCGAGCGCGACGGGGGTGCGCCGCGGATGCCGGCCGCCCCGCCTCGAGACGACCAGGAGGAGGGCGATCACCGCCACGGCGAGGGGCAGCGGGCGCAGCAGGCCGGTCCACCAGTCGCCTTCAGGGATCGCCAGGAGGAGGGCGAGCATGGCGGCGCCGGAGGCGAACGGGAGAAGCGGCCCTCTCGTCTCCCGTCCCAGCCAGGCCACCGAGACGGGCACGGCCAGCGCGAGCAGCCAGATGCCGCTCCAGGTGAGCACCTCCTCGATGCGCAGCGCCGGGTCGTCGAGGCCCATCCCCGCAGCGTAGAAGGCGAGGCGTCCGACCTCACCACCGAGGGCGGAGGGCCACGCGCCCATGGTACCGCGAGGACCCACGAGCAGGACGGACGCCAGAACCGGGAGGATCACGCCGACGGCGAAGGCGCCGGGCGCGCGCAGGTCGCGTGGCCTTCCGGCCGCGACGAACAGGACGAGGCAGCCCGCGGCACCCGCGAGGAAGGGCTCGGGCTTGGTGAGGAAGCACAGCCCGAGCGCCAGGCCGGCCAGGGCCGCGACGCGACGTGAGCCCGTCCGGTGCCACCGCGCCAGTCCGACGAGCGCCGCCAGCGCGAGCGCGATGCCATGGGTCAGCTCGTGCGAGTAGGGGGTGACCCAGTTGTAGTTGGCGATGCCCACATACTGCCCGAACGCGAACACGAGCAGGAAGGTCAGGCCGGCCGTGGTGGCGGCGGCCCGGCCGGCGAGGCGCGCCAGGAGGCGGTGCAGCATCAGGACGCACGCCCCGAGCACCACCACGTTGCCCGCCGCGAGGACCATCATCCCCGGCCCAAAGACCCGGAAGAGGAGGGCGTTCCAGTACTGCGAGAGCGGTCCGTTGAGCCACGCGACGTCGGTGAAGAGCGCGTCGCCCCGGGACAGGCGCCAGGGCACGTAGAGCTCGCGGCCGAAGTCGATGAGGGGATCCGGCCAGGCCCGCCACGTCCAGGCGAGCATCCCGACGCCCGCCGCGAGCAGCACCATGGGCGCCAGGATCCCGCTGCGCTCCAGGGAGGGATCCGGCCTGTCGATACGCGTCCACCCGGTCGGAAGGGTTCGAGGGTCCACCAGGGAGGGAGGATCGTACGGCCCCCCTTCCGATCGTGCACCCTCGCCCGCACGCGCTGCTTCCCGACGCCTCTCGAGCTGACGCGACGACGTCGAGCGGACAATACCGCGAAGACCGCCGGTCATGTTGACCGGTGGCGCCTCCATCATCGCGTCTTCGTCCGGGCTACGCCGCCACCACCGAAGGGGGGGTGAGGTACATGGCCAGAATCGCGTCGGGATCGAGGATGAGCCCCACGTCGCCGTTTCCAAGCACCGCCCCACCCGCCACGCCCTTGGTGTTGGACACGATGCCGCCCAGGGGCTTCACCACGAACTGCTGTTGGGTGACCAGTTCGTCCACCAGCAGAGCGGCCTTCCGGCGACCCTCCCCCACGATGACCAGGAGCCCTTGGGTGGGGTCCTCTACCGCCTCTGGGATTTCCCACAGACGGTGCAGCCGCACGATGGGGAGCAGCTCCCCGTGGAAGAGCACCATCTCGCCCTTTCCCGCGACCTTGGACAGCGCCGAGGGCTCGGGACGCAGGCTCATGAGGATCTTGACCGACGGGATGATGTAGCGCTGAGCGCCGATGGAGATCACCATGCCGTCGGTGATGGCCAGGGTGAGGGGAACGTTGATGCGGAAGGTGGATCCCTGTCCGGGGGTCGAGTCGATGGTGACCCGTCCCCGCAGGGATTCGACGTTCCTGCGGACGACGTCCATGCCGACACCGCGGCCGGAGACCTCGGTGACCTTCTCGGCGGTGGAGAAGCCGGCGGCGAAGATGAGGTCGTAGATCTCCCGGTCGGAGAGACCTCGGTCCGACTCGATGATCCCCCGTTCCTTGGCCTTGGTCAGGATGCGCTCGCGGTTCAGGCCGCGGCCGTCGTCGGAGATCTGGATCACCACGTTACCTTCGGCCTGGAAGGCCGAGATCCTGATGACCCCCTCGGGCGGCTTGCCGGCGGCCGTCCGCTCGGCGGCGCTCTCCAGCCCGTGATCCACGGAGTTGCGCACCATGTGGACCAGGGGGTCGGCCAAGACGTCCACCATGCTGCGGTCGATCTCGGTGTCTTCTCCCTCGGTGACGAGCCGCACCTGCTTTCCACTCTTGCGGCTGAGGTCACGGACGACCCGGCTGACCTTCCGCAGCGCGGGCTTCAGAGGCACCATGCGCAAGGATGTACTCAGGTCCTGGAGTTCCCGGAGGATCTTGGCCGTGTGGTCCACCTTGCGGGACAGGCCCCGGCGATCCGCCAGCACCACGGGGTCCTGGGCCAGCATGGAGTGGGCGATGACCAGTTCGCCCACCATGTCGACCAGACGATCCAGTCGTTCTGTGCGAATCCGAACCGAGTTCTCCCCTCCTGGGGAGGTCTCTCGATCCGACGCCTCGGGTCCCGCCGTTGCCTCCCGGGCCTTGAGCGGAGCGCTGGGCGTGGCCACTTCGTCGGCGCGGATCCTGTCCGGAAGCGCGGGATCGGCCAGGATGTCGAAGAGCGGCGCATAGGTCTGCGGCACCGCGATGCTGCCCGTCTCCATGCCTGTGCGCACCGCGCTCAGGAGAGACTTGAGCACGTCCAGGCCACGCAGGGAGAGGTCCGCAACGGGAGCCGTGAAGACCAGGGCCCCATCCCGCACGCGGCTGAGCAGCGATTCCGCGTGGTGGGCCATTTCCGAGATGCGACGCAGCTCCAGGAAGCCCGAAACACCCTTGATGGTGTGGAACGCCCGGAACACGACGTTCACGGCTTCCGGGTCCGTGGGGTTGTTCTCCAGTGCCAGGAGGGCCTCTTCCGCCTGCTCCAGGTATTCGAAGCTCTCGGTGACGAAGTCGCCCATGAGCTCGTTGTCCGCCCCGGCGGGGAAGGGGTCGGCGGCCGGTATGGACTCCCTTCCCGCAGAGACGACGGCTTCGGCGACTGCTTCCGGGGCGGGTGGCCGGGTGGCCGGGGCGTTGGTGGAGGCGACAGGCGGGGGCTCGGGCGGGGAGGGCGCTCTGGGCGACGCCGGGTCCGGGACGGGTTGGCCCGAGCGTTGGAGCCCAGCTTCGTCCCCGGCTCCGTCGGCGTCGGTCTCCATCTCCTCGAGCAGGATGGCCGCGTCCTCGACGAGGAGCGCCACCGCTGCCACGGCGTCACGGCGCGCTGCCTTTCGCGACCTCTTGGCCTCGGTCAACGGGGTCAGGACGTCGGCAGCCTCCTCCAGCAGCTCGGCCACCCGGCCCTCGGCCTGCTGCAGCGCCAGGCCCACCTTGGTGGCGAGTTCGGCGACCTGGTCCTTGGTCTCGGCATCCATCTCCACCAGGAATGCCGCGACGTCGTCGATGGAAGCCGCGACGTCCGTTCTCGAGGTGGCTGTGGTCGCCGGTGCCGAGTCGGCACCGGACGCGATCGCCGCAGGCGCCCATTCCGCCGGATCCAACCCGGCGGCAGCCATCAGGGAGAGTGCGGCGTTGTCGAGCAGTTGGAGCGATGCGGCTTCCCAGGGTGCCAGCACCATCTCGTCAAGCGCGGGCATCACCGCGTCCAGGGCGGTCGGGAGGTGGGACGGAGCCGTAGTGGGATCCGACGCGACCCTCTCGAGAATCTGCTCCATGACGGCGAGCAGTCGATCGGCGAGGGACCCCGTGCGTCCGGCTCGAGCCCGCGCGCCCCGCAGGGCCTCCAGGACCGGGGACGCCGTGTCAGGGTCACCGGCCTGGAACGTCTGCAAGGAGGTCCGGATCGCGCCGACACGTCGCAGCAGGTCCATGTCGATTTCGAAAGGATCAGAGGACTGCAGATTCATCGTGTGTCTCGGTGGAGCGGGACGCCGCCACGCGTGTCAGGACGGTGCGCGCATGCTCTCCTGAGGATCGGCAGGTTGGGCCGCGGGCTTGAGTTCGTGTCAGGCCCGGACGGGATGTTCCACGGACGCCTGCCCGAGGAAGATGTCGGTGACGGCTTCGGGGATCTCCAGGAGGGGCAGGGTATCCACGACGGCTCCGATGTCCACGGCGGCCTTGGGCATTCCATAGACTACGCAGGACTCTTCGTCCTGGGCGATGGTGTGTGCCCCGGCCTCTCTCATCTCCAGCAGTCCATTCGCTCCGTCGGCGCCCATGCCGGTGAGCATCACCCCGACCGCGTTCGATCCCGCGCAGCGGGCGAGGGACCGGAACAGCACGTCCACCGAGGGCTTGTGACGGTTCACCGGCGGGCCCGAGCGCACCGAAGCGACGTATCGCGCTCCGCTCCTCTGGACCATGAGGTGGAAGCCTCCCGGTGCAACCAGGGCGAGGCCCGGCACCAGGATGTCTCCGTCCCTGGCTTCTCGCACAGCCATGGGACACAGGCCGTTGAGACGCTCGGCGAAGGAGGCCGTAAAGCCGGCGGGCATGTGCTGGACGATGGCGATGCCCGGCGCGTTGGGAGGGAGTCTGGTGAGCACACGCTCGATGGCCTGGGTCCCTCCCGTGGAGGCCCCGATGCCAAGCAGCTTGTGGGTCGTCGGCAAGGTGGAGGGGAGGGGTGGCGGATCCTGGGGTCCCTCGGTCTCGCCTGCGGCGCCGACCGGACGTGTTCTCCTTACCCTGGCCACGGCGGCGGCGCGGATGGCCCGCACCAGGCGCCGTCCCACGTCGGGGACGGTGAACTGGGAACCAGGCTTCGGTATGATCTCCACGGCACCCAACGCCAGGGCGCGGAGTGCGATTTCGCTGTTCTCGGGAGCGAGGGAGCTGACCACGACCACCGGGAGAGGGTGGTGCTTCATCAACTTGGCCAGAAAGGAGATGCCGTCCATGCGGGGCATCTCCACATCCAGGGTCAGCACATCGGGCTGCAGCTCCTGGATGCGCTCTCTGGCCATGTAGGGATCCACCGCGGTACCTACGACCTCGATGTCCGGGAACTTGGACAACTCCTCGCTGAGCACCTTTCGAACCAAAGCGGAGTCGTCCACCACCAACACGCGAATCATCAGGTTGGCTCCTTTCAGGTCAGGCGTATTGCCGGAGGACGACTTCGACACGTCCCTCTCCGACGCCGAGCAGGCACGCGGCGAGGGTGTCGTCATCGAGGGGCCGTCGAAGCATGGGCGCGGTGGTCGTCTCCGGTGCGGACAGGTCGAAGACCGCTCGCATTCCGGAGACCGCGGGAAGGACGTTGCCGCATACGACGTTGGCCAGCTCGCCCAGGGCCTCCAGGGAGAGCTCGGGCGGAGGGGGTCCGTCGCATCCCAACATGTTCGCGGCGAGTTCGGGCAGGACCGGCCCGAACACTTCGATTTCCAGCGCGCCCGAAACGGGGCCCCGGAATCGTACGCGGCACGAGCCCTCCAGCACCGCGGCGCCCTGGTCTTCGCTCACCTCGTCGTCGGGCAGCAGGAAGGCCAGGTGCTCAAAAGTCGAACTCACCGCCTGTTGCAGTGCCGACTTCATGTTCGAGTCCATCTTCGACTCCTGTGATCTCGAGTACCATCTCGCGGATCATCTCGGGTGTGAACGGCTTGTGGACGAATCGTGCCCCCTGACGCCGCACCCTACCGATGCGGGTTTCGCTGCTCTCCGTGGAAACCACGATGATGGCGAGGTCACGGATCTCCGGATCGTCACGAATGCGGTCGATGAGTTCCTCGCCGTTCATGATCGGCATGTTGATGTCGACGAGGGCGAGGTCCACCCAGTGCTCGGCGAGAACCTCCAGTGCCTCGGTCCCGTTCCCGGCCTGGTGCACCTCCGCCAGAGGCAGGCCACTCATTCTCAGCGTGCGAATGATCACCGTCCGCATCACCGAGTTGTCGTCGACCACTAGGACGTTGAAGGCCATGGGTCATCCATTCCTTACCGTGCTCCGCGGGAACATCCGCGCATCTGCGCGGAGCGCCCATCAGAGCTGGGTTCTCTCTCCGCTCGAGGTGATCGTGACCTCACCTGTCGATACGTCCAGGTGGACCGTACGGGACCTGTTGCCCCCGAGGTCCTCTGCCTTGAGCAGGACCCCGTTCTTCCAGAGGAGCTTCTTGAACTCGATGATGTTGCGCTTGCCGATCTGAAAGCTGTCCCGTCGGCCCTCCGGGGTAGCGCTGGCTCCTCCAGCGACCTTCACCACGATGCGGCCCTTTTGTGCTCCCATTCGGTACGCTCCCTTGAACAGGGCCGTCATACCGGAATCCACGAAGCGTGCGTGACGCGCCGCGCCTTGGCTGCGGTCGGCAGTGATGGTCGGGAGCATTGCGTGGAGCATGCCGGCCACGCCGGCCACGGGATCGTGGATGCACACACCCAGGCAGCTCCCGAGTGCGTAGGTGACGAGGACGACGCCCGGCTGGTTGGACAGAGCCATGTCGCCGACCCCCACCACCACCCGTGTCGCCTCACCCGCCGCGGTCGAATTCATCGCAGGTACACGGCAGGTTGAACGTACTCCAGCTCATGGCTCATGCCGTTGAGGCTCTCGGAATGCCCTACCAGGAGATGGCCTCCAGGACGGAGTAGCTCCCGAAAGCGCCTGACGAGCGTCTCCCGGGTCGGCCGGTCGAAGTAGATCATCACGTTCCGGCACAGAATGACTTCGAACGGCCCGTTCATGGGCCAGGGGCCCATGAGGTTGAGGGGGCCGAACGTCACCATGTTCCGGATGGTGGCAGCCACTTCATACGTGCGCGGTCCACGCCCCTGGCTTCCGGGGGCCATGAAGTACCGGTCGCGCATCCGGGGAGGTATCTGCTCCACCAGCTGCTCCGCGTAACGGCCTTCCCGCGCGCTGGCCAGGACGGTGGTGCTCAGGTCCGTGGCGAGGATCCGTACGTCACGACGCGAAACGTCCTTGACGACCTCGTGGATGAGCATGGCCACCGAGTATGGCTCTTCGCCGGACGAACACCCGGCACTCCATATACGCAGCGGGCCGCCTCGCTCCATCCACTGGGGGAGGGCGACGGTCCGCAGGTATTCGAAGTGGGGGAGCTCACGGAAGAAGCTGGTCTTGTTGGTGGTGAGAATGTCCACCATGTGACCCAACTCCTCCCCGCCATCCTCGCTCTCGACGTGGTCCACATACTGGTCCACGCTGTCGTGGCCCAGAATCCGCATGCGCTTGGCGATGCGAGCCCGCACCAGCTCCCTCTTGCCCGTCGTGAGGTTCACGCCCGAGATCTCGTACATCATCCGGCTTACGCGGTCGAACGCCTGCCCTTCCAGGTCCGCTTGAGCCCCACGAATCATCATATCACCTCGGCAGGCGGCTTGAGGGAGACCCTCAGGCCGCGATGCCCTGGAGTTCGACCGCTGGAAACACCCGTCCGATCTCGAGGAGCAGGATCACGCGGTTGCCCGACTTGCCGATGCCCAGGATGTAGTCGGTGTTGATCTCGTTGCCCAGCACCGGGGCGTCCACGATGTCCTGGTTCATGATGTCCATGACCTCGGACACCTTGTCCACGATGATGCCCAACTGGGCGCCGCCCGTGTGCACGACGATGATGCAACTCTCGTCGGTGGCGTCGATGCCCGGCATGTCGAACTTGAGTCTCAGGTCCACTACCGGAATGACCTGGCCCCTCAGGTTGACCACGCCCTGCACGTAGTAGGGGGTCTGGGGAACCGGCGTGACAGGCAGCAGCCCGATGATCTCACGCACCGAGAGGATCTCGATGCCGTACTCCTCCTGATCCAGGAAGAAGGTCAGGAACTTGCCGCCCCTCTCCGACTGGCTGACGCCGGCTTCGGCGGTCCTGGTTGCGTTGCTCATGGGAACATCCTCTCCGAACAGGCCCGGGGGTGGCTGACCCGCCACGCGGGGAGACGTCGGGCTCGAGTGGGTGGGTGGGCCCCGCCGGACCGTCCGGCGGGGCTCCTCGCGATCAGAACTCGCCGAGCGACGAATCGTCGTCGTCGAAGGGGATGAGTCGGCTCGGGCCATGGCCGTTGCCGTTGCCGTTGCCGACCCCGGCCTTCTGCTTCACGCGGCCACCGGCAGCCCCGCTCCATGCGGGAGCAACTGCGATCTTCGAGGCTCTGCGGGCCGGACGGCCCTTGGAGGCGCCCCCGCGGCCGGACCCCGACCCCTGGGCTCCGGAGATGACGTACGAACCCACCAGCTGACGCAGCTCTTCGGCCTGGGACGTGAGCTCCTCGGAAGCGCTGGAGCTCTCCTCGGCATTGGCCGCGGTCTGCTGTGTAACCTGGTTCATCTGCTCGACGGCCACGTTGATCTGGGTCACGCCTTCGCTCTGCTGGTCGGCGGCGGCAGCGATCTCGTCCATCACCTCGCTGACCTGCACCACCTGCTTCTGGATGTCGGCCAGGTTCCCCAGCACCTCGGCGTTGAGCGCCACGCCACCGTTGGCGTTGGTAACGCTCTCCTCGATGAGCCGAGCCGTGTTCTTGGCGGCCTCGGCGCTGCGCATGGCCAGGTTGCGGACTTCTTCCGCGACCACCGCGAAGCCCTTGCCCGCGTCGCCGGCCCGCGCCGCTTCCACGGCCGCGTTCAACGCCAGCAGGTTGGTCTGGAAAGCGATCTCGTCGATGGTCTTGACGATCTTGGCGGTCTCGTCGGAGCTCGACTTGATCCGCTCGACTGCCTCGGAAAGGCGGCGCATGGAGTCCAGCCCCTTGTCCGTTCCCGACCGAGCGCCGTCGCTGAGGGCCTTGGCCTCCCGGGCGTTACCTGCGGCCTGGTCGGACGAGGAGCTCAACTCCTGCAGGCTGGACGAGACCTCCTCCAGCGTGGACGCCTGCTCCGACGTGCCCTGGGCCAAAGCCTGGGAGCCGGCACTGATCTCGTCCGCTGCACCGGCGACCTGATCGGAGGCGCTGGACACCTGGGCGAGGCCCTGGTCCAGGTTCTCGACAGCGCGGTTCAGCGTGTCCTTGATCTTGGCGTGGTCGCCCTTGTAGTCGCCCAGCATCCGCGACGTCATGTCTCGATCGGCCACGCGCTCCAGGACTTGGGCGGCTTCCACGATCGGTTCGATCACGGCGTCCAGGGTCTCGTTGACGCCCTTCACGATGGAGTGGTAGTTGCCTTCGTACCTGGTTGCATCGGCCCGGACCTCCAGCCGTCCCTCGGTCGCTGCGGCCACCAACTCCTGGATCCCGGTGGTAACCTCCAGCTCCTTGGTGATGTCGACGACAAACTCCATGGCGCCCCAGATTCTGCCGTTGTCATCCTTCAGCGGTATGGCGGTGTAGCGAATCGGCAGTTCACCGGAAGGGAGATTGGCGGTGGTGTCACCGGTGCCGAGCCTGTCGGTTTGCATCGCCTGGCCGGCTCTGCAATTGGCGGTGCGGCAGTGATCGGTCTTCATCAAGTCGTAGCACTTCAGCCCTTTGCATTCCTCCGGCGTCCGCCCCACGGCCGCGGCAGTGGCCGCATTCAGGTACACGATGTCGTAGGACTTGTCCACGACGATGAGCGGAGTGGGGATCCTGTTCAGGTAATCCGCCTTCTCGTCGGCGCCCCTCAGGGCGTCGTGCGCATCCTTCTGGGAAGTTTGGATCGAGGTAGCCATGTCCCCCACGGAGGCGGACAACTCACCGATCTCATCGCCCCTGTCCGTCTCGATCGCCACCCCAAACTCACCCCGAGCAATACTCACGGCCACCTCCCGCAGATGCTTGAGGGGGGGCACGATGGAGCGAGTCAGCGACCAACCGGCGACAAGGACCAGGGCCACGGCAATCACGGTGGCCAGGATGATCAGGGTCTTCACGAGCCCTGCCCGGGCCTCCATATCCCGGGTCCTGTCTGCGGCGAAGGCGTCGATGAGTGGCTCTGCCGACTGGGTGGCCGCCCTCATGACCTGGTACCGCTCCTCCCGGATGACATCGAGAGCACCCAGTGCGGCGAAGGCCACCTTGTAGTCCGTGAGACCGGCCCGCATGGCCTCACGACTGGAAGCGCCCAGTCCCGATGCGTCGATGGCCTGCTGGAACGCCGTCATTCCTTCATCGAACTGAGTGAGGTACTGCCGGTCACCGCCGAGGAGGTAGTCCTTCTCGTGTTGCCGAAGGGTGAGCATCAGCGTACTCAGATGGTCGTCCTTGGCCTGGGTGACGACGGCCTCCACTCCATGGATGGCTTTCCGGAGTTCGCCCTGCATCCCCTCTTCCGGGGTGAGGCCTCGGTCGACGTCCATCCCAGCCACCTCGTCGAAGGCACCGACGTATCCGGCCAACCCCTCGGCGATTCCGTCCACTCTCGAATCTGAGATGCGTTCCCTCAAGCTCTCCACCCTGGTTTCGGCCACGGCGATGAGGGAGTCCACCATCCCAACGGACTTGAGTTCCTTCCGTGCGAAGAAGTCCTTCTCCGATCGCCTCGCCTGTAGCATTTCGATCCGGATGTCGACTGCAAGTTGCGTGAGCTCGCTCTGCTCGTTCAGCGCTTGGAGTCCCCACCAGGCTGTTGCGGACACCGCGATCACAACAGCGCCGGCAATGCCGAAGGCGCCCGACACTTTTCCACTTATCTTCATGGCCTATTCTCCACTCCTGAGTCGATTCTTGGCACTAGGCGTCGGTCTGAACGGCAAAGCCTCAGCGAGAGGCGATTCCGGCGATCGTCGGGTACGTCTGGATTCGGAGGAGCTTGTGTCGAGCTGCATGTGCGCGGAGCCGCTGAGCCACCACACGAGGGCACTAGCTATTCCTGGTCTCATTCAGTCGACCGACAGAAACGGAACTCAAGCTCAGACGTTGATTGGCGGCGACCGTCTCCCATCGCACATCACCGGTTCCGGCCCAATCCATGTCTGGGACAGGATCTAGTGTCGGACCTCGAACGTGTGAACTTGAATTCTTCGGCTCCAGGATTGGCAGACGGCTCCGGAGGAAGGCGCCGTTCCGGAGACCTTTGGGGACCTGGGCACACCGCGGTACCGAGAACCTGCACCAGGCGCTGGGGGGCGCGCCCCTGGAGCTCACGTCCTCAGGATGGGGCGGCTACCTGACCATCCCCATGGGGTCCTTGGCGCTGAACGGAGAGGCGTGGACGGGGTGGGATCTGGACGACTACCGAGGTGACGTCGCCCAGGAGATCCGTGTCGGGAACACCACGGCCAACACGGTGCGGAGTAGCGGAGGGTGGGCCGAGTTGTCCTGGGAAGGGAGCAGCGGAAGGGTCCCGGTCGGTTCGGTGTGGACGACCCCACCGACTCGGAAGGCCGCACGTCCGGGGTGGACCTGCGCGCGGCTACTCGAAGAACGGGCAGCTCTTGCCCGCCACGCGCCTCCCACAGGAGTAGCTGGTGGCGCTGCACCGATCGCATCCATGCCGGCCTCGGAACGAGATGACCAGGAAGAGGCCGAGGGGCACGAGGACGAGGGGGATGGCGGGTAGTAGCAGCAATGCGAACATATGCCTCTCCGAGCCCAGGGGCTCTTCGAAGGGGTGCCGCCGACGCGCTCTTGGCGGAAGATACTATCCTAAACATAGCGTAGGTGGACGATGCGTCGCTGGATGCGGTTCCTGCGCGGCCTGCTGTCGCGACCGCCACTGGGCGTCTCCGTCCGGCTGCCGACCGAGCCGGTGCCCCCCGGTTGGCCCGGGCTCGTGGCCGATCGGGTGCCGCTCGCGTCCCGCCTTCCTGCACTCGACCGTGACCGGCTCCACCGGCTGATGCAGCTCTTTCTCCGCGAGGTCCCCATCGAGGGGTGCGCCGGCCTCGAAGTGACGGAGGAGATCCGGGTGACGATCGCCGCGCAGGCCTGTCTTCTCCTCCTGAAGATGTCCTACCCGCGGTACACCCGCCTTCGCCGGGTTCTGGTCTACCCGTCCACGTTCCTTCCGAAGACCGTCGGCCTGTTTCCCTCCGGACAGGTGGTTCGCCCCGACGTGCCCCTCCTCGGCCAGGCGTGGCCCTCCGGCATCGTCGTCCTCGGCTGGGATGCCGTCCGGCGCGGCACGCTCTCGGCGACCGATGGGCACAACGTCGTGCTGCACGAGTTCGCGCACATGCTCGATGCCGAAGACGGTCTCATGGACGGCGTCCCGGTCCTAGACTCCGGGTCGGCGTACCGCGCTTGGGCCACGATGCTCGCCACCCGGTTCGCCGAGCACGTGGCCCACGCGGAACGGGACGAGCCCACCACGCTCGATCCCTATGGCGCCCAGAACCGCGCCGAGTTCTTCGCGGTCGCCACCGAGGCCTTCTTCGAGCGGCCCGTCGCGCTCCGTGAGGAGCAGCCCGAGCTGTACGACCTGTTGGCGGATTTCTACAAGCTCGACCCGACCTCGCTCGCCCCCCCATCTGGACCGCGCGGCTAGCGTCGTCCGGGTCGCGCAAGACGTGCGAGGTCGGGGCGAGGTTTGCACCGGAGAGGGCGAGTGCGGCTGAGGCCGCCCGCGGGAAGAGGCTACATCCGGAAACGGTAGCTCGGCCTCACGAACGGAGCGGCACACCTTGCACCATCCTCCGCCGTGGGCGAGGATGGCCAGGAGAGTAGGTGTGGCAGTCTCTCATCCCGCTGTGGGACGCCGGCTCATGGGATTCAGCCGGCGGCCCGGGCCAGGGAAGGTCTCGAGGTGGTGTGACGGAGTGGATCGGCGTGTGGGTGGGTGGAGGGGGCCGGTATTGGGTCCGTTGCAGGCCGCGAGGGTGAGCTCGTTGCCCCTCGCCACGGAGCCAGCCGGGCGGGCGATATCGCCCGTCCGGCATGCCGGTCGTCGGCGTGGCCTGCCATCCTGCACCCCCACCGTCGCGGCGCGAGGGCACCGATCCGCCCGCGCCTCGAGGTCCGTCCATTCCAACGCGTGGAACTCCCCCCCTTTCACACGTTTGCCGTTCATAGATGTACGCCGGCGATCGAGGGATCGCGGGCACGCCGTCCGTCCTCATATCGAGGAGGTACATCGATGAAACACCCTGTTCACAAGCGAGCTCTGCGAATGGGTATGGGTCTTCTCGCGCTCTCGCTGATCGCGCCCGGGGGGGCGCTGGCGCAGGCGCAGGGCCAGGTCACCGGCCGGGTCGTGGACGCCCAGACGGGCCGACCTCTGTCGGGAGCGCAGATCTTCATCCCCGGTACGCAGCGGGGGGGCTCTCGAACGAGTCCGGTCGGTACCTGATCCTCCAGGTGCCCGCCGGTGAGTTCGTCGTGCGTGTGCAGATGCTGGGCTACGCGCAGACCGACCAGACGGTCACGCTCCAGGGGGGAGGGTCGGCCGTCGCGGACTTCAGGCTCCACGAGACCGCCATCAGCCTGGACGAGATCGTGGTGACCGGCGCCGGCGTGCAGACCGAGAAGAGAAAGCTCGGCAACACGATCGCCACGGTGAACGCGGGGGGGCTGGAAGCGGCTCCCGTGGCGAACGTCAGCGAGATGCTCCAGGGAAGGGAGCCGGGCGTCGTCGGCCTGCCGGGCGGCGGGCTGGTGGGACAAGGAACGAGGATCCGTATCCGGGGGTCCGCGAGTCTCGCCCAGAGCAACGAGCCCATCGTGTACGTCGACGGCGTCCGGATGGACAACTCGGGAGGCTACCGCGGCTCGCGGCTCAATGACATCAATCCCGAGTCGATCGAGAGGATCGAGATCCTGAAGGGCGCGGCGGCCGCCACCCTGTACGGCACCGAGGCCTCCAACGGCGTCATCCAGATCTTCACGAAGAAGGGTTCGACGGGCGACCTCCAGTGGTCGATGAAGATGGACCAGTCCTTCTCCAGCTACCCCGGCGGTCAGATCAAGCCGAACTCCGGATTCGCTCGAACCCAGGAAGACGCCAGCCGCCTGAGCACCCTCTTCGGGCAGTCCATCCAGCCCTACGTGCCGTTTTCGGTCCCGATGTACGACCGCGTCTTCGAGACGGGTCACCAGAGCGCGATCTCGGGTTCGGTCACCGGGGGGGCCGAGGGTCTCTCCTACTACATCTCCGGGCGTTGGCAGCACCAGGACGGGCCGATGGGAGGCGCGTCCCTGGGGCCGGTACGGGATACCGAGAACCATCGCCAGGTCACCGTCAACCTGAGCCTGACGCCGACGGAGAAGCTCCAGGTCCAGACCTCCGCGAATTACGTGCACGTCATTACGGAGGGACCGAACGCGGGGAACTCGATCTACTCTCCGTTCTCGGTCTCCCTCTACAGCAAGCCCGAGAAGGCCGTGTGCTTCAGCGAGATGCTGGGGAACGGCGAGTGCGCCGGCGCCGGAAACCCCACGGGCGCGCCCACCTTCGGGACGGTCCGGGAAACCCTCTATCGCCAGTACACGAACGACACCGAACGCTTCACGGGAAGCGTGAAGGGCGGCTATCAGATCCAACAGGATCTCCGCCTCGAGGCCACGCTGGGCGTCGACTGGGTGGACGAGCGCGACGAAGGGATCACGCCCTACGGGTACAACGTGGACGGGATCAGTACCTCCGACACCCTGGGGGCCCGCTCGGTGACGGCACGTCGGCACAAAGACATCTCCGTCGACGTGAAGGGAAGCTGGAATCGGGATATCGGGGACGACCTCACGTCGAGCCTCGTGGTCGGCGGACAGGGCTTCTTCACCACCACCGAGAGTGCCGGGGGGAGCGGCAACATCTTCCCGGGACCTGGGATCAACGTCATCTCCGGAGCCCAGAACCGGGACGTGAACGAGAACTTCCTCCAGGTGGTGAACGGAGGGGTCTTCGCGCAGGAGCAGCTGGGGTTCCGCGACTACCTGTTCCTGACCGCGGGGGGCCGCTACGACAAGAACAGCGCGTTCGGGGAGTCCTCCACCGGAGTCTTCTATCCGAAAGTGAGCCTTTCGGTGGTCCCCAGTGACCGGCCGGGTTGGGACAGCGAAGTCCTCTCGACCCTTCGCTTCCGGGGCGCCGTCGGTCAGTCGGGACTTCAACCCGGAGCCTTCGACAAGTTCACGACCTTCAACTCGATCGCCACGGACCTCGGAGCCGGGCTCCTCCCGGACAACCTGGGGAACCCGGACCTGAAGCCGGAAGTGTCCACCGAGTGGGAACTGGGGATCGAGGGCGGCCTCTTCCAGGATCGGGTCGGCATCAGTGCGACCTACTGGGACCGCCGCGTGAAGGACGCCCTGGTGCCCAGGCAGTTCGCACCGTCCGGTGGGTTCTCCAATGAGCAGCTCGACAACATCGGGGAGGTCACGGGCCACGGGTTCGAGCTCGGCTTGAACGCCCAGGCCTTCACGAGCGACGACCTGTCGGTGAGCGTCTTCGCGAACGCCGCCTACATGAAGGAGACGGTGACCGACCTGGGGGGAGCGCCTCCCCTGAAGGCTCAGGGGACGTATCCCCGGGTGAGGAACTTCATCCTCGAGGGCTACGCACCCGGCGCCATGCTCGGCGCCAAGCTGATCCAACCGTGTTCCCAGCGTCCTTCCGGGTCCACCTACCAGTGTCTGGAGACGGGCCAGCTTCCGTACGACACCAACCGGGACGGTATTCCGGACTCACAGGCGGACCTGCTCGCCTATCTCGCGAGCCCGCCGTCCAGGTCCTTCGACGACCCGCTGTTGAATCCGCTCATCGTGGACGAAGACGGGGACGGGGACTACCTGGACAACTACCTCGGGAAGCCGACTCCGGACTGGCAGGGGTCGTTCGGCGCCGACGTCACCTTCCTGCAGAACTTCCGGCTGAACATGCTCTTCGAGTATCGGCTGGGGTTCGAGATCACCGACATCACGGACGCGTTCCGGCAGGCGAACTCGGGTATCGGCCGGAACACGCCTCGATCCGCGTGGGCCGAGGCGTTGCTCATGAACCCGGCCAGCACCCCCGAGGAGCGTCTCGAGGCCGTGAAGGCCTGGGCCTACGAGTTGAAGGCGCTGTCGCCCTACTCGGGGCTCAACACGATCAAGCCCGGGGACTTCCTCCGCTGGCGCGAGGTGTCGCTCACGTACGACCTGCCCGCCGAACTGTCCGGGCGCATGGGTGCCGAGAGGCTCTCGCTGACGGTGAACGCTCGCAACCTGGCCCTGTGGACGAAGTACGAGGGGAACGACCCGGAGCTTTCCTACCTGCCTCGATGCACCGACGCCAGCGTGTCGTGCAACTTCGCGGACGGTGTCGACGCCTACGGATGGCCGATTCCCAAGCAGTTCGGGATCTCGGTCCGGGCGGTGTTCTGACATGTCTACGACACGCATGCACCGAGACCGGGATCTGTCACGAGGTCTGAGAGAGAGGAGAGCGTCGATGTTCGACAAGACGAACCTGCGCCGGGCCCTCGGTTCCCCCGTGAGGACCTTGAGCCACTGCGCGACGATAGGGATTCTGGCCGGGCTTCTCACCGGCTGTTCCGGCATCTTCGAGGTCGACAACCCCAACAACATCAAGGGCGAGGACATCGACCTCGTCGAGGCTTCGAATTCGGTGGTGAACGGCGCGTACGGCACCGTGGCCAAGGGCCTCGCCGCGTCCTTGGGCGTGTATTCGCCCATCACGGACGAGATCACCTACATCGGGTCCCGGGACGCCTGGGGTGACCTGAACACCGGGATCGTTGCCAATCCCCAGAACGAGTTCCTGAACGTGGCGTTTCCCTACGTCGCCCAGGGCCGCTGGATGGCCGACGAGGCGATCAAGCTCATGGAGCAGCACGACGCCGATGGCGACCTCCGGGACCGGGCCCTCCTGGCCCGTGCCTACCTCTACGGAGCTCTGGCGTACATCAGCATCGCCGACACGTGGGACGACTTCGCCCTGTCGGATCGAAGCGTAGCCGCCGCTCCGGTGGGAGCCGACTCCATGGGCGACCTCTACGACCAGGCCATCGAGTACCTCACCCAGGGGATGAGCGTCGCTCAAGCCCAGGGGAGGGACGACCTGGTGCTCACCATGACCGCGCTGCGGGCCCGTGCCCACCACGGCCGGGCCGTATGGGACATGCTGAACCCGGCGGGGTCCGTCCCCGCCAATCCCCTCGTGTCCAGCGCAGCGGCCGTGCAGGACGCCGAGGCGTTCCTGGCCATCAATGGGGGCGATGAGGGATGGCGGTACACGATCACCCTGGCCAACAACGACATGATCCCGGGTGGGGAGATCACCCTCGGCCACAACATGAACGACCGGGCCGAGCTCCAGTTCGGAGCGGACTACGTGAACACGGATCCGAACGATCCGGCCGCCATCACCTCGATCGCCCTCATGGACCCCGTGGACGGGATCCCCGATCCGGTGGTGAGCGAGAAGATCACCGAGTTCCGGGACGCGTTCCTCTACACGGTGATGACCCTGGTCTCCGCCAGGGAGATGCACCTCATCGTGGCCGAGGGGGCCCTGGCGGGGGGCAACACGAGCCAAGCGGTCCAGGAGATGAACGTGGTGCGCGGTCTGGACGGGCTCACCGCGTACGATCCTGGAAGCTCGGCGATCACGCCCATGCAGATGCTCCGGCACGAGCGTCGCGTGAACCTGTTCCTCGAAAACCGCCGGCTCGCGGACATGTATCGGTTCGGGATCCAGTCCCGCTACTGGACGCCGACGTCCGACGCAGTCACCACCCCGGGGGAGCTTCTGCCCATTCCCCAGGTGGAGCTGCTTTCGAACTGCCACATCGCCGGCACCTGCTGATCGGCTCGCTACTGGAGCCGTGACGAACCGGTCCGGGCGGGGACATCGCTCCTCGCCCGGACCGGGCTCTTCCCTACGAAGCGAGGGGAGAGGCATCCCGCACGGTTGCCGCAGCCGACGCGCGCCCGTTACCATGACGTGAATCCCCCCCGGGCGATCCCATTCCGCAAGGAGTCGGATATGCGCCGCGTTCCTCGTTCTTCTCTTTGCAGTGCGCTCGGGGGTCTGGCCCTCCTCTGGGCCTTCCCGCTCCACGCCCAACAACGCTATACGCTCGTCGGGCGGGTGATCGATGCGGCGACGCGTGCGCCGATCGCGGGTGCCCAGGTGACGATCCAGAGCGCCGGCGTGGGTGCTCTCACGGGCGAGCAGGGCAACTACACGATCCGGGCGACCCTCGCGCCCGGCGCCTACTCCATCGAGGCAACGTACATCGGGCGTGAGGGGGAGGCGCGGCGGGTCACGCTCGGGCGCGACACGCTGGTCCAGGTGCCGGACATCCTCCTCCGCTCGAGCGCACTCGCGCTCGGAGAGATCGTGGTCACGGGCACGGCGGCCCCGACCTCGCGGCGGGCGATCGGCAACTCGATCTCGACGGTCTCGGGCGAACGCCTCGGCGAGGTGGCAGCGGTCACCATCGACCAGGCGCTCCAGGGCAAGATCCCCGGTGCCGTCATCACCAGCAACACCGGTACGCCGGGCGGTGGCGTGTCCATCCGGCTTCGGGGCACGAGCTCGATCGTGGGCGGGGCGGAGCCGCTCTTCATCGTCGACGGCGTGATCATCGACAACAACGGCGACCAACAGCTCAACCTGGGCTACCGCTCGAACACCTCCAACCGGCTCGCCGACCTCGACCCCGACGACATCGACCGGGTGGAGGTCATCAAGGGCGCGGCCGCCGCGGCGCTGTACGGCTCGCGCGCGAACAACGGCGTGGTGCAGATCTTCACCAAACGCGGCCAGGCGGGCGCCAGCACGATCACCGCAGCCACGAACGCGACGTTCAGCCAGCTGGCCAGGAGGATCGACTTCGCGCTCACGCCGCTCGACGAGGCCGGCAACCCGGTCCAACGCTACGATCCGCAGGACCTGATCTTCCACGACGTGTGGAGCGGCGACAGCTACGTGTCGGCGTCGGGCGGGTCGATCGACACGCGCTACTACGTGTCGGCCAACTGGGTCGATCAGGTCGGCATCATGCAGGGCTCGGAAAACCGGAAGCTCAACTTCCGCACCAACCTCGACCAGCGCCTGAGCGACTGGCTCCAGCTCGGCGTGGGCGCCAACTACATCCGGAGCTGGACCGACCTCCAGATCAACGGCGAGAACGGAACCGGTGGACTGCTCACTTCGATCGTGTTCACACCGACAACGGTCGACCTGACGGAGCGCAACCCGGACACCGGCGAGCTGCGTCAACCAGGCCTACGTCTTCCCGAACCCACTCGAAGTCATCGAGAACTGGCGGACGGGCCAGGACGTGAGCCGCTTCGTGGGCTCCCTGCAGGCGAAGGCCAACCCGATCCGGGACCTCTCGCTCGAGTACCGACTCGGTTACGACCGCTACGAGATGGAGACCTACCAGTCCGTTCCGCGGGGCCGACCCGACGCGCCCTCCGGACGCGCCAGCTCTTTCAACCGCCGCAACACGTTGCTCAACAACGACGTGGTCGCGAGCTACGTGGCCGGCGCGGGGCCGTCGCTGCTGCTCACCACCACGGCCGGCATGAACCACACCTACCAGCGGGTCGAGCAGCTCGACCTCTCCGCCACGGACCTCACCCCGGGCACCCGGCTGGTGCGGGGCGCCGTGCCCTCGGCCACGGAGTCGCTGACGGAGCTGGTGACGCTGGGCTTCTTCGGGCAGGAGCAGGTCGCATGGAACGATCGCCTGTTCCTGACCGGGGCAGTCCGCCTGGACGGTTCGTCGACCTTCGGTGTCGACCAGCGCTGGCAGCTCTATCCGAAGGTGAGCGGGTCGTGGGTGATCTCTCAGGAGCCCGCCTTCCAGTCCAGCGCGCTCGGCGGTTGGTTCAGCGAGCTGCGCCTGCGCGCCGCGCTCGGTTACGCGGGCAATCAGCCGCCGCTGAGTGAGGCGTATGCCCGACTGCCGCGCTTCACACAGGTCACCAACATCGATCGTCTGGGACTGATGCCGATCTCCACGCCGGCCAATCCCAACCTCAAGCCGGAGCGACAGCGGGAGTGGGAGGCCGGGTTCGAGGCGTCCTTCCTGAACGAGCGGCTGGGCGTGGCCTTCACCTACTACAACCAGCGTACCGAGGATCTCCTCCTCCCGCGGCCGTTCACGCCCAGCGCCGGGTACTCGAGCATCCTCGACAACGTCGGCGTGCTCAGCAACAAGGGCGTCGAGCTCGAGCTGACGACGGTGAACCTGAACGGAGACACGTGGGGCTGGACCTCGAGGGTGCTGTACTCACGCAACCGGAACCGCGTGGAGGAGCTGAACGTCGATCCGTACTTCGTGGGCTACACCAACCGGATCGAGGAGGGCCAGCCGCTCGGCGCGCACTACATGATCGGCTACGAGCGCGACGCCAACGGGAACATCGTCGAGGACGATGTCGGGCCGGTGGCGACCGCCGGCCGCGTGATCGTCGGCGACCCGTGGCCGGACTACACCATGTCGTTCTCGAACGAGGTGCGCTTCGGCGACAACCTCAGCGCGAGCATCCTGTTCGACGGCTCGTTCGGTGCGGACCTGTGGAACCAGACACGCCGCATCATGGACATCTTCGGTGCGGGCCCGCTCTATGACCGCCTGCTTCGTGGCGAGATCACGCCCGCGTACCGCTCGCGCATCCAGGGCATCTGGGAGGCCTATCTGGAAGACGCGTCCTACGTGAAGCTGCGCGACCTGACCCTCCGCTACCAGACGTCGGCGGACTGGGTCCGGCTTCTCGGCGCCGCCACGGCCCAGTTCGAGCTGGTGGCGCACAACCTGTACACCTGGACCGGCTACTCGGGCTACGATCCCGAGATCAACATGTTCGGGCTGAGCACGGTCGAGCGCGGAACGGACTTCGCCGTCTATCCGAACCCGCGCACGGTCGGGATCGGACTCCGGCTCACGTACTGACGCGTCGCACGAGACGAGAGGAGACAACCATGCTCGACATCATCCACGGGCGCGGCACTCTGTTCCTGGTCGCGGCGCTGCTCACCGGCGCGTGCAGCCTCGACCTCACCGACCCCAATTCGCCCAACGAAACGGACATCGTCACGGACGCCAACGGACTCATCGAGGTCGCGCGCGGCCTCCAGGCCGAGTGGGGCAACCAGATCGTGGACCCGGTCTACATCGACGCGCTGGTCACGGACGGGATCGGCGCGATCCCACAGGCCTTCGAGGGCTATCGGCTGGTGGACGCGGGCGACCCCGTGTCCAACGACCTCGGCCCCTCCACGGAGACGTGGTCCGGGATGTACGACGTCGTCCTGGTCGCGGACATCCTGCTGCGGAACGCTCCGGACGTCCCGATGGAGCCCGGAACGCGCAGCGGGCTGCTCGTGCTCGGCAAGCTGTTCAAGGCCATGGCGTTCGGGAACCTGCTCCAGGTCTACGAGCGCATCCCGCTCACCGTGGGCCTGGACAACCTCGACGCACCCTTCGCGACCCGCGAGGAAGGCCTGGCGGCCGTGCTCCAGCTGCTGAACGAGGCGCGGAGCCAGCTCCAGTCGACGGCGCTCTCGGACGAGTTCCTCGGCGACGTGCTCGAGCCCGGCCTCGACGTGGCCAACACGATCGACGCGATGATCGCCCGATACTCGCTCATCAGCGGCGACCTCGCGGGCGCAGCCAGCGCCGCCGCCCGCGTCGATCCGGGCGTGCTCTCCGAGGCGCGGTTCTCGGCGACGGACGGCAACCCGCTCTGGAACATGTGGTACAACTCGGGCAACGCCTATCGCATGCGACCCGAGGACCGGTTCCGTCTCGAGGCCGAGGCTGGAGACGGGCGCGTGGCCTACTGGGTCACCGAAGCCGCGGTCGAGGGCTCCACCGAGCCGCTCGACGACTTCGCAAGGTACTCCGTGCGCGAGCACGCCTGGCCCTTCTATCTGCCCGACGAGATGCTGCTCATCCGCGCGGAGGTGCGCGGCGCGCCAGGGCGACCTCGCGGGGGCGCTCACGCTCGTGAACGAAGTGCGCACGCCTTGCTCGTCGGCAGTGGACGAGCCGGTCGCCTGCCTGCCGGCACTGGCGGCCGACGACGTGGCCACGCAGAACGCGATGCTCGCGCAGATCCTGTACGAGCGCGAGTACGAGCTCTTCCTGCAGGGAGTGCGATGGTCGGATCTCCGCCGCATGGACGTGACACCCAAGTACCCGTTCATGATGGTCGCCGAGACCGAGTGCGAACGGAACCCGAGCACGCCACGCGAGCTGTGCGGCATCACGCGCTGAGGCGGGCGACGGGTCTCCTGGGAGCGTGCGCGGGCCTGGCCATCCAGGCCGCGCCGCTCCTCGGCGCAGCGCCGTCCGGAGCGGCTGTTCTACTACACGGACAACGAAGCGGCGTATCGCAGCCTGGTCGAGCACGTGGACCGCATCGACGTGCTCGCGCCTTCGGCCTACAACGTGGACGAGAGCGGGGTGGTGTGGGGCGAGTTGGACACGCGCGTGCTCGCGCTCGCGCGGTGAGCACGGCGTCGACGTCGTGCCGCTGTCGTGAACCGGGGCTTCGACCAGGAGGAGCTCCACCGCCTCCTGGCCGACTCGGTGGCGCGCGCACGCGTGGTGCAGACATGGTCGAGCTGTGCCGCCGCCACGACTACCGGGGCATGCAGATCGACTTCGAGAACCTCTCGATCCGCGACCGCGACGCCTTCACCCGCTTCTATCGTCGAGGCGGCGACGGCGCTGCACGCGGCGGGACGGCAGATCAGCGTCGCCGTAGTTCACCGTCCGGACGCCCTCGCGGGCGCAACGGCCTACCAGGAGTGGCTCTTCGACAGCTGGCGGGGCGGCTACGACCTGGCGGCGCTCGCGGAGGCGGGCGACTTCGTGTCGGTCATGACCTACGCGCAGCACACGCGGCGTACGCCCCCCGGGCCGCAGGCCGGGCTCCCGTGGACGCGCGAGGTCGCCGGAGTACTTTCTGCGCTTCATGCCGCCGGAGAAGCTGTCGCTCGGCGTCCCGCTCGGGTCCCAGCACTGGTACACCTCGTACGAGGAGCGCATCACGCCCGAGCTCGCCCGCTCCTACAGCCGCTCCGTCAGCCATGACTGGGCCATGGGGCTCATCGAGCGCAACGGCGCGGAGGTGCGCTGGATGGAGGACCAGCAGACGTCCTACGCGTACTTCCCCGTGGCGGGCACGTTCGAGTGGGTCTTCCTGGAGGACGCGCGCAGCTTCCGCGCCCGGCTGGCGCTGATCGACGAGCTCGGCCTCCGCGGCTTCTCGGCGTGGGTGCTCGGGCCCGAGGATCCTGCCATCTGGGAGCAGCTCGGAGGCGGGGCTTGAGGTGCCACCTGGGTCGAGGGCGCGGGGCGCGGCCGCGCCCCGCGGGAGGGCCGAGACCGTAGCCCTCCACCGGCGCACCCTGGCGGCGGAGCCGGTCTAGTCGCCCCCTCGTGGTCCCTTCGGCCCCCTTTGTCGGTCTTCTCCTTTTAAGCGGTTCGGTACGCGCCCCCTCCTATCGTCTTCTCGTGGTCGGGGCAGGGGCTCCGGCGCGCGCAGGGACGCTCGCCGCCAACGCCAGGACATGCCGCGCCGAGCCGAGAACCGAGCAATGGATCCCGAAGGGAGACGGAGGAGGGGATATGACGAGGTGGAGGATGATCCCGGTGATCGCGGCCATCGCGGCGATCGCGTGCAACGGCGACAGCCCGGCGGGGCCCGGCGAGAGTCCGACGCCGGTGGCGGCGGTGGTGGTGGCGCCGGACACGGCCACACTCTCCGTCGGCGAGACACGGAGCCTTCAGGCGAAGGTCTACGCGGCGGACGGGAGGATGCTGAGCGGCCGGAGTGGGGCCTGGAGCAGCGACGACACGACGGTCGTCACGGTGGACGCCACCGGGAAGGCCACGGCACGCGCCCCCGGCCTCGCGATCGTGACCGCGAAGGTCGAAGGAAAGGTCGGGAAGGCGACGCTGCGCGTGCCCACGCCGGTCGTGCCGGTCGCGGCCGTACAGGTCGGGCCGGCGCCGGCGCTCGAGATCCAGATCGGCGCGACGACGCAGCTCGTCGCCCGCACGTACGCTGCGGACGGGTCGGAGCTCGATGGGCGCACCGTGACGTGGACGAGCGATCGCGCCGATGTCGCGTCGGTCGGCACGCACGGCCTGGTGAGCGGGCTCGCCGAAGGGGTGGCGAGAATCACCGCCACCAGCGAGGGCAGAAGCGCCCATACGCTGGTGACGGTGAAGGCACCCGTCCAGGGCCCCGCCGTCGCGAGCGTCGAGTTGCGTCCGAGCCTGGTCGTGACCTACGCCGGCGTCGACGCACCCCTCGCAGCCACGGTGAAGGCGGCCGACGGCTCCGTGCTGTCAGGGAGGGAGATCGCCTGGACCATCGATGACGCGAGCGTCGCCACCGTGAGCGCCGCCGGAGTCGTGAAGGGCCTGCGCGAGGGCGAGGCGATGGTGACCGCCTCGGTCGAGGGCAGGAGCGCCACGGTCGCGGTGTCCTTCAAGACCACCTCGAGCTACCACCTGGCCTACGATCGGGCGGGACCGGCGTTCTTCTGGATGGACATGCGCACCGGCTCGGCGAAGAAGATGCTGGAGCACGGCTCGGGAATCCGCTCGACGGATCCGAGCCCGTCCCCGACACGGTCGGGCTTCGCGTACGTGTACGACGGCGGCGGCGGAGCCCCGCCCCAGATCGCCATCCAGAGCTGGGACGGCGCGACGTACCGCTTCCTCACGGCGGGCGACCAGCCCGCGTGGTCGCCGGACGGAACGTACATCGCCTTCCGCAGCACGCGGGCGGGACGGGCCGACATCTGGTCGATGCGCGCCGACGGTTCGGCCAGTGCCGTCAACCTGACCGCGGACATGCCGCTGGGCGTGGAGAGCGAACGGCCCGCCTGGTCACCCACGGGCGACCGCATCGTGTTCGCGGCCTCGAACGCCCGCGGCGGCAAGGACCTGTGGATCATGAGCGCGGACGGTCGCGTGAAGAACTCTCTGACGCTGGGGCCGTCACAGGATACGGAGCCCACGTGGCTCGGCGACCGGATCGTCTTCACGCGTCGCACGCAGGCCGGCACGTCGGAGCTGTACTGGATCTACGTGAACGGCGCGCTCGCTCAGCGGCTCACGGCGGTCCCCGGCGCACAGATGCCCGCGTGGGCACCCGACGGGCGCTGGATCGCGTTCGTGGTGCGGGACGGGGACACCGGCCTCGGCGACATCTACGTCGTCCGCCCGGACGGAACCGACGTCCGACCGCTGTCCCTGCGGAGCGACGGTCCCACGGGAGGTGGCGCGAACCCGGCGTGGACGCTGCACGGGTGACCTCGAACGGGGGAGGGCGGAACCGGAACCCGCCCTCCCCCCGGTCCTCCACCTTCAGCTGCCCGGACATGGCCACGAGCACGGAAGATCGATGACACGAGCCCGCCCCCCTCAGTCCCCCTTCAACACCTCCGCTGGATCGGCCGACGAGGCCCGAGCGGCCGGACCCAGGCTCGCCACGGCGGTGACGATCGCGAGGAGGGCGGCCACCTCGAGAT
The DNA here is from genome assembly GCA_963823035.1 of uncultured Gemmatimonadales bacterium. Lineage (GTDB taxonomy): Bacteria > Gemmatimonadota > Gemmatimonadetes > Longimicrobiales > Gaopeijiaceae > SZUA-318. The sequence goes on from CAWGKG010000005.1 coordinate 200,362, forward strand.
AGGCCGACGCGTCCAGGAAGCTGACGCCGTACAGCCGGCTCCGGAACAGCCCCGCGACCACGCGCCCACCACGGCGCCGACGGCCAGGCCGACGGCGGAGACGCGCGCCCCGGCGAGGAGCACCAGGCCGAACAGGCGCGCCCTTCCGGCGCCGAGCGCCGCCCGGATGCCCAGCTCGCGCGTACGTTGCGAGGCGATGAAGGCGACGACCATCCACAACCCCACGGCAGCCAGCACGGTGGCGAGCGCAGCCGAGGGCCGAGAAGAGCTTCGCGCCCACCTCCCAGGGGATCAGGCTGGGGCGGAGACGTGCCGCCAGGGGCTCGATCGCGACGTACGGCATGGACGGGTCCAGGGCCTGCACCTCTCGCCGGACCTCCGGGATCACGCCTGCGGCTCGCCCCGCGTGCGCACGAAGAGGGTCTGCCCCTCCATCCCGCCCGGGATCTGGGCCGCGGCCAGGTAGAGCGTCTCCGACGGATCGGCGAACGGGACCCTCGTAGCGAGCTCCCCGCTCGATGCCCACCACCTCGACGCACGCGTCGCCGATACGGACCCGCCGAGGCGGACGCACGAGCCCGAGGGCGTCCCCGGCGGGCCACTCCGCCCGCGCGAGGCTCTCGCTCACGAGGGCGACGGGAAGGGTGCCGGCCCGGTCCCGCTCGTCGATGGCCCGGCCGGCCACGACGTCGATGCCGAGCGTGCGGAAGTAGCCGGGCCCGACCACGTCGACGAGCGCCCTGCCGCGGCTCCTGGCCCGACCGGCCCCGGGATCGAGAAGGTCCCATGTCGGAAGAGGTGGAAGGGGATCATCCCGCCCACGGTGACGGCCTCCACGCCGGGAAGGCGCGCGATGCGGTCGACCGCGTCCGCGACGCGGCCCGCGTCCCCGGCGCGCGCCATCCCGGGCGCGGCCATCCTGACCGTCAGAAGCCGATCGACGTCGATTCCGGTGTCGAGCGCGTGTACGGTGCGGAAGCTGTGGATGAAGAGCGCCGCCACCAGGAGGAGCACGAAGCCGATCGCGGTCTGCGCGGCCATGAGGCCGTGCTGGAGGCGGGAGACGGACACGATGCCGCCGGCGTGCCCGTCGAGGACCTCCCTCACGTGGCGTCCCGCGGCCCACAGGGCGGGGGCGAGCCCGAAGAGCAGGGGCGTCAGCAGCGCCACGCCAGCGCCCACCACCACGGTCCGCGCGTTCAGCAGGCCCGGGAGGGGCGGAATGGGGAGTCGGCGCACGCAGGACGACGCTGAGCCCCGCCACCGCGATCGCACCCACGCCCGCCGCGAGCGCCAGGAGGAGGCTGCGCACGAGCTGTTCCCGCAGGATGCCGCCGGGCGTCGCACCCGACGGCGAGTCGGATGGCCACGTCCCGGCGCCGCCGCACGGCCTCGGCCAGGAGGAGGTTGGCCACGGTCGCGCAGGCGAGGAGGAGAACGGCCAGGGACACGCCGGGGGCCCAGGGCGGGACGGGGCTCCGCCCCAGCTGATCCGCGAAGAACATCGTGCGCAGGGGGAGCAAGCCCACCGGGAGAAACGGCTCGGCCGCCGCCTACCCGCCGCTCGCGGACCGGCTGCGCGACGAAGGGGTCGCCGACCGGCTCGGGCTCGATCCTGGCGCGCGCCTTCTCCAGGTCGACGCCGGGTGCCAGCCTGCCGACGAACTGCAGCCAGTACGCGCCGCCTCCGAGCCTCCCCTCTCCGCCCAGCTCGGGCACGACCGTCGTCCCGATGGGGATCCAGAGGTCAGGGTCGCCGAGATCCACCCCCACGAACCCCTTCGGCGCCACGCCGATCACCGTCAGCGGTACGCCGTTCACGTCCACCGTGCCACCGGGAACCGAGGGATCGGCGCCCCACGTCCGCTCCCATGCGTGGTAGCTCAGGACGGCCACGGGCGCCGCGGCGCGTCCCTCCCCGTCGGCCTCGTCGAAGAAGCGGCCGAGCGCGGGCGAATGCCCAGGACCGTGAAGTAGCTCCCGGTCACCGCCTGGACGTCGCAGGGGCTCGGCGTCGGACCCACGTCCGCGCGTCGCCTGGATGCTCCCGTACGCCGCCAGCCCGGAGAGCACGTCGGCGCGCTGCTCCCGGATGGTCCCGAACTGCGGGTAGCTGGCCGTGGGACCCACGCCCCGCGCGAGCGGCGTCGTGGCTCCGCCGACGCGCACCCGCACCAGCGTCTCCGGATCCGACACGCCCACCGGTGGACGGAGGAGGAGGGCATCCACCACGCCGAAGACCACGACGTTCGCGCCGATGACCGAGCGCCAGGCAGGCCACGGCCACGAGAGCGAGGACCCGGACGGGTCCGGAAGGAGCGGGCGGTCGAGATGAGCTCCAGGCGCATGAAGGGGTCCGGTCGGAGTGACGGAGATCCTCGCCGGGCCCAGCTTACGAAGTCCTTCGTAACCACGCAAAGCCGCGTCGCCTGCTCGGGTGAGCGCGGCCGTGGTCGACCGCCCGCGTCCTTCCGACTACCGCGCCGGCGTCCTGCCGGGCTTCCCGGACCGCGCCCTGGACCTGGCCTGCGCCTTCGGCTTCGGCTTCTGCGTCTTGACCGGGATTCCACCCTTCTTCTTCTCGCCGGTGTCGAGCAGCTCGTTCGTCACGTCGCGAAGCTCCTCCGTCACCACGTCCGAGATGGCCAGCAGCCGCTTCCAGAAGGCCACGCGGGTCATGTCCTTCGTGGTGATCGCGTCGGGATACCCCTTCGCGGGGGCCGCGTCGAACGCCCGTAGCACCTCGGACATGCCGGGCCTGGAGCCTCGCGTGTCGATGGTTCCGGCGAACCACGTGCGCGAGCCGGGGAAGTGGGCCCAGGTCTCCGAAGTGTCGGGGTCCAGGTTGTCGAGGGAGCTCGACACGATCGATGTGAAGATCGCGATCCACCCGTATTCGTAGTGGTCGAGGTCGCTCAGCGACTTGATGCCGACGTCGCGGAGGAAGCGACGCGAGAAGGGCGCGGCCCGGTTGTCGAGCGTGACGCCCGTGCTCTCGTCCTTGTCCCCGTAGATCGTGGCCGGGCGATCGTAGATCTCGGTGTAGAGCATGTTGCTCGCCCACTCCGCGAACCCTTCGTGGAAGGCCACCCAGGTCTTGGCCTGCCGTCCGTCGTGCGTCGACCCGTGCACGAGGAGCTGCCACGCCAACCCGAGCTCCCCCTTCGAGTGCTGGAACGCCCACGCGTGCATGAACTCGTGCGCGAGCGACGGCGCGTTGAAGTGGTCGCTGCGCGAGTTCTCGATCAGGTGGACGATCCCGGTCTTCGGGTTCGTGTACGAGCTCTCGACTTTGTCCGAGATCAGCGGGTTCTCGAACGGGTGGCTGATCGCCACCGGCTGCTTGTCCGGGAACCCGCTGTGCACGCCGTCGAGCACGGACATCATCTTCTTCGCCAGCCACCAGATGTCGGCGTGCCTGCGGGCGACCCGATCGCCCAGGTCCAGTCGGCCGCCCGACTGGAAGACGAGGTCTCCGAAGTCGACGACGCCAGGTCCCCGTCGCTCCGACTTGTCGTCGTCGTGCACCACGTCGTACCAGTCGACGTCGTACGTGAGACGCGTGGTCTGGGAGAGCGCGAGCTCCAGCGCCTCCTCCGCCAGCTCCGTCGCCACGGTCACGCCGGTGACGGCCATCGTCAGCTTCTTCAGGATCCCGTCGTTGGGCGGATAGATCTTCAGGTGGTCGTCCTTGTACATGACGCGCACGCGGAAGTACCGCGGTGTCTTGTCCTTCTCCTTCGTCGCCGAGAAGCGTCCCTCCGGGCCCACGTACACGTCGGCCCACTCGTCCCACGTAGGGTCGAGCTTGCTCTCCTTGGCCGACACCTTCACGCGCACCCCCGGGAGGGCGACGGTGTCACCGTACTCCTCCCGTGTCTCGGTGAACTGTGGCTTGAAGAGGATGCGCCCCTTCAGCGTCCAGGTCTGCTTGGCCATCTCCCGCCTCCATTCCGTGGTGGTCGATCCCTTCACCCTCACGGCGATGGAGAGACACCGGGAGTGGACATGGAGGGGAAGGGGAGCGGGCTCATGCCGGCCAGGGCCCCATGTACGAAGACTTTCGTATTCAGCGTCGCTGGCCTAGCTTGTGAGGAAGCACCTTCGCGACCGGATGCAGGGGGAAACGGGCATGACGCGACGGATTCGACGACAGCGCGGAAACGGACGCGCAGCGGGTTACGAGCGTCCTCGTCGCAGGTGCGCTCCTCGCCCTTGGTGCCGGCTGCGAGCGCGAGCGCCCGCTCCCGCCGGGGTTGGGCGATCCGGTGAAGAACCACGACTTGCGCGTGATCGCCTCCTCGGTCGCGACGTTGCCGGTCGGCGCCGATATCGATCTGAAGAGCCTACGCGGGCGCCCGGTCGTCCTCGACTTCTGGGCCTCCTGGTGCGGGCCCTGCCGCCGCACGCACGAGGGGATGGTCCAGATGGCCGAGCGCTTCGGCTCCAGCGCCGTCTTCCTGGGTGTCTCCTACCAGGACGCACCGGAGGACGCGACGCGTTGGCTGCGCGAGCACGGCACGAACTTCCCGGCGGCGGAGGACGTCGAGGGTCGACTCGCCCACACCTTCTGGGTGAACGCCATCCCACGTGTCGTGGTCCTCGGTCCGGACGGACGCCTCGTGGACGACATCCTCCCTTCGTTCGACTTTCCCGAGGACGTGGGGGCGCAGCTCGATTCGCTCCTCGCGGCTGTCCGCGGCCGAGGGCCACTCCGCCCCCTGACAGGTGGGTCGCCGGGAACGATTCCCTCGACCGCTTGTAGACTCCGGCAGCTTCTGGCGCGATTCGGGCTGCTTGGCGAGACTTAGCGGCTCCGCGTCCGTCCTGTGTTCCGTCCCGTCCCGAGAGCCCACCGAGTGCGGTCCAAGCTCCAGATCTTCGGCGTCGTCTTTCCCCTGGTGATGGTCCTCGACCTCATCACCAAGCGATGGGCGCTCAGCACGCTCGCGACCCACCGGGGAGAGCTGCTCGGGGGACTCGTGCCCCTCACGCTCGCCTTCAACAAGGGGGCGGCGTTCGGCATCCGGCTGGGCGAGGATTCGCGCTGGTTCTTCGTGCCGGTCACCGTGATCGCCCTGGGCCTGCTCATCCTCCTCCTGCGGCAGGCCTCCTCGCGCGACTATCTGCGGATCCTGGCGATCTCGCTGGTGGTGTCGGGGGCGGTCGGCAACCTCTACGACCGCCTCCGCTGGGGACGCGGGGTCGTGGACTTCATCGGCCCGATCGACCTCGGCTTCTGGGACTTCCCGATCTTCAACGTGGCCGACATGGCCATCACCTGCGGGGCCATCCTCCTCGCGCTCTCCTTCTGGATGGAGGAGCACCAGGAAGCCGCGGCGGAGGGCCACCCCGAGGCGCCGCCGGTCGGCTCCGCCGGCGAAGCCGGCCCCTGACGCCGCCGACCTACTCGGGCGTTCCGGGAAGGAAGAGAAGGTACTCGATGCGGCGCCCTCGCATCCGCACGACCCTGAGGCTACCGGACTCGACCTCGACCTGATCGCCCACCACCGGGATGCGGTTGAGGCGCCCGAAGATGAAGCCTCCCAGCGAGTCGTAGCCCTCCTCCTCGTCCTCCGTCGGCGCGAAGCCGAGCCGCTCGCTCGCCTCCCGCAGCGCCACGCCGCCCCAGACGCGAAGGCGTCCGCCGGGAAGCTCGTGGAAGTCCTCGGGCTCGTCCTGCTCGTGCTCGTCCTGGATCTCGCCGATGATCTCCTCGATGAGATCCTCGAGCGTGACCAGGCCTGCCGTCCCCCCGAACTCGTCCACCACGATGGCCATCTTGGTCCGCTGGCGTCGCATCTCGGGGATGAGGTCCTCCACCGGCTTGGAGGCGGGAGCGAACGGCACGGGACGCGTGATGCTCCGGATGTGCGTGACGCCCTCGCGGTCGGCGCGCCAGAGGTCACGCGCCAGGAGGACGCCGGCGATGTGGTCGAGGGTCTCCTCGAAGACCGGAAGCCGCAGATGCCCCCGCTCGAGCATCATGGCCTTGGCGGCGTCGACCGTCGCGTCGAGCGGCACCGCCACCATGTCGGTGCGCGGCGTCATGACCTCGCCGATCGACACCTCGTCGAGGCGGATCACGTTGGTCATGACCTTCCATTCGGCTTCGTCGAGCGCGCCCTCGCGACGCCCGATCTCGGCGAGGACCTCGAGCTCCGCGCGGCTGATCGTGGGCACCTCGGAGGAGGGCGTCAGGATGCGGCCGATGATGCCCAACGGGACGATGACGGGCTTGGTGAAGATGATCAGCCCGCGCAGTACGTAGGCCGCCGGCTTGGCCATCTGCCTCCAGTAGATGGCGCCCAGCGTCTTGGGGACGATCTCGGAGAAGATGAGCACCGAGAAGGTGAGTCCCGCCGAGAACAGCGCCATCCAGGAGCTGCCGAACACCCGCGCGGCCACCGCCCCGCCCAGGGCGGCGCCCATGGTGTTCGCGATGGTGTTGAGCGTGAGGATCGCCGCGATCGGCTCGTCCACCTTCTTGCGCGCCCGCTCGAACCATGCGCCGGCCCACTCCCCTCGCTCCCGCATGAGGGCGACGTGGGAGTGGGTCACGGAGAGGAAGACCGCTTCGAGGACCGAGCAGAGGAACGACGTGGCCAGCGTGACCAGGAGGATCCACAGCAGCGTCGTCATGTTCGGCCGTTCGTCCCAGCGCCGGAGTCAGAACCGCCCGGGCGGGGTGAGCCTCGCGTCCGGGCGGTGACGGCTCAGCCCTCCAGGGCCGCGTCCAGCGTGATCTTCGTCGCGCTCAGCGCCTTCGACACCGGGCAGCCGACCTTGGCCTCCTCGGCGTGCTTGGCGAAGCCCGCGGCGTCGATGCCGGGGACGGTGGCACGACAGATGAGCTCGATGAGCGAGATGCCGGCACCGCCGGGCCCGACCTCGAGGTGCACCTTGGCCGTGGTGCGTACGCTCGTCGGCGTGTGGCCCGCCTTGGCGAGGATGTTGGACAGCGCCATCGAGAAACAGCCCGCGTGCGCAGCGCCGATCAGCTCCTCGGGGTTCGTGCCGGTCCCCTCCTCGAAGCGGGAGGCGAAGGAATACTGGCCTTCCACGGACCCGGTCTCCGTTCTCAGCGTTCCCGTACCCTTCGGGAGGTCACCCTTCCACTCGGCACTCGCGGTACGAACCGGCATCGATCTGCGCTCCTTGGTCGTTCGTCGGAAGTCTCGGAAGTCGCGCCACCATACCCGTCACGCCGGCCGCCGATCCCTGGCAATCTCCCGTGCGCGCGGGCCCGGGGTCAATACCGGAACGGCGTGCGAGGCGAGGACGGGAGAGCCGGTCAACACGGAGACGGGGGAAGCGTGTCCCCGAAGGTCAGTTGACGCCAAGCCCGGCGGCACGGAGGTTCACGATCCCCTCCCGAAACAGTTCTCCCTAGGAAGAGGCGGAAGCATGTACCGACGTCTCGTGCGTCCTCTCCTCGCGTCCCTTCTGACCGCGGTTCTGGCATCCCCTGCCTCGGCTCAGCACAGGGTCACGACGCCCGAGGAGCAGTTCGGCTTCCAGATCGGAGCCGACTATCATCTCATCAACTACGAGCAGCTCCACCAGTACTGGATCAAGCTGGCCAACGAATCGGACCGCATGATCCTGGACACCATCGGCACCACGGAGGAGGGCAGACCTCAGCTCCAGGCGATCATCTCCTCTCCGGAGAACCTGCGGAACCTGGATCACTACAAGGAGATCTCCCGCCGCCTGGCCAAGGCCGAAGGGGTCGGCGAGGCCGAGGCGCAACGCCTCGCGCAGGAGGGGAAGGCGGTCATCTGGATCGACGGGGGGCTGCACGCGACGGAGGTCCTGGGCGCGCACCAGCTCATGGAGCTGGTCTACAGGATGAACGACTACACGGATCCGGAGACGATGCGGATCCTGGACGACGTCATCCTGCTCGCGACCCAGGTCAACCCGGACGGCCAGGCCCTGGTGTCCAACTGGTACATGCGTGAGCCCGACTCCCTCAAGCGCAGCACGTCGAACATCCCGGTGCTCTACAACAAGTACGCCGGTCACGACAACAACCGCGACTTCTACATGTCGGCGTTGGAGGAGTCCACCAACATCAACCGCTCCCTCTATCGGGACTGGTTCCCGCAGATCGTCTACAACCACCACCAGACAGGACCGGCGGGCGCCGTCATGTTCGCGCCCCCCTTCCGCGATCCGCCGAACCACTTCCTCGACCCGCTCATCATCACGGGGCTGGACCAGGTGGGCTCGGCCATGCATCAGCGCTTCGTCGTGGAGGGGAAGGGCGGCACCACGATGCGCTCCGGCGCCAGCTACTCCACCTGGTGGAACGGCGGCCTGCGCACCGAGCCGTACTTCCACAACATGATCGGGCTCCTGACCGAGACGATCGGGAACCCGACGCCGCTCGAGGTGCCGTTCGTGCCGCGCCAGCAGTATCCGCACGGCGACCTGCCGTTGCCGGTCGAGCCCACGAGCACGTGGCATTTCCGCCAGTCCATCGAGTACTCGGAGACGGCCAACTGGGCGGTGATGGACTACGCGTCGCGCAACAAGGACCATCTGCTCTACAACATCTGGCGGATGGGGATGAACGCCATCGAGCGGGGCAGCGAGGACTACTGGACGGTCAAGCCGAGCGAGATCGACCACGCCGCCGAGGAGGTGCAGCGGGGCGATCACGACGACTACGTGCGTCTGCTCGAGAACCCCGCCGACCGCGATCCCAGGGGCTTCATCATCCCGTCGGACCAGCGCGACTTCCTCACGGCCACGAAGTTCGTGAACACGCTGCTCAAGAACGGGATCGACGTGGACCGGGCCACCGCCGCCTTCACGGTGGCAGGAAAGCAGTACCCCGCCGGCTCCTACGTGGTGAAGAGCGACCAGGCCTTCCGGCCGCACGTTCTCGACATGTTCGAGAAGCAGGACCACCCCAACGACTTCGCCTATCCCGGTGGGCCGCCCATCCCGCCCTACGACGCCACCGGCTGGACGCTGGCCTGGCAGATGGGCGTGGACTTCGACCGCATCCTGGACGGATTCGACGGTCCCTTCCAGCGCGTGACCGACGACCTCGTGTCGCCGCCCCCCGGGCGGATCGCCGGGGCCTCGAACGCGAAGGGGTACCTGGTCGCCCACATCAACGACGCCTTCACGGCGGTGAACCGCGTGCTCAAGGCCGGCGGCAAGGCGTACTGGTACACGCAGCCGCTGCGCGCCGGTGACGCCTCCTTCGCGTCGGGTGCCTTCTACCTCGAGACGGACCGCGCCACGGTGCAGAAGCTCGCGCAGGACAAAGGGCTGAGTTTCGTGGGCGTGTCGTCCAAGCCTGCGGGCAACACCATGGAGCTGAAGCCCGTGAAGGTGGGCCTCGCGGACGTGTACGGCGGCTCCATGCCGTCCGGTTGGATGCGGATGCTCCTCGAGGACTTCGAGTTCGATTTCGACGTGCTCTACCCGCCGCAGCTCGACAACGCGGACCTCTCGGCGTACGACGTCCTCCTCTTCGAGGACGGCCTGATCCCGGGCAGCGACGGAGGCGGCCGGTTCCGCGGCGGCTTCGGCGGCAGGGAGCTCGACCCCTCGACGATCCCGCCGGAGTACCGCGACCGGATCGGACGGATCACCGTGTCGGAGACCGTCCCCCGCATCCTCGACTACGCCAGGCAGGGCGGGGCGGTCATCGCCGTGGGCTCCTCGTCCAACCTCGCGCTCAACGCCGGACTGCCGATTTCGGACCACATGGTCAAGGACGGCAAGCCGCTGAGCATGGAGGAGTACTTCATCCCGGGCACGCTCATCGACATGAAGATCGAGCACATCAGCCCGCTCGCGGACGGGATGGGCGAGTATGCCCCGGTCATGTTCAGCCGGAGCCCGACGTTCACCCTCGAGCCCGACGCGGCCGAGCACGGCGTGCGTGCCATCGGCTGGTACGACAAGGACAAGCCGCTGCGCAGCGGGTGGGCGTGGGGGCAGGAGTACCTGAAGGACGGCGTGGGCGCGATCGAGGCGGACCTCGGGGAGGGCAAGCTCTTCCTCTTCGGACCGGAGCTTACGTTCCGCTCGCAGCCGCACGGGATGTTCCCGCTCATCTTCAACGGCATCTACTACGGGCCGGCGAAGGGGCGGCCGGTCATGAACTGAGCGGGGAGGCCCGGCGGCACCACGGGCCACCGAGCGAGAAGGGGCGTCCCGGCTTCCGGCCGGGGCGCCCCTTCTCTCATCCTGCCCTCGAGGGATCCACGTCAGGTGGGCTGGTCGGTCGGGCGCAGGAGGATCTCGTTCACGTTCACGTGGGGTGGGCTCGTCAGGGCGAAGACCACGGCGCGCGCGACGTCTTCGGGTTGGAGCGAGCGGCGCCCCTCCCAGTTGGACTGGAAGGCCTCGCGGCGCCCGGGGTCGGGGATGTGATCGCTGAGCTCCGTGTCCACGACGCCCGGCTGGATGTCCGTCACGCGGATGCCGTGCGCGGCGGAGAGCTCGAGCTGCAGCCCCCACGAGAGCGAGCGGACCGCGAACTTGGTCGCCGAATAGACCGAGCCCCCCGGGAAGGGGCGGCGCCCGGCCACGGAGCCGATGTTCACGATGTGCCCCGAGCCCCGGTCGAGCATCGTCGGCAGGACGGCCGCGACCCCGAACAGCACACCCTTCACGTTCACGTCCACCATCCGCTCCCAGTCGTCCACGCGCAGCGCCTGGACGGGCGACAGCGGCATCACGCCCGCATTGTTCACGAGCGCGTCGATCCGCCCGAAGCGCTCGAGCGCGAGGGCGGCGAGGGCTTCCACCTCCTGGCGCACGGTCACGTCCGTCACGCAGGCCTCGGCACTCCCCCCGCGTTCGCGGATCGCGCCCACGACCGCCTCCAGGCGATCCGCGCGGCGAGCTCCGAGCACGACGGCCCATCCCACCTGCGCGAGAGCGGCGGCCACCGCCGCCCCGATTCCGCTCGAGGCGCCCGTGACGATCGCGACGGACCGATCCGCTTCGACCGACATCGTCAGCTCGCCACCGCGAGGCCCGCCTGCGACAGGAGGATGAGCAAGGCCCGCTTGATGCCGAGCGTGCCGTTTTCGTTGAGGAACCACTCGTGCAGGGAGTGGGCACCACCCGCCACACCGCCCCCGCCGATCGTGATGGCGGGAATCCCCTTCGAGATGGGGATGTTGGCGTCGGTGGAGCTGCGGCCCAGGCGCGGCTGGATGCCGAGCATGCGGGTCACCGCCACGGCGCGCTGAACGATGGGCGCGTCCTCCGCGACCTCACCCGAGGGGCGGTCGCCGATGAGCACGAGCTCGACGGTGAGTGCGTCCCCGCGGCGACGCTCGGCGTTCTCCTCCTCGACCGCCCGCTCCACGGACGCATGGAGCGCCGCTGTCGATCCGCTCCAGGCTGGCCGGGCTCTCCGAGCGCATGTCCACGTCCATCCAGGCTTCGAACGGGATGGAATTCACGGACGTCCCGCCGCCGATCACGCCGACGTTGTAGCTCGTGCGAGGGCCGGAGCGGGTGAGGGAGTCGCCCACCTCGTCGAAGTAGTGCATGGCGCGGCCGAGCGCGTGGGCCGGGTTGGCGAGGCCGAACGCGCCCCACGAGTGGCCGCCCGGGCCCCGCACGACGACGTGGTAGCGGTGCGAGCCGAGCCCCTGGTGGGTGATGCCCTCGTGACCGGTGCCGTCGATGGAGATGAAGCTCTCGATGCGCGGGCCGCCCTCGCCGAAGAGGTGCTTCATGCCGCGCAGGTCGCCCTGGCCCTCTTCGCCCACGTCGCCGACGAAGAGGATGTCGGCGTCGGTGCGCACGTCGGCGGCGTTCATCGCCCGTACCAGGGCGAGCACGGTGGCCAGTCCCCGCGTATCGTCACCAACCCCCGGCGCGTACAGCGTGTCACCCTTCATCTGCAGGGTTACGTCCGTTCCCTCCGGGAAGACGGTGTCGAGGTGTCCGGCGATGGCGACCGTCTCCCCCGAGCCCGTGCCCCGGCGCAACCCGATCACGTTGCCGACCTCGTCCACCCACGCCGTGTCGACGCCGGCCTCGCGCAGGAGCGCGAGGAAGCGGCGACCGCGCACCTCCTCTCCGTAGGGAGGAGCCGGGATCTGCGTGAGCTCCCGCAGGTCCGCCATCGTGCGCGTGTCGGACTCGTCGATCGCGTTCATGGCCCGCTCGACGGAGGGGTGCGCGGCGAGGCGCTTCGCCGCCTCGTCGTAGGTCGCGTTCTGGGCGAGGAGACCTCCCGCGGGGGCGAGGAGCAGGCCGAGTGCGAGGGCGGTCGGGCGAACGGTCGGGCGCATGGGATCTCCACCCTGAGGGCGTGTTCCGGGTCGATGGACTCGCGTTCCCGTCGGCGGCACGGGCCGCTCGGGGTGGCACCGTCCGCCGCGGAGGAACGCGGGGGGAGGAGCGACGGTAATCGGGGGCCGGCGCCCGGACAATGCCCTCACCGTTCGTGTGGCCTCAGGTGGTTGATTTTTCGCCGATCTTCCGTGAAGGTTCGTGGCTTTGTACCAACCCGCGGGGCCCCGTGACCGGGGCACCCACCCGGACCCCGACACGCTTGAGCCGCCCCGCATCCATGGCCCTGTCACTGCCCCGACCCGCTGGCGCGTTGGTTCGCGGGCCTGGGGCGGCGCGCCGAGGACACGCTCAGGCACGCCGGGGCGATGGGATCGCTCTCCTGGCAGATCCTGCTGAGCATCGTGCGGCTGCAGGTCTCCTTCCGGGAGGTGGTCCAGCAGCTCTACATGATGGGCATCCAGAGCCTGCCCATCGTGCTCGTCACGGGGTCGTTGGCCGGGATCGTGACCAGCCAGCAGGGCGGGTACCAGTTCACGGGGTCCGTGCCGCTCTACGTGCTCGGCAGCCTGGTGGTCGAGACCGTCGTGTTGGAGATGGGTCCCGTGCTCACCGCCATCGTCCTGGTCGGCCGCGTCGGAGCCCGCATCACGGCAGAGCTCGGCACGATGGTGGTCTCGGAGCAGATCGACGCCTACCACTCGCTGGGGCGCGACCCCATCGCGCTGCTGGCGGCCCCGAGGGTGCTCGCGGGCATCATCGTCATGCCGCTCCTGGTCGGCTTCGCCGATCTGATCGGCATCGTCGCCGGACAGATCGCCGCCAACTGGCAGGTGGGGCTGAGCTACGAGTCCTTCTACTACGGCGCGCGCCTGTTCTGGCACTCGTGGGACCTGCTGTACTCCTTGACGAAGGCGCTCGTCTTCGGCCTGGCGATCCCCCTCATCTCGGTGCACATGGGACTCCATACCAAGGGGGGCGCGGAGGGGGTGGGGCGGACCACGACCCAGGCCGTGATGTTCATGACGCTGACGATCCTGATCCTGGACGCTCTCTTCCCGCCACTGATGCTGCAATGAGGGGGAGGACGCGATGATCCGGTACCGGAACGTGCACAAGGCGTTCGACGCCCCGGTGCTCTCGGGCGTGGACATGGAGGTCGAGACGGGGGAGATGTTCGCCCTCTTCGGACCCTCCGGCACGGGCAAGAGCGTCCTCCTGAAGACGACGATCGCGCTCATCCGTCCCGACCGCGGAGACGTCGAAGTGAACGGCGAATCGGTGTTCTTCGGAGGGAGGAGCGCCTTGGACGCCGTTCTCCACGACGTGGGGTACGTGTTCCAGAACGCGGCGCTCTTCGACTCGCTCAACGTGTTCGACAACGTCGAGATGGGGATCCCGGAGGATCGCCTCAAGGCGATGCGACGTCCCGAGACGGCGATCGCGGTCTGGCGCGCGCTCGAGCTCGTGAACCTCGATCCTCACGAAGTGCTGGAGAAGCTCCCCTCCGAGCTGTCGGGAGGAATGAAGAAGCGCGTGGGGATCGCTCGCGCGATCGTGGGCAAGCCGAGCGTGCTGCTGTGGGACGAGCCCACGACAGGGCTCGACCCGATCAACACGGCAGCGGTGGAGCGGCTGATCACGCGCCTGTCGCACGACCTGGAGGTGACCTCGCTCCTCGTGACGCACGACGTGGAGGGCGGTCTGGACATCTGCCACCGCGTGGCCATGCTCGACTCCGGCCGGATCCGTTTCTGCGGTACGCCGACCGAGTTCCGGAAGTCGAACGACCACGTCGTTCAGGCGTTCATCGACCGCGCGGCCGCCGAGGCGGCACTCGACATGGTTTCGGAGACCTATGACTGACATGCCGAAGGGGGAGCGGCGCCGTCGCCCCACCGACGAGGAGATCCTGAAGGCCGTGCCTGCGATCGCGGGGGGCCGCGAGGTGCGCGTGGGCATCTTCGTCCTGCTCGGGTTGCTCTCGGTCGTGGTGGCCCTCTTCCTGCTCACCGATCCCGCGACGCTGCGTGGCCGATACATGCTGGTGACCCTGGTGGACAACGCCGGCGGCGTTCGCCGCGGCGACCCGATCCAGATGCGCGGTGTGAACGTCGGGCGCGTCCACGGCTTCGAGATGCAGCCCGACGAGCGCGTGGCGATCACGATGGAGATGGATGGTGAGTGGAAGATCCCCGCCGACTCCCGCACCGTGATGGGGGCAAGCGGGATCTTCGGTGGACGCACCCTGGAGATCGAGCCGGGCTCGTCGCGGGAGGCGCTCCAGTCGGGGGATACGCTCCCCGGTGGCGTGGGCGCCAGCTCGGGACTCCTCGGCAACGTGGACGAGCTGGGCGACAAGGCGAACAGCGTGCTCGGTCGCATCCAGACGCTGCTCGACAGCGGAACGGTGTCCTCCGTCCAGACGAGTGCGACCGAGCTGGAGTCCCTGCTGGGCCAGCTCTCGACCATGACGCGGGAACAGCGCACCACGCTCTCGCGCCTGACGCAGAGCATGGCCAGCACGGCCGAGGAGATGGAGGGGGCCGGCCCGGATGCCCGCAGGGCGATCGCGCGCGCCGACTCGGCCATGGCGGTGCTCTCGGAGACGGGCGCCTCCCTGGACCGCGCCGCCGCGTCGTTGCGCACGCTCCTGGACCGCATCGAGCGCGGTGAGGGCACGCTCGGACGGCTCTCCTCCGACGACGCCCTCTACGTGAACATGAACCGCGCCGCGGAGAGCATCGCGGCGCTGGTCGACGACATCCGCGCGAATCCGAGCCGGTACATCAACCTCAGCATCTTCTGAGGTCCTCGCGGGCGGCCTGGCGGTCCGGGCTGCTTGGCGAGGGGTGTCCTCCCTCGGGGACGGGGGTGTACCGTCCCTGGGACCCTCGATCCGGCGCACGTGTAGCAAACACAGGGCTTCTCGGCGTGTCGGCGCCTGGCATGGCCTTTGCCACATCAGGTGAGGCGGAAGGTCGCCGCGCCTCGCGGCGCCTGCGATCCCGGAGGTCGAACGGATGCACAGAATTCTTCGAGCGCCCCTGCGTACCGCGCTGGTCGCGGTAGCCCTCGGCGCCCTCGCGCTCCCCTCCTCGGGAGCAGCTCAACAACGGGAGCACGACTTCCTCTTCCGCACGCCCCGGGCGACCCTGGGGCTGCGCGTCGGATACGCCCGCCCGACAGCGTCGAGCGAGATCTTCGACTTCAACAGCCAGCAGCTCACGATCGACCAGAGCGACTACGCCTCGGCCACGTGGGGCGGTGAGCTGGCGGTGCGGGTCACGCCACGCGTGGACGTGGCGATCGACGCCGGCTACGCGAAGTCGCGTACGCTCTCGGAGATGCGCGACTATGTGGACAACAACGACCTGCCGATCCAGCAGACCACGGAATTCCGCAGGGTCCCGATCACGGCTGGCCTCAAGTTCTACCTCACCGACCGCGGGCGCTCCCTCGGGCGCTTCGCGTGGATCCCGCGTGCCTGGGCGCCCTTCGTCGGGGCCGGCGCCGGGTGGGTCTGGTACAGCTTCACGCAGAACGGCGACTTCGTGGATTTCAACACGGACAATCTCGAGATCTACACGGATCGCTACATTTCGGAGGGTCATACCCCCACGATGCACGTCTTCGGCGGGGCCGACTTGTCGCTCTCCCCGACCTTCTTCCTCACCGCCGAAGGGCGGTACTCGTGGGCGAAGGCCGACATGAGCCAGGACTTCGTGGGCTTCGATCGCATGGACCTGTCGGGCTTCCAGGCCACGGCGGGCATCTCGGTCCGGTTCTGACCGGAAAGGAAACGACCATGGCGAATCATCGATTCAACGGACTGCACGCCGCGGCGGTGGCGCTGGCACTGGCGCTCGCCCCCGGCCTCGCGTCGGCGCAGAAGACGGATGCGCGCCTGCTTCCCTGGCTGGGCTGCTGGGAGCCCGCCAACGGGGCCGACGCCGGCGACCTGCTGTGCGTTCGCCCGGCGACCCAGGATGCGGCCGTCGAGGTCGTCCGTCTCGCCGGCAGCGAGATCGTGTCGCGCGAGCTGGTCTGGGCGGACGGCGCACGCCACGAGACCGAGCGCGCCGACTGCACCGGCTGGGAGGAGGGGACGTTCTCGAAGGACGGCCGCAGGCTGTTCCTGAGCTCCGAGCACACCTGCGCGTCCTCCACCGAGCAGGGCGGGGGGATCATGGCGATCGCATCGCCGAACGAGTGGCTCGACATCCGCGTCGCCGGGCAGGACGACGACGTGATGGCGTGGGTGCAGCGCTACCAGCTCGCGAGCGCCGAGAAGACCGAGGCCGCCGGCTTCGGCGACGTCCTCGACGACCTATGGAGCGCGCGCACGGCGCGCATGGTGGCCTCGGCGCCCCTCGACGTGGACGACGTGATCGAAGCGAACGAGCAGGTGCCGCACCAGGCGGTCGAAGCGCTGCTGGCCGAGCGGGGCGATCAGCTCGCCCTCAGCTCGGACGAGCTCCTGCGCATGACCGACGCCGGCGTTCCCGCAAGCACGATCGACGTGGCCGTGGCGGTGAGCTATCCGGAGACCTTCCAGGTCGCGCAGGGTGATCGTCCGGAGCGCGCGGCGGTCGACGAGGGCGTCCTCAATGGACGTTCGGGGCGGCGCGGGTACGGCTCCTACGACCCGTTCTTCTACGACCCGTTCTACCGCTACGGGTACGGGTACGGGTATGGCTACGGCGGGTATGGTTACGGCGGGTACGGCTACGGTGGGTACGGTTACGGCGGGTACGGCTACGTGCCGACCGTGGTGGTCGTCGATCGTCAGCCCACGCAGCACGGGCGCGTGGTGAACGGCCGCGGCTACACCCGCGGAGGCAGCGGAAGCTCCACGGGCGGCGCGTCGCGCACCTACGTACCGTCCGGTGGCCGCCCGGCGGCCGCGCCGCGGAGCGGTGGCTCCACCAGCGGCGGAACGGCCGCGCGTTCCGGGGGTTCTAGCGGATCCACCCGGACCGCCAAGCCGAGGGGTGGACGCGGGGGCTGAGCTTCACGGCGCCATGGTCGGCCGAAGCAAAGCGGCCCCGGGACCCTGGACTCTCCCGGGGCCGCTCTTCATCCGGCGACCCGAGCGTGTCGCCGCGGCAGCGGTGTGGCGTAAACTCTCACCACCGGAGGAATCACGATGCGAAGCCTAGTCCGGCTCTTCCTCGTCGGGGCGGCCCTTGCGTGGGCCGGCTCCCTCAGCAATCTGGCCGCGCAGGAGCAGGAGAAGGGACCAGAAACGGTCGTTCTCTCCGGAGCCGCCCTGGGCTCCGTGACGTTCAAGCACGCGGCTCACCAGGAGCTGACCGAGTGCGCCACGTGCCATCACGCGTCGCGCCCGGAGAAGCCGTTGAGCGCGGAGCACGAGGCGTGCTCGAAGTGCCACACCAATCCTCCCGTTGCACCGATGACCACGAGCATCCGTGACGCGTTCCACAACCAGACCGCGAAGGCGGGCGTTTGTGTGGAGTGCCACGTCAAGGAGGCCGCGGCGGGCAAGGCGGCGCCGGCGAAGTGCGGCGACTGCCATAAGAAGTAGAGCACGTAGCGGTACCCGGGTCCGCCGGGCTCGGTGGTGCGTGGGGACGCCCAGCCGGCCCCCGCCGTCAGTCGCTGCCGGAGTGGCACTCCGTGCAGTCGACCTCCTTCCACGCGCCTCCGATGTCGACCGGATGCCGGAACTCGAGGCCCTGCGGGGAGATCGTCTCCGACTCCGGCCCGTGGCCCTGCCCAATGAGGATGTGGCAGGCATCTTCTGCTGATACACGCGCTGCAGCTCGGCGATCGCCTGGCGCACGGCGGCGCTGTCGGCCTCGTCGCGGAACGCGCGGCCACCTTCGCGACCCTCCCTGCGCCGAGTCCACCTGCGCCGGGGTGAGCGGCGCGTCCGCCGATTGATAGACGGTCGCCTTGCCGGCCTGCTGTCCCAGTGACACTGCTCACAGGTCTGCTGCGCCGGCCGCAGGTTCTTCACCGGGGTCGGGATCGGTTTCGGGTACTTGTTGAAGAGCGTCGCGTACACCTGCCAGGTGCCGGAGAGTTTCGACTTCACGAACCAGCTCGTGCCGGGACCGATGTGGCACTGGACGCAGGCGACGCGCGCGTGGGGGGAGAATTCGTAGGCTGTGTACTCCGGCCTCATCACGGTATGGCAGGTCCGACCGCAGAACGACACCGACTCGGTGAAGGTGTAGGTCCGGAAGCTCCCGATCGCCGTGACGAGGAGGAAGACGAAGACCGCCACGCTCCACACCACGAACGCCCGCCGATGGCGCGGATCGCCGAAGTCGATGCATAGGCGCTGCGATGCCTCGCCGGGAGCGAGCCGACGCCGCCGGCGCCGCTCCACCACCACCCCCAACGCGACCAGCGCGAGGCCCCCGACCAGGAACGCCGGGGCCACGAGGTAGGTCAGGATGCCGACGTAGGGATTGCCGAACCCGCGCGCGGCGTCGATCGCGATCAGCGTCAGCGCTGCGAAGAAGCTGCTCGCCGCGAGGATGATGCCGAACGTGCTGATCCAGTTGTGGATCAGGCGGGCCGGGTGCGCCGACGGGTCGCTTTCACGAGCCGGTCGGTCCATGGTTTCCTCCCTTGGCCCTCAACATCGCCCGCGACGAGCGCGCTCGCCACCCCGCGGGCTCCACGCCGTGCCCCGCTCCCGGTCGGCCACGCACCACGCAAGAAGGGCCCGGCCTCTCTTCCGAGGCCGGGCCCTCTCCAGCATCGCCGACGCGCGGCGCCTACACCTTGCGCCCTCCTACCACCCCGGAGCCAGGTTGAAGCCCCAGTGCCAGCCCTTTCCGGCCGCTGCCACGGGTAGGCGTAGTAGGCCTCGAGGATCATGAACCCGAGGATGTTGAAGCGGGCGGAGACACCGGTGGACACGACCGGGATCCGTTCCGAGGAGGATCGGCTCCACTCGAGCTTGGCGGGATTCTGGTCGTCCCACGCAAGCCCACCGTCCGCGAACAGCACCAGCTCGGTGGGCAGGAAGGGGAAGTTGATGATCCCGTACTGCTCCACGCCGATGAGCGGGATGCGCGCCTCGAGGTTGGCCACGGCCAGCCGCTGCCCGAAGAGGCGGTTGAACGCCGGGCAGGAGTTGTCCGCGGTGGCGGTGGCGGCACACTCGTTCCCGGAGAAGCTCTCGTAGGCGTAGCCGCGGATGAACGTCTCGTAGCCCAGGAAGAGCGGCCGCAGGAGGCCGAAGCCGTCCTGGCTGTTCTCCTCCGCGGAGAGGCCGTAGCGCCCGAAGTGCAGCCCGCGCATGCCGATGGTCAGGTTCTTGGTCGGGCTGTAGTAGCGGCGCCAGTCCGCGATGATCGTCGTGAAGTTCGCCGTCCCCCAGGTCTGCTCCACCTCGAGGCGGTAGCGTCCCCCACGGATCGGGCTGACGAAGCCGAAGAAGGCGTTGTCACCCACGATGGCCGCCGAGGTCTGGAACATGTTCAGGGGAGGCGGCGTCTGGTCGTTCAGGTTCTCCCGCTTGAAGTCGATCACCTGCCCGAAATCGTTGACGTAGTACTTGTCGATCTCGAGGTCGTAGCTGTAGCGGGTTGCCCCGGCGGAGAACTCGATCCGTCTCGTCGACGAGAACGGATAGGAGACCTGCCCCTGCGCCGAGGTCTGGAAGATCCGGTAGCGGTTCAGGCCGCAGGTAGTTCCCGGTGTCGTCGGTCCCGTAGTTGTAGTACCCGAGCAGGTAGGGGATACGGCCTCCGCCCACGCCCCAGTTCCACCGATGCGACATGTTCGCGTAGAACACCTGGCCGCCGATGTCCTTGAACGTCCCCTGCGCCTGGACGGCCACACCCAGCACCCGATTGCCCAGCATGTCGCTGAAGTAGGCGGACGCACCCCCTCCGATGTAGTTCCCGAAGTTGTCCGTCCCGACACCGAGGCTCGGCTGGCCCACGTAGTCCAGCGACAGCGACGAGTCGTAGTCCTTCGTGTCCTGCTGCAGGGAGTAGACCCCCGGCGCCACCAGCCCGGTCTCGGCGTCGGCCAGATAGGACGCCACCCGGCTGAACCGATCGGGATTGGTCGGCACCAGCTTGCGGCCCGGCTGCTCGTCGGCCCGCTCCGGCACCTGCGCGACCGTCCCCATGTCCGGATCCATGCCGTTCACGTGGAACTCGAGCGAGTCGAAGACCGAGAACGCCATCCGCCCCGTCTTCGCGGCCACGGTCATCGCGGGCGAGATGTAGGTGTGCCCGCTCACGCCCGTCGCGATGTTCGTGATCCGCCGCACGTCCCCGTTTTCGAGGTCCAGCCGGTAGATGTCGCTGAACCCGTCCTGGTCGGAGATGAAGAAGAGGCTCCGTCCGTCGGGCGAATACTGCGGGTTGATGTGCTTGACGTTCCCGAACACGGGGACGACGCGGACCTGCTTCGTGCTCAGGTCCATCATCGCCAGCTGGAAGCGGGAGTAGGTCAGCTTCCCGAAGTTCGTCTCCGGACCGCGGTCCGACGTGAACGCCAGCGTCTTCCCGTCGGGCGACCAGGCGGGCTGCAGGTCCGCGAACTTGTCGTTGGTCAGCTGGGTCCGCTCGCCGGACTCCAGGTCGTACAGGTAGAGGTCGCTGATGCCGCCGACCATCCCGGAGAAGGCGATCGTCTTCCCGTCCGGCGACCACGCCGGGTTGTTCACGGCGCCGATGCCGTCGAAGCGGATGCGCTGCGTCTCGTCGCCGCTCGTCACGTCGACGATCACCATCTGGTTGTCACCGTCCGCCGTCACGATGAAGGCGAAGTAGCGGCCGTCCGGAGACCACGTGCCGGACGAGTCGATGTAGCGCAGCGCCTCGATGTGCGGGTCCGAGTTGGCGCTCACGAGCTTCCGGATGATCTGGCCGGTGTGCGCGTCCGCGAGGTAGAGGTCGACGGTGAAGAGGTCCTTCTGCGACAGCGCCGCGACGTAGCGCCCGTCCGGGCTGATCGAGGGCGCGACGTTCATCGGGCCCCACCCCGTCGCCGGGGCGAGGAGGAGGTCGCCTGTCTCCGAGGGCGACGTCTTGCCCACCATCAGGGGGAGGTACTCCTCCGCCACCTTCTCCTTCCAGCGGATGGAGAGCGAGTCGGTCGGCATCCCGATCACCTGGCGGATGGCCGGCTCGAACCCGACCCGCAGCGAGCGCCGGTAGATCTGGATGACGGCGTCGTCTCCGTAGGTGCCGCCGATGTAGGCCCAGAGCGCCTGGCCGAAGCGGTAGGGGAAGAACTTCGTCGTGCGCGTCATCTGCTTGATGGTCGGCAGCTCGTCGCGCCGGATGGCGTCGCGGATCCACATCGCCGTCAGCGGGTCGTCACGACCGACCGAGAGGTACTCCGCCATGCCCTCGATCAACCAGAGGGGGAGCGAGTTGAGGCCCTGCAGGCCGCCCCCGCGCCGCGACTGGGCGATGTTGTACTGGAAGGCGTGCACGAGCTCGTGGCCGAGGACGTGGTCGGTGTCCCAGTAGGACCCCGTGAGCGGCATGATCACGCGGTTCTTCAGCGACTCGGTCACGCCGCCGGTGCCCTCGCCGATGGACCCGGAGAGCGTGTTGGTCTGCTGGAAGTCCGGATGGTCGGCGTAGATGATCACCGGCTTCGCCTGCTCGAACTCGTGCTGGAACGAGCGCGCGTACCGCTCGTACCACCGCTCCCCCATGCGCGCGACGTCTTCCACCGCCTCACCCTCGACCGGGTAGTAGTAGAAGTTGAAGTGCTCGGTGGGGAGGATCGAGAACGAGAAGTCCTGGTACTGGACCTTGTTGCGACCGAAATACTGCGCCGATCCAGCCTGCGGAGCGACTGCCAGCGCCGCGCCGGCCAGCGCGAGTGCCAACACGCCGACGCCGGGGCGGAAACCGCGAGTGTACTGCATGGTCGTCTTGCCTCTGGCCTGTGGAAACTGCCGCGCGAACGGCAGTATGCGGTCCCTGCCGCCACGGTTAGAAAACCCCGCAATCCCGGGCACCGTTCCAATCGTGCGTTGCCCGACAGGGCGGCCCCACCGAGATTTCGCGGGCTCTTCCGGACGGCGGACGAGCAAGAAGCTTGCCCGCCGCCCACCGCGCTCATGCCGTCACCTACGTCCGATGTCCATTCGCCTTTCGTTGTTAGCGCTTGTCGCGCTCGGTGCTTGTTCGCACGCCGATCGGACCTCCTCGTCGCGGGGGCTCGTCCACGCGATCGAGTCGCCCGCAGGAGTGGGCAGTGGCGAGCCGTATCTGTCCACCTCGGAGGACGCCGTGGCCCTGAGCTGGCTCGAGGCGACGCCCGACGGAGGAACGGCGCTTCGCTTCGCCCGGCTGACCCGGACCGGGTGGGGCACGCCCCTCCGCGTCGTCGCCGGCCAGGACCTCCTCGTGAACTGGGCGGACTTCCCGTCGGTGATCGGTCGGGCGAGCGACGGTGCGCTGTGGGCGCACTGGCTCGTGAAACGAAGCGGGCCCGGCTTCGCCTACGACATCCGGCTCGCCTCGTCGAGAGACGGCGGCTCGACCTGGTCCGAAGCCTGGACGCCCCACGAGGACGGCACCGCGACCGAGCACGGCTTCGTCAGCCTCTTCCCGGACGGGAAGGGGATCGGCCTCGTGTGGCTCGACGGGCGCGGCTACGCCGAGGGGCCCGACGGCGGCGTCCCCCACCCAGGAGATGACGCTCCGCCACCGGACCGTGGACGCGCGGTGGGCCGACCAGCCCGGACATCCTCCTGGACGGGCGGACCTGCGATTGCTGCCAGACGGACGCGGCGCGCACGTCGGATGGCGTGGTGGTGGTCTACCGCGACCGTAGCGTGGAAGGCATCCGCGACATCCACGTGATGCGACGGGTCGACGGCCGCTGGACCGCGGGCACGCCGGTGCACACCGACGGGTGGGCCATCGACGGCTGCCCGGTGAACGGACCCGCGGTGGATGCGCGCGGCGACCGCGTCGCGGTGGCCTGGTTCACGGGTGCGAACGACCAGCCGCGCGTCTACCTGGCCTACTCGGGGGACGGCGGCGCTTCCTTCGGGGATCCGATCCGCGTGGATGACGGCGACCCCTCCGGCCGGGTGGACGTCCGCATGCTCATGGACGGCAGCACCTTGGTGAGCTGGCTGGAACGCGATGCCGGAGGGAGCGCGGCGCTGCGGATCGCACCCTTCGACGCGGGTGGCCGCAGGGGCGAGCCCGTATCCGTGGCGGCCTCTTCGGCGGAGCGAGCGAGCGGCTTCCCCCGCATGGCGATCGTGCCGTGGAGCCCCGGTGAGGTCGTCGTCGCCTGGACCGACGTGTCCGTTGCGGACCGCCCGCAGGTCCGTCTGGCACGCGTGGAGGTGCCCGCATCATGACGGCCCGCTTCGAACCGCGGACGGTCCGGGGCCTCCTCTCGGCGGCAGCCTTCGTGGCGCTCGCGGCCCTCGCGGCGTGCGGGAGCGGCGAGGCGGCGGGACCCCGCGTCGGCGCTCCGGCGCCCGAATACACGGCCGCGACCCTCACGGGCGACAGCGTGTCCCTCGCGTCGCTCCGCGGCCAGGTGGTGCTGGTCAACCTGTGGGCCACCTGGTGCGCGCCGTGCCGGCACGAGACCCCGTACCTGCAGTCACTCTCGATGGAGCACGGGGACGACGGGCTGGCGATCGTCGGCATCTCGATGGACACGGGAGACGCTCGCGACCAGGTCGAAGAGTTCGTCCAGGAGTACGGCGTGACGTACCGCATTCTGGTGGATCCCCAGATGCGCGGCATGGACACCTGGCACGTGCTCGGGCTCCCGGCGTCCTTCCTCATCGACCGCGAGGGCACGCTCCGCTGGATGCGTTTCGGGCCGGTGTCCGCGGACGACGCGGAGTTCACGGACGCCCTCGGGACGCTCCTCCAGTGAGCGGCGCGGCCACGGTGCCGACCGAGGCGGATCCGGCGACGATCGAGACGCCGATCGGCTTCGTGGACCTCGCGAGGACCCGCGCGAACGCGGCACGCGTCGCGCGGTACGCCCGCGAGCACGGCCTCGGTTGGCGGCCGCACATCAAGACGCACAAATCGCGGGCCGTCGCGCGTATCCAGTTGGACGCGGGAGCGCGGGGGCTCACCGTGGCCACGCTGCGCGAAGCCGAGGTCATGGCGGAGCTCACGCCGGACCTCCTCCTGGCCTATCCGCCGGTGGGCGCGGCGAAGCTCGACCGGCTCGTCCGGCTGCCGCGGGACGTGGACCTCAAGGTGGCGCTCGACGCGAGGGAGGTGCTCGGAGCCGCTCGCCGCCGCCGCGGCCGCGCGCGGGGCGCACCGTCGGGATCCTGGTGGAGATGGACATGGGTCTCGGCCGCGTCGGCGTGCAGGACGCCGACGCCCTGGTGGCCCTCGCGCGCGCTGCCGCGACGACCGCGGGCGTCGCCTTCCGCGGGATGATGTTCTATCCGGGCCACATCCGCATGGCCGAGGACGACCAGACGCCCCATCTCGCCGCCGTCGCGGCACGGGTGGCCGAGGCGCTGCACGCGCTGCGGACGGCCGGGCTCGAGCCCGAGATCGTCTCGGGCGGCTCCACCCCGACGCTGTGGCGGAGCCACGAGATCCCCGGAATGACCGAGATCCGCTCGGGCTCGTGCATCTTCTTCGACCGCGAGGCGCTCGACGTGGGCGTGGCGGCCGGCGCCGACCTGGCCTACACGGTGCTCGCGACGGTCGTGAGCACGGCCGTGCCCGGGAAGGCCGTGGTGGACGCGGGGTCCAAGGCGCTGGCGAAGGAGGGAAGGGGGGGCGACGGCTTCGGCATCCTCCTCGACCGCCCCGACGTCGTGGTGACCTCGCTCTCCGAGGAGCACGGCGTCCTGGACCTCGGCGACTCCGGGTGGCGGCCGGCGATCGGAGAGCGGGTGCGCATCGTCCCCAACCACGTGTGCGTTTCCGTGAACCTCCAGGAGCAGCTCCTCACGGTGGACGACGGGTCCTTCTCCCTCCTGCCGCTCGAAGGGAGAGGGAGAGCGCCATGGAACGGCTGAGCCTCTCCCGCATCGAGGCGCTGCTCGAGGCCGTGGCCCACGTGCGCGTGCTCGTGGTCGGCGACGTCATGCTCGACCGCTACATCACCGGGTCCGTGGACCGCATCTCGCCCGAGGCGCCGGTGCCGGTGGTGCGCGTCGAGAGCGAGGCATCCGCGCTCGGCGGCGCCGCGAACGTCGCCGCAAACGTGGCCGCGCTGGGCGCGAGGTGCGTGGTGGTGGGCTGCGCCGGGCGGGACGCCGACGGTGAGGTCCTGCGCCACGAGCTGGAGGCGCTGGGCGTCGGAACGGACGGACTCGTCCTCACCGAGGAGCGGCCGACCACGGTCAAGACGCGGATCCTCGCGCGGCGTCAGCAGGTGGTTCGCTTCGACCACGAGGTCGAGGCCGACGCCTCGCCGGGGCTCGCCGAGGCGCTCGCCCGCACGGTCGCCTCGGTGGGCGCGGACGTCGACGTCGTGGTCATGGAGGACTACAACAAGGGCGTGCTCGTTCCGGGCGTGATCCGGGTCGCGTTGGAGACGGCGGCGCGGACGGGGTCGCCGACGGTCGTCGATCCGAAGCGGCGGAACTTCTTCGAGTACGCGGGCGCGACGGTCTTCAAGCCGAACGCCAAGGAGCTGGCGGACGCCCTCGGCGAGTTCATCCACCCCGACGAGGCGCGCTGGATGGAGGCGACCCGCAAGCGGATGGGATGCGCCAACCTCCTGCTCACGCTGGGCGAGAGCGGGATGGCGCTGCAGACCGCCGCCGGAGCGTACGTGCGCGTCCCCACGGCGGCGCGCGCCGTCTACGACGTATCGGGGGCAGGGGACACGGTCACGGCGATGATGGCCGTGGCCCTGGCGGCAGGCGCCACCGAGCCGGAGGCCGCCCTCCTCGCCAACCGCGCCGCGGCCATCGAAGTCGGAAAGGCCGGCGTGTCCACCGTGTCGCCCGAGGAGCTGCTCGAGCACGCCCGCGAGTTCCGCGACGACCACCGCCCCACCGACGCACCGACGGTGCGCCGATCCATCGAAGCCGAGCGCCAGGAGCCTTCATGAGCACGTTCAGGCCGGTCCATACCGACGCCGCCCCCGCGGCCATCGGACCCTACTCGCAGGCGATCGTCACGGACGGATGGATCTTCTGCTCCGGGCAGATCCCCCTCGACCCGAAGACCATGGAGGTGGTGGCCGGGGACGTGGCCGCACAGACGGAGCAGGTGCTCACGAACCTGCGTCACGTGCTCGAGGCCGCGGGCGGCGCGATGGACACGGTGGTGAAGACGACGGTGTTCCTCGCCGACATGAACGACTTCGCGGCGATGAACGCGGTCTACGCGACCCATTTCGGGTCGCACCGCCCCGCCCGGGCCGCCGTTCAGGCGGCCGCGCTCCCCAAGGGTGTCGACGTCGAAATCGAGTGCGTGGCGCGCACGAGAGGTTGATCCGTAAGAAGACACGCAGCGTTGGCGTAATGTTGCGAGTCTCGATTCGACCCCGTATGATGGCCCGCGCTGGACCTTGAGAAGCCGCGGGTAGGCCGGCAGAACGCCTCCCAGACCAACCAACCACATAGATCGGGCCGCGGTGCGCTCCCACGTCGGGCGTGCAACCGCGGATTGTGTGATGCGACCGCGTGAAGGTTCATGCGGGGGTGGTAGGGTCGTGTGGTGGATGAGATCGCACCCTGATGCGGGGCGGGACGCGCCCCGATGTCGATATAGGGTGGTTTTCACGGTCCAACCCCAACTGGGAGGACGGAAATGATGCGTTCGATGTCAGCACGCCTCACATCCATCGCATGGCGCGGGGGGCTCGCTTGTGCCCTCGCGGCAGCGATCGGATGGGCACCCGCTCCGGTCGCGGCCCAGGCAACGGGCACGCTGGTCGGGACGGTACGGGACGCTGCCTCGCAGCGTCCGCTCGAAGCGGTCCAGGTCTATATCGGAGGGAGCGGAATCGGCGCCCTCACGAACGCGGCCGGACGCTTCCTCATGCTCAACGTCCCCGCGGGCGAGGTCACGCTGGTGGCCGAGCTGGTGGGGTACAGGGCCGGGTCGCAGACCGTCACGGTCACGGCCGGCGAGTCCGTGGTGGCGAACTTCACGCTCGACCAGACGGCCATCGCGCTCGACCAGATCGTGGTCACGGGCGCGGGCATCGCCACCGCCAAGAAGAAGCTCGGCAACACCATCGCCACGGTTGACGCGAGCGAGCTCGAGAACAAGCCGATCGCGAACTTCAGCCAGATGATCGCAGGCCGAGAGCCGGGCGTCGTCCTGTCGCCGACCTCGGGCTCCACGGGTGAGGCGTCGCGGATCCGCATCCGTGGCTCCGCGTCTCTGTCGCAGAGCAACGAGCCGATCGTCTACATCGACGGCGTCCGCATGGACAACTCGGCCATCGGTGGCTCGGGCCAGGGCGTGGCCGGACACCTCGACGACATCCCACCCGAGTCGATCGAGCGCATCGAGATCCTGAAGGGCGCCGCCGCGGCGACGCTGTACGGCACGGAGGCGTCCAACGGCGTCATCCAGGTCTTCACGAAGCGCGGGCGCGCGGGCGCGCCGCGCTTCAGCATGCAGGCCGACGTTTCGGCAATGCGCGAGCCCACGAACCGCATCCTGCCGCTGGCCGACTTCGCCCGCGACGCGGACGATCAGGCTCGCATCGCCGCCCGCTGGGGCAAGAACGTCGGCCTCTACGAGCCGTTCCAGGAGAACACGATCCCGGACATGTTCACGACCGGGCTCGCGCAGATGGTCTCCGGGTCGGTCCAGGGTGGCTCGGACGCGTTCCAGTACTTCGTCTCGGGGCGGTACGCACACGAGAACGGCGCGTTCGACTCGCAGCAGAACTTCCCGGTGCTCAACGACTTCAAGGCCGAGACGGACATCGACAAGCGCTACTCGCTGACCGCGAACTTCACGGTCATCCCGAGCAGCAAGATCCGCCTCGGCGTGAGCACGCTCTACTCGGACCTGGAGCACCACACGCCGGACAACGGGAACAACATCTACGGCGTGTTCTCGAGCATGATGATGTCCCAGCTCCGCTCGGCCGACGCGGACAACCTGTACGGCGCACCGGCGTTCGGCACCACGCGCGAGTTCATGTACAAGCAGAACGTGGCGTACTCGAACCACTTCGCCGGCAGCGCGACGCTCGGCTTCACGCCCACGGATGAGTTCCGCCTCGACGCGACGTTCGGCGTGGACTTCTCCGCGGACAACTCGGTCGTACTTCCAGCCCTACGCGTACAACGTGGACGGGTTTACCTCGTCCGACGTGGACGGCAGCCGGGACGCGAGCGAGCGGCGCACGCGCGAGATCACGGCGGACCTGAAGGGCTCGCACGTCAAGCGCTTCGGGAATATCGAGAACACGTTCCTGTTCGGCGGCCAGGGCTTCATCCGCCAGCAGCAGAACACGGGCGGCGGCGGCACAGGACTTCCCGGGCCCCGGCCTGGAGACGCTTTCGGCGCTCGCCTCACCGTACACGTACGAGTGGTGGCTGCGCGTCACGCAGATCGGTGGGTACCTGCAGGATCAGCTCGGCATCAACGACTGGATCTTCGCTACGGTCGGCGGACGCTGGGACGCGAACTCCGCGTTCGGTGAGAACTTCAGCACCGCGTTCTACCCGAAGGCGTCGATCTCCATCGTGCCCAGCCAGGGCCTCGGCTGGTCGAACAGCATGGTCTCGACGCTGCGCTTCCGCAGCGCGATCGGGAAGTCGGGCCTGCAGCCCGGCGCGTTCGACAAGTTCACCACCTTCTCGCCGCTGCCCTCCGAGTTGGGCCCGGGCGTCCAGCCCTCGAACCTCGGCAACGACGACCTCAAGCCCGAGGTGTCCACGGAGTTCGAGATCGGGGCCGAGATGGGCCTGTTCAACGACCGCGCGTCGTTGGACGTGACGTACTGGAACCGGAAGGTGACGGACGCGATGGTCGACCGTCAGTTCCCGGTCTCCGGCGGCTTCCGTGCGAACCAGCTCGACAACATCGGTGAGATGCAGGCGCACGGCCTCGAGGTGAACCTGCGCGGTACCGTGATCCAGCGCGAGGGCTTCTCGCTCAACATGTTCGCCAACACGGCGTACCTGCACGAGGAGATCACCGACATGGGCGGCGCCCCGTCGCTGAAGACGGGCGGATCGTACCCGCGCTACCGGAACTACCTGACCCAGGGCTACGCGCCAGGCGCGTTCTTCGGCGCGAAGATCCCGGACAACCTCCAGTACCCGATCAACATCGACGGGAGCTGCGTCGAGCCAACAAGGGAAGCCCTGCTGGCGTACTTCAGCGAGCCCCGTGACCCGAGCGGCTTCAAGCCGCTCGTGTACGGCACGGACGCCTCGCAACAACACGCTCGGCGACATCGTTCCGGGCGCGCTGGCGTCGAACAACTGCGGCGACGGCCTGTCGCCGATCGAGACGTACCTCGGCAAGCCCACGCCGGACTTCGCCGGCTCGTTCGGCTTCAACGCTGCATTCGGCGGGAGCTGGGAGCTGTCGACGCTCTTCGAGTACAAGGTGGGCAACTACTTCGTCGAGGATCTGTCCGGCATGTTCCGGCGGGCCAACTCCGTGATCGGGCGGAACACGCCGCGCGCCGCGGAGCTGAACTCGATCCTGCAGAACCCGGCCTCGACCGCCGAGCAGCGTCTCGACGCGGCCGTCGCGTGGGAGCGTGAGGTCGAGGGGCTGTCTCCCATGTCCGGCCTCAACGGCGTCTACGACGCGAGCTGGATCCGGTGGCGCGAGCTGTCGCTCAGCTACAGGATGCCCACCGACCTGATCGAGCGCATGGGGCTGTCGACCGCCACGATCAACCTGGGTGTGCGCAACCTCCAGCTCTTCATGCTGGGCGACTACACCGGGCATGGACCCGGAAGGCAACGTGATCGGAAAGCAGAGTCCGAGCCCAGGCCAGTCCAATCTGGACTCGAACTTCCTCGATTCGACCGAGGGGTGGAATATCCCGATTCCGCGTCGCTTCACCTTCTCCACCCGCGTGACGTTCTGAGGAGGGCGGAGACCATGACGAGACTCATCAAGACTTCCGGAACGGTCCTGGCGGCCACGCTGACGATGTCGGCGTGCGGGCTGCTGGACGTGAACAACCCCAACAACCTGGTCGAAACGTCCATCGAGCAGACCTCCGCGGCCACAGCCGTGGTCAACGGCTCGCAGGCACTGGCTGCCCAGGCGATCGGCTACATCTGGTCGCCGCTGCTGGTGGCGTCGGACGAGTTCTCCTGGATCGGGTCCCGCGACGCATGGGGCTCGCTCGATCAGGGCTTCGTCGTCCGATGCGTCCAACGAGTTCACGGACGCCGCCTACCCCTATCTCGCGCAGGCTCGCTGGATGGCCGACCGAGCCGGTGACGATCCTGGAGGGGCACGTCGCCGAGGACCCGTCGTTCGCGGGCGAGCTGGCCCGTGCCCACCTCTACGCCGGCATGGTCTACATGATCGTCGGCGAGGTACAGCAGGACTTCACGATCTCGGACAAGCGTGAATCGGGCCCCCCGGTCGGGCCGGAGATGATGTACACGATGCTCGACCAGGCCATCACGCACCTGGATGCCGCGATCACGGGCACGAGCGACGCCGACATCAAGCTGCAGGCGATGGCCATTCGTGCGCGGGCGAAGCAGTCCCGCGCCATATGGGACAAGATCAAGCCGTCACCCAACACTGGGAGATCCGCTCGTGCAGTCCGCGGGCGCCGTATCGGACGCGCTCGCCGTGATCGGCATGGCGGGCGGCGTCACGGCCGACTGGAACTACGATCTCCACTACTCGGCCAGCACGATCGGCAACGACCTGGCGTTCGAGGCCAACAGCCGTAAGGAGAACCAGGTCGACAAGAGCCTGGTGACCCTCACGTCCGACAACGACATCGATCAGATCGCGATCATGGACCCGATCGACAACGTGCCGGATCCGGCCTTCCAGCGGATCCTGGC
The DNA here is from genome assembly GCA_963823035.1 of uncultured Gemmatimonadales bacterium. Lineage (GTDB taxonomy): Bacteria > Gemmatimonadota > Gemmatimonadetes > Longimicrobiales > Gaopeijiaceae > SZUA-318. The sequence continues at coordinate 231,590 of CAWGKG010000005.1, forward strand.
GCACTTCAAGGACGGCGCATTCAACAGCAAAGGCAGCCAGTACGCCCCCAACACGATCGCGTCGACCCGGCTGATGCACCTGATCGTGGCGGAAGACGCCCTCGCCAAGGGCGACATGGCTGGCGTTCACGACGCACATCAACCACGTGCGTGCCATGGACGGCCTGACCCCGTACTCGGGTCAGATGGACGCGATGGCGCTCCTGCAGCACGAGCGCCGCATCAACACGTTCGCGATGGGGCTGCGCCTCTCGGACATGTACCGCTTCGGGGTCACCGATCCGAAGTGGCAGAGCGTGTCCGATGCCATCAAGGCCCCGGGAACGCTCCTTCCGATCACGCTGGTCGAGGTGCGGGCGAACTGCTACCTGAACGGACTGGGCTGCTAGTCGAGAGCCTCCTTCAGGGGTAACCGAAGGCGGGCGCACCCGTACTCCATGTGCGGGTGCGCCTCGCCTTTTCCCCCAGGGACCACCAATTTGCCGACCATGCGACCATACCTTCGAGATGGGCTGGCCTGCCTCGCCCTCGTCGCGTGGGGCACCGGGTGCTCGATCTTCGACGACCCCTCCCCGCACGACATCTCCGTCCGTCTCACCGGAGACGCGGCGGTCGAGATCATCCTCTCGAAGCGGTTCGTCGCGGGGGTGGACGAGGCGGGCAACACCCAGGTCCAGGTGTTCGGCGCCGACACCCTCTACCGGACGCTCCCCGTCGACACGGTGATCAACGTGGAGGTGGATCGGCGCCTCTTCGTGCAGGTCACGCCACAGGGCGTCGACAAGGCCACGCTGGGAGCCCGCGTGGACGTCGACGCGCGCAATGTGGTCAGCGACTCGGGTGACGTCTTCGCCTCCGACCCCTGGCGATACGTCTACCTCTTCAACCAGCAGGTGACCCGCATCGTGGACGTGGTATTCTGATGAAGTCATCCGTCCTCTCCGGACTGTTCGTCGTCCTGGGCGCCGCGGCCCTGAGCGGCTGTTATTCCTACGTTCCGGTGGAGCGGCCCACGCCCGGAAGCGTGGTGCGCATCGAGGTTCCCGTACGCTCTGCGGTGGTGGGCACGACGCGGCAGGAGGAGACGGCCTCGATGGAGGGCACGGTCGCTGACCGCGGGAGACTCCCTCGTGCTCCAGATCGAGTCGCTCGCAGGCGAGCTGGGCAACTTCCGGCGAGATCCGGTCGGTGGACACGCTCCGTGTCGCGCGAGCCGATCTGGTCGGGGTCAGCACGCGCTCGTTCTCGAAGCCGAAGACGATCGCGCTCACGGCGGTGATCGCGGGCGCTACGATCGGGCTCGCGGTGGCCGCTCTGGGTGTGGGCGGCGGCAGCCAGGGCGGGGGGCGCCCCAATCCCGGGACCGGCTCGTCGATCGTCGTCAAGCCGATCTTGTCGGCGCTCCTCCACGCCCTGGGCCGCTGAGGCGGGGTTCTTTCTCCGGCGGGACGGCACGCGCCCTCCCGCCATCTTCGGGAGCCGCGGGACCCACCCGAGGCGCGGAGCGCGGCCGCTTGCGCCAGCCTGCGCGCCGATCTAGGCTCCCCGTCCCGGGTCCGACCTCGGGCCGTGCTTCGCCCCTTCAGGTACAGGTTCTTCCATCATGAGCAGATTCGTCCATGCCCTCCCGTCCACGGCGCTGGCCCTGGCGGCGATCGCGCTGGGCATGCCCGACCACGCCGCGGCCCAGCAGTACGACGAGGCGCTGTACGGCTCCCTGCAGTGGAACATGGTGGGGCCCTCCCGGGGAGGCCGCTCCACCGCAGCGGCGGGCAGCGCATCCCGCCCCAACGAGTACTACTTCGGCGCGACGGGTGGAGGCCTGTGGAAGACCACGGACGGCGGCCAGACCTGGCGGCCGATGACCGACGGGAAGATCGACGCCTCCTCGGTGGCCGCTGTGGGTGTGTGCGAGGCGAATCCGGACGTGGTGTACATCGGCACGGGCGAGACCGAGCTGCGCGGCAACATCATGCAGGGCAACGGCGTCTACAAGACCACGGACGCCGGGAAGACGTGGACGCACATCGGCCTCGAGCCGACCCAGAGCATCGCGAAGATCGTGGTCCGACCCGGACAACTGCGACGTCGCGTGGGTGGCCGCGCTGGGCGTGCACTCCGCCCCGAATCCGGAGCGTGGGGTCTTCAAGACGACCGACGGCGGCACGACCTGGCGCAAGGTCCTCTTCAAGAGCGACAAGGCCGGGGCGATCGACCTGGAGATGGACCCGAACCACCCCGACGTGCTCTACGCCTCGATCTGGGAAGCGTGGCGCAAGAGCTGGGGGGCGTCCTCGGGCGGCCCGGACTCGGGGCTGTGGAAGTCCACGGACGGCGGCGAGCACTGGCAGGACATCACCTCCACGCTCGGCCTGGAGCCGGCCCGTCCGATCGGCAAGATCGGCGTGGCGGTCTCGGGCGCCAACTCCAACCGCGTCTGGGTGCTGGTCGAGCACGAGCCGGAGGGCGGCGTGTACCGCTCGGACGACGCCGGCCGTACCTGGGAGCGGATGAACGACGAGCGCAAGCTCCGGCAGCGCGCCTTCTACTACAGCCGCATCTACGCCGATCCGAAGAACGAGGACGTGGTGTACGCCCTCAACACCGGCTTCTACAAGTCGACGGACGGCGGCAAGACCTTCCCCACGCAGTTCCGCGTGCCGCACGGGGACAACCACGACCTGTGGATCGCCTCGAACGACCCCGACCGGATGATCAACGCCAACGACGGCGGCGCGAACGTCTCGGTCAACGGCGGACAGACGTGGACGGACCAGGACTTCCCGACGGCCCAGTTCTACCGGGTGATCACGACGAACCACGAGCCCTACCACATCTGCGGCGCGCAGCAGGACAACTCCACCGTGTGCATCCCGTCCGGGGGGTGGGACTTCAAGACCGCCGGCAACGAGTACTTCTACGCGGTGGGCGGTGGCGAGAGCGGCTACATCGCCCCGAAGCCGAACAACCCGAACATCTTCTACGCCGGGTCGTACGGCGGAGCCCTCACGCGCTTCGACTACGCGACGGGGGACATGCGGGCGGTCAACGTCTGGCCGGACAACCCCATGGGTTGGTCGTCCGTGGACATCGACGAGCGCGCCCAGTGGACGTACCCGATCGTCTTCGACCACCACGACCCCGACCTCCTCTACACGGGCACGCAGCGCGTCTGGCGCACGCACAACGGCGGGCAGAGCTGGGAGGCGATCAGCGAAGACCTGACGCGCCACGACCCCAGCACGATGGGCGCCTCCGGCGGTCCGATCACGAAGGACCAGACGGGCGTGGAGACGTACGCGACGATCTTCGCGCTCGCCCCGTCCTATCAGGACGCCGACGTCCTCTGGTCGGGCTCGGACGACGGCTACGTGTTCGTGACGCGCAACGCCACTTCGGCGAGCCCCACGTGGCAGAACGTCACGCCGAAGGACGCGCCGGACTTCGTGCGCATCAACACGATCGAGGCCTCGCCGACCACGGCGGGGAAGGCCTACGTGTCGGGCATCCGCTACCTCGTGGACAACGACCGGCACCCCTACATCTGGAAGACCACGGACTACGGTACAGACCTGGACGCGCATCGACGCCGGGATCCCGGAGGACGACTTCGTCCGCGCCGTGCGTGAGGACCCGAGCCGCGCAGGGCTGCTGTACGCCGCGTCGGAGACCACCGTCTACGTCTCCTGGGACGACGGGGCGCACTGGCAGCCGCTCACGATGAACCTCCCCAACACGCAGGTCTCGGACCTGGTGGTGGAGGACCACGACCTGGTGATCGGCACGCACGGCCGCTCGTTCTGGGTGATGCGCAACATCGACCTCCTGCGTCAGATGAACGCCGAGGTGGCGGCGGCCGACTTCTGGCTCTTCGATCCGAAGGACCCGGTCCAGGAGTTCGACAACACCGCGGACGTCTTCTACTACCTGAAGGACAACGCCGAGAAGGTGACCGTCGAGATCCTCGACGCCTCCGGCAGCGTGATCGGCTCGTACGAGTCGGCCGAGAGGACGACGAGGAGGCGGAGGAGAGCCCGGGCGGCGGAGGCTTCTTCGGCCGCGGCGCGCCCCAGAAGCCCTCCAAGATGAAGGGATCCAACCGCTTCGGCTGGAACATGCGCACCGAGGGGTGGACGGACTTCGACGGCCGCATCTTCTGGGCGGCCGGGCCCGTCGGGCCGTCGGTGGTGCCGGGACGCTACCAGGTCCGCCTCACGGTCGACGGCGCGACTCAGACGCGCGACTTCGAGGTGAAGATCAACCCGAGGGCCGCGGAGGAGGGCGTGACGGTCGCCGACCTTCGGGCCAAGCACGACTTCGCTGCGCGCGTCCGTGACCGCGTCACCGACGCGAACCAGGCGGTCATCCGCATGCGCGCGATCAAGGAGCAGGTGGACGACCGGCTGTCGAAGAGCGACAACGGGGAGCTGCAGTCGCTCGCCGGGACGGTGAAGGACCGCCTGAGCGGCGTCGAGTCCGAGATCTACCAGGTGAAGAACCAGTCCAACCAGGACCCGCTCAACTACCCGATCCGGCTGAACAACAAGCTCGCCGCGCTCCTCAACCTGGTGGAGGGCGCGTACCACAGGCCCACGGACCAGTCGTACCAGGTGTTCGACGAGCTCTCCGGCAAGCTCGGAACCGAGGTGGATCAGATGAACCTCGTCATCACGCAGGACCTGGCCCGGCTCAACGAGCTCCTCAGGGAGCTGGGGCTCGACCCCATCGACACGGAGCGTCTCATCAGCGAGTGACCATCGCAACGTGCGGTGCGGCGGCTCCTCCCGGCCGCGCTCTTGATGGTGGCCGTGTCGGGCTGCGTGGCGACCACGGCTCGCGACCCCTTCAGCGGGCCCGACTCGTCCATGAGCCAGATCCGGGTGTACATCGAGAACCGCGGCTTCACGGACGTGCGCGTGTACGCGCGCACGTCCCGCGGTCAGGAGTTCCTCGGGACAACTGGGCGGCAACGCCCACCTCACGGTCGACCTGAACTGGAGGGAGCTCGACCAGATCGGCTTCCGCATCGAGGTGGTGGCGGGGCGGACCTACTCCACCGAGTCGGTCGCCGTGGCGGCGGGCCAGCGGGTCGAGCTGATCATCCCCGACGACCCGCGCCAGGCGATCGTCCGCCGGGGTTAGGCCCCGGCGGGCTCATTCGCCGTAGGGCACCCAGATGTTCTTGACCTGACAGGCGTGGCGCAGGAACTCCTCGCCTTCTCCTGCCCGTGGCGCCATCCAAGTGATGGCGCGGCCGCGGCTTACCCACGTTTGTTTCATGTTGCCTGTCGATGCCTTCTCGACGCCGGCCGAGCCCTCGGCCGAGCCGAAATACCAGATCCCGTCCACGTCGTCGTGCGCCGCGAGCGTCGGGACGATCTCGTCCCGCAGGCCGGTGACGATGTTCACCACGCCTCCCGGGACATCGGAGGTGTCGAGGAGCTGGTAGAAGTCGGTGGCGAGGAGGGGCGCCGTCTCCGAGGGCACGACGACGACCGCGTTGCCGAGGGCGATCAGCAGGCGCGACGGTGGCCGCGAACGCGAGGAGCGGCCGTTCGTCCGGACAGACCAGCCCGACCACGCCGACCGGCTCGTGCATCGCGAGCGTGACGTTGCGCAGCGGGGTCGCGTGCACGCGTCCGTCCCACTTGTCCGCCCAGGCGGCGTAGGTGAAGAGCCGTGACACCGTGGCGTCCACTTCGGCGGCTGCGTCCCGCGCGTCGCCCGAGAACGCGGTCAGCCGCGCCGTGAGCTCGTCGTGGCGGGCCTCCAGGTTCTCAGCGAGGTAGTACAGGATCTGCGCGCGGTTGTGCGCCGTACGCGTCGCCCACGCGCCCTGCGCCTTGCGCGCCGCCTCGACCGCGTTGCGCACGTCCTTCCGGTTGCCGCGCCCGACCTCACCGACCACGCGGCCACCGTGGCCCGTGACCGAAAGGCTGGCGTCGCCGTCCGGTCGCGCCTGCTTGCCGCCGATGTAGAGCTTGGCGGTGCGGTCGAGGAGCGGCGGCGCCGCGACGGCGCGCCTCGGGTGACGAGGACTTCGACGGCGCCGGCCGTCCGCCGACGGGGAGCGGCCGGCGTCCCCCGCCTCCGTCTCCCACGCGGGCCGCACGTACTCCCAGAGCCCTTCCTTGCCACCCTCACGCCCGTAGCCGCTCTCCCGGTAGCCGCCGAACCCCGACGCCGCGTCGAAGAGGTTCGTGCAGTTGATCCACACGGTGCCGGCCTTGATCTTCGGCGCCACGTCGAGGGCGAGGTTGATGTTCTCCGACCAGATCGAGGCGGCCAGGCCGTAGCGCGTGTCGTTGGCGAGCGCCACCGCCTCGGAGGGCGTGCGGAAGGTCATGAGCACCACCACCGGCCCGAACACCTCCACCTGGGCCAGCGTCCCGGAGGGGGCGCACCCGGTGCACAGCGTGGGCGGGTAGAACCACCCCTCCTTCGGCGCGCTCCACGACGGCTGCCACACCTCCGCGCCCTCGGCGCGGCCCTGCTCGACCAGCGCGCGGATCCGATCGAGCTGCACCGGCGCGACGATCGCGCCCATGTCGACCGCCTTGTCGAGCGGATCGCCCATGCGCAGCGTCTCCATGCGCGCCCGCAGCTTGCGCTCGAGCGCCGCCGGCCACGCCCTCCTGGACGAGGATCCTCGACCCCGCGCAGCAGACCTGACCCTGGTTGAACCAGATGGCGTCCACCACGCCCTCGACCACGGAGTCGAGGTCGGCGTCGTCGAAGACGACGAACGGCGACTTGCCGCCCAGCTCGAGGCTCAGCCGCTTCCCGCTTCCCGCGGTGGCCTCGCGGATGGCCCGCCCAACCTCGGTGGACCCCGTGAACGCGATCTTGTCCACGTCCGGGTGCGCGACCAGCGCGGCGCCCGTGCGGCCGTCGCCCGTCACCACGTTCACGACGCCCGGCGGCAGCCCCGCGTCCCGGCACAGCTCGGCGAAGAGCAGGGCGGTGAGCGGCGTGAACTCGGCGGGCTTGAGCACGACCGCGTTCCCCATCGCCAGCGCGGGCGCGATCTTCCACGCCAGCATCAGGAGGGGGAAGTTCCAGGGGATGATCTGCCCGACGACGCCCACCGGCGTGTACCCCGGCAGCTCCTCGGGCATGAGTTGCGCCCACCCCGCGTGATGGTAGAAGTGCCGGGCCACCAGCGGGATGTCGAGGTCGCGCGATTCCCGGATCGGCTTCCCGTTGTCCAGCGTCTCCAGCACGGCGAAGAGGCGGGCGTGCTTCTGCACCCGCCGGGCCAGGGCGTACAGGTGTCGGGCCCGGACGTGCGGCCCCACCGCCCACCAGCCGGGCTGCGCCGCGCGCGCGGCCGCCACCGCCGCAGCCACGTCCTCGTCGGTCCCCTGGAGCACGGTGGCGAGCGGCCGCGCCGTGGCCGGATTGGCCGTCTCGAACCGTTCGCCGGCGGCCGCGTCCGTGAACGCACCCCCGATGAAGTGCCCGAAGGCGCGTCCGTGCGCGTCGAGCCATGCCATCGCCCGGTCGGCGGCCTCGGGAGCGGGGCCGTACTCCATCGTCTCGAAGATCTCGGCGACCTTGCTCATGCCATCGGATGCCGGTGGGAGGCCGAGTAGCGGCCCGTGACGTGATGCTCGATCTGGCGCTCGATGTCGCCCAGGAGCGAGGAAACGCCGAAGCGGAAGAGCTCGGGCTGCAGCCAGCCGGTGCCCAGCTCCTCCTTCATGAGGATGAGCCAGAGCAGCGACTCCTTCGCCGTGCGGATGCCGCCCGCCGGCTTGAAGCCCACCGCGTAGCCGGTGCGCTCGGCGTAGGCGCGCACGGCGCGGGCCATGGTCAGGCCGACCGGGAGGGTGGCGTTCACGCCCTCCTTCCCGGTGGACGTCTTCACGAAGTCCGCCCCGGCCATCATGCACACCAGGCTGGCGCGCGCCACGTTGCGCAGCGTGGCGAGCTCTCCCGTGGCGAGGATCGTCTTGAGGTGGGCCTCGCCACACGCCTCCCGGAAGGCGGCCACCTCGTCGTAGAGGGCCTCCCACGCGCCGGTGAGCACGTGGCCGCGAGTGACGACGATGTCGATCTCGCGCGCACCGGCGTCCGTCGACGCCCGGATCTCCTGGAGGCGCTGCGGGAACGGGTTGAGCCCGTGCGGGAAGCCCGTCGAGACCGCCGCGACCGGGATGTGGCTCCCCTCGAGCGCACGCACGGCGGTGTCGACCATCTGGTGGTAGACGCACACGGCTGCCACGCGCAGCCGATCCGGGTCCACCCCGAGCGCCTCGAGGAGGTCCGGCCGAACGGGTCGACGGGCCTTCGCGCACAGCCTGCGCACCCGCCCGGGGGTGTCGTCCCCGGAGAGCGTGGTCAGGTCCATCAGCGTGACGGCCTTGAGCAGCCACGCCGCCTGCCACGCCTTCTTGACCGAGCGCCGCGTGCCCAGCGTGGCGGCGCGCCGCTCCACGGCGCTCCGGTTGACGCGGACCTCGCGGACCCAGTCGAGCTCGAGGGGCATCCCCGGGTTCCGCTCACCCTCGCGCAGGAGGCCGGGGGAGAGCGGGGGAGACGTCGGAGAGGCGGTTCGCCCGCGCTCGCGCAGGGTGGAGTCGCTGGTGCTCATGGACTTCTCGTCACGGGACCGGGCCTTCATCGTCTTCGGAACGTCAACTTAAGCCTGTGCCGCCGTCGGCGTCAGGAGCGCGGCGAGCCCCGCGCACGCTCAATCCCCGCCACCCCCTCGCCCCTGACCGCGTCCAGATCAACACGGCGCCCCCGCCGCCCTGCGTGCCGTAGAAGGTGGTGGCGTCCACGGGCTCGAGGAGCGCGATGGCCTCGATGTCCTGCGTGTCGATGCGCGCCGGCGATCTCCGGCAGCACGACGGCCCCGTTCAGCACGGTGAGCGCGCACTGCCGGTCCCGACGGCTGAAGACCACGCACAGCGGCCCGCCCAGCGGCGAATCGTCGTACTCGACCACGGTGACGCCGGCGATGCCCTGCCAGCGGATGACGTCCTTGGCCATCCCCGGCGTGACCATGTGCTCGATCTTCTCGCGGTCGATCCACCGGTTCCCGAGCGTCACGGGCGACGCGCCGAAGTTCCGCAGCAACTCCTCGGCTTCCGCCTCCACCGTGACCTCGAGCCCCGGCAGGCCGAGCGGCTCGGGCGTCATGAGGATGTCGAAGGGAACGCTCCCCTCGGTCTTCATGGCGAACAGGGGCGAGCGCGTCGGCTCGTAGCCGAGCCGGACAGCCTCGACGACGTACTCGCCGGCGTCGGGCGGCGCGAGGACGAAGCGGCCGTCCACCCCGGACAGCGCCTCCGCCCTCCGCTCACCCTCGCGGTCCAGCAGCGAGACGAGCGCCCCGGGCACGGGCGTGTCCCGGCCGTCCTCGAGCACCCGTCCCTGCAGCGTCTGGCCGAGCGCGGGGGCGGGAACCGTCGAGGGCGACCGACGAGAAGCACGGCCACACGATGGGCTCGGGCGATGCCGGCGGCGGGCGCTGCGGGTCCATCGGACGCCTCCTCGTGGGCAGGTCGCGGCGCGGGAGGCGGGCCCGGCCGCACCGCCACGCTGCACCCGGCCGCCGTCCGTGTCAAAGGGTTGACGCTGTCCGCCGCGCGCGGGACCTTCCTATCCCCCGGGGGTGGAGGGGGCCTGGTGGTCCCGGCGGTCTTCAAAACCGTGCAGCCCGGCTGAACCCCGGGCGGGTGGGTTCGATTCCCACACACTCCCGCCAATCGGCTCGGAAGCCCCGTACGGCTCGCAGGCGTGCGGGGCTTCCGTTAACGTTTCCTGCCATGCCCTCTCACGCCCCAGCACCCCCAGCGTCCAGCGTCGCGCAGGCGATCCGCCGCGTGGCGTGCGTCTTCGCATGGGGGCCCCTCTTCGCCCTGGTGCCGGGCACCGCGGCTGCGCAGGCGCTCACGACCCCGCCCCCCGCGGTCACGGATTCCACGACGCGCCCACCCAGGCGCGGCGTGTCGCCGAGAGGCGCGTTCCTGCGGGCGGTCGTCATCCCCGGCTGGGGCCATGCCTCGATCGGCGCCTACAACCGCGGCGCGTTCTATGTGACGTTGGAGAGCGCGACGGGATGGGCGCTCGTCAAGGCCCGCAAGCGCGTCCAGGAGGCGAGCCAGCGGGTCGCGTTCCGCGAGAGGGTGGTACGCGCCGAGCTCGCGGCGCAGAACATCATCGATCCGGACACGGTCCAGGCCAGGCTGGACGGCGACGAAACGCTCCTGGACCTGCAGAGCCTCGAGGAGTCACGGCGGCAGCAGCGGGAAGACTGGACCGCCCTGGGGATCTTCTTCCTCTTCCTCTCCGGCGCGGACGCCTACGTCTCGGCGCACCTCCAGCACTTCCCGCAGCCGATCGAGTTGAACGCCGTACCCGTCGGGGGCGGGCGGATGGAGCTCTCGGTCTCGCTCAAGCTCCCCAGGTGACGAGGCGGGGCGCCGCCCCGCCTCCTTCCAGCACGACGTAGGTGTCGTGCTCCACCCAGTCGCCGGCGTTCACGTACCAACGGCCGGGCTCCACCTCGCGCAGGCGCGGCTGGTGCGTGTGGCCGAGCACCACCAGCTCCAGGTCGGGCGACTCCGTCAGCCGGTCCACCGCCCACGCCTCGAGCGCGTCGGCGCGCTCCCTCTCGGCCCGGGTCGGCTCCGACTGTCGGTGCTCGGTCTGGGACACGCCCCCCGCGATGCGACCGCCGAGGTCGGGGCCGAGCAGCCCGAAGGCGAAGCGGGTCACGCGCCCGCGCAGGAGCACCTTCAGCGCACGGTAGCCCAGGTCGCCGCGCCCGAGCCCGTCGCCGTGCGCGAGCAGCGTCTTCAGGCCGCCGAAGTCGCGCACGACCGGGTCCTGCAGGAACTCGAGGCCGATCTCCTCCCGCAGATACCGCCCGCCCCACCAATCGTGGTTGCCGCCCATCATCGTGATCGGGGTACCCTCGCGAACGACCTCCGCGAGAAGGGACAGCACCCGCTCGTACCCACGGGGGATGCCCGAGCGGTACTCGAACCAGAAGTCGAAGAGATCGCCGTTGATCACGATGCGCCCTGCCTCCGCCGCCGCGTGGCGCATCCACGCGTAGAAGGCCTCCTCGTGCGCGCGGGTCACCGCGCCGAGGTGGATGTCCGAGGCCAGGTAGACGGGTCGCTCGTTCATGGCGGCGAACGATGCCCGCTCGGGCGGAGCCTCACAAGTGGGGCCGTGCCGTGCCGCGAACGACGGCGCCAGGCGGGGGTATGAGCCTCGACCTCTCCAGCGTAGCTTACCGCCCATGCCCATCCCCGTCCGCGTCCCGATCCTCCTCGCCAGCGCCCTCACCCTCGGCGCTTCGGGCGCGTGCGCACCACGCGGCCCCGGCGTGGTCGCCCCCGCGTCGGACGCGGCGGGACTCGCCGACCGGCTGGAGAGCGGCACCTCCCTCCAGGAGCCGATCCGCGTGCTCTTCGAGTGGTCGCTCAACGACGCCGGGGTGCGGGTGAAAGGGCGGGGGGTGGCCCGGATCGAGCCACCCTACAAGGCGCGGCTGGACCTCTTCTACAACGGCGAGACGGTCGTGCGCGCCGCGCTCGTGGACGGGGAGCTGCGGCTGCCCCCGGGGACGCCGGACAACATCCTGCCTCCGCCCGACCTCATGTGGGGCGTGCTGGGCGTCTTCCGGCCCGAGACCGGCACCGAGCTGCTGGGCGCGGACGAGCTGGAGGACGGGTCCGTGCAGCTGCGCTACCGCTACCGCGACGGACGCCTCCTGACGTTCCGCGTGGCGGACGGGAGGGTCCGGTCCATGGAGCTCCTGGACGGCGGGCACGTCGTCCAGCGCGTCGAGCTGGACCTCGGGGAAGGAAGCCGCTATCCGGAGGAGGCGACGTACCGCAACCTGGCCGACTTCCGGGAGCTCAAGCTGACGCGGGACTCGCTCGAGCGGGTCGGGCCCTATCCGCCCGACATCTGGGATCCCCTGAGGGCGGGAGCCGGACGATGAGCGGACGGCAGGTGGCCGTGCAGGCGCTGACGCTCATGGCGGCGTTCGTCGCGGGTGGGTGCAACTACTCCTTCCGGGCGGGGAGCTTTCCACCCCCCCACATCAAGACGATCGCCGTGGCGCCCTTCGACAACGAGACGGCGCGCTTCGAGATCTCCGGAGAGGTCTACGACGAGCTGCTCCGCGAGCTGCCGCGCTCGCTGGGCATGCGCACCGCCGGCGAGGACGTGGCGGACGCCGTCGTGCGCGGCACGATCACCCGCTACGACGTGGTCGCCCCGAACTACCGCGCCGGGGATCCGGGCGAGCCGGCCCAGGTGCTGCAGCGTCAGGTGACCATCACGGCGAGCATCCAGATCGTCGACCTCGTGGAGAACGTCGTGCTCTGGGAGGACCGCAACGTCGTGTCGCAGGGGGAGTTCGTCGAGTCGAGCGAGAGCGAGGACGTGGGCCGCGCCGAGGCCATCAAACTCCTCATCCAGAAGATAGTGGACGGGGCACAGTCCAACTGGTAGATTCGGCCTCCGTTTCGCCCGGGGGCCCCGAAGGCCCACGGAAAAGCGTGGGATCAGCCAGGGAACGCAGTTGCTCCGAGCCATCGGTCTGGGTGCGATTCTGTATGGATTCTGGCTCGTCCTCTCGGGCCACTTCGAGCCGCTCCTCATGGGGTTCGGCGTCGCTTCGTCCGCCCTGGTCGTCTACCTGGCCATGCGCATGGACGTGGCCGACCACGAGGGGCTCCCTCTCCAGCTCGGCGGGCGGGTCTGGTTCTACGTCCCCTGGCTGATGAAGGAGGTCTTCGTCGCCAACCTGCACGTGGCGAAGATCATCCTCGACCCCAAGCTCCCGATCAGCCCGATCATCGTCCACTACCGCGCCAGCCAGCAGACCGACCTGGGGCGCGCCATCTACGCCAACTCGATCACGCTCACGCCGGGCACGATCACCACACGGGTGACCGGCGACGACCTCGAGATCCACTCCCTCACCTGGATCGACGTGGACGGGCGTGAGGAGGACGAGATGGACCGCCGGTGCACGTGGGTGGAGCAGGGGGGCGCGCACTGATGTTCGCGGTCGCCGCCGTGGGAATCCTCGTGGCCATGGGCATGGCGATGGTCCGCGCCCTGCTCGGGCCCACCGTGTACGACCGCGTGCTGGCCGTGAACACCTTCGGGACGAAGACGGTGCTCCTGCTCGCGGTGATCGGCTTCCTGACCGGCCGCCCCGACTGGGTGGACCTCAGCCTGGTGTACGCGCTCATCAACTTCATCGGGACGATCGCCGTGCTGAAGTTCTTCGAGTTCGGCGACCTGGGCCGCCAGCGTCACGTCGACACGGGGGGCGGCGACTGATGCTGCACATGGCGCTCGACGTCCTCTCGTGGGCGAGCATCCTCGCCGGCCTCTTCTTCATCCTGGTCGGCACGCTCGGCGTGCTGCGCATGCCCGACATCTACACGCGCCTGCATGCCGCCGGGATGACGGACACGATGGGCGCCGCCTTCATGATCCTGGGGATGTGCTTCCAGGCCGGCATCCACCTCCTCACGCTCCGCCTCCTCCTCGTGTACGTCTTCCTGCTCTTCACGAGCCCGATCGGGACGCACGCGCTCGCGCGCGCCGCCCTCTCCGGGAAGGTCGAGCCGTACCGCGCACCCTTCCACGAAGGGGATTGAGCGTGGACGCCGTCGTCGACATCTCCGTCCTCGCGCTCCTCGCCGTGACCGCGCTCGCGCTGCTGCGCCTGCGGAACCTCTTCGCGGTCGCGATGCTCTCGGGGATCTACTCCCTCCTGTCCGCCGTGCTGTGGACGATGCTCGACGCGGTCGACGTGGCCTTCACGGAGGCGGCGGTCGGCGCCGGCATCTCGACCGTGCTCCTCCTGGGCTCGCTCGCGCTGGTCGGCCACGAGGAGAAGAAGCCGGCCCACCGGCCGCTCCTCCCCCTCTTCGTGGTGCTCGTCACGGGCGGCGTGCTCATCTACGGCACGCTGGACATGCCGCCCTTCGGCGAGCCCGACAACCCGGCGCACCTGCACGTGGCCCCGCGCTACGTGGAGGAATCCGGACACGAGATCGGGGTGCCCAACATCGTGACCTCGGTGCTCGCCTCGTACCGCGGCTACGACACCATGGGCGAGACCACGGTGATCTTCACCGCGCTGGTGGGCGTGCTCCTCCTGCTGGCCCGCGGGCCGCGCCCGCGCCGGCCGTGGACGCCGGGCGAGCGCTCCCACGACGCGGACGACATCGAGCCGGGGGAGGAGCGTCTGCATGGATGACCGGATCATCCTCCGCGTCGGGACCAAGTTCCTGATCCCCTACATCCTGCTGTTCGCGCTCTACGTGCAGTTCCACGGCGACTACGGACCGGGCGGAGGCTTCCAGGCCGGCGTCATCTTCGCGGCCGCCTTCATCCTGTACGCGCTCGTCTACGGGCTCGGGAAGGTGAAGCAGGTGCTGCCCCCCGGCGTCGTCTACGTCTGCTCGGCGGTGGGCGTGATGATCTACGCGGGCACGGGCGTGGTCACGATCCTGAAGGGCGGGGGCTTCCTGGACTACAACGTCCTCCTGCACGACCCCCACCACGGCCAGCACTGGGGGATCTTCTCGGTCGAGTTCGGCGTGCTCGTCACGGTGTTCGGCGTGATGGTCTCGATCTTCTACGCCTTCGCCGGCCGCAGGAGCTGACGCCGTGAGACTGCTGGGCCTCTACAACTACTGGATCGTCGTGGGCCTGATGATGATCGGGTTCTACACGATGATCTCGCGCGGCAACCTGGTGAAGAAGCTCGTCGGGCTGAGCGTCTTCCAGACCTCGGTGATGATCCTCTACATCAGCATGGGGAAGATCTTCGGCGGCACCGCGCCCATCCTGCTCGAGGACGGCGAGCACGTCGTCTACACCAACCCCATCCCCTCCGTCCTCATCCTCACCGCGATCGTGGTCGGCGTGGCGACCCTGGCCGTGGGCCTCGCGCTCGTGGTGCGCATCAAGGAGGCCTACGGCACCATCGAGGAAGACGAGATCCACGAGCAGGACGACGTGATGTGATCAGCGAGAACCTGCCCGTCCTCCAGGTCGTGGTGCCGCTGCTGTGCGCACCCCTCACCGCGCTCGTGCGCCGACCGCGCCTGTCGTGGCTCATCTCATGGTCGCGGCGATCTGGGCCTTCGCGTGGCGGTCACGCTGCTCTCCCGTGTGCTGGCACACGGCGCCATCGACTACGAGATCGGCGGGTGGCCGCCGCCGTGGGGCATCGCCTACCGCATCGACGAGGTGAACGCGTTCGTCCTGGTGATCGTGTCCACCATCGCCACGGTCGTGCTGCCCTACGCCCGGACCAGCGTGGAGCACGAGATCTAGGAGGATCGGATGCCGCTGTTCTACACGGCGTTGACGCTGTGCATGACCGGGCTGCTCGGCATCACCGTCACGGGCGACGTCTTCAACGTCTTCGTCTTCCTGGAGATCTCGTCGCTGTCGGCCTACGCGC
>CAWGKG010000006.1:0-21758 GCA_963823035.1 uncultured Gemmatimonadales bacterium
CGAGCGAGGCGAGGGTGACGACGGCGATAACGGCTCGGCGCATGGCGCGGGGCTCCCTGGGGCATTCCAGCTCAGGGAAGGAAGTGTATCTGCGCCTCCTCCCCCTCCTTGCTCAGACGTTCGTACGCCCCGTCGGGGCGGAGGATCCACGCTCCCGCCGAAGCGAGCTCGGCGTCGAGGATCCTCTGCAGGCGCGCCCTGGGGGCTTCCGCGCGCACGGGCGTGAGCACTTCGACCCGCCTGTGGAGATTGCGTCGTCGCCAGTCCGCCGAGCCGATGTAGAACTCGGGCTCGCCCCCGTTCTCGAAGCGGATGATGCGGGCGTGCTCCAGGAAGCGGCCGAGGATGCTTCGCACCCTGATGTTCTCGGAGAGCCCTTCCACTCCGGGGCGCAGCGTGCAGATCGCGCGCACGACGAGATCGACACTCACCCCCTCCCTGCCCGCGCGGTAGAGCGCCTTCACCGTCTTGCGGTCCGTGATCCCGTTCATCTTGGCCTGAATGCGCGCGGGTCTGCCCGCACGGGCGTGCTGGGCCTCGCGCTCGATGCAGCGCAGGAGGTTCGGGGCGAGCGAAGCCGGTGCCACCCATAGCCGTCGGTACGTCTTGGAGGGCGGGCCCGCCGCGCCCATGAGCTCGTTGAAGAAGTCGTTCAGGTCCGCACCGAGGTCGGGGTCCGCCGACAGCAGCCCGAGGTCGGTGTAGAAGCGTGCTGTTGCGGCGTTGTAGTTGCCCGTTCCGATGTGCACGTAGCGGCGCAGACCTCCCGCCTCGCGGCGTACCACGAGCGCGGTCTTGGCGTGCGTCTTCAGCCCCACCAGCCCGTAGACGACGTGCCCGCCCGCCTCCGTCAGCCGGTGCGTCCAGTGGATGTTGCTCTCCTCGTCGAAGCGCGCCTTGAGCTCCACGAAGGCGCTCACCTCCTTGCCGTGGCGGAGGGCCTCCACGAGTGCGGCCGCCAGGGGAGACTCCCGGCCGGTCCTGTAGACGGTGAGCTTGATCGACACCACCGCCGGATCCTGCGCGGCTTCCTCGAGGAACCGACCCACCGTGGCGTCGAAGGAATCGAAGGGGTGGTGCAACAGGACGTCGTCCTCGCCGAGGACATCGAAGATGGACCGGTCGGGATCGAGCGGGCGCCTCGGTGTGAACGGAGCGTAGCGTTCGCCGGGAACGTCGAGATCGGCGATCTGCGCGAAGCCCCGCAGGTCCAGGGGGCCGTCGACCTCGTAGACGTCCGCCCGGCTGAGGACCGCGCTGTCCGTCCCCCGCTCGGAGCGGAGCTCACGGAGCAGGTGGGCGCGCACCTCGCGCGGCATGGTCTCCTGCACCTCGATGCGGACCACGGGCTTGTAGGGGCGCGCCTCCATCTCGTCCTCGACGGCGGCCAGCAGCGAATCCGACACGTCCTCGTCGATCTCCACGTCGCCGAGTCGGCTCACGCGGAAGGCGTGGATCTCCTGGACATCGAAGGAGGGGAAGAGCGCCGCCGCGTTTCCTTCGATCACCTCCTCGAGCGCGACCACGTCGGGCCCGTCGCCGACGGGGAGGAAGCGGGGAAGGTCCTCGGGGATCGGGACGTGCGCGAAGTGCGGGCGGTCCCCTTCGGCCCCCCGCAGGATCGCCGCGAGGGAGAGCCCCAGACTCGTCAGCCGGGGAAAGGGATGGCCGGGCGCCGCGGACATGGCCCGGGGCGTGAGCAGGGGGAAGATCTCCCGCGCGAACCGCGCCTCGAGGCCCGCGCGCTCGCTCGCCGTGAGGGATGCCCACCGGCGCAGGCGGATCCCCTTCTCCGTGAGCGCCGGGAGCAGCCTGTCCACGAGGCAGGCGTACTGGCGCGCGAGGAGGGCCCGGGCCCGGATCGAGATGAGGTCGAGGAGCTCGGTCGCCTGCGCGCTCTCCGCCGCCGGCGCGGCGCCGCTCTCCATCTTGAGCCGACCGACACGGACGACGAAGAACTCGTCCATGTTCGCGGCGAAGATGGCGAGGAAGCGGAAGCGCTCCAGGAGGGGCACGGTCTCGTCCTCGGCGAGCTCGAGAACGCGGAGGTTGAAATCCAGGATGCTCAGCTCGGCGTCGAGGAAGGCTTCGCCCTCGTCGTCCCCCTCCCCGTCCCGTGGCGCCCGCGCCGGAATCACGGTCGGCGCGCCCTCGGGACGCGGCGTTTCCCGCAGCAGCCTGCGGCCCACCTCGGACCGGACGAAGAGGAGGAGGGCCGCGGACAGGCCGGGGTCCCGCAGGCGCGGCGCCCCCACACGCTCGAGGAGCTCCGGAAGGGGCAGCCAGAAGAAGGAATCGACGACGGACTCCGGGGGGTGGATCTCGTGGAGCCACACCTCCAGGTCGGGGCTGTCCCGAGGCGTCTGCGCGAAGCCGATCAGCTCGAGATCCTGCGCCCCCTGCTCCTCTCCGAAGCCTTCGGCGACGAAGGCGCGGGCCGGCTCCTCACCCGAGCCGCGGGCGGTGGGGAGGGTGAGCCCCGCCGCTCCCTCGACGAGGGCCACCGCGCCGGCGCGCACGATCAGGAAGGCGCCGCGGACCTCGTGCTGCGCGTCCGGGCGCGTGCCGGCCGCGGACGCGGCCAGGATGCGTCTGGCGCGCTCGAGGGTGTCCAGTCCGTCGCTGGCCACGCCGTGATGGACACGCAGGCGCTCCGCCACCGTCTCCAGGGCGGGCCCGGAAACCCCGAGCTCCGTGACCACGACCTCCTGGAGCGACCGCGTCACGCCCGGGGCGTGCGCGACGATCCGGTCGAAGCGGACGCGATGCGCGGGTCGCCCGAGCCACCCGGGGCGGAGGTCGCGGGTCTCCCGGTCGATGTCCATGGCGACGATGGGGCGGAGGGCGACCGGGTCGGCGACCTCGCGCAGGCGCGTGGCCAACTCGGTACCTCCGGCGAGCGACGCGTACAGGCCTGCTCCGGAGACCGGCTCCTCCATCACGGTCTCCTCCAGGACGCCGTCGAGGTTCATCGCGGACACGCTCACCAGGGCCAGCGTCTGGAGCCCCGTGGCGTCGAGGCGGAGGCAGAGCGTCATGCGCCGCTCCCGGAGGGCCCCGTCGAGCGTGTCGAAATAGGTCTCACGCAGGAGCCGGTACTCGGCGCGGCCCGCCGACATCCCCAGGGGACGGGAGTCCGACGCCATCGCCTCGAGAAGCTCGTCCGAGGCGACGGGAAAGCTCAAACGCCGTCCCACCCCGCCCCCTTCCCCGTCCCGTCCTCACCCGCCCGACCGTAAACCGTCAGGTGCGCGCGCCGGCCGTGTCCCTCGTCGGCGACGAAGAGCCTGCCTTGCGGCCCGAAGGCGATCCCCTCGGCCTGGGGATGGCGCCCGCGTCCCAGCCCGAACACCGAGAGGACGCGTCCCTCCCGTGAGATCTCGACGATCGCCTCCTCCCGCGCGGCCACCAGGACGAGGGTGCCGGTGGCCGGATCGACGTCGATCCCCGAGGGGTGGAGGCCGTTCTCCAGTCCGAACGGCGCGAGGCGGCGGAAGGGTACGCGCAGGGGCGGCGGAACCGGGGCGTCGGGGTCGAGCGGGAGCCAATGGACACGGATCTCGTCGGCGCGCGGCGCGACCGTCTTGCAGGCCACCAACAGGCTCCGGGTGGAAGCGTCGAAGGTCAGCCCTTCGGCCTCGCAGCCGCGGCCGAGCCCCGTATCGGTGAGGCGCGCAGGCGTCGCCCGACCCTCGGCGGTCCGTCGGAACTCGTAGAGCAGGCCCCGGCTCGACAGGAGGAAGAAGCGGTCCCCCGCGACGGCGAGGCCCTCGAAGTCGTCGTGGACGAGCGCGTCGGTCGAACCGAGCGTGAACCCCCGGTCGACGTCGCCCGTTTCGGGGTCGATCGCATACACGACGCCCGTTTCGTCCTGGTGTGCGTAGAGGCGGCCGTCGTCCGAGAACGCGAGCCCGGACACCTCGTCGAGCCGGTGGGGGAGGTCGAAGCGCGCGAGATGGTGGCGCAGGTCGTACCGCTCGGAGATCGGTGCGGGATCCTGTCCCGACGTCGCGACCGCACGGGCGGTGGACGCGCCCGTGAGCGCGAGCGCCAGACAGGGCGCGAAGCGTAACCTCACGAGCGCTTCTTGAGGCTGGCGAGCGAGCGCAGCTCCGCCGCCGCGATGACGTCGCTCGGAGCCTCACGCAGGCGGTCGAGAAGCGAGCCCTCGGACGCGGGGCGGTCGAGCCGCGCGAGGTATTCGAGCACCAAGGGCCCGTCGTCCGAGGGGACGATCTCGACGAGCTTCCATCGGCTGGCGAGCGTCGTCCAGGACGCGGCTCCACCAACTCCTGCGCCGCCGCGGCCTCGTGCGCGTGCACGAGCAGCAGGGCGTTGGCGCGCTTCGTCTTCTTCTTCCCGCGCTCCTCCGCGAGGTGGAACTCCATGCGCGCCGCGCGGTCGAGGACCCCCGCGATGTCGGCCGGGGCGGCCGCGTCCAGGAGCGCAGCGTCCCCGACCACCGTGGCGGCCGAGGCGGTGTGTGGCCCGACGAGGGCGTCGCCCAGGCTCAGCTCGCCCGGCCCGGCGACGGCGTACACGTTGCCGAAGCGCGCGGCCCACAGCAGCAGGATCACGCCGTTGAAGAAGAGCGAGAGCACGAGCGACAGGCCGAACGCCTGCACGCCGCAGGCGAGCCCCACGCCGATGGCCAGGAAGACGTAGACCGCGTCCTTGGTGTCCTCGAGCGTGGTGCGGAAGCGCACCGCCGCGACGATCCCGGCCAGGGAGAACGCCAGCGGCAGGCTGTGCTGCACGACCGTGACGATGCCCGGTAACGGCCACCGGGAGGATGAGCAGCGTGTGCACCACCGACTCGTCGAAGCCGCGCTGCCGGTGCGTGAGGATGTAGACCCACGTCACGGGCACCATGATGACGAGCGCGCCCAGCATGGAGATCGCGCCGAGCGCGGCGCCCGACCACGCCGTCGCGGCGATCGGCGCGCCCACGGCGGCGGGCGCGTTCGGGCCGAGCGACGTCGGCGTCCAGCGCGGAGGGCAGCTGTCCCCCGCCCAGCACGTCGCGGGCGCCCGGGACGAGCGTGACCGCCAGATAGACCAGGCCGGCCAGCAGGGCATAGTAGGTGACGACGCGAAGGAGACGGCGGCGCGATCCTCGGGACCTGGCGCTGACGGACATGGTGGCCTCGGGAGGGGTCATGGCAGATGCACCGTGCGGGCTATGATGGGCTCGGCGGCCCGCACGGAGCAAGAATCCCCTGGACTTCGGCCGGAGCCACGGGACATGTTGCGCGCATGAGCGCGATCCCCCGTTCCCCGACCGGCCGCGCGCGTCGC
Organism: uncultured Gemmatimonadales bacterium; assembly: GCA_963823035.1. Lineage (GTDB taxonomy): Bacteria > Gemmatimonadota > Gemmatimonadetes > Longimicrobiales > Gaopeijiaceae > SZUA-318. The sequence goes on from CAWGKG010000006.1 coordinate 5,299, forward strand.
CTGGGAGAGCATCGGAGGCTCGAGCGGGGGCTCGCGGAGATGCTGGGTCTCGTGCGCGGCGTGATCGCGGACGGCACGGTCTCGGCCGACGAGGCGCACCAGCTCGCCCGGTGGACCCGCGAGCACCCCGACGTCGCGACGCAGTGGCCGGCCAATCTCCTCGCACGCCGCCTCGAGCAGATCGTGCGGGACGGACGGGTCGACGCGCGCGAGCGGAAGCACCTCGGCTCCCTCCTCGGCCAGCTCACGGAGAACGGCGCAGCGCTCGGGTTCCTGCTGGCGACCGACCTGCCGATCGATCGCCCCGAGCCGGAGGTCGTGTTCGAGGGGCGGATCTTCGTGTTCGCGGGGGAGCTGGCGTACGGGCCGCGGCGCGCCTGCGAACGCGAGGTGATGGAGCTGGGCGGGGAGTGCGAGCGCACGGTGACGCGACGCACGGACTACCTGGTGATCGGGGCGCTCGCGGCCACGGACTGGTCGCAGGAGGGCTTCGGTTCCATGGTGGACGAGGTCGTGCAGTACCGGGCGCGCGGCGTACCCATCGCCATCGTGTCCGAGGAGCACTGGGCGGACGCGCTTCCGTAGGGCCGCGGCGGCCGTCTCGCGACCGCTGGAACGTCACGGATGCCCTGTCCCGGTCGTTCACTCGACGTCATCTTCCGCATGGCTCTTTCACCTTCGGGGCGACGCCATGAAGACGTACCCGAGAGCGCGGCTCCAACGAACGCTGGTCGGGCTCCTGCCCGCTCTCTTGTCGGTCCTCGCGTGCTCGGACTCCACCGGGCCGCAGTCCCGGACCACGCTGCTGGTGCTCAACGCGACGTGCGACCCGGGCCCGTGCCTACCCCTCAGTTCGTGGTCGGCTTCCCCTCGAACCAGCCGCACACGCCGGGGGGCTTCTGGTCGCTCGACATGGGCATGGTCAATGGGCCCGTCACCTGCCTCACCCTGCCGTCGTCGGGTGACTTCGGCGTCACCGAACGCCGCCACCGGCGCGACGACGACCTACGCCTGGACGGACGACGAGCCGATCGCGCTCGCTGCCCTCGAGGCGATACGCGTCGCTCCTCATGTCGGCGCCGACCACCGGTGAGTTCGTGCCAACCGGCGCGGGCGGATGGCGGGTCACGTTGCCGGGTGACGGCGCCGTGACGCCGGACCAGCGCTGCGACCCGGACGTGCAGCCCTAGCGCGCGGCATCCCCCCCGGCGGTGCTCGGTGGCGTTGCCCGTCTACTCCGCCACCACGTGCAGGCGCGCGGCCACCCGCTCGGCCATCGCCCGCGCGGTGGCGAGGTCGGGGTGGCGCAGCACGACCATGCCGTCGCCCACCAGCACGTTCCGCCAGTCCCGCCGCGGCGCGCCGATCGGGTTCAGGTCGATATCCACGATCCAGGGTCCGAGCTCGGTGAGGATCGCCTCGAGCCCCTCGTAGCGCTGGATGCGGCCGTGCCCCCGTGCCCGCTTGTAGACCCACGCCGCCGCGTACTTCCGCTCCACGTGTTGCGTGAAGCGGCCGTGGACCACGCATTCGGCCCACCCCGTGTACGTGTCGATGTCGGCCGCGTAGTTGATGAGATCGACGAGACCCGCCCCGGGAGAGCGCGCGCCGATCTCTCCGAACACCGCCTCGCCTGAAGGGGTTCGGTACCACTCCATGTGCGTGTAGCCCGTCTGGAAGCCGAGTGCGCGGATCACGTCGCGGCCCATCTTCTTCCCGGCTTCGAGGTCGGGGGCGTCGGGGTCGCGGAAGACGAGGGTGATCGGGCTCACCCACTCGTTCTCCTTCATGTAGAGTGCCCGTGGGATGTAGGTGGACGCGCTGTAGTGGACGATGTCCCCGTTCACGCACAACGTGTCGAACGTCATGTCGTCGCCCTCTACGAACTCCTCGACGCTCACCTCGGTCACCTGGCGCAGCCCGGGGAGGATCGCGTCGAGCTGCTCGCGCGATTCCACCTTGTACGTGCTCTCGGACCCCGCCCCGGCGATGGGCTTCACGATGACGGGGTAGCCGACCGTCTCGGCCGCCTCCACGACGCCGGCGACCGTGGTGGCGCTGTAGTGGTGGGGCGTGCGGATGCCGGCGCCGTCGAGGACCCGCTTCATGATCTCCTTGTCGCGGAAGGGGATCGTCTGCTCGACGGTGAGCCCGGGCAGCCCGAGGCGTTCGCGGATGCGCGCCGCGAGGATCACGTACGGCTCCCACAGGCACTCCACGCGGTGGATGGGCGTGCCCGAGGCGAACGTCGCGACGCGCTCGACGATGGCTCCCTCGTCCTGGAAGGAGCCGACGTGCAGGTAGGCTGCCAGGGCCTGGCGCGCCACGTCGGGAAGCTGGGACTCCGGCTGGTCGCCGAGCCCGATCACGCGCGCTCCCACGGCGGCGAGGCCGCGCGTGAAGTACTGCATCTCCTTCGGGAAGCCCGGCGAGATCATCAGGACGTTCATGGATGCTCCTCCTGGCCCAGCTCGACGCGGATGCGCGTGACGATCTTCCAGAGCGCGTCCTTCACCACCTCGGTCTCGGGGTGGCGAACGATGACGTAGCCCTCCCCCTCGTACGACCCCGACGACGCCTCGCCCTCCCGCGGCAGGCGCGCTTCCACGACGAGCGGCCCCAGCTCGGCCGCGATCTCCTCGAGACCGCGCACGGCGCGCACCCGCCCGCTACCCTGCCCCCGCAGGTAGGCCGCGCCGGCCGCGTAGGGTCGCGGCCTGGGCGTGAAGCGTCCGTAGACCACCGTCTCGGCCCACGCGCGGAAGAGGTCGAAGTCGTGGGCCCAGGAGATCAGGTTCACGAATCGGGCGCCCGGCGGGCGGGCCCCGACCTCGGAGATCGCCACGCTCCCATCGGGGCGACGGAACCACTCCATGTGGCTCATCCCGGTCTGCATGCCGAGCACCCGGAGCGCCTCCCCGGCCACCGCCCGGATCCCCTCGTAGCGGACGTCGTCCACCTCGCGGGGGAGGAGCACGCACCACTGGATCCACGGCTCGCGCACCACCTCCAGGGCGGAGGGGAAGTAGTGGTTGATCGAGTGCCAGACGATGCGCCCGTCGAGCGCGATCGAGTCGAAGGAGTGCTCCTCACCGACCACGAACTCCTCGAGCAGCGCGGGGCGCTCGGCCGACGGGGGCATCTGACGGAGGCAGGACGCCAGCGCCTCGTCGTCGCCGATACGGAACGTGCCGCGCGACCCCGACCCCGCCGGCGGCTTCACGATGAGCGGATAGCCCACGTCGCGAGCGAAGGACCGCGCCTCCTCCGGGGAGCGTGCCAGGGCGTGGCGGGCACACGGCAGCCCGTTGGCGCGCAGGACGTCCTTCATGCGCGCCTTGTCCCGGAAGTTCTCCGCGGCGGCGGCGCCCATCCCGGGGAGCGCCAGCGCGTCGCGCACCTGCCCGAGAGGAACCTGCAGCTCCTCGAACGTTCCGAGGAGAAGCTCGACGCCCTGGCCCCGGCGGCGGAGCTCCTCGACGGCCCGCCGGAGGACGTTCGCGTCCAGCGCGTCGGCGACCTGCACGAAGTCGGCGAGGAGCGCGCGCGTCGGCTCCGGCACCCGATCCGGGGCGTCCTGGCTCACGAGCGAGAGGCGCACGCCCTCCGTTCGGGCGAGCGCCGAGACGAATCGGAGCGTGGTCTCGGCGAAGAAGGGCGCCACGTAGGTGACGTCGGGCATGGGGCCTCGGGCGAGCGGGGTCCAGCGCGTTCGTGCGCGAAGCAAGGTACGCGGCCCGCGGGGCGTCCGGTACCGTCGGCGCTCGCCGCGACGTACTTTCCGCTCCCCTTCTCCAGCCACCCCGGCGAGGCCCAGCATGCACGTCGTCTTCGTGGAGCCCTGCTTTCCCGCGAACCAGAAGGAGTTCGTGCGCGGTCTGGCCCTGACGGGGGCGAAGGTGTCGGCCATCGGGGAGCGTCCGAAGGAATCGCTGGACGAAGACCTGCGTCGGTGGCTCGTGCACTACGAACAGGTGCCCACCGTGGTGGACCCGGACACGCTCGTGCGGGTGGTGGAGTGGATGCGCGCGCGCGTTCCGGTCGACCGCCTGGAGGCGACGATCGAGGCGCACGTCCTCCCGGTCGCCGAGGCGCGCGAGCGCCTGGGCATCGCCGGCACGTCGGTGCGGACGGCCTTCCTGTGCCGGGACAAGCCGGCCATGAAGGAGGTGCTCCGGGAGGGGGGCGTTCCGTGCGCGGCGTCGCTCGGGAGCGGGGACGCGGAGGCCATCCTCGCGTTCGCCCGGGAGGTGGGCTATCCGCTGGTGGTGAAGCCGCGCTCGGCGGCGGGCGCCTCCGGCACGGAGCGCGTGGACTCCGACGACGAGCTGCGCGCGGCGATGGGACGTGCCGGCGTGGGAGGGGGCGCCGAGGTGGCGGTCGAGGAGTTCATCGAGGGGCACGAGGCCTTCTACGACACGATCACGATCGGCGGCCGGGTGGCCCACGAGTTCATCACGCACTACTACCCCAACGTGCTCGAGGCCATGCGCACGCGGTGGATCTCTCCCCAGTTCGTGACCACGAACCGGATCGAGACGGCCTCCGGGTACCAGCCGGTCCTCGAGATGGGCCGCAGGGTGAACGGCCTGCTCGCGATCGACACGTCCGCGACGCACATGGAGTGGTTCTTCGGTCCGAAGGGGCTGCGCTTCTCCGAGATCGGCTGCCGGCCGCCGGGCGTGCGCGCCTGGGACCTCTACGCCGCGGCCAACGAGATCGACATCTATCACGAGTGGGCGATGGCCGTGGTGCACGGCCGGACGGTGAAGAAGCCGTCGCGGCGCTTCAGCGCCGGGATCATCGCGCTCCGCCCCGACCGCGACGGCGTGATCCGTGGCTACGAGGGTCTCGACGAGATCCAGTCCAGCTTCGGGGAGTGGATCCTGGACGCGCACCTCCCGCCCGAGGGGACGCCCACGCAGGGCGTCGAGGCGGGCTACATGGCGAACGCGTGGGTGCGGATGAAGCATCCGGACTACGACGAGCTGCGTCGCATGCTCGACCGGGTCGGAGAGGTCGTGCACGTGAGGGCCGGGTGAGCGACGGACCGACGCGCGTCGTTCTTCTCGGCCCGCAACGCCGAGCGCCCCGACGCCGGCGCGGTGGTCGCCGGGCTCGGAGAGCCGGGGCCCGTGGCGCTCGTCACCGCCGGTTGGCAGGAATGGGAGGAAGACGACGAGGCGCTGCGTCGCTCCCTCGGCCGGGAGGCGTTCAACCTGCGTCTGTGGGCGCGCGCCGAGCGGGTGTGGCGGGACGATCCCGAGCTCGCGGAGGGCCACCGCCGACTCCAGCAGGACGTTCGCCTCCTGCGCCGCGCGTACAACCTCCGGCTGGCGAGCGCGATGGATGCGTGGATCGGCCTGGAGGCGCTGGCCGGCGACGGGGGCGTCCTCGACGCCGAGCGCGCCGAAGCCGCCGAGGTCGTGCGGGCGCTCGACCGGCACCACGCAGGGCGGCTGCGCGGGATGCGCGACGCCTTCTACCGACGCTACGACCCGCTCATGCGTGCCGCGGTCGTGCGCGAACGCGACGAGATCCGTCGGGCGCTCGAGAGGGCGCGCGTGCTGGTGTTGGAGGGAGGGCACGTCCCTGCGCTGCTGAACCGGCTCCGCCTCTTCGGCGTCGACGGACTGCTCGGCGGGAAGACCGTGGTAGCCTGCTCGGGGGGCGCGATGGCACTGGCCGAGCGGGTGGTGCTCTTCCACGACTCCCCGCCGTGGGGACCGGGACACGCCGAGGTGGGCGAGGTGGGCGTCGGCCTCCTCCCGGGGATCGTGGCGCTCGCCGACGGATCGGCGCGCCTCCGGCTCGACGACCCCGCGCGGGTGGCACGCTTCGCCCGCCGCTTCGGGCCCGACGCCTGCGTGCTCCTCGACGCCGGAACCCGGGTGGAGTGGCACGGCGTGTGGAGCGCCCGCGATGCGCGCGTACTCGCGCCGTCGGGTCATGTGGAGCCTTGGCGGGCGGCGGCATGAGCCGTCCACGGGATGCGGAGGGCGCGGCGCGGATCCCCGAGGCGGACCTCGACGGTCTGGCGATCGGGGCGCTGGTCGGGAGGGCGTCCTCCGGAGGCGCGGCGCCGAAGCGCGCGGAGATCGACGCGTTCCTCGCAGGGCGCGACTTCCCGCTCGTGGAGGGGACGCGCGTCACGTTCGTGTTCCGTGGGGAGGCGGACGAGGTGCGCCTCCGGCACTGGGTCTTCGGTCTGCCGAGCTCGGTGCCGCTGACGCGCGTGGCCGGGAGCGACCTCTGGTACCACGTGCTCGAGCTCCCCGAGGGCTCGCGCGTCGAATACAAGCTCGAGGTGACGAGAGGGCGGGAGGTCGCAGTGGATCCAGGATCCCCTGAACCCGCACCTGGCCCGAGACCCGTTCGGCGCGAACTCGGTGGCGTACGGGCGGGGGTACGAGGTGCCCGTTCTGGACGCAGCCCGACCCGGGCGCGCCGGAGGGCTCGCTGGAGGAGCGCGTCTTCCGCAGCGAGGCGCTCGGCGGGTCGCGACAGGTCACGCTCTATCGTCCGGCGCGCTTCCGGGAGACGCGGCGCTATCCGCTCCTCCTGGTCCACGACGGGGGGGACTACCTTCGCTACGCCGGCCTGAAGACCGTCCTGGACAACCTCATCCACCGGCTCGAGATCCCCGCCCTGGTGGCGGCGCTCATGCACCCGCCGGATCGGATCGATCAGTACCGGGCCTCCGATGCGCATGCGCGTTACCTGAGGGACGAGCTGGTCCCCCAGCTCGAGCGGGAGCTACCCCTTCTGGGCACGCCCGAGGGACGCTGCCTCATGGGCGCCAGCCTCGGGGCCGTGGCCTCGCTGTCGGCGGCGGTGCACCACCCGGGCTTCTACGGCCGTCTCCTCCTCCAGTCCGGGTCGTTCGCCTTCTCGGACATCGGCGGGCACGGGAGGGACGCCGTGTTCGATCCCATCGCCGACTTCGTGAACGCCTACCGGCAGGCGCCGTCGGCGGTGAGCGAGAAGGTGTTCGTGAGTTGCGGGACGTACGAGTCGCTCATCTACGAGAACCGCTCGCTGGTGCCCCTGCTCCAGCGGACGGGGATGGACGTGCGCTTCGTCGAGGCGAGGGACGGACACAACTGGGAGAACTGGAGGGACCGCCTGCGAGAGGGGCTGTCGTGGCTCTTCCCCGGGCCCTTGTGGCTGGTCTACGAATAGGAGATGGCATGGCGGAGGTGACGAAGAGGATCGGTCTTTCGCTGGGCGCGGACATCTGTTGGCCCATCGCGTTCACGGAGATCCTGAAGCGTCTGGATCTGGCGATCCCCGTGGGCGGCGACACCGTGCGCTTCCACGTCGAGCGGATGACGATCGACCCCTTCGACGTCCGCGAGCCGAAGCGCTACGACGTGGTCGTGGACCGGCTCACGCACTGGTACAACACCCGGCGGGAGTGGATCAAGAAGGCGGTGATCCTCGACGACGTGTACGTCTTCAACAACCCCTGGTCCGTGCAGTCGATGGAGAAGCTGACGACGTACGCGGGCATGGTGCGCCTCGGCTTCCCCATCCCCGAGACGTGGCTCGTGCCGCCGCACTCCTACGAGCCCATGGAGGACCTCGAGGTCACGCTGAAGAGCTACGCGCGCCACTTCGACCTCGGCGCGATCGGCCGCGAGCTCGGCTACCCCATGTTCATGAAGCCGTACGACGGCGGCGGGTGGCGGGCGGTGACCCGGCTCGAGGACGAGTCGGCGCTCCGGGAGGCGTACGATCAGAGCGGCAAGCTGGTGATGACGCTGCAGGCCGCGGTGCACCCCTTCGACCGCTTCGTGCGCTGCATCGGGCTCGGGCCGCAGACGCACGTCGTGCTGTACGACCCCAAGGCGCCGCTGCACGACCGCTACACGATGCAGCACGACTTCCTCTCCGAGGAGGAGCGGTACCTCATCGACGGGATGACGCTCGTCATCAACAGCTTCTTCGGGTGGGACTTCAACTCCTGCGAGCTGCTCCACAAGGAAGGGGTCTGGCACCCGATCGACTTCGCGAACCCCTGCCCCGACTCGCAGGTCACTTCGCTCCACTACCACTTCCCCTGGCTCATCAAGGCCAACCTGCGCTGGGCGCTGTTCGCGGCCGCGACGGGGCGCACGGTCAAGCCGCTCGACTGGCACGCCTATTTCGCCGCCGTGGAGGAGGGGATGACGCTGAGGGAGCGCATCGACGCGCTCGTGCCGCTTGCCCGGGCGCGCTTCGACGCCGACGCCTTCGAGGCGTTCTGCGCGGAGCACCTCGCGCACCTGGACGAGGTGACCCACGCCTGGTTCGGCACGGAGGACGCGCGCGACGCCGTGCGCCGCAAGGTGTCCGCGCTCTTCCCGCCCCACGAGGTCGAGGCGTTCACCGGCCTCTTCTTCGACCGCGTGCAGCGGTGGCGGGCCGACGACGCGGCGGGGATTCGTCCATGAAGGAGCGGTCGACCTGGTACTCCCAGCGTCTGGAGCGCGACGTGACCGTGGTGCGCTGGGGGACGTACGGCGCGCCCCTCCTGCACTTCCCCACGGCCGGGGGTGACGCGGAGGAGATCGAGCGCTTCCACATCATCGAGACGCTGCGCGACCACCTGGACGCCGGCCGCATCAAGATCTACTCGTGCGACAGCGTGTCCGGGCGGGCGCTCCTGACCGAGGAGGGCTCGCCCCAGCACCGCATGTGGGTCATGAACCAGTTCCAGGAGTTCGTGCGCCACGAGGTCGTACCCGCGATCTGGGCCGACTGCCGCACGGAGGGGATCGACATCGCGGTGGCCGGTGCGTCCATCGGCGCCTTCCACGCCCTCGCGTCGGTGTGCCGCTACCCCGACGTCTTCGCGAAGGCGCTGTGCATGAGCGGTACCTACGACCTGCGGCGTTTCCTCGACGCGCCGCCGAACGAGGATTTCTGGTACGCCTCGCCCTTGCACTGGCTCGCCGACTTCCGCGACGAGGGCCATCTCGCCGAGCTGCGCCGGCGCTTCGTGATCCTCGCTTCCGGAGAAGGCCGCGCGGAGGACATCGGGGAGAGCTGGCGCGTCGCCCACGTGCTCGGGGAGAAGGGGATCCCGAACCGTGTGGACGCGTGGGGCACCCAGTGGGACCACGATTGGCCGACGTGGCGTCGCATGCTGCGAGCCTACATGGGGGAGCTGGTCGGCGAGGGGTGAGGGTCTCCTCCGGACGGCTCCGGGCCGTTTGCGTGTGCCAGAGCGCGCGCGCTATCCTGGCGCGCCGCGGAGCGCTCGAGGGCCGCGGCACCCGACAGCCGGAGCGCTCCCTTCCCTCCCAGGAGATGACCGATGGAATCGACGCAGTTCAACAAGACGTGCTGGTCCCAGGAGTACGACAACTTCCGCAAGACGATCGCCGCCGCGGTCCCGGACCGCCTGGACTGGCAGCCGGATCCCAAAGCGCGCTCCACGCGTCGCCTGATCGGGCACATCATCGGTCACGTCCAGGACATGGCCGAGCTTGCGGAGGCCGGCGTGATCCACCACCGCAACGAGGTCGCGTTCGACACGCTGGAGGACGCCCTCGGCCTCTTCGACCAATCCTACGGGGACATGCAGGCGAAGCTGGGCGCCCTGGATGACGCGGACTGGGCCACGCCCGCCGACTTCTTCGCGCCCAACGACTTCCTGATCATGACGGCTCCCAGGGAGCAGCTCGCCTGGCTCTTCCTGTTCGACGCGATCCACCACCGCGGGCAACTCACGACCCACCTCCGGCCCACGGGCGGGCAGGTCCCGGCGCTGTACGGTCCGTCCGCGGACCAGGAGATGAGCGGGGGACATTGATCGGCGTCCCGGACTCCACGGCGTCGGCGGGGGACGGGACATCCTGGCTGGGCCCGGAGCGTACATCCTGTCGTGCCCCAGGCCGCCAGTCGTCCTTCCCCCGCGCCGGACGTAACCGATCGTGACAAGCGCCACACCTCGCCGGGCGTTGCTTCCCCTCCTTCTCGTGGCCGTCGCGGGATGTGGGGGCGACGGGCCCGGCGCCACCGAGCCGGATCCGCCCCACGCCGCGAGCGTGACGCTCTCGCAGACCGCGGTCACGCTCACGTTCCTCAACCAGACGCTGAACCTCACGGCGACGGTGAAGGATCAGTTCCAGAAGACGTTCACCGCGCCCGTCACCTGGTCCAGCGCCGACCCCTCGGTCGCCACCGTCTCGAGCGACGGTCAGGTGAAGGCGATCCGGAACGGGACCACGACCGTCACCGCCGCCGCCGGGAGCCTGTCGGTCTCGACGACGGTGACCGTGCAGCAAGCGGCGACGCGCGTCCTGGCGGTCTCCGGCGGGGATCAGACCGCCACGGTTGGCCAGCCGCTGGCCGAGCCCGTCGTCGTGCAAGCCGTGGACCAGGGGAGCTCGCCGGTGGCCGGCGCGAGCCTCACGTTCCAGCCGAGCGACGACGGCACCGTCGGGGTGACCCAGGCGACCGCGGACGCCGAGGGTCTCGCATCCACGACCTGGACGTTGGGCACGACGTCCGGGGAACAGCGGATCGTGGTGAGCGTGACCGGCTTCTCGTCGGCGCTGACGATCAAGGCGGCCGCCGTGGCGGGGCCGCCGGCCACGCTCGGGAAGATCTCCGGCGACGGGCAGACCGCGCCGATCGACTTCGCGCTGGTCGAGCCCATCACGGTGGAGCTCAGGGACGCCTTCGGAAACCCGGTCGACGGAGGGACCGTGTCGTTCTCCGTGACCGGTGGAGGCGGCGCCGTTTCGCCGGCGCAGGCCGCGACCGGGGAGGACGGCACGGCGCAGGCGACGTGGACGATGGGATCCGGGCTGGGCGCGAACACCCTGTCCGTCACGGCCGGCGCCCTTCCGCCCCTGGCGTTCACCGCCACGGCCGCCGCGCCCAAGGCGGACCTGGCGCCGAGCGGGCTGGTGCTGTCACCTGCCAACCCCACCACGATCGAGAGCGTCGAGGTGTCCGCCACCGTGACGAACGTGGGCTACCTCACGGCGGCCGCGGGCGTGCAGGTCCAGCTTCTGCTCGACGGGGTGGACGCCGGCGCCACGGCGCTCCCGTCCCTCGCGGTGGGTGAGGCGGCCGAGGTCTCGTTCACGGTCGGTCCCCTCCCGGCGGGCGCGCACGCGCTGCGCCTGGTCGTGGACGGCGACGGTGTCGTGGACGAGTGGGACGAGGCCAACAACGAGGTCGAGCGAACGACGGACGTGCCGGAGACGACGCCGATCGCCGCCGGAGCGCCCGTGACCGGGCTCGCTGCCGAGGAGGGCGTCGACCTCCTGTTCGCGCTCGAGGTGCCGGCGTCTTCGCCCGGAACGCTCGAGGTCCGGCTGTCGGGCGGATCGGGAGACGTGGACCTCTACGTCCACCACGGCGATCGACCCGCCCGGCGGGACGACTACCAGTGCCAGTCCGGGAACCCGACGACCACGGAGCGGTGCGTCATCAACGCCGCCGAGCCCGGGCTCTACCACATCCTGCTGCACGCCTTTTCGACGTACAGCGGGACGACGCTGGTGGCGAACACCGGGCTCCCGACGATCCCCTACGACATCGAGCTCGTCTTCATCCATCACGGCACGGCCGCGCAGGACGCGGTGTTCCGGGAAGCCGCCGACGCCTGGATGAAGATCATCCCCGGGGACATCAGCGACTTCGACTTCTCCGCTTCGCCGGTGGCCGCCGACCAGTGCACCCCCGGACAGCCGCTCCTCAACGGCATGATCGACGACCTCAGGATCTACGTGGACATCGTGGAGATCGACGGGCCGCGCGGCACGCTGGCCCAGGCGGGCCCCTGCTTCGTTCGCGGCCTCGGCCAGTTCCCCATCGTCGGCTCCATGCAGTTCGACGTGGCGGACATGGAGGAGCTCGCGGCCCAGGGGGAGCTGCTCCCGGTGGTGAAGCACGAGATGGGGCACGTGCTCGGGATCGGGACCATCTGGGATCGGCTCGAGTTGCTCAGGAACCCCTCCCTCCCGGCGAATCAGGGCGCAGACACCTGGTTCGCCGGAGAGCGCGCCATCGCGGCCTTCGACGCGGCCGGTGGGTCGACGACGTACACGCTCGGAAACGAGGTCCCCGTAGCGAACGTCGGCGGACCGGGCTCCGCGGACGGCCACTGGCGCGAGTCCGTGCTCGATGCCGAGCTCATGACGCCGGGCTTCAACGGCGGGAGGCTCAACCCCCTGAGCGCGATCACGATCGCGTCCCTGGCGGACCTGGGCTACACGGTGGACCTCACGCAGGCCGAGCCCTTTTCCGCGGTCTACCAGGCGCCGGGGCCGCCGGGTGCCGACGCGGGGAGGTGGATCGACCTCGGTGGGGATTTGAGGGTGGGGCCGATCCGGGTGATCGATCCGAAGGGCCGGTCGCGAGCGGCGCCGCACCGCTGAGGCGCGCGGCCCCACGCCGGGCCGGCGGTCCGCGGCGGCCATCCCCCCGTCTTGCCATGGGAGGCCGGCGCCGCCACGCTCCCATGCAGGGCCGCCGCCCGACGGCGCGCGACCGATCCCGTGCTGGTGCTCCGCCATGAAGCCGATACTGACCTTCCAGGTCGCCCCCGTCGTGCCGGCCCGCTTGAAAGCCCTCCGTGAGCTGGCCTACAACATCTGCTGGTCGTGGGACCACGATACCATCGCCCTCTTCCGGCGCCTCGATCGTGACCTCTGGGAGGCGTCCTACCACAACCCCGTGCTCCTTCTCGACCGGGTGTCCCAGGCGCGCCTCGAGGAGTTGGAGCACGATGAGGCGTTCCTGGCCCACCTGGACCGTCTCGAGGCCGAGCTGCAGGACTACCTGCAGTCCCCGTCCACCTGGTATCGCAGGACGTTCGGTGCGTCCGACGGGCCCCTCGTGGCCTACTTCTCCATGGAGTTCGGGCTGACCGAGTCCCTCCCCATCTATTCCGGCGGGCTCGGGATCCTGGCCGGCGACCACCTCAAGTCGGCGAGCGACCTGGGTGTTCCGCTGGTCGCCGTTGGCCTGCTGTACCAGAAGGGGTACTTCCGGCAGTACCTGAACAACGAGGGGTGGCAACAGGAGCTCTATCCGGTCAACGACTTCTACACGATGCCGGTCCTGCCCATCCGCGACGCGAAGGGCGGCCTCCTGCGCATCACCGTGGACCTGGCCGGGCGCGTGCTCACGGCGCGGCTCTGGCAGGTGCAGGTGGGGCGAGTGACGCTGGTACTGCTCGACACGAACATCCCGGAGAATCCCGACGACCTGAAGGGCGTGTCCGGCGAGCTGTACGGCGGAGATGGTGAGATGCGCATCCGTCAGGAGATCCTGCTGGGCGTGGGAGGGCTCCGGGCGCTGAAGCTCCTGGGACTGAAGCCCCGGGTGTACCATATGAACGAGGGACACTCGGCCTTCCTCGCTCTGGAGCGCATCCGCTGGAACATGACGGAGCACGGGATGTCCTTCGGCGAGGCCCGCGAGATGGTCACCTCGGGCACGGTCTTCACCACGCACACGCCGGTGCCGGCGGGCATCGACGTCTTTCCCGCCGACCTCATGGAGCGCTACTTCGCCGCCTTCCGCGGCGAGCTGGGGATGCCCTCCGACGCGTTCTTCGACCTGGGGCGTGTCCGCCCCGGCGATGCCTCCGAACCGTTCAACATGGCCGCGCTGGCCATCCGATGCTCGTGCGTCGTGAACGCGGTGAGCCGGCTGCACGGCCAGGTCGCACGCCGCATGTGGCCCGCGCTGTGGCCCGGCGTGCCGGAGGAGGAGATGCCGATCACCCACATCACCAACGGCATCCACGCCGGTTCGTGGATTTCCGACGAGATGCGCTCCCTGTACGACCGGTACCTGGGACCTCGCTGGGCCGAGGAGCCGGGGGACGCACGGGTGTGGCGGCGCGCCGAGCAGATCCCCGGCGCGGAGCTGTGGCGCACGCACGAGCGGCGGCGAGAGCGGCTGGTGGCCTTCGCGCGTCGCCGGCTCGGCGCGCAGCTCCGCCGACGTGGCAGCGCCCCGGGGGCCCTGGCCGAGGCCGAGAACGTGCTGGACCCCGAGGCCCTGACGATCGGCTTCGCGCGGCGCTTCGCCACGTACAAGCGGGCCACGCTCCTGCTGAGCGACCCGGCGCGGCTGAGCGCCATCCTGAACGCCGCAGGCCGGCCGGTCCAGGTCATCTTCGCCGGCAAGGCCCATCCCAACGACGGGCCGGGCAAGGACCTGATCCGCGAGGTCGTCCAGTTCGCCGAACGTCCGGAGTTCCGCCGCCGGGTGGTGTTCCTGGAAGACTACGATTCGGTGGTCAGCCGGTACCTCGTGCAGGGGGCGGACGTCTGGCTCAACACGCCGCGCAGGTATCAGGAGGCCAGCGGCACCAGCGGGATGAAAGCCGCCTTCAACGGAGCCCTGAACCTGAGCATCCCCGACGGCTGGTGGGACGAGGCCGCGTCGCCGCGCACCGGCTGGGCCATCGGACGGGGCGAGGACTACGACGATCCCGCGTATGGGGACCGCGTGGAGGCCAGCATGCTGTACGACCTGCTGGAGCGCGAGGTGGTACCCCTCTTCTACGCCCGCTCGAGCGACGATCTACCCACCGGATGGATCGGCTTGATGAAGAGCGCGATGGGAGAGCTGTGCCCCGTCTTCAACACCAACCGGATGGTGCAGCAGTATGTGACCGACGCCTACCACGTCGCACGGGACCGGGCCGTCTGCCTGGAGGCCGACGACTTCCGGCTGGCCCGCTCGCTGGCCGCCTGGCGGGACAAGGTCCGGGCTGGCTGGCACCAGGTGCGGGTGGTCGACGTAACGGCCGAGATGCCGGGCGACGTAAAGGTGGGGGCCCGCTTGGAGGTGCAGGCGCTCGTCGATTCCGGACCCTTCGTGCCCGCGGAGCTGACCGTGCAGGCCTGGATCGGCGAGGTCGACGAGCATCAGGAGATCGCCGGGGGACGGCCCGTGCCGCTGACGTGCGAGGACGAGGACAAGGGCGGCCGTCTCGTCTTCCGCGGCTCCATCGACTGCCTCCGGAGCGGCCGGCGGGGGCTGACCGTGCGGGTGCTACCGCATCATCCGGACCAGGCCGGTCCGTGCTGTGGCGCCCCGGTGATCTGGGCGGGACCATGACACGCTCCGGCACGGTCCGGTTCCTCCTGCTCCTCGCCCTGGTCACGCCTGCGCCCGCGCTTGCCCAGGCTTCGCTCGAGTCCCTCGAGATGCGGGAGGGCCACCGCCAGGCGGCCGTCGCGCGGCGCGCCGAGCTCATGCGCCGCATGGAGGGGGGGTTGGCCGTCGTCACCAGCGCCGACCGCTCCCAGCCGAACCTCTACGAGTTCTACGTGCCCGACACGGAGAACCACGACTTCGTCTTCCTCACCGGGATCTACGACGCGGCTCCTCCGGGATCGGTCCTGCTGCTGAACCCGGGCGGGTCCACGTACCGGGAGATCCTCTACACGGACCTCGATCCGGAGGAGGCCCGCCGCCTCTCGGGTGTCGAGCACGTCTTCCCGCGCGATCGCTTCCTGGAGCACCTGAGCAGCGCGCTGACCGACTACCGCAACCTCCGCATCACGCAGCTCCGCTTCAAGGACGTGGCGTCGGACCTCGCCCGGGGGTGGGGGGACGACGGGAAGATCCTCTACGTGAACTATCCCCGCGTCACGAACCTGAACGAGCCGGCGCTCCCGCGCCTCCGGTTCGTCGAGCGTTTGCGGGAGGCGACGTCGGAGCTGGACGTGCGCGACGCCGGCGACCTGCTGGACCCCATGCGCATGGTGCTGGACGACTTCGCCCTGAAGAACGTGCGCCGGGCCATCGAGATCACGGGCCAGGGCCTCATGGAGGGGATGAAGGTGGCGCGGCCCGGGCTCACCACCCGGCAGGTGATGGAGACGGTGGACTACGTCTACCGGCTACGCGGCGCCGACCTCGGCTTCCCCACCGGCGTGGCCGTGGCCAGCCACCTGAACGAGACGCTCCGCTGGGAGAGCACGCGGGAGGAGCAGGCTGCCCGGGAGGGGGACGCACGCATCGGCGAGGGCGTGCTCGTGCATTTCGACACGGGCGCCCGCCTCAACCACTACTCCGCCGATATCCAGCGCACCGTGCCCGCGGGGGACCGCTTCACCGACGAACAGCGCCGCGTCTACCAGGGCGTGCTGGAGGTGCAGAAGGCGGTGATCGCCGCGGTCCGGCCGGGGGTGACCTGGCAGGAGCTCCACGAGCTCGCCGTCTCGATGCTGCGCGAAGCGGGTGGCTGGGACGAGAGCTACACCTACGGCATCGGGCACTACATCGGGATGGAGGTCCACGAGCACGGGAACTATGTGGAGCCCCTGCGGCCGGGCATGGTCCTGGCCATCGAGCAGGGCGCGATCGTGGACGGCACCCGGGTGGCCTTCGAGGACGACGTGCTGGTCACCGAGGACAGCTACGAGTGGCTCACGCGCTTCATCCCCATCGAGATCGACGACGTGGAGGCGCTGCGCCGGCAGGAGCCCCTG
>CAWGKG010000007.1:0-241994 GCA_963823035.1 uncultured Gemmatimonadales bacterium
GTCTGAGCTAATTGACAACAGAGGTCGAGAGGGAAGTGAGAGCCTTAGGTGAGGCGACTCGTACCTACGCGTGAGGTCACGCAGTCCGGGTATGGGGAGCCGAAGCCATTAAGAAGAAATAGGAAGTGACGGCTTTCTGGTGAGAAGAAGCGTAGGGAGGACTGATGGGAAAACGGCCACGGGAGCAAAAGCCGTGGACGGAGCATCGGTCAAGCAGAAAAGTGCACAGGGCGGATGCCTAGGCACGAGCCGGCGAAGAAGGACGTGGCAAGCTGCGAAAAGCCTCGGGGAGCTGCAAGCGAGCGTCGATCCGGGGATGTCCGAATGGGGAAACCCGGCGGAGGTCATACTCCGTCATCCCGAGAGGGAAGCCAACCCAGGGAACTGAAACATCTAAGTACCTGGAGGAAGAGAAATCAACCGAGATTCCCCAAGTAGCGGCGAGCGAACGGGGAAGAGCCTAAACCGGGTGGGGTGAAACCTGTCCGGGGTTGTGGGGCCCTAGGGAAACTGACCGAAAGCGTAGCGGAACGCGCCTGGAACGGCGGGCCGGAGAGGGTGAGAGCCCCGTATGCGAAACGCGAGTAGGGAGGTGCTAGGGTACCCGAGTAGGCCGGGGCACGAGGAATCCCGGTCGAATCAGGGGGGACCATCCTCCAAGGCTAAATACGAGCTCGTGACCGATAGTGGAGAGTACCGTGAGGGAAAGGTGAAAAGAACGCCTGACGGCGAGTGAAACAGAACCTGAAACCTTGTGCATACAAGCGGTCGGAGCCCGGGGCGCCTTACGGGGGGCTCGAGGGTGACTGCGTGCCTTTTGCATTATGATCCGGCGAGTTGCTCCTCACGTGCGAGGTTAAGGCCTTCGGGGCCGGAGCCGAAGCGAAAGCGAGTCTTAATAGGGCGCATGAAGTACGCGGGGGCAGACCCGAAACTGAAGCGATCTATCCATGGCCAGGGTGAAAACAGAGGTGGAGTAGGGAAGTGAGAGCCTTAGGTTGAGGCTAGGTCGTCCTAAGCGCAGTAAGGTCGCGCGGTCCGGGGCGGAGTAGCCGAAGCCCGTGAAGCAAGCAGGAAAGGAAGTGACGGCTTTCTGGTGTGACTGGAGGGGAATTGCAGCCCATAGGGGCAAGCAAGGAGCCATCGGTCAAGCGGGAAAGTGCACAGGGTGGATGCCTAGGCATGAGCCGGCGAAGAAGGACGTGGCAAGCTGCGAAAAGCCTCGGGGAGCTGCAAGCGAGCGTCGATCCGGGGATGTCCGAATGGGGAAACCCGGCGCGGGTCATACCGCGTCACCGCGAGAGCGGAGCCAACCCAGGGAACTGAAACATCTAAGTACCTGGAGGAAGAGAAATCAAATGAGATTCCCGAAGTAGCGGCGAGCGAAACGGGAAGAGCCCAAACCGTGGGGGGAGACTTCTGCGGGGTTGTGGGGCTCCAGGGAAAGCGACCGAAAGCGTAGCGGAAGGCGCCTGGAACGGCGGACCGTAGAGGGTGAGAGTCCCGTATGCGAAACGCGAGTAGGGAGTGGCTGGAGTACCCGAGTAGGCCGGGGCACGAGGAATCCCGGTTGAATCTGGGGGGACCATCCTCCAAGGCTAAATACGAGCTCATGACCGATAGCGCATAGTACCGTGAGGGAACGGTGAAAAGAACGCCTGACGGCGAGTGAAAGAGACCCTGAAACCTTGTGCATACAAGCGGTAGGAGCCTGGTGCCCCTTACGGGGGGTACGTGGGTGACTGCGTGCCTTTTGCATTATGATCCGGCGAGTTGCTCCTCACGTGCGAGGTTAAGGCCTTAAGGGCCGGAGCCGAAGCGAAAGCGAGTCTGAAGAGGGCGCTCGAAGTACGTGGGGGCAGACCCGAAACTGAAGCGATCTATCCATGGCCAGGGTGAAGCCGGGGTAACACCTGGTGGAGGCCCGAACCGGTGTGGGTTGAAAACTACTCGGATGAGTTGTGGATAGGGGTGAAAGGCCAATCAAGCTCAGAGATAGCTGGTTCTCCCCGAAATATATTTTGGTATAGCCTCAGGACATATCTGAGGGAGGTAGAGCACTGCATGGGTTAGGGGCCTTACCCGGTTACCGACCCCAAGCAAACTCCGAATGCCCTACAGATGGACCCTGGGAGTCAGTGGGCGAGCGATAATGTCCGTCCGCGAGAGGGAAAGAGCCCAGACCGTCAGCTAAGGCCCCGAAGTGCATGCTAAGTGAGAAAGGATGTGGATTTGCAGAGACAACTAGGAGGTTGGCTTAGAAGCAGCCATGCCTTGAAAGAGTGCGTAATAGCTCACTAGTCAAGTGGATCTGCGCCGATAATGGTCGGGACTCAAGCATGCCGCCGAAGCTACGGATGCGAGCACCCTTCGGAGGTGAAGCATGGTAGGGGAGCGTTCCCTAGGCATTGAAGCCCCCTCGGAAGAGCAGGGGTGGAGCGTAGGGAAGTGAGGATGCCGGAATGAGTACGCGATAAACGGAGTGGGAATCTCCGTCACCGAAAGCCTAAGGGTTCCGGAGCCAGGCTCATCCGCTCCGGGTCAGTCGGCCCCTAAGCCGAGGCCGAGAGGCGTAGGCGATGGGAAACAGGTCAACATTCCTGTACCGCAGTATGTGCGTTCGACTCTGAGGAGGGACGCGGAAGTGAAAGAACCGTCGGGTGGTGGATTCCGATGCAAGGTGGTAGGCGATGAGGGGGGATCAAAGACCTCTTTAGCCGAGCGCCGATGCCGAAGGGGTCTTCGGACCCCGCCAAGGGTTCCTAATCAGGCCGCCGAGAAAAGCTTCGCAGGGGAGTACATACTGTGACCGTACCGTAAACGGACACACGTAGGCGAGGCGAGAAGCCTAAGGTGCTCGAGTGATTTGCGGAGAAGGAACTCGGCAAAATGTCCCCGTAACTTTGGGAGAAGGGGAGCCCGTGTTAGGTGAACTCCGTTGCGGAGGGAGCTGAAGCGGGCCGCAGAGAATCGGCCCAGGCGACTGTTTAGCAAAAACACAGGTGTCTGCAAAGTCGCTGAGACGACGTATAGGCACTGACGCCTGCCCGGTGCCGGAAGGTTAAAAGGAGAGGTCAGTGGACTTCGGTCTGCGAAGCTTTGAATTGAAGCCCCGGTAAACGGCGGCCGTAACTATAACGGTCCTAAGGTAGCGAAATTCCTTGTCGGGTAAGTTCCGACCTGCACGAATGGCGTAACGATCTGGGCGCTGTCTCCTCCGCAAGCTCGGCGAAATTGGAGTATCGGTGAGGATACCGATTACCCGCGACAGGACAAAAAGACCCCGTGCACCTTTACTATAACCTGCTATTGGGTTTCGGCACCGCATGTGTAGCATAGGTGGGAGACTATGAACCAGGGGCGCTAGCTCTTGGGGAGTCAACGGTGAAATACCACCCTTGTGATGTTGAGGCTCTAACCCAGGCGAGTGAATCCTCGTCGGGGACCGTGGCAGGCGGGTAGTTTGACTGGGGCGGTCGCCTCCCAAAGAGTAACGGAGGCGCGCAAAGGTTCCCTCAGTGCGGTCGGTAATCGCACGAAGAGCGTAAAGGCAGAAGGGAGCTTGACTGCGAGATCGACGGATCGAGCAGGTACGAAAGTAGGCCTTAGTGATCCGGCGGTTCCGAATGGAAGGGCCGTCGCTCAACGGATAAAAGGTACGCCGGGGATAACAGGCTTATCGCCCCCGAGAGTTCACATCGACGGGGCGGTTTGGCACCTCGATGTCGGCTTATCACATCCTGGGGCTGGAGAAGGTCCCAAGGGTCGGGCTGTTCGCCCGTTAAAGTGGTACATGAGCTGGGTTCAGAACGTCGTGAGACAGTTCGGTCTGTATCCGTCGTGGGCGTTGGAGTGTTGAGGAGAGCCATCCCTAGTACGAGAGGACCGGGATGGACCGACCACTAGTGTACCGGTTGTCCCGCCAGGGGCATCGCCGGGTAGCTACGTCGGGACGGGATAACCGCTGAAAGCATCTAAGTGGGAAGCCCCCTCCAAGATGAACGCTCCCAGACCTTCGGGTCTCTGAAGGGCCGTACGAGACGAGTACGTCGATAGGCGGTAGGTGGAAGCGTGGCAACACGTGGAGCCGAGCCGTACTAATCGCCCGTGAGGCTTGACCGGCTCCTCTCCCCATCCAGTTTCACATCATCACACGATTGCGCCGCCACTTCCCGGGGACCCATCCGTGGGACCCCAACGGGAACCTGGGCTCGCACTCTCTCTACTCCACCTCTGTCCTTTTCTTTTGCAGGCCGAAGGAACGGCCCCACAAACCACGACGTACTGGGGCCGTTCAAATCGGATGCAGGAGTAGGCGGGCGAGGACGACGACCGAGGCGTACCGAAAGGTACGTCGCAGGTCGGCGCCCGGAGCCCAACGACCTCCTGCGCCGATTTCAACGGCCCGCCTCAGGATTTGTCGGTGGCTTTAGCGTAGGGGATACACCCGTTCCCATCCCGAACACGGTCGTTAAGCCCTACAGCGCGGATGGTACTGCCGGGGCAGCTCGGTGGGAGAGTACGTCGCCGCCGACTCCTTGCTGAACGCCCCCGCTTCGCTTTACTCGCGTCGCGGGGGCGTTCTCTTTGCCGGACCACGTGGCGCCCCGGTCCCTGCGTCCGGGCGCGGCCTTCCCCTTCCGATCCGCGCGTAGGCCCTGTTCGGGAGCGCCCGACACCCCGAACTTTGGCGGCCATGTCCGAGCACGCCGACGCCCCCCAGCCCCAGGCCCAGGCCCCCCGCACGCGGGCCGGCTACGTCACGCTCGTCGGCCGCCCGAACGCCGGGAAGTCGACGCTCATGAACCGGCTGGTGGGCGAGCACCTGTCGATCGTCACGGAAAAGGCGCAGACGACGTGGCAGCGCGTGACGGGGATACTGAGCACGGACGACAGCCAGCTCATCTTCCTCGACACCCCGGGACTCCTCGAGGCCCGGGACCTCCTGCAGCGCGCCATGCTCGGCGCCGCGCTGGAAGCCCTCCACGAGGCGGACGTGGTCCTGGTGGTCGTGGACTCCCGCCATCCCCCGGGGCGCGAAGATCGCGAACGCCTCGAGGCCGCGCTCTCCGAGACGCGCGCGCCGACACACGTGGCCCTCAACAAGATGGACGTGGCCGACGCGGAAGGCGTGTCCGCCTGGGAGGCGTGGGCGGCGGGGGAGGGGCGGAAGGTACACGCCATCTCCGCGCTCCGCGGCGACGGCACGGACGAGCTCCTCGCCGCCGTCGCCGCCGACCTCCCGGAGGGGCCCTTCCTCTATCCGGCGGACGACATCGCCACCGACCCGGTGCGCTTCTTCGTGGCGGAGCTGGTGCGCGAGACCGTGTTCGAGCGCTACGGCGAGGAGATCCCCTACTCCACCTTCTGCCGGGTCGAGGAGTTCCGGGAGGCACAGGATCCGGCGTACATCGCCGTGAACGTCTACGTCGAGCGAGCCTCGCAGAAGGGGATCCTCATCGGGAAGGGCGGGCAGGCGATCCGGGAGCTGGGCCAGCGCGCGCGGGCGAAGATCGAACACTTTCTGGGCCGCCGGGTGTACCTGGAGCTGTGGGTGAAGCCGCTGAAATCGTGGCGGAAGAACCGTGCCCGCCTCGGATCGCTTGGATTCCGACTTCCGGAGGACGATGAAGCCGGCCGGCCGTAGCAGCATCCTCGCGCTCGTGCTCCTCGCGGTGCTGGCGGGCGCGACGGACGCACAGGAACAGGAGCCGTCCTCGAACGAGGGCGCGCTCTTCCTGCTCCTGCCCGTGGGCGCCCAGGCCGTCGCCACGGGCCGGGCGATGACCGCGATGCAGGGATCGGAATCCGCCTTCTGGAATCCGGCCGGGCTGGCCGCGCTGGGCGGATCGCGTGTCGTCCTCTTCCGCGGCGACCACGCCGTGGGTACCGCCACGGCGATCTCGACGCTGTTCGCCAACCCGGGCGTCGGGACCATCGGCGTCTCGTACCTCCTCCTGGACATCGGGGACCAGGAGCTCACCGACGCCGACGGCAACCAGCTCGGCACGGTATCGGTGCGCAACCACCTGGGGATCGCCTCCTTCGCGGCCCACCTCCTCGGACGGCTCGACGCCGGCGTCAACTTCAAGGTGGTCCAGTTCCGCCTCTCCTGCCGGGGGATCTGCCCGGACGCCGGCACCACGGCCACCACGTACGCGGTCGACGCCGGCATCCAGCTCACCCCCACCCGCGATCTCCCGCTCCGTCTGGGCGCCATGGTCGCGCACCTGGGCCCCAAGCTGCAGGTGCTGAACGCCGCGCAGGCGGATCCTCTCCCCTCGCGCATTCGCGTCGCGGCCGCGTACGACGTGCTGGGCAAGCTCGAAGCCGCGCAGGACGTGCAGGGTTGGGTCGCCGTGGAGGTGCAGAGCCGGCTCCGCGAGCCGGGGATGCTCTCGCTCTATGTCGGCACCGAGCTGCAGGCCGGCGTCTCCGACGCCCTCTTCCTGCGCGCCGGTTACGTCGCCGGCGACCTGGGGCAGGAGGATGGAGCCCGCGTCGGGCTCGGCCTTCGCTTCCAGAGCTTCGACCTGGCGATCGCGAAGTCGCTGGCCGTGTCCACGCTGACCGGAGAGACGGAGCCGGTCCACGTCACCTTCTCGATCGGCTTCTGATGGTCGGAGGCCACCTGCGCCGGAGACGCGCGTCCCCGGCCACCGCGGGGCTGAGGGCGTCCCTCCTGTGTGTCCTCCTGTGCGCGGCGCGCCCGGCGACCGCGCAGCTCCCGGCTCGAGGGGTGCCGACGTCGCCACCGCTGCCTGCGGCGGTCGCGGGACGATCGCTGGTCGTACCGGGGTGGGGGCAGCACGCCCTCGGACAGAGGCGGGCGTGGGCGTACCTGGCCCTGGAAGCGGCGTTCTGGGCATACTGGGCGGACCGCAGGTCCGCCGGTGGCGATGCCCGAGACGCCTACCGTGACCTCGCCTGGGCCGAAGCACGCCTCCCCGCGGGCCGCAGGGTGGACGGCGACTGGGCGTACTACGAGACGCTGGAGGAATGGACGCGTTCCGGCGCCTACGACACGGACCCCCAGCGTTCCGGCGTCCAGCCGGAGTCGGATGCGACCACGTTCAACGGCTACGTCTGGAGTCTCGCGAGGGGCCAGTACTTCGCGGGCGGAACCGAGCCCTCCGAGAACGACCCGGCCTACGCGCAAGCGCTCGCCTACTACCAGCGGAGAGCCTACGGAGGCGACTACCTCTGGGACTGGTCGGGGAAGGAGGGGGCACTGCAGCGCTACGAGGGACTGATCCGGGAAAGCGACGATCGCTTCCACCAGGCGACGACGGCGCTCGGCGCGGTCCTCGCCAACCACCTCCTCTCGGCCGCCGACGGCTTCCTTTCGGCTCGGTTGCGGGGAGAGGCGGGTCTCAGGGTCGTGCCGGGCTCGACGACGGCAAGGTCCGGATGGACGCTCACCCTCCGCCTGCGGCCCGCACGATGAGCGCGGAGCAGGAAGCCGTCGAGGGTCGCGTCCTGGCCGTGTTGGCGGCATCCCGCCGGGGGCCGCTCAAGCCGAAGGAGCTTGCGCGCGCCCTCGACGTTCCTACCGACGACTACCGTCGGTTCAAGCGTCTCCTGGCCGGGCTGGAGCGCGCAGGGAAGGTGTATCGCGTGAAGGGCAACCGGTACGGTCTCCCCGAGCGGATGGACCTGCGCGTAGGCCCGGCCTCCGTGACGCGCAATGGAGACGCGTTCGTCCGTGTGGAGGGCGGAGGAGCGGATGTCTTCGTGCCCGGCGTGAACCTCGGCTCGACGATGGACGGCGACCGCGTGGTCGTCCGCATCGAGGGCCACCCGCCGGGTCGCAGCCCGGTGGGACGCGTCATCAAGGTGCTGGAGCGCGCCCGCACCGCGGTGGTGGGCACGCTGCATCGGGGGCGACGCTTCTGGTACGTCGTGCCGCTCGACCGGCGGATGACGAAGGACATCCTCATCCCGGACGGCGATCACGGCGGCGCCGAGGACGGGGACGTGGTCACCGTGCGCATCGTCTCGTTCGGCGAGGGGAAGGTCGGTCCTTCCGGCGAGGTGGATCGGGTGCTGGGGCCGCTCTCCGATCCGGGCGTGGACGTGCTGGCCGTCGCCTACAGCTACGGGCTCGTGCTCGACTTCCCGGCCGAAGTCGCTCGGGCCGCCGAGGGGGCGGCCTCCCGAGGCCTCGAGGACACGGGGGAAGGACGCGAGGACCATACCGACCTGCTGGTCTTCACCATCGATCCGGCGGATGCGAAGGACCACGACGACGCGCTCTCGGTGCGCGTCCTGGACGATCGGCGGTGGGAAGTCGGCGTCCACATCGCCGACGTGTCCCACTACGTGCCCGAGGACGGTCCCGTGGACCTGGAGGCCCGGCGACGCGGCACCAGCGTGTACCTGGTGGACCGCGTGGTCCCGATGCTGCCGGAGGCGCTCTCGGGCGACGCCTGCTCGCTGCGGGCCGGCGTCGACCGTCTGGCGGTGTCGGTCTTCCTCACCCTGGACGCATCGGGCGCGGTGCTCGGGCAGTCGTTCACGCGAACCTTGATCCGGAGCGCGCACCGCTTCTCGTACGAAGAGGTCCAGGAGGTGCTGGACGGGAAGCGCGCGGTCGGCCAGGAGGTCGACGACGCCATCCGCCGGCTGGACGACCTGGCCCGGGGCGTGCGTCGCCGGCGCGGGGAGCGAGGCTCGCTCGACCTCGACCTCCCGGAGGCGAAGGTGCTCCTGGACGCCGACGGCGTCCCCCTCGACATCCAACGCGTGGAGCGGCTGGAGGCGCACCGGCTGGTCGAGGACTTCATGATCCTCGCGAACGAGGCCGTGGCGCGAGCGTGCGATGCCCGCGATCTCCCGGTGCTCTACCGCGTGCACGAGCCACCCATGAAGGAGAAGACGGAGGAGCTCGTCGAGTTCCTGCAGCGGCTCGGCCTGCGGATGCCGCGCCGGAAGAAGCTCACCCCGCGCGACGTGCAGCGCCTCCTGGAGTCGGCGCGCGGCCGCCCCGACGAAGACCTGATCTCCACCGTCGTTCTGCGCTCCCTGCAACGCGCGCGCTACGACCGGAGGAACCTGGGGCACTTCGGGCTCGCCTCCGAAGCGTACCTGCATTTCACGTCGCCCATCCGGCGCTACCCGGACCTCGTCGTCCACCGCGAGGTGGTGCGCACCCTCGTCGACGGAAAGCCGGCGCGCCAGCGCGACGCGGACGAGCTCGCCTCGCTCGGCATGCTGTGCAGCGCGCGCGAGGAAGCGGCCGACGAGGCGGAGCGGGACTCGATCGCGCTCAAGAAGGTGGAGTTCATGGAGCGACACCTCGCAGAGGAGTTCGACGGACGCATCTCCGGTGTCACCGCATTCGGCTTCTTCGTCACCCTCGACGCATATTTCGTGGACGGCCTCGTTCACGTGAACAGCCTGCGCGACGACTTCTATCGCCTTCTGGAGGGATCGTACGCCCTCGTGGGCGACCGCGGACGCCGCCGCTTCCGCCTGGGCGACCGCGTGCGGGTCCAGGTGGTTCGCGTGGACAAGGAGGCCCGACATGTCGACTTCAACCTGGTCGGGAGGCGGGCTCCTACAGAGGGTTTGACACCGCCGCCAAGCCGGCGGTAACGTCCAAATCTGGCCTCTTGCCCCCCGACAGCTCACGGATGGCTTCAGAGAAGACGGTCCTCTACTTCGGGCCGGGTCGGCCGCACCCGGCGCCCCTCGTCGCCCAATTCGGCGAACGAGACGGTCTCTCCGTCCTGACGGTGGGCCGTGCGGACGACGTGCGCGCGCTGCTTAACCGCACGTTCCCGAAATGCCTCATGATGGAGACGGGCCCACAGGCCGGAGAGGTCCTCGAGCTGGTGCGCGGCCTCAAGCAGGATGCGTTCACGGCCATCGTGCCGGTCGTGGCCCTGGTGCCCGCCGACGAGCCGGACCTCGCGGCGGAGCTTCTCGCCGCGGGCGCCGACGAGGTGATCCACGAGGGATTGCCGCACCGCGAGAAGATCCTCCGCCTCGAACAGGTGCTCAAGCGCGCCGATCGGGACGTGAGCGTGCACCCCACGACGCGCCTGCCGGGCACGAACCACATCGCCCGCGACATGGCGTACCGGTTGGCGGCGGGGGAGAGGTTCGCCGTATGCTACGCGGACCTCGATCACTTCAAGGAGTTCAACGACCGGTACGGGTACACGTTCGGCGACGGCGTCATCCGAATCCTGTCGCGCATCCTGAGGGACATGGTGAGGGGATTGGCGCCGGGAGGGTTCGTGGGCCACATCGGGGGAGACGACTTCATCTTCAACGTCCCCCTGCAGTTTCTCGAGGACACCTGCGACGAGGTCATCCAACTCTTCGACGAGTTGATCCCGTATCAGTACACCGAAGAGGATCGAAGGGCAGGGTATTTCGTCGGAAAGGACCGGCGTGGCCACATCCATCGCATCCCGCTCATGACCCTCTCGATCGGCGTCGTGACGAACCAGTTCCAGACGTTCGAGCATACGGGTCAGATCTCCGAGCTGGCCGCCGAGATGAAGTCCTACGCCAAGACGCTCCCGGGATCCGTCTACGTCGTCGATCGTCGACATCAGCTCCCCACCCTGGAGACCGCCTCCGCCGCGGATGCGGAGACCCTGGCGGCGCCGGAGAATTCCGCGCCGCCGACCGAGGCCACCACCTAGAGAGATGGACTGACCATGGTCATCACCGTCCAGTGCCCCTCGTGCGCAACGTCGTTCCCGGTGGACCCCCGCAAGATCCCCGAGAAGGGCGTGAAGGTCCGCTGCTCGTCCTGCTCGGAGATCTTCCGGGTGGAGCGTCCGGTCGAGGTGGCACCTCCGCCTCCGCCTCCGCCGCCCACGCCCACGCCCACGCCCCGGTCGAGGCTCCGGTCGAAGCGGAGGCGCGATCCGAGCCGACGGAGGACGTCCGGGCAGGGACTCCCTGGGCGGACCCCGCGCCGCCTGCCGCGCCGGAACCCGTCGTCGACCAGGCGCCGCACTTCGAGGCCGCTCCGGCCGAGGAGGCTCCGCGCTTCGAGGCCGCTCCGGCCGAGGAGGCCACGATTCGAGGCGCCCCCGAGGAAGCGCCGCCGGAGGAGCCACGCAGGGACTCCTTCCTCGACTGGCGGACTGCGGAGCCCGAAGCCGCCGCCGAGTCGACGCGTGACCTCTCCACCACCATGGAGGAGGCGGCCGAAGCGGCGGCCGACGACCTCTCCACGACCATGGACGACACCGCCGACGCGACAACGGAGGCATTCTCCGCGACGACGGAGGCGGCTTCCGACCCGGCCGGGGGCTTGTCGGACGTCGCGAGCGGGTCGGTCGACGACTGGGTCATGGAGACCGAGGAGGATCTCGAGCCGAGCGGCCTCGACATCGAGAGGATGGACACGGTCCAGTCTTCCGCGGAGGGGATCCGCGACGAGGTCACGCTCACCGACCTCCCCTCGGACTTCGAGACAGGTGGACCGCCCGTCCGGGAAGCCGCACCGGAGGAATCTGCGCCTGCCCCGCTGGAGGAGGAAACGACCCTCCCGGCCTCGTTCCACCAGCCTGCGGACACCTTCGCCACCTCGCGTCCCGAGGCTCCGCCCGCACCCCCACCTGCACCTGCATCCCCACCCGAGCCCTTCGTGCCGATGACGCCGGTGACCCCGGAGCCCCCGCCGGTCGAGAGCACCTCCGGGGTAGGCGCGTTCACCTTCGGCAAGCGCGATCCAAAGGACAAGGCGCGCAGGCTCGCGCGCGTGCTCGTCTCCGACATGATCATGTACAACCCGGAACGGCATGAGCGCGCCCTCGCCAACGGCACGCTCAAGCAGGACTTCGAGGACGAGATCAGGAAGTCCTGGAAGGAATACGTGGAGCAAGTGGGCGAGGAGATGGCGCAGGGGAACCCTTTCTGGGCCGATGCGTTGAACGACGTGCTCGCCAAGGGAGAGAAGATGTTCTGACGTCGGCGCCCGCGGCCCCGGGGGTTGTTGATGGCCACTCCCGGCGCCGGTATATTTTGGCCCGTTGGGTCTGAGGAGGGGCCGTCCCGGGCGGACGGCCCCTCTCGTGCGTTCCTGAACCGGTCGAGCCATGAACAAGGAGCAGATGGAGAGACTCGCCGAGCTCGAGGAGAAGGTCTCCGAGCTCAGGGGGTATCTTTGACGTCGACAATCGCCGCGAGCGGCTGAAGGTCCTGGACGGGGCGATGGCCGAGCCGGGCTTCTGGGACAAGCAGGAGAAGGCGCGGGAGACGATCGCCGAAGCCAACCGGATCAAGTCGTGGGTCGATCCGTGGACGGGCCTCCGTGAGCGCATCGGCGACCTGCAGGCCATGGCCGAGCTCCTCGAAGAGGAGTCGGACGCGGAGCTCCTTTCGGAGTGGGAGCGTGGCCTCGACGCGCTGACGGCGGGGGTGGAGTCGCTGGAGGTCAAGACGATGCTCCAGGGTGAGGACGACCACCGCGAGGCGATCGTCACGATCCACCCGGGCGCCGGGGGGACCGAATCGCAGGATTGGGCCGAGATGCTCATGCGCATGTATACGCGTTGGGCCGAGCGGCACGACTTCGAGGTGGACATCCTCGATCTGCAGCCTGGGGAGGAGGCGGGGATCAAGAGCGCCACGCTCGAGATCAACGGCATGAGCGCCTACGGTTACCTGAAGGCCGAGGCGGGCGTGCACCGCCTGGTGCGCATCTCACCCTTCGACGCCCAGTCGCGCAGACACACTTCCTTCGCGAGCGTATTCGTCTACCCGATGATCGACGACACCATCGAGATCGACATCGACGAGGGGGACCTGCGCATCGACACCTACCGTGCTTCCGGGGCGGGCGGCCAGCACGTGAACAAGACCGACTCGGCCGTGCGCATCACGCACGAGCCGACCGGCATCGTGGTGGCCTGCCAGCAGGAGCGCTCGCAGTTCAAGAACAAGGCGACCGCGATGAAGATGCTCCGGGCCGCCTTGTACCAGCACGCGCTCGAGGCGCGGGACAAGGAGCGCGCGGTGCTCGAGTCCACCAAGACCGAGATCGCATGGGGCCAACAGATCCGCTCCTACGTCTTCCAGCCGTACACGATGGTCAACGACCACCGGACCGAGTTGAAGATCGGTGACGTCCAGCGCGTCATGGACGGGGATCTCGACCCGTTCATCGAAGCCTACCTGAAGCAGTTCGGCGCCGCGTCGGCCGCGTAGTCGCATGGAAGATCTCAACCAGGTCCTTCGGGCACGGCGCGAGAAGCTCGACACCCTGAAGGACCGGAACATCGAGCCGTTCGCCTACAATTGGTCGCCCACGCATCGCGCCCGCGAAGCCGCGTCGGCGTTCGAGGCCGCGGAGGAGGCGGGCACGCTCAGCGAGGCCGGGGACGGGGGCCGCGTATGCCTCGGCGGACGCCTGGTCGCCTGGCGCTCGCACGGGAAGAGCGCCTTCGCGCACCTGGAGGACGCCTCCGGTCGCGTCCAGCTCTATTTCCGCAAGGACGTGCTGGGCGAGCCGTCCTTCACCGACCTGGACCTCCTCGACCTGGGCGACTGGATCGGCGTGGAAGGGCCTGCCTTTCGCACGCGGATGGGGGAGGTGACCGTGCGCGTCGAGTCCTGGACGCTGCTCACCAAGTCGCTGCGCCCGCTTCCCTTCGGTAAGGTCGAAGTGGACGCGAACACGGGGGAGCGCACGGTCCATTCGGGCTTCGCCGACACCGAGTCCCGCTACCGCCAGCGGTACGCCGACCTCGCCGTCCACCCGGACGTCCGCGAGGTGTTCCGCACGCGGGCGCGCGTCGTCACCGAGTTGCGCCGCTTCCTCGACGACGAGGGCTTCCTCGAGGTCGAGACCCCGGCGCTGCAGCCGCTCTACGGCGGGGCCTCGGCCCGCCCCTTCGTGACCAAGCACAACGCGCTCGACCAGACGATGTACCTGCGCATCGCCGACGAGCTGTACCTGAAGCGGCTCCTGGTCGGTGGGCTCGACCGCGTCTACGAGATCAGCAAGGACTTCCGCAACGAGGGCATCGACCGATTCCACAACCCGGAGTTCACGATGCTCGAGTGGTACCAGGCGTTCGCCGACTACGAAGACCAGATGGACCTGGTCGAGCGCCTGGTCGTCCACGTGGCGGACACGGTGCTGGGGCGGCGCACGTTCACCTTCGGAGAGCACGAGATCGCGGTGGAACCGCCGTTCGCACGCCTCCGCCTGGTGGATGCGCTCTCGGCGGCCCTGTCCACGGACGTACACGACCTCGACGACGCGGAGCTCAGGCGCCGCGCGGAGCGGCTCTCGATTCCCGACCTGGGCGGAGCTGGGCGCGGCAAGCTCATCGACAAGCTCTTCGGGGAGCTCGTGGAGCCCGGCCTGGTGCAGCCCACGTTCGTCCTCGACCATCCGAAGGAGCTGTCGCCGCTCGCGAAGCCGAAGCGCGGCGAGCCGCGCCTGACGGAGCGCTTCGAGCTGTACATGGCGGGAATGGAGGTCTTCAACGCGTTCTCCGAGCTCAACGACCCCCTCGACCAGCGCCGCCGCTTCGAGGAGCAGGCGGAGCTGAGGGCCGGAGGCGACGACGAGGCGCAGCAGATCGACGAGGACTACATCAGGGCGCTGGAATACGGGATGCCGCCGACGGGGGGGGTCGGGATGGGCGTGGACCGCCTCGTGATGCTCCTCGCGAACCAGCCCTCGATCCGCGACGTCATCCTGTTCCCGACGCTGCGGACCGACGAGTGAGCTCGCGGGCGGAGGAGGCGTTGATGCGGAGGCTCTACTGGTACATCGCGCGCCACTACCTGGGGGCCGGGAGGAGCCGCGGGCTGCTCTCGCTCATCACCTGGATCGCCCTGGGCGGCGTGACGGTGGGGGTGACCGCCCTGATCGTGGTCATCGCCGTGATGAACGGGATGCAGGAGGACCTGCGCGGGAAGATCCTGGAGTCCACGCCGCACGTGTACATCCTCCGCCAGGGCAGCTCGCTCCGCATGGGGGACTGGCGGGCCGTGCGTGACACGGCGCTCGCCGTGCCCGGGGTGGTCGCGGCGGCCCCGTTCGTGCTGACCGAGGTGGCGCTGACGCGGGGACAGCCGGGGGACGAGTACACACAGCCGGCGACGCTCTACGGCGTGAGCATCGATACCTCGCAGGCATCGGCCACCGACCTCGAACGCAGGATCGTCCAGGGCGCCCTCGACCTGGATCCGCCCGAGTCGGGCGCGACGCCGATCCTCGTCGGCAGCGGCCTCGCCGACCGCATGCAGCTCTTCGTGGGGGATTCGCTCGTCGTCTATGGGCTCGAGAACCTCCACCAGGGGCTGATGGGCACCATGCCGGCCGTCCGCCGGTTCGAGGTCACGGGAACGTTCACGACCGGGATGTACGAGTACGACACCAAGAACGTGTACACGCGCCTCGAGGACGCGCAGGACCTGCTGGGCATCGCGGGACGGGACGAGGTGTCGGGGATCGGGGTTCGCACGACGGATCCCGCCCTGGCCACCCAGATCGGCGACGAGATCCAGGCGCGTCTCGGCTTTCCCTATCGCGTCGAGAGCTGGATCACCACGAACAACGCCCTCTTCAGCGCGCTCAAGCTCGAGAAGCTGGCGATGGGGCTGATCCTCTTCCTGATCGTCGTGGTCGCGGCCTTCAACATCATCAGCACACTCGTGATGGTGGTGGCGGACCGCACGCGCGAGATCGGGATCCTCAAGGCGATGGGGATGACCCGGCGAGGCATCCTCACCGTGTTCGTCCTGCAGGGCGCCTGGATCGGCGTGGTCGGCACGGTCGCGGGCACGGTGCTCGGCCTGGTGCTGGCCTGGGCGCTGGGGACGTACCAGCTGATCCCGATCCCGCCGGAGGTGTACTTCGTGGACCACCTTCCGGTGTCGGTGAAGGTCTCGGACGTCCTCCAGATCATCGGAGCCAGCATCGCGGTGGCCTTCGCCGCGACCATCTATCCCGCGCTGCAGGCCTCGCGCCTGGAGCCGGTCGACGCGATCCGCCATGAATGACCACGGCCCGGTGGCGGCATCGGTCGCCCCCCTGGAGGCGCGGGAGGTCGAGAAGCGCTTCCTGGTCGGCGACGGGAGCGAGCTCGAGATCCTGAGCGGGGTCGCGCTGCGCGTGGAGCACGGGGAAGCGGTCTCCATCGTCGGCGCGAGCGGCGCCGGGAAGTCGACGCTCCTGCACATCCTCGGCGCGCTCGACCGACCTTCGGCGGGAGAGGTCCTGCTCGGCGGCCGGCAGGTCGCCGGGCTCGACGACGAGGCGCTCGCGGCGGTGCGGAATCGTCATGTGGGATTCGTGTTCCAGTTCCACCATCTCCTCCGCGAGTTCACGGCGCTCGAGAACGTGATGATGCCCGCCCTGGTGGGCGGCGACGGCATGGACGAGGCGAGGAGCCGGGCGCGGGATCTCCTGGACGCCGTCGGGGTCTCCCACCGGGAGGACCACAAGCCCCGGCAGCTCTCCGGCGGTGAGCAGCAACGGGTGGCGGTGGCGCGGGCGCTGGTGAACCGGCCGCTCGTGCTGCTGGCCGACGAGCCGTCGGGAAATCTGGACAACCAGACCAGCGAGCGTCTCCACGACCTGCTCTTCCGGCTGCGGGAGCAGCGTGGGCTGTCGATGGTGCTGGTGACCCACAATCGAGAGCTGGCCGAACGGGCGGACCGCACCCTTCTGCTCGCCGACGGACGGCTCCAAGACCACGGTTCGGGGTAGCGAGGGGAGTGAAGAGGCGAGAGGTACCGAGCAGGGGAGGAGATCATGGTCTGTGACAACTGCGGAGGCGGCGACGCCGTGGTGCATCTGACGCAGATCGTGAACAACGAGATGTCCACGTACCACCTCTGCGAGAAATGCGCCGCGGAGAAGGGGTTGGAGACCACTCCGGAGCCCATGCACTTCCCCCTCACCGACTTCCTCGCCCAGATGGGGGAGGAGAGCACCGCGCAGGCGCCAGGGCCCCACGGAGCACTGCTCCTTCTGCGGGCTAACCTTCGGCGACTTCCGGGAGACGGGCCGACTCGGCTGCCCCCACTGCTACGAGACCTTCGAGTCTCACCTGCGGGGACTCCTGCGCCGGATCCACGGCGGCACCCAGCACATGGGGAAGGTCTACCTCCCGCCCGACCCGTCGGCCTCGGAGATGGAGAAGCGGCTCGAGGCGCTGCGGCGCAAGCTGCAGCGGGCCGTCGATACCGAGGACTTCGAACGCGCGGCGCGGATCCGCGACCAGATCCGCACGCTCGAGCCGGCGGGGTGAGGCGCTCGTGGACGACCTGACCGCGGTTCCCGACTACGGGCTGTCCTGGCTCGAGGCCAGCGGCGACCACGCCGACATCGTGCTCTCCACGCGCGTCCGTCTCGCCCGCAACATGCAGGGCCACGCCTTCGGGCCGCGCGCGCGCGTGAACGACCGCGAGGCGGTGCTGCGCCGCTTCCGCGACTCGACCACGGGGTCCTCCGCGGCGGCGCGGGGAACGCTGCTCGAGATGGCCGACGTGGGCGTGCGCGCCCGCAGGATCCTCCTCGAGCGCCGCCTGGTGTCGCGCGACCTCCTGGGCGAGTCCGAGAGCGGCGGCCCGCCGCGCGGCGCGGCCGTCCTCCTGACCGACCACGACCCGCTCAGCGTGATGGTCAACGAGGAGGACCACCTCCGCATCCAGAGCCTGGTGTCGGGCCTCCGACTCCAGGAAGCCTGGAGCATGGTCGACCGCCTGGACGAGGACCTGGGGCAGGATCTTCCGTACGCCTACCACCACGAGTTCGGCTTCCTCACGAGCTGCCCGACGAACGTCGGAACGGGGCTGCGCGCCTCGGTCCTCATGCACCTGCCGGGCCTGGTGCTCACGAAGGAGATCGGCAAGGTGCTGCAGGGCCTCGGCCAGGTCGGCCTGACCTTCCGGGGCCTCTACGGAGAGGGCTCGGAGGTGGTGGGGAACTTCTTCCAGGTCTCGAACCAGACGACGTTGGGAAAGACCGAGGAGGACCTCGTCGACCACCTGGACAAGATCGTCCGCCAGGTGATCGAATACGAGAACAAGGCCCGCCAGACGCTGCTGCGCGACGCGCGCGCCGTGACCGAGGACAAGATCTGGAGGGCGTACGGTCTGTTGCGCTACGCGCGGGCCCTTTCCTTCGAGGAGCTGATGAACCTCCTCTCGGGGGTCCGCTTGGGCGCGAGCCTGAAACTCCTCCCGGGGCTTCGGGTATACACGCTCAACAAAATCATGATCTTCACGCAGCCTGCGCATCTCGAGCAGGCAGCCAGCCGTGACCTCCCACCAACCGAAAGCGATGCGCACCGTGCGACGTACGTCCGGCGCATCCTTGCAACCGAAGGAGACGTCCCCCCCGGATCCACGGGGCCGGACGAAGGTTCTTCCCGTGCCTGAGGAGAGGCGAGTCCGCCGAGACGTGCGATGAACTACAACTTCACCGACCGGGTCCGGAAGGTTCTGGCGATGGCCAGGGAAGAGGCCATCCGGCTTCAGCACGACTACGTGGGGACCGAGCACATCCTCCTGGGCCTCATCCGGGAGGGCGAGGGGGTGGCCGCGGCCGTCCTCACGAACCTCAACGTGGACCTCGACCAGATCCACGAGCGGGTCGAGGAGTCCGTGCGCAAGGGCAAGGCCACGATCGCCCTCGGTGAGCTCCCCTATACGTCCCGTGCCAAGAAGGTCCTCGAGTTCGCGATGGCCGAGGCGCGCGACTTCAACCACTCCTACGTCGGCACCGAGCACCTCCTGCTCGGGCTCTTGCGCGAGGAGAAGGGCATCGCCGCCCAGGTGCTGAATTCCCTCGGCGTCACCCTCGAGGAGGCGCGCGCGGAGACGCTCAAGGTCCTCGGCTCCGACGTCACGCCCTCCGAGCCCGCCGGCATCGGCTCCGGCGCCTCGCCGCAGGGTGCGGGCACCAAGCCCGGCGACAAGAAATCGAAGACCCCGGCCCTCGATCACTTCTGCCGCGACCTCACCGAGCTGGCGCGCCAGAACAAGCTCGATCCAACCATCGGGCGCACTGGTGAGATCGAAAGGGTCGTGGAGATCCTCTGCCGTCGGAAGAAGAACAACCCGGTCCTCATCGGGGAGCCGGGCGTGGGCAAGACCGCGA
Organism: uncultured Gemmatimonadales bacterium; assembly: GCA_963823035.1. Taxonomy (GTDB): domain Bacteria; phylum Gemmatimonadota; class Gemmatimonadetes; order Longimicrobiales; family Gaopeijiaceae; genus SZUA-318. The sequence goes on from CAWGKG010000007.1 coordinate 19,094, forward strand.
TCGTCGAAGGTCTCGCCCAGCTCATCGCGCGCAACGAGGTCACGGAGGCGCTCAAGGACAACCGCGTCCTGGCGCTGGACATGGCCGCGGTGATCGCGGGCACGAAGTACCGCGGGCAGTTCGAGGAGCGGCTCAAGGCCGTGATGAACGAGATCCAGCAGAGCAAGACCGTGGTCCTGTTCATCGACGAGCTGCACACGCTCGTGGGCGCGGGCGCGGCCGAGGGGGCGATCGATGCCTCCAACATGCTGAAGCCCGCCCTCGCGCGTGGTGAGTTGCAGTGCATCGGCGCCTCCACGCTCAACGAGTACCGCAAGTACATCGAGAAGGACGGCGCGCTCGAGCGGCGCTTCCAGCCGGTGATCGTGGATCCGCCGGCGGTGATCGAGACGGTGGAGATCCTCAAGGGGCTGCGCAGCCACTACGAGGACCACCATCGCATCGTCATCCCGGACGACGCGCTCGAGCAGGCCGCGCGCCTCTCGGATCGCTACATCACGGACCGCTTCCTCCCGGACAAGGCCATCGACGTGATCGACGAGGCCGGCGCCCGCGCCCGCATCGCGAGCCAGGTGCCGCCGCCGGAGGTGGAGGAGCTCAAGGAGCAGCTGGCCGAGATCGCCCGCCGCAAGGAGGAGGCGATCGGCAACCAGGACTTCGAGCGTGCGGCCGAGCTGCGCGACGAGGAGCGGGAGCTGGGCCAGCAGATCCGGGAGCGTCAGGAGGCCTGGGAGGAGGAGCGAAAGCGCCACCGCCCGGAGATCTCCGCGGAGGACGTCGCCTTCATCGTCAGCCGGTGGACCGGCGTTCCGGTCACGCGCATCCGGCAGACGGAGTCGGAGCGGCTCGTGCACATGGAGGACGAGCTGCACCGGCGCATCGTCGGCCAGCAGGACGCCATCGAAGCGATCAGCCGCGCGATCCGGCGGAGCAGGGCAGGGCTCAAGGACCCGCGTCGCCCGATCGGCTCGTTCATCTTCTCCGGGCCCACCGGGGTCGGAAAGACCGAGTTGGCGCGTGCCCTCGCCGAGTTCATGTTCGCGGACCGGGAGGCGCTGATCCGCGTCGACATGAGCGAGTACATGGAGAAGTTCTCGGTGTCGCGCCTGATCGGCGCGCCTCCGGGATACGTCGGCTACGAGGATTCGGGCGCGCTCACCAAGGCCGTGCGGCGTCGCCCGTACTCCGTGGTGCTCCTCGACGAGATCGAGAAGGCGCACCCGGACGTGTTCAACATCCTCCTGCAGGTGCTCGACGAGGGCCACCTGACGGACAACTACGGACGGGTCATCGACTTCAAGAACACCGTCCTGATCATGACGTCCAATCTGGGCTCCCGGGACGTCTCGAAGGGCGGGGGCCTCGGCTTCCAGGCCGGCGACCCGAAGACCAGCTACGAGATCATGAAGGACAAGGTGCGCCAGGAGGTCGAGCGCGCCTTCAATCCGGAGTTCCTGAACCGCGTGGACGACGTGATCGTCTTCCACCCGCTGTCGCGCGACGAGATCGCGGAGATCGTCCACATCCTCCTGGCCGACGTGCGTAAGCGCCTGGAGGAGGAGGAGCTCTCGATCCGTCTCACGGACGAGGCGGTGCTCTTCCTGGTGGAAAAGGGATACGACGAGAAGTTCGGCGCCCGGCCGCTCAAGCGCGCCATCCAGCGCTACCTCGAAGATCCCCTCTCCGAGAAGATCCTCACCGCGGAGTTCTCCGCGGGAGACGAGATCGAGGTGGGCGCCAGCCCAGGCGGTGACGGACTCACCCTGCAAGCGGGATCTACGACGAAGACGTGAGGATGTCGGGAAGACGATCCATTCTGGTGAGGATGGGGAAGGCCACCGCGACGGCGGCGGCCTTCTCCGCCGTTATGGCCCTGTCGAGCGCCACAGCTGTAGCGGGTCAGGAGGCCGGTCAAGCCACCCCTGGCCCGCAGCGCGTGGACTCGGTGGTGGTCGAGGGCAACAGCCGCGTCACGGCGGACAACGTGCGCACGGTGTTCGCCGTCCAACCGGGCGCGGAGATCACCTTCCGCGACGTGCAGCGTGGCCTCAAGTCGCTGCTGCGCACCGGCCAGTTCGAGGACGTCGTCGTGCGGGCCCGCGGTAGCGCGCCCGGCGTCACGCTCGTGCTGGAGGTCAAGGAGCGACCCCTGGTGCGGCGTGTCGCCATCAACGGGCTGGAGCACGCCTCGGAGCGCCAGACGCGTGACACCACGGGCCTGAAGCCGGGCCTTCCGTTCAACCCGCAGTCCATCCTGGACGCCAAGGCGTTCATCCGCTCGGAGCTCGCGGACGAGGGCATCCCCTTCGCCTCGATCCAGGAGCGTGTCGAGCCGGTGGAGGGCGCGGACAACGAGGTCGACGTGTCGCTCGACGTCGCCGAGGGACAGCGCGTCACCGTCGCGCAGATCGACTTCACGGGCAACGAGGCGCTCGCCGACGACCAGTTGCGCGGCGCGATGTCCACCAAGCGAGAGGGCTTCTGGTGGTTCCGGTCCGGGTCGTACGACGACGCGAGGTTCCAGACCGATCTCACGGAGAGCCTCCCGGCGCTCTACCGCTCGCACGGTTTCCTCGACTTCCAGGTGCGCTCCGACACCCTCCTCATCGATCCACAGACGGGGAAGGCGAAGGTCGAGGTCACGGTGGACGAGGGGCCGCAGTATCTCCTCTCCTCGTTCTCGATCGAGGGGAACTCGCGCTTCGAGGACGAGCAGCTCGAGGGGCTGTTCCGGCATGAGGAGGGCGGCCTCCTGCGGAGCCTGGGGATCGGCGGCAGGGACGCCCAGGGCCAGGAGGGTGAGGTCTTCGACGCGGAGGCGTTCAACGAGGCGATCGCCACCGCCCGCCAGGAGTATGCGAACGAGGGCTACCTCTACGCGCAGATCAACCCGATCGTCACGCGCCATCCTCCGATCGAGGAGGGTGAGCGGCCGACGGTGGACGCGAGCTGGCAGATCCAGGAGGGTCAGCCGGCGATCGTGAACCGGGTCTCCGTGGTCGGCAACGACTACACCTACGAGTGGGTCGTCCGGGACCGGATCACCATCCTCCCCGGCGACGTGTACTCTCAGGATCGGGTGCTGCGCAGCTACCAGAGCATCTCCTCCCTCGGCTTCTTCGAGTCACCGATGCCGGTGCCGGAGATCAAGCCGCTCGACAACGGGGACGTGGACATCACCTTCCACGTGAAGGAGAAGCAGACCGGCTCCATCAACTTCGGCACGTCGGTCGGGGGGGGCGTGGGGCTGTCCGGCTTCCTGGGCTACGAGCAGCCCAACCTCTTCGGTCAGGCCAAGTCCGGCTCGCTGCGGTGGGACTTCGGACGGTACCTCAACAGCTTCGAGCTGAGCTACTCGGACCCGGCCCTCTTCCAGAGCCGGATCTCGGGGTCCGCCTCCCTCTTCAACTCGCGCGACCGCTTCTATCAGTTCTCCACGGGACGGCGCAAGCGACTCGGCACGAACCTGCGCTTCGGCGTGCCCTGGCCGAATTCACGCTTCACGCGGGTCTTCCTCGGCTACTCGATCTCGCGCACCAAGTACGAGCAGTTCAGCAACGTCGACGACACCTCGCTCTTCGGCCGGGCCCCCGGCGTCCAGAGCCAGCTGTCGATGGGCATCACGCGCAACACGCTCGACCATCCGCTCTTCCCGACGATCGGCTCGAAGCAGAGCCTGAACGTGGAGGCCAACGGCGGGATCCTGGGCGGAGACGGCAACTTCACGAAGGTGCTGGGCGAGGGAACGTGGTACGTCCCCGTCGGACAGCTCGGCGACCAGGGGGCGGGTGGCCGCCCGATCCGCTTCGCGCTCGGGCTGTCGCTCAAGGCGGGCGCCGTGTTCGGCAACGCCGACGCCTTCCCCTTCGATCGCTTCTGGATGGGCGGCGTGCAGTTCGGCCAGCCGCTGCGCGGCTACGGCGAGACCGAGATCACGCCGCTCGGCTACTACCCGGAGCGGTCGACCGAGATCTTCGACATCCAGCGCCTGGGCAACGCCTTCTTCAGCATGACGGCCGAGTACGCCCTGCGCCTCAACGACCAGATCTCCCTGTCGGCCTTCTACGACGCCGGTAACGTCTGGCGGACGCCCGCCCAGATCGACCCGACGAAGCTGTTCCGGGGCGCCGGTTTCGGCCTCCAGCTCGTGACGCCGTTCGGGCCGATCGGCCTGGACTACGCGTACGGCTTCGACAAGGCGACCCCCGGCTGGCAGCTCCACTTCCGCATGGGCCCGGGCTACTGATTCAGACCCTCCGCGCCTGTACAGGCGCGGGCCTGCCGCCCAAATTGACAGGCTGTGTCTCGTTCGCGTGGGAACACGGGAACATGTGCGCGGATCCTGGACTACTACGTCCAGGTACTCGATGACACGCAGCAGAACCGCCCTCCCTCGGACGAGTCCTCGTCCGGAGGGCGAAGTACATACCAGCCCCACCCCCACTGGAGCAGAAGCCCATGCGACGCACCCCGTTCGCCGCCCTGGCGCTGGTCTTCGCGCTGGTCGCCGGCACCACGGAGGCGCAGACGCTGAAGATCGGCTACATCAATTCCCAGGAGATCCTCAGCAACGCACCCGGCGCAAAAGAGGCGCAGACCGCGTTCGAGAAGGACATGAAGGGCTACACGGATGAAGCCCAGCAACTCCAGGACGAGCTTCAGCGAATGCAGCAGCAGCTCCAGCAACAGGAGCTGACCCTCTCCCCCGAGGCAAAGCGCAACCGCCAGCAGCAGATCCAGCAGAAGGCCACCGACGCCCAGCAGCGCATGCAGGAGCTCGACCAGCTCGCGGCGCAGCGCCGGGCGGAGCTCATCCAGCCCGTGATGGACAAGGTCAACGCGATCATCGAGAAGATGCGGGAGGAAGGCAGCTACGCCCTCATCCTCGACGTCGCGGCCGGCTCGATCATCGCCGCGGATCCCTCCCTCGACCTCACCCAGGAAGTGATCCGCAGACTGAAGGCCGAGGCGCCCACCGGAGAGCCCCAGTAGAGGGCCAACAGACGGTGTAGAAACCCGGGGCCCACGGGCGCATCGCCATGCGCCCGTGGGCCCTTCTTCATTCGGAGCGTTCCATGGAGGAGTCCCATCCGAGGGCGGCGACGCGCGTCCTCTCGCTGGCCGAGATCGCGGCGTTGGTCGGCGGCGAGCTACGCGGCGACGGCACGCTGAGCGTTCATGGAGTCGGTCCGATGGACGAGGCCGGCCCCAACGAGCTCGCGATGCTGACCACGAAGCGGTACGCGAAGTCCGCGGCGGATTCGCGCGCGGGCGCCTTCCTCGTCACACGCGACATGGCGCGCTACGTCGACCCGGAGCGGCCATGCATCGTGGTGGACGAGGCGCACCGGGCTCTCGTGACCCTCCTGAAGCACCTCTACCCGGCCCAACCCGGGCCTGCCGGGGTGCACCCTACGGCCGTCCTGGGCACGGGCGTCCGCCTGGGCACGGACGTCGCCGTCGGCCCCTACGTCGTGCTGGAGGACGGCGTCGAGGTCGGCGACGGCTCCCGCATCGGCGCGCACAGCGTGCTCGGACGGAACGTGAAGATCGGTGAGGGCTGCACGCTGCATCCGCACGTGGTGCTGTACCCGGGCTCGGTGCTGGAGGACCGGGTCATCCTCCACGCGGGGGTCCGCATCGGTGCCGATGGCTTCGGCTACGTCTTCTTCGACGGGGCGCACCAGCGCATCCCCCACGTCGGTCGCGTCGTGATCGAGTCGGACGTCGAGATCGGCGCGAACACCACGGTGGACCGAGGCTCGATCGGTGACACGGTGGTGGAGCAGGGGGTCAAGCTGGACAACCTCGTCATGGTCGGCCACAACGTGCGGATCGGCGCGCACTCGATGTTGGCCGGCATGGTCGGCATCGCCGGCTCGACGCGCCTCGGCAAGCGCGTGTGGGTCGGGGGGCAGGCGGGAATCATCAACCACCTCCACATCGGGGACGGCGCCCGTCTTGCAGTAGCCGCGAAGGTCATGCGGGACGTGCCCGCCGGGGAGGTGATGTCCGGTCATCCGGCCCGGCCCCACCGGGAGGACATGAACCGCCAGGCCCATCTCGGGCGCATCGAGAAGCTCTTCGGGAGGGTCAAAGCGCTCGAGGCCGAGGTCGAGGCGCTACAGAACTCCGGCGACCGGTTAGATCGGTAACCGGATTGTGATTACCTTCCTGTGTTTTGGTCACGTACGGTCCTCCCACCCAGGAGGGGCATGAACCCCGGAAAACAGCGCACCGTCGCCAAGGAAGTCGCCATGGACGGCATCGGCGTGCACTCCGGACGTCCCGCCTCCCTGGTCTTCCACCCCGCACCCGTAGGTACCGGCATCCGCTTCCGGCGGGCCGACCTCGAAGGCGCTCCGGAGATCCCGGCCACGCTCGACCACGTCGTGCGCACGGACCTCGGCACCACGCTCGGATGCGGGAAGACCGAGGTCTTGACGGTCGAGCACGTCATGGCTGCCCTCGCGAGCCTCCCTATCGACAACGTGGTGGTGGAGGTGACCGGCCCGGAGGTCCCGATCCGCGACGGGTCGTTCGTCGACTTCGTCGCCGCGCTCGAGGACGCGGGCGTGGAGGAGCAGGGCGCTGACGCGCGTCGCATCGAGCTGCACAGCCCGGTGGTCGTGAACGGGACGGACGGGGAGTCCTACGTAGCCGCCCCGGGTGAGGGGCTGCGCATCTCCGGGACCATCGACTTCAAGCACCCCGCCATCGGGCGGCAGTACGGCTCGTTCCCCGTGTACGACGGCGGCTTCCGACGTGAGCTGGCGCACGCGCGTACGTTCGGGTTCGTGAAGGACTGGGACGGTCTGCGCGAACGCGGGCTGGCGCTGGGCGCCAATCTCCAGAACACGGTCGTGCTCGAGGATGAGGAAGTACTCAACGAGCGGCTGCGTTGGCCGGACGAGTTCCTCCGGCACAAGGTAGGCGACATCGTCGGCGACCTCGCGCTCCTGGGGGGACGGGTGGACGCGCACGTCATCGCCGAGCGTCCGAGCCACGCAGGCAACGTGGCGCTCGCCCGGGCGTTGGCCGAGCACGCCCGCCGTGCCGGTCGTGGCGCCTACGTGGACGCGGCGAAGATCATGGAGTATCTCCCCCACCGCTTCCCCATGCTGCTGGTCGATCGAATCATCGACTTCGAGCCCGGCAAGCGGATCGTCGGGATCAAGAACGTCACGATCAACGAGCCGTTCTTCCAGGGACACTACCCGGGCCATCCCGTGATGCCGGGCGTCTTGATCATCGAAGCGATGGCGCAGGTGGGCGGCCTGCTCCTGATGGAGGAGGTCGAGAAGCCGGACGAGAAGGTCGTCTACTTCATGACCATGGACAACGTGAAGTGGAGGCGCCCGGTGACGCCCGGGGATACGCTCGTGTTCGAGCTGGAGATGGTCCAGTATCGGCGACACACCTGCAAGATGCGCGGCGAGGGCTTCGTGGATGGGCAGCTCGTCGCCGAGGCCGATTTCATGGCGAGGATCGTGGACAAATGAGTGAGACCACCGTGGGCACCCGCGGCGACACCGTCATCCATCCCACCGCGATGGTGGATTCCGACGCGGAGCTGGGGCAGGGCGTGACGGTGGGGCCCTGGGCCCTCATCGGCCCGCGCGTCCGCGTCGGGGACGGCACCGAGATCGGCCCCCGTGTGCTCATCGAGCGGGACACGATCGTAGGCGAGGACTGCCGCATCTCGAACGGTGCGGTGCTCGGCACGGACCCGCAGGACCTGAAGTTCAAGGGCGAGAACACCATCCTCGAGGTCGGCGACCGGACGATGATCCGCGAGTTCGCCACCCTGAACCGCGGCACGTCCGCCTCGGGTCGCACCGTCGTGGGCAGCGACTGTCTTCTCATGGCCTACACGCACGTCGCGCACGACTGCGAGCTGGGCAACCACGTCATCCTGGCCAACGCCGTCAACATGGCCGGCCACGTGGTGATGGAGGACTGGGTCGCGGTGGGCGGGATGACGCCGATCCACCAGTTCGTGCGTATCGGCGCCCATGCCTTCGTGGGCGGCGGGTCGCGCATCCCGCAGGACGTGCCGCCCTACTGCCGCGTGGCCGGGAACCCGCCCGCGCTCTACGGGCTGAACTCGATCGGGCTGGAGCGGCGTGGCTTCTCTCCCGAGGTGCGCAAGGCGCTCAAGCAGGCCTATCGCATCCTCTTCCAGTCGAAGCTCAACGTGAGCCAGGCGGTGACCCGGGCCGAGGCGGAGGTTCCGGCGATCCCCGAGGTACGGCACCTCCTCCAGTTCATCCGAGCCAGCGAACGCGGCATCACGCTCTGACGAGGTGGCGGTGAGATGAATCCGATCGACCGTCCCCGCATCGGCGTGGTCGGCGTGGGCGCGCTCGGCTTCCATCACGCCCGCATCCTGGCCGCCCTCGACGGGGTGGTCATGGTCGGCATCCACGACACCCGTCCGGAACGCGCCGCCGAGGTGTCCACGCAGCTGGGCGTGACCGCGCACGACACGCAGGAGGGCCTCCTGGAGGCCGCGGACGCCCTGGTGGTGGCCGTGCCCACCTCCGCCCACGAGGCCGTGGCGGTCGCCTCCCTGCGGCTCGGCAAGCCGGTCATGGTGGAGAAGCCGCTCGCGCCCAGCCTCGAAGCAGCGGACCGGATCCTCGCGGCGGCGGAGACGAGCGGGGCGTTCGTGCAGACCGGCCACGTGGAGCGCTTCAACCAGGCCATCCTCGCGGCCGAGCCCTATCTGGACGGGCCCCTCTTCATCGAGTCCCACCGGATGGCGCCTTTCACGCCGCGCAGCACGGACGTGGCGGTGGTGCTCGACCTCATGATCCACGACGTCGACCTCGTGATGGCGCTGGTCGGCGCGCCGCTGACCGAGATGGCGGCGTCCGGCGTGTGCGTGCTCACACCCAACGTCGACATCGCGAACGCGCGCCTCGGATTCGCCAACGGCGCGGTGGCGAACCTGACGGCCAGCAGGGTCTCGCTGGAGCGGATGCGAAAGCTGCGTTTCTTCCAGCCCTCGGGATACATCTCCCTGAACCTGGCGGACGGCACCGGCGAGTTCCTCCGGCTGCGCAGGGAGTTGTCCGAGCTGCAGGACGCCGCCCAGTCGGGCACGGCCGCGTTGGACCTGAGCGAGATCATCGAGCGTATTCCCTTGAGGGGAGATGGGACCGAGCCGCTGCGCCGCGAGCTCGAATGCTTCCGAGACGCCCTCCGGGGCGAGCGCACGCCCGCCGTGAGCGGGGCGGACGGTCGCGCCGCGCTGGCCGTCGCCCTCGGCATCCAGACGAGGATAGAGAGCCATGTCGCTGATACGCGCCCGACGTAACCGCAAGAAGCACTGGATCGGCCAACGCAAGGGGCTGCCCATGTCGCGCCTCCTGATGTTCCTCGTTCTGGTTGCCCTCGGGATCTGGTACCTGGGGCGGCTCTGACGCCCAGGCCGAGGAGACCCTCGGGGTCTCCGACGATCCTCCTCCTCGCGGGCGAGGCGTCGGGGGACCATCACGGCGCCGGCGTGGCGCGTGCTCTGCGTGCACGCCTTCCGGATACGCGTCTGATCGGCCTGGGCGGGCCGCTCATGCAAGCCGAAGGCGTGGAGGTGCTGGCCGGGCTGGACCAGCTCGCCGTGATGGGCTTCGTGGAGGTGGTGCGTCACCTCGGCTTCTTCCGACGCCTTCTCGCCGAGGTCACCGGCGCTCCTCGACGCCGGTGAGGTGGACCTCGTCCTCCCGGTGGACTACCCGGGCTTCAACCTGCGGGCCGCCCGGGCGGCGCACGCCCGCGGCGTTCCGGTGCTGTACTACATCTCGCCGCAGGTGTGGGCGTGGAAGGCCGGCCGCGCCCGCCGGCTCGCCGAATACGCCGACCACGTGGCGGTCATCCTCCCCTTCGAGGTCGAGGTCCTGGAGGCGGCCGGGGCGCGCGTCTCCTTCGTGGGTCATCCGCTCCTGGAGCGCGGCGACGACGTCGCGGACCGCCACGCCTTCGCCCGGCGTTGGGGACTCGACCCCGCACGCAGCTTCCTGGCCGTCCTCCCGGGCTCGCGTCGACAGGAGATCGAGCGCCACCTGGGGGTCTTCGCCGGAGCCGCCGAGGCAGTCCAGCGGGCCCGCCCGGAGGTCCAGCCGGTCCTGGCCCGGGCCACCTCGGTGCCGGAGTCGTGGCTGGCTGCGGCGGGGCTGCCGATCGTCGAGGATACCCGCGCGCTCCTGCGCCACGCCCGGGCCGCCCTGGTGAAGTCCGGCACCTCCACACTCGAGACCGCCCTCGAGGGCACGCCGTTCGTCATGGCGTACCGCACGCACCCGCTCACCTATCTCCTCGCCCGTCGGCTCGTACGCGTGCCGCACCTCGCGCTGGCGAACCTGGTGGCGGGAGAGCGCGTCGCCCCCGAGATGCTCCAGGGCGAGGTGACGGTAGAGGGGCTGGCCGAACGGCTCCTTCCTCTCCTCGACGACACGCCCGAGCGGGCGCGCCAGGTGGCCGGGCTCGCGCGCGTCCAGGGAGCGCTGGGCACCCCCGGTGCCTCCGACCGCGTCGCCGATCTCGCCGTCGAGATCCTGGAGCGCCGCCTGGAACGACGACGATGAGCGAGCTGAAGTTCGCGGCGGCAGGGGTGCTGGGGACGGGGCTGGTGGAAGGCCTCCTCACCACGACGCGGGCGACGCGCGGCGGGCAGGAGCACTACCTCCGCTTCCGCCGCGAAGGCGCGCCCGTGATCTTCGTGCTCTGGCACGGACAGCTGCTCCCGATGGTCCACTTCCACCGGAACGAGGGGGTCGTCGTACTGGTCAGCGAGCACGCCGACGGCGAGTACATCACGCGGGTGATCCAGCGGCTCGGCTACGGCACCGTGCGCGGATCGAGCACGCGCGGGGGCACGAAGGGGCTGAAAGGCCTCATCCGCGCGGCCCGCCGAGGGGCGCGACCTCGCGCTCACCCCGGACGGCCCGCGGGGGCCCGCGCACGAGTTCAAGCCCGGCGCGCTCGCGGTCGCCCAGGCGACCGGTCTCCCCATCATCCCGTTGGCCGTCGCGGCATCGCGTGCGTGGCGGTTCCGGAGCTGGGACGGCTTCCTCGTGCCCCAGCCGCTGGCGCGCATCCGCATCGAGTACGGTCCTCCTCGCAGGGTCCCACGCGACGCCGACCGAGCGACGCTGGAGGAGATGGCCACCGCGATCGGGGCCGAGATGGACGCGCTCACCGAGGCGGCTGCGGAGCGCCTGCGGCCGTGAAGGCGTCGCTCCACGGGTGGGTGCGTCGCTGGTGGGCCGGCGAGGCCGGAGCGGCAGGCAAGGCGCTCTCCTCGCTGACGGCGCCCGCCGAGTGGCTCTTCCGCCTGGCCGTCACGCGGCGCAATCGCCGCTACGACCGCGGGGGCGCCGAGCGGGTGGAGGGGCTATGGGTCGTGTCGGTCGGCAACCTGGCCGTGGGCGGCACCGGAAAGACGCCGGTGAGCGCCTGGGTCGCCCGTCTCCTGGTGGACGCGGGTCTGGAGACCGCCCTCGTCGCGCGAGGCTACGGCGAGGACGAGCTGCTCCTGCATCGGCGCTGGAACCCCGGCGTCTCCGTGGTCGCCGACCCCGATCGGCGGGCGGCGGCGCGCCTCGCCCGCGACGGCGGGGCGACCGCGGTCGTGCTCGACGACGGCTTCCAGCACCGGGCGCTCGCGCGCGACGTCGACCTGGTGTTGCTGGCCGCCGAGGACGGCCTGCCACGCCACCTGCTCCCGCGCGGCCCCTTCCGGGAGCCGGCCTCCGCGCTGGCGCGGGCCCACGTGGTCGTGGTCACGCGCCGGACAGCGGGAGCGGACGACGCCCGCCGCCTCGCGGAAAGCGTGGCGAAGGCCCACCCCCACCTCGACGTCGCCGTCGCCTCCCTGCTTCCGGGAGGCTGGCGGGAGCTCGGGGGCGCGCCGGCGTCGGCGCCGGAAGGCCCGACGCTGGCCATGGCCGCCGTCGCCCGCCCGGAGGCGTTCGCCGAGCAGGTGGCGGTCGCCACGCGCGCTCCCACGGAGCTCGTGGCCTTTCCGGACCACCATGCGTACTCCGAGGACGACGCCCGGGCGATCCGGGCCCGCGCGGGTGGGCGCACGGTGGTGGTGACCGAGAAGGACGCCGTGAAGCTGCGAGCCTTCGCGGCACTTCTCGCCCCCGTGCGGGTGATGGTACAGGCGCTCGCGTGGGAAGCGGGCGGAGAGACGCTGTCGGAGCGCCTGACCTCGGTGACGGCAAGGGAGGTGTAGGATCACAGTGGAGCGTTCGACGGATGTCCTGGTCATCGGCAGCGGGATCGCTGGACTGACCTTCGCGTTGAAACTCGCCGCGCGGGCGCGCGTTCTCCTCGTCACCAAGAAGGAGCGAGCCGCCTCTTCCACGAACTACGCCCGTGGCGGCATCGCCTCCGTGCTGGGCGAGGACGACCGCTTCGAGCTGCATTTGCAGGACACGCTCGTGGCGGGTGCGGGCCTGTGCCATCCGCGCGCCGTCGAAGCTCTGGTGCGCGAGGGTCCGCAGCGCGTGCGCGAGCTGATGGAGTGGGGAGCCCGCTTCGATCGCGGGGAGGGGCAGCGCCTCTCGCTGGGTCGGGAGGGCGGGCACTCGAGGCGCCGCATCGCCCGCGCGGGAGACCACACGGGGCGCGAGATCGAGTCGGCCCTCCTCGCCGCCGTGGCCGCGGAGCCGAACATCGAGGTGCTCGAGGACCACCTGGCCCTCGACCTCCTCGTCACCGCCGACCCCTCGGGGCGCTCCGTCTGTACCGGCGCAATGGTGCTGGAGCACCGCAGCGGATCGGTCGGCGTCGTGCGCTCGCGCTTCACGATGCTGGCGGCCGGTGGCTGCGGGCAGGTGTACCGGCACACGACCAACCCCGGCATCGCCACGGGCGACGGCATCGCGATGGCGTACCGGGCCGGGGCGCGCGTCGCGAACATGGAGTTCATCCAGTTCCATCCGACGGCGCTGCACCCCACCGAGGACCCCGCCTTCCTCATCTCCGAGGCGGTGCGCGGCGAAGGCGCGGTGCTACGCACGCTGGACGGCGAGTCCTTCATGGACCGCTACCATCCGCTGGCCTCCCTGGCGCCGCGGGACATCGTGGCGAGGGCGATCGACCGCGAGCTCAAGGAGCACGGGGACACGCACGTCCTCCTCGACGTCTCGGCCATCCCGCAGCGTGAGATGGAGGAGCGTTTCCCGGGCGCCGTCGCGGGGTGCCATGAGCGCGGCGTCGACCCCGCGGACGGCATCCCCGTGGTCCCTGCGGCCCACTACGTGTGCGGTGGCGTGCTCACCGACAGCATGGGGCACACCAGCGTCGCCGGCCTCTTCGCCACGGGCGAGGTGGCGTGCTCCGGCGTGCACGGGGCGAACCGCCTCGCGTCCAACTCGCTCCTCGAAGCGGTCGTGTTCGCGGACCGCGCCGCGCGCATGGTGTCGTACCGTCTGGAGACCACGAACGGTCGGCGGCCGAGCTTCCCCCCGGTCCCCACGGACCTGCCGGCGCCCGGCACGGAGGAGGTCGACGACGACGGGATCGCCTCCCGCCGCAAGGAGCTACGCGACCTGATGTGGGAGCTCGTCGGCATCGTGCGCTCGGACGAACGGCTCGAGCACGCGGAGGGGGAGATCGCGCGCCTCTCCACGGGCGAGGCCCTGCGCTGGCTGCGCACCCGCTGGACGGCGGACGGCGCGGAGCTGCGCAACCTCCTGCAGGTGGCGGAGCTCATCGTCCGCTGCGCCCGCCTGCGCCGCGAGAGCCGCGGGCTGCACTACACGCTCGACCATCCATACCGGGACAACGAGCGCTGCCTGCACGACACCGTGGTGAGCCGGGCCGGCGGGCTTCCCTGGTGAAGGTGGTCGTCCTCGCGGTGGGGAAGGTCCGGGGCGCGCTCGCCGATGCCGTCGAGGAGTACGAAGAGCGCGCCCGCCGGTACTGGAAGCTCGACGTGATCGAGGTGGACGCAGGCGCGCCCGGTCGCGATCCGCGAGCCGGAGCGCGTCATGGAGGCCGAGGCCGAGCGCATGCTGCCGCGTCTCCCCGTCGGCGCCTCCGTCTTCGCGCTGACGCGGGAGGGGAAGGGGATGGGATCCCGAGCGCTCGCCCGCGCGTTGGAGGAACAAGCGGTGCGCTCCTCGCCCGGCGTCGCGTTCTTGATCGGCGGGGCGCACGGTCTGTCCCCCTCGGTCCTGTCCCGGGCGGACCGAAACCTCTCGTTGTCCGACATGACCCTTCCGCACGAGATGGCGCGCCTGGTGCTCGCCGAGCAGCTCTACCGCGCCGGCACGATCCTGCGCGGAGAGCCGTACCACAAAGGAGCCTGACTTGCCCGACGCGTCGCCCAACCTCGAACTCATCGTCGCCCCCCCTTCCGGTGCCCCCGTGGTACGGGACTACCTCGAGGGCAGGCCCGAGGCGACGGCCTTCTTCGAGGGGCACTTCACGGACGTGACCGCCTACGAGGCGAAGGCGGCCGAGGTCGACGCGCGCTTCGACCGTGACGCCCGCGAGCGCGCCGCGGCCGCGATGCACCTCCCCGCGGGAGGCGACCCCACACGGCTCGAACGCTTCGTCGAGGAGGGCGGGTGGGTCGTCACCACCGGCCAGCAGCCCGCCCTCTTCGGGGGGCCCCTCTACAACGTGTACAAGGCGCTCACCGTCGTCCGGCTGGCCGAGGCCCTGGAGGGACGTCTGGGGCGGACCGTCCTTCCGCTGTTCTGGGTCGGCTCGGAAGACCATGACTGGGACGAGGCCAACCACACCGGCATCGTGGGCGTGGACAACGAGCTGCACGAGCCCGTGCTCCCGGCTCCCGATCCGGACGTCCATCCGGCCATCCATCGGATCCCGATGGGGCCCGACGTGGTGGCGCTGCGCGACGCCTTCCTCGACTGCCTGCCCGAGACCGATTTCAGCGCGCCCTATCGACGACCTCCTGCGCGAGGCCGCGGTGGACCGGGCGACGCTGGCCGACGGCTTCCGCCGCATCATGGAGTCTCTCCTGGGCCGGTTCGGGCTGCTCTTCACCGACGCGGCGGAACCGGCGCTCAAGGCCGCCTCGGCGCCGGCGCTTCGCAGGGAGCTGGAGCGTTCCGAGGAGATGGAGGCGGTGCTGGCGGAGACGGACCGCCGCCTGCAGGAGGCCGGCTACGGCCTCCAGGTGTCGCTCATGGAAGGAGGGGTGAACCTCTTCCTCGAGAGCGAGGCGGGGCGAGAGCGGATCTACCGCGAGGACGGGGGCTACCGCCTGCGCCTGTCCGGCGCCCATCTGTCGGCCGAGGAGATCCTCTCGCGCGCGGCGGCGGATCCGGCGGCGCTCAGTCCGAACGTCTTCCTCCGCCCGGTCGTCGAGAGCACCGCGTTCCCCACGCTCGCCTACGTGGCCGGGCCGGGGGAGATCGCGTATTTCGCCCAGCTGCGCGACTACTTCTCCGCCCACGGCATCCGCATGCCGGTCATCCATCCGCGCTTCGGCGCCACCGTGGTCGAAACGAAGATCCGCAAGGTGCTCGACAAGTTCGGCCTCGACGTCCCGGCGCTCGACCGCCCGTTCCACGAGATCGCCAGCGACGTGACGCGCGAGGAGGTCCCCGCCGAGGTGCGGCGAGCGCTCGGCACCCTGCGCGGTGCGTTGGGGAAGGGCGTCGGGGAGCTGGAGGCCGCGGTGAAGGCGGTCGACCCGACCTTGAAGGGCCCCGTCCAGCACATGCGCGGCCAGGCCATGGGCGCGCTGGACGAGGTCGAGAAGAAGGTGGTGCATGCGCTGAAGCGCGAGAACGAGATCGCCCTCGCTCAGCTCGAGAAGGCGCAGCTCCATCTCTTTCCCCGGGGCAAGCCACAGGAGCGCGTCATGAACCCCTTCTACTACCTGACGCGCTACGGTCCGGCCTTCCTGGACGAGGCCCACCGACGCTTCGAGGTGAACGTCGGCTGACCCTGGAGCGTAGAGTTGGAGGTAGCAACGCTCCCTCGGCCGGTCCCTCCCGTTGATCTCGACCGGGGCCGCCGCCTAACTTCGGTCCATGTTCTTGCCTCTGATCCTGGTGCTCGTCGTCCTGATCCCCCTCCTGGCGATCGTTCTCGATTCCCAGCTGGGCCGGGCGCTCGCGTCCAGGCTCGAGCGCCGCGGCCTCGACGGCCCTCCGGACCTCATGGCCGAACGCATGGCCTTCCTCGAGGGAGAGGTCGAGCGGCTCACGAACGAGATCTCCCGCCTCGACGAAGAGAGTCAGTTCCTGCACAAGCTCCTCGAAGAGCGGCATCCGGACGAAGGCGCCGCGCTGCCACCGGGTGAGTCCCAGGACTGACGCGGCTCCGCCGCGTCCGGGAAGCCCGGACGAGGCGCGACGGGGAGCCCGCGCCGCCACCAGGGTGGGCGCGGGCATCTTTTTGAGCCGCATCTTCGGCTTCGTCCGGCAGAGGGTGTTCGCGCACTTCTTCGGCGCCAGCCTCTTCGCCGACGCGTGGGGCGCCGCCGTGCGCATGCCCAACGTGATCCAGAACCTCCTGGGCGAAGGCACGCTGTCGGCGTCGCTGATCCCGGTGTACGTCGAGCTCCTGGAGGAGGGGCGGGAGGAGGAGGCCGGTCGGTTCGCCGGCGCGGCCCTGGGCATCCTCACGGCCTTGGCGTCCACGCTCGCGCTCCTGGGGGTCCTGCTCGCGCCCTTCCTCGTACGCCTCCTGTTCTGGGAGTGGAGCCCGGAGCAGCAGGCGATCACGACGACGCTCGTTCGCATCCTCTTCCCGATGACGGGCGTGCTGGTCGTCTCGGCGTGGGCGCTCGGCATCCTCAACAGCCACAGGCGCTTCTTCGTCTCGTACGTGGCCCCGGTGCTGTGGAACCTGGCCCAGATCGCCGCGCTCGTGACCTTCGGCCTCTACCTCGCCTTCGGCCAGCGCGCCCTGGTGGTGGCGCTCGCCTGGGGAGCGCTCGTGGGCGGCGTGCTCCAGTTCGCGGTCCAGATCCCGTTCGTGGTGCCGCACATGAAGGGCTTCCGCCTCTCCCTGGGGCGGAACGTGACCGGGGTCCGCGAGGCGATCCGGAACTTCACGCCCGTGGTGGCGGCCCGGGGCGTGGTGAACCTCACGGGGTGGATCGACACCGTGCTGGCCGGGCTCCTGGCGACGGGCGCCGTGGCGCTGCTCGGCTACGCCCAGACCTTCTACATGCTGCCGATCTCGCTCTTCGGGATGTCGGTGGCCGCATCGGAGCTGCCCGAGCTGTCGCGCATGAGGGTCGAGGCGGAGGCGGCGCTCGCCGGCCGCGTGTCCGCGGCCCTCCGCAGGGTGGCCTTCTTCCTGGTGCCCAGCACGCTGGGCTACCTCTTCCTCGGCGACGTCGCCGTGGGGGCGCTCTACGAGACGGGCGCGTTCGGCGGCGCGGACACGCTGGCCACCTGGGCGATCCTGGCGGCGTTCTCCGTCGGTCTTCCCGCCACGGCCAGCTCTCGCGTGCTCTCCTCGGCGTTCTACGCGCTGCACGACACGCGCACGCCGGCTCGCATCGCCTATCTGCGCGTCGGCGTCGCGTCCGTGTCGGGATTCCTCCTCATGTTCCCCATGGACGGCTTCTCGATCGCGTCCCGCCACCTCGGCGCGGCCGGTCTCGCCCTGGGTGCCTCCGCCGGCGGTTGGATCGAGTACCTCCTGCTACGGCGAGCCCTTTCGCGGCGCATCGGAGCCCACGGCGCCGGCTCCTCTCCGGTCCTGCGCATCACCCTCGCGTCGACGGTGGCGGTCGCGGCGGGGGTAGGCCTCCAGCTCGTGCTGCCTCCCGCACACCCTGCCCTCGTGGCGGTGGAAACGCTGCTGCCCGTCGGGGTAGTCTACCTCGCCGCGACCGCGGCCCTCGGCGTGGGGATGCCCCTGCGCCGCGGACGCACTTCCTAGCCGAGCGGCTCCACGCTGAGCACGCCCGCCGTTCCCGGACCGCCGTGGCCGTAACGACCGAGAACCTCGCCCACCTGTCGACCAGGCCGGGGGTCTACCTCTTCAGGGACGACCGGGGTGGTGTGCTGTACGTGGGGAAGGCGAAGTCGCTCCGCCCGCGGGTACGCAGCTACTTCCGGCGCGAAGCGGACCAGACGGCCAAGACGCGCGAGCTGATGCGCCACGTGGACTCGCTGGAGACCCTGGTGGTGGGCTCGGAGGCCGAGGCGCTCATCCTCGAGGCCAACCTCATCAAGGAGCATCGGCCGCGCTTCAACATCCTCCTGCGCGACGACAAGCGGTACCCGTACATCAAGGTCACCGTGCAGGAGCCCTTCCCGCGCGTGTACGTGACCCGGCGGGTGGTGAACGACGGGGCCCGCTACTTCGGCCCCTACACCTCCGTCGGACCCATGCGCCAGGCGCTGGAGGTGGTCAAGAGGCTGCACACGGTGCGCTCCTGCCGCTACGATCTCCCACGGGAGGGGCCCGAGCGGCCCTGCCTGGACTACCACATCGGGCGCTGCCAAGCGCCCTGCGTGGGGCTGCAGAGCGAGGCCGACTACCGCGCCATGATCGACGAGATCCTGCGCATCCTGGAAGGGGAGACGGAGGAGCTGCGCCGTGACGTCGAGGCCCGCATGCGGACCGCCGCGGACGAGCTCGACTTCGAGCGCGCCGCACGCCTGCGTGACGTCGCCCAGGGCCTCGACTCCCTGGCCATCGAGCAGCGCGTCCACCGGGCCAGCGGGGGGGACCTGGACGTCGTCGGGCTCGCGCGGGACGGGGCGCTCGGGGCAGGGGTGGTGATGCGCATCCGTGCGGGGCTTCTGCTCGGCCGCGAGTCCCTCCGCTTCGGCGACGCCGCCGACGAGTCCGACGAGGAGCTGATCGAATCGCTGCTCAGCCGCCACTACCTCGGCGGCGGGCAGGTGCGGATGGGCGACCTGCCGCGTGACGTCCTCCTGCCGACGGACGTGCCCGACCGCGCGCTGCTGGCCGAGGTCCTCACGGAGGCCGCCGGGCGCAAGGTGGAGGTGCACGTCCCCCAGCGTGGCGAGAAGCTGCGCCTGGTCGAGCTGGCGGCCCAGAATGCCCGCCACGTCCTCGAAGACCGCGTCACCGCGCTGGCCTACGCCGCCGATCGGGCGGAGGACGCGCTCTACAGCCTGCAGGACGAGCTGGACCTGAAGGTCGTCCCGCGTATGATGGTGTGCTTCGACATCTCGCACATGCAGGGCACCGAGGTCGTGGCCAGCGCCGTGGTCTTCGAGAACGGCGAGCCCCGCAAGGCGCTCTACCGGCACATGCGCATCAAGGGTGACTGGGGGAACGACGACTTCCGATCGATGGCGGAGGCCGTCACCCGGTGGTTCCGCCGCGCGGTCGACGAGGGGCGCCCGCTCCCCGACCTGGCGGTCATCGACGGTGGCAAGGGCCAGCTCGGGGCCGCGACGGAGGCGCTCGCGTCGCTGGGGCTGCACGACGTCCAGGTGGCGGCCCTGGCCAAGAAGGAGGAGGAGGTCTTCCTCCCCGGACGGCGCGACCCCGTGCGCCTGGACCGGCGCGACCGCGCGCTCCACCTTCTGCAACGCATCCGCGACGAGGCGCACCGCTTCGCCATCCGCTACAACCGCAAGCTGCGCAGCCGCCGCACGATTCGCAGCGACCTGGGCGACATTCCCGGTATCGGGCCTCACCGCCAGCGGGAGCTCCTCCGCCGCTTCGGCTCCCTGAAGGGAGTGCGTGAGGCCACGCCCGAGGAGATCTCGCGCGTGCCGGGCTTCTCCGACGCGCTGGCGGTTCGCGTCCTCACCTACCTGGGACGGTGACGTGACCGTTCGAACCCGCTTCGCACCGAGCCCGACCGGGAGCCTCCACCTCGGCAACGTCCGCGCGGCCGTCTTCAACTGGCTGTTCGCGCGCCGGCACGGGGGCGCCTTCATCCTGCGCATCGAGGATACGGACGTCGAGCGCAACGTCGAGGGAGGCGAGGCCGCCATCCTCGAGGACCTCCGGTGGCTGGCCCTCGACTGGGACGAAGGGCCGGACATCGGGGGTCCGTACGCGCCGTATCGGCAGGGCGAGCGCGCCCGCCTCCATCGCGCCGCGGTGGAGGGCCTGGTGGACGCGGGCCGCGCCTACCCCTGCTTCTGCACGGAGGAGCAGCTCGAAGCGGAGGCCGAGGTGGGGAAGGACGGACGGGAGGTGAAGCGCTATTCCGGCCGCTGCCGTGGTCTGAGCCCGGCCCAGCGCGCCGCGCACGCCGCGGCGGCGGACCGCGCCGCCGGCCATCCGCTTCGCCGTCCCGGAGGGGGTGGACGTCGTCGAGATCCAGGATGAGGTCTACGGACCCATCTCTTTTCCCGTCCAGTGACATCGATGACTTCGTGATTCGCAGGTCCGACCACCGGGTGACGTACAACTTCGCGGTGGTGGCCGACGACGTCGCCATGGAGATCACGCACGTGATCCGTGGGGTGGGGCACCTCTCCAACACCCCCAAGCAGGCGCTCCTGTTCGACGCCATGGAGCGCCCCCGCCCGCTGTTCGCGCACCTCCCGACCGTACTCGGCCCCGACGGCCGCAAGCTGTCGAAGCGCGAGGGTGCGGCGGGCGTGGCGGAGCTGCGCGGGCGGGGATACCCCGCGGACGCCGTGCTCAACTACCTCTCCCTCCTGGGGTGGTCCGACCCGGAGGGCCGCGAGGTGCTGACGCGGGACGAGCTGGTGAAGGCGGTATCCCTGGACCGGGTGGGGCGCGCCGACACGCAAATGGACCCCGACAAGCTCGCCTGGATCGCCGCGCAGCACGTCGCCGCGGAGGATCCCGAGACGCTCGCCGGGCACGTCGCGCCGTTCCTGGATCGGGCGCGCTTCCCGGAGGCGGCAGAGCGTCTGGGAGCGGTGGTGGAGGCGCTCCACACGCGACTCGGGATCTACGGGGAGATCAACGACCACCTCCCCGTGCTCTATCCGGACGCCGCCACGCTGGCGACGGCGCACGCCGAGCTCGCCGCCGAGACGGCGGCCCGAAACCTGCTACGGGAAGTGGCCGGGAGGCTGGCGGACGCCGATCCGTGGGAGCCGGAGCCGCTGGGCCGAGTCGTACGCGAGGCAGGCGCGGCCGTAAATGCCCGCGGGGCAACGCTTTTCCACCCCGTGAGACGTTCGCTCATCGGCACCGAGAAGGGCCCCGACATCGGCAAGATCCTGGCCGCCCTCGGAAGAAACGAAGCGCTCCGGCGTATAGGGGCCGCAACGGACACGACCGCCGTTTGACGCCGTTTTCGGGCGTTTCTAAGTTATTCGGTCTGACCACTACACGATCTCAAGGGAGGATCACCGGATGAAGATCCGCTTCGGACTCGTCTTCACCCTGGCGCTCGCCACGGGCGCCTGCGCCGGAGGCGCGTCCTCGGGCGGCCCGCCGGCGGGCGGCGCCATGCCCATCGCGGGCGGGACCACGCTGCAGCAGGGCGAGCGCCCACGCGACGACGAGGACACGCGGGCCGCTCAGCGGTCGCTCGCGCAGGCTCAGGACATGCAGGACCAGAGCCAGGCCGAGGCGCTCTACATGCAAGCGCTGACCTCGGCCCGTGCCGCGATCGCGGCCGACTCCACAAACCCGCTCGCCTACCGCCTGGCCGGCGTGGCCGCGATCGGCGCCGGTGACTACCAGCAGGCGGACACCTACCTCGACCGCGCCGAGAAGCTCCGGCCGATCTACCAGCTCGAGACGGAGGGCATCCGCGAGCAGGCGTGGCTCGACCTCTACAACCAGGCCGCCCCGCTGGTGAGCCAGGGCCAGTACGCGGAGGCCGCGCAGGTCTTCGAGAAGGCCAACGCGATCTACGACCAGCGCCCCGAGGTCATGATCACGCTCGGCCAGATCTACGCGCAGATGCGCGAGCACGACAAGGCGCTCGAGAACCTGGACCGGGCCCAGGCGCTCATCGACTCCGACAAGATGCAGGAGGTCGACTCCGCGACGGCCGCCAGCTGGCGGGAGTCCGCGGCGGCGATCCCCCTGACCAAGGCCTCCGTCCTCGCCGACGCGGGTCGCTTCGAGGAGGCGGCGGCGATCTTCCGCCAGCTCCACGAACAGGACCCGAACAACGTGGAGATGGCGCGCAACCTCGCGGCCATGCTCGTCCAGATGGGCAACACCCAGGAGGCGTTCCAGGTCTACGACGATCTCCTCAACCGGCCGGGGCTGTCGAACGCGGACCTGTACAACATCGGCGTCGGCTTCTACCAGGGCTCGGACTACGAACGTGCGGCCCAGGCGTTCAGGAAGGCCGCGGAGGCCAGTCCGAAGGACCGTGACGCCATCGAGATGTGGGCGAGGTCACTCCAGATCGACTCGGCCTACGCCGAGGTCCCGACCGCGACGGAGCGTTGGATCGAGTTGGATCCGAACAACCAGAACGCCTACCTGATCATGGCGCAGGCCGTCAACCAGACGGGCGACAGCAAGCAGGCCTCGGAGCTCGTGGGCAAGATCGAAGCGCTCCAGGTCACGGTGAACGACCTCCAGCTCGTGCGCAGCAGCGAGGGTGCCTCGGCGACGGGCACCGTGATCAACAAGACCCTCGCTCCGGGCACCAACGTGACGTTGAGCTTCACGTTCTACGACACGAACGGGAACCAGGTGGCCACGGCCACCAAGAGCGTGTCGGTCGGCGCGACCGACTCGCCGACCAGCTTCCAGGTCGACGCGACCTCGAGCACCCCGATCGCGGGGTACGGCTACACGCTCAAGGTCGGCTGATCGTCCGTCCCCTCCCGTCGTAGAGGTCACGGGAAGGGGCGGCCCGGCGTGAGCCGGGCCGCCCCTTCCGCGCGCACGGCCGCGCACGGAAGTGCTGCTTGACCCCCTCCGGGCCACTGCTAGATTTTCCATCCATGCGGGCGTAGCTCAGTTGGTAGAGCATCAGCTTCCCAAGCTGAGGGTCGCCGGTTCGAACCCGGTCGCCCGCTCTGGAGTCAAGCGAAGCGCCGCAGGGCTTTGAGGCTCTGCGGCGCTTCGTTCGTTCCCGGGTGCGGTGTCGATAGCGGTGACAGTAGACCCGGAATTCGATCGTTGATCAGGTACCCGCTGAGGCCCCCTCCAGTGCCTCGAGACGCCCGCCAAGCACCTCCCGGAAGTCCTCGACGAGGTACGAGACATTCTCGCCGGCGATGGCGAACCTGGCCCCTGTGGCCGTACACCAGCTCCACCATGTCGGTCGACGAGTGGCCGAGTTCCCGGGCGACGTGCCACGGGGGCACCGTGGTCAAGTGTCTGCAAGCGCGCCGCCGTGTACGCTGGAAGGAAACGTCGTCCACCTCGAGACCCAGCACCTCCGACTTGCCGCCGCCGGTGAGGAGGAACGTGGCGAGGAGCGGGTAGATGTGGGGGTTCGCGTTCGCTGAGATGGCGCCGCCATGGGCCTGTCGCTGTGGCTCGGTCAAGGGCTGGTACGTTCGGACGCTTTCGAGCAGCAGGGCAGCCTCGTGGACCTCTAGCCACCGCGCCTCCTCCCGTCTCGGGGCAGGCTTCTCCATCAGCGCGCTGACGGGGGGGGCACGTAGCCCTCGGAGGCCGCACGTCGGTAGAGGCTCGAGAGCGCGTTGAGCCGGTGCCGGACCGTGCCCCCCGAGAGCCGTTCACGCCCGCTTCCTCTGCGGGCTCCGAGCCGCTCGGCCCACGCCCGCACATCCTCCACCCGGATGGCGGTGAGGAGTCGTTCCTCGCCGAAATGGTCGATGGCCTCGCAGAGGACCTTCTCCGTCGCATCCATCCATCGACGCGACGTCCTCCCATCCTTGGCCTTCGCGACGAGATGATGGCCGGCGAACGCCTTGAGGGTTGCCTCCCTTTCAACGCCGACGAGGACCTTGTTCCGCCGGCGCCCCTCCAGCTCCTTGACCCGATCGGCTGCGAGCTGGGCAGCGATGTCGGGGTCGGTGGTGGCGGTCTCGGTGTCGGGGAGCCTCAAGGCCTCTCGGCCCCCGCCGACGTCGGCGAAGTCCCGGAAGTCGCCGTACGCGCGGCGCTCTCCGCTACCGCACCCACGGGTTCGTCTCCGCGGCTTAGGCGCGCGACACGGGCTTTTCGGACGCGGATCTCGAGTTGCTGTGGAGCGCCCTGACAGAAATGGTCGAGCATGATCGCTCCGCCGCCCGGGGCATGATGGCCACGCGCGGCCTGTATGTCTTTGAGCATGCGTCCGAGCTCGGCTCTGCGCCGGCGTACCAGCTCTTGGATCGGGTCAGCGTGACCCGGCGAAACGGCGTGCCGAGGCGTTTCGAGGACTTCGACGTCCAGATCGATGATGGCGGCCTCCCCGCGGGGGTGACGCTTCGACGCCTGGTCGGCTGATACGGGTGTCTACCAGTACTACCCGCACGCCCGGGCCGGCTCTGCAGGCCAGTCCTACAGGGTTCGCGGATACACACTGGCAACGCCACGCGACGGCGGTAGTTACGGTACGTACGGTCGCCCCCCGCGTGGGGGGCGTGGATCGCAACACCGAGGAGGACCCGTTCGTGGTCCAAGGCGAAGTCGCCCCTCGCCCTGGGGGGGCGTGGATCGGGACGTGAAGCACGGGGACGGGGCCCGGCACCAACCGGCCCGACTTATCGGGAGGGGGATGCCCCGCGGTGAAAATCCCGGTGCCAAACCCGGTTGACGTCCGCGAGCGTAGGAGCGCGGAGACGTTGGTGTCTCCGGCTCTATTGACGCCGGCTGGCGAGCCAGGTGCACTTCCCAACCTGAGGGTCGTCACGACGCAGGCCGCCATCGGGATGGAGAAGTTGTCCACCGCGTGACTCGGCTGCTGGAACCCGTCTCAGGCCCTCTCGATGCGTGTGTCCCAATTGTGTCCCCCTACTCGGCGAGGTCCGGCGGAACGCCGTGAGGAGGAGGCGGACTCTGCGTGTGAGTGCGTGGCGAACGGCGGAGTTCGCCGCATTCCGCAAGCACCTGGGCGTCCTTACGCGCAGGGGGTCGGCGGTTCGAATCCGTCAGCGCCCGCCTACGTCTCCGGGCGGGATGTCTTCTCCAGTGATGGCCGAAGCCACCCACCGCCCACACTGGCCGTCCCGACGGCGGAACCCGGAGCGCGGGGGCCGGGCCGGTCACCCGTCCGCGATGTGCGTCCGCGGGACTGTTGTCGCGCAGGGACCTTGGGCACTATCGTAGCCACGCCGCCGCCCGCGGGACTTCGACACCTCTGTCCGATCTCGTTTCGCCACGTGGTGGTCGCAGGAATCCAACCGTGGTGGAACCGCGGTCCGGAGGGACGGCCATGACCGACGAATCGCCTCGTATTCGGCAGGCCCTCGGGGACCGGTACGTGCTCGAGCGGGAAGTCGGTGCCGGCGGGGTGGCCACCGTCTACCTAGCACACGACCTGAAGCATGGACGCCCGGTGGCGGTCAAGGTCTTGCGCTCCGAATTGTCCGGCTCGATCGCGTCCGAGCGCTTCCTGCGTGAGATCCAGATCACGGCATCACTCACGCACCCCAACGTCGTCCCCCTCTTCGACTCAGGGGAGAAGGACGGAGTCGTCTACTTCGTGATGCCCTACCACGAGGCGAGCTCGCTTGCGCACAGACTCGAACAGGAGCGGCAACTGCCCGTCTCGGAGGCCGTGCGCATCGCCTGCGAGGTGGCGGAGGCACTGTCACACGCGCATCGCCACGGGGTGATCCACCGCGACATCAAGCCCTCCAACGTCCTTCTCGCCGAGGGCCACGCGATGGTGGCGGACTTCGGCATCGGCCGCGCAGTTCGGGAGTCGGCGACGGGTGACCTGACGTCGTCCGGTGTGGCGATCGGCACCCCGGCCTACATGAGTCCGGAGCAAGCGAGCGGCCTGGGTGACACCGATGAGCGCTCGGACATCTACGCCCTCGGTTGTGTGCTCTACGAGATGCTGGCGGGGATCCCGCCGTTCCATGCCGCGACGGCGATTGCCATGGTCGCTCGACACCTCAGCGAGCCGCCACCCCCGCTCCGCATTGCGCGCCCGGCGGTCTCCGAGGAGCTGGAGGCCGTCGTCGACACGGCGCTCGCCAAGCTCCCGGCCGACCGGTTCCCCACCGCCGACGCGTTCCTTCAGGCGCTACGCGCCACGCAGACGGGTGCGCGCCGTGCACCCGGCGAGCCCGCCTCGTTTACACCGGCCGACGGCCGCCCGCGCGATGCCGGGTCGGGGGCTTCACGGCGTCGGTTCGTGCGGCCCACCGTGGCGACGGTCGGGGTGACGATTGCCGTCGTCGCCGCGCTTTTCGCAGTCCGCAGCATCCGGCACCGAGGTGCGTCGGAGCTTGCGAGCAACAGGATCGTGGTCTTTCCGTTGGCAGACGTGAACGGGGACGGCAACGCAGGTGCGGATGTGGCGCTCGTCCTCGGGATGGCCCTCGAGCACACCGACCCCCTGAAGTGGATCGACGGATGGAGTCTGCTCGATCCGGATGTCCGTTCCGATCCGCGACGGCTTTCGGCCGAACAGGCCCGGACGCTCGCACGTGAGCGCGGCGCGGCGTTCTACCTCGACGGCAACGTGCTCCATCGCGGCGACTCGGTGTCGGTGACCCTGCTCCTGCACGACACGCAGGGTGATTCTCTGGTGGATCGTGCGAGCCGCAGCGCGCTCGCCGCCGCGACGACGCCCGACCGCCTCGGCCTCCAGGCGGTGGTTCAGCTCCTGCCCGCGCTCGTCGAGCCCGGGCGCAAGGTCGATGTCACGTACCTCACGGATCGCGACCCCGCGGCGGTTGCCATCTGGATCCAGGGAGAGCGGGAGTACCGCCAGGCCCGCTTCCGGCCGGCGTTGGAGCTGTTCAACAGGGCTGTCGGCGCGGACTCCCTGTTGGTGCCCGCGGCGCTGAAGGGCGCGCAGGCTGCGGCGTGGGCCCACGAGCCGGAGCTGGGTGAGGAGCTGGCCCGGGTCGCGCTGGCCCACGAGGGTTATCTCCCACCCCGGCACCGGGCATTGGCGCGGGGCTTTCTGGCCTATGAGGAAGGGCGGGCGGACTCCGCGGTCGCCGCCCTCCGCGCGGCGCTGGCCGAGGACGACGAGTGGGGCGAGGCGTGGATGCTCCTCGGAGAAGTCCACCGCCACTTGATTCTGTCGGACGTCGTGATCGGCGTCTCGGCTCCGGAGTCCTTCCGGCGGGCCGCCCTGGTGGACCCGTCGTTCCTCCCGCCGCTCATCCACCTCGCGGAGTATGCACTTCGAGACGACAGCCTGGAGGTCGCGCGGCGTTATCTCAGGCGCCTCGAAGCTTCAGGTGCGGACCCTGCCACGATCAGCCACCTGCCGGTGATGCTCACCTGCATCGAGCAGGGTGCGGAGGCCCTCGACTGGTCGGCCCAAATGGCTGCCGACACGCAGGCCGTGCTCGAAGCTGGAGTCCAGCTCGCGGTAGGCGGGACCCATCTCCCGTGTGCGGAGCCGGCCTTCCGGGTGATCCGGGAGCGGGGATATCCCCGCCAATGGGGTGGGATGTTGGGCCTGCACGGGACGTTGGTCGCCGAAGGGCGCTTCGACGAGAGCCAGCGGCTTCTGGAGGCTTCGGCCGATTCGGGAACGGTCGCGGCCAGGATGCTCGAGGTCCTGGACGTTTTTGCCGGCGCCCCCACGGAGGAGGGAGCGCGGGGCTTCGTCGAGTTGGTGCGCCAGTCGACGGGGGGAACGTTTACCGGCCTTCGGAACCCGCTGGGCCCCTGGCTGGTGGGCCTCTGGCTGGCCCACGAGGGCGACCTCACGGATCTGGCGAAGGTGGAGGCGGGCGTCCGGGCGACCATGACCGCGAACACGCCCCTGTTCGCCGCTTCGCTGGCGGGATTCCACGCGTTGGCAGAGGGCGACACCACGCAGGCCATGGCCATCTTCGTCTCCCTCCCCGACGTCGGCACGCCCAACGAGCTCAACTGGGACCTGGGCGCCGGATTCCCCGTGGAGCGACTCACGGTGGCGTGCCTTCACCTGGCCAGGGGCGAGGCCCGTGAGGCTGTGAGGGTGGCGACGCTGCTCGAGCACCCTCAACCCCTCGGGTTCCTTCCATTCTTGGGCGAGAGCCTGCGCGTTCGGTTGGAGGCCGCGCGCGTTCTCGGAGACGCCCCTCTGGAGCGGACGTTCCGAACCCGGCTCCAAGAACTCGGGCGGTCCGACCTGATCGCCCGGGCACCATGCACCTCGATCCAAGGAGACGAGGAATGAGACGAACCATGCACGTCCTGGCATTGGCCGCCCTCCTGCCCCTGGCCGCGTGCAAGGATACGGACCTCCGGGCCAAGCTGAAGCCGTACTTCCAGGCGCAGTACGATTGGAGCGTGAAGGTCCGCAATGCCGTCTGCCAGCTCGAGACCGACGTCTACGATGTGACGGACAGCGGGGGAGACACGCGCGTCGCAGGCCCGTCGACGGACCCCGGCTCCAACCGGCTATGCCCCGACGGGCCGGGTGATCCGGGTGCGGGCATGCCGCCACAGCCACCGGTGTTGGAGTAGGAGAGGGCACGAGACCGCCGCTCCGAGGCGCGTCCGACCATCGCGCCCCGGAGCCGGTCAGCGCCCGCCGACGACCGTCACGAGGCTGTCCGCGGGCGTGCGGAATGCCGCGGACGAGGAGTCGACCCCCACGGCGAAGACCCGCACGCGCCCCAGGGGCCATCCGTGCGGGCCGAATCTGAACGTCCACAGGTAGTGGCGCTGTGTCTCGTCATCCGTGATGGCCGCCGCGTAGCCGTCGACCTCGCCCAGCAGGTCCGGAGGATCGGAGGATGACGCGGGGTTCGCGTAGAAGTACACGCGCGCCCAGGGGTTGGCGAACGTGCCGCTCGGCCCGCTGGCCCGGGCCATCAGATCGATGGACGCAGTGGACGTGCAGGCGGCAGGCCCGTCGCCGTTACACACCTCGACGTCGGTCTCCGGCGCCACCATTTGCCAGCTCTCCGCGATTCCGGTGCCCGGGACGCTCCGGGAGGGCCACCGGAGAAGCTGCGCCCGCAGGAACGACTCGAGGTCGGTATCACCCCGCGTCGCAGCCGAGTCGGCGGCTACCTCAAGCACGTTCCATGCTTCGAGATCGGCCAGTGAGATCGCTGCCCGACGATTGACCGTGGCGTTGAGCGTGCGCAGGTACCGGTCGACGAAGGTGGCCGAGTCCACGCCCGGGGACGGCAACATCGCATACAACCGGCTGTACTGAGCGCGCATGTTCTCCAGCTGCTGGCTAGGGGGATCGAACAGCGAGCCCCGCAGCGTGGCGATGGCGTCCGCTCCAAGGCTGCCCACGCGGGCCCGCTCGCCGTCCACGCACTCGTCACACGTCAGCCATGCTCGCACCGCCTCCCGGCCGTCCTCGTTGAGTGGCTGCAGGCCGCACGCGGCCGTCGCCACCAGGACGGCACCCAGCCCCGCGAAGCGCAGCGGGCGGGCCGCGCCGGGGATACGCATCGCTCCTAGACCGGGGGCCATGGATCGGCCTTGCAGACGAGGTTCGGCACTTTGCTCGGAGGAGGCGGCAGGTCCATCACGCCCAGAGACATCACCGGGCACGCAGCGGCGACGTACGGATCGCACTGGCATTGCTTCGGCTCGGTGGCGAGGGGATGCACGTGTACGAGCCAGGAATGGCGATCCAGGTTCATCCGGAACGCCTGGCCGAGTGTGAGACCCGTCCTGGGCAACGCCCGCGAGAGGTCCTCCCCCACCCACAT
The DNA here is from genome assembly GCA_963823035.1 of uncultured Gemmatimonadales bacterium. Classification (GTDB taxonomy): domain Bacteria; phylum Gemmatimonadota; class Gemmatimonadetes; order Longimicrobiales; family Gaopeijiaceae; genus SZUA-318. The sequence goes on from CAWGKG010000007.1 coordinate 48,739, forward strand.
GAGGTTCGTGTAGTCGAATCCGTAGAGGGGCAGCATCGGACTACCGCTGTGCCCGTCCTTCGGCAGGGGTGCTCCCAGACCCATCAGGTGGCCGAGCTCATGCGCCGCCGTGGTAGCACCCTTCGACGTCGCGGAGATGAACGAGACCGCCCCTTGATCGTCCTGCATGCGCGTGCACGTCCAGCCCTTCCATGCGTTGGGGGTGATCTCCTGGACGTAGACCAGGTACAGCCGCCGCTGGGTCAGATCGACACCCAGGGTCGCCATCACCGTCGAGTTCCTGCAGTCGGACACGTCGAAGGACATCGGCCCGCTCCCGATGGAGCTGTCCGCCAGGGTGAACTGGATGCCCGTCTTCCCGGCTCGGTAGAACGCGTTCGGCAGAGCGAGGGCCTCGAGCCCCGCGTCCACGGCCACCTGGGCGCGGAGCGTGTCGTGCACATGTACTCGGACCGAGATCCCCACGTCCCGCATCGCCGGTAGCGTGCTGCGGGCAAGGAGATCCTCCCCGCTCGTCCAGGGGGGCACGCCCCCGGTGGTCCCACCTGTGGCCCCCACCTTCTCGCCGGCCTCGAAGCTCATGCCGTGATCGGTGGAGAACACGGCTACCTCCTGGGGATCGGCGCACCCGTCCTCGAGGTCGGAGTTCAGGTGGGCCGCATCCGTGATGTTCCAGCGGAGGTCCTGCTGGCAGGTTCCGTCCCGCGCGTCTACGACGACAGCGACGGGGGGTGTGGCGGTCGTGTGGGGAACGTCCACACGATCTCCTTCCTCGAGCAGACTGATCTCGGCCGGCGCGCTAGTCAGGCTACCGCCCGAAACCGTGACTTTGAAGGAGCCTCCGTCGGGAGCGGTGGTCGGCAACTTGACGACGGCCTCATCTCCAGAGTGCACGATCGAAGCCACGGACGGGCCCGCGGTCCACACAAGTCCCGAAGGAAGCGGCGTGGGCTCGCCGGACGGGTCGCGAGCGACCGCGCGGAGTGAGAAGGCCCTTCCCGGAGCAGCGTGGACCGACGCGGGAACGACGAGCAGTGTGGCCGCGGGAGGTGGGGGCGTGGTGACAGGAGGCGTCGGTGGAGGAGTCGGACCTCCCCCTCCGCCTCCGTTTGGACACGCTGCCGCGACGACGGACGCGCAGACGGCGCCTATCCGGCGGGCCCGACGCCGGTAGCGTGGCTGCTGCGGATCGGCACGGCGCTCGTACTTCATGCGACACAATTCCACCGCGGCCACTCCGGGGCAAGAAGACCGTACGCGTTCACGCTCAACCCGAAGCCGGGTGCCCGTCGGCGCCCACTCCCGTCACCCCATCTTGTCGACGAGCTTCTGGAAGTCGACCGCGGACCGCGCCCGCATGGTTGTGCGATGGGCGTTGTCCTGCGTTTGGAGGTCGTAGGGAACCTGGAGGCAGAGGGCGCTTGAGCACGGAAAGGGCCTCACCGAGCACGTCGGGGCCGAGCGCCAAGAGCGCTGTCCCATTGTGAGCGTGGGGTGGCTGCTAGGCAGCACCGTCGGCTATGAGCGATGGGAGATGATGAGGGTCAACACAATTGTGCCCTAGTCCCGTCGGCTGCCATCGCTAACGAAAAGGCGCCATCAGCCTGAAGGCTCGAGCCAATGCCCGGTATGGGCGACGGCACTGTCGGCAGGCGTCGGATGGCACGGCGCCTTCAGGTCTCAGGTGCCGTCGATCCACCCGGCGTTGCCGCCCGGGGCGCGCACGTAGAGGTAGCTTCCGTAGTGGCCGAGGACGGGAAGCTCCAGGCCGGGATCCAGCTCGGAGACCACGGGAGCGTCGGCGGTGGGGTCGCGCAGGAGAGGACTGCGCACGGAGGCCGTGCGGGTCTCGAGCGGCCGGTCGAGCGTCTCCGTGAGGCGAGCGGCCACGTATCCGGACGTCCCGTCGGGGAGGCGTACCCGGTACCAGTCGCCGGACCCGGCCAGGAGGCGCACGGGCGTGTAGCGCTCGAGCTCGCGCACGACCCGCGCGCGCCGCCCAGGTGCCGCCCGCAGCCGGATCTCGCCGTCGCCCGTCCGGCGCCAGGCGCCCAGGACGCTCACGTCGGCCGTCAGCTCGGCGAGGGTGCCGCGGGGCTGTCGGAGGTAGGGCGCGGGGTCCACGGCGCCCTCTCCGCGGCGGTAGACGCCGAAGTGAAGGTGGGGATGGGTGGTGCGGGCGTTCCCCGTGTTGCCCACGAAGCCGAGGACGTCTCCGATGCGCACGCGCTGGCCCGGACGCACCGCCTGGCTGTCGAGGTGCGCGAAGTAGAGGCTGGCGTTGCGCGCCGGATCGCGGACCCACACGACCTTCCCACCCAAGCGGGTGACCTCGACGCGGCGGACCACGCCGTCGGCCGCCGCCAGCACCGGCGTGCCGCGTGGCGCGAAGATGTCGACGCCTTCGTGGCTCCGGCGCCCCGCGTCGCGGTCCGCCCCCCAGCCGCTCAGAATCGCTCGCTCGTTCCGACCCTCGACGGGGAAGGCGAGCTGCGCCTCCAGGCTCAGGGTGACCGTGAAGTTCCCCCCACGCAGCAGCTCCGGCTGAACGCGCAGGACGAAGTCTCCATCGCGCCAGGGCTCGTACTCGAAGTCACCGGGAACCGTGTCGACCGAGAGGACGGGGCGGAGCGCGTCCATGGAGTCGTCGGGCATCCGGAAGAGGTCGACGAACACGCGCGTCCCCTCGGTCGTGGTCACCCCCACGTGGGCGGTCAGGCGCTGGCCGCGGCCGATGTGCATCCGGTAGGCGGCTGCGCCGGCCTCGTCGGGCGCGATGTACCCCTCTTCCTGGAAGGGGAGCTGCACGATGGGTGCTCCCGCCACGGCGGCGCGGCTCGCGGAGATCCACGCCTCCACCAGGGCCGTACCGGCCAACCCGGCGTCGGAGAGCGCGGCCAGATAGGCCTCGTGAGGCGTCCGGTCCCGCCAGCGGTCGTGCGCTTTGCTCGACCTGTTCGCAGCCGCCCGTCGCGAGCACGAGGGCGAGGCCGAGGATGGCATGCAGTCGGAGTGACGGCTTCATCGTGCGTCGTTTGGGGGGGATGGAAGGCCGTACGACTACCGTACGCGGCGCGACGGGAGGAGGTTCCCGACGTCCGCGCCGGACCGGCCGGCCGGCCGCCGCGCCCGCCGACGGCGAATTGAAGGTCGGGGGGCGCCTCCGTTAGCTTTTCAAGCTATTCCGTCAGCACGCATGCCGCACGGCACATGGAGTCCCGTGGTCCGTATCGCCGAAATCGAAGCCGGGAGCATCGCCGAGGAGTTGAGCCTCGAGATCGGCACGCGCGTCATCCGCATCAACGGTGAGCGCGTGCGCGACGGCATCGACCTCACCTTCCTCCTCGCCGACACGGCGCTCGAGCTCGAGACGCTGACGCCGGCGGGGGAGTCCGTCGTCTACGACATCGAGCGGGAGCCGGGCGCGCGGGTGGGCATCGTGCCGGCTCCGGACACCGTGCGCGAATGCGCGAACAAGTGCGTGTTCTGCTTCATCGACGGCAATCCCGAGGGCGTACGGCAAACCCTCTGGCTGCGCGACGACGACTTTCGCCTCTCCTTCACGTACGGCAGCTACGTCACGCTGACCAACCTGGGACCGAAGGGGCTTCAGCGGCTGGTGGACCAGCGCATCTCCCCCCTCTACGTCTCCGTGCACGCCACGGAGCCGGAGGTGCGGGAGCGTCTGTTGGTGAACGACCGCGCCGGTCTGATCATGGATCACCTGCGCTTCTTCCTCGAAGGCGGACTCGAGGTGCACACGCAGGTGGTGCTCTGTCCCGAGTGGAACGACGGCGCCCACCTGGAGCGCACGATCGAGGACCTGTGGGGGCTGGGCGACGGGATCCGCTCGCTCTCCGTGGTGCCCGTGGGCCTCACGCGCTACAACCTCGATCGGCCGGTGCGTCTCCTCCGCGAGGAAGAGGCCCGTGCGGCGATCGACGTGGTCGACCGGGCCAGAACGCGGGCGCTCTCCGAGCGCGACTCCGGATGGTGCTACGCCGCGGACGAGATGTACCTCATCGCGGGCGCGTCCCTGCCGGGGCCCGCCTACTACGACGACGGCGCGCTCTACGAGAACGGCGTGGGCGCGGTGCGCCGCTTCGTGGACGGCTTCGACGAGGGGCTGAGCGGTGTTCCGCGCCTCGACGGCCGCCGCCTGCGGCTCGTGACCGGCCGCTCGATGGCGCCCTTCCTCCGCGAGCGGGCGGGGCGCCTCGCCGACGCCACGGGCGCCGAGGTGGAGGTGGTGGAGGTCGTGAACGACTTCTTCGGCGAGACGTGCACGGTCGCCGGCCTCCTGGCGGGGCGGGACATTCTCGCGGCGCTGGCGGGCGGGAAGGAGGACGACGTGGTGCTCCTCCCGGCGGAGGCGCTCAACGCGGACGCCCTCTTCATCGACAGCATGCCCCGCGCCGAGTTGGAGGGTGCCCTCGGCGGCGCGACGGTCCTGACGGGCTACGAGATCACGGAGGCATTGGCCGAGCTGTGAGCCACACGCTTCCGGTGGTCGCCGTGGTGGGGCGGCCGAACGTGGGGAAGTCCACCTTCTTCAATCGGGTGGTGGGACGACGCGTCGCGATCGTGGACGACCGCCCGGGCGTGACGCGCGACCGCAACTTCGCCCGGGCCGACTGGGCGGGGAGGGGGTTCTTCGTCGTCGACACCGGGGGCGTGATCGAAGGGAGCGACGAGCCCCTCGACCGCGCGGTCCGCGAGCAGGCGCTCGCGGCCGTCCAGGAGGCGGAGGTCATCCTCTTCCTCGTCGACGGGAAGGTGGGGGTCCATCCCCTGGACCAGAAGCTCGCCGACGTGCTGCGCAAGACGGATCGCACGGTGATCCTGGTGGCGAACAAGATGGACAACCTCCCGAACGACACGGGCCACCACGAGTTCTGGTCGCTCGGGATGGGCGAGCCGGTCCCGCTGAGCTCGATCTCCGGGAAGGGCTCGGGCGACCTCCTCGACCGCGTGGTTGCCGCGCTCCCGCGAGGCCGCCGCGGAAGAGCCGGAGGAGGGGACGATCCGCGTGGCGGTCGTCGGCAAGCCGAACGTCGGGAAGTCGAGCTTCGTGAACCGGCTCTTCGGCGAGGATCGCGTCGTCGTGAGTGAGGTGGCCGGCACGACCCGCGACCCGGTGGACACGCTGATGCGCTACCACGGGCGCCCGCTCGTCTTCATCGACACCGCGGGCCTCCGACGCCAATCGAAGGTCAAGGACTCGCTGGAGTACTACAGCAGCCTGCGCACGGACCGCGTGGTGCGGGACGCGGACGTCTGCGTGCTGCTCATGGACGCCAGCGAGGGAGAGATGACCCACCAGGACATCCGCATCGCCGAGCTCGCGTGGGAGGCGGGCGCGGCCGTGGTGCTCGTGGTCAACAAGTGGGACCTGGTGGAGAAGGAGACGAACACCGCGCCGCACTTCGAGAAACAGGTGCGCGAGCGCTACCCCTTCCTGGCTTGGGTGCCGATCGTCTTCAGCTCGGCCCTCACCGGGCAGCGGGTTCGCAAGGTGCTCGACCTGGTGCTCGAGGTCCACGACGAGCGCGCCCGTCGCGTCGAGACGCACGAGGTGAACGAGGTGCTCGAGGCCCTCGTGCGCCAGCAGCCGCCACCCCACCACCGCGGGCGCCAGGTCAAGCTGAAGTACGGCACGCAGGTGGCCACCGCGCCGCCCACCTTCCTGCTCTTCGCGAACTATCCGCGCGAGGTGCCCGACCACTACATTCGCTACCTGCAGAATGGGTTCCGTGCGCGCTGGCCGTTCACGGGATCCCCCCTGAGACTCCGGATCCGCGGAAGCCGCGACACGTGAACTACCTTCTCCTCGCCGTCTCGTATCTCCTCGGCGCGACGCCGACGAGCTACTGGGTGGGGAAGGCCTTCCATGGGATCGACCTGCGCCAGCACGGCTCGGGAAACCTGGGCGCGACCAACGCCCTGCGGGTCTTCGGGTGGAAGTGGGCGCTGCCGGTGATGGTGGTGGACATCGCCAAGGGCTACGTCCCGGTCCGCCTCCTGCCGACGGTGTCCCACGCCTCGTTCGGATGGGTGCTCGCGTTCGGCGCGGCGGCGATCCTCGGCCACATGTTCTCGCTCTGGGTGGGCTTCCGCGGCGGAAAGGGCGTGGCCACCAGCGGGGGCGTCTTCCTCGGGCTCGCACCGTGGGCCGCGCTGGGCGCCTTCGCGGTGTGGGCGGTCGTGCTGCTCGTGCACGCGCTACGTGTCGGTCGCCTCGATGGGCGCGGCGCTCTCGCTCCCGGCGCTCGTCGCGCTCACGCCCCACCAGGGCGGCGGCGGCATCCTCGGGTTCACCGTCGCGCTGGCGCTCGTCGTGGTATGGGCCCATCGCGCCAACGTTCGCCGCCTGATGCGGGGAGAGGAGCACCGCGTCGGCGGGGGGGCCCCCGCGGAGCGAGCCTCGTGAGCGAGCGCGGTCCGCGCGGCCGTGGTCGGGGCGGGGAGCTGGGGTACGGCCCTCGCCGCGCTGCTCGCCAAGCGAGGGCACGACGTCTTGCTCTGGTCGTTCGAGGAGGACGTCGCCCGCGCCATCAACGAGGACCACGCCAACCCCTACCTGGCCGACACCACCCTCCCACCCACGCTGCGCGCCACGCAGGAACTGGGCGAGGCCGTTCGCGGGGCCGAGCTGGTGGTGTCCGTGAGCCCCTCCCAGTTCGTCGGACGGGTCATGGCGGACGCGGCCCGGCATCTGGGCCCCGACGCCCTGGTGGTGAGCGCATCGAAGGGGCTGGAGATCGACACCCTCCGGCGCATGGACGAGGTGCTCGGGGCGCTGCTGCCAGCCTCCGTGATGGCGCGCTTCTGCGTCCTGTCGGGACCGAGCTTCGCGATCGAGGTGGCGAACGAAGCCCCGACGGCCGTGGTCGTGGCCTCCCACGACGAAGACGCCGCGCGCACCGTGCAAGCCCACTTCCAGACCGGCTACTTCCGTGTCTACACGAACACGGACGTGGTGGGTGTCGAGCTCGCCGGCGCGCTCAAGAACGTCATCGCCGTGGCGGCCGGCGTGACGGCCGGGCTCGGGTATGGTCACAACACCCAGGCGGCCCTCGTCACGCGCGGCCTCGCGGAGATCACGCGGCTGGGTGTGGCGATGGGCGCGCAGAGGACTACCTTCTCGGGGTTGGCGGGCATGGGCGACCTCGTGCTCACCTGCACGGGGAGCCTGAGCCGGAACCGGACGGTCGGGTACCGGCTGGGGCGGGGGGAGACGCTCGCAGCCATCCTCTCCGACATGAAGGCCGTGGCCGAGGGCGTGAAGACGGCGCAGGCGGCCTACGCTTTGGCCATGCGGCACGAGGTGGAGATGCCGATCGCGGAGCAGGTGTACGCCATCGTGCACGAGGGGCGGGATCCCGCGGAGGCGCTCCGGACGCTGATGACGCGCGATCCCAAGCCGGAAGAGTGGTCGTGAACGCGCAACCAGGATTCGTCATGAACGAGCCCATCGCGAAGAAGGCCTACTACTCCATCGGCGAGGTATGCGACCTCACCGGCCTCAAGCCGCACGTCCTCCGCTACTGGGAGACGCAGTTCGACGTCCTGAGCCCCACGAAGAACCGAGCCGGCAACCGTGTCTTCCGCCCCAAGGAGATCGAGCTCGTCCTCCTGGTCAAGCACCTCCTCTACGAGGAGAAGTACACGATCGAGGGGGCCCGCAAGAAGCTGCAGGAGATGCGATCGTCCGGAGAGATCGAGGGAGAACGCCAGGAGGTGCTCGAGCCCGAGGTGCTGTCCGGGATGAAGGTCGAGCTCCAGGCCCTGCTCGACACCCTGACACCCTCCGAGCCCTCTCCCGAGGTCTGACGAGGGCTCCGACCGTCCCACGACGCCATGAACATCCTGTGCACCAACGACGACGGGTACCTCGCCACGGGCATCCGCGTGCTCGCGGCCGCGGCCGCCCCGCTCGGTTCCGTCACGACCGTCGCGCCCGACCGCGAGCAGAGCGCGACCAGCCACTCGCTCACCCTCCACCATCCGCTGCGTGCCCGCCGGACCGTGGACGGCACGTTCATCGTCGACGGAACGCCGACCGACTGCGTGATCCTGGCCCTCAACGAGCTCATGGCGGAGAAGGCGGACGTCTGCGTCTCGGGCATCAACCACGGCCCGAACATGGGGGAGGACGTGCTCTACTCGGGGACGGTCGCCGCGGCCATGGAGGCGACGGTCTTCGGCATTCCCTCCATCGCGCTCAGCTACACGGGGGAGCATCACGAGGAGTTGGAGGGTTGGGAGGCTTTGATCGCCAGGCTCCTGGAGCGGCTGCTCGACCACCGCGACTTTCCCCGCCAGACGCTGTTCAACGTGAACCTGCCGGGGTTGCCTCCGTCCGAGGTCCGGGGCATCAAGATCACCTCCCTCGGACGCCGCAAGTACGCGGAGTCGATCACCCGCGCCCACGATCCGTCCGGGCGGGAGTATTTCTGGATCGGAGGCGGCGTCGCGAACTGGAGCGGGTCGGACGACTCCGACTTCCAGGCGGTCCGCGACGGTTGGGTATCTGTGACACCACTTTATCTCGACCTTACCAACTATCGACTGCTGGAGGAGATACGCGGGTGGGACCTGGCCCTGTAGACGACCCCCGCTTCGTCGGCTACCGCCGTCGGCTCATCGAGGACATCCGGGCGCGCGGCATCGACGACCTCGAGCTGCTCCAGCTCTTCGATCGGGTACCCCGGCACATCTTCCTCCCGGAAGGCGTCCTCCCACGCGCGTACGAGGACGCCCCCATCCCGATCGGCTACCAGCAGACGGCTTCCCAGCCTTCGCTGCAGGCGTACTACCTCACGCTGCTGCGCCCGGGGCGGGACGAGAAGGTCCTGGAGATCGGCACGGGCAGCGGCTACCTCACGGCGCTCCTGGCCCTCATGGCCGACCGCGTCTACTCGGTGGAGCGCGTGCGCGAGCTGTCCCAGCGGGCCCGCAAGGCGCTCGACGCCATGGCGCTGAAGAACGTGGCCCTCCTGGTCGGGGACGGCACGATCGGATGGAAGAAGTACCAGCCCTTCGACGTGGTGGTCGTGTCCGCCGCTTCGCCTTCGATCCCACCGGCGCTGGTGGACCAGCTCGGCGACGGAGGTCGCATGCTCATCCCGGTGGGATCACGGGAGTCGCAGGAGCTCCTCCTGGTGCGCAGGGAGGGGGAGGTGGTCCACGAGGAGGCCGTTCGGGGCGACTGCACGTTCGTGCCGCTCCTCGGCCGATTCGCCTGGCGCGAGGAGACGGGACCGTGAGCGCGCCCGACGAGCCCGAGGTGGCCGCGACAGCGGACGCGGGAGGCGGCCGACCGGCCTCCGGACGCCGCCGAAGTTGGATCCGGCGGCTCTACGACTGGGTGCTGCACTGGGCGGACACGCCCTCGGGCCCCACGGCGCTCTTCCTCCTCGCCCTGGCCGAGTCCTCGTTCTTCCCGGTCCCGCCCGATCCGCTCCTGATCGCCCTCTGCCTGGGCGCGGCCCGCCGCTCCCTGCGTTTCGCCGCAGTAGCCACCGTGGGGTCCGTGATCGGAGGCGTGATCGGCTATGCGATCGGGGCGGGCGCCTGGCAACTCGTGGGGGACTGGTTCTACGCGTATGTCCCGGGCGTTTCGCCCGCGTCGTTCGCGCGCGTCCAGGCGATGTACGACCGTTGGGACTTCTGGGCCGTATTCCTCGCCGGGCTCACGCCCATCCCGTACAAGGTCTTCACGCTCAGCGCCGGCGTCTTCAGGATCGACTTCCCGGTGTTCGTCCTCGCGTCCGTGCTGTCCCGGGGGCTCCGCTTCTTCGCCGTGGCCGGACTCATCTACCGATTCGGCCGGCCGATCGCCCGCTTCATCGATCGCTACTTCGATCTCCTGGCGGTCGTCTTCGGCGTGCTGCTCGTCGGCGGGTTCATCGTCATCAAGGTCCTCCTCTGAGCCGGGAGGAGAGGGGGCCGGCCGAGCGCGGTCGTTCGTTTCGCCACGCCTTGCGGCCCGCTATATTTGCGAATCGATCCTGCGCCCCCGGGGGATCACCGCGGAGCGTATCCGATGGAAGAGCACCACAACCACACGAGTCCACCCGAGCCCTCGTTGGAGGACTTCGAGCGGGCACGAGCGCTCCCGCCCCCGGCCTTCCCGCCCGGATTCCGGCGGGTGAGCGTCCGACGAGGGCTGGAGCGGCGGGGGCCACGGGGGAGGGCTCGCGTGCGGGCCATCGAGGACGCCTACCTCGCGGGCGAACCCTTCATCTCTCCCGACGAGCCCATCCCGCATCGCCAGCCGCGATCCGGGTCCCACGATGACGAGGACATCGACCCGGACGACGTCGTGGTCACGGGGATGGGGGACGATGCGCACCTCGAGCCGGAGGCGCTGGGCCTGATGAAGGACCCGGACGTCGTCGCCCTCACGGAGCAGGTCGTCGCCCTCGCCGAAGGGCTTCGCTTGCGGGGGGAGGACAGCCTGCGCGAGCATCCCGGGATGTCCCGCTTCGAGGCGACGCTGCGCGCCTACTGCACGGGCTACCTGAGGGGGCGGCGCGCCGACGAGGAGCGCTCCTGAGCGCGACGGGGCTCGCCGACCCGGGCGGGCTCCGTCGATCGTCCCCACGACCTCCCGATCATGCGCCCGGACGGGTGGACGGGACCGGCCGTCGTCGCGATCTTCGGCCGCGTCCCCGTAGCTCAGGTGGATAGAGCGACTGCCTCCTAAGCAGTAGGTCGTGCGTTCGAGTCGCACCGGGGACATTCTCATCGCCGCGATGGATGAGGTCATGATCTCTCCAGCCGAGCGCAAGCTGAAACCCCTCAGGCCGGCCCCGTGGGCGCATGCACGCGGCCCGACCCGGGAGTGACGGGAACCCGGTGAGCCCGGCGTCCCGGGGGCTGCTTCCCGGCCTCTTCCTCGCGGTGGCCGTGGCGTTCGCGGTGCTCGCCGTGAACCGCCACTGGCTGCTTCCCTCCCTGGACGCGACGGGCGTGCGCTACCTTGCGGCGACGCCCCAGCTGGCCGCCGGGGCTCTCCCCGCCATCCCCATCGCGCCCTGGGACGCGGACAACGGCGCTTCGGGGCTCGACGGGCGCGGCACCCTCATGCCGATCGTGATGGCGGCCCTGATGAGCGCCGGTGGCGCCCGCGCCTACGTGGTCGGGCTCTGGGTGCTCGCCGGGGCAGCCGCCCTCGCGGTGCTCGCGTTGGCCTGGACCGTGGGGGGAGCGGCCGGTGCCGGAGGGGCCGCCCTCGCCGGGGGACTCGTTGCGCTGGCGCCCTTCACGCTGGATGCGGCCACCTCCCTGCAGCCGTCGCTCCTCCTGGGCGCCCTGACGGCGGTCATGATCGGCACGATGGCTTACCAGCCCCGCTGGCACGCTGCCCACGGCTTCCTCGCGGCCCTCGCGTGGCTCGCACATCCGGCGGGGGTAGGGGCCGTCGCGGCCGCGGTGGTCTGGCCGGCAGCGCAACCGCATCGCGGGCGATGGCGAGGGCGCGCACTCCTCGCCGCCGCTCCGGCGGCCGTCCTCCTCGCGCTGGGAGCCCGCTGGCCGCTGCTCGCCCCGCCCACGAGTTCCCCGTCCCTCCGGGCCCTCGGGGACGCGCTCAACGAGCTCGCAGGGGCCGCCGTGCCGTTCGCGCGGGGGGGGTGGACCACCACTACGGCCCCGATCCTTCTCGCGAGCGTGGGCGCCCTGGCGGTGGCCGAGGCGCGCGCGACCCCCGAGCCTCCGGCCGCGCCCCACTGGTCCGAGCCGGCGGCGATGGACCTTCTGGCGATGCGCTTCCGGCGAGCGACCGGCGTCGTGGCCCTCGCGTCCCTCGTGGCGACGGCCTGGGGCGGGCGCGTGCCGGGGAGCTGGCTACCTGCCGCCTTCCTCGTCCTCGCCCTTGGCGCCGCGGTGTCGGTGCGTTGGAAGCGTCGGCTGCGGGGACCTCTAGGGTGGGTGCCGCTCGTCCTCCTCCTGCTCTGGGGGACGGCCGCGGCGTGGACCTCGCGGGCCAGGCTGGTGGAGCTCCGTGCGGAGGGGAGAGGCGCAACCGCGAGCGTCTGGGTGGAGTCTCCCGTGATCCGCTGGATCGACAACCGCTCGCGGCCCTACGCCGAGATCTACGCCACCGACCCGGCCCTGGTCCTGGTACAGTCGGGACGCGGCGCACGAACGCTCCCGGCCGAGGGAGAGGAGCTCGCCGCGTTCGCCCGCCACTTCTCGGCCCACCCGGGCGCGGTCGTACTCACGCGACCCCACGACGGCGAGGCACGGGCGCGGGAGCTGACCACGCTGTTGGGGCTGCGCGAGGTGGTTCGCGTCGACGAGGGACGCATCCTCGTCCCCGCGGACTCACTCCCCTGACCTACGTCGCTCCGGGCTGGCCGTCGCCGAAGGGATCCATCCGCCAGCCGACATAGCGCGCCAGAGCGGAGGCCGCCCGGTCGCCGCGCCTGAAGGTGGGGATGCCGGCGCTCTCCAGGTCGCGCACGAAGGCATCGTACCCGGGCCCGCCGTCCACGGCCGCGACCCACGCCTTGGGGCATCGCGCACGCAGCGCACCCAGGCCGGCGGCGAGCCCTCCCTTTCGCTCGACCCCATCGCCCGGTCCCACGACGGACCGGAGAGCCGGCGTGAGCGGAACGCACCCAACCACGCCGACGTCCACGCCTTCGTCCTCCAGCATGGCCTCCGCGGCCCGCAGGAAGGCGTCGTCGTCGAAGATCGGGGTCACGTCCATCGGGTTCCGGGGCGCGACGATTCCCTCGAGCCCGCACGCGGCCACGAGGCGCGCGAGCGTCTCCGCGGTCGCCGCCCCGGGCGGACCGATGTCGAGCCCGATCGCGCCGTCCGCGAGCACGACGCACTCGAAGCCCGCGTTCGAAAGGGCCCCCAGGCGTCTGCCGACGCCTCGACCGTCGAGGAGCGTGGCGACGCGGACGAGGTCCTCGAAGTCGTCGAGGCGATCCGCGACCAGCACGCCCGCGGCGCGCGCGAGGTCCCGCGTGAGCCCGTAGTCGCCCGCCAACGACGCGGTGTGCGACACGGCCGCCTCCGCGCCGCGTGCCGTTCGCCCGGCTCGGTACAGCACGACCGCGCGTCCCTCCTCGGCCAGACGGCGCGCCACGCGCAGGAAGCGCCGGCCATCGAGCGGGCGGAATCCCTCCACGTAGCACGCGAACACACGCACGTCGGCGTCGTCCGCCAGGTGCTCGAGGTACTCTCCGACCGTGACGTCGAGCTGGTTGCCGACGGTCACGACGTAGCGGGGGTCGAGCCAGGGAAGGGCGCTCGCCCGCGCGATCGCGAAGGCCCCGCTCTGCGAGATGAGCGCCACGGGATGGGGGGGTCCCCCGGGGAAGGCCAGGCGCGCCCGCGGGATGAACAGCGTATCGTAGCCGCCGGGGTGCGACCGGATGCCGAGGCAGTTCCCCCCGTTGAGGACCGGAGCCTCGTCACCGGCGGCGGCGAGCAGCGCGCGCACGCCCGCGGCACCCTCCTCGTTGGCGCCCGCCTCGCCGAGTCCGCCCGATACGAGAAGGATGGAGCGGGCGCGCCGGCCCTCCACCACCCGCTCGAGGAGGGGCGGAACGTCGGCGGCTGGCACGCTCACCACCAGCAGATCGACGTCGGTCCCGAGCGCCTCCACGTCCGGGACGCAGACGCACCCGTCCAGCGTGTCCAGGCCGGCCTTGACCACCCGTACGTCGTCCGGCGGGTAGCCCATGGCCAGGAGGTTGCGGAGGATCGAGCGGCCGGGGCCGTCGCCGCGGGAGACCCCCACGAGCGCGATCGAGCGGGGGAGGAGGAGCGCTTCGAATCCCCTGCGTCTCGCGGGGTGCATCGGACGGGGGACGAGGACGCCCGGCGTCGACGAGGCGTCGGGGATGCGCGCCAGCACGTCGAGGGCGACCGGCCTGCCCCCCGCGAGGACGAGCGGATTGATCTCGATCTCCGTCACCAGAGCGGGGACGGCCACCTCGGCGAGCTTCCCGAAGCGCCGCACGGCCTCCGCCAGGGTTTGGGCGGAGGCCCGTCCGGGGCGCCCACGCGTGGTGCCGAGCGCGAGCGGGGCGAAGGGCCACGCGGCGAGAGCGCGCTCCGACCCCGGCGTCAGGTGCAGCACCGCGCCGCGCCCGTCCATGAGCGCGGCCATCGCCTCCGCGTCCACGCCGCCCGGCCCGATCGACACCACGGTCCCGAACTCCGCGGACCAACGGGCACCGAGCAGGAGCTCGCCACCCGGATCCCGGTCGTGATGGATCCAGGCCTGAACGGCCCACCGCCCGCCGTGCCCGGCCCCCAGCTCGCGGGCCGTGCGGCGCACCATGGCCGAGGTGCGCGGGACCACGCGTACGCCCCCGACCTCCGTCCGGTGCGCGACGTCGAGCCGCTTGACCACGACCCGGTCTCCCGGGAGGGCGTCGAGGTCGAGCTCCGGGCCCGAACCGACCAGCACCTGCATCACGGGTGTGCCCCAGCCCATCAGGTCGAGGACCGGGAAGAGCTCCGCCTCGCCCAGCGTGGTGCGACCCGCCCGCCGCGCCGCGTGCACGGCCCGTGCGAGCACCTCGACCGCTCCCTCCACCCAGCGCTCCAACCCGGTGCCCCGACGTCAGTGCGTCGTGGGCACCACCGCGGCCGCCGCTCCGGCCGCGAAAGCGCGCAGGTTCATCTCCACGAGCTTCTCCCCCTTCGCCGTGAAGAACGCCGCCACGCACGTCTCGAGGTTGGAGGTGGAGAGGGGCAGCCAGGCCGCCGCGGCCCCGATCAGGACCACGTTGTTCGCATGACCGCTCCCCGCCTCACGGGCGATCGGATCCGCGTCCACGACCACGGCATGGGGCAAGGAATGGAGCGCCGCGAGGAGGTCCTCCATGGCGGGATAGTCGGGGATGTTCCGCACCGGGCTCGCGGAGGTGACGAGCATGCCCTCCGTCGAGAGGTAGGGGAGCCAACGCAGGGCCTCCAACGGCTCGAGGCTCAGGATCATCTCCGCGCTCCCGTGCGCGATCAGGTCGCTGGCCACCGGATGGTCGGCCATGCGCAGGTTGGCCGTGACGGCCCCACCGCGCTGGCTCATCCCGTGCACCTCGCCCTGTTTGACCGTGAGCCCCTCGCGCCGCCCCGCCTCCGCCAGGATGGCGGCGGCGGTGAGCACGCCCTGGCCGCCCACGCCGCTCAGCACGATGTCGAGCTTCACCTTTCCCCTCCGTTCTCTTGCCGACGGGCCTTCTTCTCCTTGCGCGCCGCCTCGATGCACGCGCGGGCAGCCACGATCACCGAGAGCCCACGGTGCTCCAGCTCCCGGCGCACGAGGGCGGCCAGTTCCTCCGTCCGCTTCGGGTGGACGGCCACCACGTGCAGGTGGTCGGGTTCCACCCCCATCCCGAGGAGGATGGGCTCCAGCTTCGCGTCGGTGAGCACGGTCGGCTGCTGCCCCGTCATCGCCACGGTACTGTTGTCGAGGATGATGACGGTCATGTCGCTGTCATGCGCGACCGCGTCCGCCAGCCCGGTGAGGCCCGAGTGCAGGAAGGTCGAGTCGCCCACGATGGCGATCGTCGGCCCAGCGCCCGCGTCCGAGGCGCCCTTCGCCATCCCCACGGAGGCGCCCATGCACACGCACGACTCCAGCGCGCCGTAGGGCGGGAGGGCGCCGAGCGTGTAGCAGCCGATGTCGCCGGCCGCCACCGCGCCCCCGTATCCGTCCAGCGCCATGCGGATCGCCCCGAACGCGTCGCGGTGCGGACAGCCCGGGCAGAGCTGCGGCGGCCGCGCGGGTAGCGCCATCGGCGGCGCGACCTGCGGGTGGGCGGGGAGCCCGAGCGCCGCGCGCACCGAGTCCGGGGTCAGCTCGCCCGCGAGGGGGACGTGGCCCGACTCCTTCCCGTGCACGGGCACCGGCGCCCCGAACACGCCGCGCAGGCGGCTCTCCAGGAACGGATAGCCCTCCTCGAGCACCAGGATCCGGTCGACCTTCCCGGCCAGGGCGCGCAGCGCGCCCGTGGGTGCGGGGTAGGCGCCCACGTGCACGTGCGGGACCGGGCCCCTCAGCTCGGGGAGGGCCTCCTCGAGGTAGTTCCTGGCGATCCCGGTGGTGACGACGCCCAGCGGGGAACGCTCCTCCGGGAGGCGCGTGCGTACCCACCTGGACGCCTCGACCCACGCGTGGACGGCGGGCTGGGCGTCGAGGAGCGCCTGCCAGAGTCGGCGGGCGTTGCCGGGGAGGAGCGTCCAGTCGCGGGCGTCGCCGAACTTGCGGGCCTCTCCGTGCGTCTCGGGCTCGGAGCCCACGACCTCCGCACGCCCGTGGCAGATGCGCGTCACCAGCCTCACCATCACCGGCACGCTGAAGCGCTCGGAGAGGGCGAAGGCCTCGCGCGTCATGTCGTACGCCTCCTGCTGCGTGGCCGGCTCGAGGCACGGCACGCGCGCGAAGTCGGCGAGGACGCGGGAGTCCTGCTCGTTCTGGGAGCTGTGCATCCCGGGATCGTCCGCCACCACGAGCACCAGCCCGCCGTGGATCCGCACCAGAGCCGAGTTCACGAAGGGGTCCATCGCGACGTTCAACCCCACGTGCTTCATCGTCACGAGCGCGCGCATGCCCACCATCGACGCGCCGAGCGCCTGCTCGTACGCCGTCTTCTCGTTGGTGCACCAGTGTGCGGTGATGCCGTGCTCGTCGGCCTGGGGAAGGATCGCCTCGAAGATCTCGGTGGACGGAGTACCGGGGTACGCATAGGCCGACGAGATGCCGGCATGAACGGCGGCGAGAGCCACGGCCTCGTCGCCGAGAAGGAGCGGAGGACGGACCGTCGCGGCGGGGCTGGGCCCGCGTCGCTTCGGTGGGTCCTGGAGAATTCCTTTGGGCATGGTATTCCCATGGAGTGGAACGGGGTATTGGAGTCTAGGCAGAGCGGGACGCGGATTCCGTCGGGAAATCCCTGAAATCGCGGCCCGCCACCCCCCGCGCCCCGGTTGCGGACAGCCCCGGGGAGCGGCTATTTCGAGGCCTTCCCCGACCCTCGGAGGCCGCATGTCGTCGCGCTTCGCGATCCCCGTCCTGATCGCCCTCTCGGCGGTGGGCTGCGCAGAGAAGCCCCGCACCGCGGAGGAGGCCGGTGGCGACGCTCCTGCGGTGACGCCGAGGCCCGACGGACTCCCCGAGGGCGCCGAAGCCCTGTCCTTCCTGGGGGACACGCTCTTCACGCCGGACCTCCCCGAGGACGTCCAGCGCGACCACATGGCGCTCTACATGGAGGCCGAGGACGCCCTGGCGGAGGCCCCCGAGGACGCGGACGCCCTGATCTGGATGGGTCGTCGTACGGCCTATCTCGGCCGCTACCGCGACGCGATCGACATCTTCACGTTCGCCGCCGGGCTCCATCCCGAGGACGCGCGCATCTACCGCCACCGCGGGCACCGCTACGTGACCGTCCGGGAGCTGGACGCCGCGATCGCGGACCTGCGTCACGCCGCCGACCTCACGCGAGGGCAGCCGGACGAGGTCGAGCCGGACGGGCTCCCGAACGCCCGGGGCATCCCCACCAGCACGCTCCAGTTCAACATCTGGTACCACCTGGGCCTCGCCTACTACCTGAAGGGAGACTTCGAGGCCGCCGCGGAGGCGTACGCCCACTGCGCCGAGGTCTCCGTGCACCCGGACAGCAAGGTGGCCACCGCCTACTGGCGGGTGATGACGCTGCGGCGCCTGGGCCGCGACACCGAGGCGGAGGCCGTGCTCGCCGAGATCACGCCCGACATGGACGTCATCGAGAGCGGGGGCTACCTGGACATGCTCCTCCTGCACAAGGGGGAGCGCACGCCCGAGGACATCGTGGGCCCGGCGGGCGCGGACGCCACGCTGGAGAGCACGACAGCCGGGTACGGCGTGGGGGCGTGGTATCTCCTGAACGGCGACGAGGCCGAGGCCCGACGGCTCTTCGAGCGCACCCTGAGCGGCCGGGACCAGTGGGCCGCCTTCGGCTACATCGCCGCCGAGGCCGAGCTGGCGCGGATGGGCGAGGGGTGAGCGAGGCGGGGGAGCGGCCACCGCTAGACGTCGACTTCGAGGCCGCGCGGGCGGCGGTCACCGGCGTCGTCCGGCGCACCCCGCTGGTGGAGGCCCACGAGCTCTCGCAGGCGCTCGGGCGTACCGTCCTCCTCAAGCTCGAGTCGCTGCAGGTCACCGGGTCCTTCAAGGCCCGGGGCGCCGCCGCGCGCCTGGCCGCGCTCGACGAGGCCGAGCGACGCGCGGGGGTCGTGGCGTGCTCGAGCGGCAACCACGGACGGGCGGTCGCGTGGGCCGCGCGCCGCTTCTCCGTCCCCGCGACCGTGTGCGTCCCCACCTGGGTCGACCCGGTCAAGCTCGAGGGGATCCGCCGGGAGGGCGCCGAGGCGGTCCTGGCCGGCGCCACCTTCGACGAGGCCGAGACGCATGCCGTCGAGCGGGCCCGCCGCGAGGGACGCACCTACGTGTCCGCCTACGACGACCCCTGGGTGATCGCAGGGCAGGGCACCCTCGCGCTCGAGGTGCTCGATCAGCTCACGGCCCCCCCGTGCGCGATGCTGGCGCCGCTATCCGGCGGAGGCCTGATCGGGGGCATCGCGGCCGCGCTCCGCTGGAAGCTCGGCGGCGACGCGCCCCCCGCGGTGGCGGTCTCGGCCGAGCGCGCCCGCGTGATGCTCGCCAGCCTCGCGGCCGGCCACCCCGTGGAGCTGGCCGAAGAGGATACCGTGGCCAGCGCGCTCTCGGGCGGCATCGGCCTGGACAACCGCTGGTCCTTCGCCACCGTGCGGGCGCTGGTGGCGGAGCACGTGGTGGTGCGCGAGGAGGAGATCCGCGCCGCGATGGCGTGGGCCTGCTCGGCGCTCCGCCTGGTCGTGGAGGGAGGTGGGGCCGTCGCCCTCGCGGCGCTCCGGGCCGAACGGTGGGAGCCCGACCCTCGACGTGAAGGGCCGGTCGTGGTCGTGGTCAGCGGCGGAAACGTGGCCGCCGGCCTCCTCGCGGACGTCCTGGAGGAGGCCGGCGGCGGGTCCCCGGCAGCGCGGTAGGCCCGCTCAGCGCAGCCGCACCACGATGATCTGGCCCGGCGAGGGCATGTTCACGCGGATCTGGGCACCCGTCCCGGTACCGTTCGACACGAAGTCGTGGATGCGGATCCCCGACGCGCCCAGCGGTCCGTCGTACTCCGCGGACTTGAAGGAGACCGTGGGCGTCTCCGTCCCGTTCAACGTGATCGGCCAGGGGAAGTCCCCGGCGGGGTTCGGGTTGGAGAAGATGCCCGTCGCCGACACGAAGTCGTACGTGAAGAAGGGGCGCGCGGACGACGAAGCCCCGGCCTTGTGCAGCATGATCGTCGTGTAGAACTCGTCGAGCAGCGTCCGGAACGACTTGCCGGTCTTGCTCACGATCCCGGGCAGGCCTCCCGCCGTCGCGGAATCCGTGAGCGCGCGGAAGAAGTCGGCGTCACCGAGCGCCGTCTTGTTCGTGTTGCCGTAGGCGTCGCCGAGCCACCGGTGGAAGAGCCACCCCGACCCGTAGATCGAGGCGCCATCCGCCGCTCCGTTCGGGGTGACGACGAGTCCGTTGGGCTGGCTGGAGAGGAACCAGACGGCGCGCGCCAGGTTGATCGCGACGCCGTAGTTCTCCTCGGTGATTCCGTTCGAGCCCTGGAACGACGCCCGGTTCACCTCCGCGCCCGGAGACGGTCCTCCGTTGGCCGCCCAGGCGATGCGCGACGACATCTCCCCGGAGATCTCCGCCGTTCCCTCCTCGATCCACGAGGGGTTGAACTGGTTCGTGTCCGGCGATCCGGATCGTGTAGAGCCCCACCACGTGCTTCATCTCGTGCGCTACCGTCGCGAGGGCCTGGTAGCCGGGATCGGCGGCGACCATGTCGAGGATCAGGTCGGCGTTGAAGTAGATGATCTCCGCCTCGTTGGAGGCCGGACAGATCTGCACCTGCGGGTCGGTCGATGAACGGGGGAAGAAGTCACCCGCCCACACGAAGGCCGCGATGCTGTCGCTCGCCACGGGGGAGACGAAGAGGATGATCTTCCCGTTGCCGTCGATGTCGCTGGGCTCGCCCCAGTACGACGCGACCATGTCCTTGGCGTAGGAGGTGTAGTAGGACTCCAGCCGCTGCGCGAGGGTGGCGTCGATGCTCTGCGTGCTCGAGGCGTGCTGGGTGCTATCCTGATAGACGGCGAGATCCTGGTTCTCGTGGACCAGCACCGCGGTCGTCTTCGCCGCGGCAGAGGTCACGCAGGAGCCGGCGGTCACCGTGTCGATCGTCAGCTTCGCGGGCGAGGCCGCCTGGGGCGCGCGCGTCGGGCCGCCCGGACGCCTCGCCGGAAGCAGCCCGCGCGTTCCGATCCTGCGCACCAGCTCGGCCTCACGGGCGCGGAGCTCCAGGTGGAAGCGCTCGGTGGCTTCGGAGATCCGCATCGCCTTCCGGAACGCCTCGTCCGACAGCCCGGCGATCGGCGAGCGGGGTGCGACCACCGGCGCGGGGGAGGCGGCCTCGGGGGCCGCGCTCACGCCCAGGCCGGTCACGGAGAGCTGCACCTGGCGCACCAGGCTCGAGGCCTCGGCCTCCGTGGGCCAGGTCACCCCGACCCGGTAGCGGTCGCCGGCGGCACCCGAGGGGAGGATGATGCAGTCCGCGGCGTCGTACACGGCCGACCCGCCGATCGACAGCGACACGGTCTGCGCGTTGTCGCAGGTCTGCTGCGCGGACACGGACACGGCCGAAGATCCCGCCACCCCGGAGATCGTGGCCGTGATGGCGGCCGTGCCCGATCCCGTGCCGGTCGCCAGGCCGGCGTCGGAGACCGACGCGACGCCGTTGTCCGAGCTCGCCCAGGTGACCGTCACGCCCGTCACCGGGTTGCCGCTCGCGTCCTTCGCCGTCGCGGTGAACTGCTGGGTCGCGCCGACCACGATCGAGGCACTCGTGGGGGACACGGTGACCTGGACGACGTCGGGTCCGGTGGAGTCTCCGCAGGCGGCCAGAACGGCCACGGCGGCGAGGAGGAGCGGACGGTTCCTTTTCATGGTGCCTGTGTGCGCGGAGGCGGCCGAAGTCGCACCGAGGGTACCCGCCGCATCTACGGCGAGCGTGCACCGCCGTTACCCCGTTCGAGGGCCACCGATCCCGCCCGGGGCCGCCGGGACCACGGGTCTCCCGAGGAGGACGGGCAGGAGCTGGCCAGCCGGTCCGTGCACGCTCACGGTCGCGTGCACGGAGAGCGAGCGTGGGCTCCGGGTTCACCTCCACGAGGGTCCCGCCTCCTCTCAGGGTCGCGAGCGGAATCGAGGCGGCGGGCTGGACCACCGCGCTCGTCCCCACGACGAGACAGACGTCCGCCTCCCCGGCGAGCGTGAAGGCACGACCGAGCAGGTCCGGGTGCAGCCCCTCGCCGAACCAGACCACGTCGGGGCGGAGGAGCGCGCCGCAGGGCGGGGGGCAGTGCGGAAGGGAAGCCGCGCTCGTGGCGTCCACCGCCACATCGCGTCCGTCCGTGCGCAGGCCGCAGCGGGTGCACCGGTCCCCGAACAGCGCCCCGTGCAGCGTGAGCGGAAGGGCCGCTGCGGGATCGCGGCCGCCGGCGGCCGCGACCGCCGCGCGCTCGTGGAGGCCGTCCACGTTCTGCGTGACGATGGCGGCGCGGCCCGAGAGCGCCAGGCGTGCGAGCGCGTCGTGGCCGGGGTTCGGCACGCACCTCGCGACGACCTCCCGCCGCCACTGGTACCAGCTCCAGACCAGCACGGGGTCGCGCGCGAACGCCTGGGGCGTGGCCAGCTCTTCCGGGCGGTGGCGTCGCCAGAGACCGTCCTCGCCGCGGAAGGTGGGCACCCCGGACTCGGCCGAGATCCCGGCACCGGTCAGTACGAGCACACGCCGCGCCTCCCCGAGCAGGCGACGCGCGGCCTCCAGCGGTGCGGTCACCCGCGCAGCGCCCTCCAGGCCAGGAGGGCCCAGGCGGCGAGGAAGCAGAGCCCGCCGAACGGTGTGATGGCCCCCATCCAGCGCTGACCGGAGAGCACGAGGACGTACAGGCTCCCCGAGAAGAGCACGATGCCCGCGACGAAGAGCCACCCGGCCGCCGTCACCGTGGCGCCGGGCCAGCGCGTCACCGCCCAGGAGGCGGCCAGGAGCGCGAGGGCGTGGTAGACCTGATAGCGCACGCCCGTCTCGAAGGTGGCCAGGTCCGAGGCTCCCAGGCTCGCCGCGGAGGGCATGCGCGCCGAAGGCTCCCAGGGCAACGCCGAGGAAGGCGAAGACCGCGCCGAGGCCGAAGAACGTCCTGTCCATCACCAGGCCAGCCCGTAGGCCTCGCGGCGGGGATCCGACGCGACGGTGAGGGTTCCGAGATCGGGCTCCATGCGGATCATCTGGGCTCCTCCGAAGGTGGCCGTCCATCCCTGGACGAGGTGCAACTCGTGGCCCATGGCCGCCAGCTGTTCGCGGACGGACGCGGGGACGCGGTCTTCGATCGACACGTTCAGCCCCGAGTTGGAGCGGAAACGCGGCGCCTCGATCGCCTCCTGGGGCGTCATCCCGAAGAGGAGGAGGTTGTCGACGATCTGCAGGAGCGACTGCGTCTGGCTGTCGCCGCCCGGCGTGCCGAGCGTGAAGGCCAGGCGCCCGTCCCGGAGCGCCATCATCGGCGTGAGCGTGTGGAAGGGCCGTTTGCCCGGCGCCACCTCGTCGGGATGCCCGTCCCGCAGGTTGAAGAGGGATCCACGGTTCTGGAGGAGCACACCCGTCTCGGGCTCCAGGAGCCCGGAGCCGAAGCCGGCGAAGTTGCTCTGGATCCACGAGACCGCGTTCCCCTGGGCGTCGACGGCCGTGAGGTAGACCGTGTCGCCCGAGTCGTCCTGGGTGGAGGGGTCCATCCCGGGCTCGCCCCCGACGCCGGGCTCCACCGACGCCGCGGCATGGGCCGGATCGACGAGCGCGGCACGACCCGCCAGGTAGGCCGAATCCAGGAGCTGGTCGACCGGGATGTCCGCCTTCTCCGGGTCGGCGACCCAGCGGTCACGGTCGGCGAAGGCGAGCTTCTTCAGCTCGATGAGCGTGTGGAGATAACGCGAGGTGTTGTGACCCATCTCCTTCAAAGCGAAAGGACTTGGCCATCCCGAACAGCTGGAGCTGGGCCAGCCCCTGCGAGTTCGGCGGGAAAACCAGCATCTCGTGACCGAGGTAGCTGCCCCGCAGGGGCTCGACCCACGTCGACGCATGGGCCGCGAAGTCGGGCGCGCGCAGGTAGCCGCCCTCGGCCTCGAGGAAGGCGGAGAGCCGCTCGGCCACCGGGCCCCGGTAGAAGCCGTCCTTCCCCTGGCGCGCGATGCGCTCGAGCGTGGCGGCCAGGGCCGGGTTCTTCAGGAGGGACCCGACGGCGGGCGGCTCTCCGCCGGGAAGGTAGAGCGCCCGTCCCGCTTCGTTCAGCGATCCGCCCTGCTCACGGAAGTCTTCGGCCAGCCGCGTGGACACCGGGAAGCCGTCCCGCGCGTAGTGGACGGCCGGCTCGAGCAGCCGCGCGAACGGCAGGGTGCCGAAGCGTTCGTGCACGTCGACCCAGGCGGCCACGGCACCCGGGACGCTCACGGACATCGCCCCCGTGGACGGCACCTCGTCCAGCCCCTGGTCGCGGAAGAAGGCCGGCGTGGCGAGCGCGCCCGCGCGCCCGCTTCCGTTCAGCGCCCACACCCGCCCGGTCGAGGCCTCGTACACCAGGATGAACGCGTCTCCGCCCACACCGTTCATGTGCGGGCGCACCACGGCCAGGACCCCGGCCATGGCCAGTGCCGCGTCGACGGCGTTGCCTCCCGCCTCCAGCACCCGCAGGCCCTCCTGGGTCGCCAGCGGATGGTCGGAGGAGACCCCGCCGCGGGTGCCGCGCACGTCGGGGCGGTTCGTGGCCGGGTAGAAGGGCGCGTCCGCTGCCTCCCGTTCGCGCGGGGGCGCAGCCTGGCAGGCCGTGCACGAGGCGAGCAGCAGCGTGGTGGCGACGAGACGGCTACGAGGCCGGTTCATGGCGGCTCCATGGGGGTTCGTGGGTGTCGGAACCCTCAGGTTGGGACCACGGGGCGTGGGGCGCCAGAGGCCCCCGGCGGCATGGTGGTGGCCACGCGCGGGGGGGATTATCCTTCGATCTTCGCCCATCCCCTCCACCGCGGGCCGACCGGCCGTGTCCGTTGCCCTTCCCACCCGACGACCCGTCGAGCCACCGCCGCCCGAGCGCGATGCGGGTTGCGGTCGTGGTGGCGTTCGCCCACGGCCTGAACGACGCCTACGCCGCCTTCGTGCCGCCGCTGCTGCCGCGGCTGATGGATCGCCTCGGCCTGTCCATCGCGCTCGCGGCCACGGTGGCGATGACGTACTCGATCGCCTCGTCGCTCCTGCAGCCCCTCCTGGGCTACCTGGCGGACCGCTACGGGCGGAGGGCCTTCCTGGTGGCGGGGCCGCTCCTCTCCGGGGTGTTCGTCTCCCTGATCGGGTGGGCGCCCTCCTTCGGGCTGCTGGTGGTCGTGCTCGCTCTCGGCGGTCTGGGGAGCGCGGCCTTCCACCCCCCGGGTGCGTCCTACGCGGCCCGCGTGAACGAGGGCAGGGGAAGCGGCGTCCGCTACTCGGTCTTCTCCTTCGGCGGGAGCGCCGGCTACGCCCTGGGCCCCCTCGTGGCCGTGACGCTGGTGGGGCGGCTCGGCATGGGCGGGCTGTGGGTGGCGATGATCCCGGTGGTGCTCCTCACGCCCTTCTTCTGGGCCAACCTCCCCAGTGGGCGGAGCGAGCGGACGGTCCACCTCCCGCCCGGGCCCGCGGAGATCATCCGCCTTCTCGCCGGCCCTCTGGGCCTCGTGTTCGGCGTGAGCGCGCTGATGGGGTGGGCGCAGCGGGCCTTCCTCACGCTGGAGCCGATCATCGTCGCCCGGGGAGGCGGCTCCGAGGCGCTCGGCGCCGTCGTCCTGAGCGTCTACCTGGGCGCGCAGGCCGGGGGCACGCTCGTGGGAGGGTACCTCGCGGACCGGATGGACCGGCGTCGACTCCTCGTGGGACTGTGCGCGCTGGCGCTTCCGGCCCACCTGGTGGCGGTGGGCCTCGCGCCGGGCTCCGCGGGCGCGCTGGCCGGAGCTGCGCTCGCCGGCTTCTTCGGGATGGCGGTCCTCCCGCCCGTGGTGGTGACCGCCCAGGAGATCCTCCCGCGTGGCGCCGCGGTCGGCTCCGGGATCGTGATGGGGCTCGCCTGGGCGGCCGCGTCCGTAGGCGTGCTGCTTACGGGCGCCTTCGCGGACGCCGTCGGGCCGCGGGCGGCGGCGCTCGCCACCATGCCCGTGATCCTGGGCGCCGCAGCGCTCGCCGCCCACCCGTCGATTCGCGCGGCGCGCGCCCTGGAGGCCTGACGTGCCCTTCCGGCTCGAGCCCCCCCGCGACCGCACCCTCTTCCGGCTGGTGAAGGGCGCCCAGCCCCTGTCGCTTCCCAAGGGTCGTCAGCTGTACGCCCCCGGGGACGCGGCGCAGGAGGTCTGGTTGGTGCGGGAGGGCTACGTACGCCTCGTGCTGCCCGGGATGGAGAAGGGGAAGGGGTTCCGGACGGTGGCGGTCGCGCTCCCCTGGGAGCTGTTCGGAGACGAGGCGCTGACCGCAGGGCACCGGCGCTATGGGGCGCTGGCCGGAGCCCGGTGCGTCCTGCAGGCGTTGCCGACGGCCGGCGTCCTGCGCGGCCTGAAGACGGCCCGTAGGAGCCTGGACGCCTACCTGGAGGGCGTGGAGCGCGAGCTGCACCGGCTCCGGCACGCACAGGGGGGCTCCCAGGGGCCCACCGCCGCCCAGCGGCTGGCGGAGGTGCTGCTCGATCTCGGCGAGCGCTGCGGAGAGCCCGTCGGGCGTGGCATCTGCCTCTCGGAGCGCCTGACCCACCAGGTGATGGCCGACCTCGCCGGCTCCCATCGCGCCACGGTCACGACCCTCCTCAACGACTGGCTGTACGAGGGAATCCTGTCCAACGACGGGGCCGGACGCCTCGTGCTCGCGCGGCCCGCCGGCCTCTGGTCGCGAGCCGGCTACCGTCCACCCGAGGAGCGTGCGGCCCGGGAGCGTCCCCCCGAGGGGCCGCCCAACGCCGCATCCGCGGGTCGTTGACCCAAGTATCTGTGCCATCTAGGTTTTAGGGCTTTTCCGGGATCCTGGAATCCCTCCGTTCACGGACCTACGCAGGGAAGCACCGATGACGAAGCGGCACCCCGGCCAGCGCCGCCTGGCCACCGAGCGGCAAGAGCACGAAGACGACGTCTTCGTCGCCAACGTCCTCGAGATCGGGAACTGGGCCAAGCGCAACCAGCAGGTCCTGACCGTGCTCGGCATCGTGGTCGTGCTCGCCGTCGCCGCGGGGCTCTACTACCGGAACTACCGGAGCACGCTCGTCCAGCAGGCCGCCAACCAGCTCGAGCAGATCCAGCAGTCGGTCGCGCTGCAGGACACGCAGGGCGCCAAGGACCAGCTCGTGGTGTTCCTCGATCGCTTCGGCGGCACGCCGTACGCCGGCGAAGCACGCATGCTCCTCGGGGAGCTGTACCTCCGCTCCAACGACCCCCAGCAGGCGATCGCGGTGCTCGAGCCCATGGCGTCGCCGCGGGATCCGCTCGAGCTCCAGGGCGCCTCGCTCCTGGCTGTCGCCTACGAGCAGGAAAAGCGATGGGCCGACGCGGAAGCCACCTATCTGCGCATCGCGGACCGTTCGGAGCTCGACTTCCAGGTGCGCGACGCGTTGGCGGCCGCCGCCCGCATCCGCAGCCAGCAAGGCAACGCCGCCGGAGCGGCCGAGCTCTACCGTCGAATCCTGGCCGGCATGGACGCGAACGCGCCAGAACGCGGCGTCTACGAGATGCGCCTCGCCGAGGTCACCGACGGGGAGTGAAACCCGCCGCCGAGCGCGGCAGGGGGCCTTCGAATCCCGCAAGACCCCCCTCCAGCCCCGCTTTCTTAACTTCGTATAATATGTATTATGTTAAGTTGCGAGAGCGCGCGGTGGGGTTCGACTCGTGCGGACCACGGGGCCTGCCTAGCGCGCCGCAGGCTCCAGGGCACGCACGCGCACCCGGGCCGTCCCCACCCCGACGATGCCCAGCTTGCGCGCGGCCACGTACGAGAGGTCGATGATCCGCCCGTCGTGGAAGGGGCCGCGGTCGTTCACCCGCACGATCACGCTGCGATCGTTGTCGAGGTTCGTCACCTCGACGTAGGTGGGAAGCGGCAACGTCCGGTGCGCCGCCGTCATGCCGTACATGTCGTACGGCTCTCCCGAGCTGGTCCGCCGGCCCTGGAATTTGGAACCGTACCACGACGCGAGCCCCTCGGCCTCGTATCCCTCCGAGGTCGTCATGACGTGGTAGGTCCGGCCGGAGACCTCGTACTCCGGGGGATTCCCATAGGGGCTCAACGGCTCCTCCGTGGGGACCGCGTCCGGGATGCCGGCGAGGTCCGCGTCGGTGAGCCCTCCGCCGTCGGCGGGCGCCGAGTCCGTCGCGCCGCCGACCGCCGCCGCGGTCGGGCGCGGCGAGCCGGGCGTGCCTCCGGGAAAGCCGGCGAGCGAGCAGCCCCCCACGGCCAGGACGACAGGAGCCAGGAGCCACCTCACCGGGACCCCCTCTGCCCGTAAAGCCGCTCGACGAGCCGCCCTTGCTCTCTTCCGGACATCCTGGCTAAAGCACTGCTGGTAAAATGTTTACTATCTGTTACTTCACGTATCACATGGATACCTGGCGGCGGCGCCGGGATGGGCTCGTCCTCGTGCTCCAACTCGATCTCGAGGAGCGTGAGTCCCTCGAGCGGGCCCTGGAACCGATCCAACTCCCACCGGCCGACCGGGTAGCGCACCTTGTCGATCACGCGCTCCTCCGCGGCTTCCAGAAGGCCCTCCGCGACGTCCTCCGGCACGACGGTCTCCACCTCCCGCCGCTTCCGGCCCTTCCCGCTCTTCAGCGTCAGCACCGGCCCGCGAGGCTCCCCGGTGCGGATGCGCACGGAGGGTGTGCCCGTCCGGACGTATCCCTGCCTGAAGGTGAGGCCGTCGCCGAGGTCGGCCCAGATTCCAGGATCGACGCGGACCAGGTATCGGCGCTCGATCTCGAAGGGCCCCTTCTCCATCAGACGCCTGGCTTCCTTCCGAGCACCGCGATCCTCCTGCGAAGGACGGGCACGAACCGCTGGAGGAACCGTTCCGCGACCCTCAGCCCGGGAACGTGCGACTCCGCGTAGTACGCGCGCTCGATCTCGAACCCTGCCTCGCGCATCATCGACGTCAGGCGCCCCATCGACTTGTAGTCGACGTGGCTCACGTCCCGCTTCATCAGGATCTCGTGGTTCTTGAGGATCTCGAGGACGTGGCCTCGGTGGGGCGTCCAAACGCTGAAGCGGCCGCCCGGACGCAGGAGGCGGTACGCCTCCGCCACCACCCGCATGGAGTCGTCCGGGTAGAGGTGCTCGAAGAGGTCCGCGGCGAGAACGACGTCCCACGCCCCCCCTTCCAGCCCCGTGCGCCCCGCGTCGGCGCACACGAACCGCAGGTTGTCGTGCGGCTCCCGCTCGAGGCGCCGCTCGCACAGTGCGACGCTCTTCTCGCTGAAGTCCACGCCCACCATCTCGCGGACCCGATCCGCCAGGGCGAAGGAGAACGTTCCCCACCCGCAGCCCAGGTCGACCGCCCGCTCGTCACGCCCGGGCGTGTAGACGTCCAGCACCTTCTCGATCCGATAGCGCTGGAACCGGCTCCGGGGATCGGAGAGGTGCGCGGAGTCCTCGTAGTAGGTCGTGGCGTCGTAGTACTCCTGCCCGATCCGACCTTCCGTCATCCCGTCTCCCCGTGGCTGCTGGCTCACAGGCGGCCGAACAGATCGATGATCTTGAGCCACCATACCCTCCAGACCGCCTCCCGGACGATCCGCTTGGACATCTTGGAATCCCCCTCGTCCCGTTCCGTGAAGAGGATGGGGATCTCGACGAGGGAGAACCCCGCCCGGAACGCGCGGTACTTCAACTCGATCTGGAAGGCGTAACCGTTCGAGCGGACGCGGTCGAGCCCCACGGCCTCCAGGACCTTCCGGTTCCAGCAGTTGAAGCCCCCGGTGGC
Source organism: uncultured Gemmatimonadales bacterium (assembly GCA_963823035.1). Lineage (GTDB taxonomy): Bacteria > Gemmatimonadota > Gemmatimonadetes > Longimicrobiales > Gaopeijiaceae > SZUA-318. Next base: position 77,857 of record CAWGKG010000007.1, read on the forward strand.
GTCGCGCACCGGCATCCCCGTGATCGTGCGCGCGTACCAGGAGCCGAACACCGAGATGAAGAGGCGGCTCATCGGCCAGTTCAGGACGTTCACCCGTCCGTTCACGTATCGGGAGCCGATCACCACGTCGTGGTCCCGGGCCGCGAGCAGGAAGCTCGGCAGCGCGTCCGGGGGGTGCGAGATGTCCGCGTCCATCTCGAAGAGCAGCTCGTAGCCGCGCTCCAGGCCCCAGGCGAAGCCGGCCAGGTAGGCGCGACCGAGTCCGTCCTTGGCCTTCCGGTGCAGCACGTGGACCCGCGGATCTCGCGGCCGAGAGCTGGTCGGCGACCTGTCCGGTACCGTCCGGTGACGCGTCGTCGACGACCAGCACCTCGAACCGCTCGTCCTGCTCCAGGATGAGCGGCAGCTTGCGGGGTAGGTTCTCGCGCTCGTTGTACGTCGGTACGATGACCAGGAAACGCCCTTCACTCACCGCGACCCTCCGGTTCTTCCGGCGTCTCCACCTCGCCGACCACCACGGTTCGAAGCCAGAAAGCGCCCGCCGGGACCAGCTCGACGCCCGTGGTCCACAGCCGGGCGACGATGGCCAGCACGCCTGCGGCCGGCGCTCCCAGGTGCGGGGTGAGCAAGGCGATGAGCGCGCCCTCGCGCACGCCGATCCCGGCCGGGGCGAAGAGCATCAAGATACCCCAGCAAATAGGCCGCCGCGAAGGCAGACGCCACGGGGACCACACTGGCACGGGCCCCGAAGCTCGCCGCCAGCACCCAGAAAGCAAAGGCCTGGAGGATCCAGTTCAACGACGAAGAGCACGAGCCATCTCGCCGCGTGCCCCGCACCCAGCGCCTGGGGCGGCTCCTGCCGCGCCAGACGGAACCAGAGGGCGGCGAGCCGCCGGAACACCGGGGGGAGGAGCCCCACCAGCACCGCCAGCACGAGCACGCCCGTGAGGGGCACGCCGTAGCGCCGCAGCTCGGGCGGACCCGCGAGCAGGGCGCCCATGCCGACGAGCGCGGCGGCGGCGAGCGTCATCCCCTGCCCCATGACCGCCGCCCCGGTCGCGGTTCGCGCCGGCACGCCGTGGCGCCGCGCGAGCACGGCGAGCCCGGCGATCTGCCAGACCTTCCCGGGGAGATACCGACCGAGGTTGGCGACCATGAACAGCCGGATGGCGACGAACGGGGGGAGCTTCGGCCCGCCCAGGTCGAGCACGATCCGGCCCCAGAGCGACGCAGCCCAGAAATACGCGACCAGGAGCAACCCGCACGAGACCAACAGAAGAGGGACGTCGGCCTTCCACAGCGCGGGATCCGAGTGACGGAGCTCGTCGAAGCCGGGGCCCAGTCGCTCCAGAACGAACCACGTCACCAGGACGGTCAGCGCGAGCTGACCGACGAGGATCAGAGCCCTCTTCAGACGGCCCTCCTCCGACGGTCGCCCACCATGCCGGACAGACCGAGCGCGACGAGCACGACCGAGGTCACCAGGCTGAGCCCGAGGCTACCCACGAGCACGTCGGAGTGGTACCCCATCTCGACCGTGTGCTCGCCCGCCCCGACCGGCACCGCCCGTAGCGTGTGGTAGGCACGCAGGACGGGCGCCTCCTCACCGTCCACGGAGGCGTGCCAGGCCGGGTACCAGTTGTCGGCGACCACGAGCAGCGCGGGTCGATCCGAGGTCACGGAGAGGCTGAGGTGGTTCGGACTGCGCTCGATCCAATGCACCTCCCCCGTGACCGGCCCGCCGTCCAGCGCCAGGGGCGGAGCTTGCGGCAGGACGACCTCCCGCTCGGGGTCGAAGGCGTCGGAGAGCATGTAGGGAACCGCCTCTTCGTCCGACTTCACCACGGCGGAAGCCACGAGCCGCGCGCGCGGGAGGCCGGCGTCGGCCAGCAGCGTCTCGTAGACCTGGCCCTCGCGCAGCTGCGTCTGGGAGATCACACCCTGCCCCGGCGCGGCTCCGAGCTGGAAGTCGGGCCAGAGGATGTAGCGGACGTTGAGCAGCCGGCGGACGTTCGCGTTGAAGAGGTTCTCGGGCATCTCCGAGCCGACCATCCCGATCAGCTCCCGGTAGCGCGAGAGGTCGTTCGGGTGGTGGCCCGCCACCAGGTCGATGCCGTACATGGCGGGCTTCACGTCCTGGCCGTTGTCGGTCAGGACGAGGAGGCGGTAGGGGTCGGCGTCACCGGCTTCCCGGTCGAGGAGAGCGCGGATGTTCGGGTCGGCCCGCGCCCATGTGTCGAAGTCGAGGACCTGGACGAACGTGCCGTCGACGCGGAGCCCATCGACGCCGACGAGCACCACCAGCCCCGCGACGAGCGCGGCGGGCGCGAGCCAGGCGCGGCGAACCGCCCAGACGAGCGCCCACGTGAGCCCGGCCAGCAGCGCGGAGAGGAACGCGCTCCGGACCAGGAAGGGCTGCAGCGCAGCCAGGCGCTGGAGCCGCCCGGGGTCCAGCCCGGCGTCCACCGTCGTCGTCCACATCGACGTCAGGGTGCCGGACCCGGCGAGCAGCGCGAGGAGCGCCAGGATCCCCGTTCCCACGCCGAGCACGCGCAGGACGGGCTTCCAGCCCTCGTCGGTGTCCTCGCGGACGGCCCGCAGGACGCGATCGATGCCGAGGGCCGAGAGCGTGGTGAGCGAGAAGACGGTGAGGAAGAGCACCATCTCGGCGCTGCGGAAGAGGCGGATTCCCGGGACCAGGGCGTAGAAGATCCCCCACACCGGGGTGTGCGTGCCGAGCGCGAAGAGGAGGGCCAACGTGCCGAGCCCGGCGAAGAACCATCGAGCACCCCGGCGGGCGCCGCCGGCGAAGGAGACCGCCGCCAGCAACACCATGAGCACGCCTGCCGTGGGCAGGTTGTCCTTGAAGGGGTTCCGACCCCAGTACGTTCCGCTCGCCCACGGAGCGCCCCCTGCCCCGTTCCCGACGAACTTCGGGATGAGGAAGCCCATGACCTCCTCGGGGTGCGCCGAGAACATGCTCGACCAGGCGCGCCCCGATTCACCGGCGGCCTCGCGCGTCGTCTGGATGCGCCGCGAGTACTCGGTCACGTAGCGGGCCGAGGGAACGAACTGCACCGCTGCCAACGCCCCGCCCGCCACCGAGGCGGCGAGAAAGAGCGCGAAGCGGGACAGGGCCGGCGCGAGCGGGCGCGTCGCGCGGGACCGCGGCAGGTCGGCGTCCTCGGCCGCCGCCTCGTCGTCCGGCACGGCCTCGACGCCCTCCCCGCGGCCACGCGCGAGCTGCACCGTCCGGAAGACGGCGTACAGCCCCACCGAACCGAAGAGGAAGTACGCCATCTGGAAGTGGGTCGTGAGCATCACCAGGCCCACCACCAGCCCGATCGCGGCGAAGCTCTTCGGACCGGGCCGCCGGAAATGGCCCTCGACGGCCCAGAAGAGGAGGGGCGTCAGCGACATGACGAACAGCTTCCCGTCATGGCCCGGGTGGACGAAGCTGACGAGCATGGGCGCGAGCATGTAGCCGACCCCGGCCACCAGCCCGGAACCCCGCGAGCATCCGATCCGGCGCGCCCACCCGAACATGAAGAGGCCCGCGGCGAAGACGTGGAGGACCAGCTTCCACCCCAGCGCCCGATAGGGCGTCATCAGCAGGAGGAGGAGCAGGGAGGGAGGATAGAGCGAATCCCCGCCCGTGAGCGCCTCGACGAACGGTGTCCCCCCGAGGATACGCGGGTTCCACAAGCGGGAAGCCCCCGCCCTTCAGCACCTGCGCGTAGAATGCGCGCGCGACGTAGCCCAGGCTCAGCGTGTCCCCTCCGTAGAGCATCTGGTCGCTGAAGACGAAGGCGCGGAACAGCCACAGCGTGAGGACCGCGAAGACGACCGCCGGCACCCAGAGCGGGACGCGCGGCCCGCCCACCCCCTGCTCCGCCCGGGTGGCGCGCACGGCGGCGCCCTTCCTGGCCGTCCTGTTCCGTCTGCTACCGCTCTTCGCCATGGCTCCGTCGCGGGGTTCGAACGCCCGGTCGCGTGGGCCGCCCGCGTCGGCGGACGAGCTCCTCGTAGATCTCCAGATGTCGGTCGGCGAGGCGCGCGTTGCTCCATCGCTCCACCACCCGCCGCCGCGCGCGCCCGCCGAGGTCAGGAAGATCGGTCCGAGAGAGCAGCGCCACCACCACCCGGGCGAGATCCTCGGGGTCCCCCGGCCGGAAGAGGGCGCCGACCTCGTCGTCCACGATCTCCGGCAACCCGCCCACGTTCGACGCCGCGACCGGCAAGGCGCACGCCATGCACTCGAGCGCCGCCACGGACGTCGCCTCCATGAGCGAGGGGAAGATCGCCACCTCGGCGGACGCAAGCAGCGCCGGCATGTCGGCGTGGGGCCGCGCGCCGAGGAAGCGGATGCGGTCGCTCACGCCCAGCTCGGCCGCGAGGCGCTCCAAGCCGAGCCCGCTCCGGTCCGTCGCCCACGAGCACGGCCTCGACGTCCACCCGCTCCGCGATCCGCGGAAGGGCGCGCACGAAGAACTCCACCCCGTTCTTCTCGAAGAGCCGGCGTGGGACGATCACGCGCCTGCGGCCACCCTCGGGCGCCGGGAGGGACGGCTCGATCCTGCGGAACAGGTCGGTGTCCACCCCGTTGGTCAGCGGCTCGACCGCGTGGCCCGGTGCCAGTCCCTCGGCCACGCGGGCGATCTCGACCGAGGCCGCCAGGTTGTGATCGCCCGCGGCGACGAGCCGCCCGAGGAGCTTGCGCCACACGGGCCGCTCCGCCAGCCGGAGGAAGTGCGAGGTGTGGAAGGTGGTGACCAGGGGAGCACCCGTGCGCGCGCGGGCGAGCTGGAGCGGCGGCACCGACTGGAATGCCTGCGCGTGCAGGACGTCGGCGCGGCGCGCCAGGGCCACGCTCCGGGGTACGGAAACGGCAGCGTGGGCCGCCCATCCCACCTTGTGCTTCCCGGGAAACCAGGTGCGCCACACCTCCACGCCATCCATCACCTCGTGCGCCGGCGCCTCCGGCTTCGAGCGGGACGTGACGATCGCCACCTCGTGGCCCCGCGCCGCGAGAGCGCGACACAGGTGGTACACGTGGCTCTCCAGGCCGCCCACCTCCGGGGGGAAGTAGACGCAATGCATCACGATGTTCAGGGCGCCGCTCCGTCGGGGCGGATCCCGCCCCAGTCGTCGGTCTCCGGCACCTCGCCCGTCAGGTCGGCACGCAGCTGATCCGCGATGCGCTCCCCCGCCCTTCCGTCGCCGTACGGGTTGGACCGGACGGCGCCGTCCCGTCCTCGGTCGAGGGCGGCCCGGGCGCGGGTCACGATCCGTTCGGCGTCCGTGCCCACGAGCTCCGCCACGCCGGCGTCCACCCCCTCGGGCCGCTCCGTCACCTCGCGCAGGACGAGCACGGGCGTACCGAAGGTGGGCGCCTCCTCCTGGATGCCCCCCGAGTCCGTGAGCACGACGGCCGCATGCCGCAGGGCGGCGACCAGGTCGAGGTAGTCGAGCGGAGCGGTGAGGTGGATGCGCGGGTGGTCCGAGAGCAGCTCGGCGGCCGGCTCACGGACGTTCGGGTTGGGATGAACCGGGTAGACGACCTCGATGTCCGGCGTCTGGTCGACGAGCGCGCGCACCGCGCCGAACGCCTCCCGCAGCGGCGCGCCGAACGACTCGCGCCGGTGCGCGGTGAGGAGGACCAGGCGGCCCTCGCCCGTCACCACGCGGCGAAGCGCGTCGTCGCGGATCGGACGCGGACGGCCCGCCACCGACAGCAGCGCGTCGACCACGGTGTTGCCCGTCACGTGGATCCGCTCGGCCGGCACGCCCTCGGCCAACAGCGCGTCGCGCGCCGTCGCCGTGGGCGCGAAGTACCAGTCGGAGAGCACGTCGCAGAGTCGACGGAAGATCTCCTCGGGAAACGGGGCCCACTTGTCGTGACTCCTGAGCCCGGCCTCCACGTGGCCGACCTTCACGCGCTCGAAGTAGCCGACGAGCGCACCGACGAACACGGTGGCCGTGTCCCCCTGCACCAGGAGCGCGTCGGGACGCCAGGCGCGGACGGTGTCGCGCAGCCCGTCCAGGGCACCGTGCACCACGTCGTAGAGCGTCTGGTCCTCACGCATCAGGTCGAGGTCGTAGTCGGGCACGAGGTCGAACGCCTCGAGGACCTGATCCACCAGCGACGTGTGCTGCCCGGTCAGGCAGACGCGCGTCTCGAGCTCGGGCGCGTGACGGCGCAGGGCCGCCACGACGGGGGCCATCTTGATGGCCTCCGGCCGGGTGCCGACGACCACCAGAACGCGGTGGGCCACCGTGCTCAGCGCCCCTTCCGGCGCAGGTCCTCCAGCTCGGCGCGCACCTGGGCGACCTGCTCGGACACCAGGCCGAAGCCGAACAGGAGGGCTCCGAGCGTCTCCAGGAGCATCACGAGGTACAGCAGCGGGCGGTATCCCATGGGGGGAACGTAGGGCGGGAAGCCGAGCATGGGATGCAGGAAGCGCAGGTAGACGGCGACCATGCCGACCGCACCGCCGAGCGCGGCCAGCGCGAAGCCGGTGGCGCCGAAGAGCAGGAGCGGCTTGCGGGAGAAGAGGAGGAGGAACCAGACGGACAGGAGGTCCAAAACCCCCACCCCGATGCGCCAAGGCCCGGTGAACTTGGACTCCCCGGCCCGCCGCGGGAGCAGCTCGATGTCGATCTCCGTGACGCGGTAGCCGCGCGCGTGCGCGAGCACGACGAAGAAGCGGTGCCAGTCGTGGCGCAGCGCCATGCCGTCCAGGATGTCGCGACGGAACGCCTTCATCGAGTTGAGGTCGGAGACGGGTACCCTGAAGATCCGCCGCGACAGCCGGTTGTAGACGGAGGACACCGTACGCTTGTCGTAGCTTCCGACCTTCCGACCGGTGACCACGTCCCACCCCTCCTGGAGCTTGGCGAGGAAGCGCGGGATCTCCTCGGGGCGGTGCTGCAGGTCGGCGTCGAAGAGCACCAGCCACGTCCGGTCGGTGTGCGCCGCGGCGGTGACCATCGCTTCGGTCTTGCCGAGGTTCGTGCGGTGGCTCACCACGGTGAGCGCGTTCCAGCCGGCGCCCTCACGGCGGGCGATGTCGGCGGTGCCGTCCGTGGAGCCGTCGTCGATGAGAACGACCTCTCCGTGCAGGTCGAGCGCCTCGAAGGCCGCGCGCAGCTCCCGCACCAGCTCCGGCACGACGGGCGCCTCGTTGTATGCGGGGACCACGACCGCGAAGTCGCGGCGCATGAGGTCGGACAGGGTCGCCGCAGCCGACCGTCCGGCGGCCGTCTGCGCGGGGAGGTCGGCCTCGCTCATCGTCAAACCCGCTTGCGCATCCGCGCGGGGAGGATCCCCAACTGGTCGCGGTACTTGGCCACGGTGCGGCGCGCGATCTTCACGCCATCCGCCTTGAGGTGCTTCACGATCGCCTGGTCGGTGAGCGGCTTCTTCGCGTCCTCGTCGCCGACCAGGCTCTTGATCTTGTCCTTCACGCCGCGCGCCGAGATGTCCTCCCCGCTCGTCGTGGAGAGGCCGCTCGAGAAGAAGTACTTGAGGCTGAACACCCCGCGCGGCGTCTGCACGTACTTCTGGTTCGTGACGCGCGACACGGTGGATTCGTGCATCTCGATGTGGTCCGCCACCTCGCGCAGCGTGAGCGGGCGCAGGTACTGCACGCCGCGCTCGAAGAAGTCGCGCTGCCGGTCCACGATGAAGTTCATCACCTTGAGCATCGTCTGCCGGCGCTGTTCGATCGCCTGGATCATCCAGTTGGCCGAGTTGAGCTTGTTGGAGATGAACTCCTTGTTCTCCCCCGTGAACTTGGACTTGTCGCGAGCCACCTCTCGGTAGGCACGCGAGATGCGCAGGCGCGGCAGGCTGGTGTCGTTCACGAAGACGTGGTACTCGCCGTCGATCTTCTCGACCACCAGGTCCGGGATGACGTACTGCTCCGGCTCCGCCGAGTACTTGAGGCCGGGCTTGGGATCGAGGTGGCTGATCTGGTCCGCCGCGGACTGCACCTCCTTCGGGGTGAGGCCGAGCGAGCGGGCGATGTCGTTCCAGCGGTGGTTGATGAGCGCGTCGAAGTGGTCCTCGATGATCTGGAAGGCCACGGAATCGTGCATGTCCTTCTGGCGGAGCTGGATCAGGATCGACTCGCGCACGTCGCGCGCGCCGACGCCCGGAGGATCGAAGCCCTGGATCTTCTCCAGCATCGCCTGCGCCTCGGCCACGTCGTAGGGGCGGAAGATCTCCTCCACCTCCGCGAGCTCGGCCGCCCGCTGGTCCGGGTCCTCGACCTCCTCCGCCGTGCGGATGGCCGCGGGACGCACGTCCTCCAACCACGTGTTGACCCCACACGTCACGTCTTCGAGGTCGCACACCAGCGTGCCGTGGTCGTCGATGTTGCCGACGATCTCCTCCCCCAGACGAAGCTCCCGCTCGTCCAGCTGCGAGCATCTGCAGCTGCTCATGCAGGAAATCATGCAGGTCCGCGCTCTCGACCGGGGTCGGCTCGAAGTACTCCTTCTGCTCGTACTGCTGCCTGCGCCCGCCCACGTCGAAACCGTCCAGGAGGATCTCCTCCCAATCGACCTCGTCGCCGAGCGGCTCGTCCTTGACGTCCTCCTTGAGCTCGACCTCCTGCTGGGTGTCGGCCTCACCCATCTCGAGGAACGGGTTCTCCGCCATCTCCTCCTTCAGATGCTGCTGCAGGTCGAGCAGGGGCATGTAGAGCAACTCCATCGCCTGATACAGGCGAGGGTTGATCCGCATCTCCTGCCGGAGCTGCGCGCTCTGATAGAGTCTGGCGTTGAACTGACTCATTCCGTTCCTTGTATCGGGACGGCGGGGCTCAGGACGTCAGCCCGGCCGATACGTTCGCTTCTTCACGATGGGGACGGGGGTACCGCCCGCGCATCCTTTGAGTGAGCGTGGGACCCAGGTAGATCTCGGCGACCTCGTCGTTCCACACCAGCTCGGAGACCGTGCCGCTGACGCGGATGCGCCCCTCGTACATGATGTAGGCCCGGTCCACGATCTCGAGCGTCTGCTCCACGTTGTGGTCCGAAATGATGACGCCGATGCCCCGGGACTTGAGCCCGCGCACGATCTGCTGGATGTCGTTCACTGCGATCGGGTCGATGCCGGCGAACGGCTCGTCGAGCAGCATGAACTTGGGCCGCTGCACCAGCGCGCGCGTGATCTCGAGACGCCGCCGCTCTCCGCCGGAGAGCGAGTACGCCCGACTCTTGCGCAGCGCGCGCAGCCCCAGCTCCTCCAGGAGGTGCTCGAGGCGCTCCTTCTCCTCCGCGCGACCGAGGGAGAGCGTCTCGAGGATGGCGAGGACGTTCTCCTCGACGGTGAGCTTGCGGAAGATCGAGGGCTCCTGAGCGAGGTAGCCCACGCCCTTCCGCGCCCGCCGGTACATGGGGACCTTCGTGATGTCGTCGCCGTCGAGGAACACCTGGCCGGCGTTGGGGGGGATGAGGCCCACCATCATGTAGAAGGTGGTGGTCTTCCCCGCTCCGTTGGGCCCAAGAAGGCCCACGATCTCCCCCTGGCGCACCGAGATGTCCACCTCGCTCACCACCGTGCGCCGGCGATAGATCTTGGTGAGGCCCTCGGCATAGAGGCGGCTGTCGCCGGCGGTCTCCTGCCGGCGATCCTGCGAGACGTGGTACGCGCGAGAGCGCCTCACCTCGAGGTTCAGCACCACCTCGCGCAGCTCCCCGAGGACGCGGTACTTGTCCTTGGCGACGTCCGCCCACAGGACGGGCTTCATCTGCAGCGCGGACCACGCCTCGTCCGGCTCGTCCCGCGAAGCGATGCCCGCCTCCTCGAGGCGGGGAATGACACGCGACTCGAGGAAGTGGACGAACGCTTCGCCCTCCGCCCCGAGCATGGACGCCCCGTGACTGCCGAGATCGCTCGACAGGTCCTCGAGGATGTCACGCACCATCGCGAGCCACACGCCCCGCTCCGCCCTTCCCCGCGCGTCGGCACGGTCGATGATCACGCCGAGCGCGACCGCTACGGTGAGGTCGTGCGCGTCCAGGCCTTCCGCGAAGCGCAGAAGCTCCTCTCGTGTCGTCATCATCGCCGCCTCCAACGTCGGTCCGCGCGAGCCGCGGACACGGTGCGCGCAGGGAGCGCGCTCCCCGCACCGCGTCCGCCTGGGGGGCCCCTCCTCCCGGGAGCGTCCTGCCCAACGGTGTCGAAACGCTCCGCGGCGGGGGGCGACGCGGCCGTGGTGTCGGGGCCGATCCGCGTGGTGTCAGGGCCGATCCGCAGGGTGTCCGGGGGCGTCAGGGAGTCGCGTGTGGCGCCTCGGCTGGTCGGCTCCAGATGCCATCCCTCCGTCGGCCCGTCGACTTCCATGCTATCGACCTCCCCCTCGTTCATCACGATGACGATCATCGAGCCGGTCACGTAGTGCACCGCGGGCGGGTCGATCCCGGGGCGGGCGGTCGAATCCGATGGCAGCAGCCGGTACAGGCTCCGCGCGCCCACCCGCGCCGTCAGGCGCTCGAGCCGGTATTCCCCCCGGGTCGTGTCGGTGGGCTCTCCGGGAGCGGGGTCCGCGCGCACGAAGGTCGCGATCACCGTATCGCCCTCCAGCCAGTCCTTGCGCGCCACCTCGGGCAGGTCGGGGACGTTCAGGGAGTCGCGTGCGCTGGATTCGCCCCGCGCCGTCCCCGCCGCGAAGATGCGGTCGAGCACCTGGCCCGGGGTGCGCACCTCGACCGAGTCGGCCGTCAGAACGAAGTTCTCCGCCACGGCGACGGGTCGCGCCAGGTCGAGGCTGTCGACCGGGGGCGCGGGCACGCCTCCCGCCGGCGTCGGCGGCGCACTGTCCGAGGGCATCAGGCGGACGGCCACCAGCCGTTCCATGGCCCCTTCCGTGAGGAAGATCTGGATGGACGGAGCCCTCATCTCGAGGTCCTGGCCGAGGAGCGTGGCCTCGTGCAGGGCGCGTACCGAGCGCATGTGGCCACTCGGCACGGCCATTTCGATCCTGCGCCCGGAGAGGTCGTACGTGGACCCGTCCACGTGGGCGGAGCCCTGCAGGACCATGAGCGCGGCCACCTGGTCGTACTCGGCCGAATCGGAGTGCGCCACCAGCGAGTCCCGCTCGATCACGACGTCTCCTCCTGCGCTGAAGTAACGGTCGCCCTGGAGGAAGAGGCGGTCCGCCTCGACCTGATAGGGCACCGTGTCCGGCTCGGAGGGGCTGGCCTGTGCGCTGTCGACGGTGACGGTGTCCCGCCCGGGTCGCATGTGCAAGAGGGCTTTGGGACGCACCCGGTCCCGGCCGCGCGTCACGCTCATCTGCTCCTCGGAGCGGAAGGCCGTCTTGCGCAGGTAGATCAGATCACCGTTCTCGATGGTCGAGCCCTGTTCGAAGTCACGCACGAAGACGTGCCCGGTGGCCTGGAGGCGCGCCACCCGGGAGAAGTAGCGGGCGTCGTCGGCACGCAGCTCGCGCGTACCGTCGCGATAGCGCACGTGGCCGATGAGGTGGCTCATGCTCTGCGCCGAGTACGCCACGGCCGAGTCCGCCTGGATGCGCACCCCGTCGTCGCAGGCGATGCGCGGGCGGCTCACGTTGCTCACGCGACCGGCACCGGGGACGGGGCTGCTCGACATGTTCGCGGTGCCCTCCACGAAGCGGCAGTTGGCCGCCTGCTGCGCGGTGGCCGGCCTCGGCGCGACGGCGGCGACCGCGACGAGGCACACGACGCCGAGGCGTCCGATCCGGGAGGAGAGAGCGTGCGAAGTCAAAAGCGCACTCAGAAGACGATCTCGCCGATCGCCCCGCGTGGGTTGGCGACGTTGACGTTCTCGAACGAGAGGTCCGATTCGAAGGCGGTCCCGCGCGTCACGCGTCCGTCGGCCATCGTCATGACCGTGGCGGAGTCGCTCCAGATCCTGTCGCGGTCGGGATCGTACTGCAGCTCGGGGCTCTCGATCTTGCGGCCGTCCGCGCGGATGATGAGCACCACGTTGCCGCGCGCGATCATGCGGTCGCTGACCTGGTCGAGCTCGCCGCGCTCGGCCACGACGTTGGCGCGCTCCTGGCCGTCCTCGGCGTAGAAGATCACGTGCATGCCCTGGAGCTGGATCGACGACGAGTCGTTGTAGACGTACGCCGTGTCCGCGTCGATGCGCCCCTGACGCACGCCCTGCGACGTCAGGTAGGAGACCATCCCGAAGATGACGTTGTCCGCCTGGATGTTCGCGAGGTCGCCGGCAGCACCCCCGGCCTCGGTCGGGCCCTCACAAGCGACCAGCCCGCCGGCCAGGAGACAGGCGACTACGAACGAAGCGCGTAAACCAAATGTAGATTCTCATCATACGGCACCTGACCTCATGAGATCATGGAGGTGAACGATGCCGCGTAGGACGCCGTCGTCGTCGCAGCACCGGTAGGGCCATGACGCCGTGATCCTCCATGCGCCGCACCGCCGCCGAGCCGAGCTCGTCCGGGTGGGCCACCTTGGGGTTGCGCGTCATCACCTCGGATACCCTGCGCTCCAGGAAGTCGGGATCGCGCTCCATGAGCCGGGTGAGATCCCCCGCGGTCACGACGCCCACGACCCGCTTCCCGCCATCCACGATCGGCACCGTGCCGCGCATCTCGGCGAGCGGTACGATGCAATCCCGCATGCGCGCCTCCTCCCCGAGCGACGGATACTCCTCGGCCACCATCACGTCTGCTACCCGTACCGAGAGCTTTCGTCCCAGGGAGCCGCCCGGGTGGAGGGCCGCGAAGTCCTCCTCGCGGAAGCCCTTGAGCTGGAGCACGACGACGGCCAGCGCGTCGCCGAGGGCGAGCGTCGCGGTGGTCGAGGACGTCGGCGCCAGATCCATCGGGCAGGCCTCCTCGTCCACCGTGCAGTCCAGCGTCACGGTCGCATGCCGGGAGAGCGTCGAGCGGTCGCGGCCCGTCATGGCCACGATCGGCACGCCGAGTCGTACCAGGTAGTCGATCAGGCCCCCCATCTCCGCCGTGTCGCCGGACTTCGAGATGAGGATCGCGACGTCGTCCTTCCCGACGATCCCCATGTCGCCGTGCAGGCTCTCCACCGGGTGGAGGAAGGTGGCCGGCGTCCCGGTCGACGTGAGCGTGGCCGCGATCTTCCGCGCGACGTGCCCGCTCTTCCCGATCCCGGACACGACCACGCGCCCCTTCACCTCGTTCACGAGGTTGCACGCGCGCACGAACTCGTCGCCCAGGCGGGCTTCCAGCGCCGTGAGCGCCGCCGCCTCCAGGCGCAGCACGCGGCGCCCCTCCTCGAGGAGGGAGGCGTTCGTCGGGGCGGCGTTCACCGCTCGCTCCGCCTGGCAACGTAGTCCTCGAGCGCGGCGTCGAGCTGGCCCCGACCCGCGAGCAGGGCGTCGCAGAACTCGCGCGCGCCGCCGCGGCCGCCCGCCCGCGTGGCCTGCCAGTCCGCCATCTCCACCACCGGGGGCGTGGCGTTGGCCACCGCCGCCTTGAGGCCGATACGGCGCAGCACGGCCACGTCGGGAAGGTCGTCGGCCAGCATCGCCACCTCGTCCCAGTGATGCCCATCCGATCCATGACCCCGCGGATCGACGGCAGCTTGTCCGCCAGGTCGTCCTGGTAGCACTCGATGGCCAGCTCCTCGGCACGCAGGCGCGTGGCCTCCGAGCGGCGCCCCGAGACGATGATGACCTTCAGCCCAGCCGACTCGAGGAGCTTCAGCCCGAGCCCGTCCTGGATGTCGAAGCGCTTCAGCTCCACCTGACCGCCGCCGGGCAGCACCCCGAGGTAGACGCCGCCGTCCGTGAGGACGCCGTCCACGTCGAAGACCACGAGCTTCACCCTGCGCGCGAGGTGCTCGGGCACAGGCCCGCCCGGCAAGGGGCCGCTCACGTCGTCCCACCGTCCCGACCGAGCGCGGCGCGCACGGCGAGCACGTCACGCAGGAGGGCGGGGAGTCGGTGCAGGGGCAGCATGTTGGTCGGGTCCGAGGGTGCCTCCGAAGGGTTGGGATGGGTCTCCAGGAACAGCCCGTCGCACCCGGCCGCCACGGCGGCACGCACCAGGTCGGGAATGTGCTCCGGATCGCCGCCGCTCGCCCCGTCGGCCTTGCCGGGGCGTTGCACCGAGTGCGTGCCGTCGAAGATGGCCGGAACGCCCGTGGCGGCCCGCAGGCGCGCGAACGAGCGCATGTCGACCACCAGGTTGCCGTAGCCGAAGAACGTGCCCCGCTCCGTGACCGTGACGTTCGACGAGCCCGACGCCTGGATCTTGCCCACCGCGTGGGCCATCTCCTCAGGCGCCATCCACTGACCCTTCTTCACGTTGACGGTGCGGCCCGTCCGCCCCGCCGCCACGAGCAGGTCGGTCTGGCGGCAGAGGAACGCGGGGATCTGCAGCACGTCCACCACCTCCGCCGCCCGCGCCGCCTGCGCGGGCTCGTGCACGTCGGTGAGGAGGGGGAGGCCGGTCTCCGCCTTCACCCTGGCGAGGAGCTCGAGGCCCTTCTCGAGCCCGGGGCCGCGGGGCGCGTCCAGCTTCGAGCGGTTCGCCTTGTCGAACGACGACTTGAAGACCACCGGGAGGTCGAGCTCGGCCGAGATGCGCGCGAGCTCGGTACCGACGCGCAGGTTCAGCGCGTCGTCCTCGAGGACGCAGGGCCCCGCGATGAGTGTGAAGCGCTCGAACATCGCGACACCGCTCAGACGCCCGCCGGCTGGGAAGCCGGCGCCACGCGCTCACCGCCCGCGTACCGGGCCGCCGCGTGCACGAAGGAGTCGAAGAGGGGGTGGGGCCGCGTCGGCCGGCTCTTGAGCTCGGGGTGGAACTGCCCCGCGATGAACCACGGATGGTCCGTGATCTCGATCATCTCGACCAGGCCGCCGTCGGGGGACGTGCCGCTGATCGTCAGACCATGCTGCTCCAGGAGGTCGCGGTAGGCGTTGTTGACCTCCCACCGATGCCGGTGACGCTCGCTGATCTGCGCCGCACCGTAGATCTCGCGGACGCGCGAACCCTCGGTGAGGGCGCAGGGATAGGCGCCCAGGCGCATGGTTCCGCCCTTCGTCGTGACCTGGAGCTGCGTGTCCAGCAGGCAGATCACCGGATCGGGCGTGTCCTCGTGGAACTCCGAGGAGTGCGACTCCTCCAGCCCGCACACGTTGCGCGCGAACTCGACGACGGCGCACTGGAGCCCGAGGCAGATCCCGAAGAACGGCAGGTGGTTCTCGCGCGCCCAGCGGATCGCCATGAGCATCCCCTCCACGCCGCGCGGGCCGAAGCCGCCGGGGATGAGCAGCCCGTGGTAGTCCTCGAGGAGGTCGACCCCCCTCCCCTGCTCGAACTGCTCGGAGGAGAGCCAGTCGATGCGGACCTTCACGTCGTTGCCGATGCCGCCGTGGATGAGCGCCTCCTGGATCGACTTGTAGGAGTCGACCAGCGCCGTGTACTTCCCGACCACCGCGATCCGCACCTCGCCGGACGAGGGCCGCTTCACGCGGTTCACCATCTCGGCCCACGGCCCGAGGTCCGGCTCGGGCGTGTCCATCGCCAGCCGACGCAGGATCACCTCGTCGAGCTTCTGCTCACGCAGGCTGAGCGGAACCTCGTAGATCGTCTCCACGTCCATCGCCTCGATCACGCCGTCCTGCTCCACGTTCGTGAAGAGGGCGATCTTGCGGCGCACCTCCTCCGAGAGCGGATGCTCGGTACGGCAGATCACCACCTGCGGCTGGATCCCGATCTGCATCAGCTCGCGCACGGAGTGCTGCGTGGGCTTCGTCTTGAGCTCCCCGGCCGCGGCGATGTAGGGCACCAGCGTCAGGTGCACGAACATCGCGTTGTCCTTGCCCACGTCGACCCGGAACTGACGGATGGCCTCGAGGAAGGGGAGCGACTCGATGTCGCCGACCGTCCCGCCGATCTCCGTGATCACCACGTCGTGCTCGGGCGCGAGGCGACGGATCGCCGCCTTGATCTCGTCGGTGATGTGCGGGATGACCTGGACCGTCGAGCCCAGGTAGTCGCCGCGCCGCTCCTTGGAGATCACCGTCTGGTAGACGCGGCCCGTCGTGATGTTGTTCGCCTGCGAGAGCGACTCGTCGATGAAGCGCTCGTAGTGGCCCAGGTCCAGGTCCGTCTCGGCGCCGTCGTCCGTGACGAACACCTCGCCGTGCTGGAAGGGGGACAGCGTGCCGGGGTCGACGTTGATGTAGGGGTCGAACTTCTGGATCGTGACCCTCAGGCCACGCTCCTTCAGAAGGCGTCCGATCGACGCGGCGGCGATCCCCTTCCCAAGCGACGAGACCACGCCACCCGTCACGAAGATGTACTTGGTCGGCCTCTTCTGCGTGTCGCTCATGAGCTCCGTGTCATGCCAGTGTGGTTGCGCCCAGTTGGCTCAGCTTCTCTTCCATGCGGATGATGTCCGCGGGCGTGTCCACCCCCGGATCGGCCGCACCCACCACCGCCACCCCGATCCGCAGCCCGGCCTCGAGCGGCCGCAACTGCTCCAGCATCTCGAGCCGCTCGAGGGGAGAGGGCGACATGGCCACCCAGTCCTCCAGCGCGGCGCGCGTGTAAGCGTAGATCCCGATGTGGCGCAGGAAGGGTTCCCGCTCCAGCTCGTCCGCGAGCGGCTTCTCATCGCGCTTGTAGGGGATGGCCGCACGACTGAAGTACAGCGCCCGTCCGCTGGCCGCCCGTGCGACCTTGACCACGGAGGGGTCCTTGCGGGCCTCGTCCACCAGGATCGGGGTCGCGCACGTGCCCACGTCCCATCCCCCTTCCCGCACCAGCCCGATCGCGGAGCGGAGGTGCGGCTCCTGCAACAGGGGCTCGTCGCCCTGGACGTTGACCACGTACTCGAAGCCCACGTACTCCGGTCGGCGCGCCACTTCGGCGACACGGTCGGTACCCGAGGGGTGGTCCGCAGAGGTCATCTCCACCGGGGCCCCAAGGGCTCGGCACACCTCCGCCACCTCCTCCGAGTCGGTGGCCACCACCGCGTGGTCCAACACCGACATGCCTTCGACCCGGCGCCAGACCCACTCGATGAGCGGTCTGCCGTGCAAGGGGTAGAGCGGCTTTCTGGGGAGGCGGGTGGAAGCGAGCCTGGCGGGTACGATTCCCAGGACCTGGCCGCTCAAGAGGCCCTCACGAGGCCGAAAACGCGCGAACTCCATGCAATTTTCACGCCACGAAAGGTATCTCCGCAGCGGGGGGAGGGTCAACCGACGGGCCGAAGAACCGTTGGGAACGCACGCTCTGCCACCCGACGTGACCGAGGATGGCCGCCGGTCCACGGGAGGCGCCCGAAGCCCTGAGAAATACTCCTGGTAGGTCTCTGCGTCCTCTGCGGCCTCTGTGGTGAAACCGCTCTTACCACAGAGGCCGCAGAGGACGCAGAGGGCGTACCTGTGGGGTGGTGCCCGGCACTCACATCGACAGGAAGTTCGCCAGCAGCCTCTTCCCGTGCTCGCTGAACAACGACTCGGGGTGGAACTGCACCCCCCACAGCGGAAGCGATCGATGACGCATCGCCTGGATCTCGCCGGCGTCGTCGGGCTCCGTGCTCCAGGCGATCGGCTCGAGCGCGTCGGGCAGGGCGTCGGCGTCCGTGACCAGCGAGTGGTAGCGCGCGGGCGAGAACGGTGACGGAACCCCCTCGAAGAGCGCGCTCCCGTCGTGGCGCACCTGCCCGGTCTTCCCGTGCATGAGCCGATGGGCGCGTACGGTCCGCCCCCCGAAGGCCTCTCCGAGCGCCTGGTGCCCGAGGCAGACGCCGAGCATGCGCACCCCCGCCCCGCCGAGCGTGCGGAAGGCCTCCACGCTCACCCCGGCCTGCGCCGGTGCGCACGGGCCCGGCGACACGACCACGCGCTCGGGCCGCATGGCCGCGAGCTCACCCACCGTGTGGGCGTCGTTGCGCACCACGACGGGGTCGGCGCCCAGGTCGCCGAGGAACTGGACGAGATTGAAGGTGAAGGAGTCGTAGTTGTCGATGACGAGGATCATGGCGCACGGTCGAAGCGAGTCGGCGGGGATGCGCCGCCAATGTAGTCGACGGGCTTCGCGCGGCCCACCGCGGGGTGAGTCACGTGGCGCCAGACGCTATCTTGGTTCGCGGACCGATCCCATGGAGGCCCTGGACTTTCGTGTACACCCGCTGCCTCATCTGCTCGACCCCTTTCGAGCCCAATGAAGAGCTCGAGCATTTCCCGAACGGGAAGCGCATCGCGTTCGACCCGGGTCGGGGACGGCTGTGGGCGATCTGCCGGAGCTGCAAGCGCTGGTCGCTCTTGCCGATCGAGGAGCGATGGGAGGCCCTCGAGGAGCTGGAGAAGATCACGCGCGACCGGGCGCAGCTCCTCTCGCAGACCGACAACATCGCTCTGCTTCGAGCCGGGCCGCTGGAGATCGTGCGCGTCGGGCGCGCCAACCTCTCCGAGGAGGCGTGGTGGCGCTACGGACGGGAGCTGACTACTCGGCGCGAGAAGTACAAGACGCTGTCGCTCGCCGGGACGGTCGCGGCGGGGGCCGTCGTGGTGGGAGGATGGGCCACGGGCGGAATGACGCTTCTCGGCATGTGGCTCGTCATGGGCAACGCATCGAACACCCTCACGGACGGCGCACGCTGGCTGCGCTTCGGATCCGCGGCGTGGCGCGGCTCGCAGGAATGCGTCCGCTGCGGCTACGCCTTCACCTCCCTCTCGTACCGCGACCGCGCGGGATTCGGCCTCTTCCCTGGCGAACGCGAGGGACCTATCGAGCTGGCCTATCGCTGCCCCAACTGTGGGCACTACCGCGACGGCGGGCTGCGCCTCACGGGCGCCGAGGCCGAGCAGGCGCTCCGCCGCACGCTCGCGTACCACCACTTCGCCGGCGCGTCCGAGCGGCGGGTGAGCTCCGCGACCCGCCTCATCCAGGAGGCGGGCTCGCCCCAGGACCTCGCCCGCATCGTCGTGAAGGACGGACGCCGGCTCGGCGACCTGCAGCGGACGGGCGCCGTGGCGCTCGAGATCGCCGCCAACGAAAACGCCGAGCAACACCTTCTCGAGCTCGAGCTGGCGGAGCTGGAAGCCCACTGGCGCCGTGAGGAGGAGCTCGCGGCGATCGTCGACGGGGAGCTCACGCCGCTCCCACTCCTCGAATCCCTCCGACGCAAGGTGACGGGACGGGAGTGAGGACCGGCTGACGTGCGCGCGCCGCACACCTTCCGTCGCCGCAGGGGCGCACGAGCGACCGCGCGTGCGTGCATCGCCGTCGCCGCGCTCGGCCTCGCGGCGTGCTCGGAAGCACCCCGCGGGGCCGGCCCTCCCCTCGTGGTCGTCACGATCCACCCGGTGGCGGACCTCGTGGCCCGCGTCGGGGGAGCCGCCATCCGCGTCGAGACGCTCCTGCCGCCGCGCGCTTCGGTGCACACCTGGGCGGCGACGCCCCGCCAGATCCGATCGCTGAGCCGGGCGGCGGGGTTCGTGACGGTCGGGGGCGGCCTGGACGGCTGGCTCGACGACGTGGGGGGGGCTTCCCCGACCTGCCCCGCCTCCGCATCACGGATGGGATCGCCCTGCTGGGGGCGGAACACGGGCACGACGGCGAAACGGGCGACCCGCATGTCTGGCTCGATCCCCTCCTGGTGCGCGACGCGATCCTTCCGCGCCTGACGGCGTTCCTGGTCGGGATCGCGCCGGACGACGAGGAGGGCCTTCGTGCGCGCGGCCGCGCCCTGGCCGACTCCCTCACGGTGCTCGACCAGGAGATCCGACGGACGCTCGCCGGCGCTCCTCGGCGCAGCTTCGTCGCCACGCACGACGCGTGGTCGTACTTTGCGCGGCGCTATGGCCTTCGTTCCCTCGGCAGCCTCTACGAGAGCCCCGGCCACGAGCCCTCCGCGAGGTCGTTGGCCTCCCTCGTCGACGCGGCCCGCGCGGCGAGGGTGGACGCGGTGCTCACCGAGCCCCAGATGGCGGAGACCGCGGCCCGCGCCCTCGCCGGCGAGTTGGCGGTGGACGTCGTGGTCGTGGATCCGCTGGGCGGCCCGGGCATCGAGGGCCGCGAGGGTTATCTCGACCTGATGCGCTACGACGCCCGAGCGTTCGCCCGGGCACTGGGGGCCTCTTGAGCCGAACTCCGTCGTCTCCTCCCGCCGTGGCCCTCGACCACGTGCACGCCTCCTACGACGGCCGTCCGGCGCTCGAGGACGTGAGCTTCGCCGTGCCGGAGGGGACCTTCTGCGCGCTGATCGGGCCCAACGGCGCGGGCAAGAGCACCTGCCTGCGCCTGGTTCTGGGCCTGGTGCGTCCGGACGCGGGGCGCGTCGAGGTGTTCGGCGGTCGGCCTGGGCGGGAGGTCCGCCCGGTCGGCTACGTCCCCCAGAAGGTGGTCATCCCGCGTGGCCTGCCGATCTCGGTGCTCGACGTGACCCTGATGGGACGCACCGGCATCCTGGGCCCGGGCAGGCGCCCCGGCGCGCGCGATCGAGAGCTGGCCTCGCACGCCCTCGACCAGGTCGGCCTCGCCGACTACGCGGGACGGCGCTTCCAGGACCTGTCCGGTGGGCAGCAGCAGCGCGTGCTGATCGCGCGCGCCCTCTGCGGGGAGCCACGCCTCCTCCTCCTCGACGAGCCGACCGCCGGCCTCGACTCGGCGGCGCACGCCCGCTTCTACGCGCTGGTGTGCGACCTGCAGCACGCCCAGGGCCTCACCCTCCTCTGCGCCACGCACGACCTGGACGTCGTGGGCGAACATGCCGACGCGCTCATCCTCCTGGACCGCACCGTACGCGCCCAGGGGCCGCCGGCGGACGTGTTGACCAGCGGAGCCCTGGGGAGGGCCTATCCCTTCCCCGCCCCGCACGTGCACCAGGGCGCCGTGGAGCGTATGGGAGACGGCGCGTGAGCGACTTCCTCGCGTACGGCTTCGTGCAGCGCGCGCTGGTCACGGGGCTGATCCTCGCCGTGACCTGCGCGGTCCTCTCCTTCTTCGTCGTGCTGCGCCGCATGGCGTTCGTGGGCGTGGGGCTCTCCCACGCCGCGCTGGGCGGGGTGGCCCTCGGCGTGGTGCTCGGCGTGCCGCCGCTCCTCGCCGCCGCGGTGTTCACGACCGGCGTGGCGTGGATCATCGGGTGGCTGCGTGGCCGTAGCGAGGTGTCGGAGGACACGGCGATCGGCGTCTTCTTCCCCACGGCCATGGCGCTGGGCGTCGTGCTCATCAGCGTGTCGCCCGCGTACCGCCAGGACCTCATGGCCTACCTCTTCGGAGACATCCTCTCGGTGCGCCCGGGCGAGGTCCTGCCGCTGGGCGCCCTGGCCCTGGTGGGGCTCGGCCTGGTCGCCTACTGGTTCAAGGAGCTGCTCTACCTGGGCGTCGACGAGGAAGCGGCGCGGGCGGCGGGCGTGCCCGCCGTGTTCCTGCGCTTCCTCCTCCTCACGCTCCTGGCCGTGACGATCGTCGCGTCGGTCCGGCTCGTCGGCATCGTGCTCGTCTCGGCCTTCCTGGTCATTCCGGCCGCCACGGGCCAGGCGGTCGCGCGCTCGCTTCGCGGGATGCTCGTCGTGGCGGTCGTGTCGGCGATGCTCTCGGTGGTTCTCGGCCTCGCGCTGTCGTGGAGCCAGGACCTCCCGTCCGGCGCCGCCATCGTGCTCGTGTCGGCCGCGCTCTTCTTCGTCGCCCTCGCAGTGGGCCGGCGCCGCTAGACGGCTGTTGAAGACACCCCACCCGGCGAGGCCCCTCCCTCACTCGGAACTCAGCGCCCGCACGGGATCCATCCGCGCCGCGCGCCTGGCGGGCACCCACACGGCCAGGGTGGACACGGCGACCAGGAGGACTGGAACGACCAGGAAGGTCACGGGATCCAGCGGATGCACCTCGAAGAGGAGGGACGTCAGCAGTCGGCTTCCGGCCGCCCCCGCCGCCGCGCCCGCCAGGAGTCCCAGCGCCACGGGCGCCAGCCCCTGACGGAGCACGAGCACCGTGATCCCGCCCCGGTCCGCCCCCAGCGCGAGGCGCACGCCGACCTCGCGCGTCCGCCGGCTCACCGCGAAGGCGGTGACCCCGTACGTGCCCACCGCACCGAGCCCGAGCGCGAGGGCGGCGAAGATGCCGAGGAGGAGGAGGACGAGGCGTCGCTCTCCCGTGTACGCCCCCGTGAGGGCGGTCGCGCTGGCGAGGCCGTAGACCGGCGCGTCGGCGTCGACATCCCCCACGACCTTGCGCACGAGCGGCGGAAGGGCCGGCGTCGCCCCGTCCGTGCGCAACACCGCGAGGAGGCGGGAGCCGGGGAACCCCGGCCCTCCCTGGGCAAGCGGGCGGAAGAGCACCGGATCGGGGCCGCGGGTCGGCCCGCGGTTACGCGTGTCGGCGACGACGCCCACCACCCTCACCCACCGCCAGTCGTCCCCGACGCGCCCGTCGAGGCCCGTGTTGATGCGCCGGCCCAGAGGGTCCTCCCCGCCGAAGGCCGCGCGGGCCAGCGACGCGCTGACGATCGCCACGGGCTCGGCGCCCGAGCCGTCCTCCGGACCGAACATCCGCCCGGCCAGCAGCCGGATGCCCGCGACGTCGAAGTAGCCGGGGGAGACCACCTGCCAGCGCACGTCCACGCGGGTACGGTTCGCGGTTTCCGGGACCCCCTCGATGCGGAGCCCCGCACCCGCACCCGCCCCGAGCGGGCTCGCCTGCGTCCACGCCACGCCGCGCACGCCGGGGAGCGCCGCGAGGCGATCTCCGACCGAGCCGTAGAAGCCCACCCGCTCGTCCATGGACAGGTCCCCGGCGCCGGGAAGGCCGACCCACGCGACGGTCAGCGCCTCCGCGTCGAAGCCGAGGTCGACGGAAGCGATCTTGGCGACGCTTCGCAGGAGCAGGCCGGCGCCGAGGACGAGCACGACGGCCATCGCGACCTCGATGGCCACGAGGGCGTCGCCGAGGCGGCGCCCCTTCCCCGACGTGGTGGCCCCCCGTGCCACCCGGGCTGCCCCACCCGCGCGAGCCGCCGCGCGTGCGGGGAACCCGCCGAACAGCAGCACGGTGACGAGCGCGGCGAGGGCGGCGAACACCAGCACGGCACCGTCCACACCGATCTCGCTGCCGCGCGGAAGCGCCGCGGCCAGCGTGGGGCGGAGGAGCCGCAGGCCGCCCGCGCCCGCCGCCGCGCCCACGACGGCACCGGCGGCTGCCAGGACGAACGACTCGGCGAGCACGTGCCCGACGATCCTCATGCGGCCGGCCCCCAGGGCGATGCGCACGCCGACCTCGGCATGCCGCGCGACCCCACGCGCCAGGAGGAGGTTGGCCACGTTGGTGCACGCGACCAGCAGGACGAGGCCGGTGGCACCGAGAAGCAGCCAGAGGGTGCGTCCGGTGTCTCCGAGCGTCTCCTCCTTCAGGGGCACGAGCCGGATGCGCAGCCCCTCGTTCGGCAACGGGTAGTCCGCCGCGAGCCGCGCGGCGAGCGCGTCCATCTCCGCGGAGGCACCGGCGAGGTCCACCCCGGGCGCCAGGCGGCCCACCACCTCGTGGTACCAAGCGTCACGCAGGGGCTCCGCAGGGGACGTGGAGAGGAACCGGCTTCCCGGCACGTCGCGCGGAGCGGCTACCCAGAAGTCGGCATCGGCGGGGAAGCGGAAGGTAGGAGGCATCACGCCGAGGATCTCGTACGCCACGCCGTCGACCCGGAGGGAACGACCCACCACCGTCGGGTCGGCTCCGTAACGCCGACGCCAGAGGCCGTCGGAGAGCACGGCGCGGTCGACGCCCGCGTCCACGGGATCCGGACCGAAGGCGGAGCCGAGCGCGGGGTCCACCCCCAGCGTGCGGAAGAAGTTGGCCGAAACCGATGCGTAGCCAACCGATTCGGGCTCCCCCTCACCCGTCAGATTGCCCGACGTCTCGTGATACGCGGTGAGCGCCTCGAAGCTCTCGGCGTCGCGTCGCAGGTCGAGGTAGTCCGCCGGGGACGGATCGCGCGTCGGTCGCCGGGGGTCGGACTCCCAGACCTGCACCAGCCGGTCCGGCTCCGCGAAGGGCAGCGGGCGCAGCACAACGGCGTTCATCACGGAGAAGAGCGCCGCGTTGGCGCCGACGCCGAGACCCAGGGTGAGCACCGCGACGGACGTGAACCCCGGGCGCTTACGGAGCGCGCGCGCCCCGAATCGCAGCTCCTGCACCGCCGCCCGGAGCGCGGTCCCGAGTGTGGTGCGCACGCGCCGCCGCCGCTGGATGCGCACGCAGGCCCGACGTACGCCCTCCACGTCGCCGAAGGCCTCCTCCGCCGCGCGGCGCGCGGCCGCCGGGTCCATGCCGCCCTCCTCGAGCTCACGCGCCCGCCGGCGGAGGTAATCCTCCACCTCGTCGTCCACGTCGCGGCGGGGGTCGTCGCGGCCGGGCAGCCCCTCGCCCCGCGGGCTCACGCGTCACCTCCGAGGTCGTTGCGCGGGGCGCCGGGACCGAGGACGCCGAGCACCGCGCCGTTCAGGCGGTGCCAGCCCTCCAGCTCGGCGCGAAGGTGGGTTCGCCCCCTCCGCGTCAACGCGTAGTACCTGGCCCGCCGCCCGGACTCGCTACGGGCCCAGGACGCCTCCAACAGCCCGCGCTCCTCGAGCCGGTGCAAGGCAGGGTAGAGCACGCCCTCGGCTACGTCGAGGATCCCGTCGCTCCCCTCCCGGAGCCCCTTCCCGACCCCGTACGCGTGCTGCGCGCCGTGCTCCAGCGTGCGGAGGATCAGGAGATCGAGCGTCCCCGTGAACAGGTCGCTGCCGCCCATGCCACCCCCTCGTTCGAGTCCCCACCCCGGCCGCCCGGGGTTCTGGACGTGCGACAACCCTAGTTCGCATAGGGTTGCACACGGGGATGCAGGAGAGGCCCGGCTGGACTAGTAGTCCACCGGGCGGAGGTAGAACTCGCCGATCGCGCTCGACGACAGCACGGCCACCGTGGGGAGCTCGCGCTTCCAGTGCGTGGCCTGCAGGCGACGCCACACCAGCTCGACGCGTTCTCTTGGGAATCCCGCGCGTACCAGCGACTCCACGTCGTACCCGTGCAGGAGCCCGTTCAGGATCGGGTCCGCGTCGTGGTAGGAGATGCCGAGCTCGTCCTCGTCGCTCACGCCCTTCACCAGGTCGGCGGTGGCAGGCTTCTCCACGATCACGTCGGGCACGCCGAGGTGCCTCGCCAGCGCCCACACCTGCGTCTTGAAGAGGTCGCCAAGGGGGTTGATGGGCGGCGAGTCGTCGGCGTGCCACGTGAAGTACCCGAGGAGCCGCTCGCTCTTGTTGCCGGTCCCCAGGGGCAGCGCACCCAGGCGCGCCGACTGGTCGAAGAGGATCACGGCCCGCAGGCGCGCCATCAGGTTGCCCCGCCGCAGGGGCGAGATGTCCGGCTCGTGCTCCTCGACGTAGCGGTCGATGGGCGCGGTGATGTCGACCGTGCGCCCCTGGGCGCCCGTCGCGTCGAGGACGATCTGGGCGTGCTCGAGGCTCTCTTCGCTGGACGTACGGTAGGGGAGCCGGAAGCCGTGGACGTTGTCGGGCCCGAGCGCCCGGCAGGCGAGGTAGAGCGAGACGGCCGAGTCCACGCCGCCCGAGACGCCGACCACCACCTTGTGGAAGCCGCGGCGACCGGTGACCTCCTCACGGATGAAGGCGACCAGCGAGCGCTCGACGAGCTCCAGGTCGAGGTCGAGCGTGCCCGGATCCTGCAGGCCGGCGTCGGCGACCGCGTCGACACGCCCCATCAGGGTGGGGGGTGTCTCGACCGGGGGGTTCGCGTTCCGCGGGCTCCTCCCCACCCTCGCGCTCCGGACGGTCCTGCGTCGCCTCGAGCGCACGCCTGAGGTGGGGCAGCATCTGCTCGAGGTCCGCGAGCAGCGGCGCCTCGACGCGAGCACGGTCGATAGCGGTCGGGTCCAGCACGACGTGCGTCACGCCCTCCTCCATGAGCGGCCCGCGCGCCAGGACCTGTCCTCCGGGTCCGACGGCCAGCGAGCCGCCCGGGAAGAGCTTTCCGCCTTCGGAGCCGACGAGCTGGGCCGCGACCACGAAGATCCCGTGCTCCACCGCCGCACCGCACGCCAACCGATCCCAGCGTTCCAGGTTGCCGGGACGCCCGCCGCCGCCCGCGGCGAAGTCACGGGCGGGCGACGCGCTCACCACGATCACGAGCTCGGCGCCGCCCAGCGCGAGCACGGTCGCTGGGAGCGAGTGCCACATGTCCTCGCAGATCAACAGCCCCATCCTGCCGAACCGGGTGTCGAACGGGCGGACCTCGGTGCCCGGCTCCACGAAGCGGGCCTCGTCGAAGACGCCGTACGTCGGGAGGAACATCTTCCGGTGGACGTGCCGCGGCTGCCAGGCTCCGCCCTCCGGCGTGAGATAGGCGGCGGAGTTGTACAGCCGCCGACGCCAGCGCTCGTAGAAGCCGAGGGCGACGTCGGGGGCGCTCCGGAGGTGGCGGCCCGAGCAGCTCGGCCAGTCGCTCCGAGGACAGAGCGGCCTCGGCCACGCCGCCTTCGAGGAAGTACCCGGAGAGCGACGCCTCGGGGAAGACCACGAGATCGGCGTGCGTCGCCTGCTCCGCGACGAGCGCGCGCACGGCCTCGATGTTGCCGGGCACATCCGTCTTGCGCGGCTTGAACTGCGCGAGTGCGACGCGAAGGGGCGAGCGAGCCTCTCCTTGATTCATCGCGTGGGCACCGATTAGGGTGGAAAATGGCCCGGTAACGCCTCGGGCTCCGGAAAGGTACGTATTCCACACTCGGCCGTGCAGGCCGCGCCTCCTGACGGAACGCACGTCCATGCGGAGGTGTTAAGAGGCAAGATCTCCACTCCCGCCGACGCCGAGGGCGCCGCATGAGACGCAGCACCGTAGTGACGATCCTGGCGCTGGCCTGCACCGCGCCCCTTCAGGCGCAGGACCGCGTGGCCCGGCGTCCCGCCGACACGAACCTGCTCCCCGAGGCCGACGTGTTCATGAGCACGATGGACGCGCTCTCGCGGATGAGCCTCAAGGCCCACACGGACTCGGCGCTCTGGGAGGCGGGGATCCAGGGGATGATCGAGTCCCTCCAGGATCCGTACGCGGAGGTCTTCACGCCGGACGAGTCGCAGGCGTGGGAGGAGGAGACCACCGGCAACTACTCCGGCATCGGGCTTCAGATCACGCTCCTGAACGAAGAGGTGACGGTCACCGCCGTCTTTCGCGGCACGCCCGCCAACGACGTGGGGTTGCAGGTCGGCGACGTGATCGTCGGCGTGAACGAGCACGACGCCTCGCACTGGGACACCGACATGGCCGCCGACTCGATCCGCGGCCCGGTCGGCACCTCCGTGACCGTGCTCATCAAGCGCGACGGCATCGACACCCCGATCCCGTTCGACATCACGCGCGCGCAGGTGCACGTCCCGGCGGTGGCCTACGGCGTGATGGAGGGCGACATCGGCTACGTGGTCCTCGACCGCGTCGCGCGCAACGCGGCCCAGGAAATGGACCAGGCCCTGCGCCAGCTCGGCACCCACCGCGGGCTGATCATCGACCTGCGCCGGAACCCGGGCGGCTTCCTCGACGAGTCGCTCATGCTGGCCGACATCTTCCTGAAGCCGGGCTCCACGCTCGCGACCACCTCGCAGCGCGTCCCAGGCGGAGCGTCCCGGGAGACCACGACCGAGACCTTCCAGGACCAGTTTCCGGCGCGCGTTCCCGACCTCCCGGTCGTGATCCTCGTGGACCGCTACACGGCGTCCGGCGCCGAGATCTTCGCGGGCGCCCTCCAGGACTACGACCGCGCGCTCATCCTCGGCGAGCGCAGCTTCGGCAAGGGGCTGGTGCAGACGGTCATGACGCTGCCCCACGGACGGCGCCTGCGCTTCACGACGGGCGAATGGCGCACCCCGCTCGGCCGGTCGCTGCACCGCCCGCGCGACATGGAGATGCGCCCGCTCCCGGAGGACCTGGACACCTTCCCGAAGGTGGCGACCCCGGCGGGACGCGAGCTGTTGAACGGTGGGGGGATCTTCCCGGACGTGGCGATCCCCGACGACACCCTGACGATCGCCGAGCGCGACCTCCTGCGGGTCGCGAGCGAGAAGGACGTGCCGCTCGGCGTGCACCTCGCCGAGTTCTCCTTCGGCATCGCCAAGGAGCTGAAGGACGCGGGCGAGCCGCCGCGGCTCGACCAGGACCGCTTCGACGGCTTCGTGGCGTCGCTCGTCTCGGACGGACTGCCGCGCGAGGCGGTCGACGCTCCCGGCGTGAAGGAGTACCTCGCCTGGCGGACCAAGATGACGATCGCGGCCCGCATGGACGCGATCGGGCCGGAGGCCGACTTCCGCATGGAGCGTGACCCCGTGCTGCGGGAGGCCGTGGACCTGCTCTCCAACGCGCGCTCGCAGAGCGAGCTCTTCGCCGCCGGGCACGCCGAGGCCGCGCGCCGCGGCGCCGTGCCGGTGCCGGCAAACGGGGCGACGGGAAGCCACTGACGGGCCACCCGTCCAACGACGAAGCGAGCGGGGCGGCCGTCCACGGCCGCCCCGCTCTCCTATCCTCGGGGGTGGAACCTACGGTGCACGTCCCGCAGGTACGCCCGGTCGACGTGCGTGTAGATCTGCGTGGTGGCGATGTCCACGTGGCCGAGCAGCTCCTGGACGGCCGCCAGGTCCGCGCCCCCCTCCAGGAGATGCGTCGCGAAGGTGTGCCGCAGCGTGTGGGGTGACACCTTCCGGCGGATCCCCGCCCTCCGGGCCGCCTCCTTCACGATCCCCCATACGGCCACCCGCGACAGCGGCGCGCCCCGGGCGTTGAGGAAGACCCGCCCCTTCCCCTTTCCCTTCCCGCGCGCCTCCAGTCCGGGGCGCACCTCGCTCAGGTAGCGCGCCAGGGCGCGCAGCGCCGGCGCACCAACCGGCACCAGGCGCTCCTTCGCGCCCTTCCCGAACACGACCAGGAACGCCTCGTCGTGGTCCACGGAGCCGAGCTCGAGTCCGACCAGCTCGGACACGCGCACGCCCGAGGCGTAGAGGAGCTCGAGGACGGCACGGTCCCGCCAGTAGAGAGGGTCGTTCTCGTCCGGCGCCTCGAGGAGCCGACCGACCTCGGCGTGCGAGAGGAAGTCCGGGAGTCGGCGCCCGAGGCGGGGTGCCTCCAGCCGCTCGGTCGGATCGTTCGTCACGGCGCCTTCGG
Organism: uncultured Gemmatimonadales bacterium; assembly: GCA_963823035.1. Classification (GTDB taxonomy): domain Bacteria; phylum Gemmatimonadota; class Gemmatimonadetes; order Longimicrobiales; family Gaopeijiaceae; genus SZUA-318. Next base: position 107,010 of record CAWGKG010000007.1, read on the forward strand.
CCAGGAGGAAGGCGAAGTAGGTGCGCAGCGCCGATTGGGCGCGTCGGATCGACGCCGGCGCCAGCCCGGAGTCCTTGAGCGCGAACACCCAGTCGCGCAGCGACGCGGAGGTGACGGCGGCGGGGTCGACGATGCCGCGCCCCTCCATGAACGCCGCCCAGCGGCCGAGGTCCCGGGCGTACGCGGTGACCGTGCGGTCGGAGAGGCCGCGCTCGAACGTCAGGTAGTCCTGGAACTGCTCGAAGCGGAAGGCGCGCGACTCACTCATGACGCCCATGGTGGCGCGTGCGCCACCACCACACCAGCACGGCCCCGAACGCCAACAGCGCCACCCCGAGCAGCCAGCCGTTGACGCGGCCCAGAAGGGCGAGCACGGCGTCGAGGTTCCGTCCGGCGTACGCGCCCGCCCACACCAGCGCGCCGTACCAGATCGCCGAGGCCAGCGCGAGGGGGATGGCGACCGGGAGGAGAGGCTGGTGCGTGACACCCGCGAAGACGGGCACCACCGACCGGAGCCCCGGGAGAAAGCGGGTGAGGAAGACGGCAGCGGTCCCGAAGCGGTCGTAGAAGCCGACCATGCGCTTCATCTGGTGGGGGTTGAGGACGTGTCGCCCCCATCCCGCCGAGAAGAACGTCCGACCGTGGCGGTGGCCCACGCGGTACATCGCGATCGCCGAGGCCACGTTGCACACCCAGGTAGCCAGGAACACCCAGCGCGCCTGGAGGCCGCCTACTTCGGAGAGGAAGCCCCCGAGGACGACGAAGGTGTCGGCGGGCACGGCCGGGACCACGTTCTCCAGGGCCGCGCCGGTACCGAGAAGCGCGTAGATGAGCAGGTCCGGCAGGGCCTGGAACCAGGCGAGGACCTGTTGCCCCATGGTGACGCCCGACGGCTAGACGGGGAGCCCCTCGTCGGCCGCGCCCCAGGTCGCGTCGAAGCCGCCGATGGAGTCGATGAGGGCGACCGCGTGCACGGCCACACCTTCGCCACGGCCGACCCACCCCATCCCTTCGTTCGTCTTCCCCTTCACCGACACGGCGCCCGCGCCGATCCGGAGCACGTCGCCCAGCCGGCGGCGCATCGCCTCCACGTGGGGCGCGATGCGGGGGGTCTCGCAGACCACCGTCACGTCCACGTTCACGACCTGGTAGTTGCCCGACTCGAGCACGTGGACGGCCCTGCCCAGGAGGTCCATCGAGTCGGCGTCCTTCCACTTCTCCTCGGACGGCGGAAAGTGGCTGCCGACATCACCGGCGGACGCGGCGCCGAGGATCGCGTCGATCACGGCGTGCGCGACCGCGTCCCCGTCGGAGTGGCCGCTGAGCCCCGCGTGGTCGGGGATGCGGACCCCGCCCAGGATCAGCGGGCGACCCTCCTCGAAGCGATGCGAGTCGTAGCCGGTGCCTACCCGCATGGAGCCACTCCTCGCGCGCGGCTCACCCGGCTACTCCCACCTCCGGATGGCCAGGCACACGTTGTGGCCCCCGAAGCCGAAGGAGTTGCTCAGGGCCAGCCGAACAGGCCGCTCCACGACGCCCCCGTGCGCGTAGTCCAGGTCACAGGCGGGATCCGCTTCCTCGAAGTTGATCGTCGGCGGGATCTTCCCCTCCCGCATCGTCTGGATCGTCAGGATCGCCTCGAGCGCGCCCGCGGCGCCCAGGAGGTGGCCGGTCATCGACTTGGTCGAGCCCATGACGATCTCGTACGCGCGCTCGCCCAGAACCTCCTTGACGGCGTGCGTCTCGATGGCGTCGGCCATCGTGGACGTGCCGTGGGCGTTCACGTAGTCCACCCCCTCGGGGCCCACGCCGGCGTAGCGCATGGCCATGCGCATGGCGCTCTGAGCGCCGTAGCCGTCCGGCGGGGGTGCGGTGATGTGGTGGGCGTCACCCGACAGCCCGTAGCCCACGATCTCGGCGTAGATCGTCGCGCCGCGCGCCTGCGCGTGCTCGAGCGACTCCAGGACGACCGCCCCCGATCCCTCTCCCATGACGAAGCCGTCGCGGTGGAGGTCGAACGGCCGGCTGGCCGTCTTCGGGTCGTCGTTGCGGGTGGTCATCGCCTTCATCGCCGCGAAGCCGGCCACGGTCATCGGGGTGATCGTCGCCTCGGCACCGCCCGCCAGCATCATGTCGGCGTCGCCATGCCGGATGTGGCGTGCCGCGTCGCCGATCGCGTGCGCCGAAGAGGCGCACGCCGACACCGTGGCGTAGTTGGGCCCCTGCAGGCCCCACTGGATGGAGATCAGCCCCGCGGAGATGTCCGGGATGAACATCGGGACGAAGAACGGGCTCACGCGGTTGGGGCCGTGCTCGATGAGCTTGCGGTGCTGCTCCTCGAAGGTGGCGATCCCCCCGATGCCGCTGCCGAAGATGACGCCGAAGCGCTGCGCCTCGATCCCTTCCGGCACGCCCTCGACGCCCGCGGACTTCATCGCCTGCGCCGAAGCGGCCAGCGCGAACTGCGACACGCGGTCGAAGCGGCGCGCGTCCTTCCGCTCCATGTACAGCAGCGGCTCGAAGTCCTTCACCTCGCACGCGACGCGCGTGGCGAAGTCCTCCGTGGCGTCGAACGCCCGGATCGTGTCGGCGCCGCTGGTGCCCGCCAGGATGGAGGCCCAGGTGCTCTCCAGGTCGTTGCCCACGGGAGAGACCACACCCATCCCGGTGACGACGACCCGGCGCTCCTCGCGGCCTTCTCCGTTCCCCATCGTCATCCCGTCTTCCCCGTGCGCCCTCAGCCCTGCCCGCTGCTGTTCTTCTTCAGGTAGGAGATGGCGTCACCCACGGTGCGCATCTGCTCGGCGTCCTCGTCGGGGATGTCGATCCCGAACTCCTCCTCGAACGCCATCACGAGCTCGACCGTGTCGAGCGAGTCGGCCCCGAGGTCCTCGACGAAGCTGGCGTCGTCCGTGACCTTCTCGGGCTCGACCCCCAGCTCGTTGATGATGATCTCCTTCACTCGGGCCTCGGTGGGCTCGCTCATGTTGCCTCCTTGGGGGTTGTGCAGATATCGGTTCGAAGAAAATCGGAAGATCGTGAGGTACGGCAACTCACATCGCCATGCCGCCGTCCACGGTCAGAATCTGGCCGGTAATGTAGCGGGCCGCGGGGCCCACGAGAAAGCGAGCGGCGCCGGCCACGTCCTCGGCGTCTCCGAGGTGCCCGAGGGGGATCTGCTTCAGCAGTCCTTCCACCTGCGACTCGGACAGCTCGCCGGTCATGTCGGTACGGATGAAACCCGGGGCGATGGCGTTGCAGCGGACGTTCCGCGACGCGAGCTCGCGCGCCACGCTCTTGGTCAGCCCGACCAGCCCCGCCTTCGAGGCGGCGTAGTTCACCTGGCCCGCGTTGCCGATGAGCCCCACCACCGACGTGATGTTCAGGATCGACCCGTCGCGACGACGCATCATCCCGCGTGTGACGGCACGGACGAAGTTGAAGGTGCCCTTGAGGTTGGTGGCGATCACCTCATCGAAATCCTCAACGGACATCCGCATCAACAGGTTGTCCCGTGTGATGCCGGCGTTGTTCACGAGGATGTCCACGGCCCCCTGCGCCGACTCCACGGCGCCGACCGTCTCCTGGACCCGCTCGGTGTCCGCGACGTCGCAGGCGTATCCGGCGTGCCCCTCGCCCGGGAGGCCGGCGGCCGCGGTCGCGGCGCGCTCCCCGTCGCGGGCCACCACGGCGACGCGCGCACCGGCCTCGGCGAGCGCCTTCGCGATCGCAAGGCCGATTCCACGCGACCCTCCCGTGACGAGGGCGACCTTTCCGTCCAACTCGCGTTCGCTCATGGGGTCCACCCCTCGATGTCGTCGGGCCCGCCCAGCGACGGTGCAGGGAACGCCCTTGGCGTTGCGCTTGTTCAGCCCACACAGAACGCTGCCCGGTCCGAGCTCGAGGAAGCGGTCCACGCCCGCCTCGAGCATCGCGGGCACGGACGCCGACCAGCGCACCGGAGAGGTGAGCTGCTCCACGAGGAGTCCGCGCGCCACGTCTCCGTCGTCGACCGGCCGGGCCGTGACGTTGGACACCACCGGGATACCCGGGCGCGGCGAAATCGACGGACGCGAGCTTGTCGCGCAGGCCGTCCGCCGCGGGCTCCATGAGCGGCGAGTGGAACGCCCCGGACACCTTGAGCGGCATGACCCGCTTCGCGCCCGCCTCGGTCGCGAGGGCCATCCCCTGCTCCACGCCCGCCTCGTCCCCGCTGACGACGACCTGGCCGGCCGTGTTGAAGTTGGCAGGCACGCACACGCCGCGATCGACGCGGGCGCATACCTCCTCGACGGCGGCGTCCTCGAGCCCGAGGATCGCGGCCATCGTGCCCGGGCGCTCCTTCCCCGCCTTCGACATGAGCTCGCCGCGGAGGCGCACGGCCTCGAGGGCGTCGCGGAAGGAGAGCGCGCCGGCCGCGACGTACGCGCTGAACTCGCCGAGGGAGTGGCCGGCCGCGAAGGCCACCGGTCCCAGCCGCTCACGGACCACACGGAGCACGGCCACCGAGTGCGCGAGGATGGCGGGCTGCGCGTTGCGCGTCTCCGTCAGCGTCGTCTTCCGGTCCGTCCGCCATCAGGGCGGAGAGGCGGAAGCCGAGCACGTCGTCGGCCTCGGCGAGCGTCTCGGCGGCGGCCGGATAGGCATCGGCGAGCGCCCGGCCCATGCCCACGACCTGCGATCCCTGTCCGGGAAAGAGGAGTGCCAGCGTCACGATGTCCTTCCCCGTCCGAGAATCAGAAGCGCCAGACTTGCGCGCCCCACGTGAGGCCGGCGCCGAAGGCGGTGCTCAGGACGTTGGCACCCTCGCCGATGCGGCCCTGCTCGAGTGCTTCGTCGAGCGCCACCGGGATCGACGCCGAGCTCATGTTGCCGTACCGATCCAGGTTGATCACGACCTTCTCGATCGGGATGCCGGCATACTTCGCCGTGGCTTCGATGATGCGGATGTTGGCCTGGTGCGGCACCAACAGGTCCACGTCTTCGGCCGTGAGGCCCGCGTCGTGGAGCGCCACGTGGGTCGCCTCGGCCATCGAGCGCACCGCGTTCTTGAAGACCTCGCGGCCCTCCATGCGGACCAGATGGCTGCGGTCGTGCAGCACCTGCTCGGTCATCGGGATGCGCACGCCGCCGGCCGGCCGCCAGAGAAGGTGGGCCAGGTTCCCGTCCGAACGCAGGTGGCTCGACAGGATGCCACGCTCCGAACCGTTCGCCGGCTTGACCACCGCGGCCCCCGCACCGTCCCCGAAGAGAACGCACGTCGAGCGGTCCTCCCAGTTGACGATGGCGCTCATCTTCTCCGTGGAGACGACCAGAGCGACCTCGCCCCGCCCCGCGGCCAGGTAGCCCTCGGCCATCGACAGACCGTACAGGAAGCCGCTGCACGCCGCCATGATGTCGAAGGCCACGGCGTTGCCGCAGCCGAGCAGGGCCTGCGTGTCGCAGGCCGTGGACGGCAGCCAGCGATCGGGCGTGGCGGTCGACAGGATGAGGATGTCGATCTCACCCACGTCGACCCCGGCGCGCTCCATGGCGCACCGGGCGGCCGCCGCACCCATGTAGGCGGCGGTCTCCTCGTCGTTGGCGTGGTGACGGGAACGGATCCCCGTGCGGGACGTGATCCACTCGTCCGACGTGTCCATCCGCTTCGCCAGGTCGTCGTTCGTGACGACCTTCCCCGGCAGATAGCGGCCCGTCGCGACGATCTCGACGAGAGGGGCAGGATGTCTCATGGCGCTTCCTGGGAGGGTCCCGGGGCAGCGAGCTCCCGGGCGATGTGCTTCACCATGTCGGAGCGTACCGCTCGCGCCGCAACACCGATGGCGTTGCTCACCGCCCGCGGCGACGACTCACCATGGCAGATGATGGAGACCCCGCCCACACCCAGGAGCGGCGCCCCGCCGTATTCCGCGTAGTCGAGGACCCGGAAGACGCGTCTCGAGGTCGACGTCCCGGTTCCCCTCACGCAGCTCCTTCTTCAGCAGGCCGACGATGAACGCGGCCACCGACTCGTAGAACTTCAGCAGCACGTTGCCGACGAACCCGTCGGCGACCACCACGTCGCAGACGCCGAGGATGATGTCGCGCCCCTCGACGTTGCCCATGAAGTCGAGGCCCCCGCTCCGCCGAGAGCAGCCGATGCGTCTCGACGGTCAGCTCGTCGCCCTTCTCGGGCTCCTCGCCGATGTTGAGGAGCGCCACCCGCGGGACGCTCCACGCCCATCAGGTCCTGCGCGTAGATGTTGCCCAGCTGGGCGAACTGCACCAGGTGCTGCGGCTTGCAGTCCACGTTCGCGCCCGCGTCCAGCAGGAGGCATGGGCGGCCTGCCGTGGGCAGCACCGTGCCGATCGCGGGACGGTCGACGCCGGGCAGGGGGCGCAGCGTGAACAGCGAGGTCGCCATGACCGCGCCGGTGGAGCCGGCGCTCACGAAGGCGTCGGCCTCGCCGGCCTGCACCATCTTGAGCCCCACGACGATCGACGACTCCGGCTTGCGTCGGAGCACCGACGCGGGGGAGTCCGCCGCCGTCACCCGATCGGGTGCGTGGTGGAGGTGGAGTCGTTCGAGGGGGGCATCGGGGTAGGTCGGCCAACTCGGCCTCGACGATCGCCCGGTCTCCGACCAGGACGACCTCGATGTCAGGCTCCAGCTCCCGGAGGGCACCGACCGCGCCCGCGACCTCGGCCGCGGGCGCGTGATCCGTGCCCATCGCGTCCAGGACGATGCGCACCGGTTGCGACGTCTACTCTTCGTCGATCTGTAGAACCGGCTTGCCCCGGTAGTGCCCGCACGAGGGGCAGACCCGATGAGGAAGCTTCGGGTCGCCGCATTTCGGGCAGGTGTAGAGCGTCACCGGCTCCGCCTTGTAGTGCGTGCGCCGCTTCCGCTTGCGCTGCTTCGACGTCCTCTTCTTGGGAACAGCCATGGCCAGATCACTCTTCCTTGAGGGCCCGGAGCGCATCCCACCGGGGGTCGGGCTCGTCCCGCGAGCAACCGCACTCCTCGGTGTTCCGATTCGCGCCGCACCGCGGACACAAGCCCCTGCACTCCTGGTCACAAACGACATACGGGTCGAAGGCGAGGACCATCTCCTCGCGCAACGGCTCACTCAAATCCAACATCGAGGCCCGGGCATCGAAGACGCGTGTCTCTCCGTCCTCCGCGATCCCGGGCGTGTCCGACGACAGAAAGACCAGCGTGATCTCCTGCGCCAGCGTCCCCACGACCGGCTCGAGGCAGCGTCTGCACTCCTGGGCGAGACGAGCCTCCACCTCTCCTCGGACCACGACCTCGCCGCTCCCGGCCGCGCTCGCGCGCAGACGGACGTGGACCGGGCCGTCGAACGTGAATTCCGTGTCCTTCCAGAGCGGATCGTCCGCCGGGACGTCCGCGTCGACACGGACCACGCCCTCCCTGTCCAGCCGAGCGAGATCGAGCCTGAGCATAGCTTGAAAAGCTAGCCGGGGCCCCCTGGAGTGTCCACCCTTCGCGCCGTGTTACGGGGCCGTGGCGATTCTGTCCTGCGAGGAGAAGAAGAAAGCCGTCTCGATCGTGGCGTTCTCGTCCGAGTCCGAGGCGTGGATGGCGTTGTGGCCCTTGGACTCCGCGTAGAGCTTGCGGACCGTGCCCTCCTTCGCCTCCGCCGGATCCGTGGCACCGATCGCCTCGCGGAGCGCCAGGACGGCGTCGTCCGCCTCCAGGATCATCGGGATGCACGGCCCGGAGGTCATGAACGTGACGAGCTCGTCGTAGAACGGCCGACCCTCGTGCACGGCGTAGAACGCCCGGGCCTGCGCGGCGGAGAGGCGGGTCATGCGCAGGGCGCGGACGCCGAAGCCCGCGCCCTCGAGGTGCGCGAGGATCTTGCCGGCCTTGCCCGCCGCCACGGCGTCGGGCTTGATGATCGCTAGGGTCTGGCTCATGAACGCGGCTCGCTTTCTTCCTCTTCACTGGATGGGTTCCCGCGGGCCCCGTGCAGGGCCCGCAGGATCGACTCCCGGGTGACGAAGCCCACGAGCTCGCCCTCCCGTACCACCGGGATCTGCTCGACGTCCCGGTTGACCATCATGTTCGCGGCCTCGGACAGCGCCTGGTCCTCCGACACGCACAGCACCGAGCGCGTCATGAAGTCGCGGGCCGTCGCGGACTCCGTCCTTTCCTTTTCCTTCACGTCGTCGTCCCCCCGCCGGATCGGGCGCAACATGTGCGCCAATGCGTCACCCGAGGTGAGGATGCCGAGCACCTCGTAGCGCTCCCCGACCACGGGCACCGCGTGCACGCCACGCCGGACCATGAGGTCCACCACCTCGCCCACCGGCGTGTCCGGGTAGACACGGTAGCGGACCGCCACGAGGGCGTCCTCCACGAGAAGCCGCGGATGCACCTCCGTGTCCATCAGCTCACGCAGGGCGCGGAGGTCCTCGACCGACCGGGCCGCCAGGAGCCGCTCGGTCTGCTTCGGGTCCCTCAGCACCCGGGCAATGGCGGGCACGATGTCCTGGCGCGCCCCCGTGAGCTTCCCGTGCACCAGCACGAGCACCACGGCCCGAGCCGTAGCCGGCTCCTCCTCCCCCTTCACCGCTTCGGCCAACCGGAACGGCTCGTTCGCCACCCCGATGGCCAGGGCGGGCTCCTCGAGCGCCTCGAGCGTTCCGATCACCGCGACCACCTGGTCGTTGACGTGCACGATCTCGCCCTGGACGCCACCGGCGAGGTCACGGGCCAGGTTCCTGGCCCGTGTGCTCCCCAGGACCCCTTCGTCGGAGGCCCGCCCGAGCAACGCCTCCAGGGCGTCGCCCAGGTCGCCCGCCTCGAGAGGCAGGGCGACCCACGCGTCCACCAGGAGTTCAGAGAGCTTCATGTCGCCGTCCCCGGTGAAGGGGCCTGTCGTCCCCTCAGGCGAGTGCTTCCTGAAGCAGGCCGACGATGTCCACGGGGCGCTCTGCCACCGCGATCCCGTTGTCCTGGAAGGCCTTGATCTTCTCCTCGGCCGTACCGGCGGAGCCGCTGATGATGGCACCGGCGTGGCCCATGCGCCGCCCCGGAGGCGCCGTCCGCCCGGCGATGAAGCCCACGACCGGCTTGGACATGTTGGCCTTCACGTAGGCCGCGGCCTCCTGCTCGTCCGTGCCGCCGATCTCACCGATCATGACGACGCCGGTCGTGTCCGGGTCTTCCTCGAACGCCTTCAGGCAGTCGATGAAGTTGGTGCCGATAAGCGGGTCGCCGCCGATCCCTACGCACGTGGTCTGCCCCAGCCCGACATTCGTGAGCTGGAAGACCGCTTCGTAGGTGAGCGTTCCGGACCGCGACACCAGCCCGATAGGGCCCTCCGCCACGATCTGCGGCGGGAGGATACCGACCTTGGCCTTCCCGGGGGAGATGAGCCCCGGGCAATTCGGGCCGATCACCCGGACCCCGTGATCGCGCGCGAAGGCGTGGGCACGCGCCATGTCCTGCACGGGAACGCCCTCCGTGATGGCCACGACCAGCTTCACGCCGGCGTCGGCCGCTTCCATCACCGCGCCGGCTGCGAAGGCCGGTGGGACGTAGATGACCGACGTGTTCGCGCCGGTCTCGGCGACGGCCTCGTCCATGCCGTTGAAGATCGGGACCAAGGCGCCGTCCGGCCCCTCGAAGCTCTGGCCCCCCTTGCCCGGGGTGACGCCCGCGACCACCTGCGTGCCGTACTCCATCATCTGGCGCGTGTGGAAGGAGCCGTCGCGCCCGGTGATGCCCTGGACGACGAGCCGCGTGTCCTTGTCGATGAAGATCGCCATGGGGTCTCTATGCCTTTGCGAGCTCGACGGCCTTCTCGACCACCTCGTCCATCGAGGTGAAGGCCGAGAAGCCGGCGTCAGCGAGGATCTGGATGCCCTTCTCTTCGTTCGTGCCGGTCAGACGGATCACGATGGGCAGCGAGATGTCGATGCTCTTCGTTGCGGTCACGATCCCGTTGGCGACGTCGTCGCAACGGGTGATCCCCCCGAAGATGTTGAAGAGGATGACCTTCACGTTCGGGTCGGCGGTGATGATCTCCAGCGCCGCCACGACCTTGTCCGGATTCGACGACCCCCCGATGTCGAGGAAGTTCGCCGGCTCGCCGCCGTAGTACTTCACCAGATCCATGGTCGCCATGGCCAGCCCGGCGCCGTTCACACAGCACCCCACGTCTCCGTCCAGCTTCACGAAGCTCAGCCCGGCGTCCCGCGCCTTCGTCTCGGCCGCGGGCTCGTCCGACGTGTCGCGCATCGCGGCGACTTCGGTGCGTCGGAACAACTCGCTGTCGTCGATGCTCATCTTGGCGTCGATCGCCTTGACCTGGCCCGCCTTCGTCGTGATGAGCGGGTTGATCTCGGCCATGGAGGCGCCGGAATCCACGAAGGCCCGGTAGAGCTGCATCATGACCTTGGAGGCCTGCTTCACGATCGCGGGGTCGTCGTAGAGCGCGTTCGCCAGCCACTGCGCCTGGTGGGGCAGCAGCCCGTAGCGCGGATCGACCGTCAGCTTGCGGATCGCCTCGGGACGGTTGGCCGCCACCTCCTCGATGTCCACGCCACCCTCGGCGGAGACCATGAAGGTGGGGGCCTGCGCCTTGCGGTCCATGAGCACCCCGACATAGGCCTCGCTGCCGATGTCCTCGGCCGGGGTGACGAGCACCTTGTCGACGGTGAGGCCCTTGATCTGCATGCCGAGGATCTTCGACGCGTGCTCGCGTGCCTCGGCGGGGCTGGACGCCAGCTTCACGCCGCCTGCCTTGCCGCGGCCGCCGGAGTGGACCTGGGCCTTCACGACCACCTTCCCACCGAGCTTCGCGGCGAGCGCCTCCGCCTCGTCGGGCGTGCGCGCGACCTCTCCCGGGGGAACCGGGATTCCGGCGGCGCGGAAACGCTCCTTGGCCTGATATTCGTGGATGTTCATGCCGTTTCGGATTCCGTCCTCAGAGCCGGCGGTTGCTCTCGGGGGCCGTTGCGCCCGAGGGTGCCGGCGGGGTGAGACTCGTGAAGCTACCAGGCCCCCGAAGGGGGATCAACGTCCCGCGCCCCCTGCCGTGCCGGCGAGCTGCTGGAGGAGCGAGCGCAGCTCATCGAGGGCCGCTCCGAAGCCCTGCCAGTCCCCCTCGCGGAGGCGCGCCTCGGCGCGTCCGAGCAGGTCGAGCGCGGCTTTCGGCCAGGCTCCCCCGCCCGCGGGCGCGGCTTGCCCAACCTGTCCGCTTGCCGCACCGCCCAGGTCGACGCCCGCGAGCGTGGCGATCGTCCCGGCGAGGCTCTCCTGCATCGAAACACGCCGTCCGTCGCTCACGACGAACCGACGCAGCTCGGGGATCGCGTCCGCCTCCGCCGCGAGGAACACCGGCTCCATGTAGAGGAGGCGGCCCCCGACGGGGATGAGGTGGAGGTGGCCCGTCCACACCTCGCTGCCGCCCGTGCGCCAGAGCGAGAACTGCTGCGAGATGATCGGGTCCTGCTCGACGAGCGCCTCGATCTGCCGGGGCCCGGGAACCTGGTCCTCCACGTGGACGTCGAGGAGCGTCAGGTGCGGTACGCCCGAATCGTCCGTGCGCCCGACCAGCACGCCCGTGAGGTTCTGGCGCCCGGCCGGCACGAACACCGTGGAGAGGTTGAAGGCGGGCCGGCTCTCCCCCGGGAGCGTCCAGATGCCGTACTCCGGCCGGTAGGCGACCGGGCTGGTGCCCTGGGCCAACTCGTTGGGGAGCGACCAGACGTCCTGCTGGCCATGGAACGCCGGCGCGGTCTCCTGGTGGTACTGCAGGAGGACGTCCGCCTGGAGGCTCAGCAGCGCGCTGGGGTAGCGCACGTGGGCCCGGATCTCGGCGGGCATGGCGTCGATCGGCTTGAACAACCCGGGAAGCGCCCGCCCGTAGGCGTCGGCCAGCGGGTCGCTGACCGGCACGCGGTAGAAGTCCACCTTCCCCGTCACCGCGTCCACGGTGACCTTCACGCTGTTGCGCACGTACGAGACGGAGCGGAGGGGCGCGAACTGGTGCGCCGACGACAGCGGGAAGGCGCGCGTGGCGGTGAATCCCTCGAGCACCCAGACGATGCGCCCGTCGGCCAGCACGGGATAGGGCGCCTCGGGGTAGCGCAGGAAGGGCGCGATGGCCTGCACCCTCTCCAGCACGCGCCGCCGGTACACGAAGCGGCTGTCGCGGGTCACCTCGCCGGCGAAGAGGAGGTTCGCGTCCCGGAACCGCCATGCCAGCGCCGCCTTGCGCAGCCACGAGCTCAGCTCGATGCCGCTTGGAAAGTCGACGCCGGCCACGCCGGCGGCGCCACCCGGAGCCACGAAGCGATCCGGCGTCGGGTTCACCACGGCATGGAGCTGCGGCCGCGAGCCGAAGAAGACCTCCGGGCGCGTGAGTCGAAGCTGGGGCAGCGTGGCCACGCGCCCGTTCAACTCCGGGCGGGATCCCCGAGAGGATCATCGGCGGCCGGCCTTCGGGCGTCCGGTCGGAAGCCATGCTCGCGACGGCGCCCATCCCGGCGACGTAGCGCTCCCGGAGATGGAGGTTCTGCCAGTTCGGGTCCTGGATGCCCGCCGGGTCGATCTCGCGGACGGACAGGGCGACCGGGACGAGGCCCCCCGGGGACGCGTAGCGGTCGATCGTCACCTGCGAGAAGTCGTAGTACGGGAACCGCGCCTCCAGCTGGCGATACGCCGTCAGCAGCGCTCCCTGGCTCCACACGGGCAGCCCCGCGAACTGCTCCGCCGCGTAGGCCCAGTCGACCCCCTCGTCCGCCTGGTACGCGAAGCGGCGCCGCTCCAGCGAATCGAGGCCGAAGCCCCGGCGCGTGAACTCCAGGTTGTGCTCGATGTACGGCGTCTCGCGCGCCAGCTCGTTGGGCTCCACCTGGAAGCGCTGGACGAGCGCGGGATAGAACTGTCCGATCAGGAGCGTGGCCAGCACCGTGGCGGCCGCGGCACCGACCATGAGCCGGCCACGGTTCTTCCACGCGCCCCAGAAGATCACCCCACCCGCAGCCACGGAGATGACCGCGAGCGTCTGCATCGCGGGCAGGCGCGCCTGCGCGTCGGCGAAGCCGAAGATCCCCTGCACCTGCGAGGAGCCGCTCAGGAGGAGGATGGAGCGCCCCAGCCAGAGCCGCCCCGCGAGGAGGAGGAAGAAGACCGCGATCAGCGCCCCGAGGTGGATGCGGGGGAGCTCCTGCGCCATGACCCTTCCCCGACCCCAGCGCAGCGCGCCGGTGGCCGCGTACCCGGCCGTCGCCAGCGTGAAGAGGAGGAACACGACCACGAGGAGGAAGACGATGGCGCTCCGCAGCATCGGCACCCAGAAGACGTAGAACGACACGTCCCTCCCGAGGATCGGCTCGGCGAGCCCCCACGGGACGCGATGCACCAGGAGGAGGGCCTGCAGCCCCACCGACGACGGGACCGCCGCCCCGAACCAGAGTCCGAGCAGGCAGGCGGCGCCGACCATCGTCCAGAACACGTAGCTGTGCGGCAGTTGCTCGGAGATCTCCAGGTTGGCGAAGCGGCGCTTGATCTGGATGCCACCCAGCGTGGTCGAGGCGATCTTGAGGTTGAAGTAGACCGCGAGCCCGACCGCCGCCCCGCCCAGGACGCGCCCGCCCCACTGCCACGCCACCCGACGCCAGAAGACGCCTTCGTAGCCGACGTGCACCTGCCAGAGGACCTCGGTGAAGGCCGTGGCCCAGAGCCGGCCGAGGGCGAGCAGCAGGCCCGCCACGAGCACCAGCGCGATCAGGAGTCGGCCGCCGCGGAGCGACGCGAGGAAGCCTTTCATCGACACGCGCCTACGGCTCTACGCCCTGGCTCCGGAGCCAGCCCTCCACTTCCGCCGCGGATCTCGTTGAGACGCGCCTGGGTGCGCGCCTCGAAGCGCGCGACGATCACCGGCTGCGTGTTGGACGAGCGGAGGAGGGCCCACCCGTCCCCGAAGAGGACGCGGACGCCGTCGACGTCGATCACGTCGTAGAGGGATCGGAAGTGCGCCACCGCGGCTTCGACCACGGTCCACTTCTGCTCCTCCGTGACGTCGATGCGGATCTCGGGCGTCGAGACATACGAGGGGAAGGCGGCCACCCGTTCGGAGAGCGGCCGGTCCGAGCGCGCCACCAGGTCGATGAACCGGCAGGCGTCGTAGAGGGCGTCGTCGAAGCCGAAGTAGCCGTCGGCGATCATGATGTGACCCGACAGCTCGCCGGCCACCAGCGCGCCGATCTCCTTCATCTTCTTCTTGATGAGGGAGTGGCCCGTCTGCCACATCACCGGATCGCCCCCGGCCGCCTTGAACACCTCGGGAAGCGTCTGGGAGCACTTCACGTCGAAGACGAGCTTCTGCCCGGCTCCGCGCTTCTCGAGGAGGTCGAGGCCGAAGAGCAGGAGGATGATGTCGCCGCGGATGATGTTGCCGAGCTCGTCCACGACGCCCAGCCGGTCCGCGTCCCCGTCGAAGGCGACACCCAGGTCGTGGGGCTTCGAGCGCACGGTCGCGATCAGGTCGGCGAGGTTCTCGTCGACGGTCGGATCGGGATGGTGGTTCGGGAAGGTGCCGTCCGACTCGCAGAAGAGAGGCGTCACCTCGGCCCCCATCGCCTCGAGGAGCGGCACGGCCACCAGGGAGCCCGTCCCGTTCCCCGCGTCCGCGGCGACGCGCATGGGACGAGCCAGCTGGAAGCGGCCCGCCACGTCGGCCACGTAGCGGTCGAGGACGTCCGCCCGGTCGATGCCGCCGTCTCCGGAGGCCAGGTCCTTCTCCGCGATGCGGCGATAGAGCTCCTGGATCTCGTCGCCGTACAGCGCGCCCCGCCCCAGCGACATCTTGATGCCGTTCCACTCGGGGGGGTTGTGCGAGCCCGTGATCTGGACGCCCGCGTCCGTCTCGAAGACCACCTCCGACCAGTACAGCACGGGCGTCGGCACCGTGCCGACGTCCAGGACGTCCGCGCCGGCGGCGCGCAGCCCGGCGGTGAGCCCCGCGGCGAGCTCCGGCGACGTCAGTCGGTTGTCGCCCCCCACGGCCACGCGCGGACGCGGCTTGCCCGTCCTGGCGCGCAGGTGCGAGCCGAACGCCCGTCCCACGGCCTCGGCGACCTCGGCGTCGAGGTCCGTGCCGACGATGCCCCGGATGTCGTACTGGCGAAAGATGTGCTTCGCTGGATTCATGAGGTCAGGGGCCCATCCCGAGGAGGCCACCCCCGAGAGCGCCGAGGCCCTGAACCGAGGCGCGGGCGAAGTCCAGTGCCGACGAGGGGAAGATCCCCAGATAGAGGATGAGCGCCACGCTCGTCAACAGCGCCAACCGCATGGGCAACGGCGCGCGCACCAGGTCGTGCTGACCCACGGTGGCCGATTCACGCATCCACATGAACCATGCCACCCGGAGGTAGTACCAGTACGACAGCCACCGTGGTGAGCACCAGGATCACCGACAACGTCCACAGCTCGGAATCCGCCGCGCCCTGCAGGAGGTAGATCTTCCCCATGAAGCCGCCCGTGCCCGGGAAGCCCGCGAGCGACAGGAGGAAGATCGTCAGGAAGACGCCGAGGACCGGGTTGGACCAGCCGAAGCCGGCGTAGTCCTCGATCTGCAGCCGCTCCTCACCCTGCTGCGCCACGCTGATGACGATCCCGAAGGCGCCGATGTTCATGAGCGTGTACACGAGCAGGTAGAAGAGCATCCCCGCCGCGGCGGTCTCGTTGGCGGCGGTGAGCGCGACCAGGAGATAGCCGGCGTGCGCGATGCTCGAGTAGGCGAGCATGCGCTTCACGTTCGACTGCACGAGCGCCATCAGGTTCGCGCCCACCATGGTGATGGCGGCCAGCCACCACAGGATCGGGTACCACAAGCCGTACACGCCGTCGAACGCGACCAGGAAGACGCGGAGGAAGGCGACGAACGCCGCCGCCTTCACCGCCGCGGACATGAAGGCGGTGACGGGCGCCGGGGCCCCTTCGTAGACGTCCGGCGTCCACATGTGGAAGGGCACCGCCGAGACCTTGAAGGCGAAGCCGACCGCCAGCAGCGCCACGCCGACGATGAGCAGCCCTGAGCTCGTGCCGGCCGAGACGCTCGCGCCGATCACGGCGACGTTCGTGCTCCCGGTGGCGCCGTATACCAGGGCGATCCCGTAGAGGAAGAAGCCCGTGCTGAACGCGCCGAGGAGGAAGTACTTGAGACCCGCCTCGGCGGACTTGCGGTCGCGGCGGTTGAAGGCCGTGAGCGCATACACGGAGATCGACATCACCTCGAGGCCGAGGAAGATCACGATCAGGTCGCGGGCGCCGGCCATGAACATGGCGCCGGCCGTCGCCAACATGATGAGCGCGTAGAACTCGCCCACCTGCAGGTGCTGCCGGTGCACGTACGCGAAGGAGATCAGGATCGCGAGCGCCGCCGCCAGCAGGAAGATCCAGTTGGCGAAGAGGCGGAAGGGGTCCAGCGCGATCATCCCGTCGGGGGACGCCTCGTGCACCCCATAGAGCCACCCGTTGAAGAACGCGGTCACCAGGATGCCCGCGAGCGCGAGCCAGCCGAGCCCGGCGCTCGACCCGAAGCTCGGGTCGCCCTTGTTCGGGTCTTCCCGGCCCGGGCGGTGGCGTCCGGAGACCCCGGCCACCAGGACGACCATGGCCCAGGCGCAGAGGACGATCTCCGGGAGGAGCGCCCAGAAATAGTGGAGGTTGCGGCTGAAATCGAGAGTCATAGCGCTACTCTTCGCCGGCGTCGACCGCGTGCGTCGTCGGCGCCCTTGGTTTCGGTCGTGACGACCCCTTCCGGGGACAGCTGCACCGCCTCGGACATCTCCGCCGCCGGGGCGGCCTCCTCCACGCGCTCCAGCACCGCCCGCACGCTGGGCTCCATCCGCGACAGGATCGGCGTGGGATTCCAGCCGATCACGATCATCAGCGCGCACAGCGGCGCGAGGATCGCCATCTCCCGCCCGGTGAGGTCCTTCATCTCCCGGTTCTCGGGCTTGTCCAGCTTGTTGAAGAAGACCTTCTGGAACATCGGCAGCATGTAGTACGCCGCGAAGATCACGCCCGTCCCGGCGATGATCGCCATCATGCGGTGGGTCTCGAACGCGCCCAGGAGCGCCAGGAACTCACCGATGAAGCCGCTCGTGCCCGGCACGCCGATCGAGGCGAGCGCGGTGATCATGAAGGCCGTGGCGAACAGCGGCGTCACCCGGCCGATGCCCCCGAACGCAGCGATCTCACGCGTGTGGCGCCGCTCGTACAGCATCCCGAGCAGGAGGAACAGCGCCCCCGTGCTGATGCCGTGGGAGATCATGACGATGAGCCCGCCCTGCAACCCGTTCACCGTGAGCGCGAACACGCCCAGGATCACGAAGCCCATGTGGGCCACCGAGGTGTACGCGACCAGCTTCTTCGCGTCCGGTTGTACCGCGGCCACCCACGCCGTGTAGATGATCCCGATGACCGCCAGCGTCATCATGATCGCCACGACCGTCGGATGCTGGGCCGCGGCCGGGAAGAGCGGGAGGAGGAAGCGGAAGAAGCCGTAGGTGCCCATCTTCAGCAGCACCGCCGCCAGCACCACCGAACCCGGTGTGGGGGCCTCGACGTGTGCGTCCGGCAGCCAGGTGTGCAGCGGGAAGATCGGGACCTTGACGCTGAACGCGAGCGCGAAGGCGGCGAACAGCCAGAACTGCTCCGAGTGCGTCAGCGGGAGTTGCAGGAGGTCCGCGTAGGCGAACGTCGGGATCCCGAGCAGCGTCTTCGCCTTGAAGAACAGATAGAGGATCCCCACCAGCATCAGCAGCGAGCCGAATGCGGTGAAGAGGAAGAACTTGATGGCCGC
Organism: uncultured Gemmatimonadales bacterium; assembly: GCA_963823035.1. Taxonomy (GTDB): domain Bacteria; phylum Gemmatimonadota; class Gemmatimonadetes; order Longimicrobiales; family Gaopeijiaceae; genus SZUA-318. The sequence continues at coordinate 124,841 of CAWGKG010000007.1, forward strand.
GTAGATCCGCCGCTCGCCGCCCCACACGCCCACGATGAAGTACATCGGGACGAGGGTCAGCTCGAAGAAGACGTAGAAGAGGAAGAGGTCGGTCGCGCAGAAGACGCCGACCACGCCCGCCTCGAGGAGGAGCATCAGCGCGTAGAACGCCCGCTCCCGCTTCTTGATGTAGTTGAAGGAGCCCAGGATCGCGAGCGGCGTCGTGAAGGTGGTGAGCAGCACCATGAACAGGCTGATGCCGTCCACGCCCAGCGAGTAGCTCACCCCCCAACCGGGGATCCACGGGGTGCTGGTCTCGAGCTGCATCGAGCCCCGGCCGGGCTCGAAGGCCCACCAGAGCCCGAGGCTGAGCACGAACACCACGAGCGACAACCAGAACGCCACGTGCTTGGCCCGCTTCTCGTCCGACCAGAGCACCAGGCCCATCGCGAGGATGGGGAGCCAGATGAGGGCGTGGAGCGCCCAGCCGGCGTAGCCGATCGAATCCACGAATGCGGTCATCGTCGGCTCCTAGAAGATCACGGCGCCCAGAATGACCAGGACGCCGAGTGTGAGGATGAAGGCGTAGGTATTCACCGTTCCCGTCTGGAAGAGGGAGCCGAACCACCCCACCCCGCGCGCCAGGTAGCCCACACCGTTCACGGTGCCGTCGATGACGCCCGCGTCGATCACCCGCCAGCAGAAGCGCGACGCGCGCACGATCGGCTGTACGATGATCGTGTCGTAGATCTCGTCCACGTACCACTTGTTGAACAGCACGCGTCCGAAGCCGGTCGGCTCCGGTGACGCGTCGGCGGGCACGATCTTCCAGCCGCCGACCACCCGCGCCGCGACGAAGACGATCACGAGCGCGATCACGGTCGAGATGAGCGCCCACGTCACCTCGCCACCGCCGAAGGGGGCGACCTCGGACAGCTCGCCGAGGTTGGCCTCCTGCACCGCGATCGCGGCCGCGCTGACCGGGTGCAGCCACTCGTGCAGCCACTCCGACATCGGCAGCGCGCCGAAGCCGCCCATGAACGACTGCTGGATCCGCTCCGGGACGTTGATCCACCCGCCGAAGAGCGACAGAGCCGCGAGGATCGAGAGCGGGAGCCACATGACCGCCGGCGCCTCGTGCAGGTGTCGCTCCTCCTCGGCGCCGGTCCGGTTGGTGCCGTGGAAGGTCATGACCATGAGCCGCGTCATGTAGAAGGCGGTGAGCATGGCCGCGGCCAGCGCGATGATCCAGTAGAGCGTGTACAGCGTCGGGTAGGGCGCGCGCGCCGCGCCGCCGAACGCCCCCGCCTGCCAGATGATCTCGTCCTTCGAGAAGAAGCCCGCGAAGGGCCACACGCCGGAGATCGCCAGCGTCGCGATCCACATCACGATCCAGGTGATGGGCATGTGCTTCCGGAGGCCACCCATGTTGCGCATGTCCTGCGCGTCGGCGTGGCTGTGCGTGTGGTGCAGCGCGTGGTGCATCGAGTGGATGACCGCGCCCGAGCCGAGGAAGAGCAGCGCCTTGAAGAAGGCGTGCGTCATCAGGTGGAAGATGCCCGCCGAGTACGCCCCCACGCCCACGCCCACGAACATGTAGCCGAGCTGGGAGACGGTGGAGTAGGCCAGCACCTTCTTGATGTCGTACTGCTTGAGCGCGATCGTCGCCGCGAAGAGCGCCGTGAGCACGCCGATGCCCGCCACCGTGGCGCTCCCCACCGGGGAGAGCGCGAACAGCACGGAGGAGCGGGCCACCATGTACACGCCCGCCGTGACCATCGTGGCCGCGTGGATCAGGGCGGACACGGGGGTCGGGCCCGCCATGGCGTCCGGGAGCCAGATGTAGAGCGGGATCTGCGCGCTCTTGCCGGTCGCGCCCAGGAAGAAGAAGAGCGTGACGGCGGTGACCATCGGGCCGGCGTACGCCAGCTGCTCCTGGGCCCCGCCGAAGACCGGCGCGAAGTCGAGCGTGCCGAACACCGTGTACAGCAGGAACATCGCGACCAGGAAGCCGAAGTCCCCGATGCGGTTGACGATGAACGCCTTCTTGCCCGCGTCCGACTTCTCCTTGTCGCTGAACCAGAAGCCGATGAGGAGGTAGGAGCAGAGCCCGACGCCCTCCCACCCGACGAACATCAGCGGGTAGCTGGACGCCATCACCAGCGTGAGCATGAAGAAGACGAAGAGGTTCAGGTACGCGAAGTACCTGGGGTAGCCCGGATCGTCCTTCATGTAGCCCACGCTGAACACGTGGATCAGGAAGCCCACACCGGACACGACCAGCATCATGATCATCGACAGCTGGTCGAGCTGGAGCGCCGCCGACACCGAGAAGGTGCCGGTGCTCATCCACGTCCAGTAGTGGATCACCACCGGCTCGTGCAGCTCCGCGCCGAGCATGCGCACGAAGTTCACGAGCGTGAGCGCGAAGGCCAGGCCGACCACGCCGGGGCCGATCCACGTGGGGAGCGTATGCGTCGCGGGGCGGCCCGTGGGGCCGTCGAGCTCGAGCTCGCCGCCGGCACGCACCGCGTTCGCGGAACGGCGTGCGTGCGAAAGCGCCAGCAGGCCGTTCAGCACGAACCCGAGCAGGGGGAGGAGCACCACCAGCCCGGGGAAGAACGGCTCGAAGCCGCCCCCTGCCCCGTGTGCCGCCTCCTGGACGCCCCGAATCAGGAACATCGAAAGGGTCGGGTGCATGCCCTTACCACTTCAACAGGTTGAAGTTGTCCACGTTGACCGTCTCGTAGTGGCGGAAGATCGAGATGATGATCGCCAGCCCGACGGCGGCCTCCGCGGCCGCCACGGTCATCACGAAGAACACGAAGACCTGCCCGTCGATGCCCCACAGCCGCGACAGCGCGACGAACGCCAGGTTCACCGCGTTCAGCTGCAGCTCGATGCACAGGAACATGATGATCGCGTTGCGCCGGACGAGGACGCCGAACGTCCCGATCACGAAGAGGATGGCGCTCAGGATCATGGACTCCGAGATCATGGCCGAACCCTCCGCTTCGCGAGGACCAGGGCGCCTACGATCGCCACCAGCAACAGAATGCCCGTGATCTCGAAGGGAACCACGTAGGTCGTGAAGAGCGGCTGGGCGATCGCACCGACCGCGCCATATTCGCGGATGGCCGCATCGATGTCCCTACCCCCGGTCATGGACGCCGCGTCGAGTGCCCCCGTCGCCTTGAACTGGAGCGAGAGGAATCCGGCCATGGCGCCGACGACCACGAAGGCCACGATCCGGAACACGCCCCCCTTGAGGTCCTGCACGTAGTCGTGCCCCAGGTTCAGGAGCATGATCACGAAGAGGAAGAGCACCATGATGGCGCCGGCGTAGACGATCACCTGGACGGCGGCCAGGAAGTGGGCCTCCAACAACACGAAGACCCCGGCGATGCTCGCCAGGGTCACCACCATGAAGAGGAGGCTCGCCACCGGGCTCTTGGACATCGCGACGCCGAAGGCGCCTCCGATGGCCACCGCGGCGAAGACGTAGAAGAGGATGTCGATCATGGGGAAAGCCGCATCATTCTGATCTGGGATCCGACGGATCCCACAGATGGGTCACGGGGTGGTCCTGCTCCATGAGGCGATCGAGGTCGTAGACGAATCGCGATCGCGTGTACTCGGCGTTCTCGAAGTGCTGCCCCACGTGGATGGCCTCCACCGGGCAGACCTCCTGGCACATCCCGCAGAAGACGCACCGGAACTCGTCGATCTCGTAGACCACGGGATAGCGATTCCCCTGGTCGTCCTCACCGCCCACCAGGCGGATGCAGTTGGCCGGGCAGACCGTCGGGCACAGGCCGCAGGCGACGCATTTCGGGCGTCCGTCCGCGTGCACCTCCATGCGGTGCGTGCCCCGCCAGCGCGGGTGGAGGTCCGTCTGCTCCTCGGGATACTGCTGCGTCACCTTGACCGGATTCACCATGTGCCGGAAGGTGAGCGCCATCCCGCTGAGCGCCGCCCGGAGGTACGACGTCTTGTCCGGGTCCGGACGGCTCAGGACTTTGACGGTGATCGGCATGCCGCTCCTCAGTCTGCGGCCGGCGCGGACGCCGGCCGGGAAACACTCTTGATCTCGATGCGCTGGCCACGCAGCGCCCCGGCGCCCGTGATCGTGCGCCCGCGGTCGATGAAGAACATGAAGGCGACGGTGCAGATCAGGCTCACCGCCGTGAGCGCGAGCCCGAATCCGAGGCCGTAGGGGACGCCCAGCTCGTCCAGCACCAGGATGGTCCCGGCCACCACCATCAGGTAGGCCAGCGCGGTGGGGAGCATGACCTTCCACCCGAGCGACATCACCTGGTCGTAGCGGAAGCGCGGAAGCGTCCACCGGACCCAGATGTAGACCAGGACGAAGAAGAGCGTCTTCGCGGCGAAGACGGCGAAGGTGAGCAGGGTCTTCCACACCGCCGGATGCGCCAGGATCGGCGTGCCGTCGCCGGCGAAGCCGCCGATGAGCTGCCCCTGGAACCAGAAGGCGTCGTCGCCGCTCCAGAACGGGATGTCCCACCCGCCGAAGAAGAGGGTGGCCATGAGCGCCGACGTCATCACCATGTGGGCGAACTCGGCGATCATGAACATCGAGAACTTCATGGCCGAGTACTCGGTGTGGTACCCGGTGATCAGCTCCGATTCCGCCTCCGGCATGTCGAAGGGCAGCCGGTTGCATTCGGCGAAGGCCGACGTCACGAAGAAGATGAACGCGAGCGACAGCGGCAGCGCGAACCAGACGTCGAGCTGCTGCTGCTGCCACACGACCTGCGTCAGCGTCACGTTCCCCGCGAGCATCATCACCGCGACGACCGACAGGCCGAGCGCGACCTCGTAGCTGACCATCTGGGCCGAGGCGCGCAGCCCGCCGAGGAAGGCGTACTTGTTGTTCGACGCCCACCCGCCGAGCACCAGCCCGTACACGCCCAGCGAGCTGATCGCCAGGATGTAGAGGATGCCGATCGGGAGGTCGGCGATCATCATGTCGACGACGCCCCAGGGCGTCGGGAGGGGGGCGGCGACCGGAATCACCGCGAAGGTGACCAGCGCCGGCGCGGTCGCGATCACGGGGCCGAGGATGAAGTAGAGCTTCGCCGAGTTGGCCGGCAGCGTCTCTTCCTTCAGGAAGTTCTTGATGCCGTCCGCGATGGGCTGCAGCAGTCCGAACGGTCCCACGCGGTTCGGCCCCCTGCGGTCCTGGATCCACGCCGCCACGCGGCGTTCGGCCAGCGTCGCCCAGGCGACCACGACCATGAAGACGCCGAAGATCGCGAGGACCTTCAGGATCATGGCGAGGATCCCGGGCAGGCCGGTGATCGGGTGAAGGGCTTCCATCCGGTCAGTCTCCCGAGAGCGGAATGGTCTCGTTCACCACCGCCCCACGCGTCCCGAGTGTCTTCGTACGTGAGCCCCGCGAAGGCCGGCACGCGGCCTCCGAGCTGGGCGAAGGCGTCGGCCGCCGAGCGGGGGGCCGTGCCGCCCGTGACCTCGGCGAGGAGCGCCCCGAGCACGAGCCAGGCGGGCCGGGCGGTGCCCGGCGGCTGGAGCGCCGGCCAGAAGCGCTGCACCCGTCCCTCGAAGTTCGTGAACGTGCCCTCCTGCTCGGCGAACGTCGTCGCCGGGAGGACGAAGTGGGCCGACTCCGTCGCCGGGCCCGCCGCGGGCGCCGACGTACACGTAGAACGAGGCGTGGGCGCCGAAGTCGGCGTCCTGGTCGGCGAGCGCGTCGCCGAGCACCAGGATCACGCCGTCGTGCCCCGCGACGTCCTCCAGCCCGCCGCGGCCGTCGTCGCCACCGACGCGCTTCGCGCCGATCGAGCTCGGCACCCGTGCCGTTGGGCGCCAGGTCACGGCGGCGTGCCAGCCCGGGGTAGCCCTTGAGCGGCACCTCGTCCTCGGCGCGCGCGCTGCGATAGACGATCTCCCCGCCGCCGAGCTGCGCGACGAGCGCCGGCCAGCGCCCCCAGGTCCTCGTTGGACGCGTAGGGCGAAACGACCGCCTTCACCGGCTTCTCGGGCGCCTCGGCGCCCGCGTCCAGGAGCGCGCGCAGCGCGTCCTTCCACCCCATCGCGCGGGCGGTCCCTCCGGCGCGCACGAGGGGAGCCTCGAGCCGATGTCCGTGGTTGATCCACTCGTAGTCGAGGCGGCCGTAGTCGCACATCCACCAGCCGTTGACCTCGAGGTTCTCACGCGGCTTGATGCGCTGCACCAGGTTGTCGCGGACGTGGAGGTCGATGTTGCACCCCTGCGAGCAGTTCGGGCACACCGAGTGGACGTGGTCCAGGTCCCAGGCGCGCGCCTTGTACAGGAAGTCCTTCGAGACAGAGCGCGCCCACGGGACAGATGTCGACGATGTTGCCGTGCCAGTACGTGCCGTCGAGGCCCTTCCTCGAAGAAGGTGTCGATCACGGAGCGGTTGCCCGCGCTCGACCACGCACAGACGGCTGTCCTGCTCGACCTCGTTCATGAAGCGCACGCAACGCGTGCACATGACGCAACGGTCGCCGTAGAAGAGGACGTCGCCACCGAAGTCGTCACGCCCGAAGACCCGCTTCGGCTCCTTCGAGCGACCGTGCTTGGGACCCTCCTGGTGCACGTAGTCCTGGAGGTTGCACTCGCCCGACATGTCGCAGATCGGGCAGTCCAGGGGGTGGTTCACCAGGTAGAACTCGAGCACCCCCTCGCGCATGTCGAGGGCCAGCTCGGATTGGGTGCGCACCACCTGCCCCTCGGTCGCCTGCGTCACGCAGGACGGCATGGGCTTGGGCGCGCCCTCGACCTCGACGAGGCACAGCCGGCACATCGCGGGAGAGGAGAGCCCGGGATGGTAGCAGTAGTGGGGGATCTGCTCGCCCACCTGCTTCGCCGCCTCGAGCAGCGTGGTTCCCTTCGGAACCACGACCTCCTGCCCGTCGATGGTCAGGGTGACGGTGTTGGGGGTATCAGCCATGTGCGTCCTTGATGTTCTGAGCCGTCGCCGATCCCGTCGTCCTCACGCGACACCCACGCGCTCGCCGCGCCGGATCAGCGCCAGGTACTCGTCCTTGAACTTCTCGATGGAGGAGACCACGGGCGCCGCCGCCGAGTCCGACAGCACGCAGATCGTGGTGCCGGTCATCTGGCGGCTCATGTTGAGGAGGGTGTCGAGGTCGTCTTCCGTGCCCCTTCCCTCCTCGATGCGCTTCAGGACCTTCGTCATCCAGGCGGTGCCCTCGCGGCAGGGCGTGCACTGCCCGCAGGACTCGTGCATGTAGAACTGCACCATGCGCCGCACCTGCTTCACGATGTCGGTGTTCTCGTCCATCACGATCACGGAGGCGCAGCCGAGCTGCGAGCCGGCGGCCTGCACGCCCTCGTAGTCGAGGTTGCAGCGGGCGCACTCCTCGACGTTGAGGAGGGGGACCGAGGACCCGCCCGGGATCACCGCTTTGAGCGCCTTGCCGTCCTTCATTCCGCCGCACACGTCCTCGATGAGGTCCATGAGCGGGAAGCCCAGCGGAAGCTCGTAGTTGCCGGGCTTGTTCACGTGGCCGCTCACGCAGAAGAGCTTCGTGCCCGGGCTCTTCTCCGTGCCCCACTGCCGGTACCACGGCCCGCCGTTCGTGACGATGTGCGGCACGGCCGACAGCGTCTCGACGTTGTTCACCGTGGAGGGCATGCCGAAGGCGCCCACCGCCGCCGGGAAGGGCGGCTTCACCCTGGGCTGGCCGCGGCGGCCCTCCAGGGAGTTCATCAGCCCGGTCTCTTCGCCGCAGATGTAGGCGCCGGCGCCGACGTGCACGGTGATATCGATGTCGTTGCCGGAGCCCATCACGTCCTTTCCGACGTATCCCTTGGCGTAGGCGTCCTCGAGGGCCCGCGCCAGCACCTGGGTCGTCTCGAAGAACTCGCCCCGACAGTAGATGTAGACGTGCTTGGCGCGGATCGCGTACGCGGCGATCAGGCACCCTTCGATGAGCTGGTGCGGATCCCAGCGGATGAGCTCGCGGTCCTTGAAGGTCCCCGGCTCCGACTCGTCGGCGTTGCACAGGAGGTAGTGCGGCTTCTTGGGCTCCTTGGGCATGAAGGACCACTTCACGCCGGCCGGGAAGCCCGCCCCACCCCGGCCGCGCAGGCCGGACGCCTTCACCTCGTCGATGACCGCGTCCGGCCCCATCCCGAACGCCTTCTTCAGCGCCTTGTAGCCTCCGCGTTCCACGTAGGTGGCCAGGCGCCGCGCCGTCGGGTCGCCGAAGTTCTTGCTGAGGACCCGGACCTCGCGGTCCGAGACGTACGGATAGGCCATGCGTTCGCTCCGGAGCTAGCCGGCGGCTTCCGCCTTGAGGTGCTCGACGATCCCCGGGACTTCGGCCGGGGTCACGTTCTCGAAGTACCGCGAGTTGATCTGGACACAGGTGGGGAAGCCGCAGGCGGCCAGGCACTCGGCCTCCACGACCGTGAAGTTGCCGTCCTCCGACGTCTCGCCCACCTCGGTGTCGGTGTAGCGCAGGAAGGCCTCGAGGACCTCGTCGGCGCCGCACAGGTTGCAGGAGATGTTCGTGCACACCTGCACCAGGTACCGGCCCACGGGGGCCTTGTTGTACATGGTGTAGAAGGTGGTCACGCCGCGGACGTACGCCGGAGCGAGGTCGAGCAGCGCGGCCACCTCGTCCATCGTCTGCGGGCTGACGTGGCCGCGAACCTCCTGGGCCAGGCCGAGCGCCGGCAGCAGCGCCGCCTGCTTGTTCGGATAGCGGGTGAGGATCTTCTCGAACCGCTCCCGATACTCGCCCTCGAAGAGCGGCGCGTCCGGTTGCTTGTCCGCCAGCATGTACGGGAAGGTGGCGGCTCCCGACGCGTGGCCGCCGTCCAGCGGCCGCTCGCCCACGAAGTCGTCGCCGCGGACCTGCTCCTCGGTCAGGTCGAACTCGCCGGTGTTGCCGGCCCAGCCGGGATTCTTGAAGGGAACGTCGCTCATCGGTCGATCTCCCCGAGGACGATGTCCAGGCTGGCGTTGATCATGATCAGGTCCGCGATCAGGTGCCCGCGCGCGAGCCTCCCGATCGTCGAGATGTTCACGAAGGAGGGTGGCCGGATGCGCCACCGCACGGGCTTGGTCCCGCCCTCTTCGGCCACCACGTACATCCCCAGCTCGCCCTTGGAGGCCTCGATCGGGAGGTAGCAGTCGCCCTCGGGGGCCGGAATCCCCTCCGTGATCAGCTTGAAGTGGTGGATCATGCTCTCCATGTCCGACATGCAGTCGGTCTTGGAGGGGAGGGAGATCTTGGGGTCCTGGACGTTGATCGGCCCTTCGGGCAGGCGGTCGATCGCCTGGCGCAGGATGCGCAGGCTCTGGCGCATCTCCTCCATGCGGCACAGGTACCGGTCGTAGCAGTCGCCGTGCTGGCCGATGGGGACCTCGAAGTCGTACGTCTCGTAGTCGTAGTACGGCTGGTCCTTGCGCACGTCGTAGTCGACGCCCGAGGCACGCAGGTTCGGCCCGGTGAGGCCGCAGTTCACCGCATCCTCCGCGCTGATCGCGCCCACGCCCTGCATGCGGCCGATGAGGATCCCGTTGGTGGTCAGGAGCCGGTCGCACTCGTCGAGCGTCTTCGGCAAGGTGGTCGACGAAGTCCTCGAGCTGGGCGATCCACCCCTCGGGAAGGTCCGCCATCATCCCGCCGACGCGCGTCGCCGACGTGGTGATGCGCGCGCCCGTGAGCGCCTCGTGCAGCTTGTAGATCCGCTCCCGCTCCTGGAAGGTGTAGAGGAAGGGGGTCATGGCGCCCACGTCGATGGCCGTGGTGCCCAGCCAGAGGAGATGGCCGAAGATCCGGTCCATCTCCATGAGGATGAGGCGCACCACCTTGCAGCGCTCGGTGACCTGGATCCCCATGAGCTTCTCGACCGACATCACGTAGGCGCAGTTGTAGATCAGCGGCGCCAGGTAGTCCATGCGGTCGGTGAGCGGAACGATCTGGTTCCAGGTCCTGTACTCGCCGAGCTTCTCGAAGGAGGAATGCAGGTAGCCGATGTGCGGCGTGACCCGGAGCACGGTCTCGCCGTCGAGCTCGCACAAGAGCCTGAGCACGCCGTGCGTGGCGGGGTGCTGCGGGCCGATGTTGATGAGCATGGGCTCTGTGTCGAGCGTCGGCTCCGGCACGTCGAAGGGAGCCAGGGGACTGGCCACCGGCGTTCCGCCAGGACCCATCTCCGGGCTACGCCCGACCGTGAACTCCACCGTCTTCTGCGCCATGATCTCGCTTTCCGGACTGCTCAGGTCTCCCGGTCGGGGGCGTCGTCCCCGGCCGGAGGGAGAGCCGCCGCTTCCTGGGGCTCCCGCCCGATCTCCATGTCGTGCGCCGAGTAGAAGCGGCTCACGTTCTGCGCCAGCGCGCGACGGGTCTGCTCGGCGCGGCTGAATCGTCCGCGCAGGGGGAAGTCCTTGCGCAGCGGATGGCCTTCGGCGTAGTCGAGGGGCATCAGGATGCGGCGCGGGTCCGGATGGCCCCGGAAGGTGATCCCGAAGAGGTCGTAGACCTCGCGCTCGAGCCAGTTCGCGGCCTCCCACAGAGGTACCACCGAATCGATCTCGAGGGCGTCGAGCGGAAGCTCGCACTTCACGCGCAGCGAGTGGCGGTGGGGGATCGACCACAGCACGTAGACCACCTGGAGCGGACGGCCTCCGCCGTAGTCGACGGCGGTGACGTCGCGCAGGAGGTCGTAGCGCTGATCGGGGTCGTCCCGGAGGAAGCCGAGGATCTCGAGGTTCCGCTTCGCTTCGGCGAAGATCACGTGCTCGTCGCCGGCCGCGATCCTGTGGCCGTGGACGGCGTCGCCGAACTTCTCGAGGAGGGCTGCCACCGAGGGGTGGCTGTGCGGATCCGGGGCCGCGCGGGTCTCCGTCGGGCTCGCCGCGTCGGAAGGAACCGGACCTTCGTCGACCGCGTCGAGCCCGCTCTTGGTTTCGTCGCTCATGGCCTCAGGGGAGGATGTCGTCGTCGGAGCCGCGCTCGGGCTGCACCCGCACGCCCGCGGAGATCTTCTCCTGTCGCGTCGAGTTCCCGAAGGGACCCGTGAGGCCGACCACCTCCGCGTCCGTGGCCTTCGGCTGCGCGACCCGGAGCGGGTCTTCCGCGCGGAGCGCCTCGTGGTTGGCCAGGGACTCCTCGCGGATCTTCTCCTGGATCATCATCAGCCCGTAGATCAGCGCCTCGGGCCGCGGCGGGCACCCAGGGATGTAGACGTCGACCGGGACGATCGTGTCGATGCCCTGCACCATGGAGTACACGTCGAAGATGCCGCCCGAGGAGGCGCACGCTCCCATGGAGATGCACCACTTGGGCTGCGGCATCTGATCCCAGATCCTGCGGAGCACCGGGGCCAGCTTGTAGGGCACCCGGCCCGCGCAGATGAGCACGTCGGACTGGCGCGGCGTGCCCACCATCCGCTCCATCCCGAACCGTGCCACGTCGAAGTTCGACGCGGCGGACGCCATCATCTCGATGGCGCAGCACGCCGTCCCGAACGGCATGGGCCAGAGGGAGTTCCTCCGGCCCCAGTTCACGATGAAGTCGATCTTGCTCGTCAGGAAGGTGGGGCTTCCCGCGCCGAAGATCCCTCCGGACCTGGCGCTCTCACCGCCACCGGGCAGCTTCACTCCCACTCGAGGCCTCCCTTCTTCCATTCGTACAGCAGTCCAACCGCCAGAACGATCACGAAGAGCGTCATGGCCAGGAAGGGTCCCCACCCCAGCTGCCGCATCCGCACGGCCCACGGGACCAGGAAGATCGTCTCCAGGTCGAAGACGATGAAGCTGATCGCCACCATGTAGAACTTCACGGAGAAGCGGGCCCGCGCGTCGCCGAGCGGAATCATGCCCGATTCGTAGGGCATTTCCTTCTGGGGCGTCGGTCGCCGCGGGTTCAGAATGTGCGACGCGATCACCATCCCAAACGCGGTCGCCAGCGAAACACCGAAGAGCAGCAGGAGGGGCAGATACGCACCCGACATTTTGCCGCCAGAGTTTGTGAAATCGGTCACTTGGGACGGGAAAAGGTACCGGAACGCGAGGAGGAGTGTCAAGCGAAGCGCGTCCGTATTTTTCCTGATTTTCCACGGGTTTGCACGAGCCTCGCGGGGACTCCTATGTTGCCGGCGCCCCGCCCCGCCCCACCGGGTCCCGGCGGGCCGCTGGGAGCCCTCAGAAACCCCCTTGGAAGACCGGCCAGATGCCCATCAAGAGCGACAAGTGGATCCGCCGCATGGCGACCGAGCACGCGATGATCGAGCCCTTCGAGGCGGGTCAGGTCCGCGACGGGGTGATCTCCTACGGTCTGTCGTCCTACGGCTACGACATCCGGGTCGCGCCCGAGTTCAAGGTCTTCACGAACGTGCACAACGTGATCGTGGACCCGAAGCACTTCGACGACCGCTCGTTCGTCGACATCCACGAGCAGGAGTGCATCATTCCGCCCAACTCCTTCGCGCTCGCCCGCACCCTCGAGTACTTCCGCATCCCGCGGGACGTGCTGGTGGTGTGCCTGGGGAAATCGACCTACGCACGTTGTGGGATCATCGTGAACGTGACCCCGCTCGAGCCGACGTGGGAGGGCCATCTGACGCTGGAGATCTCGAACACCACGCCGCTGCCCGCGAAGATCTACGGAGGTGAGGGCATCGCCCAGCTCCTCTTCTTCCAGGGGGACGAGGAGCCCGAGATCGCCTACGCCGACCGCAAGGGGAAGTACATGAAGCAGGTGGGCGTCACGCTTCCGAAGATGTGAGGGATCACCACACCTCGAGCAGGTCGACCTCGAACACCAGGGTGGCACTGCCCGGAATCGAGCCGCGGCCCTGCTTCCCGTATCCGAGGTCGGGCGGAATGACCAGTCGACGCTTCCCCTCGGCCTTCATGCCGATGACGCCCTCGTCGAATCCGGGGATGACGTCGCCGGCCCCCAGCCGGAAGGGGAAACTCCCCGAGTCGAACAGGGTCCCGTTGGACAGCCACCCGGAGTAGGTCACGCGCGCGCTGTCCCCCGCCGCGGCCGTCGCTCCCGTACCGACCGCCAGCTCCTGGTAGTAGAGGCCGGAGCTCGTCCGGGTCATCGCGGAGACGTCGATCCCCAAGGCTGTCGTCGAACTCGGGCAGCGAGTACGGGTCGCTCCCGCACGCGCCCAGGGCGAGCCCCAGGAGCAGGGTGCCGGCGAAGCGAAGGGAGCTCCTGGTCTTCATGGCCCGAATCCTCGTGGTGGGGTCGGGGCAGGCGACACCGCCGATCCCCTCGTACGTGGGCTGACGCCTCGTCGGCCGCGCGAAGGGGATACGGTCGCGGGATGGGGCGCTTTCGTCCAGCCTCGCTCCCCACCGGCGACGCTCAGCCCGGACGGCCCTCCAGGAGGGCGAGGACGCCGAGCCCGGCGTAGATCCCGGCCGAGAGCCAACGCCGCGCGCGCCGCGCGCCGGGCGTGCGCAGCAGCCGGCCCGCGCGACCGCCCAGGAACGCGTACATCGTGTCCGTGCACGCAGCCAGGCACAGGAATCCCGCTCCGAGCGCGAGGACCTGCAGGCGCGGATCGCCGTGCCCGGGCTCCACGAACTGGGGAAGGAAGGCCAGGAAGAAGAGCGCGGACTTGGGGTTGAGGAGGTTGACCATGAGGCCGCCCCGGTACAGCTCGGCGCTCCGCCGAAGGGGTCGAGCCCCCTCGCCATCGGCCGGCTCCGGCGCCGAGATCTCCTTCCACGCGAGGTAGAGGAGGTAGGCCGCGCCGGCCCAGCGCAGCGCCGTGAGCGCCGACGGGGAGGCCGCCAGGAGCGCCGTGATGCCCACCACCGCGGCCAGCATGTGCACGACACCGCCCGTGACCAGGCCCATCGCGGAGAGGATGCCCGCGCGCGGCCCCTGCTCCATGCTGTTGCCCACCACGTAGAGCACGGCCGGACCCGGCGTGAGGAGGAGGGTGAGGGAGGCCGCCACGAAGAGCCCCAGGGCGTGGCCGTCGATCACGTCAGGGGCCCGACGGACGGCGGCCCATCAGCGGACGTCCAGGAGCTGGACGTCGAACACGAGCGTGGCGTAGGGCGGGATCACTCCGCGTCCGCGTGCCCCGTACGCCAGCGACGGCCGGATCACCAGCCGGCGCACACCGCCACGCTTCATCCCGGGGATTCCCTGGTTCCACCCCCTGATGACCTCGCTCCCGCCCAGGCGGAACTGGAAGGGCTCCCCGTCTCCGGTGGTGTCGAAGACCGTGCCGTCGGGAAGGTAGCCGACGTAGCGCAGGGTCACGAGGCTGGCACGCTGCGCCGTGAAGCCCTCCCCCTCCCGCAGGTCCTGGACGTAGAGGCCGCTCGCGGTGCGCACCATGCGCGTCAGGTCGACCTCGAGCTCCGGCGCGAAGGTGATCGCCTCCGGTTCCACGGGCCCCGCCGGCGCGGGTGGCGCACCGGCGCACGCGGCGAGGGAGCCGAGTGCCGTGAGGCCGAGGAGGAGCCGTCCCGGGCGGGAGGCACGCGTCACGAGGCGCTCCTCTCGAACACCACGCGTCCACCGACGACGGTCAGCATCACGCGCACGTCCTTCAGCGCGGTCGGGTCGACCTCGAGCGGATTCTCCTCCAGAACGGTGAGGTCCGCCAGGAAGCCCGGCTTCAGACGGCCCAGCTCGTCCTCCATCATCCCGACCCAGGCGTTGTTCACGGTGTAGGCCTTCAGCGCGCTCTCCGCGTCGATGCGCTCCTCGGGGAACCACCCACCCGCGGGCATGCCGTCGAGCGTCTCGCGGGTCACGGCGGCGTACATCCCCTGGAGGGGGTTCACCGTGTACCAGGCGGCGTTCGTGCCGGGCCAGTCCGAGCCGAAGGAGAGCAACACGCCGGCCTTCTGCAGCGTGGCGAAGGCGTACGCCCAACGGGCCCGGTCATCGATGCGCTCCTCCATCCAGCGCATGTCGTCGATGGTATGGTACGGCTGCATCTCGGCGATGATGCCGAGTCGGGCCTCGCGCTCGGCGGTCTCGGGGCCGCGCAGCACCTGGTTGTGGATGATCGCGAAGCGCCGCCCCTCCCGCGGGCCGTTCACGCGCTGCACCTCCTCGTAGATGTCGAGGATGGCGTCGATCGCCTCGTCGCCGATCGCGTGCACGCGCGGGTTGAAGCCCGCCGAGTCCGCGCCGAACACGAGGCGGCGCATGTTGCCGTCCGGCATGTAGCCGGAGCCGTTCGCGGTCACGTAGCCCGTGTTCGTCGCGTCGCGCCACGAGCCGCGCACGCCTGTGGTGAGGTAGGGCTCGTAGAAGCGGGCGGAGGAGTTCCCCATGATGCCGTCCATGAAGCCCTTCAGCCCCTGGTAGCGGATCCATTCGTCGCCGAAGCCCTCGGTGATGCCCGTGTCGCGCATCTCGTCCCACGTGTCGACCACCAGGCGCATGTTCACCCGGGCCGTGAGCTCCCCGCGGACACGCAGGCGGTGGTAGACCTCGACCTGGTCGGGCGGCGTGATGTCGAAGAAGGTCGTCACGCCGTATTGCGCCATGTCGGCCAGTGCCGCGCGCGCCTCGGCCAGCTTCTGGTCGATCGTCTTCGGCGGGATCGCGGCCTGCACGCGGCCCACCGCCGCCCCGCTCAGTCGCCCCGTGGGCGCGCCGCCCTCGCACTCGACGCCGCCCCAGGCGCACGTGGCGCCCGCCGCCTCGAGCGCGGCCCCGTTGGCGAGCACCTGAGAGCGGTCCCAGTTCCAGAGGAGCGCCGGGTTCGCGGGCGACACGGGATCGACGAGCGCGCGGTCCGGGCGGAAGGGCTCGGCCGGGGCCCTGCGCTCTTCGTCGGCGCCCGTGGAGGACTGCGCCCACTGCGCGTATGCGCCCCACATGCCACCGACCATCCACGCTCCGTCCGGCAGCCGCTCGGCGGTCCGGCGCACCGCGTCGACGAGACCGTCGGCGTCGCTCACCTCCAGGAGGTTCACGCCGAGAAGGAGCTCTCCCGCGCGGTTGAAGTGCGTGTGGTTGTCGATGAAGCCGGGCGAGACGAAGCGGCCGCCGAGCGACCGCACGTCGGTGCGCGGGCCGGCCAGCGCCATCACCTCCGTGTCGCTGCCGACCGCGACGATCCGCTCCCCACGCACGGCCACGGCCTCCGCCCACGCCGAGGCCTCGTCGCCCGTCCAGACGCGCCCCGACCGGAGGATCAGATCCGCGGGCACCTCGGCGCCGTCGCGCCCACCGCCGCAGGCTCCCGGGCCCAGCGTGACGGTCAGGAGGAGGAGACGGAAGGCGTGACGACGCGGGGAACGGCGAAGGGGCCGCATGGCTTCTCTCCTGCGCGGGACGGGGAAGGGTCAGACTACCCGCCCCCTCCGGGCCCGAGCAAGCACCCGCGTCCGCCTGCGGGGGCGCTACGCCTCTCCCGGGAGCAGCCCCTCGTTCGCCACGAGCCACTCCGACACGCGCGCCCGCGTGGCGACCAGGGCCGCCGGCACCGGGAGGAGCGCGTCGATCTCGGCGAGGCGCCTCGCGCCGTCCTCGCCGGGATGCGTCTGGCCGAGCACCGTTCGGGCCTCCGCCCGAACACGCTCGGCCGAGCGGTCGAGCACGAGCGCCGCGAGCGCCGTGCGCACGGCCCGCTCCTCCTCGGTGCCGGCGTCCGCCAGCTTCGCCACGCGCAGCGCGACGCTTTCCGCCGCGTAGACCTCCATCGCCACGTCCGCGAGTGAGGCGAGATACTGCTGGAGGTCCGGATCGGCGAGCTTCTCGGCTCCCACCCGGGAGACGATCTCCTCCATGAGCATGAAGTAGATCCGCTTGAGGGCGGCGACGCTCTCCAGCGTCCCGGACACCCCGCCCTCGAGCCCGTCTCCGCGCGCGAGCTTCTTCATCGCGTGCAGCCGCTTGAGCGCGTCGATCCCCTTGGCGAGGGCTCCACCCCCGGACGCGCGTGCGAGCTTCCGGAAGATCGTGCGCTGCGCGTACAGGCGGCAGATCTCGTTGGTGCCCTCGTAGATGCGCGAGATGCGCGAGTCACGGTACATCCGCGCCGGCTTGTACTCCTCGCTGAAGCCGTAGCCGCCGAACACCTGCACGGCCTCGTCCGCGTTCCCGTTGTACGCCTCCGACCCGTAGACCTTGGCCAGCGCGCATTCCACGGAGAACTCGGTGAGCGTATCCAGCCGATCCTGCCCGCCCCCACCCCCCGCGGCCTTCAGCCGCTCGAGCGCATGGTAGACGAGGCCGGCCGTGCGGTACGCCACCGACTCCGCGGCATACGCGCGGGCGCCCATGTCGGCGAGCTTGCGCTGGATCAGACCGAACTTCGCGATCGGCAGCCCGAACTGGACGCGGCCGGCGGCGTACTTCGATGCCTCCTCCACGGCCACCTTGGCGCCGGTGGCGGAGCTCGCCGACAGCTTGAGCCTCCCCATGTTCAGCGTGCAGAAGGCGACCTTGTGGCCCCGCCCCACCTCGCCCAGCACGTTGCCGACCGGGACGCGTACGTCGTCCAGCGACACCGCGCACACGGCCGACCCGTGCTGCCCGAGGAGTCGCTCCGGCTCCGCGACGGTCAGCCCGGGCGTGTCACGCTCGACGAGGAAGGCCGTGAAGTGCTCACCGTCGATCTTGGCGAAGAGCACGAAGAGGTCGGCCCACAGCGCGTTGGTGATCCACTGCTTGGCGCCGTTCAGGACGTAGTGCGTGGCGCCTTCGTCGAGGACCGCGCGCGTGCGGATGTTCATGGCGTCCGAGCCCGTGCTCGGCTCGGTGAGCGCGAAGGCGGAGAGGACGTCGCCCTCCATGCACCGGCCCAGGTACTTCTCCTTCTGCTCCGGCGTGCCGAAGTAGACGAGCGGTAGCGTGCCGATCCCCTGGTGGCCCAGGATCATCGGGCCCGAGC
Organism: uncultured Gemmatimonadales bacterium; assembly: GCA_963823035.1. GTDB lineage: Bacteria > Gemmatimonadota > Gemmatimonadetes > Longimicrobiales > Gaopeijiaceae > SZUA-318. The sequence continues at coordinate 142,695 of CAWGKG010000007.1, forward strand.
GGGCCCACCTCGGCACGGCTGGAGAGCATCCCGGTCACCGCCAGGACGTTCAGGTCCATCCCCCCGTCCGCCTCGGGCACCTCGGCCATGAACAGCCCGAGCTCGGCGGCCTTCTTGAAGAGCGCGCGCGAGACCTCGGGATCACGTTCCATCAGGCGATCCATCTTCGGCGCGACCTCGCGCTCGGCGAAATCCTCCACCGCCCGCACGAGCATGCGCTCCTCTTCGCCGAGGTCGTCCGGAACCACGACGGCCTCGGGATCGGTGGGGCCGGTGAGGAACGACGCCCCCGCGTCCGCGTCGCGCTCGGTCACGGGCTACGCCCCTCCCGCGCCGGCCGGCTCCGGCTCCGCGGCCTTCCAGCTCGCCACGAGGAGATCCCGGTTCAGCCGCGCGATGAAGTCGATGCTGATCCCCTTCGGACACGCCTCCTGACAGGCCCCGTGGTTCGTGCAGTTTCCGAAGCCCTCGAGGTCGTGCTGCGCCACCATGTCGAGCACGCGCGTGTAGCGCTCCGGCTGCCCCTGTGGCAGGAGCCCGAGGTGCGCGACCTTGGCCGACGTGAAGAGCATGGCCGAAGCGTTGGGGCACGCGGCTACGCACGCGCCGCACCCGATGCAGGCCGCCGCGTCCATGGCGCGATCGGCCTCGTGCTTGCGGATCGGGATGGCGTTCGCGTCCGGAGCGCTCCCCGTGCGCACGGAGATGTAGCCGCCCGCGTTGATGATGCGGTCGAAGGCGCCGCGGTCCACCACGAGGTCACGCAGGATCGGGAAGCCGGTCGCTCGCCACGGCTCGATCCAGATCTCGTCCCCGTCGTGGAAGATGCGCATGTGCAGCTGACACGTGGCCACCATCGTGCGCGGCCCGTGCGGCACGCCGTTGATCATCATCCCGCACGACCCGCAGATCCCCTCGCGACAGTCGTGCTCGAAGGCGATCGGCTCGTTGCCGTCGTGCACGAGCGACTCGTTGACCACGTCGAGCATCTCGAGGAAGGAGGCGTGCTCGCTGATGTCCTTCGCCTGGTACGTCTCGAAGCGGCCCCCGGCGGACGGGCCGTCCTGCCGCCAGACGTGGAGTGTCAGGTTCATCACTTGTAGCTCCTCGTGGACGGCTGGACGTTCTCGAACTCCAGAGGCTCCTTGTGCAGGGCCGGTCGTTCGCCGGCGCCCTTGAACTCCCACACCGAGACGAACGAGAACGCCTCGTCGTTGCGCTTCGCCTCGCCGTCGGCCGTCGTGTGCTCGGCGCGGTAGTGCGCCCCGCACGACTCCTCGCGGGTGAGCGCGTCCCAGCACATGATCTCGGCGAACTCCAGGAAGTCGGCGACCCGCCCGGCCTTCTCGATCGACTGGTTGAGCGTGTCGGCGGAGCCCGGCACGCGCACCTCGTTCCAGAAGCGCTCACGGATGTCGGGGATCTTGGTGAGCGCCTCCTTCAGCCCGGCCGCGTTCCGCTCCATCCCGCACGCCTCCCACATGACGCGGCCCAGCTCGACGTGGAACTCGTCGACGGTCTTGTGGCCGTTGACCGCAAGGAGGCGGGCTGTCTTCTCCTTCACTTCGCGTTCGGCGTCCGAGAAGGCCGCATGCTCCTTCACCGGCTCACGAGGCACGGTCGCGAGGTAGTTGCCGACCGTGACGGGCGCCACGAAATAGCCGTCGGCCAGGCCCTGCATGAGGGCGCTGGCGCCGAGGCGGTTGGCGCCGTGATCGGAGAAGTTCGCCTCGCCGAGAACGAACAGCCCCGGCACGTTGCTCATCAGGTTGTAGTCCACCCACAGGCCGCCCATGGTGTAGTGCGGCGCCGGGTAGATGCGCATCGGCACCTGGTACGGGTTCTCGCCCGTGATCTTCTCGTACATCTCGAACAGGTTGCCGTACCGCTCGGCGATCGTCTCCTGGCCCAGCCGCTCGATGGCGTGCTTGAAGTCCAGGAAGACGCCGTTCTTCAGCTGGCCCACGCCGTGGCCGGCATCCACCATCTCCTTGGCGCGGCGGGACGAGATGTCGCGCGGCGACAGGTTGCCGAAGCTCGGGTAGAAGCGCTCGAGGTAGTAGTCGCGCTCGTCCTCCGGGATCTGCCCCGCGGGACGGTCGTCACCCGGTCGGTCCGGAACCCAGATCCGCCCGTCGTTGCGGAGTGACTCGCTCATGAGCGTGAGCTTCGACTGGTAGTCGCCGGACGGCGGGATGCAGGTCGGGTGGATCTGCGTATAGCACGGGTTCGCGAAACCGGCTCCCCGCTTCGCTGCGCGCCACGTGGCGGTCACGTTGCACGCCTTCGCGTTCGTGGAGAGGAAGAAGACGTTGGAGTAGCCGCCGGTGGCGAGCACGACGGCGTGGCCGGCGTGGTGCTCGGTCTTCCCGCTCACCAGGTCCCGGGTCACGATACCGCGCGCCACCCCGTCGACCACGACCACGTCGAGCAGCTCGCTGCGCGTGTGCAGTTCGACCGTGCCCAGCGCCACCTGGCGCTGAAGGGCCTGGTAGCAGCCCAGAAGGAGCTGCTGGCCGGTCTGGCCACGCGCATAGAAGGTGCGCGACACCTGGGCGCCTCCGAACGAGCGGTTGGCCAGGTAGCCCCCGTACTCCCGTGCGAAGGGCACGCCCTGCGCGACCGCCTGGTCGATGATGTTCAGGCTCACCTGGGCGAGGCGGTACACGTTGGCTTCGCGGGAGCGGAAGTCGCCCCCCTTCACCGTGTCGTAGAAGAGCCGGAAGATGCTGTCGCCGTCGCCCTGGTAGTTCTTCGCGGCGTTGATCCCGCCCTGCGCGGCGATCGAGTGCGCCCGGCGGGCGGAGTCGTGGTACGTGAAGCACTTCACGCGGTAGCCCAGCTCACCCAGGCTGGCCGCGGCCGAGGCGCCGGCGAGCCCGGTGCCCACGACGATGACTTCGTATCTACGCTTGTTGGCGGGGTTGACCAGCTTCATGTCGAAGCGGTGCTTGTCCCACTTCTTCTCGATGGGGCCCGCCGGGATCTTGGCGTCGAGGTTCACGGTCGGGCCTCCCTATGAGAACATCCCGGTCAGGACCGCGACCGGGATCGAGATGAAACCGAGGAAGATCACGATGGACACCACCACCGCGAGGGGGCGTCGCCACCCGGCGTACTTGGGGTGGTTCGCGCCCAGCGTCTGGAACATGCTCCACACGCCGTGATAGAGGTGGAAGAGGATCGCCACCATGGCCAGCCCGTAGAAGCCCGCGACCAGCGGGTTCGACAGTCCGGTCACCAGGTTGTGGTAGGCGTCCGGAACGCGGTTCGGCCCGCCGCTGTCGAAGCTCGGATGCAGCGTCCCGGTCGTCATGTGCAGGATGTGGAAGACCAGGAAGACGAGGATCAGCACCCCGCCCCAGCGCATGAGGCCGGACGCGAAGTCGAAGTTCTGGTTGACCTTCTTGCGGTACTTCGTGTCCCTCGCCGCCCAGCTCTGCCGGGACGTCTGCCACGAGAGGTACACGTGGACGACGAAGGCGAGGAACATCAACGCGCGAAACCCCCACAGGAAGCCCATGTCGGGCAGGATGGGCTCCCCGAAGACCCGGAGGTGATGCGCGTAGGAGTTGAAGGCTTCGGCTCCCTGGAAGGCCTTGAGGTTCCCGGCCATGTGGCCGACCAGGAACCCGAACCAGATGAAGCCGGTGATGGCCATGAGGATCTTCTTCCCCACGGACGACCGGTACAACGCAACGACCCGTCGCATCACGACTCCTTTCTAGGCGAAGAAGGCCCGGCCGGGGCAGGCGGCCCCGACCGGGCCGGCCGATCGTGTCCTGGGAGGGTCAGGAGAGACCTGCTCAACCCAGCGCTTTCAGGTCCTTGACCACGGTGCGGACGGCTTCGGCGCTGTTGGCCAGGGCCGCCTTTTCGTCGGCGCTGAGCTCGACCTCGATGATCTTCTTCAGACCGCCCTCACCCAGGAGGCAGGGCACGCCGAGGAAGAGGTCCTTCATCCCGTACTCACCCTGCAGCCACGCCGCACACGGGAGGATGCGCTTCTTGTCCTTGACGATGGCCTCGGCCATCTGGACCGCCGCGGCCGCCGGCGCGTAGTAGGCGCTGCCCGTCTTCAGGTAGCCGACGATCTCGCCGCCACCCTTGCGGGTGCGCGCGACCAGCGCGTCGATCTTGTCCTGCGGCAGGAGCTGCGTGAGCGGGATGCCGCTCACGGACGCATAGCTGGCCAGCGGCACCATCGTGTCGCCGTGGCCGCCGAGCACGAGCGCCTGGATGTCCTCGATGCTGACGTCCAGCTCGAGCGCGATGAACGACCGGTAGCGCGCGGAGTCCAGCACGCCGGCCATGCCGATCACCCGCTCCCGTGGGAAGCCGGTGGTCTCGAGCGCCACCTGCGCCATGACGTCCAGCGGGTTGGACACCACGATGACGATCGAGTCGGGCGCGCGCTTCTTGATCTCCTCCGACACCGAGCGGACGATGCCCGCGTTGGTCTTGAGGAGGTCGTCGCGGCTCATCCCCGGCTTACGCGCGACGCCGGCCGTGACGATGAAGATGTCCGACCCGGCGGTGTCGCCGTAGTCGTTCGTGCCGCGGACGCGGGAGTCGAACCCATCGATGGGTGCGCTCTCCCACTGGTCGAGGCCCTTGCCGATCGGAACACCTTCCAGGATGTCGACCAGGATGACTTCGCGGGCGAGCTCCTTCTGGGCCAGCAGATGCGAGCACGTGGCGCCCACGTGTCCACCGCCGACGACCGTGATCTTCTTCACGCTCATGTTCGTGAAAGCCCCTTTGGGCAGGGATGGCATACGTGCGGATGTTCGAACGTATCCGAACGTCGGGGAGGGGTCAACGAACCACGGCGCTCATCCCGCGTCTTCCGCGGGGCGGGCCTCAGCCTCCCGTCTGCGAGAGCGCGACCAGCCCTCCCGAGCCCACCGCGCTCCCCTGGATCAGGTAGTGGCGCTGGGGCTTGATACGCAACGTCTCTTCGATCAGGGGGACGAGGTCCGCACCTTGGCGCAGCGGATCGCGCAGGTTGGTCTGGAGATCACCGAAGAGGCACGGGCGCAGGTGTCCGTCCGCCGTGAGCCGCATGCGGTTGCACCGGTCGCAGTACGTGTGGCTCATCGGCGTGATCACGCCGACCGTGCCGGGAGCGCCGGGGAAGCGGTAGTACGTCGCGGGCCCGTTTCCGGGCGGGCCCGCCACGGGCTCCAGCCGCTCGACGGCGCGTAGCCGCTCCAGTGCCTTCTGGCAGGAGAAGTACTGGTTCGTGCTCAGGTCCAGGTTCGAGCCCGTGGGCATGAGCTCGATGAAGCGCACGTGCCAGGGGCGCTCGCGCGTGATGGCCGCGAAGTCCTCGATCTCGTCGTCGTTGGTCCCGCCCATGAGGACCACGTTCACCTTGATCGGCTCGAAGCCCACCCGCTCGGCGGCGTCGAAGCCCGCCATGATCTTCGGGAAGGACCCGGGACGGCGGGCGATGTCGTCCACGCGGTCCTCGCGCAGCGAGTCCAGCGACACGTTCACGCGCGTGATCCCGGCGGCCCGCAGCGCCTCGGCGTGCGGCTCGAGGAGGACGGCGTTCGTCGAGAGCGAGAGGTCGTCGATGCCCGGCACCCGGGCGAGCATCCCGATCAGCTCCGGGAGGTCGCGGCGCACGAGCGGCTCGCCCCCCGTGATCCGGACCCGACGCAGGCCCATCCCCGCCATCGTGCGGACGATCTTCTCGATCTCCTCGTAGGTGAGGAGCTCGTCGCGACGCATCCACGGCATCCCCTCCAGCGGCATGCAGTACACGCACCTCAGGTTGCACTTGTCCGTGACCGACACCCTCAGGTACTCGATGCGTCGTCCGAACTGGTCCTTCATCGCACGCCCCCCTCCAGGCGGTGGGTGTCCCCGACCGGGGGCACGGCGCCCTCCACCCACGCTTCGTCGCCGTCGGCGTAGCGCTCCTTCTTCCAGACGGGAAGCCGCTTCTTGATCTCCTCGATCACGTAGCGGGAGGCGGCATAGGCCTCCTCCCGATGGGGGCTCGACACGGCGATGGCCACGCTCGGCTCCCCGATCGCGAGCTCTCCGACGCGATGCTCCACCGCCACGCGCTCGGTGCCGAGCCGCTCGGCCGCCTCCCGTGCGATCTCGGCGAGCACGGGGCGCGCCATCTCCTCGTAGGCGTCGTAGCGCATCCCGGACACGGAGCGCCCGTCCGCATGATCCCGGACGATGCCGACGAAGAGAAGCGCCGCACCGTCCTCCGCTTCGCCGACGCGAGCGAGAAGAGCGGTCGGATCGAGCGGGCCGCGCACGACGTCGGCGTGGATCATCGGCGTGCCCTCACCCCCCCGCCACCGGCGGGATGAAGGCGACCTCGTCGCCGCCGCCCAGGCGCTCGGAGAGCGGCGCGTAGCTGAGGTTGACGGCCACGGCCGGCTCGGACGGAAGGGCGTCGAAGGGCCGCCCGCGACCGCGCAACTCGGCCACGAGGTCCCCCACCGTCGCGCCGTCGGCGAGCTCCACCGACAACTCCGGGGCGCCCACCAGGTCGCGATAGGCCGCGAAGAAGAGCGTGCGGACAGAAATCGTCATGGACCCGGGCAGGTAGGGGACAGGGCATTCAACCGTACGCTAACCCCGCGCCCGACGTCAACGTTCCGGAAGGAACAGCTCCCCCGCGGGCGGCCCCCCGGGCCCTCCCGGGCCTCCCGGTCCACCTCCACGCAGCCGACGGATCCGCTGGCCCATTTCCTCGCGGAGCGCCTGGAAGCGGAGCACCTGCATGGGCGTCAGGATCTCGAGGAGCTTCGCCTGCTCGCCGGCCGAGAGGCGCGTCTCCTCCTCGTGCAGCGCCTGCATGCGATCGAGCAGCTCGCGTGCCTCGGCCGCGTCGTCCCCGCCTTCGAGCATGAGCGCCTCGACGCGCTTGCGCGCCGCCTGCTCCTCGCGGAAGAGGCGCATGCGGTCCTGCTGGAAGCTCTGGACCGTCTGGCCGAGCCTCTCGGCCTGCTCGTCCGTGAGCCCGAGGCGCTGCTTGACCATCTCGCCGAAGCGGGCGCGCACCCGGCGCTCGAGCTCGGTGCGATCCTGTTGTCCGGCCCGCCCCTGCATCCGTTGCGCGGACAGCGGTGCACCCCCCGCCGCGGTGAGGGCGAGCAGGAGGAGCAGACGTCCGGCGGTGGTGGCGCGCGTCATGCCTGGCCTCCGCTCATCTCGGCGAGGAGCTGCTCCAGGGCGTCGTCCGAGAGCCCATCCAGCGCCGGAGCGCCCGCGATGAGGCCGTCGTCGCTCAGCCACAGCCCGTCTTCGTCCACGTCGACACCCGCCACGTACGCCGGCACCTCGACGCTCGAGCCCTGCCTGGAGCTGACACCGATGCCCAGGGCGAGGGCCGCCACGGCGGCCGCCGCCAACCCCCACCACGGGCGGTGCACCATGCGCCCGCGCCGTCCGAGCGCCGACTGGATGCGTCCGGCCAACGCGGCGGGAGCCTCCGGCCGCGACACCGACAGGATCGCGACCAGCTCGGCCTCCCCCCGGCAGTCGTCGCAGGTCTTCAGGTGCGTCCCCACTTCGGTTCGCGCGGCGGGGCTCAGTGCCCCGGCCACGTAGTCCGGGATCGCCTCACGCGCGCGCTCGCAAACCATGTCGCTCATTCCATCAACTCCCGAAGCCTGCGGATCCCGTGGAAGTAGTTCACCCTCGCGGCTCCTTCGCTGGAGCCGATGACCTCCCCGATCTCGCGGAAGCTCAGCCCCTCGTCGACGCGCAGCTGTACCGACATCCGCTGCTTCTCAGGTAGCTTCGCCAACATCTCCCTCGCCTTCGCCGCCTCCTCTTCGATGGCCGCCCGATCCTCGGGGCTGGCCTCTGGACTCTCGACCGGTGCCACCCCGTCGAGCCCCGTCTCCCTGCGCCGCATCGCCTTGCGGAGCGCGCCCTTCGCCGCGTTCGCGGCGATGGTCAGCAACCACGTCCGGAAACTCGCGTCCCCCCGAAACCCGTCCAGCCCGCGGAACGCCTTCAGGAACGCGTCCTGAGCGACGTCCTGCGCCAGATCCGGGTCGGAGACGAGCGACAACGCCACCCGGAACGCCGCACCGTGGTGTCGATCCACGAGGCGATTCATCGCCGTCGGGTCGCCGTCGCGGGCGCGACGAACCAACTCCTCGTCGGACGCCGCGTCCGCTCTGTCTCCAGACCTCACCGGATGTCAGACGCCCCGTCGGCCGGGTTCGTTAAACGGAGTCCCGGCGGACGGGGCGCGTGCGGGGGCATGGGCCCGTCGACGTCCATCGCGCGTGTCAGGCCCTCGCAGGATCCCTCTTCGCCACGCGGTTGCGCAGATGCTTGGAGGGTTTGAAGACCGGGACGCTCCGCGAGGGAACCTCCACCGGGTCTCCGGTGCGGGGGTTGCGGGCCGTGCGCGTCTTGCGCCGGCGGACCTTGAAGGTGCCGAAGCCGCGGATCTCGATGTTCTCCCCGTTGGCCAGGGCGCGCTTGACCGCGTTCAGGAAGCCGTCCACGACGAGCGCGCAGTCCTTCTTCGTGATCCCGGGCCCGATGGCGTCGGCAACCTGCTCGACGAGGTCCGCCTTGGTCATGCTTCCTCCATGAGGTGTCGCACGAAACGATCGCGCTCTCGCGCTGCGTCGACGCCACGGTAATGGCACCCGACCGCACTCGCAAGAACTGCTGAGTCGTTGTGACAGACGAACTTGCAGCGCCGCGCCGTCAGGGCGTCGATCGAGCGCGATGCTCCATGAGGGCGATGAACCGGTCGAAGAGATACCGGCTGTCGTGCGGGCCGGGCGCGGCCTCGGGGTGGTACTGCACGCAGAACACCGGCAGGGTGCGGTGCTCCACCCCCTCGACGGTGCCGTCGTAGAGGTTGACGTGGGTGAGGCGCAGGTCGGGCGCCCCGGGGATCCCGCCGTCCTCGTCGGCACGAACCGCGAAGCCGTGATTCTGCGAGGTGATCTCGACGGTGCCGCGGTCGAGGTTCTTCACGGGATGGTTCCCGCCGTGGTGCCCGAAGGGGAGCTTGTACGTCGCCCCGCCGAAGGCCCGCGCGATGAGCTGATGACCCAGGCAGATGCCGAAGACGGGGATGTCGGCTTCGGCGAGGCCGACGATGGCCCGCTCCGCCTTCGAGACGGCGGCCGGGTCGCCGGGCCCGTTGGAGACGAAGAGCCCGTCCGGGGGATCCGCCAGGATCGACGGGACGGAGCGTGTCGGCCGGGAGGACGGTCACGCGGCATCCGCGCTCCGCGAGGAGCTTGGGAGAGTGGGCCTTCACGCCGAAGTCGTACGCCAGGACGTGGAAGCGCTCCTGGCCGACGGCCGGCACCTCGTACGGCTCCCTCGTCGAGACGCCGCACGCGAGGTCCAGCCCCTCCATCACCGGGTGGGCCGAGATCCGCGCCATCACCTCGTGGACCGGCTGGTCGGCGGGCGCGATCGCGCCCCGCATGGCGCCCCGGCTGCGGATGTGGCGGGTGAGCGCGCGCGTGTCGATGTCGGCGATCCCGGTGATGCCCTTCTCCCTCAGGTACCCGTCGAGCGAGCCCTCGGAGCGCCAGTTCGACGGGCGGCGGGCGGCCTCACGGACGATGAAGCCCGCCACGCGTGGATCGGGCGACTCGCGGTCCTCGCGGTTCACGCCGTAGTTGCCGATGAGCGGGTAGGTCATCGTCACCAGCTGGCCCGTGTACGACGGGTCCGTGAGTACCTCCTGGTACCCGGTCATGCAGGTGTTGAAGACCACCTCGCCGAGGGCGAGCCGGGGTGAGCCGAAGAAGACGCCTTCGAAGCGGCGTCCGTCTTCCAGGAGGAGGTAGGCCCGATCTTCCAAAGCGCGGGGCTCCGGTGGGAGGGGGTCGGGTATGCGACGTCCGCGAAAGCTAGGAAGCCCACGGAGTGACGCAATGCTCCCCCCCGCCTCCGGCTCCGTCGGCGCGTCCCCGGCGCCGCGAGAACCACCCGGGCTCCCGGGGTTCGGGCGCCGTTGTTACCTTCGGCGCTCCTTCTCCTCGAGCTCCGAGCCGCGATGCCCCGCCAGACCGTCCACGTCCACGCCGACGAATCCTGCCTGGGCAACCAGTTCCAGGACCGCGCCACGCCCGGCGGAGCCGGCGGGCTCGTCGAGGTCTGGCGCGACGGTGCATGGCAGCGGCGGGACTACTGGATCTCGGAGCCCGACACGACGAACAACCGGATGGCCCTGCGCTCCGCCATCGAGGCGCTGCGCGGCCTGAAGCGGCCGTGCTCGTGCGCTTCGTCTCCGACAGCCAGTATCTCGTGAAGGGGATCTCCGAGTGGCTCCCGGGATGGAAGAGCCGCGGGTGGCGCCGGAAGGCGGGGCCGATCGAGAACCTCGAGCTCTGGCAGGAGCTGGACGGGTGGCTCGGGCGCCACGAGGTCCGCACCCGAGTGGGTGCGGGGCCACGCGGGGCACCCCCGCAACGAGTACGCCAACCACCTCGCCACCACGGCCGCGAAGGAGCAGTCGGCGTCGGGGGGGATGGTCGACTCGGGGTTCGAGGCGTGGCTCGAGGAGGAGCGGGAGCGGGGTCGGTATCTGGACTTCCAGGAGTTCCTGCCCCCCGGAGGGTGACGACTCGTCCCGGAAGGCGTCGGTCCGGCGGCACGCATACCCCAAAAGTCGAAGCGGCCCGGTCACCGAAGTGCCCGAGCCGCTTCTTGCTCGAAGGAGCTGCCGGCCGCTACACGCTGCGCCTGCATCCTCCCTTCTGCGCTGGCAGGATCACGGTCCTTGTTTGGGTCCGTCCACGTGCGGACGGCTGGACCTTCACCTTTCCTCCCCTCTTCGCGCCACGCGGTCCGTGGCGAGGGGCGCCCCCCGAATTCGTCTGGGGGCCTGCCCGACAGGGCCAGCGACCTCCCTGCCGTGCTCCCCGGGTTTCCCAAACCCCGGTTCGCTTGCCGCCGTGACGCCGTCGCGCCAGGCAACTGCCTTTCGGATTCGTCGGAGGGATGACCATCGCCATCGTCTTTCAACGAGCCGCATCCGAAACGCGAGTGTATATCTACGAGGCCACCCGCCGGGGTGCAAGGGTTTCGGACCGAGAAGTGTCCATCGATCCATCGCATACACCGCAACTGTATTTGTGCCAATCGTGTTACGTGGTTCATCCGAACTGCTTTCGATGTCTCTTCGGGGCTCTCGGTAAACAAACGAATTCAGGGACATCTTCTTCCCGAAACATACGGTTCCTGAGCGGGACGAACCCCGAAAGAGCGCCTCGGGAGGGCGGCCGGCAGCCCCCTCGTCTTCTGCGGAAATTGTTGTTTGCGCTACAAAACGCGGGCGTCGAAGACGACCGAGAAGGCCGCGATCACGGCCTCCTGCACGGATTCCACCGAGACGCCCCGTCCGAGCTCACGCTCGAGCGAGGTCACGTTCCGGTCCCGGATGCCGCAGGGGACGATGGTCGCCGAAGAAGCCGAGATCGGTGGACACGTTGAGCGCGAAGCCGTGGGAGGTGATCCACCCGGACGAGACGCGCACGCCGATGGCCGCGAGCTTGCCCACGTCGGTCCAGACGCCGGTGAGCCCGGCCACGCGCCTCGCGGACACATCGAGGGAGGCGGCGGCCCGGATGAGGACCTCCTCGAGGTCCCTCAGATAGCGGTGGAGATCCTTCCGATCCGGCTTGAGGTCCAGGATCGGGTAGCCGACCAGCTGCCCGGGTCCGTGGTAGGTCACGTCCCCGCCCCGCCCCGTCTGGTGGAGCTCGATGCCGAGGCGGGCCCGCTCGGCCTCGTCCGCGAGGACGTGCTCGGGGCTGCGACCCCGTGCCGAGCGTGATGACGTGCGGATGCTCCAGGAGCAGGAGCAGGTCCGGGACGGATCCCGCCCTGCGTTCCTTCACGAGGGCCTCCTGGATCCTCAGCCCCTCGGCATAGGGGATCCGGCCGAGGCGCCGCACCTCGAGGGTGCGCGCGGTACCGGCCTCCGCCCCGGCGTGCTCGCGCGTGGGCGCGTCAGGCATCCTCGGGGAAGTCGTCCAACACCTCCTTGAGCCGCGCCAGGAAGCGCGCGGCGTCCGCCCCGTCCACGATGCGGTGGTCGTACCCCAGCGAGAAGAGGGCACGCTTGCGGATCGCCATCGCGTCCCCCCCGGTGTCGGGGTCCTCCACGACCACCACGCGCTTCTCGACGGCACCGGTCCCCAGGATCGCCGCGGTGCCCTTCGGAATGACCGGCATCCCGACCATCGTGCCGAGCACGCCCGGGTTGGTGATCGAGAACGTGGCGCCCTGGATCTCGTCCGGGACGAGCTGTCGGGCGCGGGCCCGCTCGGCCAGGTCGCTGAGCTTGCGGGCGATGCCCACCAGGCTGAGGTCGTCCGCGTCCTTGATCACCGGGACGATGAGCCCGGGGTTCAGGTCCACGGCCATGCCGAGGTTCACGTTGCCGCGGTAGATGAGGTTGTTGCCCGACACGGTGGAGTTCACCATCGGGAACTCGCGCAGCAAGCGCGACACGCCCCACGCCACGAACGCCGTGTAGCTGACCTTCGCGCCCTGCTCGGCCCACTTCTTCTTGCCCGCGGCGCGCACGCGGTCGATGACGGTGAAGTCGATCTCGATGAACGAGTGCACGTGCGGGGCGATCCGCTTCGCCACCACCATGTGCTCCGCCGTGAGCCGGCGGATCTTGTCCATCGCCTCGACGCGGTCCGCGTCCCGGACGGGGAACTCCGGATGCTGGACCTCGCCGTAGAACCGCTTCCAGAGGTCGGATGGCGCAGAGGACGCAGAGGGGGTCGCGGGCACCGCCGGCTCTGCGGCCCTGGCCGGCTTCGCGCGGGCCGTGGGCCCCGTTGGGGACGCCGCCTTCCCCTCTCCGGACTCGATGTAGTCGAGGATGTCCTGCTTCGTGACGCGGCCGGCGTGGCCGGTGCCCTGCACCGCCGCGATCTCGACGCCGTGCTCCTCGGCGATCTTCCGCACCACCGGGGTCGAGCGCGTGCGCAGCCGCTCGTCGGCGTCCGCAGGCGCCGCGCGCCTCCGCGGCGGCACCGGCTCGGCCGCCTCGGCCTCGGCAGCGGCCTCCGGTGCACCGCGGTCCCCACCCGAAGCCTCGGCGGCTCCCGCGGCCTCCTCGGCCGGCTCCGGCCTCCCGTTCGTGGCCGGCGGACCGCCGTCCGGATCGATGTAGGCCACGACCGTCCCCACCTCGACCGTGGCGCCCTCCAGGACGGCGATCTCGACCAGCGTACCGCCGGAGGGCGCGGGGATCTCCGCGTCCACCTTGTCGGTCGAGATCTCCAGGATCGGCTCGTCGCGCTCGACGGTGTCGCCGACCTGCTTCAGCCACTTGGAGACGGTGCCCTCCGCGATGGACTCGCCCATCTGGGGCATGGGGACTTCGATGCGGGCCACGCTCGTCTACTCCGCGGTCTTCGGGTTCAACGGGAACGGGTCGGCTTACCCGCCTGTCGCGCGATTCGGTCCGCCGGCGTCGCGGCAGACTGGAAGGATCGCCCGCCGGTCAGTAGCGGGCAAGGTAACGCGCAGCCTCCACCACGTCGTCCACCTGGGGGAGGAAGTAGTCCTCCAGGGGGGCCGCGTAGGGCACCGGCGCGTCGATGGCCGTCACCCGCAGGATGGGTCCATCGAGCCACTCGAACGCCCGCTCGTTGACGCGCATGGCGATCTCGCCGGCGATGCCGCCGGTGCGCGTGTCCTCGTGCACGACCAGCAGCTTGCCGGTACGGCGCACGCTCTCCACCACGGCATCCTCGTCCAGCGGGAGCAGCGTGCGCAGATCGAGGATCTCGACGGAGATGCCGTCCTCCTCCTCCAGCCGCGCGGCGGCCTCCACGCTTCGGTGGACCATGGCGCCGTACGTGACGACGGTCAGGTCGCTCCCGGCGCGCACCGTGCGCGCCTTCCCGAGCGGGACGACGTAGTCCTCGTCGGGGAGGACCTCGCGCAGCGCGGGCGCGCGGTAGAGCCCCTTGTGCTCCTCGAAGAGCACCGGGTTGTCGTCACGGATGGCGGCCTTCAACAGGCCCTTGGCGTCGTAGGCGGTGCTCGGGTACACGATCTTCAGGCCAGGCGTGTGGAAGAACGCCATCTCCACGTTCTGGGAGTGGAACGGGCCGCCGCGGTTGCCGCCCCCGACCGGCCCGCGGATCACCAGGGGCATGGGGCCGGCGCCGCGGTAGAGGGAGGTGGCGATGTAGTTCGTGATGACGTCGTAGGCCGGGGAGATGAAGTCCATGAACTGCATCTCCACCACGGGGCGCAGACCCATGTGGGCGGCTCCGGCGGCCGCGCCGGTGAAGCCGCCCTCGGCGATGGGCGTGTCGATCACTCGCCGTTCGCCGAAGTGTTCGAGGAAGCCTCGCGTCACCTTGAACGCGCCCCCGTACACGCCGATGTCCTCGCCCATCAGGAAGACGCGCTCGTCGCGCTCCATCTCCTCGTAGAGGGCCTCGGAGATGGCCTCGAGGAAGGTGACGGCCTCCCGCCGCCGTGTACGCGTCAGATGGTCGGGCGCGGAAGGGCTCATCGGGCCTCGGCAGCGGTGACGCGGGGGTCGACGGGAGACCGGCGTGTCCAGGGCGCGGACATGGGGCCGTCCGTGAGGACGCCCTCGAGGGCCTCGTGCCCGGAGGGGTCGGGTTCGGCGAGCACGCGGTCCGCGGAGGCCGCACAGCGGGCCACGGCGTCGTCGCGGATCACGTCCAGCTCTTCGGCGGTCGAGACACCCAACGCCTTCAGGCGGTGCGCGGAGCGGTCGATGGGATCCCGACGCGCCCACTCGGCCACCACCTCCGGGTCCACATAGTCCTGGGCGTCGTGCTGCGCGTGGCCCAGCCGCCGGAAGAAGCGCAGCTCGAGCATCTGCACCCCCTCGCCGGATCGGGCACGCTGCGCGGCGCGCTGCGTCGCGTCCTGGACGGCCACGACGTCGGTCCCGTCGACGGCGTCGGCACGGATGCCGTATCCGACCGCCTTGTGCGTGAAGCTCTCGAGACGCGTCGCGCCGCGGAGAGGGGTGGAGAACGCCCACTCGTTGTTCTCCACCACGAGGAGGAGGGGGCAGCGCTGCGCGGCCGCAAAGGCCAGTCCTTCGTGCCAGGCACCGGTCGAGGTGGCGCCGTCCCCGTGGAAGACCGCAGCCACACGATCCTCACCGCGGAGGCGGAAGGAGAGGGCGATCCCCGCGACCACCTCGAGCATCATTCCCAGAGGCCACACCGGTCCCACGATGCCGCGCGCATGGTCGACGCGGTGGACGTTCGCCTGCCGGCCGCCGGACGGTCCGGTGGCGCGTCCGAGATGCTGGCGGAAGAAGTCGTCGAGGCTCTCACCGAAGACGAGGACCGCGCCGCCCGCACGGATGGAGGGGGCCAGGTAGTCGCCGTCACCTCGTGCGCCCCGCCGCAGGCCCGCCGCCACCCCGACGGCGCCGGCTTCCTGCCCGAGGGAGCGGTAGACGCTCCCGTGCAGGCGCCCCTGCTCGTGGAGGATCTCGAGCCGCTCCTCGGCGGCCCGGATGAGACACATCCACCGATGAAGCTCGACGAGCTCCGGATGCCCGAGCGCGGCGGACGATTCCCCGGTCGCGCCCACGGGCCGTGGAACGACGCCTACCGTCCCGAAGTGTCCGTTGCGGCCGGCGGAACCGCGGTCGCACCGGCGTCGGTGCCCGGGAGGATGGGCTGCGGCGCGGGGGCCGTGGCCGGGGCGTCGATCTGGATCACGGACTCCGGCTGCCGTGCGCGCGAGGAGAGGATCGACAGCACGAACGCGAGCAGCATGAAGATGGTGCCGGCTACCCAGGTCGCGCGCGTCAGCACGGTGGTGGCCTGCCGACCGCCCAGGATGCCCTCGGTCATGGCGGCGCTCCCGCCCATGGCCGCGAGGCCGCCGCCCTTCCCCGACTGGAGGAGGATGACGACGGCGAGGAACAACCCGTCCAGGACCAGGACCGCGAGCAGGAATCCGTACATCGTTTCGCCGATTGGTTTTGCGTAGGTGGTACAGACGATAAACGTCGGAACGCGCCGAGGATGTGTCAACGGCGGGCCGGGGGATGCGCCGGGGTCGGCTCCCCCCGCGCATCCCCCCGCGTCCCTACCCCGCGGCGGCCACCAGCGCGGCGAAGGACACCGGATCGAGGCTGGCGCCGCCCACCAGGACGCCGTCGACGTTCGGGGAGCCCAGCAGCTCGGCGGCGTTGTCCGGCTTGACACTCCCACCGTAGAGGATCGGCGCCCGGGTCGCACGCGCCGGTCCGACGCGCTCGTCAAGCCGGGCGCGGAGCGTCGCATGCGCCGCCGACGCATCGGCGGGCGTGGCCGTCTCGCCCGTGCCGATGGCCCACACGGGCTCGTACGCCAGGATGAATCGCTCCCGCGACTCTTCGAGCGCATCGAGCGCCGCGTCGAGCTGGCCCACGATCACCTCGTCCACGCGCCCGGCGCGACGCTCGTCCAGCATCTCGCCGACGCACACGACCGGGACGAGCCGATGCCGTCGGGCCGCCCTGATCTTGCGGGCCACGTCCTGGTCCGTCTCGCCGAAGACGTGGCGGCGCTCGGAGTGGCCGACGAGCACGAAGCCCGCGCCCGCCTCCTGAGCCATGGAGGCCGAGATCTCACCCGTGAACGCGCCGGAGTCCTCCCAGTAGATGTTCTGGACGCCCAGCTTGACCCGTCGGTCGCGATCCGGGCTGGACACGGCCACCGCCAGGGAGAGCGCGGGCGGGAAGACGACGATCTCGTGCGCTCCCGCCCCCTCGGGCAGCTGCAGCCCGGCGAAGAAGGCGCGGGTCCCGCTCGGGCCGTGGTTCATCTTCCAGTTGCCGGCGATGACCTTCACGACGCACCCCCTTCGTCGAGCGCGGCGACACCGGGCAGCTCTGCCCCCGCCAGGAACTCGAGCGACGCCCCGCCACCCGTGGAGACGTGCGTGATACGATCCGCCAGCCCCGCACGCTCGACGGCCGCGGCGGAGTCCCCGCCACCGAGCACGGCCGTGGCGCCGCCGTCGCACGCCGTGGCGACCGCGCGCGCGATCTCGATGGTACCCTCGGCGAAGGCGTCGATCTCGAACACCCCCATCGGCCCGTTCCAGACGATGGTCCCGGCGCCTGCGATCTCCTTCGCGTAGGCCGCCCGGGTCCCGGGCCCGATGTCCGCGATGCGGTCGCCGGCACCCACGTGCGACCGCTCGACCACCCGGGTGGACGCGCCCTCGGCGATGTCGGCCGCCACGACGCAGTCGACGGGCAGGACCAGACGGTCGCCGGCGGACTCGAGCGTCTTGCGCGCGAGGTCCAGGCGGTCGTCCTCGACGAGCGAGGCGCCCACCTCGAGGCCCATCGACTTGAAGAAGGTGTTCGCCATCGCCCCACCGATCAGGAGCCGGTCCACGCGCGGGAGCAGCGCCTCGATCACGTCGATCTTCCCGGAGATCTTCGCGCCCCCGAGGATCGCCACGAACGGCCGCTTCGGCCGGGCGAGCGCGTCCCCGAGAAAGCGCAGCTCACGCGCCATGAGGAGGCCGGCAACGGCCTCCCCACCCTTCGCGCGGACGGCTTCGGCCAGGCCGGACGTCGACGCGTGCGCCCTGTGCGCGGCCCCGAAGGCATCGTTCACGAAGAGGTCGCCGAGGGCGGCCCACTCGGCCGCCAGCGCCGCGTCGTTCTTGGTGTCGCCCGCGAGGAAGCGCGTGTTCTCCAGAAGCGCCACGTCACCGTCGCCGAGCGCACCCACGGCCGCGGCGACCGCCGCTCCGGCCGACTCCGGCACGAAGAGCACGGGTCGCCCGAGCAGCTCGCCGAGACGCGCCGCCACCGGCGCGAGCGAATACTTGGGGTCCGGCGCACCCTTCGGCCTGCCCAGGTGGGAAAGGAGGACGACGCGTGCCCCTGCGCCGGTGAGAAGCTGGAGGGTCGGAAGCGAGGCGCGGATGCGCCGGTCGTCGGAGATGCTGGCCCCGTCGAGGGGCACGTTGAGGTCTGCGCGAACGAGAACGGTGCGTCCCGCCAACGCGGAGGGATCGAGTTCGGAGATGATCTTCTTGCGCATGACGCGAGCCGGTGAAGGGCGACGTACAGGACCCGCAGGAAGCTACCAGCGATGGCCCCCCCACGTCACCGGCGGTGACCCCCGCGAGCCCCCGCCGTCAGCGCCGCTCGATGCTCCGCTCCGCCACCAGGGGCGCGCCCGCCTCCGGGAGGTCGGCGACGACGCGCAGCGTCCACGGCCCGGCGGCGAGGTCCCCGACCCAGAGGTTCAGGTACTCGGTGGTCGGGCCTTCCGCGTTCGGCCGGCGCTCCCACGTCGGACGGAGTCGATCCTCGCCGGCCGGACGGATGCCCAGGGCCACCACCTCGCCGGTGGTGCGGTTCTCGGCCTCGGCACGCAGGCGGTACCAGGGCGCCAGCGACGCCACGTCGTACAGCTCGAAGAACACGCCCACCTCCTGGCTCTCCACGGGGCGAGCGAGCGTGAGCGGCTTCATCCAGGGCGCGTCGCGACGCACGGCCTCCGGCAGCGGCGAGGCGGGCTCCGTGAGGAGGAGGTCGGACATCGTCGCCCCGGCCACCGATTCGGCCGCGTGGACCGAGTCGCGAAGGGCCGCGGCCTGCCCGGTCCGCCGGTTGAAGACCTCCACGACCACGTCGGACACCTCGGCGGCCGCGGGCGCCTCGAGGGAGATCGGCGACGGCTCGGCGCTCATGAGCCGCTGGACCATGTCCAGCTTCTCCCCCTCCGCGCCGAGGAGGAAGACGTTCAGGTCGAGCGTGTCGCGCGCCGCGGTGGCGGGGAGGGCGGGCACTTGCGTGTACACGACCACGTCGGACGCCCCGACGCCGACGCCGCGGAAGCGGGTCACCTGACCCGGGAGGGAGAAGACCAGCCGCGAGCCTGTTCCGTAACGGTGGGGAAACACCTGGCGGAGCTCGTCCACGTAGGCCCTGCCCTCCGACGTGAGGTCGAGGTTCTCGGAGGCGGCCATGCGTCGGAAGGTGATGTCGGGCCCCGAACCGTAGTCCCAGAACTCGGTGCGGACTCCGGAGCCCTCCGCGATCACGCGTACATGCGTGGGACGCCCATAGCGGACCCACACCTCGCCCGGGTCGGACAGCGCCGAGCCGAAGCGCAGGTGGGCGTAGGCCGCGCGTGCCAGGTGCTCGACCCTGCGCTCGTTCACGGGCGTGGACAGGATGGGGTCCAGGCGTTCCCAGAAGGAACCCACCCATGCGCCACGCGCGTCCCCCGACGCCTTCCAGAACTGTGCGGTCTGGGAAGGATCGAGCAGCTTGGAGACGTCCTCCAGCTCCGCGATCTCCGCGGCCGGGAGAGAACGGATAGCGAGGCGGAACTGCCCTTCGGCGTCTTCGGTGCGGGACAGCCGCTGCAGGGCGAGCCCAGTCATGAGCAAGCCGTAAGGATGTCCCTCCGAGGCGCGCGTGAACCGGCGCGCGCCCTCCAGGACCTCGTTCCACCTTCCCTCGTCCGCCAGCTCCAGGAGCATCTCGAGGTTGGCGCCGGGGTGGGCGGGATACGCCTCGACCGCCGAGCGGAAGGAAGCCATCATCACGGTCTTGTTCGCCTCGGCGTTCCCCGCCGCGGGCTCGAACGCACCCTCGAAGGCCGCGCCCAACGCCTCGGGACAGAGGTAGTTCCAGGCGATCAGGCGATCCACGGACGCGAAGCCCGACAGGGCCCCACCCGACGAGCGTGCCTGCGGACAGGCGGACGCCGAGAGCGCGTCGGCCGGGAGGCGACCCGCGTTCCTGGACCCCAGCCAGCTCTCGCGGACGAGGAGCCCTCGCTCGTAGTACAGGTCCGCGAGGATGACGGGAGGCAGCGTGGCGGCGGCGCGCTGCGCCCGCTGCAGGCCGCGTTCGTAGAGCATGCGGGATT
Source organism: uncultured Gemmatimonadales bacterium (assembly GCA_963823035.1). GTDB lineage: Bacteria > Gemmatimonadota > Gemmatimonadetes > Longimicrobiales > Gaopeijiaceae > SZUA-318. The sequence continues at coordinate 162,587 of CAWGKG010000007.1, forward strand.
CGGTGCGCAGCCCCTGCTTGCGACGGATGCGCGCCAGCGCCAGCAGCGGCGCCGGGTTGTCGGGGGCCCGCGCGATCGCGGTCTCCAACGCCTCGGACACCTCGGAGCGCCACTGCGTGGGCGCGGCCCCGGCGGGCGGGTCGCCCTTCAGGATCGCGCCGATCGGTCCGAGCCGGCGCACGGTCGCGTCGTCGCCGAAGGCCGAGCGGAGCACATCCCCGGCCTCCCGCTGGCCCACCACGGGGAGGACGACGTCGTCGCGCCACTCCGAGGCGAGCGGCTCGGGCGAGATCTCCGGGACGGACGGCTGGTCGACGGGGTCGATCGCCGGTAGGCCGACCGAGTCCTCCACGCCCGGCGGAGGCCGGAAGCGCACGTCGAACTCCACCCACGTACCCACGGCCTTGCCGCGACGGCGGGCCGGCGTGAAGTGGAAGGACGGCGCCACCCGCACCGCGGCACGATCCAATTCGGGCACGCCGGAGCCCGTCGCGACGTTGGCGACGTCCACGGCGCCGGTCGAATCCACCCAGAGCCGGAGGCGTACCGTGCCTCCGATGCCGCGGCGTTGGAAGGCCAACGGATAGTTGTCGAGGATCAGGTCCTCCGTCCCCGCCCGGTCGAGCAAATCGGGGAACGTCGCCTCCGGGCCCTCGTAGCGGGGTACGACGGTCCCGCGCGCCGGCGGCAGCTCGCTGCGGAGCCGCGGCGGCACGACGTGGAACTCCTCCGTCCCCGTCGACGGCGCGTCGAAGGGGAGGAGCGGCACGGTCGGTGTGGTGGTCGGAGGCGCGATGCTCTCCTCGATCGGCGCACGCACCACGTCCACGAGGCGCACGAGCGCGGCCCGTGCCGAGGGGACGCCCAGCCCCACCATCAGGAGTGCGGCCACGCTCGCCGCCATGAGCTGGCGCACCGGCACGTGCCGCCGGGGGACGGCCGTTCGCCATTCCCGGGTGAGCTCCGCCTTCAGCTCCGGTCCGAAGGAGGGGCGTTCCTCGTACCGGATCGAGGAAAGCTCGGCATCCAGCGCGGCCAGGTCGTCCGGCATCTCGATGCCATCGAAGTCGAATCTATCGCTCATCAGTCTCTATGGATCTCTTGCTGGTGGCGGTCCACGGCACCCTTCAGGCGCTTGAGCGCCCGGTGGAGCCGCACCGCCACAGCGTTGTTGCTGATTCCGAGGTGGTCCGCGATCTCGCCGTTGTCGAGACCCGAACCGTAGCGGAGGGAGAGGATCTCCTGGTCCGCCTTACGCAGCGTCTGGCTTCCGTTCAGCAGACGCTGGATGCGTTCCTCGCGCACGACCCGCTCCTCCTGGGAGGGGACGTCCGCGACCAGATCGGGCACCCGATCCAACGAGACGTGCAGCGATCCCCGGCGCTTCAGCGCGCGCAGGTGATCGGTGACGGCGTTGCGCGCGATGCGCAGCAACCACGTTCTCGGCGACGCGCGGTTCTCGTCGTAACGGTGGAGCGACCGGAGGGCCTTCATGAAGACCTCCGACGTGACGTCCTCCGCAACCTCCCGCGTCGCCACCCTGAAGCGGACGTAGCGGTAGACCGCGCTCCTGTGGTCCCTGAACCACGCCTCGAAATCCCGTGGGAGGCTCGGGGCCGTTCGGTCGGGAACGATGCGCAAGCCCGGCTCGGGCATCTGACGATCCGTTTGCATTGCCTCGTTATACGCGGGATCGTCTCCGGGCCTTACATGCGAAGAAGCCGGCGGATCCTCGTCCCGCCGGCCCTCCTCCGGGTCCCGTTCCGGGCCCCGTCCGATCATCGCTTCCCTCCGCTAGAGACCGAGCGCCCACGTAGGCGATCAGATCCACGACGCGCTGGGAATACCCCCACTCGTTGTCATACCACGACATGACCTTCACCATCCGGCCGTCGAGAACGTTGGTGGACGGCAGGTCGACGATGCTGCTGTGGTCGTTGCCCGTGTAGTCGATCGAGACGAGCGGCTCGTCACTGACGCCCAGGATGCCCTTCATCGGGCCCGATGCGGCCTTGCGGAAGGCGTCGTTGACCTGGTCGATGGTCGTGTCCTTCTCGACCACGGCGGTCAGGTCGACGATCGACACGTCGGGCGTCGGTACCCGGATCGCGCTGCCGTCGATCTTCCCCTTCACTTCCGGGATGACCAGGCCGGTGGCCTTCGCCGCGCCGGTCGTGGTCGGGATCATCGACATCCCGGCAGCGCGGGCCCGCCGCAGGTCCTTGTGCGGCAGGTCGAGGATGTTCTGGTCGTTCGTATAGGCGTGCACGGTGGTCATGAGCCCGTGTCGGAACCCGAACGAGTCCAGGATGACCTTCACCACCGGCGCCAGGCAGTTCGTCGTGCAGCTGGCGTTGGAGATGACGTGATGCTTGGCGGGCTCGTACGCCCCCTCGTTCACGCCGAGGACGATCGTGACGTCCTCGTTCTTCCCCGGTGCCGAGATGATGACCTTCTTGGCGCCCGCGTCCAGGTGCGCGGCGGCCTTTTCCCGGCTGCGGAACAGACCGGTCGACTCCACCACGATGTCCGCGCCGAGGTCCTTCCAGGGGAGCTTGGCCGGGTCCCGCTCGGCCAGCACCCGCAGCTCGTCCCCGTCCACCAGCAGGCCGTTTTCGGAGACCTCCACGGTGCCCGGGTAGGGCCCGTGAACCGAGTCGTACTTGAGCAGGTGGGCGAGGGTCTTGTTGTCCGTCAGGTCGTTGACGGCGACGAAATCTAGGTCGCTACGGCCAGCCTTCTTCGCTGCGCGAAGCACGAGGCGGCCGATGCGTCCGAATCCGTTGATCGCGACACGGATGGCCATCGTTGGGGCGACTCCTGAGTAGTTGGAGGCGGTGTGTGCCCCGGTGGACCGAGATCAGCGCGCGGAGTCCGCGCGGAAGGGCAACGCCCGGGCGAAGACGACCAGCGTGACCTCCGATGCCCCCATCCGGACCAGCTCCGACGCCGCTGCGCTGGCCGTGGATCCGGTGGTTAGCACGTCGTCCACCAGGACGACGTGTGCGCCCTCGATCAGGGACGCAGATTCGCCCCGGGCCGCGAACACACCCCTGACGTTAGCCCTACGCTGGGAGGGGGGCAAGGCGACCTGCGTGGCTCCCCCGCGCGTCCGCACGAGCGCCCGCGCCACCCCCAGATCCAGGCTCTGCGCGAGGCTACGGGCGAGGAGCTCCGCCTGGTTGTATCCGCGCCGGCGGACGCGCTCCCGCGTCGTCGGAACCGGCACGACCACACGGGGCGCACCCCCCGCCTGGGGGAGAGGGCGAATCGCGGCCATCGCGCGCCCCATCTCTCCCGCGAGCTCGGGCCATCCGCCGTACTTGAGGGCGTGGACGAGCGTGTCGGCGGGCGGTGCGAGCACTGTGGCGTAGCGCGCGTGGCCGAGGGCATCGGGCCAGTCGGCGCACTCCCTGCAACGGGGGGCTTCGGGGCGTCCCGTCCCCAGGGGGAGGTGGCAGCGCGGACAGCGAGGCCAGGGGGCGCGCGGGAGTCGCGAGCGACAGGGTGCGCAGACGAGCGACGCCCCGCGGTTGTCGGGGATCCAGCTTCCGCAGGCGACGCACCCGCCGGGCAGGAGGAGGTCGAGCAGGCCGGCTGCCCAGCCGGCCGCCCTCATGCGCCCGTGCCCTTCAGGAGCGCCTCCCGCATCTGCTCCACCGGCGCCGGCTGGCCCCACCACCGCTCGAACGAGGCCGCACCCTGCTGCACGAGCATCTCGGATCCGTCGGCCGTGCGCACGCCATACTCCTCCGCGGCGGCGAGGAAGCGCGTCGGCCCGGTACCGTAGATCAGGTCCATCGCCGCACCCGCCCGTGTGAGGAGCCGGAAGTCGAGGGGCGACGGGTCGTCCGCCGCCAGCCCCAGCCGTGTGGCGTTCACCACGAGGTCGAAGCTCTGCCACCGGAGCTCCTCGACGAACGCGGCGACCCTCGCGCGCGGCCCACCGATGCGGCGCGCGACCGCCCGGGCCCGCTCCGCGCTCCGGTTGTAGAGGAGCACCTCGTCGACGCCCTCCTCCAGGAGCCCCATCAACGTGGCCCGAGCGGCCCCACCGGCACCCAGGAGCAGCACGCGCATCCCCTTGGGATCGCCGATGAAGGAGCGCACCGCCCGGCGCAGCCCGTCCACGTCCGTGTTGTCGCCGTGGACGCGCCCGTCCGGTCCGCCCCAGAAGGTGTTGCACGCCCCCGTACGGCGCACCGATTCGGAGGGGACGTCGACCACGGAGGCAGCGCGCTCCTTGTGGGGCAGGGTGACGTTCCCGCCCCCCTGCGCCTTGGAGAGCGCGCGGATGAAGCTGAACAGGTCCTCCGTCGCGCAGCGCACCGCGACGTAGACGCCGTCCACCCCGGCATGCCGGAAGGCGGCGTTCTGCATGGCCGGCGAGAGGGAGTGACCGATGGGATCTCCCAGCAGCGCGAGCAGGCGCGTGGACGAGGATCACGGTCATGGCGAGACGATCGGTGCGAGTCGATCGAGCGTTCGCTCGACGAGGCGCTCGAGGAGGACGAAGGTGGCCTCGTACTCCTCGTCGGATCCGCCGAAGGGATCGGGGACGGACGGAGGGCACCCCGCCGGGGTCCTCCCCCGCCGCGAACGCGGTCAGGAGGTTGGCCTTCTCCCCCGCCCCCAGGTCGGTCACCCGCAGGAGGTGGCTGGGCGACATCACCAGGACCAGGTCGGCCCACGCGAGCGCCTCCTCGTCCACCGGCGAGGAGCGATGTGCGGACAGGTCGAGGTCGTGGCGCCGGGCCGCCGCGAGCGAGCCTTCCGACGCCCGTCCGCCGTCGGCGGCCCCCGCCCCGGCCGACCGCACCTCCACGTGCTCCCACCCGCGCGCGGCCAGGTCACGGCGCGTGATGACCTCGGCGAGGGGGCTCCGGCAGGTGTTGCCGGTGCAGACGTAGAGGAGCCTGAACGGCTCGGTGGGAGGGCTCTCAGCTTCCATGGATGTCCGGAAGGGCGCAGCGGAGTCGGTGCAGGGGCACGGTACCCTCCCGTACCACCACCGGGCGCGCGCCCGTGCAATCTACGATCGTCGACGGCCCCGACCCCGGGAGCGTACCCGCGTCCAGGACGAGCATCTCCGCCCCGGCGCCGAGCGCCCTCGCCGCGGCGAGGGCCTCCTCCCCGGAGCGGGCCGGAGCCGTACCCGGCGCGTTCGCGCTCGTGGACGTCAGCGGCTCCTCGAACCGCTCGAGGAGCGCCCGCACCAGGGGGTGCGGGCTGACGCGCACGGCCACGCTCCCGGCCGGGCTGCGAATTCCGGGTGGGAAGATACCCAGAGGATCGCCGAGCACCAGCGTCACCGCGCCGGGCCAGAAGATGCCGGCGAGCTCCCGGGCCTCCGCCGTCCACGCCAGGCGCGCGACCTCGTCGGCGTCGCGGACCAGCACCAGAAGCGGCTTGTCGGCATCCCGACGCTTGAGCGCCGCCACACGCGCCGCACCCTCCGGCGTGCAGCGCCGCCCCGAAGCCGTAGACGGTCTCGGTCGGGTAGGCGATGAGCCCGCCGGCGCGCAGGTGCGCCACGGCCGGGCCGAGCTCGGCGTCGGGAGCCGGGGTGCCACGCAGGTCGAGGACGCGCGGAGACGCGCTCATCCCCCACCCCGACCTTCGAGCGCTTCTCGAGCGCGCCGCTCCGCGAGGATCGCCTCGGCGATCGGGAGGTCCCCGGGCGCCGTCACCTTCAGGTTCCCCGCCCCCGCGTCCACCATGCGCACGACGGCACCGACGGCCTCCGCCAGCGCAGCGTCGTCGGTGGCCGAGGCGAGGAGCGCCGCGTCCGCGGCGTACGCCCGGCGGGCGATCCAGGCCGGGAAGACCTGAGGCGTGTGCGCGTGCCAGAGCCGGGCCCGCTCCGGCGTGGCGACGATGTAGCCGTCCGGGTCCACCTCCTTCATCGTGTCGACCGCGCGGCAGCCGGCCACCGCGCCCTCGCCGCCGGCGGCGACGGCGATGCACCGCTCCACCACGCCGGGAGGGAGGAGCGGGCGGGCCGCGTCGTGGATGGCCACCACGTCGACGTCGTCCGGGAGCGCGGCCAGCGCGTTCCTCACCGATTCGGCGCGGCTCGACCCTCCCGCGACGATGCGCACGCGCGCGTCGAGCGCCGTCAGCCAGTCGGGAGGGTCCGCCGCGTCGTCGGGCGCGAGGGCCACCGCGATCGACACCACCCTCGCGTCGGCCAGGAAGGGGCGGATCGCGTGGACCAGGACGGGCTCACCCGCCAGCTCCAGGAAGGGCTTTCGCACCCCGCCCATGCGGCGGCCCGAGCCGGCGGCGGGCACCGCGACGCCGACCCGAAGCGCCCGCTCCGCCGGCGGTGCGCCCCCGGTCACGGCCCGTAGCCGGGTCCGTCGTCCGAGCGTCCGCCGTCGTGGGAGCCGCGGGCCACGGAATCGAAGCGGGTATACGCCTTCTGGAAGAAGAGCTCCACCACGCCGGTGGGGCCGTTGCGCTGCTTGCCCACGATCAGCTCCGCCTTTCCTTCGAGCTCCTCACGCTTCTCGGGTGGAGCGTAGTACTCCGGGCGGTACAGGAACATGACCAGATCGGCATCCTGCTCGATCGAACCCGACTCGCGCAGGTCCGACAGCATCGGCCGCTTGTCCGTCCGCTGCTCCGGTCCGCGGCTGAGCTGGGAGAGCGCGATCACGGGCACGTCGAGCTCGCGGGCGAGCGCCTTCAGCCCTCGGGAGATCTCGCTCACCTCCTGGACGCGGCTCTCCGTGCGCGCCGCTCCGGACATGAGCTGGAGGTAGTCGATCACCACGATCCCGAGCTCCTTGCCGTCCGCACGCAGCTCGGACTGCAGCCTACGCGCCTTGGCGCGGATCTCGAGGACGTTGGTCCCGGGCTGATCGTCGATCCAGATCGGCGCGGTGTTGAGGTGCCCCGCCGCGGCGGCCAGCCGCTGGTGCTCCTCCTGGCCGAGGCGGCCCCTGCGCAGCCGCTGGGCGTCGATGCGCCCCTCGGCGCAAAGCAGGCGTTGCACGAGCTGGCCCGACGACATCTCCAGCGAGAAGATCGCCGCCGGCACGCTGTGTCCGATCGAAGCGTTCGCGGCGACGTTCAGCACCCAGGACGTCTTCCCCATGGAGGGGCGGGCCGCGACGATGATCAGGTCGCCCTTCTGGAAGCCGGTGGTCATGCGGTCCAGGTCCGGGAAGCCGGTCGGCACGCCGGTGATCCCTCCCGCCGACTCCTGCAGCTTCTCGATGTGCTCGAAGGCCGACCAGAGGATCTCCTTGATCCAGACGAAGCCCTCGCGGCTGTGGCTCTCGGCTACGCGGAAGATCCGCGCCTCCGCGTCGTCCAGGAGCTCCTCGACCGTGCGCTCGCCCTGGTCGTAGACGTCGCGGATGATCTGCGAGGCCTGCTCGACGAGGCGCCGCAGCAGCGCCTTTTCGCGCACGATGCGCGCGTGGTACTCGAGGTTGGCGGCGGTGGGCACGGCGTCCACGAGGGCCGCCAGGTAGTCGAAGCCACCGGAGGACTCCATCTCCCCGGTCTTCTTGAGCTCCTCCGAGACCGTGATGACGTCGATGACGTCCCCGCGCTCGTAGAGGCGGATCATCGCCCGGTACAGACGACGATTCGCCTCCCGGTAGAACATCGACTCGTTGAGGTGCTCGACCGCGCGGGTCACGGCCTCCCGGTCGATGAGCATCCCGCCCAGCACGGCCGTCTCCGCCTCCAGGGAGAAGGGGGGCGTCCTGTCGAAGACGGCCTGCGCGAAGTCGGTCGTGGCTTCCATCGATGTGGCGTGGGGGGCCGGAGCAGATGCGGGCACGCAATCTAGTCGGGCGCCCCCGGCCGCGCATGAAAGTGTCGTGTGGATGACGTGCCGACGCCGCTCAGCCCCCGTCCATCACGACGCGCAGGAGTTGGAGATCGTCCCAGAAGGCGCGCGTCCACCCCGGATTCCGCAGGAGCGCGGCGGGGTGGTAGGTGACCACCAGGGGAATGCCCTGGTAGGTGTGCACGTCGCCGCGGAGCTTGCCCAGCGGCTTCTGCTTGTCCGGTGAGCGCCTGCGCCGCGAAGGTGCCGACCGCGAGGAGGGCCCGCGGCGCGATGAGCTCGAGCTGCCGGCGCAGGTACGGCGAGCACGCCTCGATCTCGTCCGGCATCGGGTTGCGGTTCCCCGGAGGCCGACACTTGAGGACGTTGCAGATGTACACCGAGTCCCGGCGCGACAGGTCCACGGTGCCGAGAAGGAGGTCGAGGTACTGCCCGGCCGCGCCCACGAACGGCAGGCCGGTGGCGTCCTCGTTCGCGCCGGGGGCCTCGCCCACGACGACCAGGCGGGCGTCCACGGCGCCGTCGCTGAACACCACCTGCGTGCGGGTCTCGGAGAGCCGGCACAGGGTGCACCCGAGCGCCTCGTCGCGGAGCGCCTCGTAGGAGGCGGGGAGCACCGGGAGCGCGCGGCCGGTCTCCGGGCCGGCAGGAGCTCCGGACGGCGACCGGGGCCGCGCAGGCGCCGCAGCCGCGTCGTCCGCCCCGGCGCGAGCGGTCGTCTTGCCGCGTGCGGCCGCCGCCATCTCGAGCAGCCCGGTCCGGGTCGCCTCGTCGAGGAAGAGCTCGGCGTCCCCCATCTCCCGGCGCTGGCGCAGCAGGCGCGCCACGTCGCGGGCGTCCGGGCCGCGCGGGCTCACCCCCGGTCCATCCGCGCGCCGACGCGGTCCAGGATGGCCTCCGCCACCTGGTCCTTGGACTGCAGGGGAAGTACCTCCGGCTCGCCGTCCGCGGACAGCAGCGTGACGCGATTCGTGTCGACCTCGAAGCCCGCGCCCTCGGCCAGCGCGTCGTTGGCGACGATCAGGTCGAACGCCTTCGCCTCGAGCTTGCGCCCGGCGTGCGCGATCAGGTCCTCCGTCTCGAGCGCGAAGCCCACCACCACGCTCCCGGGCCTGCGAGCGTCCCGTGTGTCGCCGGCCACGTCCGGATTGGCGGTGAGCGTGAGGCTCAGCGCCTCGCCCTCCTCGCTGCGCTTGACCTTCCGTGCGCGCGCCTCGTCGGGACGGAAGTCGGCCACGGCGGCCGCGAAGACGGACGCGTCCGCCTCGCCCAGCCTGGCCGCGACGGCGTGCATCATCTCGACCGCCGTCTCGACGCGCACCACCTCGACGCCCTCCGGATCGGGAAGGGCGCTCGGGCCGCTCACGAGCACGACGCGCGCGCCCCTGCGCCACGCCGCCTGGGCGATCGCGTAGCCCATGCGTCCGGACGAGCGGTTGCCCACGTAGCGGACCGGATCGATCGGCTCGCGCGTCGGGCCCGCGGTGATCAGCACGGTGCGGCCCTCGAAGGCCACTTCCCGTCCCAGCGCGCGCCCGATGTGCTCCTCGATCTGCCACGGCTCGAGCATGCGCCCCGGGCCTCCGCCCTCGCCGACCGCGAGCGGCCCGTCGGCGGGGCCCGCGATCCGGTAGCCGATGGCATCGCGCAGGTGTTCGAGGTTCGCCTGCACCTGCGGGTGCGCGAACATCTGGTCGTTCATGGCCGGACAGACCACCACCGGCGCACGCGTGGCGAGGAGGGTCGTGCACAGCAGGTCGTTCGCCCTTCCGTGCGCGGCACGCGCGATGAAGTCCGCGGTGGCGGGTGCCACGCAGACCACGTCGGCGTCACGTCCCAGGCGGATGTGCAGGGCCGCGCCTTCCGAGTCGAACATGTCCCACAGGGCCCGCCGGCCCGTGACCCCCTGGAACGAGAGGGGCGCGACGAAGCGCTGCGCCGAAGCCGTCAGCACCACGTCGACCACGGCACCCAGGAGGGTCAGGTCGCGGGCGACCTGCACCGACTTGTACGCGGCGATCCCCCCGGTGACGCCGAGCACGACGCGCCGCCCGACCCACGGTCGGCGCGGCTCGAGCAAGCCGGTCACGACGAGTCCCCCGCCCTCTGGTCCTCTAGTCCTCGCGGCGCCGCTTCTTGACGAGGCGAAACTCGATGTTGCCGGAGGTCAGAGCCTCCAGCGAGCGCGTCGTGAGCTTCTTCTCCTCGCCGATCGGCATCGCGTCACGGGGAAGCGAGTTGAGCTCGCGCGCGTACTTCGCGGCCACCAGGACGCCGAGGTACTTGCTCTCGGTGCCCTTGGCCACCTCCATGGGTGTGAACACTCGCATGGTCGTTCTCCTATCCGCTGATGTTGGCGTATTCGTCCTGCAGGATGCGCGCGATCTCGGAGCGCATCGCTTCCACGTCCTTCCCCAGCGCCCTCGCCCGCGCCGTCCTGCGCGACTCGGCGCGCACGATGCCCCGGATCTCCGCGAGGCACTTCTCCAGGTCGTCGTTGACGACCACGTGATCGAACTCCGGTACCGCACGCAGCTCCTCGAGCGCCGTGCGCAGCCTGCGCGCCACCTGCTCGCCGCTCTCGGTCCCGCGCCCGGTCAGCCGTTTCACCAGCGCGCGCACCGAGGGAGGCATGACGAACACCAGGAGGGCATCGGGCACGGATCGCCGGATCTGCCTCGCCCCCTGGACGTCGATGTCGAGCACCACGTGCTCCCCGTGCTCCGCCGCGTCTCTCCAGCTCGCTGCGCGGGGTTCCGTACGCCTCCCCGTGCACCTCCGCCCATTCGGCCAGCTCGCCCGCCGCCACCATCTCCTCGAAGCGCGCGCGACCCACGAAGTGGTAGTCCACCCCGTCCTGCTCCCCCCGGCGCGGCGACCTCGTCGTCGCGGACACCGAGAAGCAATAACCGTCGGAGCGCTTCACCAGCGCGCGGGCCAGCGTGGTCTTCCCCGTGCCGCTGGGCGCGGCGAGCACGACGGGGAACGGCCGGTAGCCCAGGGCGATCACTCGATGTTCTCCACCTGCTCCCGCAAGCGCTCGATCTCCTCCTTGAGGGCCATGGACGCCTCCGTGATCTCCTGGTCGTTGGCCTTCGACCCGATCGTGTTGGCCTCGCGGTGCATCTCCTGCACGAGGAAGCCGAGGCGCTTGCCCACCGGCTCGGCGCTGTCCGTGTCGAGCGCCTCCCGGAAGAGGGAGATGTGCGACCGGAACCGCACGATCTCCTCGTTGATGTCCCACCGCTCCGCGAGGTACGCGATCTCGCGCGCAAGACGATCTTCGTCGACTTCGACCTGCTCGGTCAAATCGCGGATCGCCCCGCGCAGGCGCTCACGTTCGCGCACGATGCGCTCCGGCGCTCGGGCAGCCACGGCGTCCACATGGGCGGCCATGGCCTCGAGCCGCCCCGCGAGGTCGTCGTGCAAACGAGCCCCCTCGGCCTCGCGCAGGGCGACCACGCCCCGAATGGCCTCCTCCGCCATCGCCTTCAGCACCTCGACGTCCACGGTAGGTGTCGCCTCGGACTCCGGGGCACGGAAGATGTCCCCGAAGCGGGCCAGCATCCCCAGGTCGACCGCTCCCGGGATCGCGAGCTCCTTCTGGACGGCCTCCAGGGCCTCCTTGTAGCCGCGAGCGCGATCGAGGTCGACACGCACGCCCCCCACGGCCTCGGCGCCGCGGCGGTCGATCGACAGGGACGCGGCCGACGTGGCCGCGCGAGACGTGCGCCCGGAACACCTCGGTGAGGTCCCGCTCGACGCGGTCGAAGCCCGACGGCGTCTTGACGTTCGCGTTGAAGAAGCGGTGGTTGACCGTCTTCACCTCGAGCCTGAGGCGGCCGACGGGGTCGTCCCGCTCGGCCTCCCCGTACCCGGTCATGCTCCGGATCATCCCGGCTCCACGCCGTGGGGGTCTTCGCGCCGTCTCCGGCAGAGCCTGGTAACATAATGGCTGGCGGCGCCGGGTCGAAGGATGGCCCGACGCGGCCGGATGGTCTGTCAGTTCCACATGGTCCAGCGGATGCCGTAGAACGCCCGCGTGATCGGAAGCAGGCGGTCCGGGAAATCCTGCAGGTCGCGGCGGACGGTGAAGTTGTCCCATCCCATGAAGATGCGGACGGTCACGATCCGGAGTTGGAGGCGCGCGTACCAGTTCTGGTAGAAGGGCACCTGGCCGTACACCGTTCCCCCCTCGCCCGAACCGTCGTCGACCAGCTGGCGCGTGGTCATCTCGTCGCGGCCGACCACGCCCATGGTGAGCCACATCTCGAAGTTCTCCGACTCGAGGAAGGTGCGGTGGTAGACCGCAGCGCCTCGGTAGATGCGCGCGGGCATGTACGACCAGGGCCGCGCCCATTCCTGATACGAGCCTTCGACGTGCAGCCCCCGCAGGATGGGAAGGGGCAGACTGCCCGTGGCCTCCCACCCCTGGTGGCCCACCCCCGCGGCGATCGCGGGCTCGCCCCGGTCCGGCAGGATCCCCACCGGGAGGAGCGAATCCGCGTCCAGCCAGAGACGCGCCCCGGACAGCGTGATCCCCCAGAGCGACCACTGGACGCCGTAGCGCGTCGCCGTGCGCTCCGTGGTCCGGAAAGCCGGGGGAGGCGGCTCCGCGACCGGCGGCTCCACGGAGTCCGCCGCGGCGGCCGGGAGCGTCATGTTCCCCAGCGGGAAGGTGCGAGCCCCATACGTCCCGGAGCCCCACGAGCCGAAGGCCGAGAAGCCGAGAAGAGGCCGCGTCCATCCCCGCACGTGCCGGGCCATCACGGTCTCGCCCCCCCAGGTCGCCCGGTCGAGGTCCGCCACGAAGCCTCCCACGAGGGGGAGGTCGGCGCCGACCGACACGTCGATCCGGTCCGAAGGCAGCCCGTCGTCGCCACCGAAATGCCGGTAGGCGGCGTCGGCGAACACGCCCTTCACTTCCCACGCCGCGCGCACGCCGAGCTGCGAGCGGCGCCCGCCCTCGGTAGCGAAGGCCGTGTCGTCGACCTCGTGGCTGGAGCGGCCCCAGAAGGCCTCCGCCGTGAGTCCGCCGGGGACGCGCACCCTACCCCGCACGGTGAGGTCCGAGCGCGTCGCGTTGGCGAAGTACGGATTCGCCTGGGTCTGGCTCGCCATGCGCCGGTAGTCGACCGCGATGCCCGCCGCGTCCCCCCGGTGGAGCTGATAGCGCAACCAGGTACCCTGCACATAGCCCTGCTCGTTGCCGCGCGCCCCCCGCGAGTCGGCCCGTTCGAGCGCGAGCGCGATGTCGCCGCCCAGCGCGGTGGGGTTGGCGAACATTCCACGCAGGAGGTTGGTGTTCAGATCGCCCGTACCGGCCTCGACGAGCGAGTAGGCCCGTCCGTCCTCGAAGGCGAAGCTGTCGACGTAGATGCGGATCTCGTCCGGGAGGCGCTCCAATCGGACACCGGTGACGCCGCCGAGCCCGACGCGGGAGAGGTCGACGCTGCCGCCGGCCAGCGGCACGAGCTCGAAGCCGTCCCGGAACACACGGATCCTCCCCGCACCGAGGCCGAACGCGGTGACGGTCTGCGGCGTGCCGTAGTCGCCGGTACGCAGCGCGACCATCCCCGGGACCTTCTCGAGGAGATCGACGAGGGTGGCCGCCCCCGACGCGAGGATCTCGTCGTGGTTCCAGCTCCACGCGCCGCTCTCCCACCCGTTGGCCGGCCGGTGGTCCATCGTGGGCAGGTTGTAGAAGATCGTGTCCGCCTCGGCGCTGTCTCCCGGCGGCAACGAGTCGGGCATCGGGCGGATGGGCGGCGGGACGGTGTCGGTGCGCAGCGTGTCCGCGCGCAGGGAGTCCGGCCGCGCCTGCGCCGCGAGGTGCCCCGGCCCACCGAAGAGGAGGGCCGCGAGCAGCAGACGGGATGGAGCGGCCGCGGCGCGAAGCCGGCGCGGCGGGTGCGGGAAAGGCACGATCAGGCGACGCGGCTCCTGATCCACTCCGTCAGCAGCCGGGTGGGAAAGCCGTATCCCCCCTTGCGCTGGTACGGCAGCTTGCCGTCGCCGTAGGCCGTGCCCGCGATGTCGAGATGCGCCCAACGAGTGTCTCCGACGAACTCCGAGAGGAAGCACGCGGCCGTGATCGAGCCGGCGGGACGACCCCCGACGTTCATCAGATCGGCGGTCTCACTCTCCAGTTGCTTCTTGTACTCGTCCCAGAGAGGAAGGGGCCAGCAACGCTCTCCCGACCGGGTGCCGGCCCCGCGCAGCTCGTCGATCAGGGGGTCGTCGTTGCCGATCACGGCGGCCGCGTGGTAGCCGAGGCCGATCACCACGGCGCCGGTCAGCGTCGCGCAGTCGACCATCGCGGCAGGGTTCATCCTCGCTCCCCAGGCAAGCGCGTCCGCGAGGATCAGGCGCCCCTCCGCATCGGTGTTGATCACCTCGACGGTCTTGCCCGCGAGCGTCTGGATCACGTCACCCGGCTTGACGGCGCTCCCCGACGGGAGGTTCTCCGAGGAGGGCACGATCCCCACGACGTTCGCCGGGACGCCCAGCTCGGCCACCACCTGCATGGTGGCGATCACCGCCGCGCCTCCGGACATGTCGTACTTCATGTCCTCCATCCCGGAGGCCGGCTTGATCGAGATGCCCCCGGCGTCGAAGGTGAGCCCCTTCCCCACCAGCACCAGGGGCGCGTCGCCGTCCGCGCCGCCGCGGTGCTCGAGGACGATGAGGCGCGCCTCCTCCGTCGAGCCGGCGGAGACGGCGAGGATGGCGTGCATCCCCTCGCGCCGCATCGCTTCCTCGTCCAGGAAGGAGAACTTCAGGCCCACCTCGGACGCCATCCGTTCGGCTTCGGCGCTGAGGTGCGACGGGGTCGCCACGTTGCCGGGGCGAGCCTGTAGCGTGCGGGCGAAGTTCTCGCCGCGCCCCACGATCTCCCCGACGCGCGTGCCCTCCGCGAGCACCGCGGCGTCGCCCTCGCCGAAGAGGTCGGCACGGCCGACCGCCTTCCCCCGGTCGTCCTCGTCGGGACGCTTCAGCTCCGTGAAGCGCCACGCCGCGAGCGCGGCTCCCTCCGCGGCGGCCTGCGCCCGCGCGGCTTCCGTGGTGGGACCCACGGCGTCGAGCCAGAGGGAGAGGGCGTCCAGCCCGAGCCGCTCCGCGAGGCGCACGCCACGCCCGGCGAGCCGGCGCACCTGTTCGGCGTCGAACGCGTCGGCCTTCCCGATGCCGAGCAGGGCCACGCGGTTCGGCCCGCCGTCCTCGCCCCCGAAGAGCACGACCTCGTCCTTCGCCTTTCCCCGCACGTCGCCCGAGCGGAGCGCGCGGCCGACCGCGCCGGCGAGCCGCTCGTCGAGGCGCGCGAGAAATCCCCGAGGGGCCGTGACGCCCTCGGGCACACCGACGACGAGAAGCGGCGCGTCGTGGGCGAGGGGGTCGGAGTCCTGGAAACGGACCTGCATGGCGGGCTCGGGGGTTCGGAGGGGGGTGGGCGCGCTCGCGTGCGACCCACGCGTCATGTCGACCGGGCCGTGCGAAGCGGCCAGGAGCTCGTCGCGCTGCCCTGGCCCAAGGCGAGGGAAAGCGCCGAAGAGCCCGGAAGTTATTCGGATTTCGAGGAAAGGGGCAAGCGCCGATGAGCACGAACGTGGCGGTGGTGACCGGAGGGGCGGGAGGGCTGGGCGGAGCCGTGGTGGAGGCCCTGCTCGGCGACGGGTGGCGCGTCTGGGTGCCGTGGCGCGCCGAGGGCGAGGACGCTCGCCTGAAGGAGCGCATCGGAGACGCGGACGGACTCCGCCTCCGTCAGGTGGACCTCGTCGACCCCGCCGCGGTGGAGGCGCTCTTCGCGGCGGTGCGCGACGGCGACGGCCGGCTCGACCTCCTGTGCAACCTCGTGGGCGGCTTCGCGATGGCTCCGGTCGACGAGACCGACCCCGCGACCTGGCGGCGCATGTGGGAGACCAACGCCACCGCCCCCTTCCTGGCCGTGCGGGCCGCCGTGCCGCTCCTGCGCGCCTCGGGGGGAGGACGGATCGTCAACGTGGCCGCGGCCGCCGCGCTGGGCGGGCCGATCGGCGGGATGAGCGCCTATCTGGCCGCCAAGTCCGGCGTGGTGAGCTTGACCCGCAACCTCGCGAAGGAGCTGGGCCCAGCCGGGATCACCGTGAACGCCGTCGCGCCCACCACGATCGACACGCCGGCGAACCGGCGCGCGAACCCCGACGCCGATCGGACCACGTGGCTCCGTCCGGAGGAGATCGCCACGGTGATCCACTTCCTCGCCGGTCCGGGAGCGGCGGTCGTGTCGGGCAACGTGGTGGAGCTCAGGAAGGGCTGAGGAGCGCCCGGCGCATGCGCCGGATCGTGTCCGGACCCGTGCGGCAGCAACCGCCCAGCACCGCCGCCCCCAGCGCCCGCCACCCGGGGGCGGCCGCCGCAGGGTCGTCGGCCGCCGCACCCGCCCTCCACACCCTGGCGCCCGCGTCGTAGACCTCCCCGGAGTTCGGATAGGCCGCGAGGGGCTTCGCGGTCGCCGAGCGCGCGCGATCGAGGAGCGCCGGAACGCGCGACGGCGGCACGCAGTTCACCCCCACCGCGGCGACGCGCTCGGCCGCGTCGCAGAGCCGAACCGCGTCCTCCAGCGGCGTCCCGTCGGCGAGGTGGGCCTCGTCACGGCACTGGAAGGAGATCCACGCCCAGCGGTCCGGCGTCTCCGCGAGGAGGCACAGCAGCGCGCGCGTCTCCGCCAGGGACGGGATCGTCTCGCAGGCGAGGAGGTCGGCCGGCGAGGCGGCGAGGAGTCGCCAACGTCGACGGTGGAAACCGACGAGCGCCTCCTCGTCGAGATCGTACGCACCGGTGTACTCCGAGCCATCCGCGAGGTAGGCCCCGTAGGGCCCCACGCTGGCGGCGACGAGGGGCTCCAGACGTTCCGCACGTCGCGCCGGGTCCCGCCAGAAGGCGTCCCGGGCCTCCACGGCCAGGGCCACCGCCCTGCGGAACGCCTGCTCGGCCTGCGTGTCGGACAGGCCCCGCGCCGTGAAGCCCTCGAACGTCGCCTGGTAGGTGACCGTGGCGATGCAGTCCGCACCGGCCTCCAGGTAGCTCCGATGGACGGCGCGCACCACCTCGGGCGCGTCGAGGAGGACCCTGGCCGACCAGAGGGGGTCGTCGAGGCCCTCCCCGCGCGCCTCGAGCGCGGTCGCGAGGCCCCCGTCGAGGACCACCACCCCCTGGGCGCGGAGGAACGGAGCGAAGGGATCGGCGACCATGCCGAACGCTCACACCGGCTTCCCCTGCTGGCAACGTTTGCAGGGCGCGGGCCGGCGTTGCCGCCCGCGGGGGCCGGAAAAGCGCGTCACGGCGGGATCTTCGGCCAGGCACGCCCCTTGCGCCTCATGGGGGTTCCCCCAAGGGAGGGGCGCGACGCACCCATGGGCGTTCCCGACACGCGAAACGACCCGCCGCTGCATCCGGCCCGGGAGCGGGCCCTGGAAGGGCTCTTCCTCGGCAGTCCTCTCCCCATCCTCCTCGTCGACGCGCGCTCCCGGACGATCGCGCGGGCAAACACGGCGCTCGGAACGCTGCTCGGGTGGCCGGGTGAGGCCCTCGCGGGGCGGCCGCTGTCCACCCTGGACCCGGCGGAGGGCGGCGAGATCGCAGAGTATCTTCTGCTGGCCCTGGCGTGCAGGGACTCGAGCCCTCGTACGCGTTCGTGGCGAACGCGCTCGGGCGAGGACGTCCCGGTCGAGATCCGCGCCGTACGGCTGCACGGGGACCAGGGCACGCTCCTGGCGCTCTACGCGCGCGACCTCCGGGAGGAGGAGCGCGCGCACGGTGAGCGAGAGGCCCTGCAGTCGCAGCTGTGGAAGGCCCAGAAGCACGAGGCCGTCGGCCGCCTGGTGGCCGGGATCGCCCACGGGTTCAACGAGCTCCTTGCGACCGTCGTGCTGGGCGCGGAGGCGGTGCGCGAGCGGGCGGAGGACGCCCGGTCGCGGGTCGACCTCGACGGAATCGCCGAAGCCGCCTTGCGCGCTCGCGATCTGACCCGGGATCTGGTGGCGTTCACCGCACGCGAGCCGCAGGAGGCGGCACCGATCCGACTCGACGACCTCCTGCTCGAGACGCACGGCCTTCTTCGTCACGCGCTGCCCGGCGACATCCGCCTGGTGCTGCGCCCCTGTCGCGGCAACACCGTCGTGCGCGCCGATCCCGGGCAGGTGCAGCAGATCCTCGTCAACCTGATGGTCAACGCACGCGAGGCCATGCCGGGAGGCGGCTACCTGGTGGTGGCCACGCGGGAGGTCGAGCTGGACGAGGCGTCCGGCGAAGACCACCCCTCCCTGCGGAGTGGGCCGTACGTCCTCCTCAGCGTGACCGACACGGGCGAAGGGATGGACGAAGACACCTGCGCGCGGCTCTTCGAGCCCTTCTTCAGCACCCACGAGGAAGGCGGGACGCGCGGCCTGGGCCTCGCCACCGTGCGAGGGATCGCGCGGCGATGCGGAGGAGACGTGGGCGTGACCACCCAGGCCGGCGTCGGGACCACGCTCCAGGTATACCTCCCCCGCCTCGGGACGGAGGCGGGGGCGCCCGTACCCACGCGGCCGGCTCGGGGCGATCCGATCCCACGAGGGACGGAGCACATCCTCCTGGTCGAAGACGACGAGGCGGTCCGCGGGGGAACCGCCAAGGCGCTCCGCAGGCTCGGATACCACGTCACCGTGGCCGCGGGGCCCGAGGAGGCCCTCCGCATCCACGAGGAGCTGTGGCCCGACCGCGGCCCCCATCCGATCGACCTCCTGGTCACCGACGTCGTGATGCCCGACATGACGGGGCCGGAGATGGTGCGCCGGCTACGGTCGAAGCGCGAGGATCTGCCCGTCCTGTACGTGTCCGGCTATCTCGGTCCGGAGCACCGGAGGCGCCCCGACCCCATGGGCACGATCGGCCACCTCGCCAAGCCGTTCACGCTCACGGAGCTGGGGGAGAGTGTGCGGAGCTTCCTGGAGCGTCTGGCCGATCCTCCGCCCGAGCCGTCGGATCTTCCGGCGGACAACACCCCCGGGTCGTCTCCTCCATGAGGTGGCGCACCACGGCCTCGAGGCTTCTCGTCTCCTCGTAGACGCGAAGCTGCCGGTCGGCGCTGGAGCCCTCCTCCAGGATGCGCTCCACGTACGCGATCTGGTCGCGCGATCCCAGCTCGTCGAGCACGTCCTCGACGAAGTCCACCAGCTCGTGGATCATGTCGCGCGTCGCGACCTCCCTGCTCTTGCCGAGGTCGACGAGCTTCCCGTCCAGCCCGTAGCGCGCCGCGCGGAACTTGTTCTCCTGCAGGAGCTCGAGCGAATAGGGGCGGAAGGTGAGGTTCTCGCTCCGGAGCTTCCACATCTTGGCCACGATGGCCTGGGTGAGGGCCGCCAGGCAGACGACCTCGTCGACCTGCGTTCCCATGTCGCAGATGCGGAACTCCAGCGTGGGATAGGCGTGCGAGGGGCGGAGGTCCCACCACAGCTTGGACGCATCCTGCATGGAGTTCGCCCCGACGAGCGTCGAGACCAGGTCCTCGTACTCGGCCCAGGTGCAGAACGCCGGCGGCACCCCCGAGCGGGGGAACTCCCGCCACACGCGGGTGCGGTAGGATTTGAGCCCCGTGTTGCGCCCCATCCAGAAGGGAGAGCTGGTCGACAGGGCGAGGAGGTGCGGGAGGAAGTATCGGGCCACGGTCATCGTGTCGATGAGGAACGCCCGGTCCTCGATCCCGACGTGGATGTGGGTCCCGAAGATCAGGTTCCTCCGGGCCACGTCCTGCAGGTCCTCCTCCAGCCCCAGGTAGCGATCCATCGGCGTGATCGGGGATTCGATCCAGGAGGAGATCGGATGGGTTCCCGAGGCCATGATCCGCAGGTCGTGCCGACCCGCCAGCGCGGTGACGGCGGTGCGCAGACGCACGATCTCCGAGCGTACGTCCAGGGGCGTCGCGCACACCTCGGTCCCGACCTCCACGGTGGACTGGTGGAGCTCGGGCTTGATGCCCTCCGCCGTGATCCGACCCTCCTCGAGGACCCGTGTGATGTAGGGGTGCAGGAGGCAGGTGTCGGGATCGACGACCTGATACTCCTCCTCGACGCCCAGGGTGAGGGAAGGCGGCTTCATGGGACCCCCGTGATGAGCACGGCCCGGGCAGGGCCCCGGTGTCGGGGAAGCTCTCTTGATTCTACAGGGACGGTGCGTGGAGGGTCCCCACTTCCCGGATCTCCTCCTCCTTGCTCCGGGTGGATCTTCGGGCTACCTTCGGTGAAAGATTCGGTTTCTGTTCGGTATTGGCTCCCCGGGCCCGGCGACCCGCCAAGGGATAGGGATGTGCAGGGTTGGGCCGAGTGCCGTCTCCGGAAGCGGCGCGTGTTCGACGGTGTGGACGTCGGAGGCCCGGGGAGCCAAGACTTTTTCGTCCCTCAGGTGTCCCGTCCATCCATGTCCGAGCCCCGGCAGCGTGCTTATGGTGTTCCCACCCACCCGGCCATCGGGTGGGATGCCCGGAGCAAGGAAAGCACGAACCCGCGGGAGGCCGCCCATGGATGGAGCCTCGCCAGGAGCCCCGCGGGGGATCCCGGGGGAAGCACCGTCGCGAGCGGCAGCCGCCAGGCACTCTGCCTCTGGCTCCCCACCTTCGAGCTGCGCCTCGAGCTGGTACGCTCGCCCGAGCTGGACAGCGCGTCCGTGGCGCTCCTCGCTTCGGGGGAGAGCGTCCGCCGCACCGTCTGGCAGGTCTCGGAGCGGGCGCACGACGCCGGGGTGCGGCCGGGGCAGCTCGTCTCCCAGGCGGTGTCGCTCTGTCCTTCCCTCACCCTCCTGGAGCCCGACCCCGCGCACTACGACGCTGCCACCGAGGCGATGCTCGAGGTGCTGGCCGAGCTCACCCCCGTGGTGGAGCCCGCGGGACGCGGACGCGTCTTCCTGGGGATGGACGGGCTGGGCCGGCTCTACGGCTCTCCCCATCGTCAGGCGGAGCGGGCGCTGCGTTCCCTCTTCCGCATCTTCCCCTCCCCGCTCGTGGCGGCCACCCGCGCCGGGATGGCGCCCGGGAAGTTCGGCGCGTGGGTGGCGGCGGCCTCCGCGCGGCCGGGGGAGCCGACGATCGTCTCCGAGGAGGATCTCTCCCGTTTCCTGGCCTCGTGCCCGGTGGCCGCGCTCCCCGTGGACCCGCTGGCCGTCCAGCGACTCGAGCGGCTGGGCATCGCCACGCTGGGTGCACTCCGCCGCTTTCCGGAGCCCTCGCTCATCGCCCAGTTCGGCGAGGAGGGACGGAGCGCCCTGGCCTGGGCCACCGGTCGGCGCATCGACCCGGTGCACCCCTTCCACCGCCCCCGCCCCATCCGGGTCTCCCTGGACTTCCCCACCCCCGTGGGGCTCGCCGAGACCCTCCACGGCGCCCTGGACCGACTGGTGGAGCGCGCGCTGTCCCGCCCCGCACGCCGGGGGCGCAGCGTGACGGCGGTACGGCTGGGCGCCTACCTCGAAGGAGGAGGCTCCTGGTTCGTGGAGACGGTCCTGCGCGAGCCCACGGCCGAGCGGCCGAAGATCGCCTTTCCCCTGCGGGGCAAGATGGCCATCTCCCCTCCTCCGCGGGCCGTGGAGACCCTCCTCGTGGAGCTCACCCGCTTCGGCGCCCCCTCCTCCCAGACCGATCTCTTCGATCGGAAGGAGGAGGGTGGGAGAGCGGCGGGCGGGCGGGATCTTGCGCGCGGCGAAGTCCCTTTCTCCCTTAAAGATGCGGTCAAAGAGTTGAAGTTACGTCTAGGACATTCCCCCCTCTACCGCGTGGTGGAGGTCGACCCCTGGTCGAGGATCCCCGAGCGCCGCCATGCCCTGCTGAGCTTCGATCCATGAGCGACGGTCCGAACCTCCGCCCGCTGGGGAGCCCCCGCCTCGTCGACGTGCGTACCGACGAGGCGGGCGAGCCCACGCACGTCCGCCTCGCGGGGAGGCCGGCCCGCCGGGTGGAGGCCGTGCGCGAGCGCTGGCGCATCGACGACGAGTGGTGGCGCACCCCCCTCTCGCGTGAATATCGGGCCGTGGTCCTCGACGACGGCCGCCCGCTCACGCTCTACCACGACCTCCTGGACGGCCGCTGGTACGTTCAGAAGGGTGAGTGACCCCGTGCCCCGCTCCCCCGCCCCCGTGATCCTGCGCGTCGAGCCGATCCGCCCGCGCGGGCTCCGCGTCCGCCTGCACCTCGATCGAGGAGAGCCGCTGGAGGTGGCGCTGGAGGCGATCGAGCGCCTGGGGCTGGGGGTAGGCGACGACCTCCCCGCCAACCGACGCCATCACCTGCTGGACGCCGACGCCGACGTCCGCATCCGCGACGCCGCCCTCTCCCTCCTCTCCCACCGGGCCCGCACCCGCTCGGAGCTTCGCCGCAGGCTCGTCGGCAAGGGATTCCAACCGGCGCGCGTCGACCACGCCCTCGATCGTCTGGAGGCGCGAGGGCTCCTCGACGACGCAGCCGTCGCCGCGGCCTTCGTCCGTGACCGCATCCGCCACCGGCCCCGCGGACCCGTACGCCTGACCCAGGAGCTCAGGGCCAAGGGCGTGCAGCCGGAGATGGCCGAGCGCGTGGTGGAAGACGTCCTCGAGGACGAAGCGCTCAGCGAGGCCGATCTGGCCCGCCGCGTCGTGGAGGGGTGGCTCCGGCGCCAGGGTGCGGCCACGCTCCGGGGGCTCACCGCGTCGCGGGGCACGCCCGAGGCGGAGAAGGTCCGGCGCCGGCTGCACGGATACCTCGCGCGCCGGGGCTTCCGCGGCGAGGCTCTCGGCCGGGCCGTGGACACGGCCGTCGCCCTCGCCGGCGCGCCGCAAGATCGCTAGCTAGCGATCCGCCCCGGAGTCGGTCATCCGCCGCGGCGCATCACCGAGAGATCCCAGGAGAGCCCGACCATGAGCTCGTCGAAGCGCTCGTCGCCACAGAACGGCACGTTGGCGCTCGCCGTCGGATCCTCGGGATCGACGCATCCCCTGAGCCGCACCCAGTGCGACGCGTAGCTCCCGCGCAGACGCAAGGGCAGGCCCGCCAGCGGCGTGACGTCCAGGGAGAGAAGCCCCAGGTAGCCGATCTGACCACCGTTCGGGACGTGGAAGTCCGCACGCCGCCCGGACCGTCCGTCCGCCGTTCCCGAGAGGGCGTTGAAGCTCAGACCACCGCCGATCCCGAGCCGGACCGGCGCGCCCGGGAGCACGGCCCGCATGACGGACAACCTGAGACCGCCCAGCGCCGTGCTGGTGTGGACCTCCTCGGGGCCGCAGTCGATGCGCGGCGAATAGACGCGGCACACCACGCCCGTCTTGAGCGTCTCGTCCGCGTAGCGGACGAAGGCGAGGTGCAGCAGCCAGTCGCGCACACCCAGGGTGCCCGCGACGGAGAAACCCGTCGGCGCAGGCAGCTCGGCGTTGGCTGAGGCCGCGCGCACGAAGAGCAGCGAGACCTCCTGCGCGCCTAGGGGACAGCCGAGGAGGAGAAGGGCGGCCGCGGCCACCCGCAAAGACCGAAATCGCATACCGGCGATGGAAACTCAGGGACGTCGAAACCTCTCGCACTACTTCGAACTAGAGCAAGATGCGCGAGGTCGAACAAGGCCCTCCCAGGGTTGACCGACCGGTCGGTCAGCATTAGCGTGCGCCATGAACCACGAGCCGAGCACGCGAACGCGCATCCTCCACGCCGCGGTGGAGCTGATGGGCCGTGAGGGGCCCGATCGGTTCACCGCCTCCGCGCTGGCGCGCGAGGTGGGGATGAGCAAGGCGACGCTCTTTCACCACTTCGACACGCTCGACGAGATCCCGCTCGCCGCGCTCGAGGAGATCTTCTTCGAGTTCCTCGGCGAGGTCGTCGGTGAGGACGGAGCCCTCCCCGACCTCCTGGACCGCTTCGCCCGCGAGATGCGTGCGCTGGTGGACAACGAGGGCTTCCTGCGCGCGTACTTCGTCTTCTTCATCAAGGGGATGTTCGACGCGCGCTTCCGGGACCGCCTGGCTCACGGCGCGTTCGAGATGCACCGACGCACGGTCGATGCGCTCGCGCCCCGTCTCGCGCCCGGCCAGGAACCGGAGGTCACGGCGCGGATGGTCGAGGTCATGCTCGACGGCCTCGCGCTGCATCACCTCGCGATGGGCGATCACGATGGGCTCGATCGCGTCTGGACACGATTCACCGAGCTGCTCCTCGCGGCTCAGCATCCTCAGGAGTCCTCGTGATGTTCCTTCCCTTCCCCGTCGTCGCCGGGCGGGCCCGCGTGCTCGCGACGACCCTCGCGGCGCTCCTCGTCGCCTCCGCGACCGCCGTGCCCGCGCGTGCCCAGACGGCCCAGGAGATCATCGACCGCGTGGACCGCCTCATGCGGGGCGCGTCCAGCCACGGCAACATGGAGATGCGCATCACCACCGAGCACTGGTCCCGCAGCCTCGAGATGGAGGTCTGGTCGCTGGGCACGCAGTACTCGCTGGTGCGCGTCACGGCGCCCGCGCGCGAGGCCGGGACGGCCACGCTCAAGGCCGGCCAGGAGGTGTGGAACTACCTCCCGCGCGTCGATCGGACCATCAAGGTTCCGCCCTCCCTCATGATGGGCTCGTGGATGGGCTCCCACTTCACGAACGACGACCTCGTGAAGGAGAGCCGCATGGTCGACGACTACGACATCGAGATCGCCTTCGACGGCGCTCGGGACGGCACCGACGTCTGGGAGTTCGCCCTCACGCCCAAGCCCGAGGCCCCCGTGGTGTGGGGGCACATCGAGGAGCAGGTGCGCAAGAGCGACCTGATGCCGACGTGGGTGCGGTACTACGACGAGGACGGCACGCTCGTGCGCCGCATGACCTTCTCGGACTACAAGCGCATGGGGGGACGCCTCGTGCCGGCGCACATGCTCATCGTCCCCGAAGACAAGCCGGACGAGAGCACCGCGCTCATCTACCACGACCTAGAATTCGACGTCGGGTTGAAGGCCGACTTCTTCAGCCTGCGCAACCTCCGGGCCCGGGGGCGCTGACGTGGGCGCGGGCGATGCCGTCTGGTGGCACGTCGCGTGGCGGAACCTCTGGCGAAACCGCGGACGCACGCTCGTCACGGCGTCCGGCCTGGCCCTCGGCTACCTCTCCGCGGTCGTCATGGTCGGCCTCACGGACGGGATGAGCGCCGAGCTCGTCGAGAACGGCACGCGGCTCCTCAGCGGCCAGGTGCAGGTGCATGCGCCGGACTACCTCCCGGAGCGCAGCCTGCACGCCACGATCGGCGGTGAGGACGGAACCGACGTCACCGCGCTCCTGTCGCGCATCGACGCCGACCCCGACGTCACCGCGTCGGCGCCGCGCCTCTACGGCGGTGGGCTGGTCTCGGCGGGAGACCGCACGGAGGCCGGCGTCCTTCTCGGGATCGATCCCGAACGCGAGCCGCGGGTCACCACGCTCCTCTCCTCCCTGGACGGGGGGCGCATGCCGCGCGCCGGCGCCAACGAGCTCGTCGTCGGCTCGGAGATGGCCCGCCAGCTCGAGCTCGAGGTCGGCGACGAGGTGGTGCTGGTCGCGCCTGCCGCGGACGGCTCGCTCGGCAACGACCTCTACACCCTCACGGGGATCTTCCACTCGGGCACCCCGGGGATCGACGCGTCGTACGCCGTCCTACCGATCACGGACCTGCAGTTGCTCCTGGCGCTCGATCCGGGGCGCATCCACGAGGTGGCGCTGGACGTCGCCCGGCCCTGGGACACGGACGCCATCGCGGCGGGCCTCGGAGAACGCCTGGCCGTAGCCGGGCCACCCGTGGACGTGCGCTCGTGGCGCGAGCTTCGCCCCGAGCTCGCGCAGTCCGTCGACCTCATGGACTCAATGAACTTCCTGATCGTGATCATCATCTTCGGGATGGCCGTCTTCGGCGTGGCGAACACGCTCATCATCGGGACGTTCGAACGGAAGAAGGAGTTCGCCGTGGTGCGCGCGCTGGGGACCACGGCCTACGGCGTGGGACGCACGGTCGTCTACGAGGGCATCCTGCTCGGCGTCCTGGCGCTCGTGACGGGGGCGCTCGTCACCGCCCCCGTGATGTGGTGGTGGCACGTCGCGCCGCCGGACCTGAGCGGCCTCGTGGGCTCCTTCTCGTGGAGCGGCTCCCAGTGGCGGCCGCTGCTGCGCGTCGAGTACTCCACCGAGACGCCGATCATCGCCGCCGTGGCCCTCTTCCTCACGTCGGTGTTCGCGGCCCTGTACCCTGCATGGAAGGCGACGCGGGTCCCCCCCGCCGACGCCCTGGCCGACCGATGAAGCTCTACGCGCTCGTCCTCCTCTCGCTGCGCAGCGTCGGGCGCAACGCGCGCCGGAGCATCCTGACCGCCACGGCCATGGCGCTCGGGCTGGCGCTCCTGATCTTCTCGCGCGCCATCGCCGAGGGTGGCCACGAGCAGTGGATCGACTCGGCCGTGCGCCTCGGCACCGGGCACGTCGCCATCCAGGCCCCCGACTACCTCGAGACGGGCCGCCTGGAGCACCGGCTGGATTCGGCGCGGGTGCAGAGCGTCGTCGCCGCGCTCGAGGACCCTGCGGTCGCCCCCCTCGTGAGCCTGTGGGTGCCGCGCCTGACGGTGAGTGGGCTCGCCACCTCGGCGTCGTCGGCGCTCCCCGTGCGCATCGAGGGGGTGGATCCCGCGCGGGAGCAGACCTTCTCCACCCTTCCCGACCAGCTCGTCGAGGGCCGCTACCTCGAGCCCGACGACCGTCTGCGCGCTTTCGTGGGCGAGGAGCTGGCACGCCGCCTCGACCTGAAGGTGGGCTCCCGCTTCGTGCTCACCGCGCAGGTGGCGTCCGGCCAGGTCGAGGGGCAGATGATGCGCGTGGCCGGGATCTTCCACACGGGGATCCAGGAGATGGACGAGGGGCTTGTCCACGTCCCGATCGCCACGATGCGCCGATGGCTGGGCGTCGCCGGGGCGGCCACCACCGTCGCCGTGCTCCTGAAGCGCACCCGCGCGACGGACGGCGTGGTGCGCCGCCTCGCTCGGGAGTTGGACGGCGCGAAGGGTATCCGGGTCCTCGGGTGGCGGCAGGCCTCCCCCGAGATGGACTCGGCGGTGCGCATCGACGACTACGGCGACTACGTCTTCCACGCCATCCTCTTCGCCATCATCGCGCTGGCCATCCTCAACGCGGTCATGATGTCCGTGCTCGGACGAAGGCGGGAGTTCGGGATCCTGCAGGCGCTCGGTCTCACCGGCGGTGAGACGGGGCTGGTGGTGATGGGCGAGGGCCTCTGCCTCACGGCCGCCTCCGGGCTGATCGGGATGGTGGCCGGCTTCGTCTTCACCTGGGTGTTCTTCCGCCACGGGCTCGACTTCAGCGCCTTCATGGAGAGCATGACGGCCTCGGGCGGCGTCATCAATCCGGTGATCGTTCCGGTGTTCCGCATGGACCAGGTGTTCCTCTCGGTCGTCTCGATCCTGGTGATCGGGACCCTCGCGTCCCTCTATCCGGCCTTCCGGGCGACCCGTCTCGACGTCGCCGAGGCCATGAAGTTCGAGCAATGAGCGCAACGAACGGAGCCGCACCCGCCGTCCGGACGGAGGACGTCTGGAAGGTGTATCCGCAGGAGCCCACCCCGGTCGAGGCGGTGCGTGGCCTCTCGTTCGAGGTCGCGACCGGCGACTTCGTGGCGATGGCCGGTCCGTCCGGCTCCGGCAAGACGACGGTCCTCAACCTCCTGGGCGCCCTCACCCGCCCGACGCGGGGTCGCATCTGGATCGACGACCGGGAGCTCACGGCGATGGACCCGAAGCACCTGGCGCGCCTCCGCCTGGAGCGAATCGGCTTCGTCTTCCAGGCCTACAACCTCCTCCCGGTGCTGTCCGCGCTGGAGAACGCGGAGTTCACTCTGCTGCTTCGTGGCGTCCCCGCCGAGGAGCGCCGACGCCGCGTACGCGCGCTGTTCGCGGAGATCGGCCTCGAGGGGATGGAGGATCGACGCCCCTCCAAGCTCTCCGGGGGTCAGCAGCAGCGTGTCGCCGTCGCGCGCGCCGTGATCGGCGACCCTGCGCTCGTCCTGGCGGACGAGCCCACCGCCAACCTCGACTCGGTGACCTCGAACGCGCTTCTCGACGTGATGGAGCGCCTGAACCGCGACCACGGCACCACCTTCGTGTTCTCCACGCACGACCCGCGCGTGATGGAGCGCGCGCGCCGCCTGGTGCGCCTCGTCGACGGGCGCATCGAGTCCGACGAGCGGCACGGTCCGGCCCGCGAGACGCGATGAGGGGTCGGCCCTCCCCGGTCCGGGCGCGTGCCGTCGCGTCGCTGGCCGCTGCGGCGCTGGCCCTCGCTGCGGCGGCGGAGGGTGCCGCGGGTCAGCTCGCCGTGAAGGGGTACGCCCTCGGGGTCGGGACGCGCGCCGGCGCGAGCGACTTCGGTCCGGCCGGCACCACCCTTCTCGCCCGGACACGGCTCATGCCGACCTGGAGCTCCGGGCCGGTCACGGTCGACGTGGCCTACGAGCACATCCTGACCCGGACGCCGCCCGGTGGAGGCATCCGGGTGACCACCCCCGGTGGGACCGGCGCGGGCACCGAGGACTGGATGGGAACCGACTGGGAGATCCGCTCCACCTCCCGGAGCACGTGGCGCCACCGATTCGACCGCCTGAGCGTGGGCTTCGACGCCGGCCCCCTCTCCGTGGTCGTGGGCAGACAGGCGATCTCGTGGGCGACCACGCTCTTCCTCACCCCCGCGGACCCCTTCACCCCTTTCGATCCGTCCGACCCCTTCCGCGAGTACCGCGGCGGCGTGGACGCCGTGCGCGTCCGGGCCTTTCCCGGTCCCTTCACCGAGTTGGACGCGGTCGTCCGACCGACCAGGACCACCACCGGCACCACGCTCACGGCCGTCGGCCGTGCGCAGACGTCGCGCGGCGGGTGGGCGTTCGGGGGCTGGGGGGGCGTCGTGCACGACGAGGGTGCCGCAGCCCTCTTCGCCACCGGCGCCGCGGGGGCGACCGCCCTGCGTGGCTCCGTCTCGCTCCGGCACGCTCCCGCGGGTGGCACGACCGCGCGTGCCGCCGCCGGCGGCGATCGGCGCTTCTCTCTGTCCGGACGCGACCTCTACGCGATCGTCGAGGTCCAGTACGACGGGTTCGGCGCCGCACGCGCCTCCGAGCTCCTCGACGTCACCGCTTCCGCGCCCTACGCGCATGGGGAGATGCAGACGCTGGGACGATGGACGGCGGCGGCTCAAGCGAGCTGGCAGCTTCACCCTCTGGTGTCGACGGACCTGATGGCGCTGGTCGACCTCGTCGACGGGAGCGCGCTGATCGCGCCGGGCGTCTCCTGGTCCGTGTCGTCATCGGCCTCACTGCGCGCCGGTGCGTTCGTGGGCGCGGGGGCCGGCACCGTGGACCCGCTCACGGGGTTCGCCTCGGAGTACGGTCCCGTGCCGTTCCTGGGCTACGCCGCCCTCTCCGTGTTCTTCTGAACCCTTCCCCACGCGGTCGGCGTACTAGAGGGCAACGCAGCAGGGCGAACGAGGAGTCGAGCCATGGCCAAGAACCAACGACAGAACGCACCGCGGGACCGCAAGCAGCCGCTCAAGTTCCCGAAGCCGCCGTGCACGCCCGAGCCGCCTCGCGTCCCGCCGCCTCCAAGGCCGGCGCCGCCCTTCGATCCGGCGATTCCCGACTTCCGGAAGATCTTCAAGTCGGGACGGCGCGGCCGGGACTGAGCACCGCCCTCAGGCGGTCGAGCCGACCGCCCGCCCTTCCTGCCCGGTGGGCGCGCCCCGCACGCCGGGCATGACGTTGTAGCGGTAGCCGATCCAGATCATCACCAGGCCGATGAACTCCATGATGTAGAGCACCTCGGTGTGGCCGAAGCGCGTCGCCGTGCCCCCGATGCCCGGGAGGAGCGCGCCGAGCGCGATGAAGACGTTGCCGATGAAGCGGTGGCGCGCCGAGGCGTCACTGCGGAAGCGCCAGGCCGACATCGCCGCCCCTCCGATGAGGAAGATCGCGGCGTAGGTGTTGATGAAGGGGCTGAACAGCCGCGCCGCGTGCCACTCCATGACGTGACCGGTGAGCCGGTGCGTCTCCACCAGGCTGTAGTCGATGGGGCTCAGCAGCACCATCACCGAGGCCACGACGATCGCGGTCACCAGAACGCACGGAGAGCCGGTTCGCGAGCTTGCGCGAGAACATGAGGTACACGGTGCCCTGCGCCAGCGGCGCGCCGCCGAGCAGCGCCCCCGAGATGTACCACGCGCGGAAGACCGACTCGTGCCAGCCGAAGAGCGTCGTGAACGACTCCGTGAACGTCCCGACGCCGTAGACCGCGATCCCGAACGCCCACCAGAGGAGGTGTGGCCCCGAGCGGCGCTCCCGCCACCGTCGAAAGACCACGGGCGCGAAGAAGGCGGCGACGATCGTGGTGGCGATCGGGATGAAGGAGACGAAGGCGGGCATGGGCAGGCGCCTCCCCTAGAAGGACACTTCCCAGGAGAGCGTCAGGTTGCGCTTGGGCTCGGGGCGGAAGAACGACGCGTTCGAGAACTCCGCGTAGAGCTGGTTCGTCAGGTTCGTGATGCCGACGTTCAGGCGGTGCACCTGCCCGCCCTCGGTGCGCAGCACGGTCACGCCGGCGCGCAGGTCCTGGACGGTGAAGGCCGGAAGGACGTCGCCGATCGGGTTGTCCACGAGCTGCACGTCCTTGCGGACGCCGTTGTGACGGACTTCCCATGCGCCCCAGAAGCGATCCGCGCGGTCCTCGTAGCGCAGCGTTCCGGTGAGCTTCCTGCTGAAGGACTCGCCGACCGGGTTCTCCTTGTTGAGCGCGTCCTTCGCATCCATCCAGGTGTAGCTCCCGTTCACGGACAGCCCGCCCGCGACGGCGACACGGCCGTTGAACTCCGCACCACGGAAGATGAGCTTCTCGACGTTCGTGTTCTGGTAGGCGGCCTGGCCGTTCACCTCGTAGCCCAGCGGCGCGATGCGGATGCCGTCGCTGATCCTGTTGCGGAAGCCGAAGGCCTCCAGCGACACCCGGTCCTTCCGGTAGCGCATGCCCAGGTCGACGTTGAAGCTCGTCTCGGCCTTGAGGTCGGGGTTGGCGACCTGGTAACCCGACCCCTCGGGCGTGGCGCCGTCGAAGAACCGCTCGATCAGGTTGGGGGAGCGGAACGCGCGCCCGGTGGAAGCCACCAGCGACAGCCCGCCGCCCAGCTCGTAGATCCCGTTCAGGGCCGCCACGAACGTGCCGTCGGTGATCGTCGTGGGCGCGAGGTCCTCGAGGCCGGCCGTCGCGTACGTCTCGGCGCGGGCCGTCTGGTAGCGCCCACCGGCCACGAAGGAGAGGCGCTGCGTGGCCTGGATCTCGCCCTGCGCGAAGGCGCCGGCGGTCAGGAAGCTCGAGGTGGGCAGCTGCGGACGGTCGCTCACGTCCTCCATCGGCGGCCCGAAACCGAGGATCGTCGTCGCGTTGTGGTCCGTGCCCTGGGCACGCTCGCGCACGGCGTCGATCCCGTACGTGAAGAGGAGACCCGGCGTGGCGAGCTTCCGCGCCTCGGCGCGCATGCCGTAGGTGCGGATGTTCGTGAAGTTCTGCTGGAGGATGGACATCGAGGCGGACGGACCGAGCGCCAGGTCGAAGCGCGAAGTCGAGGTTCCGCTCGTTGTCCTGGCCGTACGCCTGGATCGAGACCTGGTCGGCCAGCAGCGTGCCGAGGTCACGGCCCAGGTAGCCGGCGGTGACCTTGGACCAGCGCTGCGTCGGGTAGCTGATCCGGATGTCGGGCTGGCCGGGCGCGTACAGGGCCGGATCGACGCTGCCGAAGCCGGCGTCGTCGGCCGTGTAGGTCTCGAACTTCCCGTAGACGGAGTGGTTCCCCTGCGGCTCCCACCCGAGCCGCACGTCCATCGAGCGGTCCTTCACGCCGGTCCCGCTCACGAGGGCATCCTGGTCGAGCGTGATCGCGCCGAAGCTCCCCGCGGGAGCGTCGTAGGCGTCCGCCTGGCGCAGCGTGCCACCCGCGCGCAGCGTGAACGCCCCCGACCGTCCGAAGACGCGCGCGGAGCCGGCCTTCTGGTTCTCGACGCCGCCGTAGCGCAGCGAGCCCACCCCGTGGAAGCCCTCCGCCTGCGCCGTGCGCGTGATGATGTTGACCACGCCGCCGATCGCATCCGAGCCGTAGAGCACCGAAGCCGGGCCGCGTACGACCTCCACGCGCTCCACGCCGTTCACGTCCACCAGCGCGGGCAGCTCCCCGAAGTCCTGCTGGCGGCGGAAGTTGTTGAGTCGGAGCCCGTCCTCCAGGAGGAGGATGCGCTGTCCGCGCTGACCCCGGATCTCCGGGCGGCCCTGGTTCACGCCCACGCCCGTCACGTCCAGGCCGGGGAGGGAGCGGAAGAGGTCCGTGACCGTGTTCGGGATCTGCTGGACCAGGTCACGCCGCTGCACCACCGACACGGGCTGCGGGATCTTCGAGGCTTCGCGCGGCCCGCGCGTCGCGGTCACGACGATCGGGTCCACGTTGAAGATCAGCGTGTCCGGCTTGCGCGACCGGCTGCTTCCGCCCTGCCCCGTGCCCTGGGCCAGGAGCCCGCACGGGGCGGCGAGCGCCGCGAAGGCGAGCGTGAGTACGGCGGCCCGGATCCCGGAGCCGGGCAGCGTGCTGGGGCTCGAAGTCTCGGTGGTCATCGCGTCTCACTCTCCCCTTCGTGCCGCCCATTCGGCGGTCTCGTTGAACGCAGGCAGGGCCCGCGGTGTGGCCTGAGGCACAACGGGGAAGCTAGACCTCGTGCATTTTTCGCGTAATTCGGAGATCCCCGAAGGATGGGGTCCGGGGATGTACGTACGGCCCCGGCCGACGTCCACCGAAGGGAAAGGCCCTACGGCGACGCTATTCCTCGGCCTCGCCCAGACCGTTCTCCACCACGAAGCGCGTAAGCCCCGCGACGGTGCGGACACGGAGCTTCGCCATGACGCGCTCCCGGTGGGTCTCCACGGTGCGCGGGCTGATGCCGAACTCCTCGGCGATCTCGCGGTTGGTGCGCCCGTTGGCGACGCGAACGAGGACCTCGCGCTCCCGCCCCGTGAGCTGGTCGAGGCGCGAGCGCTGGCGCTCTCGCTCGAGCTCCTCGCGCAGGGCGACGCTGAGCTGGTGGGTCACCCGCTCCGTGAAGTACTCCTTCCCGTCGACGACGGCCTCCACCGCTTCGCGCAACTCGGCGGGCCCGACGTCCTTGAGCACGTACCCGTCCGCCCCGACGCGTACGGCCTCCAGGACGTACTCCGGGTTGTCGTGCATGGACAGCACGAGGATGCCCACCTCCGAGCCGGCGAGGCGCAGCTCCCTGGCGACCTCCAGGCCGGTCTTCTCCGGCATCGAGATGTCGAGGAGGAGGAGATCGGTTTCGTGCTCCTGGACCAGGCGGAGCACCTCGGCCCCGTCCGCGGCCTCCGCGACGACCTCGAGTCCCGGAATCTCCTCGAGAACGTGGCGGATGCCCTGACGGACCACGGCGTGGTCGTCTGCGATGATCACCCGAATGCGCGCGTCGCTCACCTTACCACCCCCTCCCGGCTCTGCTTCGAGGGCACGCGCACCCAGACGTGCGCGCCACCCCCGGTAACGTTCTCGAGTTTGAAAGCGCCTCCTACCCCGGCGATGCGCTCCCGGATTCCGGCCAGACCGCCGCGGGTTCGATTGAGCCCGCGCGGATCGTCCATCGGGAAGCCCACGCCATCGTCCTGCACGTCCAGGACCACGTCGCCCTCCTCCGCGGAGACGCTCACCGACACGCGCCTACATTGGCCGTGCCGCACCGCGTTCGCCAACGCCTCCTGCAGCGTGCGGTAGAGAGCGAGCTCCGCGTCCCCCGCCAGCGCGGGGAGCTTCTTCGGCTCTTCGAAGTCGACCCGCAGCGCCTCCTGGCTCCCGAAATCGCGCGCCAGCGCGCGCAGAGCGGAGAGGAGCCCCAGGTCGTCGAGCGCCGTGGGGCGGAGGTTGCGGGTCACGCTGCGAATGCTGCGAATCCCCTCCCCCACCAGGGACCGGGCGCGGTCGAGCGCCACCGCCATCTCTTCGTCGCCTTTCTCGCGCAGGAGCCCGAGCTGCATGTTCACGGCCGCCAGAACCTGCGCGGTCTCGTCGTGCAGCTCGCGCGAGAGACGGTTCCGCTCCTCCTCGTGCTGCTGGATCATGCGGATCTGGAGGCGCTCCAGCTCGGCCGTGCGGTCCTCCAGGCTCCGGTAGAGGTCCTCGTTCTCCAGCGCGGCGCCCACCTGCTGGCCGAAGGCGAGGAGGAACGGCGTGTCCAGCGCGGTGAAGGGGTCGCGCGACTCCCCGACCACGACCAGCGCCCCCGCGACGGCCCTCCCGCGCAGGATGGGAAGCGCCGCGATGTAGGGGTGCGCCCAGGGCGTGCGGTCCCCCTCCGCCCCACGTCCCTTGATGACCTCCGGCTGTCCGTCCCTGCGCACCGCGGCCACGGCCCGCCACGCCAGCGCGGGCGGCGGCTCGTACGGCCAGAGCGCGCACACGCCGGCGCCGTGGACGAACCCGCCGTCCTCGCCGGACGTCAGGTAGAGCGCCGATCCGTGCACGCCGCGCAGGCCGAGCGCCCGTCGCAGCACGGCCTCCGGCACGCCCTCGGAACGGCGGCCCCGCTGCTGCAGCTCGCTGGAGAGCGCGGTCAACGTGTGCAGGCCCTGGTCGAGGTCCTCGAGCACCAGCATGAGGATGCCGGCGCCCATGCCGAGCTCGAACATCAGGTCGAGGTAGTAGCCCCACGGGCTCCACGCCCCGCGGGCGCGCAGGAACGGGTAGTCCAGGTGGTGCAGGGCCCACAGGGCGAGCGTCACGGTCAGCACGCGGGCGGCGGGCGAGCCGACCTCGCGGTCGTACCGGAAGAGCGCCCACGCGGTCCACGCGGTCGCCACGCTCAGGAAGAGCACGGCCGGCCCGGCGGCCAGGAGGAAGTTGTCCAGCCGGTAGATCGCGACGTAGGACCAGGCGGGCGGAAAGAGCGTCAGGAGGAGATAGGCGCGCCGCCAGCGGAGGCCCTGGGAGAAGACGAGCGCCGCCCACAGGAGCGCGAGAGCCGTCCACCCGGTGGTCACCTGGTGCCAGTAGAGCCAGAAGCTCCGACCCGAGTGCAGGAAGGCGACGATGGCCGCCAGACGCATCCCGTAGATGCCCCACGCCAGGGCCCACGCGCCGAAGTACGGCTTGCGATACCGCCGATACAGAAGGGCGCACAGGACAACGAGCCCGAGCGTCACGGCCCCCTGGAGATAGGCTGCCGCCAGCTCGGTCAGGGTGGTCGGAGGCACGATCGAATCCATGCGGCGGAAGATCTCCGCCACCCGCGCGTCGAGCAACGCCTTGCCTGCAGGGGAATCTCCGACAATCCTCTCCACCGAAACCCCACTTATGGAGGAAGGGCGGATTTCCTAGGTTTGGGGGATCCCAACCCGCGATCCGCCCGCGGGGCCGCCAT
Source organism: uncultured Gemmatimonadales bacterium (assembly GCA_963823035.1). Lineage (GTDB taxonomy): Bacteria > Gemmatimonadota > Gemmatimonadetes > Longimicrobiales > Gaopeijiaceae > SZUA-318. The sequence goes on from CAWGKG010000007.1 coordinate 197,866, forward strand.
CCTCGACTCGGAGGTTCGTCCGCATGAGCGCCGCACCCACCGCCGCGCCCCTGCCCTCGACGCTTTTCGCCGACCGGGTGAGCCGCATCGGCACCGAAGAGGCGTTCGCGCTCGGAGCGCTCATCCGGGACGTCGAGTCCAGGGGAGAGCGGGTGATCCGCTGCAACCTCGGTCAGCCGGATTTCCCCCTCCCGAAGCACATCGTGGGCGCGGTCAAGCGGGCCCTCGACGACGGCCTCACGACGTACTGCGATCCCCAGGGCATTCCGGAGCTGCGCACCGCGGTGGCGCTGTCCATCGGCGCCAAGCACGGGCTGGACATCGACCCGGAGCGCGTGGTCGTCTACCCCGGCGGCCGGCCGCCGATCGGCTTCGCCCACATGGCGTACAGCGAGGCCGGCGCCGAGGTCATCTACCCGTCGCCGGGCTATCCGCTGTTCGAGTCGTTCATCCCCTACTTCCGCTGCACCCCCGTGCCGGTGGTGCTGCAGGAGGAGCACGGCTTCGGGCTGACGCGCAAGGAGCTCGAGCCGCTGATCGGCCCGCGGGTCAAGCTGATCTTCCTGAACTTCCCGTCGAACCCGACCGGCGGCGTGGCCACGCGGGAGCAGCTCGTCGAGCTGTCCGAGCTGATCCTCGAGAAGACCGCCCCCGACGTGCGCGTGTACTCGGACGAGTCGTACGAGGCGATCACGTTCGACGGCGACGAGCACATCTCCATCGCGGCGATGCCGGGGATGGAGTCGCGCACGATCATCGCGTCCGGCGTATCCAAGACGTACGCGTGGACCGGGGGGCGGGTCGGCTGGGCCGTCTACCCGACCGTCGAGGAAGCGCGCGTCCACCGCCGGCTCGCGATCAACTTCTTCGCTTCGATCCCCCCCTACAACCAGTGGGGCGCCATCGAGGCGCTGGAGTCTCCCGAGAGCCCGCCGGCCATCCGCGCGATGGTGGACGCCTTCCAGCGTCGGCGCGACCTGGTGGTTCCGGCGCTGAACGCCATCGACGGCGTCCGCTGCCAGAACCCCAGGGGCGCGTTCTACGCCTTCCCGAACATCGCGGGCGTGGTCGAGAGCCTCGGAATCCAGGAGGCGTTCGACGGCCTCCCGCAGAACATCCGGGAGCGTTCCAGCCCCGCCACGCTCTTCCAGCTCTTCCTCCTGTACCGCTACAAGGTCGCCACCATGGACCGCCGCTCCTTCAGCACGCTGGGGAGCGAGGGCCAGCACTACCTCCGCCTGTCGATCGCCAACGCGGACGAGGAGCTCGAGGAGGCGGTGCGCCGCATCGACATGGCGTCGCGCGACGACGCCGGCTTCCGGGACTTCATGACGACGGGGGAGCGCTACACGCTCTAGCCTCCCCGTCGCCACCAGATCGCACCCACCAGGTTCGCAAGAGAAGGGAGAACCCATGAGCCGAGCCTTCGGCCCACGTCGGGCGGAATGGATCGAGGTGAACGAGCCCGGGGACCTCGGGATCTCCGCCGAGTCCATCGCCCATTTCGAGTCCTACGACCTCGTCTACAGGACGCTGACGGCGGTCCTGTTCAACTACGCGCAGTCCGGGCACCCGGGCGGGTCCGTCTCGTCGGGTCGCATCGTCGCCGGTGCGTTGTTCGACGCGATGGACTACGACATCGCCGATCCCGTGCGCCCCGATGCCGACATCCTCTCGTACGCCGCCGGTCACAAGGCCACCGGCCTGTACGCGATGTGGGCGCTCCGTGACGAGGTGACGCGCATCGCGCGACCGGACCTCCTTCCGGAGGCGGTGAACCATCGGCTGCGCTTCGAGGACCTCCTGGGCTTCCGGCGCAATCCGGCGACGCACACGCCTCTGTTCCGGCAGTTCGGCTCCAAGCCGCTGGACGGCCATCCCACCCCGGCCACGCCCCACGTGCGCCTCGCGACGGGGCCCTCGGGCGTCGGCATGGGCAGCTCGATCGGACTCGCCATCACGCTGGCGGACTACTACGGGAAGGCCAACGCACCGCGCGTGCACATCCTCGAGGGCGAGGGCGGCCTCACGCCGGGACGCGTCTACGAGGCGGTGGCCGGCGGGTCGGCCTCCGGGCTGAGCAACGTCATCGTGCACCTGGACTGGAACCAGGCGTCGATCGACTCGGACCGCGTCACCCGCGACGGCTCCGTGCCGGGCGACTACGTCCAGTGGGACCCGATGGAGTTCTTCTACCTCCACGACTGGAACGTGGTGGAGGTGGCGGACGGCTTCGACTTCCCGATGGTCCTCACGGCGCAGCGCCTCGCGCTCCGCCTCGACAACGGACAGCCCACCGCGGTGGTCTACCGCACCGAGAAGGGCTGGAAGTACGGCATCACCGGCAAGAAGTCGCACGGCGGCGGCCACAAGCTGTGCAGCGACGCGTACTACGACGCGGTGGCGCCGCTCTTCGGCAAGGGCGGGCCCGGCCTGCCGCACTGCGGCGCGGACGGGCAGCGGTGCGCCGGCGCGAAGTACAAGGACCAGGTCGAGCAGTGCTACTGGATGACCCTGCAGCGCGTACGGGCGCTGCTCGAGGACCCGTACCGCCCCATGTGCGAGGAGATGGCCGGGCGTATCGCGGACGCTCGGGAGCGGCTCGAAGGCCGCGGCAGGAAGCCGCGTGAGGGAGCGCCCGACGTGGAGCGCATCTTCGCGGTGGCCGATCCGGAGACCACGCCGGAGAGCGTCGCGCTCGAGCCCGGTGACTCGGTCGCGCTGCGCAGCCAGCTCGGGAAGGTGCTCGGCCACCTGAACGAGGCGAGCCACGGCGCGATCTTCATCGCGGCCGCCGACCTCCTCGACTCGACCGCGGTCTCCGGGGCGGCCAAAGGCTTCCCCACGGGCTACTTCCACCTGGACGCGAACCCCGGAGCCCGCTCGCTCTCCATCGGCGGCATTTGCGAGGACGGACTCTCCTGCGTGCTCACGGGCGTCTCCTCGATGGGGTTGCACGTGGGCGCCGGCGCGTCGTACGGGGCCTTCATCGCCCCGCTGGGGCACATCCCGGCGCGCGTGCACGCGATCGCGAACCAGATGCGTCGCGAGGTGGACGGCCACGACTCGCCCTACCGCCCCTTCATCCTCATCTGCGGGCACGCCGGCATGAAGACCGGTGAGGACGGCCCCACCCACGCGGATCCCCAGGCGCTGCAGCTGCACCAGGAGAACTACGTGCCCGGTCTGGCGATCACGCTCACGCCGTGGGAGCCGCAGGAGATCTGGCCGCTGATGGCGGCCGCCCTCCAGGCACGTCCTGCCGTGATCGTCCCCTTCGTCACGCGTCCCGGCGAGCGCGTCCTGGACCGCGAGGAGATGGGGCTCGCGCCGGCTTCGGCGGCTGCCCAGGGGCTCTACCGGCTGCGGAGCGCGGAGGGCGAGCGGGACGGCACGATCGTCCTGCAGGGCTCCGAGGTGACGTACGAGTTCGTCCAGTCGGTGCTGCCGATGCTGGAGACCGAGGGCGTGAACCTCGACGTCTACCACGTGTCCAGCGCGGAGCTGTTCGACCGGCTGGAGGCCGACCAGCAGTCGGCCATCTTCCCCGCGGAGTCGGCGCACGAGGCGATGGGCATCTCCGGCTTCACCCTTCCCACGATGTACCGCTGGATCCGCTCGGAGATCGGCCTCGCGCACACGATGTACCCCTTCATGAAGGGCCACTACCTCGGCAGCGGCACGGGTGACATGGTCGTCTTCGAGGCCGGCCTCCACGGAGAGGGCCAGTTCCGGGAGATCAAGAAGTACCTCGACGCCCTCTCCCGAGAGCGCTCGAAGAGCTCGGTACCGGTCGGATAGACTTCGACGGGCGGGTCCCTCTCGGGGCCCGCCCGCACCGGCCCTCCACCTCGCCTGGCATGGGGGTTGCGTCCTCCCACCCTCCGGACGCGCCCCGCCGACCCTCTTTTCCCCGGGGAAGCGGTGTGCTCTTCATCCATATGCCAGAATGCCAGAGGAGGATACAGACGATGCGCACCTTGCTCGTCACCACGATGATCGCGTCGGCCGTCGGCTTCGCCCAACCGTCCGCCGCTACGGCCCAGGCCGTGTCGCTGGAGCTCCGCGGCGGGCTGGACCGATCGGTCTCCGAGTTCAGGGACGACGGCGGCATCGCCGCGCGCGGCGACGCGGGCTTCGGCGGAGACGTGATCTTCAGCGTCACGCCGATGCTGTCCATCTACGGTGGATACGGCTGGGACCGCTTCGGCTGCGTCGGCTGCGGAGACGCCGACTGGATCACGAGCCACGGCTTCGAGGGCGGTGCCAAGCTCCTGTTCGCGTTCTCGCCGCTCTCCCGGACCCTCACCCCCTGGATCCGGGCGGGTGTCGTGGCCAACAAGGCCAAGGTCCAGTTCGCGGGGTTCGAGACGACCTCGGACACGGGTCTGGGCTTCCAGGCCTCCGCCGGCGTCGACGTCCCGCTCGGCGACGTGCTCTCGTTCTCGCCCGCCCTGCGCTATCAGCGCTTCGGCGCCGATTTCGCCACGCTCGGGGACATCCTCGTGGCCAAGGAGACGGTGTCCTACCTCTCGCTCGACTTCGGCCTGCACATCCATCCGCAGCTGCGACGCTGACGGCGGACCGCTCCCCGGGGTGCGCGAGATCGCGCACTTGCGCCCGAAACGACCGCGCGGTATCGCGCACCCCGAGAGGCTACTCACATGAGGTTTCACATCATGTTACGCCTGTAACTCCATGAAGAACAACATGATGTAGCCTATGCAACCCGAGAGGGCACGGCACTTGTACCTACTCCCCTGTGAACGGAGGCACGACGCCTTCGCAGACACGGAGGAGGAAGGATGAACGCCGCGACCATGAACGCAACGGAAACCCACGGATCGGTCCCGCGCAGCATCGGGCTGCACGGTCGGACGGCGGTTCTGGGGGCGATGGCGGGAGGCGTGGCGATGGGCGGCGTGCTCGTCGGCGCGATGACGCTCGCCGGACGCCTGAGCGGCCACGGGCTCTTCGAGACCGCGTCGGCGCTCTTCATCGTCGGTGCCTTCGTCGGCCTGCTGCACGGCACGGTCCTGGGCTACCTCGGCCGGCCGACCGGCGTGACGCGCCGACAGGCCGGAAGCGACCTGGCCCGCGCGGTCCTCTTCGCCATCCCCGGCCTGTCGGTCGCGTGGCTCGCGTCGATCTGGGTGGCCATGACGCTCGTCGCCGCCTACACCGGCCGTCCCGCCGCGCTGGCGGGCGCCGCAGTCGGCTGGGTCGGGGCCGGCGCCATCCTGGCGGTGGCCACGGTCCACGCCTGGCGGGCCCTCAAGAACGCGTACGCCCGGTGGCCCGAGCGGCGGCCGGGCACGGTTCTCACCGCGGCGTCGTTCGCCGCGCTGCTCCTCACCTTCCTGGCCGACCGGCCGGAGATCTGGGGCCTGCGCCTCCGTCTGACGGAGACCGGTGCGGTCCTCCTCGCCGCGCTGCTGGCGGTCTGGGTGGCCGGCCCGCTGGTCACGATCGCCCTGCGGCTGGCGCGCACGGTTCCGTTTCCCCGCGCCCTGGCCGGGCTGGGTGCGCGCCGCACGACGGCCGCCGACCTCGGGATCGGCCTGATCGTCGGCGCCGTGGTCGGCCTGCTGGCGGTGCCGTTCGCCGCCCCCGCCGCTCCGACGGCCGTCGCCGGCACGTTCGTGGTCGGGTTGAGCCAGGCGGTCGTGGACGAAGTGCTCCTGCGGCTCTTCCTGGTGACCGGCGTCGCCTGGCTGATGCTCCGCTGGCACCGCCTGAACGTCAACGAGGCGCTGGCGGGCGCGGTTGCGGTCGCGACGGTGGTGCAGGTCGCCCTCTACACGCCCGGCGCTCTCTCGATCGGCTTCGCGAACTGGTCCGGCATGGCCGCCTTCCTCCTCGCCGCCGTCGCGATCCCCGCAGCGGTCTTCGGGGTCCTCTTCTGGCGGCGCGGGTTCGTGACCGCACTGGTCGCCGACGTCGCCGCACTGGCCGCTATCGCGCTCCTCGCGTGAAGCCGCGCAGTTCCTCCTCCTCCTCGAGGGGGTCCGGGTTCCGACCCGGGCCCCCTCGCTCCGTTCTTCTACGGATGGTTTCGCGCGCCTTCGCACACCGGGGGCGCGCGACGGCGTGCCCGGTGCGCGTTTCGGGCCGGGCTCCGCGCGAAGCCGCGCACTCGCCTCTACAAAGGGCGGTGTCGGCCTGCTATCTTCTCCGTGGATCTCCTAGCACCACTTCTTCGCGTGGTCGTCGCTTCGGAGGCGACTCCACATGACCTGGGTCCGCCGAGTCCGGTCTCTACCGGTCCGCGGAAAGGTGCTCCTCACCGTTCTCGGCGCGGCGGTCGCCGCGCTGGGCGCTTCCACGTATCTCTCGTTCCGATACTGGGAGAACGAGGCGCTCGCCTCCGCCACGCGGCAAGCACTGCTCGCAGCTGCCTCCACGCAAGCCACCCTCGAGTCGGCGATCCGCCTCGGCCGCCTCAGCCCCGCTCACCACGCCCTGACGCGGCTGCGTGAAGAGGGCGACGTGACCACGGCGCGTGTCTACGGCTCCGACGGTCGCATCCTGATCTCGGCCGACCCCTACGAGGAGGGCACGCGCGCCTCCTCGGTCTTCATCCCGGACGCGTCCGAGCTGCCCCGGGAGGGCATCACCAAGCCGGCCGACTCGGGCGGCGCCGTACGCGCCTACCTCCCCGTGTCCATCCCCGAACCCGCCGTGCTGGAGGTGGAGTTCTCGGTGGCGCCGACCATGGCGGCCATGGAGCGGGGTGCGCGACTGGGGATGGGCCTCATGGCGGTGTCCCTCCTCGTCGTCGGCATCGTGGTGGTGACCATGTTCGAGCGGGAGGTGGTGGCCCCTCTGCATCGCATGGACGTGCTCCTTCGCGCCCAGGGCCAGGGCGGCCCGCGCAACGAGCTGCTCCACATCGAACGCTCCGTGACGGAGCTGCTGGAGAAGGGACGGGCCGTCGAGGCGCGAGCGGCCGACCAGGACCGACGCCTGGCGGCGCAGGAGGGGCTGGCGCAGGTGGGTGAGCTGGCCGCGGAGATGGCGCACGAGTTCAAGCGACCGCTCGCGTCGATCCAGACGGCCGTGGGGCTCCTGCAGCAGGAGTACGAGCTGGACGAGGGCGGCCGCGAGATGCTCGGGGCCGTGCACCAGCAGCTCGACCGCCTGCACGAGACGATGCAGGACCTCTTCTCGCTGGCGAAGCCCCTGGTGACGGAGGGCGACGCCGTCGATCTCTTCGACGTCCTCGACGACGCCCTCGCCGGTCTCGCCGGCGTTCCGGGCATCGAGCACGTGGAGGTGCACCGGTCGTACGGGCACGAGCGCATTCAGGTGCCTGGCGACGCGAGGCGGTTGGGCCAGGCGTTCCTGAACGTGATGGGCAACGCCGTCGAGGCGATGCCCGACGGCGGCCACCTCACCCTCGCCACCTCGGTCCGCCCCGACGGCTCCGTCGAGGTCGCCGTCACCGACACGGGACACGGGCTCGACCCCGAGGCGGTCGAGCGTGCCCTGCGTCCCTTCTACTCCACGAAGCCCCTCGGTACGGGCCTCGGGCTTCCCCTCGTCGCCCGGATCGTCTCGGCGCACCGCGGAGGGCTGGCCATCGAAAGCCGTCCGAAGCACGGAACCACCGTTCGGATCACCCTGCCCGTGGTCCCCGAACCCGCCACCACGGGAGCGTGACCATGGCAGAGAAGATCCTCTTGGTCGACGACGACGACCTCATCCGCACGGTGGTTGCGGAGCGCCTCCGGCGGCGCGGGTACGAGGTGTCGGCCGCGCGATCGCTCGCCGAGGCGCGTGCCTCCTTGCGAAACAGCTACCCGGACGCGGCACTCCTGGACATCCGCCTTCCCGACGGCAACGGCACGGAGTTGTTGGACGAGCTGACCGCCGACGAGGAGGTGCCCTGCGTGATGATCACCGCGCACGCCACCATCGAGTCCGCGGTCGAGGCGCTCAAGAAGGGCGCGCAGGACTATCTCGAGAAGCCGTTCTCCCTGGACCGCCTGGAGGCCACGCTGGAGGCGACGCTGGAGCGGACGCGACTGCGGCGCGAGGTGCGCGCGCTGCGACGTGCCGGAGGGGTGCGCGGCAACGTGATCGGCTCGAGCCCCGCCATGCGCGAGGTGCTCAACCTGGTCGACCGGGTGGCCCCGGCCGAGACCGCCACCGTCCTCCTCCAGGGGGAGACGGGAAGCGGGAAGGGCGTGCTCGCGCGGCTCATCCACGACCTCAGCCCCCGCGCCGACCGGCCGTTCGTGAGCGTCACCTGCTCGGCCCTGGCGGAGTCGCTGATGGAGTCCGAGCTGTTCGGCCACGAGAAGGGTGCCTTCACCGACGCGCGCACGCTCAAGCGCGGGCTGGTCGAGGTGGCGGCGGGCGGCACGCTCTTCCTCGACGAGATCGGCGAGCTGTCGCTCGGCCTGCAGAGCAAGCTCCTCGGCTTCATCGAGGACCACTCGTTCCGACGCGTGGGCGGCACCAACGACCTGAACGTGGACGTTCGCGTCATCACGGCGACGAACCGCCACCTCGAAGAGGAGGTCGCTCAGGGCCGCTTCCGCCAGGACCTCTTCTACCGGCTGCGGGTGCTGCCCATCGAGTTGCCCCCGCTCCGCCACCGACGTTCGGACATCCCGGCGCTGACGGCCGCCTTCCTGGACCGCTTCAACCAGGAGTTCGGGAAACGCGTGCGGGGTGTCGCCCGGAACGCGGCGGAGCTTCTGGAGCACTATCCGTGGCCGGGGAACGTGCGCGAGCTGCAAAACGTGGTGGAGCGCGCCGTTCTGCTCACCGAGGGAGAGGAGATCACGGTGGAGTCGCTGCCCCCCGAGGTCCGGAACACCGGATCGGACGACGCCGGCCCGGCGCCGTTCACGCTCGGGCCCGGCGGCGTGGATATCGAAGAGCTGGAGCGCGAGCTACTCATGGAGGCCCTGCGTCGGGCGGAGGGGAACCGCACCGAGGCCGGGCGCCTGCTGGGGTTGAGTCGGCACCAGATCCGCAATCGCCTGAAGAAGTATGGAGTCGAATCGTGAGATCCCCCTTCCCTGTCCCTCCCAGGCCCCGACCCCTCGGGCGCATCCTCGCGATCGGGGCGCTGCTGGCCTGCTTCGGCCTGCCCGCACCGGGACGCGCCCAGGTCACGCGCCCCACGTGCGAGTCCTGCCACGGCGAGATCGAGCTCCTGCGCCAGCACGTCTCGACGCTCGAAGACGCGCAGAAGCTGCTGTCGCCGGCGGCCGACCTGGCCGCGTCGGCACACGGCTCGATGACCTGCTCGGACTGCCACGACGGATTCCGCCGCTACCCGCACGCGGACACGGCCGCGACGAAGAGCTGCCGGTCCTGCCACGAGGTGATCGCCAAGACGTGGGAAGACGGCGTACACGCCCTCGACAGCGCCGCCACCTGCACGGCCTGCCACGGCACCCACGACGTCAGGCCGGTGTCGGAGCTGCGCACTCCCGAAGGTGCACGGGCCATGCGACAGGCGTGCGGCTCCTGCCACTTCGAGCCCGCGCAGGCCACCCACGATCCGCACGCCGACTCCGTCTCGTGCGCCGGATGCCACGAGCCGCATCGTACCCTCCCGGTCGAGGACGATCGGGCGAACACCCACCCCCTCAACCAGGCGCGCACCTGCGGCGCGTGCCACGACACGATCGCCGCCGCCTGGAGCGCCGACGTGCACGGCGGGATCGTGCCCGAGCTCTCCACCCCGGGCGGCCGCGTTCCCGAGGGTGCCTCTCGCGCCGAGCCGCCCGCCTGCAGCGGCTGCCACGGCGCCCACGACATGGTCGCACCCTCGGAGCCGGGCTTCCGCGCGGAGATGGTCGAGCGGTGCTCGCGTTGCCACGAGTCCTACGCGGAGAGCTTCGCCGACTCGTACCACGGACAGGCCTCCACCCTGGGGTCGGACATCGTCGCGACGTGCGCCGACTGCCACGGCTCGCACACCATCCTCCCCGCCTCCGACCCCAACTCGAAGGTGAGTGACGGACGCAGGCTCGAGACCTGCCGAACCTGCCACAAGCAGGCCACGGCGGGCTTCGCGCTGTTCCAGCCACACGCGGATCACAACGACCGGGAGCGGTATCCTTTCGTGTACTGGTCCTATCACCTCATGACCACCCTGCTCATCGGCGTGTTCATCGTGTTCGGCGCGCACACCGCACTCTGGCTCGCCCGCCTCGGGTTCGATGCCTTGCGCGGGGTGTCCACGCAGTGCCGGGCACGACGCCGGAGGCGGATCATGACTGCCCCGAAGCCCGAACCCCCCCTGCACATCGATTCCGCCCAGCGCGGTGAAGGCCCCTTCGTCTGGCGGTTCGAGGCCTATCACCGCTGGACGCACGCGGCGGTGATCGTCTCCTTCTTCCTCCTGGTGTTGACCGGCCTGCCCCTGCGCTTCAGCCAGGCGTTCTGGGCGGGTCCGCTCATGAAGCTCCTGGGCGGCGTCGAGATGGCCGGCATCCTCCACCGGATCGGCGCCGGGATCACCTTCGCCTACTTCGGCGCCCACCTGGCGTATCTGATCCGCAAGCTGGTGCGGGCCCCCGACCCGATGAAGCTGTTCTGGGGACCCGACTCGCTGGTCCCGCAGCCGCGCGACGTCGTGGATTTCGTGCGCCAGATCCTCTGGTACTTCGGCCGCGGGCCACGCCCGCAGTTCACGCGCTGGAGCTACATGGAGAAGTTCGACTACTTCGCCGTGTTCTGGGGCGTCGCGATCATCGGCGGCTCCGGACTCATGCTCTGGTTCCCGGAGTTCTTCGCCCGCTTCATCCCGGGGTGGGTGTTCAACGTCGCGACGATCGTGCACGCCGACGAGGCGCTGCTCGCGGCGGGCTTCATCTTCACGATCCACTTCTTCCACGTGCACTTCCGCCCGGAGAAGTTCCCCCTGGACGCGGTGATGTTCACCGGGCGCGCGACCAAGGCCTACATGGAGGAGGAGCACCCGCTGGTGATGGACCAGATCGAGATGCACGCGCACGAGGCTCCCTCCCTCGAGCAGATCCCGGACCGGCCGGCCCCTCCTCCCTCGCGCCGCGCCTCGCTCATCGCAGCCGGCCTCGGCTTCGCCGCCGTGGCCGTGGGCCTCGCCCTCACCGGATTGATCCTATGGGCCGTTATCCTCTACTGACGCTCCTCGCGCCCGCCGTGCATCGCGCTGGCCGGCACCGCCTGCGCGCCGGAGGACGCGCCGCAGCGGACCGCGGGAGACCCGCACGCTGCGGTGGCGTGCGCCGAGTGCCACCAGGGCGGGCTGGCCGACCGTGAGCTGGCGGCCGTGCCGAGCGGCGCGTGCACGCAGTCGGGCTGCCACAAGGACGGCGCTCCTGCCCAGGTGACCCTCCAGACCGTGACGTTCGAGCACCGGAGCCACGGCTCCACCGAGACGATGGCGGTCGGCTGCGCGGGGTGCCACGCCCATCGTGCCGGCGGGGAGCCGCTGACGGCGGGAGCCGAGACATGCGGCCTCTGCCACGCGGATGAGCTCTCCGGCGCGCGGGGTGAGGACTGTCGTCTCTGCCACACGACGCTCAAGCACGAGGGGATGACGAGCCAGGGCGTCGCGATCCCGCACGAGGGCCTGCCCTGGATCGAGGGCGGCTGCCTGCGCTGCCACTACGCGGTGTCCAAGCCGGTGCACGAGGTGTCGCTGTCGCGCTGCGCGAGCTGCCACGACGACGTGGACGCCGCCACGGCGGCCGGCATCGGCGAGGACCTGCACCCGGAGCACGAAGGGAACGCCTGCGGTGCCTGCCACGAGGAGGACAACCACCGCATCCAGGCGATGAGCTCCGCGGTGGATCTGCAGTGCGCAACGTGCCACACCGAGGAGCACGGCGTGGAGGTGGACCCGGCGTGGCTGAGCGCGTCGACCTGCGACGCCTGCCACGCCAAGGCCCACCAGGGGGAGCAGCGCCTCCTGCTCGGGATCCTCCCGGGCGCCGAGGCCGCCGCACCCTCCGACCACTTCATGGACGGGCTCACCTGCCGGTCCTGCCACCTTCCGCTCGCTCCGAGCACGAACGGGCGCCGCGTGGGCGGGTCGATCGCGTGCGTCCAGTGCCACCGTCCCGAGTACGCGACGCATCCTGCGCTGGTGGAACGACGGCATCGCCGAGCGCACCCGGATGGTCGACCGCTACCTCACGGGGGCGGAAGCCGCCGTCCGGGGCCGCGACGCGGACGACGGCGCGGTCCAGGCCGTCGCGCGAGCCAGGGCGACGCTCGACCTCGTGCGGAGCTCGGGTGGGCAGCACAACCTCCCCCTGACGCACCGGATGTTCCAGGACGCGGTGGCGGGCGCGGAGGAGGGGTATCGGCTCGTCGGCCGTAACGCGCCGCCGGCGCCCGAGCTCGGGCGCGCACCCCGTCAGGGAATCTGCACGTACTGCCACTACCGCCTGCCCGAGCCGGGCTTCTCGGAGCGGATGGACGACGCCTTCCACCGGGAGGTGCTGGGCAGGCACTAGCCCGGAACGAGCACCACCTTCGTCCACCCCGGCTCCCGGGCCGCGAAGCGGCGGTAGGCGTCCACGCCCCGCGACAGCGGGAGGCGGTGGGAGATCAGCTTCGCGAGCAGGCCCTCGTCGCGCGCGGCGATCTCGAGCGAGGCCGGCATGTAGTGGCGCGCCGGGCAGCGCCCGGAGGCGTAGCGCAGGTTGCGGTCGTAGATCTCGCCCGGGCTCAGCGCCAGATGCGGCTCGGTATGGACGCCGAGCACGGCGAGCGAGCCGCCCGGGCGGAGGAGGTCCGCGGCGAGCCGCGTGGCCTCGGGCGTGCCGACGGCCTCGATGGCGGCGTCGGCTCCCCTCCCCTCCGAGCGCTCTCGAACGAGCGAGAGGGTATCCTCGCGCTCGCCGTCCAACGCGGTGGCGCCGAAGACGCCCGCGAGCTCCAGGCGCGAGGGGACGCGGTCGACGGCCACCACCTCGCGCGCGCCTCGCGCCAGCGCGGCCCGGACGGCCAGCACGCCCACGGGGCCGCACCCCACCACGACCACCAGGTCGCCGGGCGCCACGCCCGCGAGGTCGGCCCCGAACGTCGCGGTCGACAGCACGTCGCCCGCGAGGAGGGCGACCGCATCGTCCAACCCTTCGGGCACCGTGACGAGCGACCCGTCGGCCAGCGGGACCCGCGCCAGCTCGGCCTGGACGCCGTGCAACCCCCGCCCCTCCTGCACCCACCCGAAGAGCGCGCCCTTCTCGCAGCGTGCCGTGAGGCCGACGCCGCAGTAGAAGCAGCGGCCGCAGCTCGTGCTGAACGGCGCGACCACGCGGTCGCCGACGGCCACGGTGCGCACCTCGGAGCCGACCTCCACGACCTCGCCGAGCAGCTCGTGGCCCATGACGGTCCCGACGTCGAGTCCGCGCTCCCGGCCGAAGTAGGGGTGGAGATCGGAACCGCAAATGCCCGCGACGCGCATGCGCACGAGGGCGTCGGTGGGCTCGAGGACCCGCGGCTCGGGCACCTCCTCCCAGGCGAGGGACTCGACGCCCCGGAAGGTGATGGCCCTCAACCCGCGGACGTCTCCTCGGGCCGCCGGGTGCGCCCCACGATCAGCGTGATGTTGTCGGTCCCACCGTCATCGAGCGCGTCCTGCAGGAGCTGCTCGACCACCTGGCGCGCGCTCGTCATCGTGGCCAGGCGCTCCCCGATGCGCTCGTCGGAGACGTGCTTCGTCAGGCCGTCGCTGCACAGCAGCACCACCGTGCCCCAGTCCCGCACGACACGCGTCACGACCGGCACCGCCTGTTGCCCACCCACCGCGCTCGACAGCACGTCGGCCCACCGGCTCCTCTCCGCCTCCGTGCGCGTCAGCACGCCCCGATCCACGAGCTCCTGGGCGAGCGTCTGGTCACGGCTGATCTGGGTGAGCACGCCTTCGCGGAAGACGTAGCAGCGCGAGTCGCCGACCTGAAGGAGGTAGGCATGGGGCCACAGCCCGAGGAAGAGCGTGAGCGTGGTGGCGAAGCGGCGCCCGCCTCCCTCACGCTCCGTCGTCTCGAGCAGGCTCTCGTGCACGGCCAGCGCGGCCTCGTGCAGAAGGCGGGAGAAGACCTCGGGGTCCTCCGACTCCTTGTGCTGGGCCTCGTGGAAGAACGCGGACACGGACGAGACCAGGCCCTGCACGGCGCGGCGCGCGGCCTTCTCCCCACCGCTGTAGCCGCCGACGCCGTCGGCGACGATCCCCAGGGAGGCCAGGCGCTCCAGCTCCGCGTGGTCCGCATCCGGGAGGCTGGTGCGCTCCGTCGTGACGCCGCGCGCGAGCGCGCCCTGGAAGAAGTGGTCCTGGTTGTCCGCGCGCACCTTACCCTGGTGCGTGAGCCCCCAGGCGTCGATGTCGGCGAAACGCGGCCGCTCATCCATCGACGGGGACGCCGGTGGAGGCGGAGCGGCGGCGGAAGGGAGTCGGATCCATCGCGGTAAGATGCGTGCGGATCGTCGAAGCGGCCAGCATCCCCGGGCACCGCCAGGCACGGGGCTCGTGCCTTTCCCACACTCCCGTCGTCGCCTACACTCTCCCCGCCCTGCCCTCGCTCCGACCCGAACCGACGCCGACGCCATGAACACCTCTCACGCCGCCCGCCTACGCTTCGCCTTCGCGTCCCTCCTGGCCCTCGCCGCGTGTGGCACGGCCGGCACCGACGCCCCCGAGTCCGAGGAAGCCCTGGTCACGCGAGCCCGCGGGATCCACGAGCGCGTGATCACGCTCGACACCCACAACGACATCAACCCGGCCAACTTCACGGCCGAGAAGAACTACGCGATGGACCTGCCCACGCAGGTCAACCTCCCGAAGATGGAAGCGGGCGGCACCGACGTGAGCTGGATGGTCGTGTACGTCGGGCAGGGCGACCTGACGCCGCAGGGCTTCGCAGAAGCCAACGCCGAGGCACTGGAGAAGTTCGAGGCCATCCATCGGCTCACCGAGGAGATCGCCCCCGACCGCATCGAGCTGGCGCTCACCTCCGACGACGTCCGCCGTATCGTGGCTTCCGGGAAGAAGGTGGCGATGATCGGCGTGGAGAACGGGTACTCCATCGGCACCGACCTCTCCAACATCGAGAAGTTCCAGAAGCTGGGCGCCCGGTACATGTCGCTGTCCCACAACGGCCACAGCCAGCTCGCCGACTCGAACACCGGCGAGCGGGACGACACGTGGCTCTACCACGGGCTCAGCGACCTGGGCAAGCAGGCCATCGCCGAGCTGAACCGGGTAGGGATCATGGTGGACCTCTCGCACCCCTCGAAGGAATCCAACCTGCAGGCCATCGCGCTGTCGCGGGCGCCGGTCATCGCGAGCCATTCGTCGGCCCGCGCCCTGAACGACGTGAGCCGCAACCTCTCCGACGAGGAGCTGGAGGCGATCGAGGCCAACGGCGGCGTGGTGCAGACGGTGGCCTTCGCCAGCTACGTCAACTCGGCGAAGAACACCGCCCACCAGGACGCGGTGCGCGCGATCGAGGCCGAGGTCGCCGCGCAGATGGGCGTGGACATGATCGAGCGCCGCGAGCTCTACCAGATGAGCGAGGCCGAGCGTGAGGCCTACCGCTTGAAGTTCCAGCCCGTGCAGGACGCCGTGGACGCGCGCATGGACGAGGTGAACGCGAAGGCGCCGCCCGTGGACGTCTCCGACTTCGCGGACCACATCGACTACCTGGTGCAGAAGATCGGCATCGACCACGTCGGGATCAGCTCCGACTTCGACGGCGGCGGCGGCGTGGAGGGGTGGAACGACGCATCGGAGTCGTTCAACGTCACGCTCGAGCTGGTACGCCGCGGCTACACCGAGGAGGAGATCGGGAAACTGTGGAGCGGGAACCTCCTCCGCGTGCTCGACGAGGTGCAGGCCAAGGCGAAGGAGATCCAGGCGGAGAGCTGACGGCAGCGGTAGCCGCCGGCCCGCGGGCTTGTTGCGTACGCCCGGACTTTCGGTATATGTTCGGGTCATGCGCATCCCCTACGTCGAGCTGCACTGCCACTCGGGCTTCTCCTTCCTGGACGGCGCCTCGCATCCCGAGGAGCTGATCCTGCGCGCGAAGGAGCTGGGCTATCCGGCCCTCGCGCTGACGGACCACAACGGCCTGTACGGCTCGATGGAGTTCGCCCGCCTCGCCCACGAGGCGGGGATCCAGCCCGTCACGGGCGCCGAGGTCACGCTCCGCGAGTGCTTCCCCGGCCCGCCCCGGCGAGGGCGAGCCCGAAGGCGGCCACCACGTCACGCTCCTCGCCGAGACCCCCGAAGGGTACGCCAACCTCTGCCGCCTCCTCACGCAGGCGCACATGGAGTCGCCCCGTGAGGATCCGCGCCTCCCCCTCCCCGCCCTCCTGGCGCGCCCGCGCGGGCTGATCCTCCTCACGGGTTGCCGGCGCAGCCCGGTGTGGGCCGCGCTCGAATCCTCCGCCGCCGACGGCGAGGCGTTCCTGCACCTCCTCGTGCGGGCTTTCGGGCCGGGCAACGTCTTCGTGGAGCTGCAGGACAACGCCGTGAAGGGCGACCTCCGGCGCAACCGCTCCCTCGCGCGGCTCGCGGGACGGATGGGGCTCGGCGTCGTCGCCACGGGGGACGTCCACTACCACCGCCCGGAGCGCTCGCGCTTGCAGGACGTGCTCGTCTCGATCCGCAACCGCGCCACCCTCGACGGCGCCCACGGCGCACGGCGCCCGAACCACCTCTTCCACCTCTCCGAGCCGTGGGAGATGCGCCATCGCTTCGCGAGCCGCCCGGAGGCGCTCACGAACTCGGTGCTGATCGCCGAGCGGTGCGCGGCCTTCGACCTCACGGAGGACCTGGGCTACGAGTTCCCCGACTTCGAGGGTTCGGAGCACGGGGGTGCGCTGGAGACGTTGGCCGCCATCTGCCTCGCGGAGATCGGCCGGCGCTACGAGCCGGGGAGCACGGAGGAACACGACGCCGAAGAGCGGCTGCACAAGGAACTGTCGCTCGTGGACCTGCACGGCCTCGCGGGCTTCTTCCTCGTCTACCGGGACATCATGGACCTCGCGCGCGACGTGGCGCGCGAGGTGCGTGCCGACAGCCCGCGCGCCCGCGCCGGCCTCCCCCCGGGGCGTGGGCGCGGCTCGTCGGTGTCGTCGATCATCTGCTACCTGATCGGGCTCTCCCATGTGGATCCCGTGAAGAGCAACCTCTTCCTTGGGCGCTTCCTCAACGAGGCGCTCCGGAGCGTTCCGGACATCGACCTGGACTTCCCGCGCGACATCCGCGAGCAGCTCATCCTGCGCGTGTACGAGAAGTACGGGCACGAGCACACCGGCCTCGTGTGCACCTTCCCCACCTACCGGCTGCGCTCGGCGGTACGGGAGATCGGCAAGGTGCTCGACCTGCCGATGGGGGAGCTCGAGAAGCTGGCCAAGCTGGGGGAGCACCGCTCGGCTTCGGGGCTCGCCGACGAGATCGCCTCCCTCCCCGAGTTCAAGGACCGCGCCGACGCGCCCCTCTGGAAGATGTTGGGTGAGCTGGCCGGAGACGTGTCCGGGCTGCCGCGCCACATCTCCCAGCACGTGGGCGGGATGATCATCTCCAGCCGCCCGCTCGTGGAGATCGTCCCGGTGGAGCCGGCCGCGTGGGAGGGCCGCTTCCTCTGCCAGTGGGACAAGGACTCCTGCGACGACGCGGGCTTCATCAAGATCGACTTCCTCGCGCTCGGGATGCTCTCGCTGGTCGAGGAGGCCGCGGACCTCATCACGGTGCGCCACGGCGCCACGCCGGACTTGTCGCGCATCGACCTCGAGGACGAGGGGGTCTACGACCGCATCTGCTCGGGCGACAACGTGGGGCTCTTCCAGGTGGAGAGCCGCGCCCAGATCCAGATGATCCGCCGGACGCGCCCGCGCAACCTCGAGGAGCTCGCCATCCAGGTGGCCATCGTTCGGCCCGGCCCGATCGTCGGGGGCGCGGTGAACCCGTACGTGCGCCGCCGGGAGATGCTCCGGGAGAACCCCGACTACCGGATCCCCTATCCGCACCCCCTCCTGGAGGGCCCCCTGGCGGAGACGCTCGGCGTCATCATCTACCAGGACCAGGTGCTCACGGTCTGCCAGGCGCTCGCCGGCTTCAGCGACGGCCAGGCCGAGAGCCTGCGTCGGGCGATGAGCCGGAAGCGCTCGAAGGAGGCGCTGCAGGCGCACTGGGAGGAGTTCCGCGTGGGCGCCGCGGCGAACGGCGTGGACGAGACCACCGCCCGCGAGGTCTTCCAGCAGGTGACGGCGTTCAGCGAGTTCGGCTTCCCCAAGTCGCACGCCGCCGCCTTCGGGCTGCTCGCCTACCAGTCGGCGTGGCTGCGTCAGTACTACCCGCTCGAGTACTACGTCGCGCTCTTCAACAACCAGCCGATGGGCTTCTACTCGCTGGACGCGCTCGGCCGCGACGCGCGCCGCAACCGGATCCGCACGCTGCTGCCCGACGTGAACCGGAGCGACGTGCCATGCACCGCCGAGAACGGTGACCTGCGCATCGGGCTCGGCTTCGTGCGCGGCTGGGGCGCGGAGATCGCGGAACGCGTGGTCGCGGAGCGTGCGCGCCGTGGGGAGTTCGTCTCACTCGGCGACTTTCTCCGCCGCACGCCGGCCGCGCTCAAGCGACCCGCCGTCGAGAACCTGATCTGGGTGGGCGGCTTCGAGGGGCTGGGCCTGACACGGCGCGAGCTCCTCTGGCAGGCGGGGCTCTGGCTGGGCCCCGAGTCCGACGACGGGCGCACCGGCGGGCGCGACGACCATGCCCAGACGGAGCTGGAGCTCCAGGACCCGTACGCGGGGCTGGCCTTCCCCGACCTCGGACCCACGGATCGGATGGTCGCGGAGTACCGCATGCTCCACTTCTCGGCGGAGCTGCATCCGCTCTCGCTGCTCCGGGATCAGCTCCCCACGGGGACCGTCACGACGGACCGCCTGCCCGACCTTCCCCAGCACGCCGACGTGCGCGTCGCGGGGCTCGTCACCGCTCGACAAAGACCTGGAACTGCTAAGGGCTATGTCTTTGTCTTGATGGAAGATGAAGCCGGTCCAGTGAACGTGATCGTGAAGCCGGACGTCTACGAGAAGTGCCGGACCGTCGTACGCATGGAGCCCTTTCTCGCCGTGCGCGGACGGCTGCAGAAGGACGGCGCCACGCTCAACGTGATCGCGACCGAGGTACGGGCGCTGCGGGTACCGGGGGCGCCCGTGCGGCGCACCGGGCTGTCGCGCTCCGCTCCCGCGAACGGACACGCGCACGCGAAGGGACGCGACGTGGGGGACATGGACGCGGGCGGCCTCGACGCGGAGAGGGCGGATCTCCACGCCGCCCTCCCCGGCACCCTCGAGTACTGGGCCGACCCGTCCGCGCAGGGGCCGAGCCCCTTCCGCTACCTCACGGCGCTCCGGCAGAGTCCCCCGGGCATCAAGAGCTTCGGATGAGCGCGCCGCCCGGGCCTCCCCCGGTCCGGTCCTCGTCAGTCGACGCGCAGTGCGCTGACCGGATCCACGCGGGTGGCCCTCCGCGCCGGAACGAGCACCGCGAGCGCGCACACGCCCAGGACCATGGCCGTCACGCCCACGAAGACCACGGGATCCGCGGCCTCCACCTGGAAGAGCATGCTCTTCATCAAGCGCCCTCCCCAGAAGGCGATCACGAGCCCCGCCACGATCCCTCCGGCCGCCGGAGCGGCGGCCTGACGGAACACCAGTCCCGTGACCTCCCCCCGCCGAGCCCCGAGCGCGATGCGCACGCCGATCTCGCGCGTGCGTCGGGAGACCAGGTACGCCACCACGCCATAGAGCCCGACGGCGGAGAGGAGGACCGCGAGCACCGCGAAGAGCCCCACGAGCATGAGGTAGAAGCGCGTGGGCGCCGCGTCGGCGCGGATGTCCTCCCTCACGGTCCGGACGTTCGTCGGGACGACGTTCGGGTCGAGCGCGGCGAGCTCCCGCTGCGCGGCCGCGAGCACCGCCCCCGCCCCCGCCCTGGCCTTGATGTGCACGGTCATGAAGCCGGGACCGAACTGGGCCTGGGGCACGTAGACCGCAGCGGAGGGGGGCTCTTCCAGCGTCCGGCGCACGTCGTCCACCACGCCGACGACGGTCCACGTCGGGCTCCCGAAGCCGACGGCCGCCGTCACGTCGAAGCGCTTCCCCATGACGTCCTCGCCGGGGAAGTTCTCGCGGGCGAACGTCGCGTTCACCACGGCGACGGCCTCCGTCTCCCGTCGGTCGCCGGCCTCGATGCGGCGCCCACGGAGGAGTCGGGGGCCCATGGCCTCGAAGAACCCCGGCGTGACGGATCGAACCGCCGCCTCCGTCTCCTGTCCGGGCTCCGGCTCGGGTCTGCCCTCGACCCTCACGCCGCCGGTGATGCTGGAGCTCGTAAGGGGGGCGCCGAAGGCCGAGCCTACCGCCTCGACGCCCGGGATCGCCCTCAGCCGACCCTCCAACTCGTCGAAGAACGTCAGGATTTCGGGAAGGCCGTCGTACCGGGTCGAGGGAAGGTTCACCGTGAAGCGTGCCACCTGCCGCCCGTCGAACCCCATGTCGACCCCGTAGAGCCGCCCGAGGCTGCGAGTGAGGAGCCCCGCGCCGACGAGAAGCGCGAGGGAGAGGGCGACCTCGCCGGCGAGGAGGACCGACCGTGCACGCCCTTCCCGCCGGGTGTCGCCGGAGCGCCCCGCCCCCGACAGGTGCCCCGCCAGACGCCCGCGGGAGAGGCGGAGCGCGGGGCTCAGCCCCACCAGGAGCGACACCAGCAGCGTCAGCCCGACGGAGAAGGCCAGCACCGTCCAGTCGATTCCCACCTGCTCCAGGCGAGGGACGGCGCCGCGGGCGACCCGCTTGACGACCTCCGCCAGCCCGAAGGCGAACGCCACGCCGCCCGCTCCGCCGACGGCGGCGAGCACCGCGCTCTCCGTGAGGATCTGCACGACCAGGCGCCCCCGCGAAGCCCCCAGCGCCGAGCGCACGGCCACCTCCCCGCCCCGCGTGGACGCGCGCACGAGGAGGAGGTTCGCCACGTTCGCGCACACGATCAGGAGTACGAGGCCCACCGCGCCCAGCACGATCCAGAGTCCGGTGCGCACGTCCCCGACCGTATAGTCGATCAGCCGCTCGAAGTGGAAGACCTCACCGTGGTTCGAGCCGGGGAACTCGGCGCTCAGCGACGCGGCCAACGCGCCGAGCTCGGCCTGGGCGCGCACGAGGCCGACACCGGGCGCCAGGCGTCCCACCGCGCCGCGGAAGACGTGGCAGCCCCGACCGCACCCGTCCGGGTCGTTGCGGTACGGCGTCCAGAGCTCCGCGCCTCCCGGGAAGCCGAACCCCGCGGGGGCGACCCCGACGATCTCGTACGCCTTCTCGGACAGGTCGAGCGTGGTGCCCACCACGTCGGGTCGTCCCCCGAGGTGGCTCTTCCAGAACGCGTAGCCCACGACGACGACCCGCGCGGCTCCGGGATCGTTCTCCTCCTGGCGCAGGTCCCGACCCAGCTCCGGAGCCAACCCGAAGGTGGCGAGGAGTCCGCCCGTCACGCGCGCGCCTTCCACGCGCTCGGGATGCTCGACCCCGGTCAGCGTGAAGCCGCCCGAAGCCACGCCCTCGAGCCCCGTGAGCACGTCAAGCTCCCGTGCGCTCGCGATGTCCGGCTGGGACATGTATCCCCGACTGGTGGGCGCTTCGGCGTCGGCCGCCCATACCATGACGAGCCCGTCCGGCTCGGGATACGGGAGCGGCGCGAGCAGGACGCCTTCCACCACGCTGAACACGCCGGTCGTCGCGCCGATGCCGAGCGCCAACGTGAGGATCGCGACGGCCGCGAAGGCGGGGCGCCGGACGAGGGAACGCAGGCCGAAGCGGAGGTCCTGGGCGAGGGTGTCCATGAGCGATCCCGATCGCGTTGCCCGGCGGGTGCTCCGCGCCGAAGCGTGGGAAGGGAGGAGCCACTCGAGCATGGCGGCCCCGGTGAGGTCGAGGAGGGCGCGGCACATCGTCCAGACTGCCCGTATTCCGCCGCGCACGGCCGCGTCGTCCACGCGGTCACCCACGGCCGTGACGAGGTCGGCGCCGAACGACCGCCGGAAGGAGGGTGGGAAGAGCCCGAGCACGATGCGCGCGAGACGCGCTGCGAGCGCCGCGGTGCGCGATCTCCGGGGCGCGGTCACAGCGGCCCCTCGCCCGGGAGGAGGCGGCGGTCGCGCGCCAGCTCCAGCACGCGGCGGAGGCGGGCCGCCTCAGCCCGCAGGGCCGCCTCGCCGTGACCCGTGAGGCGGTAGTACTTCCGCGCGCGGCCGGGGTGCACGTCCGCGGCGTCCTCGGGGCGAGGCGCCTCATCGACCAGCCCCGCGCCCATGAGGCGGGCCAGGACGCGATACAGCGAGCCGATCTCGGGCGTCACCGAGCCTCCGGACTCCGTGGCCACCGCCTTCATGATCCCGTAGCCGTAGAGGGCGCCCTCGCTCAACACGAGCAGCACGTGGAAGTCGGTGGGAGAGAGCGGTGACGGCTCGTCCGGGCTCATGGCGGATCCGCAGGGGGAGCGAGGCGCGGCAGTGGCGTGTCCTGGCCTATACAGGCACAAGACATGTATATAGGCGCCCGACTCCTCGCAAGGGCTGCGCGCGCGCTCGGGACGCGGCGTACGGCCCTGCCGGACGTGGCCGTGGGAGTCACCCTCCTCGAAGGGGCGCTCCCGGCGACCTTGCGCGCGGCCCCGACCCCGACGAGTCATCCCCTCCACGATGATCTACCGCGAGCACATCCCCTGCCCGGCACTCACGCCCTACGTGGCCTGCTACTGGACCCTTCGGGGCCAGGTGGCCGTGGAGGACGCACACGACCGCGCCGTCGTGCCGGACGCCTGCATGGACATCCTCTTCAACCTCGCGCCGGGCGCATCGGGTTCCGTCGCGAGCCAGGTGATCGGCACGATGACGCGGCCGCTCCCGGTCCACAGCGCCGGGACGCTCGATCTCCTGGGCGTGCGCTTCCGCGCGGGGGGCGCGGTTCCCTTCCTGCGCCTGCCCGCCTCGGAGGTCACCGACGGGACGCTCGCGCTCGGAGACGTGTGGGGCGCAGGGGCGGCCGACCTCACGGACCGCCTGCGCGAGGCCGGCGACACCGCCGCACGTCTCCGGGTCCTGGAGGCCGCCCTCGGCGGCCGGGTCGACGCGGCACGCGCGGAGGTGGACGGAGCCGTACTCGTCGCGACGGGACTCGCCGAACGTTCGCGGGGCACCGTCGACGTCGACGCGCTGGCCCGGGCCACCGGGCTCGGGCGGAGGCAGCTCGAGCGCAGGTTCCTCGCGGTGGTGGGCCTTCCTCCAAAGACCGCCTGCCGCGTGCTGCGCTTCCAGGCCGCGCTCACGCGCCTCCACGACCCGGCGGGGCATGCCCTGGCGCGCGTGGCGCTCGACTCCGGCTACCACGACCAGGCCCACTTCACGCGGGACTTCAGAGCCTTCGCGGGCGTGACGCCGGGCGCCTACCGACGCGCGCTGCCCGCCGCGGGCGTGGATGACGCATCCGTACAAGACGACGGCGGGGCGGTCCGGTAGCTTGCGTTCACGATTGCGGACCGTCCCCGGACGCCGGCCCCCACGGAGAAGCTCCCATGCGCGTAACCCTCCTCGCAGCGTCGTGGCTCGCCGCCCTGACCCTGGCCCCGGCACCGGATCCCCGAACCCTCCAACCCACCGAGATCCCCATGAAGAAGCTCACCCCCATCATGACGGTCGACGACATCGAGCCCTGCCTGCCCTTCTGGACCGACCGGCTCGGCTTCGAGACCACCGCCACCGTTCCGCACGGCGACAAGATCGGATTCGCCATGCTGCAGAAGGGCAACGTGGAGCTCATGTACCAGTCCCGGGCCTCCGTCGCGGACGACCTGGGGCCGACGAGCGCGGCCAGCGGTCACGACGGCCTGGTCGAGCGCATCGCGGGAAGCACGACCACGCTCTTCATCGAGGTCGAGTCCCTGGACGACGTGGTGGCCGCCCTGGAGGGCGCGGACGTGGTCGTGCCGCGCCGCCAGACGTTCTATGGGATGGACGAGATCTTCGTCCGCGCCCCGTGCGGCACCCTCGTAGGGTTCGCGGCACAGGCGGCGGGCGGCTGAGCCGCCGGCCTCACTCGTCGCGCAGGACCCGCGCCACCTCGAGGCGGGCCGCGCCACGCGCGGGAATCCACACGGCGAGGAGCGCGGTGACCGCCACCGCAACCACGACCGACAGCAGCGTGGTCGCGTCGTGCGCGCCCACCCCGTGGAGCTGCGTCCGGAGCGCGTCCCCCAGGGCGCGTGCACCGAAGAAGCCCACGGCGAGGCCAAGGGCCACGGTGAGGGCCGCGTCGCGGAGGAAGAGCCGTTCCACGGAGGCCCGGCTCGCGCCGAGCGCGATCCGCACGGCCAGGTCCCGCCGCCGCTGCCGCGCCGCGTAGGCGGCCACCCCGTAGAGGCCGACGAGGGCCAGGGCGAGGGAGAAGGCCGCGAAGCCACCCAGGAGCGTTGCGAAGAAGCGTGAGGGGGCCCGTGCCCTCCCGACCGCCCGTGGGAGGTCGGCCTCCGAATAGAGCGGCGTGTTCTCGTCGAGGTCGCGCACGATGGCGCGGACCTCGTCGCGGAGCGGCGGAAATCCGGGCCGGCGGCGCACGAGCAGGTCCATCCAGGCGCTCCGGGCCTGCGCGTACGGCACGTAGAGGGTCGGGCGTGGACCCGCGATCCCGTCTGCGACGTCCGAGACCACCCCCACCACGGTCAACCACGGGCCGGTCTCCTCCCGCATGTCGGGCATCGTCCACGCCGTGAAGCGGATGCGCGCCCCGACGGCGCTACCGGGGCGCGCCCCCGCCGGCGCGATGGCGGCAGCGAGCGTGGCGCTCACGACCGCCACGGGCGTCGCTCCGGGGCCGTCGTCGAGCGAGAAGAGCCGCCCGCTCCGACGCTCCATGCCGAGCACGTCGAACCACCCGGGGGTGGCGATCTGCGGCACCACCTCGGGGAGCGCGTCGGGTGCGGCGCCCCCCTCCACCTCGACGACCCGGGTGACCAGAGCTCCGGTGAACGGGGAGGAGCGCGCGAGTCCCGCCTCCGCCACGCCCGGAAGCTCCTCGGTGCGACGCAGCATCTCCTCGAAGAAGGCCGCCCGACGGTCCGGGTCGTCGGCGCGTTCGGTGGTCAGGCCCACCGTGTACGCCTCCAACCTGTCGGGCTCGAAGCCGAGCTCCATCCGCTCCAGGTGGAGCGCGGAGCGGACGAGGAGCGCCCCCCCACCGAGGAGCACCACGCAGAGGGCCACCTGGGTCGCCACCAGAGCGGCCCTGACGTGTCCGGTGCCGGCCGTCTCCGTTCCGCTCCGCCCCCCTCCCCCGATGCCCCGATGGATGCCGCGCCGCGCGGCGATCGCGACCGAGACGGCGCCGAGGGCACACGCCGCGAGCACGCCCACCACCACCACGGCGAGGATCACCGAGCCGTCCAGACGCAGCGCCTCCGTGCCCCCGGGGACGCTCCGTCCCAGGCGCGCCTCGATCAGGGCCCCGAGCGCTCCGAGCCCGGCCCACCCGACGCCGACCCCCACCGCGCCCGCACCCGCGCAGAGGAGGGCGGCTTCGGCGAAGAGGTGGGTCGCCAGCCGTCCCCTTCCCGCACCGAGGGCGCGGCGCACGCTCATCTCCCGCGTGCGGCCGCTCGCGCGCACCAGGAGAAGGAGGCCGGCGCTCGCGCCGGCGGCCAGGAGCACGAGGAGCGCGGCCCCCTGGAGCGCGAGGAGCTGCGGACGGATCGACGTGGTGTAAGCGTCCTGGAGCGGGCTCAGCCGGACGTCCTGCTCGCCCGGCTCGATCGCCCCGGCCGCGCGAGCCCGCTCGGCCAGCACCGCCTCGGCCCGTCCCGGTGGCACGTCCCGGCGCAGGCGCCCCACGTAGACGGGCCCGGGGCCGCGCAGCGGCGCGAGCACGTTCGTGTAGCCGTTCAGGTACCAGAAGTCCCGGGGAAGCACCCCCACGATCGTGAAGCTCTCGAGGCCGTCGCGATCGTCCGCCGGATAGACCTGAATGGTCCGCCCGAGCACACCCGGATCGGCACCGAAGCGGCGCGCCCAGAGCGCGTGGCTGATGACGGCCACCTCCGCGCCGCCCTCCACGGCCTCCTCCGGCCCGAACGCGCGCCCGAGCTCCGGTCGGACCCCGTAGACGTCGAAGAAGTCCGGTGTGACCCGCGCACCCAGCACGATCTCGGGTCCGGCGTCCCCCACCAACGTGAAGCCGTCGAGGTTCCAGGAGACCGCTTTCTCGAAGACGTCGCCGCTGTTCGTCCACCCGACCGCGGAGGTGGCGGGGCGCACCTGGACCAGGCGCGCCGCGTCGGGATACGGAAGCGGGCGCAGCAGGTAGGCGTCCACCACCGCGAAGATCGAGGCGTTCAGCGCGATGCCCACGCCCAGGACGCCGACCAGTAGCAGGGTGAAGCCGAGGCGGCGCCGAAGCGAGCGCCACGCCGCCCCGAAGTCATCGGCCAGCGCCCGTGCCCCCCGCGAGCCCCGGGCGCCCGCCGCCGGACGGGCGGCCCGTGTGGCGCCCGGTGCCCCCACGAGGCGCGGCGGGAGCGGGCGGAGGAGGTCCCGGCCGATCCGCGCGCACGCACGCAGCCACCCGCGGAAGCCGGCACGCTCCACCTCTTCGACGAGGAGGCGACGGAAGTCCGCGACCATACGCGCACCGTAGCGCTCACGGAAGGCCGCCGGGTAGCGGCGCAGCGCGACCCTGTAGGCCCACGCCGAGGAGGCGACGATCCTGGCGGTCCACCCGGCTCCCGGCCTCATCGGGCCGGACCCAGGTCCAGCCGACCCACCCGTCGCGCCAGCCGCGCGAGGCGCTCGCCCTCGACGCGCAGCGCGGCCCGGCCGTCGGCGGTGAGCCGGAAGGCGTGGCCGCGACGCGCGTCACCCGGCGCCGGCCCCGCCTCCTCGATCCACCCGGCGTCCTCGAGCCGCTGGAGCGATCCGTACACGGTGCCAGGACCCATCGCCATCCCCGCGTCCTCTTCGACGCGCTTCATCACCGCGTACCCGTGCCGGGGCCCCTCCGCGAGGGCCAGGAGGACGTGCAGGACCACCGGGGTCAGCGGCGGGCGGGCGTCGTCGGTCGGCATCGGCAGCTCCGGAGGGTATTACGGTTCACGTAATATTACGACCACCGTAACTTTCTCGCGTGCGGCCGTCAAGCTTCGTCTACCGCGACGTCGGCAGGAGGTCGACGAGAAACGGGCCGGCGGAGAGCCCCGCGGGTTCGCCCTGCACGCCCTCACCCGCTACTACGCGCGCAGCCGAGAATCCGGCGCCCTCGCGGACGGTGAGCACGGCGGAGGAGAGCGTGAAGGTCGCGGCCTCCTCGGGCGCTCGCGCGAGCCCGGAGAGGACATGGAGGAAGGCCCACCGGGAGAAGGGATCCGCCGGAGCGGCGAAGGCCGTCGCTCCCGGGGAGATGGGCGTCTTCCCCGCGGCCCGCGTGACCGCGAGCGAGCGCAGGTCCAGGCGATCGCCGGCGCCGGCGAGGGTCACGCGCACGCCGGACCCGAAGCGGTCGCCTTCACCCACGGCGTCGCGCGCGTCCACCACGATCACCCCCGACGCGCCCAGGACCAGGGCGGTGTCACCGTCCACGACCAGGGCGGTGTTCTCGTCGATGCCGAGGCCCACCGGCAGCGCGTCGGTCGCGAGGGTGGCCACGAGGAGGCGCCCGAACCGCCCGCGCGCCAGGAAGTGCTGGTCGAGGATCGCCCGCTCGAAGAAGCCCATCCCCCTGCGGATCCACACGCCGTCCACTTCCGAGCGCACGACACCCTGCTCCACGGCTGCGGCGCTCGAGCCGGCCGCGATCATCGCGCCGCTCATCATCGCCGCGCCCGCGCTCGACCCCGACACCACGGCTCCTTCCGTCCATCGGCGGTGGAGGGCGCGGAAGGCGGGCGTGGTGTCCCCGGCCGGGAGGAAGGTGTCGACCACGCGCGACTGATCGCCGCCGGTGAAGAAGTACCCGGCACAGCCCTCGAGCTCGGCCACGAGCCCGGGGTCGGCCGCGCGCTCGGCGTTCTCCGCCGTGAGGAGAACACCGGTGACCGCGCCGTCGCCGGCGAACCGTCCGAGCGCGGAGACGGCGGACGCCATCGAGCTTTCGGGCACGCCGCTGGCCGTCGGCAGGACGCAGAGGGGTCCGTCACCCTCACGGCCCGCGACGATCGCCTCGTACACGTCGGCGTTGTCCGCATCGAGCGCGCCGCCCACGATCACGAGGCGCCCCGAGCCACGCATGCCCGGCTCCCGGGACGCGTCGGGGGCCCCGCCGCCCGTGCAGGCGACGAGGCCGAGGCACACGAGGAGGGAGACCGACGGACGCGCCGTCGATATCATCCGCGCGGCCAGAAGTTGTTGGCCCGGTCCACGTCCGGGACGATGCCCGTGGGGGTCGATCTCCACCCGGGTGATCGACCCGGCGTCGGAGGGAACGTCCACGTCGGCGCTCCGGTGTCCCGCCAGCCAGTACGCGAGCGGAATCTCGCGCTCCACCATGCCTCCGCTCGTCGTCTGGATACGCACGGTGACCGGAAAGGGTGCGTCGCCGCGGTTCGCGATGTGGACCGTCCCACCACCACCGGGACGGGGATCCACCGAGACGGCGTCGAAATCCACGTTCCAGGTCTCGTAGTAGAACGAGCTCCAGAACCAGTCGAGGTCCTCGCCGGCGTAGCGCTCGAAGGTGTTGAAGAAGTCCCACGGCGTCGGGTGCTTGTACGCCCACTCCGAGATGAAGTCGCGGTACGCCTCCGTCCACTTCTCCTCACCCATCAGCGAGCGCAGGGTCACCATCATCGTCGCGGGTTTGGCATACGACGCGATGCCGTACCCGGGCCCAGGCTCGTACCAATCGCCGTGGCGCATCATGCTCTGTTCGAGCCCCGCGGCCGCGACCTGCAGGTATTGGCGCGCCTCGAGCCGCTCGTGGTCGACCCCGGGCCAGTACTCCGTCTCGGCCTGCAGGTCCAGGTAGTCGGTCGAGCCCTCGTCGATCCACGCGTGCCGGCGCTCGTTGCTGCCGACGATCATCGGGATCCACTCGTGGGCCAGCTCGTGCGAAGTGACGCTGAAGAGGTTCTGCGCGCCGCCGCCCAGGTACGGCCCCATGAGCGTCATCATCGGGAACTCCATCCCGCCGCCGATGATGTCCGCGCCCTCGACCGACGTCATGTGTGGCCAGGGGTAGGCGTATCCCGTGTAGCGCGAGTGGTGCTCGATCGACTGCTTGGCGTACTTCCACTCGTTCTCCCAGAGGGGCGCACGGTTCTCCCTCCAGAACGCGTTGATCAGGACGCGGTCGTCCTGCCCGTCGCCGTCCCTGTCGGGCACGAGCGCCGAGGTGGCGTCCCAGCGCTGTGCGTTCGACGTCGTCCACGTGAAGTCACGCACCGAATCCGCGTGGAAGCGGAACGTCAGCGAGCTCCCTGCTCTCGCGGTGGTGACCCTGCCTGCGCGCAGTTCCGCCGGCGTGGCCACCTCGACCTTCTCGTCCGAGACGCGGGCCGAATCCAGCCGCGCGAGCGTCTGCGCCGTGTACACGTCCGTCGGGTTCTGGAGCTCGCCGGTGGCCCACAGCGTCCACCCGGCCGGAACGGTGAGCGCCACGTCGTAGTCGCCGTAGTCCTCGTAGAACTCGGCCTGCGACATGTAGGGCTCGGCGTCCCATCCGCGCAGGTCGTCGAAGACCGCCATCTTCGGGAACCAATAGGCGACCAGGTACACCTCCTTCTCGGAGTAGCCCATGCGCCCGGCTCCGTTTTGCGGGAGCGTCACGCTCCAGTCGAACGCGAGGCTCACGCTGTCGCCCGCCTCGACCGGCGCGGGCGGCCTGATCGTCATGACCGTGCCGTTCACGCGGTAGGACGGCCCCCGCCCCGGGTCGCCCTCTTCGAGCGGCTGGCCGGCGACCGTCACCTTCTGCAGGTGGACGCCGCCGGTGATCTCGGCGGTGTCGTTCCGCACGACGCCCTCCTTGTGGAGGTTCTGGTAGAGGTTCACCACCAGGATGCGCAGCGACACGGGCGACCGGTTCAGGTACTGGATCGTCTCGCTTCCCTCGAGTAGCGCGGTGGTCGGGTTCAGGCGCGCGTCGACATCGTACCGTGCCCAGTTCGTCCAGTACGAGGGACCGGGACTTCCCGTCCGGGTGCGGGTGCTTCGCTGGACGGCCGCGTCGAAGAACCGCGGGGCCTCCACGGGGGCCGGGATCGGCGCGCCCAGGCTGTCGCTCTGCGCATGCAGCGCCGCGGGTGCCGTCATGGACGCCAGCAGCCCCCCTGCGAGCGCGTAGCCACCGATCCGACGTCGAGCCGATCCTGCGGTCATCCCTCCCCCTTCTTCAAGGATTGCGTTCCACATAGAACTTCACGCCCGCCCAGTCCGTGGCGGCGGCGAACATGTCGAAATACCGCGCCACCTCTTCCCGACCGAGGAACGGCGCGAGCTCGTCCCTCACCTCGCGTTCGTATCGCGCGGCGTCGTCTCCGTCGCCCTCGACCACGGCACGGCGGACCCTCGCCTCCACCGCGGCGAGGCGCTCCCCGAGCTGGCGCACCCGATCCGTCACGTTCCCGTGGATTCCGAAGTGCGTCGCACCGAAGCGCTCAGGAGCTACCACGGATATGGCTTGGAGGGTCCGCTCCCATGCGCGCAGATCGACGGCCGGGGGCGGCGTCGGCGGGTGCGAGGGGGCATCGTCGGAGAGCACGATGCCCATGGAGTCCCCCGCGAACAGGGTGCCGTCGCGCTCGTCCAGATACGCCAGGTGGTGAGAGATGTGACCCGGCGTCGGAAGGGCGCGCAGCCCCTTCCACGGTCCGCGCTCCCCGGGGGACCAGGCGCGGATGCGATCGGCGGGAACGGGAAGCACCTCGCCCCACAGCCGATCGTGGTTCTCTCCGAAGGTCCTGCGCGTGCTCGCCACCAGCCGCTCGGGAGCCGCCATGTGGGGCGCCCCGTCCTCGTGCACGTGCACCGTGGCGCGAGGGTAGGCCCGCACGAGGTGGCCGGAGGATCCGGCGTGGTCGAGGTGCACATGCGTGAGCACGATGTGACGAAGGTCGGACGCGCCGATACCCAGCTCGGCCAGCCCCTCCCGGAGACGGTCCAGCGTGGTCGTCGGTCCCGGATCGATCACCGTCGGCTCGTCGCCCGCGAGAACGTAGGCGGCGATCGCCCCCGTGAGATCGAGGTGCAGCAGGTCCAGGCAGTGCGTCATTCCCAACCCCCGTGGAAGTAGAAGGGGGCGCCCCCGCAGGAGCGCCCCCGGACCGAGCTGGTCGTCACGCCGGACACATGGCGTCCAGGTACTAGCGGTCCCCGATCGGCACGAAGTCGCGCGTGTCGACGCCTTCGTAGACCTGCCGCGGACGGGCGATCTTCTGCTCGTCGTCCCTGAGCAGCTCCTCCCATTGGGTGAGCCAGCCGACGCTGCGCGGAATGGCGAAGAGGACGGGGAACATCTCCACGGGGAAGCCCATCGCCTGATAGATGATCCCCGAGTAGAAGTCCACGTTCGGGTAGAGGTTGCGCTCGACGAAGTAGTCCTCGTTGAGCGCGATCCTCTCGAGCTCGAGGGCGATGTCGAGAAGGGGGTTGCGTCCCGTGACCTCGAACACCTCGTCGGCGGTGCGCTTGATGATGCTCGCGCGCGGGTCGTAGGCCTTGTAGACCCGGTGCCCGAAGCCCATCAGCTTCTCCTCCCGGTTCTTCACCTTCTCGAGGTAGGCCGGGATGTTGTCCACGCTGCCGATGCGCGCGAGCATGCGCAGCACCGCCTCGTTCGCACCGCCGTGCAGCGGCCCGTAGAGCGCGGCCATCGCGCCGGCCAGCGCCGAGTACGGATCGGCGTGGGAAGAGCCGATGACGCGCATGGTGGTCGTGGAGCAGTTCTGCTCGTGGTCCGCATGCAGGATGAAGAGGACGTCGAGGGCGCGCTCGAGCACGGGGTTGGGCTTGAAGTCCCGGCTTCCCACGCGGTAGAGCATGCTCAGGAAGTTGCCCGTGTAGGAGAACTCGTTCTCGGGATAGACGTAGGGCAGCCCCCGATGGTGCCGGTACGCGAAAGCCGCCAACGTCGGCATCTTCGCGACCAGCCGCGTGATCTGCGCCCAGCGTACCGCCGGATCGTCGATCTGCTTCGCCTCGGGATAGAACGTGGACAGCGCGGCGACCGCGCTGATCATCATCCCCATGGCGTGCGCGTCGTAGCGGAACGCCTCCAGCAGCTTGGTCACGTTCTCGTGCACGTACGTGTGGAAGGTCACGTCGTGCACGAAGCCGTCGAGCTCGCTCTGCGTCGGGAGCTCACCCTTGAGGATGAGGTACGCCACCTCGAGGAACGAGCTGCGCTCGGCGAGCTGCTCGATCGGGTACCCGCGGTACCGGAGGATGCCCTTCCCTCCGTCGATGAACGTGATCGTGCTCCGCGTGGAAGCGGTGTTCGTGTACGCGGGGTCGTACGCCATCATCCCGAAATCGTCGTCCTTGACCTTGATCTTGCGCAGGTCCATGGCCCGGATGACGTCTCCCTCGAGGATGTCCACCTCGTAGTCGCGTCCGGTCCGGTTGTCCCGAATGGAGAGGGAGTTGGCTCCCGTCTTCGCGTCGTCTCCCATCGTGTCTCCGTTACGTCGAAAGGGCCGGCCCGTGCGGCCGCTCGAGGGCCCGTCATGCGGATCGAGCCAGTAACTATACCGATTCCCCAGGCACCTCCCAAGGGCGACGACCCTGCCGGATTCCGCTGCCTCACAGGTGCTCGCGACCGGTCACCGTCTCGGGCGCCCACGAGCCGTCCGAGTACCTGCGCATCGGCACCACGGCCACGGACCACGGCGTGCCGGATTCGGCCACGAACGGATAATCATGCGTGAAACCCGCGATCCCCCAGTCGGCGTTCGTCAGATGGGGGAGGTAGATCATCACGTGCGGGCGCCACGCGGCGAAGTCGGGCCCCAGGTCCTGACCGGGAGACATCATGTACGCCATGGCACCGGGCTCCGGGAGCGACAGCGTCCCGCCGATCTCTCCTTCGATCGTGGCGTCCACCCGCTCGGCCGGGACACCCTCGAGGAGAAGGCGCGTGCGCTCCCGCTGCCACGGCATCACGGACCGAGCCGCCTTCTCGTTCAGGCAGTGTGGCGCCCTCACCTTCGCGTCGAACACGTCGGGGTGCAGGCGACGATTCCCCTCGGGGCCGACCAGGATCGGGCCCGACCACCCCCTTCCCACGAAGCACACGAAGCCGTTCGAGCCCTCGGCCACCCTCTCGTATCCGGATGGGGTCAGCACCCAGATCGCCGCCTCGTCACCCAGGTGGTTCGGGGCGGCGGACCGCGCCAGGGCGATCTCGCCGTCACGCTCCATCAGGTAGGGCGTCACGTCCGTGAGGCGGGTTCCCTGCGCCGCGACCGAGGGTGGAAGGGCGAGCGGCACCAGGGCGAGGGCGGCGGTTGCGATCCGGATGGGGGACATCGGCACCTCCTTCGGTCGACGTTGGCAGTTGTATATGCATGTTACGTCGTTCCGGGGGCGCCGCTTTCACGTGCGGGGCCGGGTTCCAGCCGGGACGGGGCGGGCCGCAGCGGCCTCGTGTCTTCTAGAGCGGGATGAGTGGATTCACCGCGTGCGAGAGCTCGCGGATCGCGCTTTGCCCATCGGGGCCGAACAGTTCCTCCGCCCAGCGGTGGGCACGCTCCCACGCGGGTGCGGCCTCGGCGAGCAGGCGGAAGCCCTCGGGGGCCACCACCAGGTAGTGGCTTCGGCGATCCTCCGCGGGGATCGTCGCGAGCCACCGGCTCTCGATCATGCGCGCGACGTTCCGGGAGATCGTCGAGGCGTCCATCATGAGGTAGGGCTGCATATCCGTCGGCGACATCTGCTCGAGCATCGCCACCACGGCGAGGATCGTCATCTGGTTGGCCGTCAGGCCGACGTCGCGTAGCTCGGCGTCGTAGCGTCCGGTGACGACGCGGCTCAGCAGCCGGATCCGTCCCGCAAGGCACTCGTGGATCACCCGCCGGGCGGCGTCGATGCCTTCGCGATGCGTGTCCGTGGCCATGGCGCTCCCCGGGACCGTGCGATGGGCTTGGATTGGGTCCCCTCGCCGAATCTCACCCGCGCTTCGACGGATGACAAGCGACGCCCGCTATCGGACGCATGGCGCCGGGGGCCCGCGAAAACGCCCCAGCCGAGGCAGCAGGCAGCGGACCGGACGACCGCCCCTTGTAGATACAAGGTTCTTGCAGGAAGGGGGCCGCCGGGGCGTGGGCGGGTTGCCTTCCCGAGCCCCGTCGCCGTACCCTGCGACGCGCCCGGGACTCCGGGCGACGCCCCCCGCTCGAGACGCACCCTCGCAAGGACGGAGAAGGGATGAGCGAGAAGACGGTGACGCTCACTGGATGGAAGGCGCTGGTCGTCCTCGTCGTCGTCGTCGGCGCGGTGGTCTTCCGCGTCACCACGGCCCGCGCACAAGCTCGATACGCAGGGGCGCCTCGCGCTCGAAGCCTGGGTCAAGGGGGAGATGATCCGCCCCATCCTGGCGGACAGCACCCGGTCGCTCCTGGAGCGAGGCGTCGCCATCGTGGGAGCATCCTCCGTGACGATCCGGGAGATCGCCGTCCGCGGCCCGCTGGACGGCGCCGTCGCACGGATCGAGCTGGCCCCGAACCCGGCATTCCCTCCGGGCACCGACCTGGTGCGCTACTACCGCGTGCGCTATTCGGAGATCACCGGGTGGACCCACGCCGGCCGGGCCAACGTCCTGAGTTGGTACCTGGCGGCCTTCTGAGGAGCGACAGGGGAGATCCGCGGCGATGCGTCCGAACGGGCCGCCCCGTCGCTCCCCGGGCGGGCCGCGAACGCCGGATGACCGCCATCCTGCAGGACGCGGGTACGCGCTCAAGCCGCTCCGCGGGAGCGTTCCTTCTTCGTCTTCGCCGCCCTGATCCTCGGACTGGGCATAGGTGCGAACACGGCAGTCTTCAGAGCGAAGAGCCCGCAAGCTGCGCCCGCCCTCACGAGCCCCGTCGGACTGCGCCCGGGACGGGAGCCCGCGCCCTCGGGGTAGGTGGCGCGCGACTTCCTCGAGGTCCTGGGCGTTCCGCCGCTCCTCGGACGCAACTTCGTGGAGGAGGAGGGCGTGTGGGACGGCCGCCCAGCGGCCATCCTCACCCACGGTTCTGGACGCGGCGCTTCGCCGGGGACGCCTCCGTGGTCGGCACGACCATCGTACTCAACGACGTCCCGACGGAGATCGTGGGCGTGCTGCCGGCCGGGTGGTGGCGGGCACCACCGCGGTGACGATCCCCCTCCTCAGCGCGGTCTCCGTCGACTGCTCGGCCCTCCGTTCACACTGGCCATGGCGCTGGTCGCGGGGCTCGTCATGGGTACCGTGCCCGCCCTCCAGATGGCCCGCTCCGGCGAGGCCGCGACGCTCAACGACGCGAGCCGCGGGACCAGCGAGGGAA
Organism: uncultured Gemmatimonadales bacterium; assembly: GCA_963823035.1. Taxonomy (GTDB): domain Bacteria; phylum Gemmatimonadota; class Gemmatimonadetes; order Longimicrobiales; family Gaopeijiaceae; genus SZUA-318. The sequence continues at coordinate 233,384 of CAWGKG010000007.1, forward strand.
AGCGCGGCACCGCCGCGCGAGAGGCGCTCGTCGTGGTCGAGATGCCCTCGCGCTCGTCCTCCGGTGGGTGGAGGGCTGCTTCTCCGGAGCTTCGTGAACGTCCTGGACGTCGACCTCGGCTTCGAGCCCGAGGGGGCGGCGGCGTGGCGTGTGGACACGAACCGGTCCTTCGAGCGCGCGCGAGCGCGCCGCCGGCTACGACGACCTCCTCGTCCGTCGCGGCGCTCCCGGCGTGATCGCGGCCGGCCTCAACCGTCACCACCCCGGCTGGGAAGGAACCGGAGCGGGGGATGGCGTCGAGGGGGTCTCCTACGAGCGCGGGGACTGGGCGCGGTTTATCGCGGCCGCCTGGTGACCACCGCTAGGTCGAGACCATGGAGATCCCCCTCTTCGCTGGCCCGCTGGTCGGCGCGGAGGATCGCGCGCGCTCATCGCGTCGGATGATCAAGCAGGTGGTGGAACGGGCGCACGGCGGTGAGGATCCCCTGGGGAGGAGGCTGCTCAGCGCGGACGACGAGCCGTGGAGGTGCTCGGGCCTCGCGGCAACGTGCGCCATGTCGCTGGCGCAGGGCGCCACCTCCGAGGTCTATGTCCCGTACCCGCCCTCAATGGGCCAGGTCCGGCGGGGCCGCGATCGTGAGACGACGCGGCTCGCGGGACCAGCGAGACTGCACCGCCGCCCGCGCGCTCGGCGTGGTCGAGATGGCCCTCGGTGACGTTCGTGGCCACCTCCGGAGGGCTGATGCTGCTGGCGCTCCTGGCCGGCTACCTGCCGGCGCGGCGGGCGTCGCGCGTGGATCCGGTGGAGGCGCTCCGCGCCATGTGAGGCCGCGCGTTGGGGCGGGGTGCGCTCGGATAGCGCCCTGAAAGGTAGGCGAGGCGGGTGTGGTAGCCGATGACCGGCACTACTTCCAACCGGAACGGATCCGCGTTATTATCTCGATGTTCGATATATCGAACCTCTATGCTTTGGGCTGCCCACCCATGAAGCGACGATCGGTCGAGATCCGCACGCTGACGCCGAGCTGCAACGAGGTGCTGATCCTGACGGCCCTCGAGAGGGGGGCGGGACACGGCTACCAGCTCGCGCTGGACCTGGAGGAGCGGAGCGGGGGCTTCTTCGAGTTCAAGCACGGCACGCTGTATCCGATCCTGCACAAGCTCGAGAAGGAGGGCCTGATCGAGGGGACGTGGTCGGACGAGGGGCAGCGGGGCAAGCGTCGCCACTACGGCGTGACGCAGAAGGGAAAGGAGTACGCGCGAGCTCAGCGAGAGGCGTGGCGGACCTTCGTGGATCGCTCTTCGAGTCATCGGGAGGATGGAGGAATGAGCCGGTTCACAGCGGTGCTGCGTGACATCAGCGAGCGCCTGAGCCTGCCGCACCGCGCCCGCGGGAGGGTCCTGCTGGAGATCGCGGGCGACCTGGACGATCTCTATCGGGCGTTCCGGGCGAAGGGGGCTTCGGAGGAGGAGGCAGAGCGGGAGGCGCTGGAACACGTCGACCTCTCGGACGATGCCCTCCGCGAGCTCGCGTACGTCCACGGGGGGTGGTTCCGCAGCTTGAGCGACAGCGTGGCGGAGCGCGCCGGCGTTCGCTGGGAGACACCGTTCTCGGTCTGCTGGTCCTCGCGACCGTCTTCCTGAGCGGAGCCGTGCTCCAGGCGGTACCGATGGCACGGGCGGCGGGCCTGTGGCTGGTGCCCGTCGCGGGTCGTGGCCGCCACGACGCTGGGGATCGGCACCTGGAAGGCCTGGGTCCTCTGGCTCCGCGGCGATCATCGACCGCACGGGCTGCACACCGGGCTCGGCACCATGCTCGGGCTCTCGGTGCTGCAGCTCTTCCTGGCGTTCGCGGGCTTGGGAGCCACGGCGTGGGGAACGCTCCGCGCCGTCCGGCTCGAGCCCGCCCTCGCCGGCCCCTCGACGCTGCAGTGGCTGCTGAGCGCACTGGCCCTGCTGGTCATGGGCCTGAGCCTCGCGCTGGTCGGGGGCCTCGTGTGGTTCTTCCTCCTGGGGAGGGTGGTCTCCATCGAACGCGCCGAGGCCGCCACGCTGCTCGCCCTCGACGCCCCGCCTGACGGACTACGCACGCACGGTGACACGATCGATCTGGAGGGTTGAACGCCATGTTGCGCCTTATTCGCTACGCCGGACCCTTGGCGACGCCGCTCGCGATCCTCACGATCCTCATCGCGGCGCTCATCCTCCGCGCCTCGCTCCGCGCCCGGAGCGACCCGGACGATGCCGACGGGGGTGCCACGCCTCGTCCGGCCGCGATCCTGTTCTGGGGGTTCGTGGCCGCGATCCTCGGCTTCCTGGCGCAATGCGCGGCCCTGTACCGCATCATGAGCACGGTGGTCGGCGCCGAGGCGCTGTCCCCCGAGATCGTGGCCGAGGGCTTCGCGGCCAGCTTCGTGACGACGCTGTGGGGCGTGGGTCTCCTGCTGGTGGCGGGGTTGGCGTGGCTGCTCCTGCGCGGGTCGGCACGACGCCGCGTGGCCGCTGCCGCCGTCCTGTTGCTCCTCCCGGCCGGCTTCTCCGGCTGCTCGTCCGGCGCCTCGCAGGCACCGGGCGACATCGCGCAGGGAGTGTGGGTCGGGAGCGGCGGACCGGACACGTTCCTCTTCGACCTCCGGGGAGCCGCCCCTGACTCCCTCTTCGGCGCCGTCCACGTCATGCGCGGCGGCAGGATGGACTCGGAGCTCGGCATCACGCGGGCGTCGTATCGCCCGCCGGAGCTGGAGATGTACATCCAGAGCACGAACGCGACGTACCGGGGACGGGTCGATCTCGCCCGGGGCCGCATCACCGGCGGACTGAGCTTCGGAGATCAGCCGGGTGCTCCGATGGAGCTGCGCTGGATGGACCCGGCCGGCCTCCCGGGCTTCGCGGCCCTGGCCGGCGACGCAGCCCTACGCGTACCGGCAGCCGACGGACGGCGCGGACGGATGGCCGACCGCGGCGCCCGAGGACGTCGGCCTCGACCGGAGCGCCGTGGAGGCCCTGGTCAGGGCCGTGGCCCACGACGGCGCGGGGCTGATCCACTCCCTCCAGATCGTCCGCGGCGGAAAGCTCGTGCTGGACGAGTACTTCCACGGCTACACGGCCAGCGACCTGCATCGGCTCGCGTCCGCCACGAAGAGCGTCGCGTCCCTCCTGGTGGGCGCCGCCATCGACCGCGGTCGCATCCCGGGCGTCGACGCGCCGCTCCTGCCACTGCTGGGTCGCTCCGGCGACGGCGCGGCGCCGGCGTGGAGGAAGGAGACGCTCGGCGACCTGCTGACGATGTCCATGGGGCTGGATTGGAGCGCGGAGGAGGCGCGCAGCGTCCACGGCACGGGCCCGGCGTTCTTCGAGAAGGTGCTCGCGCGCGAGGTGGTCACGGCCCCCGGAACGAAGTGGGACTACGTGAGCGCGAACGTGAACCTGCTCGCGGGCGTGATCTTCAACGCGACCGGCGTGCACGCGGACGCCTTCGCGCGGGAGATCCTCTTCGGGCCGCTCGGCATCGCGACCTCCGACTGGGAGTACGGCAAGGAGCGCGGCTACAACCTCATGGACGGGAGCCTGCAGCTGAGGCCGCGCGACCTCGCCAAGATCGGGGCCATGGTGGCGCAGGGCGGGCGCTGGAACGGCGCGCAGGTGATCTCCGAGGCGTGGATCCGGGAATCCACGCGAAGCCACCTCGCGACCGGACAGCCGCTTGGAGGCTACGGCTACCTGTGGTGGACGGGCGAGCTGCCGTCGGCCGGCGGGGTGCAGCCGATCGTCGTGGCGAACGGGATGGGGAAGCCAGTTCATCGCCCTCTTCCCCGCCCTCGACCTGGTGGTGGTCAGCACGGGCGGCAACGACGACAACGGACGCCACATGGATCTGGGGATGGTGCTGACCCGCACGCTCCTGGCCTCGATGTAGCCGGAAGGCGGAGCCGACCCGGCAGCCGGGCCATTACCGACGGCGAGGTTGGTAGGGGGTCGCGTCGGAGAGCGTATCCATGGGTGATGGGACGTTCACGGCGCTGGCCGACGGCGGACGCACGGCCGCCGCTCCGTCGCGGACCACCGCGACCCCTGATGTCGCTGTCGCTCCTGGCCGCTCTGGCCTGCGGCTCCGACGCGACCGGCCCGGAGGCTCGCTATCCGGAGGCGGCGGCGCACGACATCGACGCCGAGCTTCTCGACCAGGCGTACGCCCGAGCGCGCGAGACATCCGGCATCCGCAGCCTCCTCGTGCAACGCGACGGCGTGCTCATCGCGGAGGAGTACTTCCAGGGCGCCGCCAGCGACTCGCTCTACCAGGTCTGGTCGGTCACGAAGACCATCACGTCCATCCTCGCCGGGATCGCGCTGGAGCGTGGAGAGCTGACGAGCCTGGACCAGACGCTGGCCGACTTCCTCCGGCCCGTGGCGGACAGCCTCCCCGACGACAAAGGGGCGATCAGCATCCGCAACCTCCTGACATGACGTGCGGCCTGGCGTGGCACGAGCTCGACGGCGGCGACGACTACAGCCGCTGGGTTTCGTCGCCGGACATGGTCCAGTACGTGATCGACCTGCCGTGGGAGCATCATCCCGGCGAGGTGTTCCACTACCATACCGGCTGCACGCATCTCCTCGCAGTGGTCCTCGCCGAGGCGACCGGCACGCCCATGCTGGACTTCGCGCGCGCCCACCTTTTCGGGCCCCTGGGCATCGACCAGGTCGAGTGGTGGCAGGACGAGCGCGGCTATTACACGGGGGGGATGGGGATCTTCCTGCGCCCGAAGGACATGCTGAAGATCGGCCAGCTCTTCCTGCGGGGGGGCGTCTGGGAAGGCACGCGCGTCCTCTCCGCCGACTGGATCCTGGAGTCCACGGCATCCCACGTCTCGACGGGCAACGCCGTCCCCTTCGGGTCCGAGTACGGCTACCTATGGTGGGTCGGCCACGGACAGGGACGTGACTTCTACTTCGCCAACGGATACGGTGGGCAGTTCATCGTCGTGGCGCCGGACCTCGACCTCGTGATCGTGGCGACGAGCACGTGGCGTGGCATGACGTGGGACGAGGCCGGCACGCAGTGGGGCGGCGTCCTCGGCGTAGTCGTGAACGGCGTGCTCGCCTCGGTTCAGCCCTGACGGGATGGAGCCGCCGCCCCGGTTGTCGTAGACGTCGAAGAGGTCGGCATGGACCTCGAGCGTGCCGCTGCGAACGTCGAAGGCACGCGTGAGACACGTTGGCCCGCCCGGGCTCGTGGAGCTCCAGCCCGTGCAGGCGAACCATGACTTCACGGTCCAGGCTCCCGCGCCCACGTCGCCTTCGAGGTGGATGACCAGGGCGTCCGCGGCGCGTTCATCCTGCATGACGGCGCGCCCGTCGAATTCCCGGAGATCGCCGCGCCCGATTCCGCGCCGCGGTGACCCGCTCCTACTCCTGCCGGAGCGAGACCATCGGGTCGATGCGCGCCGCCCGGCGCGCCGGCACCAGGCTCGCGAGCGTGGCGGTCACAAGGAGCAGCGCGATGCCCGCCAGCATCGAGACGGGATCGGCCGGGCCCACACCGACGAGGACGCCGCGAAGGAGCCGCGCGCACGGGACGAGCACCAGGAGCCCGACGGCCAGTCCGGTCAGCGCGTGCCACAGGCCGTGGCGTACCATGCTTCCCACCACCTGTGCGCCACCCGCGCCGACGGCGCGGCGGATGGCGATCTCGCGCGTGCGCTGGGCGACCGCGAAGGACACGAGCCCATAGACGCCGATGAGGGCCAGGAAGAGGCCGAACGCGCCGCCCCAGCCGAGCATCTTCGAGACGACCCGGAGGTGGATGAACTGAATGGAGAGCTGGCTCTCGTACGTGGCCGGCGGCAGCACCGGAGTCTCGCCCGGAGCCAGGTCCACCCGTGCACGCAACGCGAGAACCATCGCTTCCGCACTCGCGCCTTTCACCACCACCGTCACCGTTCGGGACGGATCCTGGTAGAGGGACGTCCACACGTACGGCGAGGGTGGATCGTCGACATCGATGTAGCGTCCGTCCTCGGCGACCCCGACGACCTGGACGACCCGAGGCTTCGTCGCCTCCGCCCGGGGCGACCGGTCGACCAGCGTGAACGACCGACCGAGGGCGTCCTCGCCGGGCCAGTAGCTGCGCGCGAACGTCTCGTTGACCACCGCGACCGGGGCGGCCCCCTCGCGGTCTCCCTCGACAAGGCTCCGCCCGCGCAGGATCGGTACGTGCAGCAACTCCAGGTAACCCGGCGTCACGGCGTTGCGGAATGCGCTCCGGCCCCCCTCGGGCTCGCCGGGCGCTCCCGTGCGAACGGCCACCCCGCCGTTCATCTGGAGGAAGGTCAGCTCGAGACCGCTGGACAAGGCGGCGCCCGTGGCCCCTGGTGCCGCCGCCACGCGGGCCACCATCTCCTGGTAGAACGGAGCCGCGTCCTCCAGCCGCAGTGCTTCCGGCACCGACTTCGTGGTGACCGCGATCCCCGACGGGTCCAACCCCAGGTCGAGGTGGGTAGCACGGTCCAGCGACCTCAGGAAGAGCCCCGCACCGACAACGAGGACCAGCGCGGCGGCGAACTGCACGCTCACCAGGACGCTGCCCGGGCGAAGCTTGCCGCCCGGGCGTCCCCACGAGGTCCGCCCTTCCTTGAGGGCGGGGACGAGAGCCGCACGGGAGACGCGCCATGCGGGAAGCATGCTGAAGATCGCGCTCGTGACCAGCGCCACCGCGAACACGAAGACGTACACGCGCGCGCCAGGGTCCAGGTCGAGTCGAATCGGCACGTTGATGGGCAGGCTGAGCGATCGCAGGGCAGCCATGGCCGCTTCCGCCACCCCCAGTCCGAGGAGCCCGGCGGCGAGGCCGAGGAGAAGGCCCTCCGCGAAGAGCATGCGCACGATCTGGATGCGCTTCGCGCCCAGCGCCAGACGCAGCGCGACCTCTCGACCACGGCGCACCGCACGCACCAGGAAGAGGCTCGTCACGTTCGCGCAGGCGATCAGGAGGATGAGCCCCGCGACCGCGTAGAAGAACACGGCCACGCCGGCCAGCGCCGTGCGGGCGCCGGGATTCATCCGCGAATCACGTTCCGCCACGGCCGAGAAGGCGCGCAGTCGCCCGTGTTCGTCCGTCCACGCCTCAGGGTCATCGCGCGCGAGTCGGTCGCCGATGACGCTGAGCTGCACGCGCAGCGTCGCGATGTCCGCGCCGTCGCGCAGACGGCCGAGGACCGCGTAGTCGCGACTTCCCCGCGCCCGCAGCACCTCCTCCGTCCGGCGCACCTGGGGCGCGCCCAGGGGCACCCAGATATCGGGCCGGACCGGCACCGCGACGCGTCGGCTGAGGACGCCCTCGGGCGCGACGCCCACCACGGTCAGCGGTCGTCCGTTCACCCGGAGGGTCCGACCCACGATCGCCGGGTCGGCGCCGAAGCGGTCCTTCCAGAGACCGAAGCCGATGATGCCCACTGACGCATCCGCGTCGATGGCACCCTCCTCCGGCGCGAATGCCCGACCGAGAATCGGCCGGATGCCGGTGAGGGCGAAGTAGTTGCCGCTGACCACCTCGGCGAGGACCGGGCGCGTGTCGCCGTCCTCGTCGATGGACAGGAGCTTCACGGTCGCCGCGGCGACGCCTGCGAGGGCGTTCGCGGATCGCAGGTCCTCGAAGTCGGCGAAGGAGGTGCTGCCGTAGGCCTCCCCGTCCTCGTCGCTCGTGTACAGCGTGACGAGCCGCCCCGGATCCCGCAGCCAGGGCGCGGGAGGGTGCAGCACGCCGTCCGCCACGGTGAACACGGTCGCCACGGCGCCCAGCCCCACCCCCAGCGAAAGCACCGTGACGAGCACCGTGAGCGGTGAGCGGGCCAGCATCCTGACCGCGTACCGGACGTCGCTCGTGAAGTTCTGCGCGCTCATCCTCCACCCCCCTCCCCTGTCGGGCCGCAGGGCCCGGGTCGTATCCCTCGCTCTCCACCCACGCCGCACCCGCCCCAACCAGGCCGGGAGTACCGACTTGAGCACCTGACCCCGATACCACCGACGCGCGCCTCCGGCGCCCACCCGAGCGACACGCGCCTCGAACTCCTCCTCCAGGTCCGCGAGCGCGTAGCGTCGGTCGGCGGGTGGCAGCGAGAGCGCGAGCAAGGCACGTGCGATCTTCGGTGGGACCGCCGCGGGTCCGCGGCTCATCCGCCGTCTTCCGCGCCGTGGGTCGCCCATCGAACCCCTTCGATCATGCGCTGCAGCATGTGCGCGGAATGACGTGTCGCCTCTTCCCCGGCGGCGGTGAGCCGGCAGTACTTCCGCGGTCGGCCGCGCTGGCCCGGCTCGGGGTCCGCCGGGCTCACCGTCACCATCCCCTTGTCCTCGAGGCGCGACAAGGTGGCGTACAGCGCGCCGATCGAGACGGGTCTGCCCGTGCGGCTCTCGATCTCGCGCAGCATCGCCGCACCGTAGGCCTCGTCGCCCAGGCGGGCGACGGCGAGCGTCACGTACAGCTCGAACTCAGCGAGGAACCTTCCGGTCATGATGAGATCCGGGCGCAGGACATGTTTTGTCTACATCCGAATGTAATGACACACCGGTCCGTTCGGGAGGGCACGCGCTCGAGTACCCGGCCGAACCGGAG